>NZ_JBYTDQ010000001.1:0-1214727 GCF_058791575.1 Paenibacillus sp. EB106-06-01-XG199 | reverse complement strand
ACACTTGGAGAGCTGTTCCACACGCTTCTTCTGTTCCCGCATACCCAAGATCGAGACAACGGTGTCTAATGAGCTTAAATTAATGCTAGTCTTTTTTGTCTTCAGTCTCCCGATAGCAAGTGTTATCCTTTATGTGAATACAGTGGCACTTCTGAAAAAAATTAAGCATGGTGATGATACTTTTGGAAACACCTTTTGGGGCGCCGTCTTATTTGGATATATTTTTTTTTGGACTTGTCCTTCTAATCACAACAAGTTCAGAGCATTGAACTATCGGGAGACGTTAGTGGGGCACCGCCAGCAAAACGCAGATTTACACTGTTAAGAGGATTTGAACATTAAAATAACCAGTTTTCACCCCGCTAAGGGGTAACCGTTAGAAACGAAGACACATACAACTTTTTTTGAAAAATTAGTAACTATGCAATTTAACGTGCTAAGACTTGTACATTCTACTAATGAGATATAGCACCGGGGTGCATCCAATGAGAGGTTTCTCTTTAATTCAAATGATCCCGATTTATAAAAAAGAAGGAGCACCTTTGGATATTTCCGCTACCAAGTACTAACAATATTGAACGTTTAAGCCACGTTAATACCGGAATGAGGTCTTGCTCAGATACCTTACACCTACCTCAACCTACCCCAACCTACCCCAACCTACCCCAATAACGCTATTGAGAATATGCTGAATTATTTGTGATTTATAAATTGGGCTCCCGTTTTGCAAACTCTTGTAACATCCCTCTTATTTGTTCTACCAATAAAGCAGGCGCTTTCTTTGGGGAACCCGTGTCAAACGGAGGCTGAGGATCGTATTCCAAAATCAGCTGGACTCCTTTACTCATATCATCTCCCAATTCCCATGCTATTAATTGAAGTGCCATATCAATACCAGAGGAGACACCGGCTGCTGTAACGATTTTGCCCTGACGAACCACTCTTTCATCTGTTGGAATTGTTCCAAGAGATTGAAGCAGGTCGAAGGATCCCCAATGACTGGTGGCTACGATTCCATTTAACAAGCCTGCGGCGCTCAAAATCAGAGAGCCGTTACAAACCGACGTGGTCCATTTCGTAGTTTCATGTATTTGGCGAATCCAATTTAACGTTTCTTCGTCATTCATTGGAGTTTTATAATTTGGCGGACTGCAACCTGGAACAACGAGAATATCAGCTGAAGTAACTTCAGAAAAACTGTAATCGGCATGCAAATAACCCATATTTGAGTCCAGTTTGATTAACCCTTTTTTCTTAGCGACAAACTTCACTTCACATTTCAGTGTAGCAGCAAATACATCGTATGGACCAATTGCATCTAATGCTGTGATTCCATCGAAAAGCATGATTGCGATTTTCAAGATGATCTCTCCTTTGGAGTGGGATTCTATTCTTACAAACAAACTATAACATACCCATACGGGGTAAGGGTATGTAATAATTACATCCACGCCATTCAACCTTTCTACGGCATCATGATTGGAGACTGGTGCAACAACCAGAATAGGATTAATCTACTATGAGTGCTTCCCAGCGGGAGCAACATTCAGTGGTGCACCGTGGTCGTTGGAGTCAGACTAGCGGATGGGCTCTAATCGCACCATAGTTCATCGACCTTCCTCTCCCAGCCGTACTTCCAGTATAAAATACCGAGCTAAAATTTTCATTCTCTGTGATGCAGCGCTGATTTTGCGCTGCATGGTTGGCTAACGGGCAGCATTGTGGCACCGTTCAGTATGAAAGTGTTTGACTAATTTGAATATCAATCTATAATTATGAAAGAAAATTGGACTTGGACAGGACACAGACAGATTGTCCTGATTTGTGCCCTCCTGAAGGATTGAAATGCCGACATGCTTCAAAATGGCCGAGGGCTATGAGGAAAACGATAATCGGTATAGCTGTATGTATATTCACAGCAAGCTTCCATAAGTAGGAGCTTGTTGTTTCATTTTTAGAAGGAGAACAGGTCAAAATGACACTTAAAAAAAGAATCTTTTTATTGTTCTTTCTCAGTGCGTTTATCCCCTTTATCAGCATATTTGCAATTTCTTACTATACTATTGACTCCATTTTCGCAAATAAGATCGATGATGGCATCCGTAGCAATTTACAGCAGGTGACATCCTCATTGGAGAATTCAATCACCAATCTGAATCACGTTACGCAGCAATTGTCTTACAGTGGCACTGTAGGCAAAAGGATGGATGAATTTTTGAATCCGTCCTCCGATATCTTCGAATTGATCGATGCCAGGGACGAATTAAAGAGCGAGTTAAGCGTTGTCACGTTTACCAATCCAAATATCGGTTTGACCTTATATTACTTCCAGAAAGAAGGCACTACGCAGTTCGGTAACTTTCCGGTCAAGGATCGTTTTTCTCCTGAGTCTTTGCCTGTGCTCTTCCAAACCTATGGAATTAAGTACTATGGTCCCCATATCAGCATGAATCGATTCGATGACAAACTCGTTCTGTCTGCTATGCGAAGAGTACAACTTCCCAAAAGGGACGATGCGTACATTTACGTAGAATCCGGCTTTCGTCTTACAGAGGATATCTTGGGTTACAATCAATACAACGGCGCTTTATCTCATCTGATCCTGGATGGAGAAGGCAACATTGTGTACAGTGAAATACCGGAAGCCATGAAGGTCGGGGAGAATTTCTCCAGCTTAACAGTCGACCCTGTGAAGGACGGAATATCCCGCGGGTACCACTGGTTTAAAGAGGATTCCTCACAGAAATGGAGTGTCGTATCGGTCATTTCACAGGCTCAATATCAACAGGAGAAAAACCAGTGGCTGCTTCAAATATTGCTGGTCGCTTTATTTTTCCTTGGTTTTACCGTATTTCTTGCTTGGCTTCTGTGGAAGATGGTCTACAAACCACTCGGACTCTTCCATTCCGAAATCAATGGGATGTCCAAGAATCCACAATCGACAGGGAGCCGAGCTCGAACTCAGATTCCCGAATTTGATTTTCTGCTGGGTGAATTTTCCAATATGCAGCATCAAATCGGTGACCTCTTCAAGGAAGTGCAGCAGAAAGAGAAGATTCGTGCAGACCTGGAAGTGGAAAAACTGCTCTATCAGATCAACCCGCACTTTCTGATGAATACGCTGGATACGGTGCACTGGCTGGCCGTCATGAACGGACAAGGGGAGATCGACAAGCTGGTGCAGTCCTTGAACAAGCTGTTGTATTACAATTTGGGCAAATTAGGGCAAGTATCCACGATGGAAGAGGAAATTGATGCGTTAAGGCAGTATCTGATTTTGCAGCAAATTCGATATGACTTTGAATTTGATGTCCGCATTACTGCAGATGAACAAGTGCTTCAAATTCCTGTGCCTCGCTTTATTTTGCAACCGCTGGTTGAAAATTCGCTATATCATGGACTGAGTGACGAAGGTTTTATTCAAATTGAAGTTACACGCACTGAAACGTTGAACATTATGATACAAGATAATGGTGCAGGCATGACCGAGGAAGCCATTCATAAACTGCTGAACAATCGTGTAGCTGAACAACAAAAAGTAGGGATGGGTATAGGACTCAATTACGTTCACCGTATGTTGAAGGCACAGTACGGGGATCAAGCACAACTGGTGATCGAGAGTGAAGTGGGAACGGGGACAAGCATACTGCTCATATTGCCTATTAAAGGAGAAGATATCTCGGCATGATTAAGGTATTGATTGTGGATGACGATAAGCTGGTACGCAAAGGCATTAGCTCTGCGATGCCATGGAACGAGTTCAACATGGAAGTTGTAGGAGAAGCAAGTAACGGGGCGAAAGCACTGGATTTTCTGAAATCCCAACCGGTCGATCTAATGTTGACGGATCTTGCCATGCCGGTAATGTCAGGGATTGAACTGATGCATGCTGCGAGGCAGCTCTATCCGGAACTTCATATCGTTGTGTTAACACTGCATCAGGATTTCGATTATATCCAGGAAGCGCTCAGGCTGGGAGCCATCGACTATATAGCCAAAGTCCAGCTGGAAAAAGAGCAATTCGAACATGTTCTGCATCGGATACATACCCGAATTAACGGGTTGACGAACACGAAAATAAAGATGCCTTCACAGAATGTAATTAATGTCCATTATCGAAATGTGTATGCACTTGTTTCACTGGATCGCAAATCAGAACATACGTGGACAATGGAGCTAACTGCGCATGAAGATGAGATAAGGTGGGAGGTTGAGCGGAATAGCTGGATGTGGGCAGTACCCCAGTACGAAGAGGATCAACTTTTTCATCAATTAAAGGAATCCCTGAATCAAGTCCCCCAAAGTACGTTGTTGGTTTTGTCTGATGTACAAGAGCGAACGTGGTCGCAAATCAAAAACTGGATTATGAATTATACAGAGACGTCTTTATTCTATGCGTACAACCCCAGTGACCAAGTCATTCCCGTTTCGATGAAAGAGGGAGACATATTTTCAAAAGAACCGCAGGATGAGGACATTGACCGGATTAAGCAAAGTTGGTTCCAAACACTATGGACCCATCATGACAGTTACTACAACCAACTTATTGACCAGTTCAAATCATTACGATTACATAAAGGTCAGTTGATGGGATTGCTGTACTCGATCGTTATGGAGTGGAACCACCTTTTTGCCCAAACTACGCTTGGAAGAATCTCCATGATCCATTCTTTCGAGTCCTGGTTCGAGGTCGAAGAGTGGATCAAGCAGACTGCTGCAGGCATTCGAAAGACCGATGAACAGACTTCATATTCACCGGAAATCATCGATGCCGTGAAAAAAGCGGTGATGATCGTGCAACATGATTTGGAGCAGGCATATACAGCTTCAGGTCTCTCCCAACAACTCAACATCAGCCGAAGCTATTTCAGTCAATGTTTCAAAGATCTGATGGGGAAAACCTTTAATGAGTACTCCCGGTTCATCCGGGTAGAGAAGTCCAAAGAGTATTTGCTCAATACGAACAACACGATTTTCTGGATTGCGGAGCGGGTGGGTTATACGGATGAAAAATATTTCAGCCGGATTTTCCGTGAACTGACAGGTCTTCTGCCAAGCGAGTATCGGCAGCTAGGCAGAGGAAATAAATAGCGGATATCTTCCCAATGACCGAACATCCATTTAATGAGAAAAGTGACCGAATTCCATGATCGTTGTAGGCTGTCATGTAAATGATACGAAAGACATTTTATCGATTTTTGATAAATGAAGGCCGACAGCTTCCTGTTTTAGGAGCTGCCGGCCTTTTGTTTTTGATCAAGAATAAGGATAGATAGACGAATGTAGGTCAGTAAGTAGGGTATATGCTCACAAGCTAACCAATGTATTATAATACCACTGAAAACTGTAACCATTTCTCTATCCAAACGGACGTGCAATCCCTATCTCGATTGGTCTTCACTCCATTTTATAATGAAAGCGTAAACAAAATTGATATCAGAATAAAGGGGAATCGAACTAGATGAGAACAAAATGGTCCATGAAAAGCAAACGGTTGACGAAGCGTCTGGCCGTGCTGTCCATGTCTGCCTTGATGGTTGCAACCCTCGCGGCATGTGGAGACTCTTCCAATCCTCCTACTGCAGAGGAAGCAGGCAAATATGAGGTAACGCCGGGAGATCCGTTCAGTGCTTATAAAGACGAAATCACCGTAACCATGGGACGGGTGACCACAGCCAACCCGAAACTGCCGGCTGGAGATACCTATGAGAACAACGCGTATACTCGGCTGGTCAAAGACACGTTTAACGCTCAGATTACAGATCAATTTGAAGCCAATGGTGAAGATTATAGCCGTCAAGTTTCGCTCGCCATCGCTTCCGGGGAATTGCCTGATATGATGCGCGTCGATTCCAAAGATGAACTGAAAGAACTGGTGGATAATGATTTGATTGAGGATCTGACAGCCATTTATGATCAATATGCTACGGATAACATCAAGCAGATGTATGATTCCTATGATGGCCGTGCATTAGACAATGCGACGATAGATGGACGTTTGATGGGCCTTCCGGCGACTTCCCTGGATTCCGCACCAACGATGGTTTGGGTCCGTCAAGATTGGCTGGATCTGCTGGGAATTCAACTTGATTCAGACGGAGACGGGACCATCTCGCTGGATGAAGTGGAGAAAACAGCGCTGGAATTCCTGAAAAGAGATCCTGGCCAATCCGGGAACCCGGTAGGTATTCCATTTGTGAACACGCTGAATACAACAGATTATAATGGCTCTGCTTATACCATGCTGGGTGTTGCCTCAACCGAGGGAGCGTTCCCGCAATATTGGATGAATGGTGAAGAGGGTAAAATCGTGTATGGTTCCACGACAGAAGAAACCAAGCAAATGCTGGGCATCATGGCGGATTGGTTCAAGAATGGCATCATTGACCCGCAATTTGGGACCCGCACGTTTGATGACATTACTGCACTCTACACCAATGGCCAAAGCGGTATCGCTTTTGGACCGTGGCATATCCCTGACTGGGGACTGATCAGCGTGAAGCAGATGGATAAAAATGCAAAATTCTCGGCGTATACGTTGGAGGATGCAGACGGCAATGTCAACGTGGCACATGCCAATCCATCCAATCAGTTTATCGTGGTGAAAAAAGGATATGAACACCCTGAGCTGGCCGTTAAGATTGTAAACCTGTTCTACGATAAACTGGCTAATGATAAAGATGCCGCAGCAACCATGCCGGAAGCTGCCAAGTATCAAGAGACCGGGGTAGACGGTTCTACGAGACCTTTTAATATCGAAGTCAACTCGGCTACATCGCTGCTGGATGATTACTCTGACGTCGTTCGTGGGATTAAAGGAGAGATTGGCCTGGATGAGGTTCGTACAACCGAATCGAAGAACAATATCGGAAGTATCAAAACCTATTTAAGCGACATGGATACGGATGACGCGACTGCTTGGTCGAAATATCATTCGCGGATCAACGGAGTTGGACTGATCGACAAACTGACACAGGAAAGCAAATTCGTCTGGATGACACCTGCTTTCTCTGGAACTACATCAAGCATGAAACAGACGTGGGCCAATCTGACGAAGTTGGAGCAGGAATCATTTATCAAAATCGTGACCGGTTCAGAACCGCTCGATTACTTCGATACATTCGTCAGCAATTGGAAGAAACAAGGTGGTGATCAAATCATTCAGGAAATTGAAGACGAGGTCGCATCAAAACAATAAACATCATGAACAGTGGCAGGGCTGCGATACGCAGCCTTTCTTGAAGAAAGGGGTTCATCCATGAAACAGGGGAATTTGAAAGCAAGGGGCCGGCTTGGCGCCGGTGCCATGTACCATATGATGATGCTGCCAGGCATTTTGTTTTTGCTTGTATTCAGCTATGTTCCAATGGTCGGCATCATTACGGCTTTTCAGGACTATATACCCGCCAAGGGCATGTTCGGCTCCGAATTTGTAGGGCTGAAGCATTTTATTTATATGTTTAAGCTGCCGGATATCGCACAGGTCGTCAGCAATACCTTGGTGATTGCTATTGGCAAGATTCTGCTCGGAACGATGATGGCCATCATTTTTTCCGTTTTGTTAAATGAAATTCGTATTAAATACGTAAAAAAATCCGTGCAGACGATTGTTTATCTGCCGCACTTTCTATCTTGGGTTGTACTGGCATCCGTCGTTGTCAACATGTTCAGTTTGGACGGAATTGTGAATCAAATGTTGGCGTTCTTTGGCCTGGAAAATATTAATTTCCTTGGCAGCAACACCTGGTTCCAGCCACTGATTATCGGAACAG
Source organism: Paenibacillus sp. EB106-06-01-XG199 (assembly GCF_058791575.1). NCBI lineage: Bacteria > Bacillati > Bacillota > Bacilli > Caryophanales > Paenibacillaceae > Paenibacillus > Paenibacillus sp. EB106-06-01-XG199. The sequence goes on along the minus strand of NZ_JBYTDQ010000001.1, from coordinate 1,206,955 downwards.
ACGTGTGGAAGGAGTTTGGTTACAGTTCCATCGTCTATTTGGCTGCTATTACGTCGATTGATCCCGGTATGTATGAAGCGGCAGGAATGGATGGAGCCAGTTGGTGGAGAAAAGTATGGCATATTACGTTGCCGGGCATGCTCCCTATTATTCTGCTCATGGGTGTAATGAGCCTGACCAATATTTTGAGCGCCGGTTTCGATCAAATCTATAATCTGTATAACCCGGTTGTCTATGAGTCGGGCGATATTCTGGATACCTATGTCTACAGGATCGGTCTCGTTGGGCGACAGTATAGCTTCGGTACGGCTGTTGGCTTGTTCAAGTCCGTGATCGGCATTGTTTTACTCTTGTCTGCCAACCAGTTGGCCAAAAAATATACGGACCGGAAAATATTCTAAGGAGGCGAAACCTGTGTCCTATTCTGCAAACTTAAAAGATCGAATTGGCCGGTTTGTCATCTATGCCATCGTCATCATGCTGGCATTGGCCTGCCTTCTTCCGTTATGGAATATCGTTGCCATTTCATTCAGTAGCAGCGAGGCGGTATCAGCGAATGCTGTAGGTCTCGTTCCGGTCAATTTTACAACTGCAGCGTATACCAAAATTATTGATGATCCACAGTTCTGGCGTTCCTTTGGCATATCTGTTCTACGTGTCGCGCTTACCCTTGTGCTTAACATGACTCTGATTATTTTGATGGCTTATCCGTTATCCAAATCGAAAAGGGATTTTAAAGGCAGAAACATTTATATGAATATTATGATTTTTGCCATGTTGTTCAGTGGAGGCATGATTCCGAGTTACCTGCTGATCAAAAACCTGGATATGTTGAATACGATTTGGGCACTTGTTCTGCCAGGCGCTGTCCCGATATTCAGTGTCATCCTCGTGATGAACTTCTTCTCCGCTGTACCTAAAGCGCTTGAAGAAGCAGCGTTCATCGATGGGGCGAATCCGCTCCAGGTCTTGTTCAAAGTGTATGTTCCTGTGTCCATTCCTGCGCTGGCAACAGTCGCTCTATTCAGTATCGTGGGTACATGGAATGACTTCTTCAGCGGTTTGATCTATATGACCAAAGTCAGCAATTATCCGCTAATGACCTATATTCAGTCCCTTAACGTGAATATTGCCGATTTGCTTCAAGCCGGCACGAATTCCAGTGAGCTCAGCAACCTGACTGAAATTTCGAAAAAAAACCTGAATGCGGCCAAAATCGTAGTCGCTGTCATCCCGCTATTGCTGATTTATCCGCTGCTGCAAAAATACTTTGTGACTGGCATTGTCGTAGGATCCGTCAAAGAATAACGAGATGCTGTGAGTTGATGAAAATAAACCACGTTTCGTGTGAAAGAGAGGTTGAATGAAACATGAAAAATAAAAAATGGTGGAAAGAAACCGTAGTATATCAAATATATCCACGGAGCTTTCAAGATAGTAACGGAGATGGAATCGGCGACTTGGAGGGCATTGTGTCCCGATTGGATTATTTGCAGGAACTCGGCATCGGTGCGATTTGGTTATCACCCGTTTGCAAGTCCCCTCAAGATGATTATGGGTATGATATTTCAGATTATCAGGATATCGATCCGATGTTTGGGTCTTTGGAAGATATGGAAAAGTTAATTCATGAAGCCGGGAAACGAGACATTCGGATCATTATGGATTTGGTGTTGAACCATACATCGGATGAACACCCTTGGTTTCAAGAATCCAAAAAAAGCAAAGACAATCCGTACCATGACTACTACGTCTGGAGAGATGGCGTTGAAGGAACGCCTCCGAACGACTTAGGGTCCACATTCGGTGGCTCAGCCTGGGAATGGGTGCCTGAGATCGGGCAATATTATTTACATCTATTTTCTGTAAAACAGCCGGATCTTAACTGGGAAAACCCCAAAGTCCGACAGGAGATATACAACATGATCTATTGGTGGATCGACAAGGGTGTTGGTGGTTTTCGACTTGATGTGATCGACTTAATCGGTAAAGAACCGGATTTGAAGATTACGGGAAACGGGCCTAATCTGCATAAATATATCAGGGAACTGAGCAAAGCGACGTTTCAAAAAGCGGAAGACCTGCTAACCGTTGGAGAAACATGGGGCGCCACTCCGGAAATCGCCAAACTGTACAGCAACCCGGACGGCAGTGAGTTTTCAATGGTATTTCAATTTGAACACATCGGCTTGGATGAACAAGAAGGCAAAGGAAAGTGGGATCTAAAGCCTTTAGATGTTATGTCATTAAAAAAAGTGCTGTCCAAATGGCAGACGGAGCTCAAGGGTGACGCCTGGAACAGTTTATTCTGGAATAACCACGACTTGCCACGAATCGTTTCACGTTGGGGAAATGATGGAGAATTCAGGATCGAATCAGCTAAAATGTTGGCCACCCTTCTTCATGGCATGCAAGGTACGCCATACATTTATCAGGGTGAAGAATTGGGCATGACGAATGTTCAATATGCTATTGAAGATTATCGGGATATAGAATTGCTCAATTTTTATAAGGAAAGAATGGGGAAAGGTTATCCTGAACGCAACATTATGGAGTCCATCTACGCCAAAGGACGCGATAACGCACGAACACCTATGCAATGGGATACTTCCGATAACGCTGGTTTTACACGAGGGGAACCATGGATTAAGGTGAATCCGAATTATAAGCACATCCATGCCGAACAAAGTTTGAATAACCCCGAATCCATATTCCATTATTACCGGAAGTTAATTCAATTAAGGAAAGATCATGAAGTAATCGTATATGGTGAATATGAGCTGATCTTTCCAGAGAATCAAGACGTGTTTGCATATACCCGAACATTGGATGGTACCAAAATTCTTGTCGTATGCAATTTCAAAGGATATACGACCGAACTCCCGCTTCAGGGACAATTGGCACAGACGAATCAGCTGTTGATATGCAATTATACAGGTGATATGACGGAGAGCGAATTGCGTCCATACGAAGCAAGAATGTACCTTAGCCATGATAAAGCATAATACGTTAAATAAAGTTTAGTCCTCAAAACTGCTATTATATTCAAGATCCGGTATTGATCTGATATGGATCTGCCCGATGTATAAGGCACCCAACGATGATAATGGTTATGACATCAGTGATTACTGTTCCATCATGGCTGAATTCGGCACGATGGCGGACTTTGATCAATTACTAAATGAAGTTCATCACTGCGGCATGAAACTTATTATGGACTTGGTGATCAATCATATAAGTGACGAACACCCGTGGTTTATAGAATCCAGAGGTTCGCTGGATAACCCTAAACGAGATTGTTACATCTGGAGTTATGATAGAAGAAATAACGGAAAAATTAAATGGAAGATTTGGAAAAGTGAATTTGATCCGTCTTACAGGCGGATACACTAATCTTACATTTCTTATCGAGGGTACTAATCCATTATTAGTGGCTAATGAGGTAAATTGTTTGAATTTTTTACAGGGGTCGGGAGTTACACCTATCATTCATGATGTATTGGACATTTCTAATATGAGAATTGTATTAATGGACTATAAGAATGGTATTCATGGACACTCTAATACATACAAACCACTTTAATGAAAATGGCAAAGGGATAAGAAAAAGTAATATTGCTATGTTAAAGGATGCGGATTTAGATTTGAAATACGTACCAGTTGAACTAACTAAGCAGTCAAAGGAGATATTATGTAGGGCTGAATGGGGAAATCCTTTGAATGATTTAGCTTGGGTATGTTGGTTTACAAAGCTTCATTACTCTGAAAAAGCACTTTTACTGAATACAGCATTTATAAATGAATACCTATCCCATTATCCCTTAACCATTTCGTCAGAACAATTAAAAGCATGTTGTTTATATAAAGTATTGAATATCCTTATAAGGGTAAGTAATGCTCCTGTAGAAGTTCAAAACGAATGGGTTAGACGTTTAGAGTGGACAATTAATACAGATTTTTCTGACGTATGTCAAATGATTTCTTAACAGTCTATATAAAAGGGGAATTCTATCCAAAGAAAAGCCAAATCCATTGTTAGGATTGGCTTTTCTTCTTTATATGCTGATATAACCCACCGAACTAAAACATGCTGACGGGTTTGTTTTTTTCTGCAGCGTGTCTAGTAGCTAGGACGGAAACCCGACTTTTTTAACATGTCTAATTTCTATGCATTGATTTGTTCAGATGTACAGGAAAGATAATACTACTATATCCTACTATGAAATTGCATCGGGTGAACAGGGAGGAGGAGAATGAGCGGATTCTACAGCGGTTGGAAGTCCAAACATTCTCTGTAGTTACGGCCAATCCCCATATAGAAGTAATGTTTATATAAAGGATATTCTACAGAGTCCGCGAATTAGACATTATCCGGAATTTCGAAAGCCCGTATTAACAGGGGGATACGAATAGAACTCAGGCAAGCCATCGGCGAAAATGAAACAGACGCTTACAGCCCAGTATCCAACCGACGATGAGGTATAACAGAATGCGGTGCACTGGGAATTGGATCAACAAGATCCATTTAAAGAGGTTGGGAGGTATAAAGATGCCAAAAACGATATTAGTTGTAGACGACGATGAAGAAATCGTAAAACTCATCACAAAGAGTTTAAGGTACGAGCAATTTGCAATAATTTCGGCATGTTCCGGGAAAGAAGCCTTATCTGCATTGGAAGAAAACCACATTGATTTCATCGTTCTTGATATAGTGATGCCTGATATGGATGGACTTGATGTCTGCAGAAGTATCCGAAAATCTTATAATGTTCCAATTTTGTTTTTAAGTGCGCGTGATAAGGACATTGACAAAATCGTCGGGCTTGAAATAGGAGCAGACGATTACATGACCAAACCTTTCAGTATTCGGGAGCTTGCCTCCAGGATAAAGGCCCACTTCAGAAAAGTGGACAGGCTGTTTAAAGAGTGGGATGAACTTAGTACCAGTAACGAAAAGGCGGATGCTCCGCTCATTTTGAACGATAAGACGTTTGAAGCATTCCTGCATAGCAGGAAGCTCGACTTATCAACGAAGGAATTTCAAATTTTGTCTATTCTTATGCGTCACCCCAATCATGTATTGACTCGTGAGCAGATATATCAAAACGTCTGGGGAGACGAATACGGAGAAATAAATACCGTAACGGTCCATATAAAAAATATCCGTAAGAAACTTGGTCCTGAATATGACTTTATTAAAACCATATGGGGCATAGGATATAAATACACGGAAAGAGAGCAATAGTATGAAACTGAAAATAAAAATTCCTCTCTTATTCCTGCTGATGCTTATAATTTTTATGTTTTCAATTGGAATGTACCTGAAGCTTGTCTTTGCAGTATATTCCCCTATACGCAGTTCATTGCTGGACTCACGATATATTGCATTGCTCCTGCCCATATTTGGCATTGCCTTTTTCATATTTATTATTCTGATTATCTATATTCATTTTTGCATAGAGAAACCCATTCAGCTTCTGAATACCAGGCTGGAAGAAGTAAATATTGTACATCCAATGCCTCCGCTAGCTTTGAGGAGTAATGACGAGATCGGAGAACTTTATAAGCACTTCAATAAGATGGAGCATAGGCTTCAACTCGCCCACAGAGAGCAAACCGATATGATTGCCGCAATCGCCCACGATTTGAAAACACCCCTGACCTCTATTAACGGTTTTACTGAACTGCTGGCTGCACACAAGGACTTACCAGAAACGGAAAAGCAGGAATATTATGAATTGATTCAAAGGAAGTCAGAATATATGGTCGAACTCATCAATGATTTCTCCAGCTTCACCAAAGAAAAACTGGAGTTGGAATCCATGGTAGCTAAACCTGTAAATGCATCAAAATTATTCGAAAAAATTGCCCTTGAATATGAGTACGAGCTGGCGGGACTTGACAACGAGCTTACTTGCCGCCACTCATTCACGGACAATATATTGCTAATGGTCAATGAACCGATGATCCGTCGGGTTTTCGGCAACCTCTTTAGCAATGCTGTAAGATATGGAGGGAAGAATAAGCTGAAAGTGTATATGACCGGATACCCGCTAGGACATTATGCCTATTTCCAAATCGAGGATAATGGGATTGGAGTGCCGGATAAGGATATTTCTTCTCTGTTCCTCAAATTTTTCACTGTGGATAAATCGCGGCAAATCCAAAAGGGCGGGCTGGGGCTGGGTCTAGCAAGCTGTAAGTCCATTATTGAACATCACGGTGGCGAAATTGTTGCCTACCCTTCCGAATATGGCGGTTTGGGGATAAGATTTAGCCTTCCCCGGGCGGCACAGCGCTGACCTTATTTTTGCACACATATTCTTTTACAACAAAGTTAAAGGCTGCTGCCACACACACCCGGGAAGCTGCCTTTTTTGTTTTTTCAGCGGTTTATAGTTTTTTATATTCTCTTTATAAACATTTATTTTTCTTTTAAAGAAGCTTTATCTTTGTGTTGTAAAAATTACTTGTAGTAAAAAAACTACAATCACTAGAACTGGAAAAGGAGAATGCTACAATGTCAATTGAGTTCAGCCGTTGGCCCAATAACTACATGATGTCATACCAAGTCACCAAAGCTTTGGGTATGGCAAGCCTAGGTGCTACGGACGTCACCGAGATCTACGAGGCCTGCAAAAAAATCGACCCCGATGATAAGGATACGTGGCACAGGGAATGGCTCATAACCGCCCAGGCACTGGAAAGACACGGCAAGGAGGCCGAAACAGCTGGAAACTGGTATACAGCACGAAACTGCTACATTCGCGCCTGCAATTACTACAGAATCGCAGAGTATGCGGTGATGGATGATGACATCGAGAAAATCCGTATCTTTAAGAAGGTAAATGAACTCTTCGAAGCTGCCGGAAAGTACTTCGATGTCCGCCCGGAGAAGATTGAGGTTGATTACGAGGATGTCAAGCTGGAGGGGTACTTCTTTTCCCCTTCCTGGATAAAAGGTCCAAAGCCGACTCTTTTTGCTCTTAACGGTGGCGATGAGTGGTCAATTGAAAATTATTTCTGGCTAGGTCCCGCCTTCATTTCGTGTGGATATAACTTTCTGGTCTATGACCAGCCTGGCACCGGCCTCTCGCTGTACGAAAAAGGAAAGGGGAGACGGGCGGATAGTGAGGCTTTCCATTCCCGGGCAATCGACTTTCTTCTAACACGGCCGGAAGTCGATCCCGATAAGATTATCGTGCACGGGGAGAGTTTTGCGGCTTACGACTCGCTGCGATTCGCTTCGTTCGATCACAGGATTGCTGCCGTCATCTCCGACGGCGGTACGCACGCCTTCGACTGGGGTGCCATGCTTAATTGGATGCCGCCGAGTCTGGCCGCACACGGCATGAGAATTCTAGGGGCAAAAAGCTTGGAGGATTTTGCGGGGAATCCGCGTTTTGCCTATGATCTTGAGGGCAAGCTCCACCAGATAGAATGTCCGCTTCTTGTAATGCACGGAGCGGAAGAGATATTGGTTCAGCCAAATCCCCTGACACAAGCCTTGAAGAATTACGAGCAAGCGGGTTCAAAAAACAAGACGTTCTACCCGATAGAAGATAGACGACTTGGCGGATTAGAACACTGTCAGGTAGACAACATCAACGTGCTGCATGAGGTAGTGCTGAATTGGCTCTGCTCAATTGGGCTTGGGCCAGCCTCGCCTCGCTTAAGCGATTGCCAGGACATCATAAAGTAGATTTATTGAAAGGTTTCTAATTGAGCTTGTTCAGGAGTGTCGTACTTAGATTCCTGAATAAGCTCTCTCTTATGGAGGAGTTGCCGGAAACTAGCACCACAAATCGAAGCTTTTATTTATATCCTTAATAAGCCTTGATTGTTTATAATATGATGATAAAACAGAGAGATAAAAGCAACAGCTATGTGCATAAGGAAGGAGGATCGTTAATCATGGTGCTGCATAAAAAACAAAATAATCATCTCAGGCTGAAGCGGATTTATGAGAAAGCTGAGCCAGAGGATGGGTACCGGATACTGGTAGACAGACTGTGGCCCCGTGGCATTTCCAAACAAAAATCCGCAATTGACGAATGGATGAAGGAGATTGCCCCCAGCCCCCGGAGCTGCGAAAATGGTTCGGCCATGAGCCAGGGCGGTTTGCGGGATTTACAAGCAGCTATATCAGGGAGCTGGAGGAAGACCCGGAGCGCGGCAGACTTGCTGCAAAGATTGATGAACTGGTGCTGGAACAAGAGGTTACTTTGGTCTATGGAGCAAAAGATCCCGTTCATAATCATGCGAACGTCCTGCTTGAATGGCTTGTTTCCCGATAAAATACAGGCCGCCCCCAGATCGACTAAGATCCGGGAAGCGGCCTATGTGTTTTCTTACTAGTTGTTGTCCAACTGCAGGGCGGGGCCGAAAAATTCATAATGAATTTGTTCTTCTTTCATTCCGAGCGCATGCAGTTCACGAATCATCGCTTCCATAAAAGGTACCGGACCGCAAACATAAGCATCACCTGTAATGTCTACATATGTCTTTAGGACTTCACCTGTAATTACGCCATCCGGACCACCGGAATAGAAGGTTTTGGTCTTAACATTGCTCATAACAGATGCATGTTTCTCGACATCTTTACGGAAAGCGGCCAGTGCTTCATTCCGCGCAGAATGCAGGAATACAGTCGGCCGTTCCGGCGTTGCTGCCGCAACGGTTTCGAACATGCTTATCATCGGCGTGATGCCTACACCACCAGAGATAAAGGCCACTGGCGTTGTTTTGGTGGCATCCAGCAAAAACTCACCCGCCGGGGCGCTTACTTCGACGGTATCTCCTTCTGCAACCTGCTCATGAAGATAAAGCGAGACGACGCCATTCGGATCATTATCTGCTTCGCGTTTCACGGAAATGCGGAATTCATCCGCTTTTGGTGCTTGTGAAAGGCTGTACTGGCGGATCATGGTGTACTTCTCCCCAGGGATTAGAACACGCACAGAGATATACTGTCCTGGCTTATAATCCGGTACATTGGAACCGTCTGCCGGTTTGAGGTAGAACGATGTAATGTTGGTGCTTTCTTGTACTTTGCGCGCAACAGTGAACGGTTTGAAGAAGTTCCAGCCATTTTCCTGTTCCCGCGCTTCTTTGTACATGCTGTCTTCAACGCCGATAAAGGCACCTGCGATGACGCCGTAGGCTTCTTCCCATGCTTTGAGAATGTCATCTGTGGCGGCATCACCCAGCACTTCCTTGATGGCTTTCAGTAAAAATTCGCCGACGATCGGGTAATGCTCCGGTTTAATGCCAAGACTGACATGCTTGTGTGCAATCTGGACAACCGCAGGCAGAATACTCTCAAGGTTGTCAATGTGGACGGCTGCTGCGTACACCGCATTGGCAAGTGCAGCCTGCTGGCGGCCTTGCGCCTGGTTGGCATGGTTAAATACATTAAGAAGTTCTGGATGGGCTTCGAACAAATTCCGGTAAAACACAGATGTAATGGTTGTGCCATGTTCGGCTAATACGGGTGCTGTGGATTTGACAATATCCCTGGTTTCCTGTGATAAAATAACGATCAGCTCCTCTCAATTGTTGCAAATTTAATATATACTCATTTTAAGTTAAAAGATATATTTAAAATACCACTTTAACAAAATGGACAATATATATGATATTATTTGTAATAAATATCACTTACTATACCTACAAATGGAGGGAAATATGAGACTTACTTTGTATACAGATTTTTCTTTGCGAATCCTCCTCTATCTTGGATCAAAACAGCAAAGTGAGCTTTCAACCATACAAGACATTTCGAACGCTTATCATATATCTAAAAATCATTTAATGAAGGTCTCACACGAATTAGGAAAGGCAGGATATATTGAAACTGTAAGAGGGCGGGGGGGAGGCATACGGCTTGCCCGGACACCTGAAGAGATAAACATTGGGGAGGTCGTACGCCGGATGGAAGACGACTTCTATCTTGTCGAGTGCTTCAATCCTTCAGGCGGCAGCTGTCCGATCTCCCCGGTTTGTGGACTTAAAGGAGCGCTTGCCAGAGCACTTCAAGCCTATCTGCAGGTACTTAATGAATATACGCTGCAGGATTTATTAATCAACAAAGATGACCTGCGTGCTATTCTTCAACAGCAGGAGAAGGTCACGCCTCCGCTAACAACAGCCGTTCTTCATCCCGGCTATGAATGGAGTTCACAACCAACAGGGCATGGAACTGATGAATCGCCTCAGGAGTGAGGCCGTCTTCAGCAAGCATTGCTTTCACATCTTGTACTATGATTCGCAGCAGTTCATGGTCACGTGTCAGCTGTTTAACTGCGTCTTGCAAGTGAGGACTCTTCTCGGCCATTTCCTGATAGAAACCCTCTTCTTCCGCATCGGCGTGGCTAATGATTCGCGTCTCCCAATACTCAATCAAATGATCGGCTGCTTGGCGCGCCACCTCGAATTCTTTTGCTTCCAGAAGCTCTTCCACTTCTTCAGTTTTAGCTATAGCACCAGACAGCCCGCCTTGATGAATGGCATGATGGGCGTGCAACTGGCGCAATGAAGGACCTGTCATGTGGCTCATCCTCTCGTTTTTTTTCAGTATAGCACACCAGAAAGCAGTGGAATTCCCGCTAAGGAATTCCCCGGATCACAAACAGGGAACTCCCTAATAGGAACTAATATCCTTAATCATCAAGTCCACAACACAGCTTTTCTCTCAGCGGGGAAGGCTTTTTTTGCTTTTTATTCAGATCAAGGGAATTCCCGCGGCGCAATAGGCGATTCCCTAATGGGAAGTATCGCCAGGGGGATCCATAATGAGATTAATTGAATGAATGTATTTTTTTACGTAACCCTGTCCTTCATTCTGCAAAGGAGTGTTCGTAATCGATGAAGAAAAAATATGGTCTCAACTTTTTCAAGCCAATTGAAAGCTATTCCGGGAACTGGTCCATTCTTGAGGAGAAAAACCGGGATTGGGAGAATATGTACCGCCAGCGCTGGTCTCATGATAAAGTAGTCCGCACCACTCACGGAGTCAATTGTACAGGTTCCTGCAGCTGGAAGGTATTTGTGAAGAACGGAATTATTACCTGGGAGAACCAGCAGATTGATTATCCTTCCTGCGGGCCGGATATGCCGGAATTCGAACCGCGCGGGTGTCCCCGTGGAGCTACATTTTCGTGGTATGAATACAGTCCTCTACGTGTGAAATATCCCTATGTTAGAGGGAAGCTGTGGCGTCTGTGGCAAACGGCGCTGTCCGAGCATGACAATTACGTCGATGCGTGGGCCAGCATTGTAGAAGATCCTGCGAAGTCTGATCTTTACAAGAAGGCCCGCGGCAAAGGCGGCCATATCCGAGTGGGATGGAACGATGTACTCCACCTCATTTCGGCACAATTGATTTATACCATTAGAAAATATGGACCCGACCGGATCGCCGGCTTTACACCTATTCCGGCCATGTCGATGGTCAGCTACGCTTCGGGTGCGCGCTTCATCTCGCTCCTGGGCGGGCAAATGCTGAGCTTCTATGACTGGTACGCCGATCTTCCTCCGGCATCTCCGCAAATTTGGGGGGAGCAGACAGATGTACCGGAATCTTCCGACTGGTACAATGCTGGCTATTTGATGATGTGGGGGTCCAATGTGCCGCTTACCCGGACACCGGATGCACACTTCATGACGGAAGTGCGGTACAAGGGAACCAAGGTAGTATCGGTGGCACCGGATCTCGCGGAAAACGTCAAATTCGCCGACAACTGGCTGGCGCCAAATCCCGGTACGGACGCCGCGCTCGCTCAGGCCATGACGCATGTAATTCTGAATGAGTTCTACAATGAGCGCCAGGAACCGATGTTCCTGAATTATGCCAAGCAATATACAGACATGCCTTTTCTGATTTTGCTGGACACGCATGAAGATGCCTTGAAAGGCGGACGTTTCCTCCGGGCGAGTGACCTCGGTGAGATGTCACAGCATTCAGACTGGAAACCGGTCATCTTTGACAAGTCGGCCAGTGAATTTATCGTTCCCAATGGGACCATGGGCCAGCGCTGGGAAGAAGGCAAGCAATGGAACCTGATCCTTCAACGTGAAGATGGAAGCAAAGTGGAGCCGGCGCTGAGTATTGAAGGTCATGGAGAGCAGTGGGCAGAAATTGTATTCCCTTACTTCGACAATGCCGGTAACGGTACGTTCAGACGGATGATCCCGGTCAAAACAATCCAGCTTGCAGACGGTACAGAACGGGTTGTTGCCACTGTTTATGATTTGATGATGAGCCAATACGGCATCGCTCGTACAGCCAGCCCGCTGAATGCCAAGGACTACACTGATGAATCCTCTCTTTACACGCCTGCCTGGCAGGAGGAAATTACAAGTGTGAAAGCAAGTGTTGTCGTTCAAATCGCCCGGGAATTTGCCCAGAACGCGATTGATACGGGCGGACGTTCGATGATTATCATGGGGGCTGGGATCAATCACTGGTTCAACAGTGACACCATTTACCGTTCCATCTTGAATCTGGTGATGCTCACCGCTTCACAAGGAGTTAACGGCGGGGGCTGGGCGCATTATGTCGGTCAAGAGAAATGCCGCCCGATCGAAGGATGGTCAACGGTAGCCTTTGCTAAAGACTGGCAGGGTGCGTCCCGTCAGCAAAATGCCACATCGTTTTTCTACTTTGCAACAGAGCAATGGCGTTATGAGGAGAGCGGCACGGATTCGCTGAAGTCGCCAACTGGCGGAAAGGTAGCTTATCAGCATCCGGCTGACTATAACGTGCTGGCTGCACGTCTCGGCTGGCTGCCGTCCTTTCCGCAGTTCAATAAGAACAGTCTTTTGTTTGCGGAAGAAGCTGCACAGCAGGGCAAGAAATCCAATGCCGAAATAATTGACCACACGCTGGAAGAGATCAAATCGCGTAAAACCCGCTTTGCGGTGGAAGATCCGGGCGCTCCTGAGAATTTCCCGCGTTCACTGTTTATCTGGCGCTCGAACCTGATCTCAAGCTCCGCGAAGGGGCAGGAGTATTTCATGAAGCATTTACTGGGAGCTTCCGACGGGCTGCTCGCCGAGCCGAATGAAGAGCAGAAGCCGGAGGAAATCATCTGGCGGGAAGATGTGGAAGGCAAGCTGGATCTGATGGTTGCCCTGGATTTCCGGATGACCACAACGCCGCTGTATGCGGATATTGTTTTGCCTGCGGCCACATGGTATGAGAAAACAGATTTGTCATCAACAGACATGCATCCTTTTGTTCACCCGTTCAATCCGGCTGTGAACCCGCTGTGGGAATCACGTTCGGACTGGGATATTTACCGCCAGCTTGCGGAGGTTTTCTCCGAAATGGCGAAATCGCATCTGCCTGGCGTCTACAAAGATCTTGTCTCAACACCTCTCGGCCATGACTCAGTAAGCGAGATTTCACAGCCTATGGGCCATGTGAAGGACTGGGCCAAAGGCGAAATAGAAGCGATCCCGGGCAAAACAATGCCAAACTTAAGTATTATAGAACGGGACTATACCCAAATTCATGATAAGTACATCACGCTTGGACCCAACCTTGCAACTGGCAAAGCTGGGGCACATGGCATCAGCTTCTCTGTCGCCGAAGAATATGAGGAATTGAAGCAGATAAGCGGAGTTCATTACGATGATTCGATCAAAAACGGCCTGCCAAAACTTCAAACTGCCCGTCAGGCGGCAGATACGATCCTTCATCTGTCATCGGCTACCAATGGCCGCGTATCCCAGAAGGCTTACGCGCAAGCAGAGAAAGATTCGGGCGTCGAGCTCAAAGATATCTCGGCTGACCGGGCAGCAGAGAAGATTACGTTCCAGAGCATCACCGCTCAGCCGAGGGAAGTCATTCCTACACCGGTATTCAGCGGCTCGAACAAGCAGGGCCGCCGTTATTCACCGTTCACTACCAATATCGAACGTCTTGTTCCTTTCCGTACCTTGACAGGAAGACAGCATTTCTATATTGACCATGAGATCTTCCTGCAGTTTGGAGAATCGCTGCCAGTCTATAAGCCAACCTTACCGCCGATGGTCTTCGGACCGCGTGACAAGGCTGTGAAAGGCGGACAGGATTCGCTTGTTCTACGGTATTTGACACCGCATGGCAAGTGGAATATCCACTCTACCTACCAGGATAACCAGCACATGCTGACCTTGTTCCGCGGGGGTCCAACCGTATGGATTAACAATGAGGATGCCGAAGCGCATCAGATTTCCGATAATGACTGGCTGGAAGTATACAACCGCAACGGTGTCGTAACCGCACGCGCAGTCGTCAGCCACCGGATGCCGAGAGGCACCATGTTTATGTACCACGCCCAGGACAAACATATTCAAGTACCAGGCTCTGAGATCACGGATACTCGCGGCGGAAGCCATAATGCTCCTACACGAATTCATTTGAAGCCTACTCAGATGGTGGGCGGATACGCACAGCTCAGCTACGGTTTCAACTACTATGGTCCAATCGGCAACCAGCGGGATGTCTACGTAGCCGTACGCAAAATGAAGGAGGTTAACTGGCTTGAAAATTAAAGCGCAAGTAGCAATGGTAATGAATCTGGATAAATGCATTGGCTGCCACACATGCAGTGTCACCTGCAAGACAACCTGGACTAACCGTAAAGGCGCGGAATATATGTGGTTCAACAACGTTGAAACGAAGCCGGGGATCGGCTATCCGAAACGTTGGGAAGACCAGGAGCTCTATAAAGGCGGCTGGAAGCTGCGTAAAGGAAAACTGGAGCTGAAGTCAGGCAATAAGCTGTCCAAGATCGCGCTCGGCAAAATCTTCTACAATCCAGACATGCCGGAAATGAAGGATTACTATGAGCCGTGGACTTACAATTACGAACATTTGACGAATGCAGGCGAGCAAAAACATTCCCCGGTCGCACGGGCACATTCGGCGGTAACGGGTGAGAAAATGGATCTGGAATGGGGGCCGAACTGGGAAGATGATCTCGCTGGAGCGCATGTAACGGGACCGCTGGATCCGAACATCCAGAAAATTGAGGAAGAGATCAAATTCAACTTCGAGAAATCTTTTATGATCTATCTGCCCCGCCTATGTGAACACTGCCTTAATCCGAGTTGTGTCGCGTCCTGTCCTTCCGGTGCGATGTACAAACGGGATGAAGACGGAATTGTGCTCGTCGACCAGGAAGCCTGCCGCGGCTGGAGATATTGCATGACGGGCTGCCCGTATAAGAAGGTGTACTTCAACTGGCAGACCAACAAGGCGGAGAAATGTACCTTCTGCTTCCCGCGCGTGGAAGCGGGCTTGCCGACGGTCTGCTCCGAGACTTGTACCGGCCGGATTCGCTATTTGGGCGTTCTGCTGTATGACGCCGACAAAGTACTTGATGCTGCTTCGACGCCGGATGAGAAGGACCTGTATAAAGCACAATGTGATCTGTTTATGAATCCGCATGATCCGGAAGTAATCGCTCAGGCAAGAAAAGACGGCATTTCGGAAGACTGGCTGGAGGCAGCCCAGAACTCCCCGGTCTACAAGCTTGCCATCGAGCACAAGCTGGCATTCCCGCTTCATCCGGAATACCGGACACTGCCAATGGTTTGGTATGTGCCGCCGCTTAGTCCGATCATGAATTATTTTGAAGGAAAAGATTCGCTGAAGAATCCGGATCAGATCTTCCCGGCTATCGAAGAAATGCGCACTCCGATCCAGTATTTGGCCAACATGCTGACTGCAGGTGACACGCAGACGGTCAAAGAAGCCTTACAGCGGATGGCAATGATGCGCTCATATATGCGTGCCAAATCTACAGGTCAGGACTTCGACCTAAGCCGTCTGGAACGTGTAGGCATGACTGCGCATCAGACGGAACAGATGTACCGGCTGCTCGCTATCGCCAAATATGAAGACCGCTTTGTGATTCCGACTTCCCATAGAGAAAAGCATATGAACCCTTATCGTGCTCAAGGTTCGACCGGCTATGGCAATAGCATGGGAGATACGGGCTCCGGCTCCGGCTGTGACGGCTGTGGCCCGGCCAGCGCTGCAGGAACTACGATGAAGAGCGGCAAGGAAATGTATGAAGAGAACTTCTACGGAGGGATTTGGCGTGATTGATCTGATCAAATTATACGATTTCAAGCAATCCTTCGGATATTTCGCCCTGCAGCTTATGTACCCGGAGAAGCTGGATTTTCATCCGGCTTTTCTGGAAGAGGCGTTCAGCAGCGGCCACCCGGGTTACGCCCATGTGCACACCTACTGGTCAATGATGCAAAACTTCAGCCTGGAAGAGATTCAGGAGAGTTATGCGGCCACTTTTGATTTCCAGAAAGACTGCGCCCTGTACATGACCTATTTTAAATTTGAAGATGCCAAAGAACGCGGACAGATGCTGGCCAAACTGAAGCTGTTATACGAGATGTTCGGGCTGCAAATGCCAGAAGGTGAGCTGCCCGATTATCTTCCGCTGATGTGTGAATTTCTGTATGCTGCAGAATGGCTTGAAGATCCGTCGGCACCTGAGAATTTCAGCATGCTGATTGCGATTCTTGAGGATGGCACCTATCATCTGCTCAAGGCGCTTGATAAGAATAAAAGTCCCTATTTCCATCTGGTGAAGGGATTGCGTGAAACATTCAAAGCTTGTGCCCGACAGGAGGCCCCCAGTCAATGAATATGTTTGCTCAGTTTCTATGGGTTATTTTCCCTTACATCTGTATGGTGGTCTTTATCGGCGGACATATCTTCCGTTACCGCAAGGATCAGTTTAACTGGACGGCGAAATCCAGTGAATTCATTGAAAAGAAACAGTTGAAATATGGAAGTATCTTATTCCATCTTGGGATTATTCCGGTCATTTTTGGCCATATCGGGGGTCTCGCCATACCGAAGTCATGGATGGAGGCAATCGGTGTCAATGAACATCTTTACCACATAGGCGCGCTGTATATTGGCGGATTTTTCGGAGTAGCTACGTTACTGGGGATGATCATTCTGACCTCCCGCCGTTTTACGATCAAGAATGTCCGCCGGCTCAGCAGTGCCTCCGATTTGATTGTCAATTCACTGCTGCTCTTTATCGTCTTTATGGGAATGTACTCCACAATCGTAACCAATGCTGTACAGCCCGAGTTTGATTACCGTGAGACGATTTCCGTCTGGTTCCGGGGCCTCTTCATGTTCAGACCGGATCCGTCACTTATGGAAAGTGTGCCGTTTTCCTTCAAGCTGCACATCCTGTCCGGCTTCGCCATTTTTGCCCTTTGGCCGTTCACCCGCTTAGTCCATGTATGGAGTGTTCCATTGAATTATGTAGGCAGAAGTTATATTCTATACAGAAGAAATAAATCGAATTAAAGGAAAGTAAGCGAAAACTTCTTTCCCTGTTCAATTAGGAGAGAGAACGATGACAAATACGGTGAATTACCAAAAGGAGCTAGATCAGATCCGTAAGGTTTTAGGTTATGATTTTATGTCAATGGCCCTTGCTGAACCGGCAGAATATGACTATGTGATCCGATGGAAATACGCCTCCGGCAATACGAATGACCGTTTCAAACGGATTGTACTGCAATCGGGAAGAGGAATTGCGGGAATCGTGTTCAAGACCGGAAAACCGTTCTTACTCTCTTCTGTACAGAAACATGTGCAGCCTGATACCTTGTTTAACTATCCCATTACTAAGATGGAGAATTTGAACAGCATTGGCGCTGTCCCCATATGGAACGATGCCCGTGTCGCAGGTGTACTGCTTGGAGGATTCAGGGGAGAAGAGCAGGTAACCGGAGAAATGCTGCACGCCTTGGAGACAGTTGCGCGTAAAGGTATTGGAGACTTGAACGGGAAGGAATTGTTGCTGAGTTGAGGGTACCCGGAATGGATCTGCCGAATCTGTTAATGACGAAGCTGTTTGAGAACAGCATGGAGGCCATGTTCTTTTTTGACCGG
This sequence comes from Paenibacillus sp. EB106-06-01-XG199, assembly GCF_058791575.1. Classification (NCBI taxonomy): domain Bacteria; kingdom Bacillati; phylum Bacillota; class Bacilli; order Caryophanales; family Paenibacillaceae; genus Paenibacillus; species Paenibacillus sp. EB106-06-01-XG199. The sequence continues at coordinate 1,189,020 of NZ_JBYTDQ010000001.1, read as the reverse complement.
GAAGGGAAAGCCCTGGCAATGAATCCGGCTGCAGAAAATATCGTAGACAAGGATATCCTGAAGCAGCTTTATCAGGGAAATCCCCAGGCCCTTTGTGGAACTTGCCGGGGGTATACCAGTGAAACGGAACTGCGCACCTGCCTTAACTGTTATTTCAATACTCCGGACTCCGAGGATTTCACATCCTATCAAGTTTACCTGGAAACCAAAGACAAAGGGATTGTTCCTTATGCCGCTACGTTTCATACCATTGATTACGAGCAAGGTATCCGGGTATTTATGCTGAGAGATTTAACCAGACAGTTCAAAACACAAGAGAAGTTTTATCAGAACAAAATGATGAAACATGTGATAGAAGCACAGGAAAATGAACGCAAACGGATATCCCGTGAGTTGCATGACAGTGTTGCCCAGGAGTTGATGAGCGCCGTCATTGATCTTCGCGTGCTCAAATATATGACATCTGACGAGCAGCTGCTGAGGAAAGTGAAGCAGACTGAGGTATCAATGACCCGGCTGCTGAATGATATCCGCAACCTCTCAGTAGAGCTTAGACCTGCGGCACTCGATGATTTCGGATTGGAAGCTGCTTTCCGGTCCCACTTCAAACGGATGGAACAAAGCTATGGCCTTGTAATCGAATATAAATCTCAGCTTTCAGAGAAGCGCTATGAGAGTGAAATCGAGACCGTCATGTACCGGGTTTGCCAGGAAGCCGTTTTGAACGCGCTAAAGTATGCCCAAGTAGACACGGTCAAAGTTTCTCTTACAGAGAAAGACGATGTCCTGCGGCTCCTGGTCGAAGATGAAGGAACCGGCTTCAAATTGGGGGACGAACCTAGCGGAACCGGACTTGGCCTCTTTGGCATGCAGGAACGGGCGGAATTGGTTGGCGGTACTTTCAATGTAGATTCAGGTATCGGCAGAGGTACAAGAATCCTTTTACAGGTTCCTGTAGGATTTGCTCAAGGGAAGGAATGAGATTCTGATGAAGATCGTCATTGCAGACGACCATGCGATAGTACGCAGCGGATTCTCCATGATCCTGAATTTTCAGGATGATATTGAAGTAATCGGAGCGGCGGCAGACGGAAGAGAAGCTTATGCCATGGTAGCCAAATTCCGGCCGGATATTCTGATCATGGATCTGAGCATGCCGCCGGGAGAAAGCGGACTGACTGCGACAGGCAAGATTAAAGAGGATTACCCGGATACCAAAATCCTGATTCTGACGATGCATGATGATGAGGAATACTTATTCCATGTACTCAAGAACGGAGCTTCCGGATATGTCCTCAAAAGCGCGCCGGACGAGGAGCTATTGCTGGCCATTCGGACCATTTATGAAGGCGGGACCTACATCCATCCCAAGATGGCGACTTCTCTAGTCCGTGAGTTTATCAAAAAGGATAAGACCGTCAGCACAGAAGACCTGTTCGAACTGTTGTCGAAACGGGAACTGGAGATCTTGCCGCTAATCGCCAAGGGATACGGCAACAAGGAAATTGCTGAGAAGCTGTTCATCTCCGTGAAAACGGTCGAAGCCCACAAAGCTAAAATCATGGAGAAATTAAATCTTAAAAGCCGGCCTGAGCTGGTTGAATATGCATTAAGGAAAAAAATGCTGGATTTCTAACCGGTGAATGGAGGTTATGCTTGCGTGCCGGATTTTTCAGAATTGCAGTTTACAACACCCGCCATGCGCATTCTTGAGAATGAACACCGTTATCTGTCTTTTCTTATGGAAGAATGGCATGCCATCGTGCTTTGGTTTGAACAGGAAACGATAAGTGTGGATGAAGGCTGGACACGGGTTCAAGAGCTGCGTAAAGGGGTCCTCGATTTTACCGGTCCGCTGAAGAAGCATACAGCGAAGGAAGAAACACACTTTTTTCCGCTGCTTGGCACTTATATCGGTTTTGAACAGGGGCCGCTTGTCGGTATTCAGGAGGAGCACAGCGAAATTGACGATTACATCGGCCATTTCCTGCATCACACGGGTGGCGGGATAGAGCTGCTGTCACTTGAAGAGATGCGCGAAGCTGTGAAGTACGCCGGAGAAGCTTTTGAAGTATTGACTGTGCACTTTGTAAAAGAGGAGAATGTCATTTATCCGATGGCCGAAAATCAGATGAATGCCTTAGACAAAGAGCGGTTATGCCAGAAACTAAATACACTCATCACCTGAAACACAGGAGGGGTTGTCCCAAAAGCCTTGAAATGGCTGCTTGGGACAGCCCCTTTTTTATGCTTTGTAGCTAGCTGCGACTGAACCTTTACTCTAAACTTGTCAGTTCAAGTTATATAGAACTTAAGAAGGTGAGTCCAGTGTCTTCATACAGGGCGAAGATGTTCCTGCCTATTTTCAGGGTTTACCCTGTCAGGGAAAGGGTTCTCCCCTATATCTGAACAGGGGGATCGGCGGATACAATGAGATCAGGAAATACGTATCTAGAAAGACAATCAGGAGAATAAATGGCGAAAAGGTGAGTTGAATGATTAAAAAAATGCAGTTGCCGCTACAAACATTAAACTTGATTCTCGGATTCATGGTATGGGTTATTATTTCCTCCCTGATGCCTTTTATTTCCGAAGACATCAGCATTCCACCAGGAAAATTGGCGATGGTCACCGCAATTCCGGTTGTCCTGGGTTCGATTCTAAGAATTCCGCTTGGCTATTATGCAAATATTTTAGGAGCACGGGTTATCTTTATGACCAGCTTTATTCTGCTCTTGTTTCCGGTCTACTTTATTAGTGAAGCTTCTACAATGACTCATTTAATTATTGGAGGAACTTTTCTTGGAGTCGGCGGGGCTGTATTCTCAGTAGGGGTTACTTCACTGCCTAAGTATTTCCCTAAAGAAAAACATGGTTTGGTAAACGGGGTTTACGGAATAGGCAATATCGGAACTGCCGTCACAACCTTCTCTGCCCCGTTCGTAGCCGCACAAATCGGCTGGTCGCCGACTGTCAAGATGTACCTGATCCTTTTACTTATCTTTATTGCGTTGAATTTCTTTTTCGGGGACCGGCACGAACCCAAGATGAAAACACCAATCATCGACCAAATCAAAGGCGTTGCCAAAAATGAGAAGCTCTGGCTGTTCTCGCTGTTCTACTTTATTACCTTCGGGTCTTTTGTAGCGTTTACGATTTATCTGCCGAACTTCCTGGTCTCCAATTTTGGACTGGAAAAGGTGGATGCAGGCATGCGCACAGCCGGCTTCATCGCAGTTGCTACCTTTTTCCGGCCGGTAGGTGGCTGGCTCGGCGACAAATTCCAGCCTTTGTTCCTGCTGATTGGCACATTCAGTATCTATACGGTTGCAGCGATCATTCTTGCATTTATGCCTTCCATGGGTCTGTATACAGCGGGCTGTCTTGCCATTGCAGTAAGTGCGGGAATCGGAAACGGTGTTATTTTCAAATTGATGCCTTTGTACTTTAATAAGCAGGCTGGAATTGCCAACGGGATTGTGTCAATGATGGGTGGTCTTGGCGGCTTTTTTCCGCCGATTATGCTGTCGTTGATTTATTCGGTCACAGGTCAATATTCCATTGGATTCATGCTGCTCTCGCAGGTGGCCCTAGCCAGTCTGGTGCTGGTGGTATGGCTGTATTATCAGGATCGGCTTGCGCTTACCTCTGAAGTGTTCAACTCGACCGGGCAGGGGATTCTGGTAACCGATGTATCAGGACTTATTAAAACCGTGAATCCGGCATTTACGAAGCTCACGGGCTTCACCGAAGAAGAAGTACTCGGCAAACAGCCCAGTATCCTGAAGTCAGGCCGCCAATCCAAGGATTTCTACAGCGGCATGTGGAGTGAAATCAGGGCGAAGGGGATGTGGCAGGGCGAAATCTGGAATCGACGCAAAAATGGTGAGGAATATTTGCAGTGGCTAAATATCAGCGCTGTCAAAGACGAGACAGGCGAAGATGTCCGCTATGTGGGCACGTTTAGCGATATCACGCAGAAGTAACCGAAAGGGACGATGCCAGATGAATGTACATCCACCACAAGATCAACGGCGGCGGCCCATCCACGATTTGCGGATATCTGTAACCGACCGGTGCAATTTCCGGTGTTCCTACTGCATGCCAAAAGAAGTGTACGGTGAAGATTATGCCTTCCTTCCCACAAGTGAACTGCTGACATTTGAAGAAATTCACCGCTTGACGAGGTTGTTTGTTTCGCTTGGTGTAAGCAAAATCAGGCTGACCGGCGGTGAACCGCTAATGCGGCGGGGTCTGCCCGGTCTTGTTGCCAAGATGGGCTCTTTGGACGGTGTAGAAGATATCGGTTTAACGACCAATGGGGTGCTGCTAGGGCAACAGGCGGAGCCTCTATACGAGGCGGGACTACGCAGACTGAATGTAAGCCTGGATGCACTGAATCCTGAGCTATTTGGGAGAATGAACGGGCGTGGCATCAAACCCGGTTTTATTTTAAAACAGATTGATCATGCTATAGAAACAGGTTTTGAGGTCAAAGTGAACATGGTGGTGCAAAGAGGTCTGAACGAACCGGAGATTCTGCCGATGGCCCGCTATTTCAAAGAAAGAACTATAACGTTGCGGTTCATCGAGTTCATGGATGTCGGCAACGACAATGGCTGGAGCTTTGAAAAAGTCGTAACGAAAAAAGAAATTATGGAGCGCCTCCAAAGTACATTCGAGCTGGAAGCACTCGATAACAATTATTTCGGTGAAGTTGCCCAACGCTACCGCTATAAGGGCAGCAAGGCAGAGGTTGGTTTTATTACTTCGGTATCTGAGTCGTTTTGTTCTTCCTGCACGCGCGCCCGGCTGTCCTCTGACGGCAAATTTTATACCTGCCTGTTCGCATCAAGCGGTTTTGATCTCAGGAAGATGATTCGCAGCGGGGCGGATGATCAAAGCTTGCTCGAAGCTATTAGGAACGTCTGGGAGCAGCGTACAGACCGCTATTCTGATGACCGGACGGAACAAACCGTAAGGAATAGAACAAAGATAGGGATGTCCTATATTGGAGGTTAAAGACTGATATTACGATGGGAGATGAATTGTGCCAATGAACGGAGCACAGCTGCTAATTCAGATGTTGATAGAGAAGAAAATTGACACCCTATTCGGATACCCCGGCGGTGCGGTATTACCTTTGTATGATGCTTTGTATGATTGCGACAGCATACAGCATGTTCTCGTTAGACATGAGCAGGCAGCGGTACATGCCGCTGATGGATATGCCAGAGCAACGGGACGCCCGGGAGTAGCGCTTGTTACCAGCGGGCCGGGTGCCACAAATGCGGTTACCGGCATTGCTACAGCCTTTATGGACTCGATTCCGTTAATCGTCCTGACGGGCCAGGTATCCACCGATCTCATAGGTCTGGACAGCTTTCAGGAAGTAGACATTTATGGCATGACGATGCCCATTACCAAGCACAACTATATTGTCAGGGAGGTCGCCGATCTTCCGAAGATTGTGAACGAGGCATTCCATGTGGCAACAACGGGACGACCCGGCCCAGTCCTCATTGATTTGCCGAAGAATGTAATGGCAGCAGAATTTAACATGGAGGAACTCTCTGGCAATCAGGATTCCCAGCCATATATCCGGGGTTATCAGCCAAAGCATTCAATTGATCTTCTGGATATCCAGCTTGCAGCTGATCAGTTAAACCGTTCTGAACGCCCGCTTATTCTTATTGGTGGAGGCTGTATGACAGGTAATACTCCGGCGTTGTTAAAAGAGTTCGCCGAGCAATTCAACCTTCCTGTAGCCAGTACGCTCATGGGTTTGGGTGCCTTTCCATCCGGGCATCCCCTACATCTGGGTATGGTTGGGATGCACGGAACAGTCGCGGCCAATCGTGCGCTGCAGGGTGCTGACGTGGTGTTATGTCTCGGGGTTCGTTTCAGTGACCGTGTTACAGGCAACCGTAAAGCATTCTCGCCGGGCTCTTATAAGATCCAAGTCGATATTGATACTTCCGAATTAAATAAAAACGTTGCAGTCGATCTTGCTATTACAGGAGAATGCGCAGATGTGCTTGCCGGACTGTCTGAAAAAATACATATGCAAGAACCTGCTGTTTGGAATCAGCAAATCCGGATCTGGTCCAAGCGTTCAACAAAATCACCCCGGGTGAAGGATAATAAGCTGACTCCGGTTGAGGTGATAAGATGTATACAAAATGCAACAGATGGCGATGCCATCATCTCTACCGACGTAGGACAGCATCAAATTTGGACGGCCACACATTATAATTTCTCAGAAGCCCGTTCTTTCCTGACCTCCGGCGGGCTTGGGACAATGGGCTATGGCTTACCGGCTGCAATTGGTGCTGCAGTAGCTTTTCCTGACCGTCAAGTAGTGTGTATCACGGGAGACGGAAGCATCCAGATGAATATGCAGGAAATGATGACAGCGGTCGATCTGGGCCTGAACGTCAAAGTCGCTATCTTCAAAAATGGCTATCTGGGCATGGTAAGGCAGTGGCAGCAGCTGTTTCTTGGCCGCCGTTATTCTTCCGTACGCATCAGTTCACCCGACTTCGTAGCCTTGGCCAAATCCTTTGGCGCTCAGGGGCTCCGGGCCGATAATCTTGCCGAGGCCGAGCATATTATTGATCTTGCCCTCCATACGGACGGACTTGTCGTCATGGAGTTCGATATTACCGAGGAAACGAATGTATATCCCATCGTACCTCCGGGGTCCAGCAATCAGGACATGATTGTTGAATAACATCAGACCAATTCAAAAAGGATGTTTCTCTATCGAATCACCGGTAGAGGACCATCCTTTCTTTTGCTGCCAACCACTAGAAGTACAGCACAAGCACAGACACATACAACATAAGGGAAAAGCCAATTTCAATCATTCCGGTACGCTTGGCGGTGATCCCTGTCTTGGGGAGAATGGCTGCCCGCAGCAGCAGGATAACAAGTGGAGCGAGCAATGAAGGGAATAGCAGCAGACCAGCCACAGCGAACAGCAGATGATACAGAACAGATCCGTAATAGAAGCGGATGTTATTTCGTTCACGAATAACCGTTTTGACATACAAGGCGGTCCCGATAAAATAGAGTACGCTGAGCAGGAACAGCTCTGTCACGGCTCCCCAGTTTTCTCCTTTGCCGACATAAAAGACAGGATAAATGATCAGGCAAAATGCCAATATGGCGCAAATATCATTAAGCAAGGCACGTTCATTTTTGGTTTTTGCATAATACAGATTAACAGCGAACAGGGGAACAAGCGGCAGAACAAATCCTAACAGCTTAGGTTCAGCAATCACCAGATATAGGATAAAGGGCAGAAGCAGAATCCCGTAAACCCGCATAGGCTGTAGGTAACGCTCCAATTTCCCTGTCTTTACCCATTGCAGCAACGGGAAGCTGAACAAATAAATCAGAAGCCAGCAAACAAACAGGGGAATATGTATAAATTGCCCTTTCGATGAAGCAACTCCGAACAGAAATGGAAGGATAAGCATCGCCCAAGCCCCGTGCTGGTTGGGTATGTACTTCCTCATGAGAACAAAACCTCCTTCCCTGAAAATAAACGACAACCATAGGTTGCCGCACTACTTAACTATACGTCCTTACCTATGTTGTTATAGTGATTTGAGACACTAAGTATCGATAATGTATGAATAACAGACATTTACCTCGTGCATAGTAAAGAAGAACGCTGGTAATGAAGTGGAATAAGAAGGGAGTGCTGTGGAGCATGAAGGAAAAAGAAATTAAACAGAATGCGATTGAAGCGGACCAGTTGAACTTTCACGACCAAACGGACGATGTAGTCCGTAGTGTGTCTGCCCCAAAGGGGATCAACGAAGCCGTTGTAGCTATGACCTCACATATCAATAAATACGATGTACCGGATGAGCTGGAAGACAATAATTAATGAATCGAGCGCGTGCAGGTTAACCTGATACGCGCTTTTTTATATGGCCTGATAAACTTCCCTGACGATAGCTGTCAGGGAAGTTTAATTATAATAGGTTTATCAAATGTGATTGGAGTGTTATAGAATGCAAACCCAAAAAGCTTATCTTTATGTATTTAATACAATGTCAGACTGGGAATACGGATATTTAATTGCTGAACTAAACACAGGCAGATATTTCAAAAAAGATTTAGCGCCTTTAAAAGTAGTTACGGTAGGAGCTAATAAAGAAATGATTTCTACGATGGGTGGACTGAATATAAAACCGGATATTTCCATTGATGAGTGTACATTTCAGAGTAAAGATCTTTTAGTTTTACCCGGAGGGAATACTTGGGGAGAAGATATTCACCAGCCTGTCTTAAAAAAAGTTGGCCAAGCTTTACAGCTAGGCACTATTGTTGCTGCAATTTGTGGGGCAACTGAGGGTCTGGCGAATAATGGATACCTAGATTCTAGAAAGCATACAAGCAATAACTTGGAGTATCTTAAAATGGTCTGTCCGAATTATAAAGGAGAAAAATTCCATGAGATAGGACCTGCTGTATCTGGTGAGAATCTGGTTACTGCATCAGGGGTAGCTCCTCTGGAATTTGCGATGGAGGTACTGAAACAATTAGATGTATTTACACCAGATACATTGCATTCATGGTACAAACTCAATAAGACTCAACAACCTGAATACTTTTTCCAGTTAATGAGTTCAATATCCTTGTAAGCGTGCAATCAACATGTGATTATACATTATTGCGAAAATGTTGGGGGGAAACACCTACATATTTTTTGAATAGCCGCGAGAAGTAAAAAACATCATTGTATCCAAGGGAAACGGCAGTATCTTTAATCGATCGATCTGTATTCAGCAGTATATTTTTGGCTTCGGAAATTTTGAGACGGTGAATGTACTTATTAAGTGAGTACCCGGTATGTTTCTGAATGATACGCCGGAGCGTGGATATCGAAATGTGGTAGCGTTCGCAAAATGCAGCAGCATCAAAACTTTGATGCAGGGATGCCGCAATATCATCCATGAGCTTGGTGATGTAGTCGGTCGAATCAGTATTTGGCTGGCTGCTGTGTACAAATTCATACAAAAGGGATTCCAGGAGTAAGGAAGCCCGGTCCAGATTGCTTGGAATGCCGCTTTCCATCAACATGAAGATTCGATCAATTTTGCTCTGCTGTTCATCACCCAGTCCTGTCTGGCGAACACGGTAAGGTTCGGTTAACCAGGTGGAGAGCCACTCCTCAATTCGTGATCCTTCAACTGTGAAATAGAATTCATCCCAAGTCTCTTGCGGGTCGGGTCCATAGTCAAAGGTGGCATCTGGAAAAAAGACAAAAAAAGAACCTTTATGAACAGGCTGCTTTTCCTTGTTGTTAACCTGATATGTGCCCTTGCCGCCTGCAATGTAGACGAAAGCATAATGATCGAATTGTGCATGGGGTCGATAGAGCGAGCGGTTGGGGAGGTGCCCCACATTGACGATCGATAATGATTTTAGCTGCAGCTTACTTTCATCTGTCGTGCGATCAATAATGCGAATAGGCTTAGAACTGATTGTATAGTCCATGTAGGTGGTCATGATGGTTATTCTACCTCCAGAAGAGTCATGTTATCTTAATTGTATAATAAAATATGACCAATATATAGGAGGGTTCACGCGGCATGAGTAAAAAGAAAATTGGACTGATCGGAGCCGGCTCTATCTCCGACTTGCATTTGCAAGCCTATCAGGGGAATAAACATGCAGAACTATATGCTATATGTGACTTGAATCAGCAACGGGCAGAAGATAAAGCGAAGCAGTACAATATTCCGAACGTGTATACAGATTATCATGATTTATTGGCCAATCCGGAAGTGGAAGCGGTCAGCATTTGTACGTGGAACAACAGTCATGCAGAGATCAGTATTGCAGCCCTGCGTGCCGGTAAGCATGTGCTAGTGGAGAAACCTTTATGCCGCAGCGTTGAAGAAGCGAATGCCATCCAGAATGCGGTACGTGAAACTGGCAAGTTGTTGCAGGTCGGATTTGTACGCCGTTACGACGCAAATGCGCAGCTTGTAAAGAACTTCATTGAGAAAGGTGAACTGGGTGAAATCTATTATGCTAAAGCTTCTTGTATCCGTAGACTTGGGAATCCGGGTGGCTGGTTTGCAGATGTTGAACGTTCCGGGGGCGGTCCATTAATTGATCTCGGAGTCCATGTTATTGATTTGTGCTGGTATATGATGGGGCGTCCAAAGCCCGTTTCGGTTAGCGGCAACACGTATCATAAATTAGGCAACCGCGCGAATGTGAAGAACTTATCCTTTTATCAGGCAGCCGATTATGATCCAAGTATCAATGGAGTGGAAGATATGGCCAATGCATTAATCCGTTTTGAGAATGGGGCATCACTTATGGTTGATGTCAGCTTTACCCTTCATGCGAAGTCAGATGAGCTTGCTATTCGTTTATACGGTGATAAGGGCGGAGTGGAAATTGAGCCTGAATTGACCATGATTACTGAAAAATATGACACTATTCTGAATGTAGCTCCGCAAACAGACAGCAAATCCATAAATGTGCCGGAGGCATTTTGTAATGAAGTGAATCACTTTCTGGCCTGCCTGCAAACTGGTGCAACACCGATCAGTCCGGTAGAAGATGGCTTGCAAATCATGAAGATATTGTGCGGTATCTATGAGTCTGCGAACAAAGGACAAGAAGTTCAGCTCTAATAGAATTTCAGGAAAAGAGGGTGAAACCATGAAACTGGGAGTCAGTTCATACAGCTTGGTAAATGAGTTGGAATCGGGTGAAATGGATATTTTGGGTGTAGTTGATTGGATTGCCGACCAAAGCGGCGAGCATATTGAGATTGTACCCATTGGATTCGAATTGACTGGTAATCCTGACTTGGCGGACGTTATTCGGGAAAAGGCAAAGTCACGGAACATAGATGTCTCCAACTATGCCATCGGCGCTAATTTTGAAACAGATTCACAAGAAGCCTTTGAGCTGGAAATCAAGCGGGTAATGGGTGAAGTCGATGTTGCCGCAAGACTGGGTGTAACTCGTATGCGCCATGATGTAGCAAGCAGCAGCGATACTTCGATCGGCAACTTTCATCGTCAATTGGACCGCCTGGCAGAAGCCTGCGGGCGAATTGCCGATTATGCAGCACAGTACGGTATAGTAACCAGCGTGGAGAATCATGGCTATTTTATACAAGCCAGTGACCGGGTACAGGCATTGATTCAGCGGGTGAATCGGACAAATTTCCGTACAACGCTGGATGTGGGCAATTTCATGTGCGTGGATGAGAACTCTGTGGTTGCCGTGAAGAACAATATTGCATATGCTTCTGTGGTGCATGTCAAGGATTTCTATTGGAGACCTTCGTATCAGAATCCCGGGGAGGGCTGGTTCCAAACGGCAAGCGGTAATTATTTAAGAGGTGCAATCGCAGGCCATGGAGATATTGATATGCGTGAAGTGCTTCGTGTGGTTAAAGCGTCAGGATATGACGGATATATTTCACTGGAATTTGAAGGGCTTGAGGAATGTAAACGGGGAACCCGGATAGGTCTTGATAATGTGAGAAGGCTTTGGAACGAAAGTTAATCTGCGATGAGATCAGAACCCAATAAAGAGGAGGCTTAATAATGAATTTGGCAAACCCGATTGGTATAATGGTCGATAGTTTGCGTCTTAACTTGCGGGATGGACTGGCGAAAGCTAAAGAGCTGGGAGCAGATGGTGTACAAATCTATGCAGTTGAAGGTGAGATGGACCCTGAGAATCTGTCCCCGCGAGAGCGAAAGGAATTGAAGAGTTATATCGAATCCCTCGGTCTGAGTATTTCAGCATTGTGTGGTGATCTGGCTGGCCATGGCTTTCAAGATGCAAAGGTAAATTCGGCGAAAATCGAAAAATCGAAGCGTATTCTCGATTTAGCAGTTGATCTGGGAACACAGATTGTTACCACGCATATTGGTATTGTTCCGAATCAGGTGAATGATCCAGTCTATGATACGATGCAGCGTGCGTGTGAAGAGCTTGGTGTCTATGCCAAGAGCTTGGATGCCTATTTTGCAATTGAGACTGGACCGGAAAAATCTGCACATTTGAAGCAATTCCTCAATTCGCTGAGCACGAATGGCGTTTCTGTCAACTTTGACCCTGCCAACATGGTCATGGTAACGGGGGACGATCCTGTTCAAGGGGTGCACAATCTGAAAGATTACATTGTTCATACGCATGTGAAGGATGGCATCCGCCTGCGGGAAGTAGATCCCCGTGAAGTCTATGGAGCGTTAGGCTATGAGCCGATGAGTCACGACCGTATTGCCGAAGATGCTGCATCTGGCGCAAGCTATCGGGAACTGGCTTTAGGGGAAGGCCATGTGGATTTTGATAACTATTTCAAAGCGCTCCAGGATATTGGCTACACCGGGTATTTGACCATTGAACGCGAAGTGGGCGATCAGCCGGAAGCTGATATTGCCAAAGCGATTGATTTTATCCGGCGATATCGTTAAAGAAATAGGGCAGTGTTGAATACAACCAAAAAAGGCGAGTCTCTGAATAATGGAGACTTGCCTCTTTTTGTTGTTCTGCGTTTAGCTTAGGCAACCTAGCCAAGTGAACACACCTTCGGCTAAATCCCAGCCACCGTCAGCCTCTTCATACTCACCAAACCCTAGGGTTATTATACTTTTGGAAAATGGGTGTTGACTTAGAGTTAACTCCAGAGGGTAAACTCCTCTATGTAGCTATAGCAAATTGTTGACCGTTAGAGATATGTACCAGATACTAAGGAGTGAAGAAAACATGTGTAGAATCCATGTACTAAGTGTAGCAAGTGCAAAAGCACCTTTTGAAAAAACAACGATTGAGCGAAGAGAACTGCGGCCCAATGACATTTTAATTGATATTCAATTTTGCGGCATTTGCCATTCCGACATTCACAATGCTTTTGATGAATGGGGCGGCGGAATTTTCCCGATGGTCCCCGGGCATGAAATGGCCGGAGTCGTAACAGCTGTGGGTACTGAAGTCACTACATTTGCTATTGGCGATCGAGTGGGTGTCGGCTGCTTTGTGGACTCCTGTGGAGAATGTGAGTACTGCCTACGTGGTGAGGAGCAGTTTTGTACGAAAGGCGTTGTGAACTCGTACAATTCATATGATTACGATGGTAATGTGACCTATGGCGGATACAGCCAAAAGATCGTGGTCAAAGAAGCGTTCGTTGTCCGCATCCCCGACAGCCTGGCTTTGGATGTGGCAAGCCCGCTATTATGCGCAGGCATCACCACTTACTCTCCTTTGAAAAAGTGGAACGCCGGCCCAGGCAAAAGGGTTGCTATTGTAGGTATGGGAGGTCTTGGTCATCTGGCGGTCCAATACGCACATGCCATGGGTGCTGAAGTAACCGTCCTCAGCCAATCTATGAATAAGAAAAGTGAGTCGCTGGAGCTTGGCGCAGATCAGTATTATGCAACCAGCGATCCCGCAACATTTACTGAGCTGGCAAATCATTTTGACCTCATCTTAAACACAGTATCTTCAAATCTTAATGTCGATGCCTATCTGTCTATGCTTCGGATCGACGGAACGCTTGTAAATGTCGGTGCACCAACCGAGCCTGACAAGTATCAAGTATTCTCACTAATCATGGGCCGCCGCAGCATTGCGGGTTCACTCGTTGGCGGAATTCAGGAAACTCAAGAAATGCTCGATTTCTCTGCAGAGCATGGGATTGCTCCAAAAATCGAGGTCATTTCTGCTAACCAAGTAGACGAAGCCTTCGAACGTGTTGTCCGCAGTGATGTGCGTTATCGTTTTGTCATCGACATGTCTACCTTGTAAGGACGAAGTTTCATGCAATATAATAGTTGATGCAAACCGGGAGGTGAAGCGAGTATGGCGTTGGCCATTAAACAGGTAGCAGAGAAATTTGATGTTTCTCAGGATACACTCCGTTATTATGAACGGATTGGGCTGATTCCTCATGTAAATCGCAACAAAAGCGGCAACAGAGATTATACGGAAGAAGACTGCAAATGGGTTGAGTTTATCATCTGTATGCGACATGCCGGTCTCTCGATAGAAGTATTGATTGAATATGTCGATTTATTTAACCAGGGTGATGAATCCGCCGAGGCCAGAAAAGATCTATTAATCGAAGAGCGCAAGCAGCTCGCCATAAGAATGGAAGTCATGAAAAAAACGCTGGAACGCCTGGATTCTAAGATTTCAAGGTATGAGGAAACTATAGGAAAAAGAGAAAAAACACTAAGAAGATCTACTGAGAAGTTTGATAACGAAATCTAGGATTAAACACCTGTGTACGATCTCTTTAAGGCGTAATAAAAAGCGAACCCGCAGCTACAGTGCTGCTGGTTCGCTTTTGTTGGTTAACTTTTCGCTGCTGCAATGGTCATTATATATCAAGTTTAACGTTATCTATAAGTCATTCATCATTTCATTAACGTAGGTGCTTTTCAACGATTGGACTGTGGATTCCCTGTTTATCGAATAAGAAATTTTATAGATACAGGAGTATATCACGTTCAGGACGTATTCAAATGCTATTTGCGAGGAAAAGGTTCCGATCTTGGCATGTTTTACTTCGTCATTTGGCACTTGAATACAGAGCGTACTGAGTTTTGCCAGTTCACTTTGATTGGTAGCTGTGATAGTGATAAAAGGGATCTGTTCACGTCTGAAGTTCTGAGCGGCTCTTACATAAATCGGTGATTTTCCGTGGTAAGTCAAGAAAATCGCGCAATCCTCTTCCGTCAAATTAACGGTATGATACGCCCATTCGTACAGCTCCGTAGCGATCACTACGTATTTGTTGATTTTAATCATTTTATTCTGAAAACTCTTCGCGCGGATTTGGGAATCGCCCAAGGCATAGATAAAGATCCTTTTGGCTTGGTCCAGCATCCCGGCTGTTTGGGACAGCAAATCATCATCCACGTAGGCAAAGGTTTTGTCGATCGTTTCCTTCATCAATTCAGCAATTTCTTTCGCCACTTGAAGTGGAGATTCCTCATCACTAAACGGATAGTTAGGGTCGACGCTGGAAATGTTCTGGGTATATTGCTGGAATTCCCGGGCAAGTTTAATGATGAACTCTTTAAATCCGGACAGCCCGAGTTTATGGGTTAAGCGACTGACCGCTGAGTGCGACGTATAGGTAGCCTTTGCAAGCTCCTGAATATTTAAATGCAGTATGCTTTCTTTATGCATCAGAATATAGGCAGCGATACTTTTTTCATTTGGTGTAAAGTTATGCATTTCCGATAATTGGGTCAATATCTTCAACTAATTCACTCCTATAAACATTTTGTTCAAAAAGCTACCGGGATCTAACCAAGGAATTGGTGAATTGTACCGTTTTGCCGGCTGATCCTTTACGTTAGACTGAGTTCTTCTATAATAAATGAAAAAGACCTGAGGGGGAATCCATATGCTTACGATCGGTTATATCGGGAATGGCAAAAGCACAAACCGTTATCATCTGCCTTTTTCATTAAACCGGGAAAATTTAAAGGTGAAGGCGATCTACGCCCGTAATCCGGATAAAGGAGAGTGGGAGAAGGCGCAAGGCGTCCTTTACACTGATGAACTTGCAACTTTAATGAACGATGAAGAGATTCAGTTGATCGTGATTTGTACACATATTGATTCGCATTATGCTTATGCCAAAATGGCGCTTGACCACGGGAAGAATGTGCTTGTCGAAAAACCTTTTATGCCAACCAAAGAAGAAGCAGTCTCAATCTTCCAATACGCCAAAGAGAAAAAGCTGGTACTCCAATGTTATCAGAATAGACGTTTCGATTCGGACTTCCTCACGACCAAAAAAGTTATCGAATCAGGCAAACTGGGTGATTTGCTGGAGGTGGAGATGCATTACGATTATTATCGCCCGGAGACCCCGAATTCAGTTAAGTATTACTCCAAAAATAACAGTTATTTATACGGACATGGGGTTCACACCATTGATCAGGTCTTATCCTACTTTGGGGAACCGGAATATATACATTACGATGTTCGTCAACTGCTGGGAACCGGCAGAATGAATGATTACTTTGATCTGGATTTCTATTATTCTACACTCAAGGTATCGGTTAAATCGAGCTTCTTCCGCTTGAAGGCGCGGCCAAGTTTTGTTGTATACGGAAAAAAGGGGGTATTCGTTAAACAAACGCAGGACCGCCAGGAAGAGCACCTGAAATTATTTTATTTGCCCAAGGGACATGCTGATTTTGGCATTGATTTGCCGGAGCATTATGGTACCCTGATTTATCTGGATGATGCAGGCCAATATCATGAAGAAAAGGTCGTCTCTGAGAAGGGCGACTATGCCCGGGTATATGACGATATGTATCAAGCTATCATGCAGGGCAAAGATAAGACAATAAAAGATGAAGAAACGATTGCCGTTATGGAGATCATCGAGAATGGGATAGAGGGGTGCAGCTAGAATGAAATTAGGAATCGTGGGAGCCGGCAATATAGTGATGGAGTTATTAAGTTTTGTTCGTGATATTCCTACTATTTCATTACAGGCCATCTGTTCAAAACCTGACCATCAGGAAAAATTGCTGACCCTGCAAGGCCAATATGGAATCTCTCAGATCTTCTACAATTATGCTGAGATGCTTGGCAGTGATGAAGTGGATACGGTCTATATCGGGCTGCCTAATCATCTGCATTATTCCTATGTGAAAGAAGCTTTACTGAGAGGCAAGCATGTCATCTGTGAGAAGCCGTTCACATCCAATTTGGGTGAATTTCTGGAGTTGAAAGAGATTGCACTTCAGAGTGGATTAATACTGGTAGAAGCCATCACGAATCAATATTTAAAAAACTATCTAAGCATGAAGGAATTTCTGCCCAAGCTGGGTGAGCTTAAAATCGTGGAATGCAATTATTCCCAATATTCATCCCGCTATGATGCCTTCAAAGCAGGAGAGGTGCTGCCCGCGTTTAACCCGGAACTATCCGGGGGAGCGTTGATGGATATCAATATTTATAATATTCATTTGGCAATAGGCCTCTTCGGAAGCCCGGAGAAGGTGGAGTACTTTGCGAACATGGAGCGTGGGATTGATACTTCTGGCATTCTGATGCTTGATTATGGTAAATTCAAATGTGTCTGCATAGGTTCAAAAGACAGCGCAGCTCCTAGTGCAGCTAACATTCAAGGCAATAAAGGATATATCCGCCTGACAGGCTCGACAAACAGTATAGATTGCTTTGATTATGTTCCCAATAAGGAGCAACCCATCCGGGTGGATCGTAAAGATCATCCCCACCGGATGTATGATGAATTCATCGCCTTTGACCGTATGATAAATGAAATGGATATGGAAAAGGTTACGGATAGGCTCGAACATAGCGAGAGAGTCATGCGTGTGATAGAGCTTGCCAAGCTGTCTGCCAATCTTGTGTTTGGACCGGACAGATCAAAGCAATAAATATAAAGAAGGGCCACTGAGAAATTCGGCTTCTTTAATATATTCATCATTAAATTTAGCCACCGAATTTCCATCTGCCATTATGGTGATATTACATCACCTATATCAAAGCTGCAGAGTAAAACACAATTTGATGCACATATAGTTGGATGTAAATCAACTTAATCGAATAGGGGTGACCCACAGCCATAAATGACTGCTTGGGACACCCCCTGCCGTTATCTACACTTAATACCCTTATTTACTGCTCCATAAGGCTACACGGTCTTGAACGAATTTGGTATAGCCTTTTTCCATTTTCTCAACGCCGGCTTTATCCAGTTCAGCCATGTAGGCATCCCAAATTTTATCGAATTCGGCCGGTTTCGCCAGGATGGCCTGGGGAATGCGTTTCCACGTAATATCCCTCATTTTGTTACCCAGAATGGAGACTTCATCCTCGCCCGGAATCGCGATATTCCATGCCGCTCCATAAGCTTTTTCGGTGAATTCTTCTTCTTTCGGGAACAAATCCTTCCAGGTGGTAGCCTTATAAGCGGCTAAGGTTTCTTTTTCGACATCGCTGTAACCCAGTACAAGCTGTTCCGGGAAATTTCTAGTGTAATAGTTGCCGGTTGAGTCCTTGGCGCCATCACCGTAGTGGACCATCATATTCCAGTAGAAGCCGAGCCCGGATTCTTTCGTAAACGCCGTATTGTCGTTGTTAATACGGTCCTGAACTTCTGCAGGAATGACACGTTTGCCGTTCTCCACTACATAATGCTTTCCTTCAATCCCCCAGTTGTTCAGGATTTGTCCTTCATCGGAAGCGAGGTAATCCAGGAACTTAATCGTACGGACCGGATCTGGATTCGTGCTGGAGATCGAGATGCCGTAACCACCCATGAAGCCGGTAGGCCAGAAGCTGGTTTCCTTATATTCTTTCGTAAGCGTTACGGGATAGTGGCCATAGGTCTGATCGAATTTCCCTGCCGTCTTGAGTGCCTGCTGGGCGTCGTTGTAGTCCCAATCCTGGTCAATCAGGCCGAGCACCCGTCCGGTGGCTACTTTAGCTTTGTATTGGTCATACTTCTGGACGAAGCTTTCCTTATCAAGCAGGCCGATGTCATTCATATGGTTCAGCCAGCGGAAGTATTCTTTCTCCTCTGGACGGCGGAAGTGGTAGATGGCCTCATGTGTCTCCTGATCGACGTAATATTCCCCGTCATCCGAGCCGCCTGTCGTGGCAACCGCAGGGTTGGTGACGGAAATATACATATGCCAGTCATCTGCGTTCAGGGAAACCCCAATGTTTTTGTTGCCGTTCTCATCGGTGGGATGCTTCTCCAGATAGGCTTTGATCACATTCTCATAATCAGCAACCGTTCTGATTTCCGGATATCCGGCTTCTTTCACCACGCGGTGCTGCAGTTCGAACCCGCCCCCGGCCACGAATTTCTTCTCATCTACTGCTGCCCAGGTCGGAATGGCATAGATGGACTGGTCTTCATTGGTATACTTGGCCCGGGCGAGGTTATCGCCGAGCACACGTTTGATGTTGGGCGCATATTTATCAATTAATTCGGTCAGATCGATGACCGCTCCGGCGTCGACAAGCTTGCCGATATCCGCTTTAGCGGAAATAATATCCGGATATTCGCCGCCGGCTGCGATCAATGCGATTTTTTGCTGCGGGTCACCGACAGCAAATTCCGCATCGAGGGTAACACCTGTTTTCTCTGTAAGTACTTTACTGACTTCGTCTTTCATATTGTTCCAGTTCGGATTCGGGTCCTCCGCGAAGAAGGAGAGGGTAAGCGGACTTAAATCTTCGGCTTTCGCCGTAGCCTCTGCGGTGGCGCTGCCACCATTTGTAGCCTTAGTGCCTCCGGCATTCTCTGCGGTATTCTTGGTATTGTTCGAGCCGCCGCAGCCAGCCAGCACACTGAGGAGCAAGGTCAAGACCATCAGAATGACGTACGGTTTCGCTGTCTTTCTTGTCATAAATAGAAACCCTCCCTTTTTCTGGTCACAAAATGTATTGTATACACAGGCTAAGCCTGCCGATACCGGAGACGGACTAGCTTTTTACTGAACCCAAAGTCATGCCTTTGACGAAATAGCGCTGCAGAAACGGATAGACGACCAGAATAGGTACAGTGACGACGATCGTGATCGCCATTTTGACCGATTCCGGAGAGATTTGAGCCATAACCTCGGTCATATTGCGGCCGCGGAAATTATCTGCATTGGTCGTCGTGCTCTGGATGACCTTCATCAACTCAAACTGCAGGGTGGTCAGCTCATCCTTGGAACCGTTATAGAGGTAGGTATCTAACCAGGAATTCCACTGGCCGACAGCCAGGAACAGGGCGATGGTTGCCAGCGCCGGTTTGGTTAGCGGGAGAATAACCCGCCAGTAAATCGTAAAGTCGTTAGCCCCGTCCAGCTTGGCGGATTCCTGCAGGGCGTAAGGGAGGCCATCGATGAAGGAACGGATGACGAAGACATTAAATGCACTTACGAGACTGGGCAGGACATAGACACCGAAGGTCCCCATCATATGCAGATTTTTGATCAGGATGTAGATGGGGATCAGTCCGCCCGAGACGTACATAGTAAGCGCCAGAAATGTGGAGACAAATTTGCGGGCCTGAAAGTCTACCCGGCTCAGGGTGAAGGCCAGCATGGAGGCACTGACTAGCCCGAGGATCGTGCCGATGACGGTGCGCAGGATAGAAATTTTAAGTCCGGTCATTAGCCCGGAATAGGCAAAGATCGTCTCATAGTTCTTAAAGGTGAAGACACGGGGGAAAACCGTAATCCCGCCTTTGATACTGTCTGTGGAGTCGTTGAAGGAAATCGCCAGCACATTCAAAAAAGGATACAACGTGGCTATGGTCACCACAGTAATCGCAACATAGACTACCAAATCGAAGATGCGGTCCGACCAAGACGCAGCGGCCATTTTTTTGTTCAGCATAAGGGCCTCCTATATAATGCTTTCCTTCGTTATTTTTTTGAAAATTCCATTGGCCACAAACAGCAGAATCACACTCACCACAGAGTTAAAGATGTTAATAGAAGTACCGAAGGAGAAACGTCCCATGCCCAGTCCATAGTTCAGTGCATATAGATCCAATGTCTGCGAGAAGTCGCGCACCAGATTATTTCCTAGCAGGAACTGCTTCTCGAAACCTATACTGATTAAATGCCCGATTGAAATAATGAGCAGTATAACAATCGTAGTCCGGATGCCGGGCAATGTAATGTTACGCACCTGCTGCAGACGGCTCGCACCATCCACCCTTGCGGCTTCATACAGCTCCGGGCCTATACCCGAAATGGCTGCAAGATAGATAATCGTGTTCCAGCCCGTTTCCTTCCAGACATCCGAAGCCGTGACAATCCCCCAAAAGAAATGGCCTTTGGCCATAAATTGAATAGGTTCACTGATAAGATGAAGGCCCATCAGCAGATCGTTCACCGCACCGTTGTCGGTAGATAGCATCTTGCTGATAATCCCGGCGGCAACTACCCAGGATACGAAGTGGGGAAGATAAGAGACCGTCTGTACGAAGCGTTTCAGAATTTGCAGCCGCATCTCATTCAGAAGGATGGCGAATATGATGGGAATGATGAATCCGGCAAGCAGGCCCATGATACTCATAGCGAGCGTATTGCGCAGCGCATTGAAGAATTGCTCATCCTGGAAAAGCTCTCTAAAGTACTGCAGACCGACCCATTTCTGCTCGAAAAAGGATTTGCCGGGTTTGTATTTTTGAAAGGCCATAGTCCATCCCCATAACGGCAGGTAGTTAAATACAAATGCCCAGAGCACAAACGGGATGGCCATCATATAGAGATATTTCTGCTGTAGAAACGTTGCCCAAAAGCGTGAGGCAGGCTTCTTCGGCTCCAGCTTCATTTTGGTGGTGGTAATCGCTTTCATTTATGTCCCTCCTTCGATATGGCATTATCATAAGCTACAGTAAATCAGGGAAACACCCGAACATTTTATATAAAAAACAGGGGGAAATCAGCTCTTTTCGTAAGCGATTTCTGAAACTTCGTGCTCACACAGAGCTTCCTCTACGGTAGACGGAAGGAGAGATCCCTTCAACTTTTTTGAACTTTTCGCGAAAATAATCCACATCGCTGAATCCGACTTCGCTCGCAGCCTGATGGATTTTCCAGCCCTGATCCAGCAGCTCCTTGGCTTTTTCAATGCGGACCTTGTCCAGATAGCTATTGAAGGAAAGGCCTGTACTGTTTTTGAAAAGCTTGCCCAGATAAGCGCTGCTGTAAGTAAACACATCCGCCAGCGTTTCGAGTTTCAAGTTCTCATTGTAATGGCGGTGAATAAGGTCTAGCAGTCGCTTCATTAAGACGTCCATATCGTCTCGGGTAATTACGCCGGCATACTGCTCCAGCATAGTGGTGATGTAGCGATACAGCTGGGGCAAGGAGGTGTGTTTATAGATTTGCTGGATTTGCTCATCCATCCGGTTGTGCTGCAAAGCCAGCTCACTGTATTGGAGTGAGAGTTTGTTGATCAAATGCGTGACCATTCGTACATAGCGTGATTTCATAGCCATCTCGGAGTAACTGGCGGCGATCATCAGTTCACCGGTTTCCTGGATTAAGGAAGGGAGTACATCGAAGCTGCCGATATCCATGGCGAAATACAGGCGCTCCACCACAGAATCAAGCCTGCATTCCACTTCCTCCGGTCTGACCTTGAGTACTTTCTTCAGCTTTAGGGAATCCGGTCCAATCATACCTGACTCGTCGTAGAAAAAATGCTCCTTCATCCGTACCAGTGCGGATTGGCGGGAGACGGGAAGCTCCTCCAGGGTATCCACCATATCACCCGCTGTGATGATGCATTCAAGCCCATGGGCAGTTACGGCTTGCTGTATATTCTGTACCATTAATTTGCGTACAAGCTCCTTCTGATAAGAGGGCTGCAGGAGAACCCCCAAATAGGAGTCCAGCGAGAAGACAATCCCCCACGCCTGTTCATCAAAGCTTGCTGCAAGTCTGGCTTTTACGGCCGTTGAAGGCCCGTTGTCCGCATTGTCCTGGAGCAGCAGCCGGATCAGGACTACCTGATAGGAATCCCATAGCAGTCCTGCTTCATGGATGGATGCCTCCATTGATGGCAGCATCTGCGGGCTGTTCTCCATCAGCAGGGATTGAACCAGCATTTCACGGCTCCATACCTTGACGGCAGCATGATTCTTGCGATGGGAGCTCCTCGCATCCAGCTCAGCGGACAGTTTTGCCAGATATAACTGCAATTCCAATTCATCTACCGGCTTAAGTAAATAGTTATCAATGCCAAAAGCCAGTGCACGCTTAGCATAGTCGAAATCGGCATAACCGCTGAGGATAATGATGTGCATCTCCGGATCGTTTTCCCGCAGCTCTTTAATAAGCTCCAGACCATCTCTGCCGGGCATCCGGATATCTACAATCATCAGATCAGGACTATAGAGTTCATATTTATACTTGGCTTCTATGGCGTTCGCCGCTGTATCTATAATCTGAAATCCACTGCTCTCCCAGTCCAGCAGAGCAGTAAGTCCTTCACGGATTGCCAGCTCATCATCCACAATCAACACACTATACATAAGAATCGCTCCTCAGGGGGATGGCAAAGCTAATCTGCGTTCCGAATCCGGTTTGACTGGACAGGGTAAGTCCGCATTCCGGGCCGTAGGTTAACTGAAGCCGCAAATGAATATTGCGCATCCCGATATTATTGGTTTCATAGTCATCCTTGTTCTCCAGCATCTGCCGGAGTTCTTGCATCCGTTCTTTGGAAATACCTATGCCATTGTCGGATACCTGCACCTTGAGCTGTTTGTCTTCTATACGGATATCCACCCGGACCATACCGCCGTCAATCCGGTTCTCCAGCCCGTGGATCACACAATTCTCCACCAGGGGCTGAATGATCAGTGGCGGAATCTGAATACTGTGAGCCTTGGGGTCTACTTGAAGCTCATAGGCTAACCTATCATCATAGCGGAATTTCTGAATGATCAGGTAGCAGTTTACGGTCTCCAGCTCGCTTTCCAGGCTGATCATCCCATTGCCGACCTCCAGGTTTTTGCGCATCATTTTCCCGAGCAGCCGCACGACCTGGGATATATCAGACTGGCCCCTGACTAGAGCTTTCATGCGGATGGATTCCAGAGCATTGAACAGAAAATGGGGGTTGATCTGGCTGGCCATCATTTTGAATTTAATCTCATTCTGCTTCAGCTCGATTGCATTCTTTTGCCGGTTGGATTCCTGTACCTCGCTCATGAGGTCGTTAATATTCCGCACCATATGATTGAACTGTCTCGCCAGCTGGCCGATTTCATCTTTACCGTCAATTACCAGCGTAGCACTTAGATTACCGGAAGCGACCTTGGAAATATGTTTGCTTAAGTGCAGCATCCGTCCGGTGAGTACCCGGGAGAAATAATAGATAAGCAGAATAGCCATCAGTAATGCAGAAATAATGACAGCGGAAGCCAGTGAGATAATCCGGTTGGGTTCGCTCACGATACTTTCAACGGAAAAGATGGAGATGATGCGCAGACTGTTCAGGCTTCCCCCTGGATGCCAATCATCAATCAGCATTTTGAAAGGTTTGCCCTCAATCGTTATATCATAGGGACCTTGTCCGGCGATCGCGGCAGATACAGGGCTGAAGTTAATATCATCCAGTGATTTGCCCAGCGTATCTGCACGGTTGGAGGCTACTATATTGTCGTTCTCATCTACTATTATGGTTTCAAAAGTCTCCTGATTCAGGATGGCATTTAGTTCGTCCGTATTCACATTTACAACTAAAACTCCAGCGGTACGCTGCTTCAGAAAATCTACTTTGCGGATCAGACTGAGATAATACCGGCCGTCGCGGTTGTCACGGATATAATTCCAGCAGACCAGGCCTTTCTTGGCGATAGCGGTTTGATACCACTGCTCCTGTGTGACCGTATCATCCGCCTGCAGAAACTCCCAGTTGTCAAGAATCGTGGGGTTATTGATATACAGGCGGATGCTGGAGATCTCTTTGTACAGACGGATAAAATCACGAAAGTCAGGATAGTCCCAATATGCCTTCACAACATCATAGACCGACTCGTACCGGTGGTTGGCAGCTTCCTCCAGCCGGCTGTCATTGGACAGCCGGTAAGCAATGTCGAGCGGGACGCCCAGCATTTCGCCGGTCCGTTTTTTCACCCGGTCCACATTGGCTGTAATTTGCTCCAGAGCATTGTCCATCGCCATATTCCGTAGTTCACTCGTCAGAAATAACCCAACAATCAACACTGGAATTAAGGCGACACAGCCAAAAGACAAGAACAGCTTCGTCCTGAGCCGCAAATTGTTCATTAGAGTGATGATTCGGGCATACACAAAAACAAACACCTCCATTAATAAAATTGATAGCGCTTACAATTAAGTGCATCGTTAAACTATCATCCATTAAATGTAATACAATATGCATTTATTGTCTCGTGAAAGAACTATATAGATTGAATTTGGAAAATTAAAAAGGGGGGAAGTGAAGGAGGAGAAGTTTGGATACTTACGGAGCGACTAAAGAAGCTGAGAAGTAAGATGGGTGAAGCAGGAAACAGCTATGTTCAAGGAGAAAGTAATGGGGAACCAAAGATCAGGAGTAACAACATAGGGTTGCATAGATTACCATGATTAGGAGTGAAAGAGTTGCAGACAAAGATTAGCCTTGAAGGCGAGTGGAAATTGCAATTAGATAAGGAGAAGCAGGGACTGCAGCTGCCTTTTTCTGATTTCATTACCTTGCCGGGAACGACATCACATGCCCGCAAGGGACCGAAGAACGAAGAGGTTCTGGTCAGCGCCCTGACAGATGAGTACCTGTTCGAAGGGTCGGCCTGGTATTCGAAGGAAGTAGTCATTCCAGAAGAACTCGCAGGAAAGACTTGTTTTCTATATTTGGAGCGTACCAGGCTTACGACACTCTGGCTGAACGGTCAAGAGATTGGCAGCCGTGATAGCCTGAACACCGCGCATGTATATGATTTGACAGGGAAGCTTCAGCCTGGCAGTCAGACACTCACTGTCCGGGTCGATAATACCGGTTATCCGACCAAAGGCGGACATATGACTTCGCCGGACACTCAGACCAACTGGAACGGAATCACAGGACGCATCGAGCTTCAGTTCTACGGCAAGTCCTATTTGAGCGGAATTCGGCTCGATCCGAATCTGCCCGAACGTTCTGTCCGAATCACAGGAACACTGGAAGGAACGGCTGTAACAACGATTGCTGTATCAGCTTCCAGTTTTAATAGCCAGACAGCCCATTCAGTGGCTGAGCAGGAATTCACAATCTCGCCGGGGAACTTTACGATCGACTACACGTTAGGTTTGGATGCGCTTCCTTGGAGTGAAACCGCACCCAATCTCTATAACCTTAACATCCTCCTGAAGGATGGAGCAGTCGGAACCGGCGAATTGTATGAGTCGTTCTTCGGCTTGAGGGAGTTCAAGGCGGACGGCGAGAAATTCACGATCAACGGGGAGAAGACTTTTCTCCGCGGTAAACATGACGGGCTGATCTTCCCATTGACCGGATATGCCCCGACTGACGTAGAGGAATGGCTTAGAATCCTGGGGATTTCCAAATCCTATGGTATCAACCATTACCGCTTCCACACTTGCTGTCCGCCGGAAGCGGCCTTTACCGCTGCCGATAGGCTCGGGATCTATATGGAGCCGGAGCTGCCGTTCTGGGGAACGATTACGGAACCATCCGACGAGGGTCATAACCAGGCGGAGCAAGACTATCTGGTCAGTGAAGGATATGAAATTCTGAAAGCGTTCGGCAATCATCCGTCATTCGTGATGATGTCGCTAGGCAATGAGCTGTGGGGCAGCAGAACCAAGATCGATTCCATTCTCAAAGACTATAAAGCATTCGACAATAGACCCCTGTATACTCAAGGCTCGAACAACCACCAATGGGTTCCGGAAATTCTGGAGCATGATGATTTCTTCTGCGGAGTGCGTTTCTCGAAGGATCGTCTGTTCAGAGGCTCTTATGCGATGTGCGACGCACCGCTCGGTCATGTCCAGACTGCGCTGCCGGGTACGATGAAGGATTATGACGACCAGTTCGTTCCACCGTCCCTGCAGGGCAGGGAGATAGCAGAAGCTGGAGGCACTGTCCAAATTCAGTATGGTACCGAAGCCAAGACGGTGCAGGTCGGAGACACATCCGGGGAATGGATTCCGCATATTCCTGTGATCTCGCATGAGATCGGGCAATACGCGACTTATCCGAATTATGAGGAAATCGGCAAATATACAGGAGCGCTCAAAGCTGGGAATTTCAAAATTTTCCAAGAACGGCTGGAAAGCAATGGCCAGGGACATCTCGCGGGCAAATATTTCGCGGCTTCTGGACAGCTGGCGGCTGCTTGTTACAAAGAAGAGCTTGAGGCCGCTTTCCGCACCCGGAGACTTGCTGGCTTCCAGCTGCTGGATCTGCAGGATTTCAGCGGACAGGGTACAGCCTTGGTTGGTATCCTCGATGCCTTTATGGATTCCAAGGGAATGATCACGCCTGAAGATTGGCGCACCTTCTGCAGCGATGCTGTCCTGTTGGCAAGATTCCCGAAATACAACTACGTCTCCGGAGAAGTCTTCAGCGCCAGCGTCGAGCTGAGCTGGTTCCGGCCCGGAACACCAGACTCCCTTGTGCTGCAATGGGAGTTGACCACAGATGGCAGAACGCTGGCCGAAGGCTCAAGTGAAGTTAACATCCCGGCGGGTTTGAATTACATCGATATCTGCCAGCTGGCCATTGATCTTCCTGCCGTCCAGAGGATGACCAAAGCTGTACTTACTCTGAGAATCGCCGGATCAGATATCCGTAAATCCTACGACCTGTGGGTATATCCAGAGAAAAGCAGTTCCGGGCTGGATGGCATCCGCATTTTCGAAGAGCTTTCCGATGAGGCACTTGCGCTGCTGGAGCAAGGTGACAACGTGCTGCTCATGCCGAAACCGGAGTCGCTTCATAACGCTGTTGAAGGCTTCTATTGTACGGATTTCTGGTGCTACCCTATGTTTCGCTCCATCTCTGAGAGCATGAACCGCCCGGTACCTGTTGGTACCCTGGGGCTGCTGATCGACAACAGCCATCCTGTGTTCCGTGATTTCCCGTGTGAACAATATTCCACGTACCCTTGGTGGAGTATCATAGAGAACTCAAAATCAATTATCCTGGACGGAACCGACCGGGAGTGGAGCCCAATTGTGCAGACAATCGACAACTTTGAGCGTAATCATAAGCTGGGGTTCCTCTTTGAGTGCCGAGTAAGGGCGGGCAATCTGCTGGTCTGTGCCCTCGACGCCAGTAAAGCAGGCGAAACGCCGGAAGGAAGACAATTCCTGTCCAGCGTAGCCGGTTATATGGCATCCAGCGAATTCAAACCGCAGTACACAGCAAGCGTATCAGAGCTGCACAAGCTTATTCAATAAGCATCAGGCCCAGTTCAATCTATATAGATCTTAAGTTCAATTTTACAGGGAGCCGTTTATCGGCTTCCTGTTTTTTTTAGATATACAGAAGTAGAAGAAGGAGAGATTGTGATAGGGAGATCAATCAAGCATATTGAAAATAGATATCGAATAATAACCTCGCAGAGTAGGCTTTTCTTGCCCGTTAGTGCTCATAAAAATAAATTGTCAAAATCATGCTTTATTTGGGAGTATTTTGTTGTAAATTTGTCATTATTTAGTTATAATTCTATTAATCATCAATGAGTAACGACGTCAATCTAGCAACATGAAAGGATGAACAGAGTGGCACTGGAATCGCATCATCTGCAGCTCGAGTATGAATTCTTAAAGGCTCTGAGGAATGCTGAAGTTCCGCTAGGAGCCAGCACTCTGGTTCATACGCTGGGGAAGAAATATGAACTCAGCCAGGCAACCATCGGACGCAAGCTGATGGAATTTGATTTCGAGGGCTATACCGTTCTGGAAGGCCGGAAAGGGCGTATTCTGACGGAAAAAGGAACAAGGCGCATTGAATATTTGGAGAAAGAGCTGCACCAGAAAAATGTGAATTCTCAATTCCTGCAGCTATTGAATAATTCAGGAGAGTCCGCACTGGTGGATGTGTTAGTGGCCAGACGGGCGCTTGAGCGGGAAATTGCCGCACTGGCTGCACAGCGGGCTACAAAGGAAGAAATCAGTCTGCTAGAGGCTTCTATTGCAAGTCAGAACAAGCTGTTATCGCAAAATATCATTCCCTATGAAGAAGACCGTGAATTTCATACTTTACTAGCACTTACGGCGCGTAATCAGGTATTGCTCCATGCGGCTCAGCTGGTATGGCAAACCGGCAAGGACTTCCTGGAAACCGCCTATATTCGCCGTACGGTGGGCAGCGAGCTTGTGGTTGATCACCGTAAAATTCTGGATGCCGTTGCTGCGGGTTCACCTGAGCAGGCGGAAGCGGCAATGGTTATGCATATCAATCAAATGATAGAGGATGTCAAACGTTATTACGCTATCCAAAATCAGGAACAGCGCAATTTGTAAATGCTTTGAATAAAGGAGTGGAAAGTGTGGAGATCCATTACCGCTTAGGCATAGATATTGGCGGAACCTTTACGGATGCCATTGTTACAGACGGGCAGGGCCAGATTGTCGCGGCGCTCAAAATACCCTCGATAGCCGATGCTCCCGAACAGGCGATATTCCAGGCATTAGACCAGCTGCAGTCGAAGGGAGTGGACACACGCAAAATTGAGCTCTTCGTACATGGTACTACACTTGGCGTAAATACGCTGATCGAACGCAGTGGTGCAGTTACCGGGCTGCTGGTGACCAGAGGTTTCCGGGATGTACTCGAAATACGCCGCTTGCGGCTTGAGAATACAACTAACCTCTATGGGGATAAAACGCTGCCGCTTGTCCCGCGTCAGCTTGTAAAAGAAATTGATGAACGTCAGCTCGCAGACGGCAGAGTGCTCACCCCACTGGACCCGCAACAACTGCTCCAGGCAGTGGATGAATTGATGCAGGAGGGGGTTACGGCGCTGGCCATCAGCTTCCTGCATTCTTATGCCAATGCCGGGCATGAGCAACTGGCCGAACAGCTGATCCGTGAGCGTTATCCGCAGCTGTTCATCTGCAGAAGCAGTGCAATCTGGCCGCAGCAGCGAGAGTTCGAGCGGACGCTGGCCGCAGTGATGAATGCTTATGTAGGCGAACGGATGGGGTCTTATTTCAAGCGTCTGCAAGAAGGAATCGGACCCTACAGCGTATCGGCGACGTTGCTGTCCACCATGTCAAACGGTGGTATGATGACCGCTGCCCGCGCTGCGTCCGAGCCAGTAAGGACGCTCCTGTCCGGTCCTGCCTCGGGTGTGATTGGCGCAACCTTTATCGCGGAGCAGGCAGGGATTAACCAGGTCGTTACCTTCGACATGGGCGGGACAAGCGTAGATGTCGCCTTAATCGACAAGGAGCCTGCTTACTCCACAGAGAATCAGGTGGGGGATTTCCCGGTCATCATCCCTGCGGTAGATGTAACCGCCATCGGAGCAGGCGGAGGCTCGATTGCCTGGGTTGATTCGGTCGGGGTATTGAAGGTAGGGCCACGCAGTGCTGGCGCCAAGCCGGGCCCGGCGTGCTACAACCGCGGCGGCAAGCAGGCAACAACCACGGATGCCTATTTGTATTTAGGCATTCTGCAGGCCGACCGTTTTCTCGGCGGCCAGATGCAGCTGTTCCCTGAACTGGCTGAACAGGCGCTTACGATTTTGGGTGA
The DNA here is from genome assembly GCF_058791575.1 of Paenibacillus sp. EB106-06-01-XG199. NCBI lineage: Bacteria > Bacillati > Bacillota > Bacilli > Caryophanales > Paenibacillaceae > Paenibacillus > Paenibacillus sp. EB106-06-01-XG199. Next base: position 1,158,771 of record NZ_JBYTDQ010000001.1, on the reverse strand, counting down.
CCAGCTCGGGCTAACTGCCAAGCAGACGGCGCAGGCCATTCTGGATGTGGCCACTGCGAATATGTATGCCCAATTCTCACCGCTGATGGCGCGAAAAGGAGTCGATCCCCGTGACTTCACTCTGCTTGCCTATGGGGGGGCCGGCCCGATGCATGCTTTTCTGATGGCACGTGAAGTTGGCATCCGCCGGGTGCTAATTCCACCTTCTCCTGGCACGCTTTGTGCTCTGGGCTGTACGGTTGCCAATTTGCGCAACGACTTTGTCTTCACACTTCACAAGCGCAGCCGTGGACTGGATGCCGAAGAACTTCAGACACATTTCTTTTCGCTTGAGCAGCAAGGACGCCGCTGGATTGAGGATGAGGCTAAGGGCGGAGTAACCCTGGGCGGTACATACGTCATTTACAGCGCGGATATGCGATATGAAGGACAGGCATTTGATCTGGAGGTTATCCTCTCAGATTCTGATATTTCTGATCCTAAAGAAGCGGAGATTAAATTCCACCGCAAATATGAATCCGTGTTCGGAATCAGCCAGCCGGAGGCGGAAGTCATGTTTGTCAATCTGCGGGCAAGTATCGTCGGGCTTCTGCCAAGTAAGATTAGGGCAGCTTCTCCGCAGGTAGCAGGCAGTGGAAAACCTGTGGAGACCCGGGGAATCACTTTTGACGGATTGGATTATCAGGCTAAGGTGCTTAATCGGGAGCATCTGAACGCAGATACAAGAATCTCCGGTCCGGCTATCCTTGAGGAATATGATACGACGGTGTTTGTACCTCCCGGCTACACAATACACGGAGATGCTAACGGAAATATTATCGGGGAGGCAGATCTATGATTACGGATAAAGTCTTCCTCGAAATCTTCAATAACCGGATTCAGGCAGCAGTAGAGGAAATGGCCAACGTTGTGCTGCGCACCGGCTTTACCGCTTTTGTCAAGGAAACGGGTGATTTCGGCACCTACCTGTTAACGCCGGAAGGCGAGACGTTCGGCTCTCCGCTGAATACTGGATACAACCTCTCCCTCGGAATTCCTGCGGCTACCGCCATCAAGGCAATACACCAGTGGCAGGAAGGTGACATAGTCATCTGTAATGACCCCTATACCACGGGGGGGATGGTTACCCATCTGCCGGATATTCACCTGATTAAGCCTTATTTCCATGACGGCAGGATCATTGCTTTTGGACTTTGCTTCGTACATTCTTCGGATGTCGGCGGAAAGGTTCCGGGCAGCGTATCGCCAAGCGCCTATGACATACATATGGAGGGCATCCGGATTGCGCCGGTCAAGCTGTATGAGGCTGGCCGCAGGAATGAGCAGGTGCTCCGGCTGCTGCTGGACAACAGCCGGATTCCCGGGCAGAACCTTGGCGATCTCAATGCGCTTATGGCAGCGCTGAACAGAGGGGAACAGCGGCTGAAGGAACTCATCGGCAGATATGGTGCGGAGCAGGTGGAGCAAGGCATTGAGAATCTGCTGGAGTATGCGGAGCTTAAAGCCCGGGCGATCATTCAGGATATTCCCGACGGCTCCTATGACTTCTGGGACTATCTGGAGAAGGGTCCCGGCGGCTATCCGATCCGGCTGCGCTGCCGCATGACAATTACCGGCACGGATATCTATCTGGACTTTAGCGGAACCGACCCGCAGGTTAGAGCTTCGTTTAATATTCCGACCCATAACCAGCAAGGGCACTATATGCTTGTGCCGGCGTTGATCCGCTACTTCCGGACACTGGATCCGGCGATTCCATGGAATTCCGGGATGGTGCGGATGGTGCGCAACTACGCGCCTCCGGCATCGGTGCTCAATCCGGAACCGATGGCGGCAGTAGGTGCGCGAGCGGCGACCTTTATCCGGGTGATGGATGTCATTACAGGGGCGCTGAGCCAGGCGCAGAGCAGCAAGGTGCCGGCTGCAGGAGCAGGTCAAGCCTGCATTGTGATGATGGCAATGACCGATGCTTCCGACGGCAAGAGCAAAGTTGGTGTAATTCAGCCGATCTGTGGCGGATCAGGGGCAAGACCGATGAAGGATGGGATTGACGGGATGGATTTCGCCGTAGGCCATTTGCGGAATATCCCGGCTGAAACGGTTGAGGCGGAGATGCCTGTACTAATTGAACGTTACGGTTTAAGGGCGGATTCAGCCGGAGCCGGCAAATTCAGGGGCGGCAGCGGCATCGACCTGCGCGTCAGGATTCTCAGTCCGGATACCGTGATGACCGCAAGAAATATGGAACGGATGGAATTCCAGCCCTGGGGCCGCTTGGGAGGTGGTGTAGGTAAGCATGGAGAAGCGATATTTAATGAAGGCCGGCCAGATGAACGCAACCTTGGCCGGATTGATGAGCTTTTACTACAACCGGGAGATACCGTGACTTTTCTGTCCCAGGGCGGCGGCGGATATGGAGATCCTTATGAACGGGAACCTGCATTCGTACTGAATGATATGCAGAAAGGACTTTTGTCGGAAGATCAGGCGCGGGAGCAATACGGTGTAGTGCTAAATTCAAATGGCAAAACCATTGATGAAGCATCCACTAAGCTGCTGCGTAATGGCCGCAGTAAGAATCGGGAAGCTTTCAGCTTCGGGGAAGCCCGGACTGCGTTTGAAACGGTGTGGACGGATAAAATGCAGCTCGCCGTGAACGCTGCTCTGAGCAGCTATCCGCTGGCACTTCGGGATTATTTGAAGAGACAGACGATGGCAGAAGCTGAGTCCAGAGTTGCTGCGGGCCATCCAGTTTCGGCTTCAGCAGTACCAGAGATCATGGAAGAATTGCGCAGGGGAATAGGGCTGCGCTGATGACAACAGCGGCTATGACCGGAAGGCGACAAAATTAGGAATTATATTAAATAACCTGAAGGAGAGAACCGAATGAGTACTCAAAAACTTAAACGCTCTTATATCTTACCGGCAATGTCGCTTGCCATGATTGTGGCACTATCAGCTTGTGGAGGGGGAAACAACGCGAATAACGCTACCGGAAACAATATTGCTGATAACAATCCTGCCGGGAAATCGGAAGATTCGACAGCAGCCGGCAGTGGTGAAAAGGTCAAGCTGACCATGTTTATCTGGGCCGGCTCCAATCAGGATGTGGTTCCTAAAGAAGTCGTAGCAGAGTATGTGAAGAACCATCCGAATGTTGAGGTGACCTTCGAAGAATCCTCCAATGCTGTAATGTATCCTAAAATGCTGGCAGGCAAGCAGGCTGACCCGAACAATCCGATTGTAAACTTCGGTTATTTCAACGCAGATGCTTCAGCCAAAGGCGTCAATGACGATATGTGGGAGCCGCTTGACCCGGCCATAGTCACCCATATGAAGGACATTCCCGAAGCATTCCACACCGCTGATAACAAGGGCATCGTCTGGGGCGTGTCGAGCTTTGCGCTGGTCTACAACAAAGATCTGGTAAAAACACCGCCGACAAGCTGGAACGACCTGTGGGGAAACGAAGAGTTCAAAGGGAAAACTGCATTGTGGGATTACATGTTCTATTCTTATCTGTCCCCGCTTCTGGCTGTAAAAGGGGAAGAACTCGGCGCATCCTACGAGAATCCAGAGCCGGCCTTCCAGTTCTGGGCGGATAACAGCGAGCAGATCGGCACACTGGTTACCTCGAACGACCAGCTTAAGGGTCTGCTCGATTCGGGCGATGCCCTGATTGCTCCGTTCAGCTCACAAGTAGCACAAACTTGGATCGACGGCGGCTCGCCGCTGGCCGTAGCTTATCCTAAGGAAGGTGCGATTTCCTTCCCTTATTCGCTGCAGGTTGTCAAAGGTTCTACGCCGGAGCAGGCAAAAGTGGCCAACGAGATCATTAACGAGCTGCTTAGCGCAGATGCGCTGTCCCGTTACGCCGAGGCGACAGGCACTCCAGTGACGAGCACGGCAGCAGTCATCCCGGATAAATACAAGGATGATCCATCCTTCTCCGTTGAGGAGCAGAGTAAGGGAATGAATCCTGACTGGGATACGCTGGCCAAGAACAGCTCCGCCTGGAAGGAACTGTGGGACCGTCTGGTCAAAACAAAATTATAAACCGGCTGCTGGCAGCAACCGGAGAGATGGGAGTTGGGACAATGAGTGACGGAGTGGGGCCGATTGCAATCGAGACGCGTGATGTGAGCAAGCGTTATGCGGGAAATACGGCCGTTAATCAGGTGTCGCTACAGGTGAAACGGGGAGAATTCGTCTCTCTGCTCGGGCCCAGCGGCTGTGGGAAAACCACGCTGCTCCGGCTTCTCGGCGGCCTGGAGCAGCCTGATGAGGGGACTGTGCTGCTGTCAGGACAAGATGTCTCGGGGATTCCGGCTTATGGACGAAATACAAATATGATTTTTCAGCAACTGGCGCTGTTCCCGCATATGGATGTCTACAATAACATCGCTTACGGTTTGAAAGTCAAAAATACCCCGAAGCACGAAATTAAACAGCGGGTACAGGAGATGCTGGAACTGGTGCAGCTCGGCAACTACAGCCAGCGCGCCGTCTCCCAGCTATCCGGCGGACAGGCGCAGCGCGTTGCCATCGCCCGTGCCTTAATCAACAAGCCGGAAGTGCTGCTGCTGGACGAACCGTTGTCTGCACTGGATTTGCAGCTGCGGCTGGATATGCAGCGTGAACTGAAAAGGATACAACGTGAATTCGGGGGCACGTTTATCTTCGTTACCCATGATCAGCATGAAGCGATGAACATGTCTGACCGCATCGGTGTCATGCGGGGCGGCAAGCTGCTCCAATATGCGACGCCCGATGAAATCTACGAACGGCCGGTGGACAGCTTTGTTGCCAAGTTTATCGGCGACACCAACCTGCTTCGGGTGAAGGTACTTGGTGCGGAAGAAGGCCGGGTCTGGGTTCAAGCCGGCGGCTTGAAGCTTGCCGTACGCCCGCAGGAAGGGCAGCCCCCGCTCCCTGCGGGGAGTACGGGTTCACTCTCCGTCCGTTACGAGTATCTCCGGATCGGAGAAGCGGCAAGTGGCTGCGACAACCGGCTGGAAGGAAGAGTGACCGAATGTGCATATGGCGGTGCAAGCATCCGCTACACGCTGGATATGGGTGGCCATATCCAGCTGCATGCCAGCACACTGTATCAGCGGGGGGATGCCCGGTATGCTCCGGGCGACTCGCTGCAAATCGGATTCAATCCCGAAGACGGTCTTCTCCTGCCCGTTGATGGCCCTCCACTAAGAGTGGGTTCCTTATGATGAAGGCTGCCGGCAAGCTCGCGGGTCTGTTCTCTCCGGGGAACCGAACCTGGGCGGCTCAGCTGCTGCTGCTGTTGCCTGCGCTTGCCTTGATGGGCATCGTGTATCTAGGTGGACTGCTGATCTTCGGCCGGTATAGTTTTGATCTCTACGAGAACGGGAGGCTGATCCGGGACTGGAATCTCGATTCCTACCGTTCTTTCCTGGGTGACCCTTATTATTGGACCTTGATAGGTACCACCTTTCGAGTCGCCGCCAAGGTAACTTTTTGGAGTCTGCTGCTTGCCTATCCGCTAGCCTACTGTATTGCCGGCCTGAAACGGAAAGGCTTACAACAGTTCTTCTTGCTGCTAACATTTCTTCCGCTTCTCGTCAGTGCTGTTGTCAGATCATATGGATGGCAGCTGCTATTGTCTAAGCAGGGTTTTATGAACTGGCTGTTCATAAAGATGGGACTGACGGATAGCGGATTTGAGATGATGTATAACGAGACCGGGGTTACCGTTGCGCTTGTACATATCTTTCTGCCGTTTATGGTGTTCCCGATCTTGAATGTGCTTACCCAAACCGATGATTCACTGAAAGCGGCAGCCCATGATCTGGGCGCAGGTCAATGGCGCACGTTTCTAACCATTACACTGCCCTTGTCCGCGAGGGGCATTGCGAGCGGGGTGCAGATTGTCTTTACACTCTGCCTGACCGCATTTACAACGCCTCAATTGATCGGAGGCGGGCGCGTCATGACGCTTCCGGTACTGATCTATCAGCGGACATTGGATACGAACTGGCCGATGGCGGCTGTGGCGAGCCTCTTTTTGTTTGCTTCATCGATCTTTGTATCATTGATTGTGAACAAGTTAGCTGACCGGCTGATGTTCCGGCGTACCCGGACGGGAGGGCAGACCCATGACTAAAAAACCACGGGATTACAAATGGATTCTCTACGTATGTGCAGGGGCCGTCGGATTGTATCTGCTGCTGCCGTTGTTGATGATCCTGGTAACCTCAGTGAGCAGCGGAGCCTCCAGCAAGTTTCCGCCCGAGGGGCTGACGCTGGAATGGTACAGCCGTCTGGGTGATCAGAAGCAGTTTCTGGAAGCCTTCCGGAACAGTATGCTGTCTTCAGCGGGTGCAGTTCTGCTGGCTCTGGTTACTGGCACAATGGCTGCGCTGGCGATAGTCCATTATCCTTTTCCGGGCAGGGGACTTTTACGCGCCTTTTTCATGTCGCCAATGGTAATGCCCAAGATTACATTAGGTGTGGCGTATCTGATCCTGTTCTCAAAGATGCACATCGCTGGCGGATTATTTGCCCTGATCCTGGGGGAGGCGGTCATCGTCCTGCCGTTTGTCCTGTCCATTGTTGGCAGCGCTCTCGCCAATCTCAATCCGGCACACCGCGAAGCTGCCGCCGATTTGGGGGCCGGACCTTTTCGCATTTTCTTTACGATCACATTGCCGCAGCTGCGGCTTTCGCTTGTTTTAGCAGGTTCGATTGCCTTTGTCTTCACCTTTGATCAGGTCGAGACGGCACTGCTTATCTTACGTCAGGGAAGTTATACCTTGCCTATACAGCTCTTCTTGTACATGGAAAAATGGCAGGATCCTACGGTCGCTGTCGTGTCCATGGTGCTTATCGCTTTTGCACTTGTTCTGTTTTTTGCAATCAAACTGCTCATCCGCTCCGCACCGGGTCTGGAAAAACTGCTCGGCAGCCGAACGAAGAAAAGGAGGTCTTGAACCTGATGGACAAGCAAATCTCGAATCCTGTTTCCGGAGTCAACCGGCCGCGTGCCGCTGAACTTATGGCAACCAGAGGTCTGGCCGCTCTTGTGGCGACCACACCGGAAAACATCAACTATATTCTTGGCTCGCAGCTGCGGGCCAGCAACTGGACGATGCAAATTTATGCTGTACTGCCGCGTGAACCGGAAACCCGTCCCTGTGTCATTATTCCTACCAACCGGCTGGGTGTAATTGCGCAGCTGGGGATTACCGGAGCAGATTTATATGTGTACAGCGATTTTTTTGTGGAGGGGTCTATCGAAGGCAAGCCATCTACTCCGGATATTGATCTTTTTTACACTTTGCTGCAAAATACGACAACCTATGCGGGGCCGATTGAAGCGTTGGAAGCGGCTCTTGAAGCTCTTGGGCTCAAGGGACAAGCAGTAGGGGTGGATGAAATGAGAATTGCTCCAGATCTGCTTGCTAAATTTGCCGCTGGACTTCCCGGCGGACAGGCTGTTGCAGCCTACCAGCTGTTCCGCCAGATCCGGCAGATCAAAACACCGTTTGAAATCGAACGTCTGCGGAAGTCTGCAGTTCTGAACGAGACGATTGAGCAGCAACTAATCGGTCTGATCGCCGCGGGTGTGCACGAGAAGGACTTGGCCGACCATTACCGGCTTGCCGTGATGAAAGCAGGGGGCACCCCCGCGATGACGGCAGTTGGTGCGGGTCCGCGCAGCGCTCTGCCGCTGATTGAGAATTATTTCCGCGTCATCGAGCCGGGGGACCAGATCCGTTTTGATCTCTGTCTTCAGTTGGACGGATACTGGGGAGATACAGGCCGGACTGTAGTGCTTGGAGAAGCCACACCTTGGATGGAACAGCACTTTCATGCAGTGCGCAGCGGCTGGGAGCAGGCGCTTGAAATGATCCGCCCCGGCGTAAAAGCATCTGACGTCTTCCAGGCAGCTGTAGCCAGAGTTCAGAAGGAAGGCATTCCGCATTACCGGCGCCAGCATGTGGGGCATGCCATCGGCCTGGAATTGTACGATGATGTAACTCTGTCGCCCGGAGATCACCGCATTCTGCAACAGGGGATGGTGCTGTGTGTGGAGGTTCCTTATTATGAACTGGGCGCAGGCGGATTTCAGATTGAAGATACGATCGTGGTGACAGCAGACGGCTACGAGTTCTTAACCCAGATGGAACGAAAGCTGTTCCGCAAATAACAAGGAGGGTTCCGGTCACCCTGTCCTGTTCCGACAATCGGAGTTTCTCCAGCAAAGAAAGTAGGGAGCAATGAAAATTCAGCAGGGTTCAAAATCGTTCCGAAATATTAGTCTTGCCCTGTTTGCCGGAGGTTTTGTCACATTTGCGCTTCTTTATACCCTGCAGCCTTTGATGCCGGAAATTACCGAAGCGTTTGGAATCACGCCGACGGAATCCAGTTTAACCTTGTCGGTCACCACTCTATCCATGGCATTGACCATGCTGTTCATCGGTTCCGTATCCGATGCGGTTGGCCGCAGAGCCATTATGACGGCCTCTCTGGTTGCAACTTCCGTGATCGCCATCATTTCCGCTTTTAGCCCGTTTTTCCCCGTATTGCTGCTGTTGCGTATATTACAAGGCATTGCGCTTGCTGGATTGCCCGCTATAGCAATGACTTATCTTGTGGAAGAAATCGAACCCCTCAGTCTGGGTTATGCAATGGGTCTTTACATTAGCGGCAACTCCATTGGAGGAATGGGGGGCCGGATCATCAGCGGGTTGTTGACCGACTGGTTTGACTGGCGCGCAGCTGTCGGTGTCATTGGCGTGTTGGGTCTGGCTGCGGCTTTGATATTCTGGAGGGTGATTCCGCCTTCGCGCCATTTCGTGAAGAAGACAGGCAAGCTGGGCCAGGTGATTCCACTGCTCTGGTCGCAATGCCGTAATCCGCGGCTCCTTTGTCTATATGGGCTAGGTTTCCTGCTAATGGGCAGCTTTGTCTCCTTGTTTAATTATATTGGCTTCGAGTTGACCGGTGAACCGTACAATCTTAGCCAGTCACTGGCCGGCAGCATTTTCGTCGTGTATCTGATGGGAACCTTCAGTTCCACCTGGATGGGGCGGCTGGCTGACAGGTATGGCCGTACCGGTGTCATTAGGTTAACCCTTGCCATCATTTTAACGGGAGCACTTTGCACGATGCATCCCTTCTTATGGGTCAAAATCATCGGCCTTGCGCTGTTCGCCTTTGGTTTCTTCGGTGGCCATTCCATTGCCAGCAGCTGGGTGGGCCTGGTAGCTGATGATCATAAGTCGCAGGCCAATGCACTGTATCTCTTTTTCTACTACGTAGGCTCTAGTGTAAGTGGTACAGGCGGCGGGTTGCTGTACAGCCATTTTGGCTGGTTCGGCATCATCGGCATGATCGCAGCCTATGTGGCAATTAGCCTGATGTTATGCGGCTTCCTAGTGCATAAGAGCGGGGAGAGGGATTCAGAAACTTTAATTCCATAAACTAAGAAAAGGCAGCCGACGGACGGCTGTCTTTTTTGTATAATCGCCGATTGAGGATAAACTATAAGTTCATCAAATCACGTCCGTTTTCAGCAGTGAAGGAAATATCTGCTTGTCTACTTTCCTTAAAAAACTTGGTAAGGTAGAGGTTAGCAATCAATAAGAGGTGAAAAGTTGTCATGAATAAGAAACACTGTTTGTTCTGCGATGAGATTGTTCCCATTAAACCGGAAGGCGATTACGATAGATATATTGGCTGTGCCTGTTCACCCGGCGGTTTCTATAGCCTGCGGAGAGACAGCTATGAACCTATTAATTCGTTGCCGCACCCCAAGAAACGCGACATGCTTCATTTAATATCAGCTTATATCCGGGAGCTGACCGATTGTGATGAAAAGGTCACTCTAGCCGCCAACGACTTAGAGTCGATTGCAAATTCTCCGAAAATACCCGTTACCATTGAAGATAAAGGAAACCGTCTATTGCAATATTTATACAGACATTCCGAAGGGCCGGAGGAACCTGTTGTCATTCAACCACTCTCCGGCAGCTATAATTTGACCTATTCGCCCAATCTGCAAGAGCTGGTTTATATCATTGATAAGCTGATCAACGAGCAGCTGCTTATCAGGGAAGGTATGTCTTTTAAGCTTACCGGCAAAGGCTGGAGCGAAGCCGCTGCGAACGCCGGAGGGAAAAAATTAAAGCCTTGCGTCGTTCTCATTTCGGATGAGGGGGATTTGCGCACGGAGTGGCTGGAAATACTGTTGCCGAAAATCGAGCAGTGCGGTTATTTGCCGCGATTGCTTACACATACAAAAACGCAGAGCCGTGAACAGTATTCCTTGGAGCTTATCGCGGACAGTAAACTGATGATTGCGGACTTATCCGGTCAATCCCCCGAGGTGTATTTTGCAGCGGGATATGCGCTCGGTTTAAACATTCCAGTGATCTGGACCGTAAACGGGAGCGATGCCGAGAACCTTTTTGTACAAATCCAAGATATCCGTCCGATGGTTTGGGATACAGCCGAGGGGCTGGCAGTATTACTCCAGCAGAAGTTGAGTTTATAGAGGATTTCCAGGATATAACCCGGTAAACGAAGTCAAAATAAATAACAGGCGTCTCTCATAGAGGAGGGCGCCTGTTATTTATGCTTTATAAATTCTCGAAATTTTCAGCATACAGAAAACATTTCAATATCTGTTCACAAGCTGGTCAATAATCTTCAGGATGACTTCCCGCTTAATAGGCTTGCTGACATACTCGTCCATCCCGGCAGCGAGACATTTTTCCCGATCACCTTTCAAAGCATTGGCTGTGACTGCGATAATCGGGGGACAGTTCTCCTTGTGTTCTTCTCTTATCAACTTCACCGCATCGAAGCCGTTCATAATCGGCATGTGCAGATCCATTAAAATGAGATCAAACTTCTCTTTGTGTGCTGCTTCAACTGCGTCTAAGCCGTTTGAGACAGGGGTGATTCTATGACCTAATTTTTCAAGTGTTTTGGTTAACACCAGTTGGTTGATGTAATTGTCTTCAGCAAGCAAAATATTAATCTCTCGTGTAATAGGGTGCTTGTACGAGGAAGATTCTTGAGCGGGAATTGCCGCTGTTTTCTTGGGCTTGATGGTGAAGGTGAAAGACGAGCCACTCTTGCCGTCACTCTCCGCGTAAATCTCGCCGCCCATCATACCGATAATTCTGCGGCTGATAGCAAGGCCCAGACCAGTGCCTTCGTGATTGCGCGTCATAAAGCTGTCAATTTGGGCAAACGGTTCAAAAATGTCATTCAGCCGCATAGGATCAATCCCAATGCCCGTATCTGTTACCGTAAAGGCCAGCTTTGTCGGATCTTCCTTTAGCAGCTTCACTTTTACCGATATATTGCCCTTGGAGGTGAACTTTACGGCATTGCCGAGCAGGTTCAGGAGAACCTGTTTCAAACGGTCGCAGTCTCCGTAAATGTAGTCCGGAACATCGTGATTTATCGTACTGGAGAGCTCGATTTGCTTTTGATCAGCCTTCATAGAAATAACAGCGAAGCTGTCCTTGATGCATTTGCGAAGAGCGAATGTATCTTCTTGCAGTTCAGTTCGGCCTGCTTCGATTTTTGAAAGATCAAGAATATCATTGATGATATTGAGCAGGGTATCCCCGCTTTTGCGGATGATCTCCACATAGCCTCGTTGCTCTTCATTAAGGTCAGTTGTATCAAGCAGAATATCCGTCATGCCGACTACCCCGTTCATAGGGGTGCGGATTTCGTGGCTCATCATGGCAAGAAACTCACTTTTCGCTCTGTTCGTAGACTCGGCAGCCTCCTTTGCAAGCAACAATTGCCGCTGTTCAGAGATGTCCTTACAGATGAGGTAGAATCCGATATTTTGATTACTCACATAAATTGGTGCAATACTGGTAAGCACTTCAACAATCTGGCCACTTTTGGTTCTAAGCGCATTAATGTGCTGTTCAACCGAATCATCGTACAGCGCTTTTTTCAGAATCTTCTGGACATTCTCGTGGCCAATTAGACTCGAAAGCTCCATCCCGATCAGATCGGCCTCTATGGAGTAGCCTGTGATCTTTTCCGCCATACTGTTGGCGTTAATAATTCGGCCGTCTAGCCCAAATGAAATCACGGTGTCATGATTGTATTTTTTGAGTGATGTATACCGCTCAACTGACTCCTGTAGGCGCTGCTCGGATTCCTTTTGCTTGGTGATGTCAATGATTTGGCAAATGTAATACAATGCCTGGTCCGCCTCATCACTGAAAAGCTTGAGAGATAGCAGCCCCCACAAGTCGTCTCCATTTTTTGAAATAAACCGCTTTTCGAGCTGTACGTTGGTTCGGTCACCCATGAGCGTCTTGAGTTGGTGTATAGTTCTAAAATCATCATCGGTATGGGAAAGGTCTTCCAACCTCATGCCGTCAAATTCTGCAGTGGAATAGCCAAAAATCTGTTCAATGGCGGGGTTAACAGTTAAAATCACACCTTCTGGCCCAACAAGGGCGATGCCAAAGGAGGCGTGATCAAATACCTGTTGGTTGAATCGTTCCTGGTTCAGGTTTACGCGATGCATGGCGGCCTCCATAGGGTAAGGTAATGTGTGCGTCAAAAATAGACCTCCTATATGGAAGGCCCCAATCTAATGAAATGAATATAACTCCGAAATTGAATTACCCGATTGATTTTTTATTGAAACAGGAAGAAAATAGAAACACCTGTAATATAATTTCAAGCTAGGAGGATGAATTAGAACAATGTACAATCAAGCCGAAAGAACGCTTACTACCGAACGGTTGATTTTAAGACCCTTTAAAGAGTCTGATGCACAACGTGTCAGTGAGCTCTGCAATAATTACAATATCTATAAAAGTACATTAACTCTACCTTATCCATACTCCAATGATTGTGCATTATCATGGATTCAAACACAAGAGGCTAATTTTAACAGTAATAAATCCTATGAGTTCGCCATTACTGATAAAAATACATATGAGCTCTATGGAGCAATAGGACTGTCAAATAACCAATCGCACAAAAATGGCGAACTAGGGTATTGGATAGGTGAGGAATACTGGGGGAAAGGATATGCGACAGAAGCAACAAAAGCTATCCTTGAGTTTGCCTTCACAGAAAAGCACTACCATAAAGTGTACGCGAGATACTTTGCTTCAAATCCAGGCTCTGGACGGGTTATGCAGAAATCGGGCATGGTGAAGGAAGGTGTTTTATTTCAGCATGTCTATAAAGAAAATAAATTTGTAGACCTTATTCATTATGGAATTATTAATTCTGGAGAATGTTATATAACGAATTAAAACAGCGGTAACCTTGGACGAGAGATACAGTCCTGGACTACCGCTGTTTAGATTATTACGATGGCTATCAGCATATCTGGAATGTTACAGACGAAACTGTTCATTATAAAACGGCTCTACCCCCGCTTTAAGATAGTCTCTGTATGTTTCAACATACCATTCAAGGCATTTCGCTTCCCCGGGTTTAAATCAGAGGCATTCCGCTTTAACGCATCGCGGATGGGGATGACCTCTGTCATTTTTCTGCCGCTTTTCACTTTACGAACTACGCAGGTCGGGATGTAATCGACGTTAGTGATACTTGTGTTTCCTTTTTGATCCTTTTTGATTTTGAGAGTTAGAATGATACTGCTTTGTGTATAAGGAATATTCATTAGCTTAGTCGAAACAAAATTACCCAGTGAATAGATAACAAATTGTTTCTTTCCCCGAACCGCTAACGGTTGAAGAACATGCGGGTGAGAACCCAGGATGATGTCCGCGCCATTTTTAAAGAAGAGGTTGACCAGCTGCTTTTGCCTCTTGTTTGGAGTGTACTTATATTCGTTTCCGAAATGCAGATAAAGCAAGACCAGGTCAGCTTTCTTTTTTAAATTTCGAATTTGCCGGATGATTTTACCGGTTTCTATCCGATTGACCAGCCATGGCTTACTCGCAGGTACAGGAATCCTGTTGGTTCCTGCCGTGTAGGAGAGAATTCCGATCGTAATCCCTTTTACGTTTTTGATAAGAGTTTTCTTGGATTCTTCTAATGACTTAGACGTTCCGGTATGGTCGATTCCAGTATGGTCCAGAACCTTTAACGTGCGAATCAGACCCTGGGTACCATAATCCATGCAGTGATTGTTCGCAGTTACTAATACATCGAATCCGGCTTCCTTAAGGGCCGGGGCCAATTCGTCTGGACACTTGAATATCGGACCGCTTGAACGCAGACTTTTCCGGCTATTCCGCCCGTTTCCGGCAAAGGTGGTTTCGAGATTGCCAATCGTCAAATCAGCCTGTTTCAGATAAGGAGCAACTTTTGCGAACAGGGGGCCGAACGAATAGGTACCGTCAGCTTGTTTAGCATCTGAAATAATATGACGTTTGACCATAAGGTCTCCTACAGCATTTATTTGTATTTCCGTCATCGTTATCCACCTTTTTATTGTTTTGATTAGGATATGGCGGAAGGGGGATATGGGTTATTAATATTCACAGCAGAACAAGGGCTGTTTCGGGACATCGAAAGCTCGGAATGAGGCTTATTTTTTCTTTTTTTATACTTTTTTATATAAAATGTGACCCTACGCATAATCACTTCATTTGTATCGTCTAAATTTATGGTATACGAATTTTTTCTCAAACTTTCATAATTTGATTCAAATCCTCTTTTTTGTTTGGCGGCCATAATAGAATATGGTTATTGATAAACATTATCAACCAAACATTGGAGGTTAACGAAATGAGTACACAGTTCAAAAAAATCGCCGAGGATACTTTCTGGATAGGCAAAATCGATAACCGTCAGGTTCCCTTTCACCGTCTGGTACTATCAAAAGGAACGACCTATAACTCATACCTGTTGAAAACAGGAAAACCGACTGTCATTGATACTGTAGATATGGAATTCGGACGTGAATATGCCGAGTGTCTGGGTGAAATGATTGATCTTCTGGATATTCATTACATCGTGATTAACCATACAGAGCCTGATCACTCCGGTGGACTGGCGGCGCTTGCTGGCAAGGCTGCAAATGCCACAATTGTTTGCACTGAGATTGCCGTACCGGAATTGCAGGAAATGTACAAGCTTCATAGCCGGAACTTCCTGGTGGTTAAAGACGGAGATAAGCTGGATATCGGAGGAAAAACACTTCTGTTTAAAGAAACACCGTACCTTCATACTGCTGAAACGATGATAACCTATTGTATCGAAGATCAAATCTTATTTCCTTGCGATATCTTCAGTACGCATGTTGCGGTGGAGAATCTGTTCAGCGATGAAGCCGGATTTGATATCACGGAAGATTTCCAGGGTTATTACGCCGCTATTATTCATCCTCACAGAAGATATGTAAGAACACTGCTGGAGGCTGTCAAGGATCTTGAAATCCGGATGATCGCTCCTTCCCACGGATTTGTGATCCGGGAGGACATCTGTAAATATATCGAAATGTACGCCACGTTGAGCCGCGAAACCACTCAAGGAAAAAAGGCAGCCATTGTGTATACCACCATCAAAAACAGTACCAAGAAGATGGCCAAAATTATACAAGACTGCTTGCAGGAAAATAATATTGCGACAGAGGTCTGGGATGCGGATAAAAGCAGCGCTGCCGATATTCTGAACAGCATTGCGTCAGCCGATGCAGTCTTTATCGGCAGCTCCACTAAATATGCGGACATGATCGGAAACCTGGAGAACATTCTGAAAGAAATGCAAAACATGAATCTGGAAGGCAAACTTGCTGCAGCCTTTGGCTCATACGGCTGGAGCGGTGAAGCCATTGAAGTCATTCAGGATTATCTGAACGGAACCAACATGACGGTGCAAAGTACTTCTGATGTGATTAAATCCACAGGGATGACACATGTGGAGTTCCCTTTAAGAATCAGATTTTCCCCTAAAGAGCCTGAGAAAGTACAAAAAATTAAAAATGCGGCTGAATTTGTATCGGATTTGCTGCTGAGTTCATTTTAGGAAGGAGGATTATAGGATGACAAAACATTACGTTATTGTCGGCGGCGGAGTAGCCGCCGTCCATGCCGCTAAAGCGATCCGTGATCAAGACGCAGAATCGGAAATCTCGATCCTCGGAGAGGAAGACCAACTGCCCTACAACCGGATTAAACTAACCAAAGGCCTGTTTACCGACCTGCACAGTGAGAAGGTGCTGATCAAGAAGGAAAAATGGTATCGCGATAATCGTATATCCGTAAAGACCTCTACGCGAATCAGTTCTGTCCACCCGGACCGGCAGCTGGTGGAGACAGAAGACGGGCAAAGTGTATCGTATCATAAGCTCCTGTTGTGTATGGGAGCAAGGAACCGCGCGCTACCGATTGAGGGTGCAGGCCTGAACAATGTTCATACCCTCCGTGATATGAATGACGCGGACCGGCTGAAAGACAGCCTGCAGGATGGAAGCCGTGTAGCCGTAATCGGCGGGGGAGTACAGGGAATCGAAACCGCTTGGGCGCTGCATGAAGCAGGCTATCAGGTAACGGTGATTGAAGCATTTCACCGCCTGATGGGCAGACAGCTTGATGAGAAATCCTCACAGCTGCTTAAGGACACCCTCGAACGATCAGGTGTTAAGGTTATTCTGCAATCAGGGGTGGCGTCTATTACAGGGACAGAGTTTGTTACCGGAATTACGCTGGACGATCAGTCTCACTTCTCCTGTGACCATGTAGTTTACTCTATTGGTATCGTGCCGAATACGGCGCTGGTAAATGGCTCGAATATTCTAGTCCGGCAGGGCATTCTCGTAAATGAACAAATGCAAACAAGTGATCCGCATGTGTACGCAGCCGGAGATGTTGCTGAAATTAACGGGCATGTGGAAGGACTGTGGGGCGGAGCGATCGAGCAGGGCCGGATTGCCGGCAATAATATGGCCGCCAATCTCACTGTTTATCGTAGAGCTGTTCCAGTGACCTTGTTTAATGCCTTTGGCCTCTCACTATTTTCAATAGGCAACGTTGATGAACGGCAATGCGATATGGCGGTGCGCGGAGAAGACAATGGAGCGTATACGCTCATCTATGTGAAAGATAACACAATAACCGGGGCGATATCCTGGCAAGGCGCAGCTGCTTCCCTGGTATATAAAGCCGCTGTCGAGCAAGGCACCACGCTTACGGGAATTGATCTCAACGGTAGCAATATCGTGGAAATTATGGCTGAAGTACAAACCAGATTGAACTAAACTACCAACTTTTTAGGAGATGATAATGATGAAAAAATACATCTGCCAACCCTGCGGCTATATCTATGATCCGGCAATAGGCGATCCTGATGAGGATGTGGCTGCAGGCACAGCGTTTGAAGACTTGCCTGAGGATTGGGTTTGTCCGGTATGTGGTGAGGATACAAGCCACTTTGCGCCGGTTGAGGACAAAAAGTCTTAAGGGGGGACAGTTATGAATGAGCATTCTTGCCAACACGCTGCAGAACCTTGTACCCGCAAGGTGCCTATTTTCGCTGCGTTGAGCGATGACGATCTCTCCCGGATCAGCGCCATGATCAAGCACCGTAAGTTCACTAAAGGTCAACCGTTAATTCTGGAAGGGGCGCCGTCGGATACGCTGTACATCATTCAGCGGGGGCATGTGAAATTATCCAAAACAACTCCTGAAGGCAAGGAACAAATTCTGCACATCCTGACGAACGGGGATTTTTTCGGGGAACTGAGCATATTTAACAGCGATGAGCTGAGCAACTTCAGTGCTTATGCGCTGAAAGACACCAATATTTGCATGCTGACCCGATCCGATATGGAGCAGTTAATGACTGATAATCCGGATATTTCGCTTAGGCTGCTGAAGAGTGTTACCAAACGACTAGCCCATACAGAAAATCTGGCGCAAAGCCTGGCAACCAAAGATCCGGAAATACGGATTGCTTACATGATCATGGAACTCAGCGACAAATATGGCAAGCAACGCGGCGGTCATATTCATATTGACCTTCCGCTGTCTCGTGAAGAACTGGCCAGTTATGTCGGGGTCACCCGCGAAACGATTAGCAGAAAATTCTCAAGGTTCGAAGATTCGGGTCTTATTGAGCTGATTGGAAACAAGCAGATGGTTATTATAGATCCGGCAGGTTTGGAGAGTTATATGGGGTATTAAGATATGGAGCAAGCTCCGATACTTGTCGTTCCCGGAGGTTTTCAGTATGATGAATACTGTATAACTTGTCCCTATGGGCTCGATTAATCGGAAGATGGCGAGGAACCCCAATGCAGAAAAGGAATAGCAGGAAATTTTTCCGTATTCGGTTAGAGGAAATGATTCAAACCTTGCGGCATGAAATTCGTTCCGGGAGTATTGCAATCGGCAGTTATCTCACTTCGGAGAGTGACCTGGAGGTGCGCTTCGGACTTAGCAACGCTTCCGTGCGCAACGGGCTTAAGGTGCTGGTGGACGAAGGTTTAATTGAGAAAATCCCTCGCGTTGGCAATCGGGTACTCTCTCCGGTGCCGGAGGGCAGAACGGCGATCAAGTTCGGATATGTGAACACGATCCCAAAGCTCGTAGAGATGCAAGAGCTTCTGAATGAGTTCGGCAAGCGGTATCCGCATATCGAAGTTCAGCCGCTCGAGTTGTCTTCAGGAAACTACTCATCATCGCTAAAGGAACATTTGCAATCGGAAATCATGGATGTCGTACTGATGAACAATAATAATTATCAGGATTTTGTGGAGCAAGGCTGTACGGAGCTGCTGGAACCGCTGGAGGAGCAGCCGGACACCTACCGTTTTCTTTCCGATCCGTTCCGGTATGGTGACCGTAATCGCGTTCGGCCCTTTATTTATTCTCCGGTCGTGCTTTGTTATAATAAACACCATTTTAAGGAAGCCGGCGTATCACCACCTGACAGCAGCTGGACCTGGGATGATTTGTTCGCTTACGGCCGGAAGGTAGCTGAGGGTCAGAATTGGTACGGATTTTATTTTTATTTGCCTTCCCGCAACCGGTGGCCGTTGTTCCTGTTGCAGAGCGGCACGACGTTTGAAGCAGAACAGGACGGCGAAGGCAAATTCCGGCTCAGTGGCTCAAAGCTAATCGACAGTTTAGGTACCATTCGAAAGCTGATCGGCATGAAGGATGTATTTCCAGCCGTACTGTCCGAGAGCGACGCGGATGCGGAAGCGTTATTCTTGCAAGGCAAAGTATCCATGATTATGACGACTTATTACTTCTTGAATCAATTGCGTCATTCCGATCTGGCATTCGATATTGCCCCGCTGCCCAGGCTGCAAAATGCCAATACGCTGCTGATCATAAACGGTCTGGCGGTTAACAGTAAATCGCAGAATAAGGATGCTGCCATGCTTCTCGTCGATTTTCTCACCTCGCATGAGGCGCAACTGCTCCTTCGGCGCAAGACGCTGAATATTGCAGCCAGCCGTTTGGCGATGGAATGGGAAGGGGAGGAAGCCGGTTATCGTCCGGCCCGCTTTCAGTTATACCGCGAGATCTTTCCCACCTATCGTCTGGTCACGGAGCTGGGCTTAAGCAACTGCCAGTTAAAAGACATTCAGCGCGATATCATGATGTTTGTTTCTGGCTTGCTGAATAACGATGAGTTATGCGGCAGGTTAGAGGAAACATTGAACACGATGGATCAGGAGACTCCGCTCTCTTGAGTAGTGCATTGTGATTTGAAAATTACGGCACAGGTTCAGTTCTGAACCTGTGCTTTTTGCTTTGTTGAATGATTTGTTCATCAACAATTACTAACTCATAAAAGACTCATATAAAACATAAATACATATTGACTGCGCTTACATTGTTATTATATGATTCATTAGAAGTCAGATATGAGTTAACGCTGACTCGTAATCATTAAGGTGGTGTAGCTGCAACGATGGAGAAGGACGGCGTTTATTTTCACAATGTTTCGGAGCTGGTACATAAACCCTATCAATCCGGTTTGCACCTGCAGCGTTTTCCGCAGCAAGTGCGTACCGGTTTGTCAGAGAAAGGACGGACCAAGGCCATACAATCGAACGGCTGTGAATTGCGGTTTGTCACCGAATCCAAGCATGTCAGAGTGACCATCGGCTCGAATGATAGCAATGGACGCGTCGTGGTATGCAGAGGGGATTTTTTTCATTCCCAGCATTTACTGCAAGCCGGTGCGGTAACCACCCTGCATTTGGAGCAGCCGGAACGTTTCGCGGAGGTGCCGAGCGGGCGGCTGAACCAGTCTGGATTTTCCTCTAATGTGTGGCGTTTGCATTTTGACCGCTTCGGGGCTGTCTTCTACGATGTGGATGCATTTGGCTGCGAAGTGCGCGTGCCAACTCCAGATGAGGTACCGAAGCTTACAATGCTGGCATACGGATCTTCCATCAGTCAGAGCGCAGGATCCACGCATCATTTCAATGGATACTTGCAGCAGACGGCGCGCAGACTCGGCGTGGATGTGCTTAACCTTGCACTCAGCGGATCCTGTTACTGCGAGAACGTTGTTGCCGATCATCTGGCGGAACGCGAGGATTGGGATTTCCTGTTTCTGGAGCTTGGGGTCAATATGCGCGCAGTGGTGTCTCCCGGGGAATTTAAGCGCAGGGTGTCTTACATGCTGGACCGGGTTATCGAACGCCATCCCGCCAAACCTGTTTTTGTCACTACGATTTACCCGAATCGAGCAACTTATTTTCTTGATACAAGTCATCTTCTTCATGTCCAAGAGGGGATTTTTAACAAAGCGCTGCTTCATTGCTTTGAAAGCAGTAAACATCCGCAGCTGCATCTGCTGGATGGCGCAGCGATTATGTGCGATCTTACATCGCTCACGTCCGATCTGATTCATCCTTCGGATTACGGACACACGCTGATGAGCGAGCAATTAGCAAAGCTGCTGCAGCCGGTGATTGAGCCGCTCCGGACATCTAGTCATTCTAGTGCCGCTGACCAAAATTTTGTAACAGGGAGTTGATGAACATGAAGCGTTGGATGCTTACCATAGCGGGAGTTTCATTATTAGCCGCCTCTATGAACGGATGTTCCACTTCAAATAAGGGAGAAGAGGAACAAGCAGGGGAGAATCCGGGAAAGAACACTGCATTCTCCATATCGTTCCGCAGCGGAAACATTTCGTATGCAGACAATCACCCCAATATCAATGATGACAAATGGGTTAAAAAGCTGGAGGAACTTACCCATACAGATCTTAACATCCGTTTGATGCAGCAGAAAAATTTTGACTCGCAAATGATCCAAATGTTCGCGATCAACGACATTCCGGATGTCGTTCAAGCAAGCTCCGGGCTGACGAATCCCCAGTTGGCCGGTTCCGTGGAGGCCGGAGTATTCATGCCCCTTAATGAACTGCTTGAGAAGTATGGGCAAGATCTGCTCAAGAAAGTTCCTAAGGACGCTTGGGAAAAGGAGACCGATGCGAAAGGCAACATCTACGCGATTCCCGAATGGCTGTCCAATCCGTCACGCCGGGCGACTTGGATTCGTGAGGATCTTCTGGAAAAAACGGGGCTGCCAGAGCCGAAAACAGTGGACGACTTCCTGAACGTCATGCGTGCCTTTAAGAAGCTGGGTGTGGAGAATCCATATATGGGCCGGGAGGACTTTGTATATTCGGATATGTTCTTCGGGTCTTACGATACCTTTGGCAATTTCTTTATGAAACAAGGGGATCAAATCGTACCGAAATTTATGAATATCGAGAATATGCAAAAGACGATTCAAACGTATAAGACAATGTTCGACGAAGGACTGATCAACAAGGAATTTGTCACGATTAATCCCACGAAATTCAAGAACGATATTCTCTCAGGCAAAGCGGGCATCTGGAACATGAATGCCAATCTTTTGATCCAATGGGACCAGCAGCTAAAGGAACAGATACCTACCGCGAAAATGAAACTGATCGCCTCCCCGACAGGGCCGGATGGGAAGGGTGGACTTCGCCTTGTCGGTACGGTGCCGCGAGCCTATTTAATCAACAAGAATGCGAAGGACCCTGCCGGAATCGTCAAGTTTTTCAACTGGATGGTCAGTGACGAAGCGGAAAAGTTCTTTACCTTCGGGATTGAAGGGGAAAATTATACGGTAGAGAACGGCAATATTAACTACAAAAGACCGAAAACCGCCGATGAGGTCGACGAGGAAACGTTCCGTCAAATCCTGCTGTGGTTCGTACAAGATACAACCTACAATAAAGGCGCGCTCAGCCTCACCCCTGAAGGAAAAGACTTGATGAAGCTCTACGATACGGTACTTGCGAGTGAGGGGCGTGACGGGATTCAATTCGAACCCCAGGTGCAAGGCTACCAGAAAAACCCGGATATTACTCCAGGGGGAGATAAACTGCCGCCCGTCATATTGACGCATGTGATCAATATGGTATACGGCAAGGAGCCAATTTCCGATTATCCGAAGGTGGTGGAGGAATGGCTGCAAAAAGGGGGGAGTGATGTCGTCAAGGAAGCAACTGAACGTTTTAACAACAACGACGGTGTCATTTTGTCCCGGCAACAATAAGCATTGATAATATCTATACCTTGTCAGGGAGGAATTCATTTGAGAAACGGACTGCGCAGGAAAGTATTTCGATTCAGCACAAGAGTATTGTTGTCCTTGATATTGTTATGTCCACCCCTTGAATTGCAAGCGCTTACTCAGGTACATGCAGAGACACTGGTGCCGATCTCTTCATCGGCTGAGCCTCAGCCGGTTCCGGTTCCGGAAGGCGTTGAGCTGTATGAAGATGTGCTGATTGGAAATGCTGGAACACGTCCGATTTATACTTCGATAGCCGTACCGAAGACCACGCCTCACGCACCGATGCCGGTGATGGTATACATCCATGGGGGAGGCTGGAACCACGGAGACCGGAAGCAAGCCCTTGCCAGTATCTGCAGCTATGTGACCAAGCGGGGATACATCGGAGTTTCACTGGATTACCGGTTAACCCCGGAAGCGCCGTTTCCGGCGCAAATTCAGGACGTGAAGCTGGCAATTCGTTATTTGCGCGCACATGCAGCAGAATATCATCTGGACCCTAGCCGAATCGGTGTATGGGGTACGTCCTCAGGCGGTCATCTTGCTTCGCTGCTCGGTACAACAGCGCAGATCACTTCAGGTGAGACGATCACACTGGATACAGGACATGTCGTCAACGTTCCGGATTTGAGCGGGAATGGCGGTTGGCAGCAATATTCCGATCAAGTCCAAGCCGTTGTCGATATGTACGGACCAGCAGATTTCACCACAAACTTCGCCAATAGCTACAAATCCGTGAAAGCGCTTTTAGGCGGAAATAACGCCTTCTCTGTGCCGGACCAAGCTCGGCTGGCCATGCCTGGCACTTATGCCTCACCGGACGATCCGCCTTTTTTCATCCGCCATGGTGATGCCGATGCGACGATCCCATACACGGACAGCGTTACGTTCTCCAATCAATTGAAGGATGCAGGCGTAAAAGTGGTCGATGTCAAAATCGTGCCAAAACAAGGACACGGCTTCACCGGCGAGGCGGCTGAACAGGCAAGCGCTGAGGCGTGGGCCTTTTTGAATCAATATGTGAAGAACCGTACCACAACAACACCTCCGGGTGAGGTTCTCTACCGGGACCTCACTAGTCTGACGCCGAGCGACGACGCGGTCATCGACAGCAGTAAACCCGCCGGCAACCTTAGAAGTTGCACCGGTAACATTTCTTTCATCCGGTCAACGCTGGCAGAACCCATCCTTCCTTACGCGACGGTAAACGTAACAGCCAGTGACAGCGATGGCAATATCGCAACGAATACTATTGATAATAACTTGTTTACCCGTTGGTCCGCAGCCGGTAACGGTCCTTGGATCGAATACGATTTAGGCGAATGTAAGCCGATCGGCTATTTAGGTATTGCCGTTTATAAAGGAGATACGCGCACGAGCCAATTGAATATCGAAACTTCAAGTGACGGTGCGGTATGGACTCCGGCATGGTCCGGCGCCAGCCGGTTCATGACTACAGAGATGCAGGCATTCGATCTCCCGGACACAGAAGCGAGATTTGTACGCATTGTAGGTCTTGGGAATTCCGATGGCAGTGCGTTTACAAGTTTATCGGAAGTAGATGTCTATGCGCCGTTTGCGAATGGCGATACACCTGTAGCCAGTATCCCGAATTTCACGCCGGGTCCGCCCCGGGAACCGGTCCCGTTCACAGCTCCAGGATTAACCGAAGCTGACGGAACGGTACATCCGGTTCATTCCCCGCATGTGACAACCGGCCGTGTCCTGAATGTGCTGAACTATCATGCCGATCCCGCTGATAACGATACAGACGACGGTCTTGCCATTCAAGCTGCCATAAACAGTGCCCAGCCCGGTGACGAAGTCTATTTGCCGTCCGGGGTTTATAATTTGAACTCGACACTAGATACCCTTGTCAATTTGAAGCTAAAGTCTGGTGTGAATCTTCGCGGTGAAAATCAATCCGCAACCATTCTCAAAACGGCACTCAACAAGGTGAAAAACAGTGCGCTAATGAAGGTATCCGGTCAGCACGATCTGTCCATATCTAATCTCACCTTAACCTCTACCTGGAAGGGTAACTACACAGCAGATCATAAAGTGAACAATCCGGACGCCGGCGGTCCCGACAGTATGATCACCATTGCGAATTTTGGTGAGCTTCCGTCCTACAACATCACGGTTGACGGGATTACTGTTGAGAAATACTCGCGTATGGGCGTGCGTATCGACAACAGCCGTGATATTGTTGTACGCCGCAGTACGTTCCGCAATGCGACGGATGTAGGTCCGGGTGGTGCCGGCTACGGCGTGTCGATTCAGGGCATGGCCAAACAGGATCGTAACGGATACGATAATGACACGCTTTGGAACGTAGTCGAGGATTCTCGTTTCGAAGGGCCTTATTTGCGGCATGGTGCGCTGATCCAATTTGTTGCACATAACAATGTCCTGCGAAACAATCAGTTTACGAATACAAAGCTGGATGCCATCGATCTGCATGGGGAACTCGAATATTTGAACGAGATATACGGCAATGTGATTAGCGATATTCCTTACGGCGCTGCGATCGGACTGGGAAACACCGGCGGAACAGCACCCAGCAACCACAGTAAGACAGGACCACGCAACTATATCCATGACAATACGATTCGCAATACAAGAGAAGGAATCAATGTAACGATGGGTACCCCGGATACAGTCATCGAACGTAATCTGGTTGAAAACACAGCCCACATAGAGGACGCCAAGGGCATTCGGGTACTGAACGGTCCGGGCACGATCATCAAGGAGAATGTCATTCGCAATAATACCGCGCCTAATTATTGGGCTGTCTCGCTTGAGCATGATCCCGGCGACAGCAAAGCAAATAATATCGGGGAAGGTGACCCGCAGAACGTTCAATTGATCGGGAATTTGCTGACCGGCAATACGAACGGCATACGGCTTCTTGCTGGAACCGGGATCACCCTGCAGGGAAATTTCGTTGACAGCGTAAGTCTCAATTATTTCAAAAGCGAACATGTGGTGGTAGAAGGCTGGCCTTCCAAAAACGAAACTAACCCCTAAAGAAAACACAAGTACACTCACAGAAACCCCATATTGCAAGCGCTTTATTGTAGGTAGAATAAGGATAGATTCAATCACTATTCGAGGAAATGGAGGAAAGACGATGCCACATATTGAGATCAGAATGTACGAAGGCCGAACGCGTGAGCAGAAGGAGGAGATAGTCACTGTATTCACGCGGGAGCTATCCCGGATTATTGAACGGGAGGAGCGGTTCATAACCGTCGAATTTGAGGAAATTCCCCTAGATGAGAATGCTCCGGCAAACCTGTTGAAAACAGGACCTGGAGGAAACGGTCATGAAGGCTAAGTTAACTGGGGTAGACCTTATTAACTACAAGGCCGATACGAAAAAGTCCCTGCTCTTAAACATGTGGAAATTCAGAGCGCTGTACGTGATCGCAATTCCCGGGATTTTGTACTTTATCATTTTCAAGTATGTGCCGTTAGCCGGTTCAGTTATTGCGTTTCAGAACTACAACATTTTTAAAGGCTTCACAGGCAGTGAGTGGGTGGGGCTTGAGCACTTTAGAACCATGTTTCAATACCAGGATTTCGGACGGATCTTAAGCAATACGATTCTGCTGGGCTTGTATGATCTTCTATTCGCCTTCCCTGCTCCGATATTGCTTGCGCTCCTGCTGAATGAAATCCGTCTTGTGTTTTACAAACGCTTTTTGCAAACAGTGGTTTATATGCCCCATTTTCTGTCCTGGGTAATTGTCAGTGGAATCGCTTTGGGCATTCTCTCCCCGGGAACAGGGATCGTGAACCAGGTTTTACAGGCTTTCGGGTTTGAACCGATTTATTTTCTTGGTGAAAATTCATACATTCGCACGATTCTGATCAGTTCCGGCATTTGGCGGGATTCCGGGTACGGTACGATCATTTACCTGGCCGCATTAGCAGGAATCAACCCGGATCTGTATGAGGCTGCAGAAGTAGACGGAGCCGGGCGCTGGAAACAAACCATGGCGATTACACTCCCGTCTCTTATACCGACAATTATGATTTTGTTCCTTCTCCATATCGGGAGATTTCTTGATCTTGGCTTCGAGCGGGTCTGGGTATTCCTGAACGCGCTTAATACCGGGAACGGGGAGATTCTGGACACTTATATCTATAAGGCGGGGCTGCTGTCTCAGCAATACAGCTATACAACAGCAGTGGGGCTATTCAAGTCGGTAGTGGGACTCATTCTGGTGCTCATCGGCAACATTTTGAGCAAGAAAACAACCGGTGAATCGCTGTATTAATCGCTCTTTATGGAGGTAGGGATGATGAGAGTACGCTACACTCGCGGCCAGAATCTATTTAATGTGTTTAATCTTTTGTTTCTGACCGCCCTTGCTTTGGCTATGTTTCTGCCGTTTCTGAATGTGATTGCCCAGTCCTTCAGCAGCTCCGAAGCAATTATTAATGGCAGGGTAGGCTTGCTGCCCAAAGATTTTACGGCGATCAATTATCAGTACGTCTTCAGCGATCACTCCATTTGGCGGGCGTTCGGTGTCTCCGTCTATATTACAGTGCTGGGCACCGCCATCAATCTGATTGCGACAGCGTCTCTCGCTTATCCGGTGTCGCGTCCGGAATTCGTAGGGCGAAAATACATCGTCATGATGGTATTGTTCACCATGGTATTCAGCGCCCCCCTAATTCCGAACTTTATTCTGATCAAGAATTTGGGGCTTATGAACTCCCTATGGGCACTCATGATTCCCGGCGCCATCAGCGCATTTAACTTCTTCGTGATGAGAAGCTTCTTCATGCAGCTGCCGCAGGAACTGATTGACTCCTCCCGGATCGACGGGTGCGGCGAGCTGCGGATCATCGTCAGTATGGTACTGCCGCTGTCCAAACCGGTCATGGCCTCATTGGGGATTTTCTACGCCGTCGGACATTGGAACACTTACATGAGCGCGCTCTATTACATCAACAAGCCGTCCTTATGGCCTCTGCAGGTGATGCTGAAGAAGCTCTTCGAGACGGACGATATCAGCATTGATCCGGCTTCCTCGGTCTATAGCTCTCTGGCACACACATCGCCTGAGGGTATCAAAATGGCCGTTATTATTGTCGCAACTATTCCGATTATCATGATTTATCCGTTTCTTCAACGCCATTTCGTTAAAGGAATGATGGTCGGCTCCGTGAAATCCTGATCTATTATAATATGATAGAATAGGAAACGCATGTAGCGAGACGAATCGGAAGGTGGTATCCATGGATGAGATGTGTATTGATCGTAGACGACGAGCCCATGATTCGAAAGGGACTTTCTATCATGATCTCTCAATGCGGCGGGCATCCGTATAACATCAAGCTGGCCCAGAATGGAGAAGAGGCAATTCAGCTCATTATGGAGGAAGCGCCGGATTTTCTGTTTACAGATATCCGTATGCCTAAGGTAGACGGACTGGAGCTGTGCCGGCGATTGTCGGAGATGGAGACGGATATTCAGACCGTTGTCATCTCGGGCTATGGAGATTTTGAATACGCCCGCCAATGCGTGTCTTATGGAGTGAAAGAATATCTCCTGAAGCCCGTAAGCAAAGGGAGCCTTCAAAATGTGATCGCCAAGTTAGAGGCGAATAGAGTGAAGCTGGAGAGCTTTGTCTCTGTCGCCAAGCTTGATGAATGGGTCGTGCGTATGGATGATGCCATCTGGACCTTGGATAAAGAGAAGCTTCACCTTGTATTAAAGGAATGGGAAACGGACTTCCTCCAGCGGAAGATGAGCCGAAGCCAGCAAAAAGAACTTCTGGAAGAGGGCTACACCTTGCTCGTGAAGAGGCTCCATATCAATTCGGTCACACCCCGTAATAGTGTGCTGGACTTGTCTGCAGCATCCGGACCAGATCAGTTATTCCACTGCTTCGCAGAAGCGTCGGCAGCTATACTGGAAGATCTTCGGATCAAGCGCAAGGGCAAGGCAAAGGACCCGATAGAGGAAGCTAAAGCTTTCATAGAAAAACATCTCGCCCAGGAAGTATCGCTGGAGGAGGTGGCGGAGGTGCTCGGTCTGAATGCCTCTTACTTCAGCCAGTTGTTTAAGCACTCGACAGGAGAGACCTTTGTACACTACCGCATTAAACGCAGAATGGAGAAGGCCAAAAGGCTGCTTGCCGATGCAAGCTATCGGATAACCGATATTTCCTATGAGGTCGGGTATGCAGACCACCCTCATTTTACGAAGACGTTCAAGAAGTTCACGGGGCAGGCTCCGTCCGAGTATCGCAACCGGCTGGGAATTGATTGATGAGAAAGAGCCTGTCGAACAAGCTGTTTGCCTCATTTCTGACCGTCATTGTTCTATCCTTGGCCATGGTAGGATTTATCTCTTATTTTCAGGCTTCGGCTGAGCTTGATAAATCTTCGGAGAAGTCCATTGCCCAAGTGATCAGGAGCGCGTCCTATCAAACGGACCTGTATTTGCAAAATTATGAAAAGGCCAGCGATTCCATCCTGTCCTACAATCAGGTCAAACAATTCCTGGATATGGACCCGGAGGACAGCTACTCTTACTATCAATATACAAATGATATACAGAAGGATTTATTTCGATCTTTATTCATTCTTTATCCTCAAATTAACCTGATGTACGTTATTGGTGAACACGGCAAGGCCATTAGCGACGATAACTCCTATCAGGCGTATAGCCTGAAGTTCAATCCGCTGGAACGCTACCGGTTCTTAAGCAAGCATACGCCGGAGAGCGGCCGCATCACCATTCTCAACACGAATGTGATGAATGAAGGGGATCAGAACATTATAACGATGGTCCGCCGGATCAGAGGGGTTTCGTCCTATCACCCCAAGGGCATAGTGGCTATCGAATTCAAGGCAGAAGACCTGGCCCGTATATGGGAACCTCTTGATTTGGGACAAGGCGGGTCCTTCTTTATCATGGACGAATTCGGCAAACTCCTATATCAGCCCGAAGGAAATGAGAACCATCCAGGGTTATCTGCCGGTCACATCCGAAATGTATTTCAGCACCCCAATGACTCTGTTGTGGAAAAGGTAGACGGGAAAGAGTATTTGTTCGTGTCGAGAAAATCCGATTATTCCAAATGGCAGCTTGTGGTATCCATACCGGTTGGCGAGCTGCGCAAGCCCATCTCTACCATTCGTACGACCACGCTGGTTGTAGGAGTTCTCACCCTTATCGGTACTTTGTTGCTTGCCACCTGGTTCGGACGATCCATCACGAAGCCGATCCTTATTCTCAAGGAAGGCATGAGGCAGACGGAAAAAGGCAACTGGCGCAGGCTTGAGATGAATGGCCGTCAGGATGAGCTGGGGGGGTTGATGCATAGCTACAATCTTATGGTGTCCCGGCTGTCCGAAATGATCGAGCGGGTATATGAAGCGGAGCTTACAACCCAGAAGGAGGCCCTGGAGCGTCATCAGGCTGAATTTCAGGCACTTCAGCTGCAGATTAACCCGCACTATCTGTATAACACGTTAGAAACTATTAAATGCTACGCCGTTGTTCAGGATTCGGACGAAATTACAGAAATAGTGGAGGCCATGGCGTTCATGCTTCGTTACTCCATCCAGACCAATCTGGAGGAGATTACGATTGCCAATGAGCTTAATCATGTACTAAGCTACATGACGATTCTCAAGCACCGGAACGGCAGGGAGTTCGAAATTGATGTTGTGATTCCGCCGACGCTGCTACTGGCCAAGATGGTCAGGCTGACGCTTCAGCCTTTGATTGAAAATATTTTTCAGCACGCGTTTCCTGATGGGATTGAAGACAGGCATTATATTCGTATCGACGCCAGAATAGAAAGGGACCGGTTTCTCGTTCTCGTAGAGGATAACGGAGCAGGGATGTCCCGGGAACGGCTAGATAAACTCCGCGAGAAGCTGAACCTGAACCAGCTGGCGGATACAGAAGGTGACTCTCTCTATCATCGAGGTGGGATCGGGCTGATGAACGTCCACCGGAGAATCCAAATGGTATTCGGAGAACAGTACGGGTTAAGCGTCGAAAGTGAGGAGAATGAAGGAACACGGATGATCTTATCCATGCCTGCGGAGTGAAAATACGGATGATTAAGAAAAAAACTACTACTTGGAGGAATATGTAATGAAAATTGATTTGACTGGTAAAATCGCCCTGGTTACAGGGTCCAATGCAGGGATAGGCCGACAAATTTTAGAGACGCTTGCAGCTTCCGGCGCCAAAGTCGCCGTAAACTATCTGTACGGTTCTTCGGAGGAAACGGTCGAAGCCGTCCGCCAGGCTGGAGGAGAAGCTTATGCATTTCAGGCGGATGTCACAAATCCAGCCCAGCTGGACAACATGGTGAAGGAAATAGAGGCACAATTCGGCGGAACCATCGATATCCTCGTCAACAATGCCGGAGGTATGGTCAAGCGGGTTCCCAATACTGAAATGGACGAAGAACATTACAACAAGGTGATGGACGTCAATTTTAAATCATGCGTGTTTGCCTGCAAAGCGGTTGCACCGGGAATGATCGCTAAAAAAAGCGGTAAAATCATCAATGTATCCTCTCTCGCGGCTCATGACGGCGGAGGACCGGGCGCTTCCATCTATGCAGCAGGCAAAGCGGCGGTATGGTCTTATACCAAGGGACTTGCCAAAGAGCTCAGTCCTCACGGGATTAATGTAAACGCTATCTCTCCCGGATTTATCGGTCAAACCGCATTCCATGCCACCTTTACTGCAGATGCGGCAAGACAGGCGACAATTGCAAAGATTCCATTGGGCCGGGAAGGCGCACCGCAGGATGTGAGCAACGTGACACTCTTCCTCGCTTCAGAGCTATCGGATTATCTGACTGGAGAAATCATTGAAATTAACGGAGGCTTGTTCATGCGATGATGAACCTTAAGGAGAAAGCAGACACTTTTTCCTGGGTTGGCCCTGTGGTGGATAAACTGAAGAGGGAGCTGGACCTTTTCCGGGAAGAAGAGATTCGGCTTCCGGCAGAACCCGGCGGCTGGTGGCACCAATATGTGTGCCCCCGGCATCATACCGAGCTAATCTTTAATGCTGCGGAGCAGGACACGTTTGTCTTTACTTGTCCGCAAGGCTGCAAGCTGGAAGGCGAGCCTTACCGGGGAGCCTGGCTGGTATACCGGCATCAGGCGATAGCACGTTATGCACTGCAGGCTGCCGCGGTATTCGCCGCAGACGGGGAAGACTTCTATAGCGGCTTGGCCCAGAAGATTCTTGTTGGATATGCGGAGCAGTTCCCGCTGTATCCGGTTCATCCCGATGCCCAGCCCTGGATGCTTAGCGGCCGTGCCTTTCATCAGGCGCTGACGGAAGCGATCTGGTCGACCACACTTATTCGGGCTTATCTGCTTCTTGTGGACCATGGAGTAACGTTCACGGAAGAGGAAGAGTTGAAACTGCAGGTGTTCTTCACGATGCTGGAGGAGAGCATGGAGCAATACCGCCACATTCTCATTCACGAGAAGAAGAATGCAGAGAACAATTATACCGCATGGCTGAACGCCAGCCTGGCCTGCGTATATGCCGCCAAAGGTACCCGGGCAAAACTCGGTTCCCTGCTGGAGGGGGAAGGCGGTTTCTATCATCATCTTTCTATCGGCGTCAAGCCGGACGGCTTTGAATTTGAAGGCAGCACGTACTACCATATTTTTGTGCTGCGGGCTTACCTCATAGCAGCCGAGATGGCCGGACGCTTCGGGGTTGACCTATATGATGCCAAAGGGGATCAGGGACAATCCATCCGCGGTATGTTTCAGCTGCTGGTAGAGCTTAGCGGCGACAACGGGGAGCTTCCAGCTGTGCATGATGGTCCTTATGCACGCATTCCTTTCGCGCGGGAAATCGTTGAAGTACTTGAAATAGGGTGTACGGCTTATAAAGACCCCACCTACCAGCCTATACTGGCGAATGCTTACCGGTATTTATACGGAAAGGAAGAGCGGAGCGGTCTGGAGGCGGTGCTGTATGGAGAAGGAGAGCGTAAGGAGCTTCATTCTACCTCCACGGCAAGGGTTTCTATCCTGCTGCCGGATTCAGGCTTCGCCGTGCTCCGTCATCCGGGCAACCCGCTGTCCGTACTGGCAGACTTCGGTGAGCATGGCGGATCTCATGGGCATTATGACAAGCTTCATATCACGATTATGCACCGGTTGGGAGAGGTTGCTCCCGAGCTTGGCATGGTTCCTTACGGTTCTATATTGCGCAAGGAATGGTATGCCGAAACCGCGAGTCATAACACGGTCACCATCGGAGGCTGCTCTCAAGCAGCCCATACCGGCAGCTGCAGAGAATTCCGGCAGGAAAGCGATGATACGTATTTATGGATTCGCTCGGATGGCGCCTATGAAGGAGCGGTTCTCGACCGGCATCTTTTGTTGACTGACGGTTGGCTGCTGGACTGGTTTCATGTTGAGCAGACAACGGACCGGAAGCAGGATCAGGAGGTGGACTTATGGTTACATCCGACAGGAGATTTGCTGTTACCGGTCGAGTCCCGCCGCATCCGGAAGGACTCCCCGGCAGTCCTCGGACAGGAAGCGGGCTATGGTTCGGTAGAGGTATTGTCCGTACTGCAGAATGAGTCGGACTGTGCGTTAAGCGCCAGGTGGAGCAGCCGTTATGATCAAGTGGGCCACGCTGCGGAATATGAAGTTTCCGCGTGCACTCTGCTGGCACCCGGCTCCATTCTGCATGAAATCCGCACACCGGGTGTAGCTGAAGACCCGAGCAGTCTGATCCGGGGCATCATGCTTCGGCATAGAGGCCCGTCGGTTGATTTTATTACAGTTTATCGGGCCGGTCATGAATCTGCTGCACTAAAGCTTGTGAGTCAGGCGGGCGAAGAGGTCCGAATCCAGATAGAAACAAACGGGCAAAGAGTTGTCTACTGCCTGAATCCCAAAAAGGGACTGATTCAGGAAAAGTCCCTGAATACGGAGGAGTAGAGATGTCAGAACCTTTATTTCAACCTGCCAGCGGCGTGCTCGACCTGCCTTATGGGCCTGATGAACATTCGGATGTTGGAGAGAACCCGCCGCGTTTTACATGGATGCCCGCAAGTCTGGAGGAAGGGATGTATGAGCTGCAGATCTCCTCATACAAAGAGTTTGAGCCTGAATACACGCTGACCTACAGTCAAATTCCCTATAATCTGTTTACTCCGGATAAACCGCTGGAACCAGGAATGTATTATTGGCGGTACACTCTTATCGGTGATAACCATATCCGTTCAGAGTGGAGCAAAGTAAGAGCTTTCGTGGTTGCGGATGAGCTTCCGCTAACGCCTCTGCCATCCAGAACGGAGCGATACACCGCTGCTTCCGGCAATCATCCGCGGCTTTGGCTTCAGGCGGAACAGCTTGAGTCCTACCGGGAAACCATCCGCCAAGATCCTGACTTAACGGGCTGGAGTGACTTCCTCAAGCATTCCGTACTGCCCTGGACAGAACGAGCGCTTATTCCCGAGCCTGCACCGTATCCGGATAACAAGCGTGTCGCCAAGCTATGGCGGCAGATGTATATGGACTGTCAGGAAGTTTTCTATGCTGTTCGGCATCTAGCCATAGCAGGGATTGTGCTGGAGGACGAAGTGCTTATTGCTAAAGCCAGAGAGTGGCTGCTTCATGCTGCAAGCTGGAACACGGAGGGTACCACCAGCCGGGATTATAATGATGAATGCTCCTTTCGCATAGCCGGAGCGTTGGCATGGGGCTATGATTGGCTGCACGGCTCTCTTACGGAAGAGGAACGGCTAAAGGTGCGGCAGGCACTGCTGCGGAGAACCGGTCAGATCGCCTTCCATGTCATCGAACGCTCCCGAATTCATCAAGTGCCTTATGACAGCCATGCCATCCGTTCTTTATCCTCCGTGCTCGTTCCCTGCTGTATTTCTATGTTGGGCGAGGAGGAGGAGGTTCAGGAATGGCTTGATTATACGCTGGAGTACTTCTCCGCCATGTATACCCCATGGGGTGGCAAGGATGGCGGCTGGGCCGAAGGCCCGATGTATTGGACCACTCAAATGGCTTTTGTTACGGAGGCGCTTAATCTGGTCCGCAAATACATGGGAATCAACTTCTATGAACGTCCCTTCTTCCGCAAAACCGGCGACTTTCCGCTCTATTGCTATAGCCCGGATACCTTGAGGGCCAGCTTCGGGGATCAATCGTCGCTGGGAGATCCGGTCAGTCTCAAGACGGGCTTCAATATCCGCCAATTTGCCGGTTTAACGGGAAATGGACAGTACCAATGGTACTATGAACGGACAAAGGAATTGAATCCAGATAGCCAGATGATCTTCTATAACTACGGCTGGTGGGATTTCCGGTTTGATGAGATGGTTTACCGTACGGATTATCCGCAGATTCCTTCAGAACCACCGCTGGCCGCAGAGCCTCTCAAGTGGTTTCAGGATGTTGGCTGGGTCGCCATGCATCACCGGATGGAAGCTCCGCAGGAACATATCATGATGCTGGCCAAGAGCAGCCGTTACGGTTCTGTGAGCCATAGCCACGGGGATCAGAACGCCTTCCTGCTGCATGCCTTCGGCGAGCCTCTGGCTATCGAAAGCGGCCATTACGTCGCATTCAACAGTACAATGCATATGCAGTGGCGGAAGCAGACCCGCTCCAAGAACGTTATTCTTATTGACGGAAAAGGCCAATATGCCGGCACAGACAAGTCGAAGAACATGGCAGCCTACGGCAAGGTGCTGAAAGCGTCCACTGCACCTGGGATCAGCTACATGCAAATGGATGCAACGGAAGCCTACCGGGAGAATGTACCCTATATCAAACGGTATGTGCGGGAGATCTACTTTTTTGACAGCGCTTATTTTGTCATTACAGATAGTGTTGATCTGGAGTGTCCCGGAAAATTGGATTGGCTGTTCCATACGCTCTATCCCATGAAGTTAAAGGACCAAACCTTCAAAGTAAAGGGCCAAAAAGCTCAAATGGAGGGCAGGTTTGTCTACAGCTCCTCTGGAGATATGGCGCTTAGTCAAAACGACCAATTTACCGATGTAGATCCGAAGGAATGGGAAGGGCTGCCCGGGCACTGGCATTTGACCGCATCCACTCAAGAGGCTATAAGCCATCGGATCGTTACGCTTCTGATTCCCCAAAAATCTGGAAGCCGGGATTACGTATCATACTTCATGGACGATCAGGACCATGGGGTTCATGTTTACTTTACCAATCAGGGGGTTACCCGCCGGGTTGAGATTCCTAAAGCATATTAGTCTAAAAAAACATTTTCATTTGTGTATGGCACCCATTGTACAAGGAGAGGGTTATCATGAAAAAATGGATTGGCGTCTGTCTGACTGCTTTAATGGCTGCTACAGCCGTTGCAGGTTGCGCGGACAAGGACAAAGAAGAGACTGCCGGAGGAGCGTCAAATGCGCCGCAAAAAACTAAATTCTCCATCTCGATGCGGACACTGGCTTTTAACTATGTTGAGAAATCGCCTAATCTGAATAAGGATAAATGGGTGAAAAAACTGGAGGAGATGACAAACACCGATCTGGACATTGTGCTGGTGCCTCATAAAGAATTCGAGCAGAAAATGGTTCAGATGTTTGCCACTAATGATATTCCGGATGTGGTTCAAGGCTCGGGCGGTGTGAACGGCAAGGAAATGGCCGGTTCCGTTGAAGCCGGCGTGTTCATGCCCTTGGATGATCTGCTTGAGCAACACGGTCAGAACCTGTTGAAAGTAATCCCGAAGGAAGCCTGGGAAAACGTCACCTATCAAGGGAAAATCTACGCAATACCGGAGTTCCTGTCCAATCCGTCCCGTCGCGCGACTTGGATTCGCAAGGACCTGCTGGATCAAACCGGCTTGCAGGTTCCAAAAACAGTCGATGAGTACTTGAATGTGCTGCGGGCTTTCAAAAAACTGGGTGTTGATAACCCTTACATGGGCCGCCAGGATTTCAAATATGCCGATGCTTTCTTTGGCGCTTATGATGTTTTTCCGTACCTGACGATGTTCGAGGAAGTAAACGGCCAGGTTCAGCCGAAGTTTATGGATAACGAAAATATGATGAAGGCGTTACAAACATACAACACCATGTATAAAGAGGGGTTGATCAACAAGGAATTTGCCACCATCAACCCGACCAACTATAAAAATGCGATTCTCTCAGGCAACGCGGGCATGTGGACGATGAATGCCAACGAGCTGCTGCAGTGGGAGCAGCAATTGAAGGCTACAACGCCATCCGCCAAGCTGGAGATTATCCCGTCGCCAGTTGGCCCTGACGGAAAAGGCGGCTCTTATTTGTACGGCTCCGCTACGCGCACCTACTTTATCAAGGAAGGTACGAAAAATGCTGCGGATATTGTGAAATTCTTTGACTGGATGCTAAGCGAAGAGGCGGAAACCTTCTTTACCTTCGGGATCAAGGGCGAATCCTACAAAGAAGAGAACGGTAAAATCGTATATACGGCCCCCACGGATTCCGCTGCCATAGATGAAGAGCGCTACCGTCAGTCTTTCTTGTGGCTGGTGCAAGACACCACGTATAACAAGGGTGTTCTGAACATGACGGAAGAAGGCAAAAACCTGATCAAAGTATATGATACGATTCTGGCTAATGAAGGCCGGGACGGGATTCAATTCGACCCTCGTCTGGACGCACTAGTGAAGAATCCAGACATCGCTCCCAACTCGGACACGGCTCCTCCGGTGCTGCTGACGCATATGGTGAAGATGGTGTATGGCAAGGAACCCATCAGTGACTGGCCGAAGGTTGTGGAAGAGTGGCTTTCCAAGGGCGGCGAGGACGTCATCAAGGAAGCTACGGAAAAATACAACTCTAAAGCGGGCGTCACCATGCCCCGCAGATAAGATAGCCCTCCTGACAGTTTAAACCGATGCGGTTACCATTTATTCGGATGGAGATCCATTACTACAGCGAGCTTATAGGCGTGCTAAACAAGCTGTCGAGATTATTCTCGGCAGCTTGTTTTGCAGCGTCACAGGGTGAATCTACTTCTTCAGGGTTGTCAGCATACTCTGGATATGGCTCTCCATTAGCTGCCGGGCTGTTTCGCTTTGTCGTTCCTCAATGGCAATGGCGATCAGAACATGATAATTGGAAGCTTTCGTCCGCATATTGGGCAGCGTATTGGTCTGCTTGCGTCCTTCGGCCAGCAATGGAAGAATCGAATTCAGCATCCGCGCCACTACCGGATTTGCTGCTCCTTCGGCGATTAACTGATGAAAGGCGAGGTCTGTCTCGAAGAAGGGGCCACCTTCCTCCATTTGCCGCACCATTCGCTCTGCCAGTACCCGCAGCCTGCGGATCTGATCGTCATCGGCCCGCTGCGCAGCCAGAGCGGCAAGTTCAGGCTCAATGAGCAGTCTAGCTTCCAGCAGATCCACTATCGAAATGTTTTCCAATTCCTCTAGGGCTACCGCCGGATCATCCAACAGCAGCGGATCGTTTCGTACATACATCCCACGTCCGTGCTCAATGCTGACATTCCCCTGACTCTCTAATATCCGCAGCGCCTCACGTACTGTAGTGACACTAACGGAAAAATCGACAGCTAGCTGCTGCAGAGTAGGGAGCCGATCCCCCGGAGCCCATTCCCCATCAAGGATTTTCTGTTTCATAAGCTCTATAGTAGCCTGAAACGCGGTCTGTTTGATCTGTTTCATGTTTAGCCGTCCTTATCACTTGGAATGAATTCATTTTAGCATAGGAGCTTCTTGAGGATAAGTAGATATGTCTATGTATTGATTTAGTATTGACTAGTAAACAACAAGATAATATGATTGTAGCATAAAGATCGTATCTATATCTAAAAAGTAATTATATTTAACGTTGGGAAACGATGTTTCGTACATTTTTCTGTGTAAAACGGCAGGGGAGTAAGTGATTCAATTTTATTCAAGAATAAAGATATGATCTTTATGCAGAAACTCTATCAGTGATGAAGCAGAAGGAGGAGGGGCAATGGAGGTAGTAACCTTTGGGGAAACCATGGTACTTTTGGCACCGGACCGGATGGTTCCCCTGGAGTATGTGAACGGCTTTCACAAGCATGTTGCCGGAGCCGAAACCAATGTGGCAGTTGGGCTTGCCCGTATGGGACATACCGTGGGCTGGTTCAGCAAGCTCGGAAATGATCCATTTGGACGCTATATTAGGCAGGTCGTAAGAGGACATGGCGTTGATACTTCCGAAGTCAGGATTACAGACGAAGCGCCGACGGGAGTGTTTTTCAAAGAACAAATATCCCCGGATAAAATACAGGTGTACTACTACCGCAAACAATCGGCTGCCAGCCTGATGCACGAGGATGAGCTTAATGAGGCTTATGTTGGAAAAGCCCGCATCCTGCATGTTACCGGCATTACTCCGGCGCTTAGCCCGGAGTGCAGGAAATTAACCTTTCGAGCCCTCGAAGCGGCAAAAAAACACGGTGCTGCCATTGTGTTTGATCCCAATATCCGCTGGAAGCTTTGGAACAGAGAAGAAGCCTGCGTTGTGCTTAACGAAATGGCGGCTCTTGCCGACTACGTGCTGCCCGGTATTGAGGAGGGTCAGTTTCTGACAGGATGCTGTACGCCTGCTGACATCGCAGACCGTCTGCTGAAATCCGGCGCCGGTACTGTCGTAATTAAGCTTGGCGCCAACGGGGCTTATTACAGTAACGGACGAATCGCGGGAGATGAGCCGGGATTTCCCGTGAAGCGGCTCATTGATCCGATGGGTGCCGGAGACGGTTTTGCCGCCGGATTTATAAGCGGATTGCTGCAAGGGGAGGACCTGCCCTCAGCGGTGCGACGCGGCAACGCGGTGGGTTCCATTGTTGTCGGGGTAAGCGGCGATGTGGAGGGTCTTCCGACACGGAAGGATGTGGATCTTCTCCTGGCAGGGGGATCCGACTTGGAGGATATTATCCGGTAAATGAGGGGCATTCCAAAGGAGGAGGAAGGAAATGGACAAAAATCTTCAGATTGAGCGGTTGATAACTTCCGGACTGGTCGCCGTTATTCGCAGACCAGAGCCTGAAAGGGCGGATAAAATTGCCGCGGCACTGGCAGATGGCGGTGTCGGAGCGCTGGAGATTACAGCCGATACGCCGGAAGTGAACAGGTTGATCGCGGACATGAAGGCTAAATATGGAGATCGCCTGCTGGTGGGAGCGGGTACAGTACTGAAGCTGACGCAGGCCGAGCAGGCTATCGCGGCGGGAGCCGATTTTATTTTTTCGCCAAATTTGAATGAGGCAATAGTAGATCTGACCTTAAAGTACGGGCGAATCTCCATCCCCGGCGTGATGACGCCGACCGAAGCTGTCAGAGGGCACGAAGCGGGTGCAGACCTGCTAAAGGTGTTCCCCGGCGGTTCGCTGGGCGCCTCCTACATAAAGGAACTGCAGGGGCCCCTTGGTCATATCCGGATGATGCCGACAGGAGGCATGACACTTGCGAATGTCGGATCCTTCATTGCCGCCGGATCTGTTGCTGTCGGTTTAGGAAGCGCTCTCGTAGACCGGAAAGCGGTGGAGCGGGGCGACTATGCGAAGATAACCGAGACGGCCCGCCAGTTCGCGAAAGAAGTCAGCAAGGCCAGAATGAACAACACAAAAGGAGTTAAATAATCGATGAAAATAACCGGATTTGAGACCTTTATCGTTCCTCCCCGCTGGCTGTTTCTGAAGATTGAAACCGATGAGGGCATATCCGGCTGGGGAGAGCCGGTGGTCGAAGGCAAGGCGCATACTGTTCAGACCGCAGTGGAAGAGATGATGGATCTTTTGATCGGACAGGATCCTCAGCGGATTGAAGACCTATGGCAGTTGATGTACCGGGGAGGATTTTATCGTGGCGGGGCTATTTTAATGAGCGCGATAGCAGGGATCGATCAGGCGTTGTGGGATATTAAAGGGAAAATCTACAATGCGCCTGTGTACCAGCTCCTTGGCGGCGCTTGCCGAAGTTCAATGCGGGTGTACTCCTGGATAGGCGGAGACCGCCCCATCGATGTCGTCAAATCTGCTCTGGAGAAGAAGGCCGCCGGTTTCACGGCGATTAAGATGAACGCCTCGGAAGAGATGCAGTTCATTGATACACATGACAAGGTGTATGCTATCGTTGAGCGGGTCGCAGCCATTCGGGAATCCTGTGGACCGGAATTCGGGATTGCTGTCGATTTTCACGGGCGGCTCCATAAACCGATGGCACGGGGATTGGCCAGAGAGCTGGATCCGTACCGTCTGATGTTCATTGAAGAACCGGTACTGCCGGAAAACAACGAAGTACTGCGGGAAATCGCACATCATACCAGCACTCCGATCGCGACGGGTGAGCGCATGTTCTCACGCTGGGATTTTAAAAATCTGCTGAAGGATGGGGTAGTCGATATTATTCAGCCCGACCTGTCCCATGCGGGAGGCATCACGGAATGCAAGAAAATATTCGCTATGGCCGAAGCGTTCGATGTTGCGGTCGCTCCGCATTGTCCGCTTGGGCCAATCGCTCTTGCCGCCTGCCTTCAGGTAGATGCGACGTCTTATAATGCGGTCATTCAGGAACAAAGCCTCGGCATCCATTATAATCAAGGAAATGACCTGCTGGATTATATCACCGATCCTACCGTCTTTGCCTACAGTGACGGTCATGTCAATATTCCTTCCGGACCGGGTCTTGGCATTACGGTGAACGAGGAGTATGTGCGGAAGATGGCGGAGACGGGCCACCGTTGGAGAAATCCGGTATGGCGGCATCGGGACGGCAGCATTGCTGAGTGGTAAGGCCAATTACAATATTCAGGAGGATGGTCATGTCATTTATGCCGAATTACTGGGAAGATACCGAGACGCTGCAGATAAACAGGAAAGCAGCCAGAGCTTATTATATCCCATACGCATCAGCTGCAGACGCGCGCCGCAGAAAGCGGGGGCGTTCCCCATATTATCAGACGCTGAACGGCCGCTGGAAGTTCAAATATCACGCCAGCGTCAGAGAGGTCAAGGAAGATTGTGTAGCCCCTGAACATGACATTAGCCGATGGGATGATCTGGTGGTTCCGTCCTGCTGGCAAGTAAACGGTTATGATCAACTGCATTACACGAACATCAACTATCCCTTTCCGTTTGACCCGCCTTTCGTGCCCAATGATAATCCTGCCGGACTTTATGTCAGGGAGTTCACACTGCCGGATAATTGGAACGGCAAGGAGAAGGTAGCGGTATTTGAAGGAGTCAATTCATGCTTCTACCTGTGGGTGAACGGACAATTTGTTGGCTACAGCCAAGGAAGCCGGATGCCGGCCGAATTCGATATATCGCCTTATGTCCGTCCTGGTGTGAACCGGATGGCCGTCATGGTGCTGAAATGGTGCGACGGAAGTTATGTGGAGGATCAGGATCTTTGGAGATTCACTGGTATTTTCCGGGACGTCTACCTGCTTGCAAGGGATTCCGCTCATATCTCCGATGTATTCAACCGCACGTCTCTGTCTGCAAGCTTCGATAGTGCGGAGCTAAACTGCAAGGTGGAGTCAACAGGCAGGCTTGAAGTTGAAGCTGTTCTGCAGGATGCAGACGGTGCTGAGATAGAGCGGACGCAGG
Source organism: Paenibacillus sp. EB106-06-01-XG199 (assembly GCF_058791575.1). Classification (NCBI taxonomy): domain Bacteria; kingdom Bacillati; phylum Bacillota; class Bacilli; order Caryophanales; family Paenibacillaceae; genus Paenibacillus; species Paenibacillus sp. EB106-06-01-XG199. The sequence continues at coordinate 1,116,613 of NZ_JBYTDQ010000001.1, read as the reverse complement.
CCGTGATCGAAGGCCAAGGTACGTTGAAGCTGCATGTGCAGAATCCCGTGCTGTGGAATGCAGAGAACCCGCATTTATACCATTTATACTTGTTCGCAGGCGATGAAGTTCTGCATTTTCCCGTAGGTTTACGCGAAATATCCATTCAGGATGGCGTGTTCACGATCAACGGTCAAGCGGTAAAGCTTAAGGGTGTCAATCGTCATGACTCCCACCCGGAGCTTGGACAAACGATTCCGGTCAATCATATGATCCAAGATTTGCGGCTGATGAAACAGCATAATATCAATACCATTCGAACCTCGCATTACCCGAACGACTCCCGTTTTCTGGAGCTCTGTGATGAATACGGCTTCTATGTGATCGGAGAAGCCGATCTGGAATGTCATGGCGCGCTTCCAGCAGGGGACTTCAACTGGTTCACGCGCAACCCCGAGTGGGAGAAAACTTTCGTCGAGCGGGCAACCCGGATGGTGGAGCGGGATAAGAACCACCCATGTATCATCATTTGGTCCATGGGCAATGAATCCGGTTATGGAGAGAACCATATGGCAATGGCCCGCTGGACCAAAGCAAGGGACGCTTCGCGTCCTATTCACTACGAGGGTTCGGATCCCCGTCACGGCGGCAGCCCGGATACGGAGGTGCTCGACATGGAGAGCCGGATGTATGCCTCCAGCGGGGCGATTGCAGCGTACGCGTCCGATCCGGATACGACCAAACCGATGTTTCTGTGCGAATACAGCCATGCCATGGGCAACGGGCCCGGCGATTTGCAGGATTACTGGGATGTGATCAACCGGTATCCAAAGCTGATGGGTGGATGTGTCTGGGAATGGGTGGATCATGGCATCAAGAATATAAAGCACGGACGGCTTTATTATGCTTATGGGGGAGATTTCGGCGATCAGCCTAATGACGGCAACTTCTGCATTGACGGTCTGGTTGCCCCCGACCGGAAGCCGCATTCCGGACTGCTGGAACTCAAGCAGGTGATTGCACCCGTTGTATTTGAAGCCAAAGAAATCGGATCGGGGCTCATAGAAATTCACAACCGCTATGATTTCAGGGATCTATCTCATGTGAGAGTTCTGTGGAAATTGGAAAAGGACGGTGAAACGGTAAATCAAGGTGAAATCAGAGGTTTGTCGGCAGGCCCTCACGGCTCGCAGACAATCGAAGCTGGTTTCGGGATTCCGGAGGAGCCGGGAAGGTACTTTGTTACTCTGTCGTGCAGGACGGCGAAAGAAACCTGGTGGGCATCACCCGGCCATGAAATTTCCTTCGGCCAGTTTGAACTGCCGGCTCCGCAGCGTGAGCTGTACCAACCCGAGGCCCGGTCACCTCTTCAGGTGGAGCGCAGGGACGACCGGCTTGTCATCACGGGATTTGATTTTGAATATGGCTTTAACCTTGGCTCCGGCATGTTTGACAGCCTGGTCAAGAACGGAGTGGAGATGCTGCATGCGCCGTTTTCTTTTGCGGTATGGCGCGCCCCGGCAGATAATGACCGGTTCGTGAAGCACGAATGGATGCAGGAGGGGTACGAACGGGCTGTAACCCATATTTACCGCGTGGACACGATCCGGCAGGACGGTGAAGCCGTAGAGCTGGAAGCGGACTTCTCGATGGGAGGCTATTTGCGTCCGCCGTTCTTGCGGGGAACGTTCCGCTGGAAGGTGGACGCTACAGGAGAGCTTTATCTCCGTACTAACGTAACAACCAGAGACGGTATTCCATTCTTGCCCCGGTTCGGGCTATGCGTCGTGATGCCGGAAGGGAATGAGGAGATCGAATATTTCGGCCGGGGACCCCATGAAAGCTACATCGATAAGGGACATAGCACTAAAATTGGGAAATACATGACTACCGTCGATGAGCAGTTTGTGGATTATATCATGCCCCAGGAGAACGGTTCCCACAATGAAACGGAATGGGTTATTGTCTCGAATGAGCTCGGCATGGGACTGAGATTCCAGAGTGACCGTCCATTCTCCTTCAATGCTTCGCATTATACGCCGGAGGATCTGACCCAAGCCTCGCACCAATACGAGCTGACCCGCAGGCCGGAGACGATTGTCCATCTGGATTATCAGATGAGCGGCGTAGGCTCCAATTCCTGCGGTCCCGCGCTGCTGGCTCCCTACAGGCTGGATGAGAAGGAGTTCCAGTTTGAGCTGAATATTGTACCGGTGTTCAAAGAAGACGAATAAACCGGGTTTACCGGATTTGCGGAAATAGGTAAGGGGGACCGGATCACGTAGATCCGGTTGCCCTTTTTACGCATTGGTAAGGCCAGTCGATGCTGTGGAGGGAACGAAATGAAAACGAAAGCTTCACACCCCCGGAACAAAGGCAAACCGCAGGCATTATCAATAGGCCGAAGCATGTACGCCAAGCTGCTGATGTTCTTCACAGTCATTGCGTTGCTTCCGTTGGCCGTAATGGGTTATTTCTCCAATCATAAATCGTCGCAGATCGTGAATTCACAGTTCGGGAGCTACGGAATGAACGCCATTGAGGAGCTTAAGCTCCATTTGGATACCAGCATCGCGCAGATGGACAATATTACGGGCAATCTACTGAATTATTTGATCTCTGCACCCATGGTCATCGAAGATGGCGAAACGCTGAACTATAGCCGATATAAGGAGGAACAGGCGCTCCAGCGATATCTTATATCTTTTGAAACGGTCAATATTGTAAGTGTTTCGGTTGTGATGCCTTCGGGCAAATTTATCGGAAGCGGCGGACTTGATCAGGCAAGGCTTACGGAGTCCTCCTTCTGGCACCAAGTTGCCGGGAATGGCGGAAGACAAGTTATCATCCACCGGCCGGATTACTATTACCGCTTTGTAAATGACAACATGGTCATCAGCCTGGTTGTGCCGGTCAAGGATCATTTCGGACTCCCGCCAGGCAGCCGGATTCTAATCGACACGAAGGCGGATTCCGTGGTGAATCTGCTTCGGGCGTTTCAGCATAATATGAATGCTCACCTGCAAATACGGGCAGCGGACGGAAGCGTGCTGCTGCAAAGCTCGGAGAAATACAGTAGTTCGGAGGACGATATTGTCTGGTCCGGGGTTATGGAGCGGGAGGGCTGGACTGTCGAGGCCAGAATGCCGCATGCTGAGTTCTATCGCTCCTCGGGCGTGATCCTGAACTATACGCTGATCGTTGCGGGCTGCACGCTGCTCTTCGCCATCGCGATGGCCCATTTTTTCTCGCTTCGGCTTACGCGGCCCATTCAAAAGCTGACCCATTCGATGCGAAGATTCGGACAAGGGGAGCTGTTCATCCAGACCCCGGTGCTCACAAGCGATGAACTGGGCTATTTAAGTCAATCCTTCAATCGGATGACCGGACAAATCCAGGATCTGGTGCGTGAGATCAGCCGGAGCGAAAAGCTGAAGAGCGAAGCAGAACTGCGGGCGCTTCACTACCAGATCAACCCCCACCTGCTATTTAACACTCTGAACAGCATTCAGTGGAAGGCGAGGTTGGCCGGGCGCCGCGATATTCAGAAAATGATTGAGCATCTGGTTGCCGTCCTGGAGAGCACTTTTACAGTGTCTAAGACACTGGTGCCGCTTGAGGAGGAACTGGCTTTAGTGCTTCATTTTATCGAAATCCAGCGGCTCCGGTACGATGATGCCTTTAGTTTCAAGCTGGAGGCCGAGCCGGAGCTGAGGTCCTGCCTGGTGCCGCGGATGGTGTTCCAGCCGCTACTGGAGAACATCTTTTTTCACGGCTTTACAGACGGAGCAGGTGAAATTAGGCTGTCACTCGTCTCCGGATCAGGCGAAATTAAGGCGGAGTTAACTGACAACGGGATCGGTATCAAGCCGGAGCATTTGCTCTATGTGAGGAACGGCCAAGTCATTCCGGGCAAGAAAGGAGGACTTGGCATGCGGAATGTCAGAGAGCGCTTTAACATGCATTTTGGCGAAAACTGCGATTTTACGATAGAGTCCGAACGAAACCACGGAAGTAAGGTGATCATACGATGGCCAAAGACTTACGGAGAGATTCACCCCTGAAGGTGCTTATCGTTGATGATGAACAGCTTGTGAGAAAAGGGCTGAGGATGACAGTCGACTGGGGCAGACATGGCATGGCAGTCGTCGGCGATGCACCCAACGGCATCCTGGGCTGGGAGAAGGTGGTCAATCATGAACCCGACATTGTCATTACTGATATCGTGATGCCCGAGATGGACGGAATCGAGCTGGCTCATAAAATTAGACACAGATATCCCCATGTCAAAATCCTGTTTCTGAGCTGTCACCGCGACTTTGCTTACGCACAGCAGGGGATCCAGCTCGGTATCTCTGACTATATTGTAAAAACCAGCATGGGCGACGAGGAAATGGAGCGATGCCTCGATAAAATCCGGCGTGAATGCGGGCTTCATCTGGAGAATCAGTCCTCCATGGCAGCCTCTGAGGACGAGATGCAAATTGTAATGGAGTGGCTTCGGGTACAGGATATCACTGCAGACGAGAGGCTGGTAGCCAAGCTGAATGGAGATTGGGGTTGGATGACCCGAGGCGGCTGCATCTTTCATTTGTATAATAATGGAAGCGCTAACAATTCCAGTTTTTCGACTTCTGAGCAAAAAGCATGTCTAAAGATTGGTGAGGCATTTCCACCCGGGTCACCAGGACGTGCGTTCTTACCGTGTCCAGACGGTACTGCATTGCTGGCCTGCCACTGGGCGGAACGGGATACGGCGGAGCATGAACTGCTGCATCTGAAGAGTTCACGTAATCCCGGATTGGGATGGAGACTGGAGGGGCCGGTTGAGGGCGGGGTGCGATGGATAGAGGGCGTGCTGCGTCTGTTGCGCCTGCGGGCAATCGAGCGCGAGACCCGTCTGGTCAGCCGCCAGCATAAGGAGGATATTCTCAGCGCTATTGACTATATCAACCACCATCTGCATCTCGATCCCCGAGTCGGCGAAATCGCCGACCGGATCGGTATAAGCCGCAGCTACTTCAGCACCGTATTCAAAGAAGCGACAGGCAGCAGCCTGATTGATTTCCTTTCACAGAAAAAGCTGGAACGGGCACAGAATCTGCTGGCAATGACAGACTACCGTATGGAGGAAGTAGCGGAGAAGATCGGGATTGGAGACGTCAAATATTTCGCCAAATGGTTTAAGAAAAGCGTCGGATTCGCTCCGGGACAATACCGCCAACAAACAAAAAGACACCAAAATCCAATGAATTGACCGTGTAGAAAACGGGCTTTTTTATTACATTCCAATAAAAGTGAACCTTTTTCGAACGGCAGTCGGATTTGAAACCCCTTACATTTCTCTTATGATGGTATCAACCCACTCAAGGAGGTCAAACAATGCATAACAAAAGAGGGAAAATGCTGCTTTCCACGCTTTTTACAGCTTCCATGGTGTTAAGCGCCTGCTCTGGTTCCAACACACCAAGTAATTCCGGATCGGCTGGAACGGATCAGGGGGGAGAGGAGGAGGTGAAGCTTGTCGTCTGGATCTGGGAGCAGGCCAAAGCCGGGATTGATCTAAATATGGACCGGTTCAAGGAAGCTTATCCCAATATCGAAGTTGAGTTCCAAACCATGAAATCCACCGACCTCTATCAGAAGTATTTGGTGTCCTCCAATACTGACGACGCGGTGCCGGATGTGCTGGCGCTCGAATCCACGAATCTATCACAGATGGTTGAGATCAATTCGCTGCTCGACATTACCGAACATGTGGCTCCATATAAAGATAATATCGTGCCCTACAAATGGAAGGACGCCACCATGGACGACAAAATCTATGCCATGCCATGGGACAGCGGCCCGGTGGTGATGTTCTACAGGAATGACCTGTTTGCTAAGGCCGGTCTGCCGACCGATCCCGATGAGGTCGCCGCCAAGATTAAAACTTGGGACGATTATTATCAAGCCGCCAAGCTGGTGAAGGAGAAGACGGGAGCGTTCATGTACGGCGATTCGAAGACCAATTCCAGCAACCGCGTGTTCGAATCTATGATGTGGCAGCGAGGCTACTGGTATTTTGACGAAAACGGCAAGGTCTCGGTAGACAGCCCGGAAGTAAAGGAGATCACGGATTATTTGATCAAGATGCAGCAGGAGGGGCTTGTCTATGACGCCCGCGCCAACTCCGATCCTTGGGGCAATGCCATCGCTGAGGGTAAAATCGCCAGCGTAGTCGGCGGTTCCTGGCATGACGCGATCATTGAAAAGCAGTACTCGCCGCAGGATTCGGGCAAATGGTCAGTTACGACGATGCCGAAATGGTCAGAGGACGATAAATATGGCGGGGCTAACCAGGGCGGTTCCAACATGGCGATAAATAAAAATTCGAAGCACCCGGAAGAAGCCTGGAAATTCATCGAATTCATGCTCGGTGATAAGGAGTCTCAGACCAAAATGATGCTGGAGGCGGGGCTATTCCCTTCGTTGAAGACGGTATATTCCGACTCGGCAATGGACAAGCCATTTGATTACTTCAAGGGCCAGCCTATCTTAAAAGTGTATGCCAAATCACTGGAGAGCACCTATCCGCTTGCTTACACCTCCGATTTCCCGATGGCCAACAAGCTGATGACGGACGTGTGGGCAAAGGTGTTCCTGAATGACGCCTCCTCCGGAGATGCGTTAAAGACAATGGCCGATGAACTCCGGCAGAAGACCAAAAGAGAGTAGACAGCAGCAAGGATCAAGGAGATGAGAAAATCTATGGGTAAGACAAGATGGAACAGACAGATCCGTTACGCTCCGTATCTGTACATTTCCCCATACTTTATTTTATTTGGCATCTTTTCACTGTATCCAATTATTTATTCGTTTTATCTTAGTCTCACGGAATGGAACGGTGCAAGTGACAAGCTATTCATCGGGCTGGACAACTATACGGCACTGCTGAAGGATCATTACTTTTGGCTGTCGCTGTGGAACAGCTTAGTCATCTTCCTGATGTATGTGCCGCTAATGCTCTTTCTTGGCTTAATCTTTGCCAGTATGCTCAACTCCAAATGGATGGTGGGCAAAGGGTTTTTCCGGATGGCTCTGTTTGTGCCGAATTTTGTGTCGGTGGTCGCCGTATCATTCGTATTCGTGCTGCTATTTAATACCCAAGACGGGCTGATCAACACGTTCCTGCTGAACCTCAGTTGGATCAAGTCTCCGCTTCCTTGGCTTGATTCCCCGTGGTGGGCGCGTTTTTCTGTGGCGTTAATGGTGTTGTATCGTTGGCTCGGCTACAATATGCTGCTGTTGCTGACCGGTCTGCAAAGTATTCCGAAGGATCTGTACGAAGCGGCTTATGTCGATGGAGCGACGAAAGTAAAAAGTTTCTTCTTCATCACCATTCCTTTGGTCAAAAAAATGCTGCTATTCTGCACCGTGCTGTCCACAATCGGCACCTTTTCGCTCTTTACCGAGCCGTACATTCTCACCAAAGGCGGTCCGCTAAATTCGACGCTGACGCCGGTGCTGATGCTGTATAACGAAAGCTTTCAGAATTTCAACTTCGGCTACGCCTCGTCAATCGCTGTCTGCTTCTTCATCTTGATGATGAGCATATCGCTGATCCAGATGCGTCTATTCGATGAGAAATAAGGGGGGGGGAACCGAATGACGCTTTTGACTCAAACGAAAAAGAAGTCTGCGGCGAAAAGGGCCGGCCGTTCAGCTGAGAAGGGCCTGACCGCTGGTGCAGCATTTGTCCTGATGGCCGTGGTCTCCCTCATCACGTTGTTTCCGCTGTTCTGGCTATTCAGCTCATCGCTGAAAGATATCAGTCAAATCTTCGTTAATCCGCCGATCTGGCTGCCGACAACGCTGCATTGGGAGAACTTTACTGAATTGTTCGTGAACCGTAAATTTGGAATTATCACCTGGAACAGTCTGCTGCTGTCCACGACCATGACGATTACTGCGCTGCTGTTCTGCAGCCTGGCCGGGTTCGCCTTTGCCAAATACCGGTTTCGCGGCAAGGACATTCTGTTCGTCTTCGTGCTCGCTTCGCTAATGATTCCTCATGAAGCAACGATGGTTCCACTGTTTGTCATTTATAAGAACCTGCATCTCATCGACAACATCTGGGGAGTAATCTTACCCGATTTGGCCAATGCTTTTGGCATCTTCTTCATGCGGCAGTATTGCAGTTCCATTCCCGATGAAATGATGGAGGCGGCACGAATCGACGGGTGCAGCGAGATTGGGATGTTCCGCCGGATCATTCTTCCCAACCTGAAATCGGCGTTCGCCGCCCTGGGGATTATCCTGTTCGTCAAGCAGTGGAACAACTTTCTGTGGCCGTCCGTTATTCTGCGCTCCCAGGAGCATATGACGTTGTCCGTAGCGCTGAAGGCGCTGGAGGACAGCAACAATACACCTTATCATCTCATCATGGCCGGTTCGGTGGTAAGCGTGCTGCCGCTGCTTATTATCGTTCTGATTTTTCAGAGACAGCTTATTTCCGGCATGATTGACGGTGCGATTAAAGGATAAACACGAATAGATTAAAGAGCTGGACATAACCTCGTGATGGGAAGGAGTTACGCAAGCCATGAAATTTGGTGTTGATTATTATCCCGAGCATTGTCCGCCCGACTTGTGGCAGCGGGATGCAGTAATGATGAAGGAGATGGGCATCGAGGTTGTGCGGATGGCGGAGTTCTCTTGGGCGAAGATGGAGCCGAGTCCCGGCATCTATGATTTCGGCTGGCTGGACGAAGCCATTGAACTGCTGGGAGAGCAGGGGATTACAACCATGCTGGGCACGCCGACGGCGGCTCCGCCGGTGTGGATGATGGAGCTTCATCCAGATCTGTATCCCCTGAATGCGGAAGGACAGAGGGTAGGCTTTGGCGGTCGGCATCATGACTGCCAGTCGCATCCAGACTACCGGAAGCATATTAAAGAATTTGTGCGGACCATGGCTCAGCGCTACCGGGACAACCCCTATGTTGTCGGCTGGCAAATTGACAATGAGCTGGGTAACAGTCACCGTAATTTGTGCTATTGCGATCACTGCCGGGCAAGGTTCCACCTATGGCTGGAGGAACGGCATGGGACGATCGAAGGCCTGAACGAGGCGTGGGGAACGGTGTTCTGGAGTCAGACCTATACCTCTTTCTCGCAGATTCCCGTTCCACTTGCTTCACCTAACAGCCATAATCCTTCGCTTCTGCTAGATTGGAAACGATTCTGCTCCAGTCTGGTCGTCGAGTTCCAAAAGTGGCAGGCGGATATACTGCGGGAGGTATGTCCCGGCCATCTTATTACGCATAACTTTATGGGCTTCTTTGACAAGACTGATTATTTCGAGCTGGCGAAGGATCTGGATTTCATCTCCCACGATCAATACCCGATGCTGTTTCTGGAGGAGCGGATCAAGCGCAGCTTGCCCTCCCACCTCGGCATGGCGCTCGATCTTATGAGGGGAACCAAAGGGAAGCCGTTCTGGGTGATGGAGCAGCTCGCCGGACCGACAGGGACGGAAATTCTCGGCTCAACGCCCCGGCCGGGGCAGATGCGGCTCTGGACCTTTCAATCCGTTGCCCATGGTGCGGATACCATCGTCTATTTCCGGTGGGATACCTGCCTGTTCGGCAGCGAGCAGTACTGGCACGGCATTCTGCCCCACAGCCGTATTCCGGGTCGCCGATACGAGGAAATCCGCGACAGCATAGCCGAACTGGCTCCTCATATGGAGGCTTTCCGCGGGGGACTTCCCGAAGCCGAGGTGGGGATTGTGTTCAGCTACGACCAGGAATGGGCGCTGCAAATCCAGCCGCATCATCCCGACCTGAACTACGTCGCACATCTGCACCGTTATTATAAAGTATTGTTTGATCACAATATCCCTGTAGATCTGATTTCTGAAAATAACGATTTCTCAAAGTACAAGGTGCTGATTTTTCCGCTTCTGTTCGTCACCGATTCAGAGCTATGTCAAAGACTATATGAATATACAGAAGCGGGCGGGCATGTACTGCTCGATATGCGGACCGCAGTCAAGGACCGGAATAACGCTGTTATTCCACTGACACTGCCGGGTAATTATTCGCAGCTGCTTGGTCTAAGCATCTACGACTACGACTGTCTGCGCCAGTTCGGGCAGAGTGTGAGATGGCTGAATGATGAGGGGATGTCCAGGGCAGCCCAAACGGAAGATGAAGGCGGGAGGTCTGGAGAGGAAGCGGAGCTGTGGTGCGATGTGATCACAGTGGAAGGCGCAGAGGTACTAGCCGTATACGCCAGGGATTTCTATGCCGGGACACCGGCGGTTACCCGCCATACATACGGCAGGGGACGAGCCTATTATGCCGGGACGGAATTGGGGCCGGAGACGATGGAAAAGCTGATCTTGGAGATGATTGGCGACGCTGGGGTCTGTGGAATCGCAGCCGCACCGGAAGGTGTCGAGATTACCCGGAGACGGGGAAAGGACGGTACTTATTTCTTTGTCATGAATCATAACCGGACGGTGTGCGAATGGGATGTTCCAAAGGGATGGAGTCTGGTTTCGGAAGTAAGTGGAATGAACAAGGGTTTCAACCCGAAATTGAAGTCTGAATCCTCCAAGGAATGGCATGAATCCAATCCCATCCAGCTTCAGCCTTTTGATTGTGCATTGTTTCTTGAGATCACCTGATTAAGTTGAACTACATTAGCGGCGGTTCATAAAATCTAACTAACAGACGGACACAGCTATTCTGCGTCCGTCTGTTAGTTTTTTTTTGCCATCAGATCTATAATGAATACAGAAAGACTAGGTATGCATCGACAATCATAATATATCATGATATATTATTATGTAAATCATGAATAATAAGAGTCAGGAGATAGTGAAGGTCATGAACGAACCGACGTCTTCTAAGCCGATGTATGAGAAGATTTTTGACGAAGTGAAGGAGAGCATATTGACTCAAGCCTATAAGCTTGGAGAGCGTGTTCCTTCTGAGAAAGAACTGGCTGATAGCTATAATGTAAGCCGTATTACCAGTAAAAAAGCGCTTGAGCTGCTGGCCGCCGAGCATTTGATCGTCCGTAAGCCGGGCAGGGGCTCGTTTGTGGCCGATCCGGTCGCTGAACTTAAGGAGCTGCCTCCCGGAACAAGTACCGGAATCCCTGCAATCAATGTAGAAGAGAAGACCATCGGGCTGATCATCACCGATTTTGGCAACAGCTACGGTACGGGGCTGATCTATGGCATGGAGCAGGCTTCACGCGATAATGACTGCTTTCTGGTCTTGCGGAGAACCTTCGGTATTCCTGAGAATGAAGAGCAATCCATCCAGAAGCTGCTCAACCTGGGTGTGGATGGGCTGATTATCTTCCCGGCGCAGGGCGAATATTTCAATGCGGAAATACTAAAGCTGGTCATTGGCCGTTTCCCCCTGGTGCTGGTGGACAGACAGTTAAAAGGGGTAGCCGCCGCATCGATCAGCACGGATAATCTTCAGGCAGCGCTTGTAGCTACAGAGTATTTGTTTGATTTGGGACATACCCATATATCATTTCTTTCGCCTCCGCCGGTCGATACCACTGCCGTTGAGGACCGGATTGAAGGCTTCATACAGGCACACGCCCAGCGGGGAATCATGGTCGATAAGGAGCTGTGGGTCAGTGACTTAACCTCGACATTGCCGAAGTTTTTTAACCCGGATAATATCGAACATGATCTCGTACGCTTGGAATCCCATCTGAAGAGTCACCCAGACATTACTGCACTGTTTGCCATCGAGTACAATATTGCTTTGCTCGCAAAGACAGCAGTGGAACGTTTGGGACTACGCATCCCCGAGGATATCTCCATTATTTGCTTCGACAGTCCGCCGACACAGCTTGGAGGAGGTTATGCCTTCACCCATATGCGCCAGAATGAAGAAGAGATGGGTCGGCTTGCGGTAGAGAATGTGCTGACAATTATGAACGGGCATTCTGTGCCGAATAAGGTAATGCTGGAGGCGAAGCTGATCCCCGGCAGTTCGACCGGACCTGCAGTTCGAAAGTAACGGTAATAGATTAAGACGAACCCATTCAATCGAATGGGTTTTTTTATATCCAGATTCTTGAAATGATATATCATTAAGTCTAAAATATTGATTGACATATTATTTATATACCAATATACTATTTAATGAAAGCGCTTAATAACAATACAAAAGGGAGGTTGTTTCTACTGTACTCCTCAAATGAATTACCCCAATCCATTCAGCGTCTGGCTGCACGGGTTCGAACAATATTGCAGGACCGCCCAAAACTGGCAGACATGTTCGAACAATGTTTATCGAACACCTGGAATACAACAATAAAACGCAATAAAGACGGAAAGACCTTTGTCATTACTGGTGATATTCCTGCCATGTGGCTGAGGGATTCTGCCGCACAGGTCAGGCCTTTTCTGATCCTTGCCGCAGAAGATGAAGAAATAGCAGAAATGATCGAAGGCTTGGTTAAGCAGCAATTTGCTTTTATCGAGATTGATCCTTATGCAAACGCTTTTAATCAAGAGGCGGATGGACGGGGGCATCAGGATGATCTCACGGCAATGAACCCCTGGATCTGGGAGAGGAAATACGAAGTAGATTCCTTATGTTATCCGATCCAGCTCAGCTATTTACTGTGGAAGAATACCGGACGGACCAGCCAATTTGATGCCTCTTTTGTAAAAGGGGTCCGGCGGATTATTGAACTGTGGACCACCGAACAGAACCATGAGCGCGATTCCCTCTATACGTTTCAGCGCATGAATGGAGCATCAACGGATACATTGGTCCGTGAAGGCAAAGGCAGCCTGACGGCCTATACAGGAATGACCTGGTCCGGGTTTCGGCCAAGCGACGATGCCTGCGAATATGGTTATCTCATCCCGGCCAATATGTTCGCTGTCGTTGTTCTCCGGTATGTGTGTGAAATTGCCGCTGAGGTGTTAAACAGCTCTGAGCTTGCGGCTTCTGCGCAACATCTGCTGGAGCAGATCGAAGAAGGTGTCCGGCAACACGGGACTGTTAACCACCCTGAGTTTGGGACTGTGTATGCCTATGAGACAGATGGACTTGGTAGTGTGAATTTGATGGATGATGCCAATGTTCCCAGCCTGCTCTCCATTCCTTATCTTGGCTACTCTCCAGTTGATGATCCTGTATATATGAATACCCGCAGCTTCATTTTGAGCAAGAGTAATCCCTATTTCTATTCAGGCATAGCCGCAGCAGGCATTGGCAGCCCCCATACCCCAAACCGCTATATCTGGCCAATCGCCTTAGCAGTACAAGGAATGACTTCAGGTAATACAGAGGAACAGCAATCCATTCTTGACCTGCTGGCGCAGTGTGATGACGGTACCGGGTATATGCATGAAGCTTTTCATGCAGATGATCCCGGCGCGTACACCCGTCCCTGGTTCTCTTGGGCCAATATGATGTTCTGCGAGCTGGTGCTCATGCGCTGCGGAATCGAAGTAAGTGCAGCTAAATGAACGGCAACAATGACATACCAAATAGTCTGAGGGGGATGAAAACAATGAAGAAATGGTTGATAACAGCACTTACTCTGGTGACGGTCTCTGGCCTGGCAGCCGGGTGTGGCGGTAATTCTGGCAATTCCGGGGATACCAAAGCAGGGAAAAGCGGAACAGAGCAAGGCGGCAAGAGTGCAAAGAAGACAGAGCTTACTTTCTGGGGGGACTGGGGCGGAGAAGGCCAGAAGCAGTTCGAAACGATGGTCGATGCTTTTAACAAATCGCAGGATAAAATTCACGTGAAATACGTGCTGCAGCAGGATATGATCACTAAATTTCTTACTGCGGCCACGAACGGCGGTGCTCCTGACATACTTTTCTGGGACCGCTGGCGGACTTCACTTTATGCGCCCAAAAATGTGCTGCATCCGGTAGATGACTATTTAACACGTGATGGGATCTCCAAAGATGACTTTTACAGCGAATCGCTCAACGAACTTTCTTACGACAATAAATTATACGGTCTGCCGCTTACAGTAGACGCTCGTGCACTATTCTACAATAAGAAGCTGCTGGCCGAAGCCGGGCTTCAGCCGCCGACGACTTGGGATGAGCTTGAAGCGGCGGCTGCGAAGCTGACGAAATGGAACGGAGACAAGCTTGAAGTAGCAGGCTTCTCCATGGCAGACCTGGGATTGTTCAACATGTATCTCCAGCAGGCGGGCGGCACCATGCTGACCGAAGACGGGAAGACCAACTTCAACAATGAGCAGGGTAAGCAGGTGCTCGAATTCTGGGACCGGATGATGAACAAAGATAAAGTCTACAAAGTGGGCTTTGAGCTGGGGCTCGGAGAAGGCCAGGATGCTTTTGTTACCGGAAAAGTCGCTATGCTCTATTCAGGCCCATGGATGCTCAGCACTTACAATAAATACGGCAAAGACCTGGAATACGGCGTTGTTCCTCCGCCAGCAGGCCCTAACGGTGACAAAGGCAGTGTGATGGGCGGCTTCGGCCTGGTTATTCCTGAGGGCTCCAAGCATCACGATGAGGCCTGGGAATTTATCAAATGGTGGACGGCTAACAAAGACAACGCTCTGCTGTGGGCTAAGACCAGCTTGAACCTGCCTGGCTTCAAGCCTTCGATGGAGGACCCGTTCTTCAAGGATGATCCGCTGTGGAAACCTTTTATGGAAACCCTGGAATTTGCTAAGGTCCGCCCGTCACATCCCGGCTATTCCGTGATGGAGACGGACGCCTTGGCGCCGAATCTTCAGCTTAACCAGCAGAACAAACTGAGTATTGAGGACACACTTAAGAAGTCTCAGGAGCAGGGAGACCAAATGCTTAAGGATAACGAAGTTGTGAAGTAGCAGTTGTAGCGAGCAGGGAGGCGGTGCCTCCCTGCTGTTATGGAACCTTGCCGCATAATGAAGGGGGGAGTTGTATGGCTTCCATGAGAAAAGTGGAAAGACATCAGGCGCGGACTGCTTATTTGTTCATCACGCCTACAGTGCTGCTGTTCGTGGTCTTTACAATTATTCCAGTAGTAATGGCCTTATATCTCAGCTTTACCAATTATGATGTGCTTAGCCGAAATGACTGGATCGGGCTTGATAATTACCGGCGGCTGGCTCATGATGATCTGCTGTGGAAAACCT
The DNA here is from genome assembly GCF_058791575.1 of Paenibacillus sp. EB106-06-01-XG199. Taxonomy (NCBI): domain Bacteria; kingdom Bacillati; phylum Bacillota; class Bacilli; order Caryophanales; family Paenibacillaceae; genus Paenibacillus; species Paenibacillus sp. EB106-06-01-XG199. Next base: position 1,101,487 of record NZ_JBYTDQ010000001.1, on the reverse strand, counting down.
TCCGCAATGTGTTTCTGTATTCGCTGATTTTTGTGCCGCTCAATATTCTAATTTCACTGCTACTGGGACTGCTGCTCAGCCGGGCGTGGCGCGGGGTGAAGCTGTTCCGCACCTTTTATTATTTGCCTACGCTGACTTCAGCTGTCGCGGCAGCAACGGTATGGATCTGGCTGCTGCACCCGGAATTTGGGCTGATTAACGGTTTGCTCTCCTATGTTGGGATTACAGGACCGGCCTGGTTGTCCGAGACAAGAACGGCCATGCTCTCAATAGTCCTGCTGACACTCTGGCAGTCCGTTGGCTCTAATATGATTATTTATCTGGCAGGTCTGCAAGGCGTTCCGGATTATCTGTATGAATCGGCCCGGCTGGATGGTGCCAACAAAATGGATTGCTTCCGGTATATCACTTGGCCGCAATTACGGCCGACAACTTTCCTGGTCAGTACCATGGCCATCATCGGTGCACTGCAGCTGTTTGACCAGGCTTTTGTTCTGACGCAGGGAGGGCCGGCCAATGTCACGAAGACACCGGTCTATCTGATCTACCAGCAAGGCTTCAACCAGCTGCAAATGGGCTATGCTTCTGCGCAGGCTTTTGTACTGGCGATGGCCATCCTGGTCTTTTCACTGATCAATATGCGGATATCCAAAGCGGAAGAGTCAGTCATTTAAACAGGGCTGCCCAGGAAAAAAGGAGGCTTACAGCTATGGGTGTTACCGGCGGCTCCGCCCTGAAGCGGGGCATTAACAAATCCATTTATTATATCGTATGTATCGTTATTGCTGTTGCCATGTTCCTGCCATTTTATTGGAGCGTACTAACGTCCCTGAAACCGGATGAGGAGATCTTTGCGATGCCGATCCAATGGTTTCCGAAGCATTTGACCTTTGATCATTACCGCAAAGCATTCTCGACCGTGCCATTTGCTTTATTTTTCTGGAATTCGCTTGTTCTTGCCGTATCCGGTGTACTGGCCAATTTATTCTTTGGCTCCCTCAGCGGCTATGCTTTTGCGAAACTGAAATTCAGGCTGAATAAGCCGGTATTCCGGGTCCTCCTGGCTGCGATGATGATCCCCGGCATTGTAACCATGATTCCGACCGTTTATGTGATGCGCCATATTCCATTCGCCGGAGGCAATGATCTTTTCGGCAGTGGCGGCAACGGACTGATGAACTCCTTCTGGGGCATTATTCTGCCGGGCGCATCCGGGACGTTCGCGGTGTTCTTCATGCGGCAATTTTTCCTCACCCTGCCCAGCGACATGCTGGAAATGGCCCGGATTGAGGGCTGCGGTGAATTTAAGATCTTTTGGCGCATTTATCTGCCGCTCACGAAACCTGCACTGGCTACCTTAAGCATCTTCACCTTTCAGGCAGGGTGGAACAGTTTCCTTTGGCCGATGATCGTCTTAAATGATCCGGATAAAGCGACCATTCAAATGGGGCTGCAGGCCTTTTCCTATAACTTTCAGACCGATTACGGGCCGATGATGGCCGGTGCGCTGGTCGCGATTCTGCCGATACTGGTGCTCTTTTTGGCCCTGCAACGTTATTTTGTACAGGGCATTGCGTTCAGCGGTATTAAAGGGTAAGCAGCTACTGAAACCAGATCAGATATGAGGAGAGAGAGCCTTATGAAGCAATTGAAAATTGAGCCACGACTGTGGGTGGAACGGGCGGACAAGGCGCAGGAAGCGCTGGATCATTATTTCTGGAACGAAGACATGGGCATGTACAACATTGAGACGCCTTGCCCGAATGGAGAATGCAACACTATATTTCACTATTGGTGGATGGCCCATGCCGTGGATACGTTGGTGGACGGTCTGCTGCGGACAAGAGACAGACGGTACGAAGAGCGTCTCGCCTCGCTGCATGAAGGTCTTCTCCGCCGCAATGGCGGGAGTTGGCCAAATGAGCTTTATGATGATATGGAATGGATGGCACTATCATGGCTACGTGCGTATCAGGCAACGGGGAAGGAGAACTACAAGCAGACTTCATTAATTCTGTGGCGGGACATCAAGTCGGGCTGGAACGATCATATGGGCGGCGGCATCGCCTGGCAGAAATCGCAGCTAGATTATAAAAACACCCCGGCCAACGCGCCTGCCGCCATCCTGGCTGCCCGGCTGTATCAGGCCTTCGGTGATCCGCAGGATCTAGAATGGGCAGAACGGATTCTAAGCTGGCAAAAGAAACATCTCGTCGACCCGGAGACCGGTTTTGTCTGGGATGGGCTGAACCGTGAGGGGGATGGCATAATTGATAAAGACTGGAAATACACCTACAATCAAGGAGTGTATATAGGCGCCGCAATTGAACTGTACCGGATTACGGATCAAGCCGGCTACCTTGAAGATGCCCGGCAGACCTTCACGGCAGCCGTTGAAGAGCTAACCGGTCCGCAGCTCAGGGTGTTGCCGGATGAGGGCGGCGGAGATGGCGGTCTGTTCAAGGGCATACTGGTCCGCTATACCGCCGAACTTGTAAAGTCCGATCCTGAGGCCAGAGAAGCTGCATCCTTTCTTCACAGAAATGCGGAACTTCTCTGGGAGAGAGGGAAGGCGGCGGAAAGTGCGTTGTTTGGAACGGACTGGTGCCACCCGCCCGGCGGCATTGTACAGCTAAGCTCTCAGCTCAGCGGCATAAAGCTGCTGGAGCGGATGGCTGAGCTTGGCACTATTATCGGTGAATAATTAACGCCAGATGGGGATGATTCTATGGACATTTTTGCTGAAGCTTCAGCACAGGCGGACTGGAAGGCACGTGCGGACTGGCTCCAGCGTTGCCTCCAGCAGCATTATTACAATGAAGAGACCGGTATTATGAATCAGTGGTTTCCCAAAGAGCATATCCGTCTGGACGACAACTTCTATTATTGGTGGCAGGCCCATGTGATGGATGTGCTTGTCGATGCTTATGAACGAACGGGAGATCCCGCAGCTCCCCTGCGTATCCGCGAATTCAGCCGCTGTCTGCGTGCTTATAATGGCGGTACCTTCTCCCATAATTATTATGATGATATGGAGTGGACGGCTCTTGCGCTGCTGCGGGCGTACCAGGCTACCGGGGAAGAAGAATACAAGAATGCTGTGCTGGAGCTGTGGTCTGATATTCAAACCGCGTGGAACAGCCATTTCGGGGGAGGAATGGCCTGGAAGAAGGATCAGCTGGATTATAAGAACACCCCGGCTAATGCGCCCGCCGCCATTCTGGCTGCCCGTTTGTACGGATTGTTCCGGGATCCGGAGGATCTGGAATGGGCGGTCCGCATTTACGAATGGAACAAAGCCCATCTGGTGGATCCCGGCTCCGGCTTTGTATGGGACGGAATCAACAGGCTGGGAGACGGCCAGATTGATTATGACTGGGAATTCACTTACTGCCAGGGAGTGTTTCTTGGAGCGGCGCTGGAACTGTACCGTGTTAAAGGAGAGCAGCAATATGCAGACGATGCTCTGTGGACAGCCGACACAAGCATACGCCGATTATGCCACCCAGTTACACTCATGCTGCCTGATGAAGGCATTGATGACACCGGATTGTTCAAAGGAATTCTGATCCGCTACTGGGTTCAGCTGGAGAAGCAGTTTCCTGGAACACTGCCTATCCGTAAAGTTATTCTGGCGAATGCCCATGCTATATGGACGAAAGGACTGGACCACGAGCTGGGACTCTGCGGCCCTTCTTGGGAGCATAAGCCTATACTGCCGGTTCAGCTCAGCGTGCAGCTGAGTGGATTGATGCTGCTTGAAGGTGCAGCCGCTTTGGAAAATCAGCAGAACGAGTGAGCAGGGGATTTCAGCTTATCTAGGATACATTTCTAATCTAACCATACTGAGAATCGCAAACAGCACGTTTCCATTCCTTCTGGGAGACGTGCTGTTTAATTTGCAGGCTTCTATTCTTTCGTCATAAAAACACTATGGGGGTCTTCAATATAATCTGTAAACGGACTATAGTATTCAGCTCTTGTACTCAGTTAGCAGAGTTGGCTAATGTACGGTTTAGCAATCGGTCCAAGGCGTTCGGTTCCTTTGAGATTCATTCTTGTCCGATCCATTCTGTATTTATTTTTTATATGAAGAACGTCATAATGAATTAACGACAATTATAAGTACAACAATAGTGGACGGCAGGTGATTTGAATGAAGGAGATCCTTCGTGAAGTTGGAATGATTGCAAGGGCATTAGATTCTATAAGTAATATAGAGTTCAAGGAATTAGATCTTACGAAAGGGCAGTATTTATATCTGGTTCGAATATATGAGAATCCGGGAATTATTCAAGAAAAGCTGTCGGAAATGATAAAGGTGGACCGAACAACAGCAGCACGTGCGATTCAAAAGCTTGAAATCCAAGGCTTTATTGAAAAGAAAGACGATGAAACGAACAGGAAAATCAAAAGGCTATTTACAACTGAAAAAGGTAAGCAAGCGTACTCTTTTCTGAAGAGAGAAGGGGATCATACCGATTTGGTTGCGTTAGCAGGATTTTCTGAAAAAGAACAAGAAACATTGTTTCGTCTTCTACTAAGAGTCAGAAAAAATGTTGAGGTCGAGTGGGAATTCGTAAAGAAGGGGAATAAAAGGGAGTACTGATATCAGAAGCGGCAGTCTAGGATTTTATTTTCCAATCCAAGACTGCCGCTGGTTTATTATTAAATTCAGTTAGAGTTTAACTTCTTCATTCCGGCTTGGATCGCTGTATTTATAAATACCAGGGTTCAGTTCAATCTTTTCATCAAAGGGAATACCTTTGTAGCTATCGATATTAACCCCTGTAGATACCATACCCTTAGGTGTAATTTCAGGTACTATTTCTTTGCCGTTAATCCGTAGCGTAGTTTGGTTAACACCCTTGAAGCCAGGGGATTCGGAATGGGACTCGACCATCAAATTATCGCCCTCTGTATAATACGTGAATTGAATTTCAAAGCCATCCACATTAAGTTTGGCGGACTGCTTTTCTTTCTTAGGTTTATTTAGCGTGATCCAATTCTTAGAGGTATCCCGTTTCTGAATGACAGCATCTTTCAAATTAAGTTTTATTGGAACGTCCGACCAGTTCTTATACCACTCCGAAGTTTCAAATTGAAATAAATGCTGATAGCTTCCGGGATGATCCCCTTTTAAAACCCGATCCCCGGCGATTGTTTTATCCCCTATAACCAGCTGAGCAGTTTTGTAGTGGACAATTCCTTTTTTGAGCGATTCTTCTTCATTGATTAGGATCTGGATATCTAAAGGGGTGATCACCAGCTGATCGAAGGTTATGCCTGTCTTTGCCTGGACTTCAGGACTGGTAGACAATTTCTTAGTGTACATAGCTTCACTTGCCTTTTTTCCATCTGCTTTAAAATCAAACTTCCAACTGCCTGAAATCCGTTTTGCTTCTTCAATGTAACTGAAATGAAGACTGGCGTCCTTCCAATCGGATTCAGTCATATCGAATACTTGTTCAATAAACAAATCCGAACCTTCGTTAGGCATGATGGTGGGAACTGCTTCTTTCACTTGACCACCAGCATGAACTACCAGATGCGGGTTGCCACGTCCCAAGTCAGACGGTGATGCAGCGACCCTATAGCGGATAATGGTTTGATTTGAAGCTTGTCTAACGGATTCAATATGGAGGGTTGGATACTGTGTAGATCCGGTAACAATCGTATCTCCAGCTTGATGATTAGATTTTAAGGGAATATCCCTATTACGGAGAAAAATAAGATTTTCCGCTTCAAATTTGTAGTCTTTTTTATCATCCTTTAAGGTATCAGGGGTTTCGTATACACCAAGGAGTTTCTTGCTTTCCGGGTCGTATTCTAAATTGCCGTATACTTTTGCCTCGCTACCGGATTCACTTGTCATGGTATTTTTCTCTGTAGCAATTCCAATATATTGGCTTAGGTCGGTTTTAGTATCCAGAGATATGAGCATTCTCATTTTTTCTCCATCCGTCACCACACCGTTCAAGTTCATTGTAACTCCAGAACTGGAAGCTTGGAGATCATACTGCTGGCCAATACCGTTTTTTAATGCATTGGTCACACTACGGCCGCCAATTTTATCCCAATTGACCGTCACACTAGCGTATACAGGAATGGCGACAAGCAAGATACATGAGAAAACGATACTGATGGGAACAACCTTCGCACGATGTCTAGGAATATTCTGCGAAGGCTGCAGATTTATTTGGCGTTGATAGGCTTCTTTTTCTATGGCTGTCCACATTAAATCATAATCCGGCAGGGGAATGTTCTTATCCTTTTCAATATACTGATTCATTACTGCTCATCTCCTTTAGTTGAGTTCCAGCCATTTTGCCCTTTAACAGCTTAAGCCCTTTATTTAGTCTGGATTTTGCAGTTCCTTCGGGTATGTCCATCACTTTAGAGATCTCGGGTACAGTCAATTCGTTAATAAAACGAAGGACTACTACCATTCTGATTTTGTCGGGAAGCTTACTATATAAGCCTTGAATTTCTTTTTTAGTTTCCCGGTGATTTAAATGCTCTTCGACAGGGTTGGAATCCTGAGACCTGGATAGTAAATAATTACGTAATTCTTTCATCACTCCTGTTTTACGCCTTCTAATCAGGCTGTTGCACTCATTCGAAGCAATTCGCAAAATCCACGATTTCAGGTTTCTTACCTTTGATCTATCTGCCAAAATCACTTTGACAAATACCTCTTGGCTAATATCCTCAGCATCAGCTTGATTTTTCATCAAATAGTAGCAAAAATAATAAACATCTTCTTTATAGAGCTCGAAAATTTCCCGGTCAGTCATTCTGCTGCACCCCCTTTTTTGTTGTTCTCATCAATAAGACAGATAGAGGCTAGCAATCGTTCATTTTATGTACACTATAGTTTTGACAGTAGACTCCGAGAATGAGAGAATATTGTTTTGTAGAGGATACAGATTTCACAAATTTGGAGGCATATCAATGAATCAGCGTTTTCGTATTACACGATCAATGCAGGAAAACAATGCGGAGCCATCCATCTCTTTGGATGAATGCAAAGATTACTTTGCAGCAAAGCCCGACTTTGCATACTCACAGGTTTTTACCGTAAAAGGCCCGGAAAGCAACATGTCCATTGATGGAGACTTTTGGATGTGGAAGCAGGGGGATGTGGAAATTCCTTTCCGGCTTTACATGGGTGATTTGTATGTAGCTATTTCCAACGAAGCTGTAGTTCCCAAAATGATTGAAATTGCAACGGAACTGCAAGCTGATATAGTTGAAGGGTAAAACACCAATCAAGGAGGCCATTATGCTGCCGATACATCCTCAAGACATCCAAACTGTGATCGACCGCCTCACCGGTCAGGAACTTTACCTGCACCTTGAACTCACCACAGGCGCCTACGCCAGTCATTTGGACAGCAGCCGGCCAACGGCTTCGGCGTTCATCACCAACGCGGCCGTCTCATATACGCACGGCTCCATCTCCGGCACAGGTCCTTACCGGGTCGGATTAAAGACAGCAAACGGCTGGATTTATGCAGAGGGCCTTACGCATGTTGATGAGAATGAGCATGAACGCCTAATCATGGCTGGGCACGACAGTCAAGGAAAGCTAATTGTGTCATTGCAATTAAGCCGGGACAAGTTCTAATGAAAGCGGAGGATCAAGCAGCCATGAATACTAAACAAGCCAAACATGAGCGCATCTTAGTGGTATTTCCCCATCCCGATGACGAAGCATTTGTTGCAGCAGGGACATTGGCTATGTACATAGAAGGCGGCGCTCAAGTCACCTATGCTTGTCTGACACTAGGGGAGATGGGCCGCAATATGGGCATCCCGCCGTTCGCGAGCCGTGTCAGCTTGCCAGCAATCCGCAAGGAGGAACTGACAGCGTCTTGCCATGCGATTGGCATTCAAGACTTAAGGATGCTCGGCTTCCATGATAAAATGATTGAGTTCGAAGACCAGCAGCTGCTGGACTCCCGCATCCTGTCACTGCTCCAGGAATTGACCCCGTCACTGGTCATCACCTTCTATCCAGGGTACAGTGTGCATCCCGATCATGATGCCACCGGGGCAGCCGTCATCCGAACCATCAGCCGGCTCCCCGCGGCAGAAAGGCCGCTTGTGCACTGCAGCGCCTTCGCCAGCAATCACGAGACGGTTATCGGGAAAGCAGATGTGACCGTAGATGTAACATCATTCCTTGTTAATAAAATGGCCTCGATTACAGCGCACCGTTCGCAATTCCAAGCGGCGGAACTCGTTGGCAACCGGGAGCTGAGTGATGAAGAAATCCGCAGCAGGTTCGGCACAGAACAGTTCTGGACCTACCGGTTCGATTCATCTATATGAATAGAAACAGATTTATGGACAAATCCCCCTGCCCAAAAGGCAGGGGGATTTGTTATTTTCCACTTAAATGCTGAACCAACATTCCAACAAACCGCTTAGCCATTTGTTTATCCTGAAGTTCGCCGTTCCAATCGCCCTTGGGAATCAAGCTCATTTTCTGAAGTAAACCCATCATAGACATGAAGATAAAATGAGCGGTCTTCAAGGGCTCAGTATCTGACTTTAACGATCCATCTTTAAAACCAATGTCCAGAGCATCCATTAGGAAATGACGTTCTTTTTCCCGGTTAACAAAATTATTGTACTGCACTTTGAGTTCATCGCTTGAGTCATAGGCTTCATAATGCAGATCGAAGAGAAGAATAAACTTGATGTACTCTGGATGTTGCGAAGCATAATCAATCCAAGCCTCCAGCATCGAAGCAAGCATCTGCTTACCATTCATTTCGGCTGAAGCTGCTCTTCCAACAAATTGGGTCATACTCTGGAGGATTTCCATCTGGACCTCAAAGATCAGTTCGTCTATGGATTGAAAATGCTTATAGTATGTAACCCGGCTTACTCCGGCCACGCGGCATACATCTTTAATATTAACTTTGAGAAAGCTTTGCTTCATAAAAAGTTCCTTAGCCGCAGCAATTAGTTCTTCCCTGTTTTTGTTTCTCAAATTCTGATGCCAGTTCTCAGTCATAGGCAGCAATCCGTTCTTTATCATTTTTTGGCTTTCGCAAGGTCAAGAAAAGCGCAGATGTAAGGATAAGTGCACCAAAAATATAGGGTATATTCATGTGTTTGTCAAACAACTGTCCTGCTAAAATCGGCCCAAGTATATTTCCTATGCTGGTATACGTTGTATTTAATCCGGCAGCATATCCTTGCCGGTCACCAGCTGAGTTGGCAATCAGCGTACTTACCGTTGGTCTTAAGAATGCATTAAAGGCAAAAAACAGGGCAGATACTACGATCAGATAACCTAAATTAAACTTGATGATCATCAAGAGCAAACTTATTGCCGTGATCACCAAAGATAGACGTATAAGTTTCATTTCGCCTAGCCGCTTAATAAGATAATCAAGCAGCCAGATCTGCACAATGATGCCTATAACTGCACCTACCGTAATGATAATTGAGATTTTAGTGGCATCAAAACCGTACTTTTGTTCCACAAATAAGGCATACACCGTTTCATAATTCATCAAACCAAATGTCATGATCAGAATGAGCAGGAGATAGCGGAAATACGAAGTCCGAAAAGAATTTAAGATCAGGTTGCGAAGGGGCTCCCGATGTACCCGTGTACTAACGGATTTCCGTCTTTCCCTGGGAAGTGTCTCTGGCATAAATATACTAAGTAGCGTAGCTGCAAGTCCAAGCCCACCCGCAAAAAAATAGGGGACACGTATGCCAAACTCAGCGATAATCCCCCCTAACCCTGGACCAAGTACCATACCCAAATTCATGGAAGCCCCCAATAATCCCATTCCTTTAGCGCGGGTTTCCTGAGTGGTAATATCAGCGACATAGGCCATATTGGAAGGAACCATTAATCCAATACCTATTCCCCCGATAAATCGGGCAATATACAGAAGCGGTAATGTCGCAGATACAGCAAACATCAGATCAGAAATGACCGTTAAAAACAGACCGGATATGATCATTGATTTTCGGCCCCACCGATCCGAAAGCTGCCCGCCTATAGGTGAAAAAATAAACTGTGCGGCTCCAAAAGCAGCAATAAGATACCCGGCTGCAGCCCCTGAGGCATTAAATTGTTTCAAGTATTCAGGAAGAATGGGGATGACCATACCTTGTCCCAATAAAGCGATAAACAGATTCAGCATTAGAATGAAAAGTGGAAATCTGGCAGACTTAGGTAAGCTGCTCATATCAAAGCCCTCCTGTGAATGGTTTATACCAAGTAATTAATAACACAATGTAAACCATTCTAATTGAAACAGAACCCATTGTAAATGATAAATACAACTCTTTTAACGGATGAATATTTGAGAAATTAGAAATTACCATATGACTCCGATGGCTACTTAAGCTATAATGAGTTCTAAAAAAAGAAAATGGGGCGTTATGAAATGAATCAGTATAAAGGTGAAAAAAGCCTGCTCTCAGAGAAAAAGGAACGTTTCTCCTCCAGCGGCTTTATTTTCGCGGCCATCGGCAGCTCGGTGGGTCTGGGGAATATGTGGAAATTTCCTTATATTACAGGAGAAAATGGCGGAGCGGCTTTCTTCCTGCTCTTCATCGTCTGTCTGGTGCTAATCGGCTTACCTGTTCTGTTGGCCGAACTCGCCATCGGACGCAGCGGACGCGGAAGCGCGGCGACGTCGTTCATCCGTGCCGGAGGCGGAAAAGGGTGGAAGGCAGCTGGAATACTGCAAGTGATTGCACCTTTTCTAATCCTCTCCTTTTATATTATTGTTGCAGGTTGGACGCTGCACTATGCAATGATTGCCTTCAATGGACAACTGTTCAGCACGACTGATTATGCAGGTGAATTTGGCTCATTTATCTCAGGGTACTCGCCGATTGTCTGGCAGGGTGTAGCCATCCTGATTTCTGCGGGAGTTGTTATCCTTGGAGTATCGGGCGGGATTGAGAAGTTCAATAAAGTATTGATTCCCGGCCTGGTTGTTCTCCTTATTGTATTGATGATTCGTGCGCTGACCTTACCGGGTGCAGATAAAGGGGTTTCCTTCTTCCTCAAACCGGACTTCTCGGTACTGACAGCAGAATCCGCGCTAGTCGCTTTGGGACATGCCTTCTTCTCGTTGTCACTCGGCATGGGGATTCTTTTGACCTACGGTTCTTATGTAGATAAAAATCAGTCGCTGGGCACCGCTACACTTGCGATAGGAGCCGGAGATTTGATCTATGCGTTTATCGCCGGATTGATTATTTTCCCGACTACGTTCTCGTTTGGTATTGCTCCTGACCAAGGGCCTTCGCTGATTTTCATCGCTCTGCCGGCGGCTTTCTCGGCTATGCCTTTCGGTTCGTTCTTCGGTGGTCTGTTCTTCATCCTGCTGGCGATTGCCGCCTTGACCTCAGCTGTATCGCTGCTTGAAGTGCCTGTATCCTTCGCGATGGAGCGCTGGAACTGGAGCCGTCAACGTTCGGTTTGGGTATTGTCTCTGGTCTGTTTTCTGCTCGGTATTCCTTCAGCTATGTCGCTGGGAATGTTCCCTGAACTTACGTTTGGCGGTAAAGCCCTGTTCGACTGGATGGATTTCATCACCTCCAACATTATGCTGCCGCTTGGCGGTCTGCTGATCACCATTTTTGCCGGTTATTTCTGGAAGGGGGCAGCAGAAGCGGCAGGACTACAGGCGCGCTGGTTCCGCATCTGGTTATTCATGCTCCGGTATATTGCACCGATTCTGGTATTCCTGGTGTTGCTGCATACCTCGGGAATCCTTAAATTCTAATTCAACAACCATTCATTGCAGAATGAACAAAAGAACTCTTCAACCCATGTGGTTGTAGAGTTTCTTTGTTTAGAGCATCACCTAAGACTCTTCCAGTTGTCGCGAGTTCCTGTGCCGCCAACTCATACATACCAAAGACAATGCAATGACCGATAGGATCACACCAAGCAGTCGAAATCCCCCAGCGCTGAACTTACCTCCCATTATGATGCCCAGCAATAAGGAAGAGAGAATGGTTCCCAGATATCTTGATGTCATAAAAACGCCGGATGCTACACCGATCATTTCTTTTGGCGAACTTTTGAACAGAGCCACTTGCATACCGACATTGTTTAACCCGTTCCCAACACCGAATGCAGCCAACGACACACATACACTGATAACCGGTGAAGTGGGGTTCATGGTCACCATCCATACCGAACCTAGTGTCATTAGTATTCCGGATGTCAGCAATGCGGGCCCTGGTCCTGACTTATCAATCCATCGTCCGGCTAGTGGAGAAACAATAAGCGAGCACAAGCCTAAGCTTAACATCAGAATCCCTGTATGGGATTCGTTGACATGACGTACCATTTGCAAGTAGGACGGAAGCCCGAAAAAGAGTGAGTAATAAAGTACGTTAACAAGCATGAATTCGATATTAACCCAAGTCATCTCAGGATATTTGGCGAATGTGCGCAAAGGAATAAAGGGTGATGCCGCTTTTAACTCATGGCGTACGAAAGCCACCAGTGCAAAAAGGCCAATCAGTCCGATAATGACAGGACCCAACGAGACATGGCCAGAAGATTTTGCTGACAGTAATCCCACCAGCAAGGCGACCAGACCTACGATAAAGAGCAGAATCCCTGTCGCGTCAATCAAATCACACCATTTACGGAACGACATCTGGGATGAAACGGATGTTGGCGGTTCGTCCTTAGGAATCATCCTCCAAGCTAACACAAAGCTCGTAACCACGAACGGAATATTAACGAGAAAAATCGCAGACCAATCCCACCATTGAATCAAAACTCCACCGATAAAGGGACCGATAGCTGCCGCACCGGATAGGAAAATGGACATCACGGACAGCGCAGTCGCCTGTTTCTCCGTAATATGAATTCGCACAATGGCCATTCCAACTGCAACCATCATGCTTGTTCCGATGGATTGCACAATGCGGAACACAATGAGCCACCCAAAGGTGGGGGATAGCGGAGCTAATAATGATGCAACGAAGGCTACAACAAGACCGGTTAGAAAGATCTTTCTACGCCCGAATAGATCACTGGCCTTCCCCATGACAGGTTGAGCGATAGCACTCGCAATATAGAATGAGAAAATGATCCAGGATACCTCTGTAAAATCAAGCTGATACACCTTTTGCAGCCTTGCTATAGCCACGGAAATCATCGAAGAATTTAATGGGTTCAAAAGGATCCCCAGACCCACGGAGATCATCAGCCACCTGCTGCGAGCATTCATTTTTGGTCCTCCCCAAGTGTATTGATATCATCGTACTTGAGATCGTTTATTTATTCCAACGCCTTTTATGTTATGATTTCATAGACTAGAAGGAATGAGAGGGGTATGAAATGGAACTTCTTCAACTGCAGTATTTTCTCGTAGTAGCCCGGCTGGAGCATGTGACCGAAGCAGCACGGACCCTGCACGTTACCCAATCCTCATTAAGCAAAACGATTCAACGTCTGGAAGAAGATCTGGGAGTCCCGTTATTCGACCGGATAGGAAGGAAGCTACGCTTGAATGAGTTCGGAAACCAATTCCTCCGCAGGGCAGAAAGGGCTTTGTTTGAACTGGAACAGGGAAAGCAGGAGCTGCATGATCTTTCCTCCCCGGAACAAGGCACTCTTGAACTTGCGGTGACTGCCGCGAGCACATTGCCAAATATCCTTCGGGAGTTTCGAAAAAAGCGGCCAAATGTCCAATTTCATGTACAAATGCTGACCACGCATGAAATGGTTAAGCTTCTTCACAGCGGAGAAGTCGATTTCTGCTTGTCCTCACCTGCCATAGAGGAGGAGGAGATTGAATGCCAAATAGTCTTCATTGACCCCATTCTTGTAGCGGTTCCCAAAGGGCATCGGCTGGCAGACCGAAGCAGCATTTCCTTGACAGAACTGAGAGATGAAGAGTTTGTCGGTGTAAAGAGAGGTTATGGTACCCGCGATTTAGTGGACAATGTATGCAAATCTGTTGGCTTTGAACCTAGATATGTGTATGAGGGGGATGAACCAGCAAGGCTAAGTGCCCTTGTGGAGGCAGAAATCGGCATCGCTTTTATACCAAGCACGGCAAGGAATTCTAGGGAACAGATTCACTATCTCCAAGTGAAAAATCATGACTTGGCGCGTGAGATCGCATTATTATGGCACAAAAGCCGTTACATTTCACCGGCTGCTCTGGAATTCCGTGAGGTCGTTGTAAACTATTTTAAGCCATTCACCTGAAAATACAGGCGATGGTATTTTTGTAAAATGTATTTCTCGCTGAAACGGCTACCGTCCTTAGATGACGGTAGCCGTTTCACTTGTTTGACACAGAAGTGTTTCTCTTCTCTATCGACGCCGCTCAGATGATATGTTATCATGATAAACTGATAACGTGTTAATGAGCTAAAGCGAAGCATACAGTGTGTCATTTACTAGGGGGATTAGAGAGATGAAGAGAAAAGGATTATTAATTTTATTCGTAGCTATGGCAATTGCAGTGATCGCAGGCTGCTCCGGTTCAAAAGGTGATGACGGCAAACTGGTGATCGGTATAGATGATAAGTTTGCTCCGATGGGCTTCAGAGATGACAACAATGAAATTGTCGGTTTTGATATTGACTATGCAAAAGCAGCAGCCGAGAAAATGGGCAAAGAGATCACCTTCCAGCCAATTGACTGGTCGGCCAAGGAATCGGAGCTGAACAGCGGACGCATTGATATGATATGGAACGGGTACACCATAACAGACGAGCGCAAAGAGAAGGTATTGTTTACCAAGCCTTATCTGGAGAACAGCCAGGTTGTAGTCGTGCTGGCGGATTCAGCGCTGTCGAAGCTGAATGATCTGGCTGGAAAAGAAGTCGGACTGCAGAGTCTTTCGTCGGCTGCCGATGCCCTGAATGCCAGTCCAATCAAAGCAGAGATTGACAAGGTATCCGAATTCCCGGACAATGTGCTTGCCCTGACGGACCTGAAGTCGAAACGCCTGGATGGAGTGGTTATCGACGAAGTGGTGGCTAGATATTATATGTCTAAGGAGACCGGTACTTACAAGCTTCTGGATGAATCACTGGCTCCTGAGCAATACGGCATCGGGATTAAGAAAGGCAATGAAGCACTGCTTACTGAGCTGCAAAAGGCTCTGGATGAACTAAGCAGTGATGGAACGGCTGCTGAAATTTCAACGAAATGGTTTGGCGAAAACAAAGTACTGAACTAGATTGTTTCCTTTAGGAGTCGGTTGAAGATATGAATATAGATTACATTATTAAAATTGCCGGGCCGATGCTTGAAGGTGCACGGACGACTGCCTTACTGTTTCTGATTGTCATCGTGCTGTCCATTCCGCTAGGGATGCTGGTCACACTGATGGCCAAGAGCTCAATCAAACCGCTAGCCTGGCTTGCGCACACTTATATTTACGTCATGCGCGGAACTCCGCTACTGCTGCAGCTGCTATTCTTCTGCTTCGGCTTGCCGCAGATTCCGGTCATTGGGGAATATCTGGTCATGGACCGCTTCGTTGCGGCCAGTCTTGGCTTCATCCTTAATTATGGTGCTTATTTTGCCGAGATCTTCCGTGGCGGGATGCTCTCGATTGATAAAGGACAACATGAGGCGGCCAAGGTTCTCGGGCTCGGCAAATGGCAGACCCTTCGCAAGGTAATTCTTGCCCAGATGTTCCGGGTTGCATTGCCTGCGGTAGCTAATGAGTCCATTACTCTGGTCAAGGACACTGCGTTGCTCTATGCCGTAGCTGTACCGGAGCTGCTGAATTACGCGAAGACGGCGGTGAACCGCGATTTTACGGTGACCCCATTTGTAGTTGCTGGCGTTATTTATTTGCTGATGACATTAATACTAACGCTGTTCTTCAAGGCACTGGAGAAACGTTTCAAATTTGAGTAGAAGGGCTGTCCAATTATGAGTAGTATGATTGAAGTTAAGCAATTGCAGAAATCTTTCGGCAGCCTCGATGTGCTGAAGAAGATTACCTTTGATGTGAAACCGGGAGAAGTCGTGGCAGTGATCGGTCCTTCCGGTTCCGGAAAAAGTACGATGCTGCGCAGTCTTGTTCATCTGGAGGAGGTTACCGGCGGAAGTATCCTTATCCATGGCAAACCGTTGGTAGAGAACGGAAAATACTCCAGCAATGCAGATATAAGGGAGATTACCGCGACCATGGGCATGGTGTTTCAGCACTTTAATCTGTTCCCTCACCTTAGCGTACGGGGGAATCTGGAGCTTGCTCCACGAACGCTGAAGCGGGAGGGCACTCAGGATATTGCCGCGAAAAGTAAGGAATTGCTCTCCAAAGTAGGCCTTGCCGATAAAGCGGAGGTGTACCCTTCCATGTTGTCAGGTGGACAGAAGCAGCGGGTAGCTATCGCCAGAGCGCTGATGCTGAACCCGGACATCCTGTTGTTTGACGAGCCGACCTCGGCACTTGATCCCGAGCTGACCGGTGAGGTGCTGCGTGTCATCCGCCAGCTTGCGGACGAGAACATGACGATGATTATCGTCACGCATGAGATGAACTTTGCCCGCGATGTGGCGGACCGTGTATTCTTCATGGATAACGGGGAAATTGCCGAATCTGGAACACCGGAGCAGATCTTTGGCAGCCCGCAGCGGGAGCGGACCCGGACGTTTTTGAATCAGGATTAGCAAGAGCATCAAATATGAAAACAAACTAACACGTATGAATAAACGTAATATTCAGCATCCTATTACTGTAGTATACATGATGCAATTCCAGAGGAGGCTACCCGAGATGAGCCAGCAGAAGCAAAGAAAAGAAGCTGGGTGGAAATCCCGAAAGCAGGACCAGCACCCCCATGGTAAAATCAAGTCGCTGAAAGAGCTTTCCAGCGAGTATGATGCGGAACATACTACATCGTAACCTAGCACAAGGCGGTAGGCTGCCGAGTTCCTTCGGCAGCCTATTCGGACCGCCTGCTGATCTGGAGCATTTGCCAGAATACATAGTTCCAGACTGGGCTATTTTCTTCCTTTGCCTGGGATTGGAATATGCCTAATGGACTCAATAGGGTGATACAGCAGCATCCATGGACCAGAATAACGCATTACGTCCTTGATTTTTTGACGGTAATCTTGTTTGTAACAATGGATAGGACATTTTGCGCAAGCCGTCTTCTCCTCACCGAATCGACAGAGCGAAAGTCTGTTCCTCGCATATACATTTAACTCCTGACATTCCTCACAGAAGGCCGTTTGATGATGTTTTTTCCTGCAATAGATACGAATCATTTTTGATACCAATTCTTGTTCTCTTCGAATTCTAGGCCCCTCATTCAATTGCTTTTTCACTTCTCTTGTCATGTGCGAAAGATTCCTTTCATTGTTATAATTATGACCACTCCTTCAGCAGAACTGATTCGGGATATCAGTGAATTAGATGGTGATATCCCCCAAAGAGCCGAACTCCTTTAATGGAATTCAGGCTTTTTGTTGTTTTACGGCCATGTATCCCGCCTGCGGATTCTTGCGGAATTTCAAGGGAGAGAGACCTATGATGCTTTTAAACGTCCGGCCAAAATGAGTTGAATTCCCGAAGCCGACGCTTTCGGCAATAGCTGAAACTTGCCAATTGGATTCTTTCAATAAATGGCAGGCTTGTTTGATTCGAACATGGTTCACATACTCGATGAGGGTAAACCCTGTTGATTCCTTGAAGGTCCGGCTAAGATGGGAGGGACTGACATGGAAACGGACCGCGAGCTCCTCCAAGGTCAGGCGCTGATCATAGTGGTGATTGATGAAATGGGTGATATGGGAGATACGCTGATAAACCTGGTTGGTGGAGCAATTCATATACGGACGTCCGCTGTTTAATAAGCGGTGTATGTATATTAAAAGCTCGGACAAAAGGATTTTGAGATAGAAACCAGACTCCGGAAATTCATTCGCGGACTCGGCGGCCATCTTTGCAAATATCGCTTCGACATAACCTTGCTCCTGACCCTTTAACCGGAGGGAGCCAGAACCGGATTGGAAAGCGGACAACGGATGAAATGACAAGTCCCCGCTCAACAACCCGCCTAGAAACTCTTCTTTAAAAAGCAGTGTTACTCTCTCGAATTTTGCACCATTGGGATTGATCAGCCGGTGTTCGTCATTTTTTCGGATGAGCAGCATGGAGCCGCCCACAAGCTGAAACGGCTGGCTTCCGATATGATAATGAAGTTCGCCCGAGACAATATACAGAATTTCATAAGCATCATGATAGTGGAATGAAGGAATGCTGGAATAGGATTTACTTTCTCGGCTGATATAAAAGGGATCAGAATGAAAAAAGTTCATATCAAACACCTCTCCGGCACTCCGGTAATTTAATGATATTCTCATTGTAGCCGAAGCGGTTTGAATTGTTAAACAAAATGTTAACAGCAAGATATGTTGAAAACGGCGGTTTTTCAATAAGATTCTCTGAGAATCCTGAGGCGGGCATGGGATATATTCAAGAAAGCGGGATTCCTAATGAATCCTCAAGCGAATCCGTTCATTTGAACGGGAAAGGGGCTGCAAAACCATGCAAAGCCAGAAAAAGAGAGGAAGTAATCCGAAACAACTATTCTTTATGTTCTTGGTACTTCTGTTGATCCCCTGGTCATTCCCGGCAGACTCACTGGCCGGCCCCGTGACGGGCAAGCCCAAGCAAGCCTCTGTTGTACAGAAGGAAACTGCTGCTGCAGAAGGCGTAATCGCCGAATGGGTGTTCAAAAACAAAGGAGAAGCAGGAAGCCACCCAGCCACCGGAGGAGAGTACATGTCTTCCTCGAGCCTTCAACAGGCTGGAGGGTATTTCGAAAACTTCGACAGCAAAGCTAAAGATATCAGCTATCAGGGCTGGGACAAAGGTGCGGGCAAAAAGTATTGGCTGGCAACCCTTGCTACATCTGCCTACAAGAATATCAAATTATCCTCAGAACAAAGCTCCTCCGGTTGGTCCTAACGATTTCAAAGTACAGGTAAGTTTGGACCGGACAGTATGGACCGACGTGCCGGGAGGTACTGTTCAGATGAAGACCGTTTCAAGCTACAGTTGTCCGGGTCAATCCTGTAAGCTCAGCAAGCTGTCTCTGCCGAACGCAGACGACAAGGAACTGCTGTATATCCGCTGGCTGGTCAATTCTAATCTGGCCACGAACTCCAAAGATAATCCGGAAGGCATTGGTGAAGGCGGGTCCAGCAAAATCCGGAATATTCGTGTGACGGGTGATCTAATCCCTGGAAAAACACCCATAACGCCGACAATTGATAAGTCTCATTCTCCTGGAGATGGAGCTGAAAAAGTATCCGTGACGGCTCCGATTGAGGTTAAATTCAACAAATCAATACAGCTGATGAATCAAGAGGCCATCACGATTCGAGATGACCAGAATCAGCCTGTTCCAACCCTTACCGCTGAGGTCATAAACCAAACGACCTTGCGCATCGGGCATGGCGGACTAGGTCAAGGGAAAATGTACAGAGTTTCCATTCCAAAAACCGCGGTCCAAGGAATAGACGGCTCTCCCATGATCCGTAAGGTCGAATGGAGCTTTACGACTCAACCATCCGCGTCTCAGCCAACTCTTATCAATATGACTTTCAACGGCGATACCAAAACGAGCATGTCATTCGCATGGTACACGGATTCCTCAGCGGAGACAAAAGTTCAAACTGCTGAAATCGCAGTGGGAACCGGAAACGAATTTCCGAATGATGGCGTTCTCGAATTTACCGGATCTTCTGAGGAAATTTCAACTTATATGACCAAGAGCGACAGAACGACCGGAAAGAAGAAAAAGTTCTTCAGCCATAAAGCAACCGCAAACGGATTAAAGCCGGGAACCAAATATGTTTTCAGAGTGGGTGACGGCTCGGTTTGGAGCTCCATCGGATCATTTGAGACCGATACGGCGACCTCACAGCCTTATCGTTTTATTGTCGGCTCCGATTCGCAGGCTTCAAGCAAATCGGGTTTTGAACCCTGGGCAGATACCTTCAACAAAGCAAATGAACATATCGGTAACCCCAAATTTCTGATTAATGCCGGCGATTTGGTCGACAACGGTGACCTGGAGGAGCAGTGGCAGTGGATGCTCGGGCTCGCACAGCAGTCACTGATGAAAGTACCCTTCGTTCCTGTGCTTGGCGGACATGAGGTGTCCGATTGGGACGGGGATGAAACAACGCCGAATAACAACTTTTACAACCACTTCAATCTGCCCCGGAAAGTGGTGGAAGCAACGCATGACGGCTCGGTGTATTCTTTTGAATATGGGGACGCTCTTTATATGGTATACAACTCTCAGTTTGACGGAAAGCTGAATGAAGATGGCTCTGTGAACTGGGATGATGAGAAGCATGAGCAGTTCTGGAACCAGATTGATTGGATGCGGAATACAGTTGCTAAGTCTGATAAGAAGTGGAAATTCGTTGCATTTCACAAGGCGCCTTACGCATCCGGTGATAATTCTGCACAATGGGAAGGGGATCGCGTTAAATTTTACAGAAAGAATCTGATTCCAGTCTTTGACGAGCTTGGCATTGATATGGTGTTTGAGGCTCACGATCATATGTATATGCGTTCTTTCCAGATGTATGGGGATAAGGTTATTGATCCGAAAAAGCTGGAGAAGGATGAGGCAGGCAACGTTGTTAATCCGCAGGGAACGGTGTATTTGATGCCCAATGCTTTTGGAAACAAGTTTTATTACAAAAATGAACCGTATGACGACTTTTTTGCAGCAGTAAATAAGCAACCCGAGAAAAAAATGTTTACGGATGTGTCGGTTTCAGCTCAAATTCTAAAGTTTGATGCCTATACGGCTGCTGTAGAAGATGAAGGAAAGAGTGGCTATGGAAAAAACGGGTTAAAGGTATACGATCATTACGGCATCAAACGAACGGACACCAAACCGGCTCCCGCGGAGGAACTCAAGGTGAAACTTCAAGGGACCAAGGCTACATTAACCTGGAAAACGCCTTTGACCAGCAAAGAACAGATAAGGGGATTCCGTATTTATGAAAAGGATGATAAAATCAGCAAGTATTGGAGCCTTTATGTGCCGGTAAAGCCGGGAACGACGCAATACAGCACCGTTATCGAGCATTTAAATCCAGAGATACAATATAACCTGGTGATCAAGTCCGTCGGCAGAAGGGACAATTCCAGTCCAGTCATGGTAAGCACAACAGCTAATTAATTTGATTCATTCTCCATGCAACGACTCATGTGCAAGCATCCTTGCATGTTACGTCGTTGCATTTATTTTGTTTGTTCATACTCCGTTCACATTGCCGTTACAAGGAGTACATGTTTGTCATGTAAGCTTTGCAATAACGGCCCGCTTAAGGCAGTCCAATACACAGATAAGGACAGGAGAAGATGAGTGTGAAACGAGAAGAAGAGGGTACAAAAAAAAGGATGCGCAAACCACTTCGCATAATCCTTAAATCTATAGGAGCTTTAGCAGGATTAATGGTACTGTTTCTAGCCGTTGTTTTTATCGTTAATCTGGTTTGTAACAAAACTGAACAAGGGAAAATAGAACCTTATGGCCAGTTAGTATCTGTAGACGGAAAACATATGAATGTGCTGATCCAAGGGGAAGGCGAAGAGACAGTCGTGCTCCTGCCGGGTTTTGGAACAGCAGCTCCAGCACTTGATTTTAAGCTGCTTGTAGATGAACTATCTCCGTTCTACAAAGTTGTCGTGGTTGAGCCGTTCGGCTATGGATTAAGTGATGAAACCGATAAGGAGCGGACCGCAGACAATATGGCAACTGAAGTCCATGAAGCTTTGCAGCAGCTCAATATTGACCGGTTTACGCTAATGGGCCATTCCATTGCAGGTATTTACGGATTGAATTATGTTAACAAATATCCAAACGAAGTAAATGCATTTATCGGAATCGATAACAGTGTGCCAACCCAAGGCGGAATGGATGCTGGATTCCCATTAAAAACGTTTAAATTCCTCAATAAATCCGGTCTCTTAAGATTGATCAAAAAAGTAGGGGAGGACCCCTATGCTTCGTTACCCTTTGATGCTCACACCGTAGAGCAATCGAAAATGATTGCAAATAAAAATAATAATAATGACACTACCTTAAATGAAATGAAAAATATTTCTTCTAATTTTAAAGCAGCTCAACAGTTGAAATTCCCGAAAAATCTTCCCGTTCTATTGTTTATCCAAGCAGATAATAAATCTGTTGAAAACTGGATACCACTACATGAAGCGCAGGCCAAAGACTCTGTACGTGGAAAAGTCATAAAACTCGATGCAGAGCATTATTTACACCACACCAAATCCAAAGAAATCGTTGAAGACTTCAGGGAGTTTATGGGGCAAGCAAGTTGAGACGAGTAGGGGGAACGGACATTTAGCTTAGATGCAAACCGAGATCACAAAATTATAGCGGTCTTAAGTATAGCTTCCCGCCGCAAGACGGGAAGCTTTTTAATCTGCCCATCAGGCAAATGAGCAGATATTTGATACATTAAAAAAAATAAAATATCCTATTGAAACGTTTCCAAAATGGTGATAGAATAAATCCAACAAGTAAATGAAACGTTTCATTTAGTGAATGAAACGTTTCCAAATAGAAAGGCAGGTGCAACATGGCTAGTATTAAGGAGGTTGCTGATATTGCCGGCGTTGCAGTTGGGACCGTTTCCAGAGTCATTAACAATCACCCTTCAGTCAAACAGGAAACCCGCGAGAAGGTACTAGCTGCGATCAAAGAAATAAATTATGTACCAAATGAGGTGGCAAGAAATTTTAAGATGCAGAAGTCTATGATGATTGCACTTTTGCTTCCTACAATAAGGCATCCCTTCTTTTCCGAGCTTGCCTACTATATTGAAGATGAATTGGATCGTCATGACTACAAATTGATTCTCTGCAACAGCAAGGGCAAGCCCGAAAAAGAAATATATTATTTTGATATCCTGAACCAGAATAAGGTCGCAGGGATCATAGCCATTACTTACAACGATATCGAACATAGTGTTGTCAAAGACATCCCGCTGGTTTCAATAGACCGCCATTTCAAAGATGAGATTTCCTGCGTCACCTCGGATAACTATAACGGCGGGCGTATCGCGTTACAAGAGTTGCACAAGGCAGGGGTACGGCATCCGGCTTACCTAGGTTATATTGCGACGTCAATCCGGGGCGAAGTGGATTTGAGAAAAGTCGGTTTTATGGATGCTGCCAAGGAGCTGGGACTGCCCCAAGCCGATTATGAAATTCCTGATCTCGACGAGGATCTATTGAACCCCCATCTTGATCAGATCTTAACGGCTGCACAGTATAAAGAAGTTGACGGGGTGTTTGTGAATGGTGACATGCTGGCGGCTCGATATATTAAGCGGGCACGGGAACACGGAATCCATGTTCCGGAAGACGTGAAGGTAGTAGGTTATGACGGAATTCAGAAAGAAGATTTGTTTTATCCTTTCTTGTCCACCATTGTACAACCTGTTGAAGAAATGGCCCGGACGGCAGTACGTCTACTAATCCAAAAAGTAGAGGGCGTGGAGCTTCATAAGGATCTCTACCGCCTACCGGTAACCTTCAGAAAAGGCGGGACCACTTAAGGTTACAATATTCGCTATAGAACGTTGTTCTTATAGCGAATGTGACAATATATGTAAGTGCTTTATATGTTAAATATGCATAAAGGAGGAAACTTAGTGGTGGGGTCTAAACTGAAAAATATGCCATTAAGGCTAAAGAAAAATTCAGAAATCAAGCATTATTGGTTCATGCTCATTCCGGCTTTGGTTTGGTTGATCATGTTTCAAATCGTTCCTATGTTCGGAGTTGTAATGGCTTTCCAGGATTATAATCCGGGTGCCGGTTTTCTTCATTCAGAATTTGTCGGATTAGAGAATTTTCGGTACATGCTTGAGTTAGACGATGTGCGTCAGGCCTTAATCAATACGCTTATCATAGCATTGGGGAAAATTTCAGGGAATTTGCTCATTCCTCTCATTTTCGCTCTTATGCTTAATGAACTTCGCCAAAAATACATGGTTAAGTTCGTTCAAACTAGTGTCTATTTGCCGCACTTCTTATCATGGGTTATTTTGTCAGGGATCATGATTCAAATCTTTGGCTTCAATGGCCCATTCAACCGGGTGTTGGAAATGTTCGGATTTGAACCGGTTCAATTTTTCCAGCAGGCTGGTTTATTCAGAGGATTTATTATCGGTTCAGATGTGTGGAAAAACTTCGGCTACAACTCTATCATTTATTTGGCTGCCTTAGCAGGCATTGACGGTACTCTCTATGAAGCGGCAGGTATTGATGGGGCAAGCCGCTGGAGAAAATTATGGCATATTACTTTGCCGGGAATCCGCACAACCGTTGTTCTTTTAGCCATTTTGTCACTCGGCAGCGTTCTCGATGCTGGTTTCGACCAAGTGTTCAACTTATATAATCCGCTGGTGTACAGCACGGGTGATATTATCGACACCTATGTTTATCGCGCCGGTTTACAAGATTTGGACTTCAGCTTGGGTACAGCGGTCGGATTATTGAAATCGGTCGTCAGCTTTATTCTTATTGTTAACGGTTATCTGTTAGCCAAGAAGCTTTTAGGGTATCGAATATTCTAATCTAGGAGGGAGAAAGTTGGTAGAAAACAGATCACTGGGGTCGAGGGCTTTCGACATTTTCAATCTAGTATTCCTTTTGTTAATGACACTGCTTTGCTTAGTACCCATATGGTATTGCCTAATGATCGCTCTGAGTGACAAGGCGGCGGTCCAGGCAGGCAATGTGTTTTTTTATCCTATCGGATTCAACTTGTATTCATTTCAAGTGATTCTGTCCGAATCTAAGTTTTTTAGAGCAATATTTGTATCGTTCGAACGCGTTATTTTGGGCTCCGCTTTCACGATGCTGGCATTAGTACTTGCTGCCTATCCTTTATCAAAGTCGAGTAAGCTTTTTCCGGGACGCAACCTTCTGATGTGGCTATTCGTATTCTGCATGCTCTTTAACGGCGGGTTGATTCCTTGGTTCATTACTCTGAAATCATATAATCTGATCGATAACATCTGGGGATTAGTATTATGTGGTGGAGTCCCGATATTCAACTTGATCTTGATTATGAACTTCGTTAAGAATTTGCCGGAGGAGCTGGAGGAAGCAGCCAAGATAGATGGGTCTGGTCCTTGGAGATACCTGTTCAGCATATTATTACCTCTATTAAAACCCGTACTGGCTACCGTTGTTTTGTTTACCATGGTGGGATACTGGAATGACTTCTTCCAAGGCATGGTTCTCTCCACCCGTGAAGAAAGTTATCCGTTACAAACCTATATCCAGCAACTCGTAGTTTCCACTAATCTGCAGCAAATGGCTTCCATGTCCCTTGAGCAAATGAATCGTTTGTCCAAATTGAATAACGATTCGTTGAATGCAGCCAAAATTTTCGTAGCGATGATTCCTGTACTGATAATCTACCCGTTCTTGCAGAGATATTTCGTGAAAGGCATCACGCTTGGTTCCGTAAAAGGTTAACTTGTAGTTTATGGATGTTGTCCGAGGAGAAATCCTTGAACATAAAAAACAAAAGGGGAGTTATATGCAGATGAAAAACAAAAAGGTTTATGCTGCAACTTTGTCGTTCGCTTTGCTACTCATGGGGTCTCTCACGGCGTGTACTGGAAATGCTGACAATGGCAAGTCTTCTTCGGAAAACAGTTCTAATTCTACTTCAAAGAATAGTGCTGCAGAAGTACCGGCAGAACCTCTTGGAAAACAACCTCAGTTAACCACACTTACAAGAGGAGTCCCGCTCGATCCGAACCAGAAGTACCCTGACGGCCAAGACGTAGATGACAATGCGTATACGAGAATGCTGAAGACAAAATTCAATATTGAAATTAAAAATGCTTTTACCGCATCTAATTCAGGCACAGATTATCACCAAAAGGTTGATCTTGGGATCGCAACCGGAGAAATTCCGGATTACTTGACCGAGCTGACTTATACAGAATACAAAGCGATCGTTAAAGCAGGCTTAGCAATGGACATTTCCGAAGTCTGGGAAAAATATGCGAGCACGAAAACAAAAGAAGTGTACAAGTCTAACCAAGAACTCTTTGACAGCTTAGTTAAAGAAGACGGTAAAATGTATGCCATTCCTTCCTCAAACCCAATGCCGGATTTCCTGTCCGTGATGTGGGTTCGCCAAGACTGGCTGGATAAATTGAAATTGAAAGCGCCTACGAATTTGCAAGAGCTGGAAGCCGTTGCAAAAGCTTTCGTTGAGCAAGATCCAGACGGAAACGGAAAGGCAGATTCGGTTGGACTTGCAGGTCCTTCGATTGACGGTAAATTATATCAAGACATGACGAATTCTAACTTCGCTTATCACTTTGATCAAATTTTCGCTGCGTTCAATTCCTTCCCAGGCATCTGGGTCAAAGACAGTGAAGGAAAGGCTGTCTATGGATCCATTGTGCCTGAAACTAAAACAGCACTGCAGAAATTAGCCGATATGTACAAGGCAGGGTTGATTTCACAAGGCATGCTCACTTCGAAGACGGAAGAACTGGTGTCGAACAATAAGGCAGGGTTGTTCTTTGGTCCTTGGTGGTTCCCGTTCGGTGATCTTGGAAACAGCTGGAAGAATGACAAAACCGCGAACTGGCAGCCTTATTCACTGGCCTCCGGCAGTGATGGAATCTACTTGGCGAAGGGAGGCAACGCTGCCCGTACCTTTACAGTCATCAGTAAGGATAACAAAAACCCTGAAGCCGTTATCAAAATGCTTAATATTTATAAAGATGGTCTTTACAAACATGTTGATCCGGCAGAGCAAAAGGTACTGGGAGATGCTTCATTCCCGATGTACCAAACCTTCTCCATGGCTGATGGTCCTGCCATGGTCCTGAAAGAGACAACCAATTATCTCGAAGGCAAAAAGACAGCGGATGAGATTCATACGTATTTCCAAGACTTCGATGCTTACACTGATGATGCATTCAGTAAGATTATCGCTTCCAAAACGGAACCATTTGATAATATGAGCATCTCGGGCTGGGATTTCTCCGGAGCAAAAGCGGACGATTTCGGTACGGTTTGGGCATTTGGCGTAGGCTTGAAGCCGTACGTGGAAGGTAAATTCCAGTTCGTAAACACCTTAACCTATGAGCAAACCAAAACAATGGAAAAACGTTGGTCGAATCTCAGCAAGCTGGAGTATGAAACCTTTTCCAAAATTATCGTAGGCCAAGCTCCAATCAGCGCATTTGATGAGTTCGTAAGCAAGTGGAAATCTCAAGGCGGTGATCAGGTCACGAAAGAGATCCAGCAGTCGTTAGATAAGTAACACGTTAAGAGAATATTGAACAACAATGAGTTCTGTCAAAAACAGAACTCATTGTTTCGATAAGACCAGTACGTTATAGAGATAAAACTAAGTTATGAGGAGAGAAGAGATGTCATCTGAAGTTATACAAGCAGAGAAATACAGACCCAAGTTCCATTTTAGTCCGCCAGCGAATTGGATGAACGATCCGAATGGTCTGGTTTATTTCAAGGGGGAATACCACCTCTTCTATCAGCATCACCCTCATGGAACCAGTTGGGGACCGATGCACTGGGGACATGCAGTGAGTAAAGACCTGATCACTTGGGAGCATCTCCCTGTTGCACTTGCATCCGATGAGCTGGGAATGATTTTTTCGGGTAGTGCAGTGGTGGATTGGAACGATTCAACCGGTTTCTTTGACGGGGAACCCGGTCTTGTCGCTATTTTCACGCATCACGCCCATTCTCCTGGAGGGATTTCAATAGAGAAACAAAGTATTGCCTTCAGTAGAGATGAGGGAAGAACTTGGATTAAGTATGAAGGGAATCCCGTCCTTACTTCGGATAAGCATATTGATTTCCGGGATCCTAAGGTGTTCTGGCACAAAGAAACTGAGCAGTGGGTGATGATTGTTGCCAGTGGTCAAACCGTTTGTTTATACCGTTCTCCCAACCTGAAAGAATGGAGCTTCAGCAGCGAGTTTGGGCAAGGGATGGGTTCGCATGACGGTGTTTGGGAGTGTCCGGATTTATTTGCATTACCCGTTGACGGAGAGGAGACGGCATTGAAATGGGTCATGTTCGTGAGTATTGGAAATGAGCCACATATTCCGGAAGGGTCTAGAACCCAGTATTTCACCGGACACTTTGACGGGTTAGCTTTCATACCGGATCAATCCTCTCAAACGACTCGCTGGATCGATTATGGAAAGGACAATTACGCTGGCGTAAGCTGGTCTGACGTCTCGGCTGAAGATGGACGCCGGATTTATATCGGCTGGATGAACAATTGGAAATATGCAGGCGAAACTCCAACTGAAGGATGGAGGGGAGCCATGACATTTCCAAGGGTACTGACTTTGGAAACGAGGAACGGCGGTATTACATTGATTCAGCATCCCGTCAATGAATTGGAATCTATCCGGGTGCCTCAGATTGAATCGGAAGGGAGTTCCTCTGCTGAGCTCGATTCAATTTGCGAAGGCATGGAATTAGAAACCTATGAGCTTGTTGCCGAATTCAAATGGACTGCGACCGTGGATTCTATAGGCTTCAAGATCAGAGCCTCGGGCCAGGAGGCAACAGTCGTCGGTTACTCCGTTAAAGATGAAAGCTTATTTATCGATCGTACTCGTTCCGGAAATATTGATTTTCATGAGGCTTTTTCGGGTAGACATCAAGCAAAATTACAGTCCAGCCAGCAGTGCGTGAAATTTCAACTTATAGTAGACCGGTCATCCGTCGAAGTCTTTGCCAACGATGGAATCCTCGCGATAACGGATTTGATCTATCCTTCCTCCGACGCATTGGGTTTATCGTTCTTTTGTGAAGGCGGGGAGTTACTGTCCTATAAAATTGCAATCCATAAATTAGGCTGAACATTAGAACAAGGCGAACTCACAGGAGTTCGCCTTGTTCTGTATCCTAGAGGAAAGCCATCGTTACATAACAATTAGCATCGCAGGTCGATTTCAAAGGTTTTAATCTCATAAGGTTCAAGGACGAAGCAGATGCCAGCATCGTTATGCATTTCGCCATCTGGTTGTTCCATCAAGTTCGTTTCTCTCCATCCATGAATTTGCAGGCTGCTCGTCAGCTCCAGCATGTTGGAGCTTCCGGAGTAATCGTGAATACGCACGATGAGGCAGTCTGAATCCTCTGCTTTTTTGACAGCAGAGATCATAGCCGTATCGCCGGACAAGGCGAACATGGAGCGGCTTGGCTGCTCTGCATGTCCCTCCGTATAGCGAATCGGGGCATTCAGGAACCAGGCTTGCTTGACGGTCTGACCGGTCAGCCAATCTCCTTGATGCGGTAGAAGGGCATAGGTGAAGCGATGCAGCCCCTGATCGGCATGCGGATCAGGATGAGTAGCGCTTTTGATCAACGTGAGCCGCAGGACATTGTTTTTAATATCATAACCGTATTTGGAGTCGTTCAACAGGCTGACACCATAACCCTTGTCGGACAAATCTGCCCACTGATGCCCGACAGACTCGAAGCGCGCCCAATCCCAGCTCGTATTCCAATGTGTCGGCCGTTTCACGTTGCCGAACTGAATGTCATAGGTTGCCTCAGTAGAGCGGATGCCGACGGGGAAAGCCACCTTCAGCAATTGCTGCTTCTCGTGCCAATCTACTTCGGTCACATAGTCGATGCGCCGGTTCCCGGCATAGACAATCAGGTTCTGCGTAATTGTAGAATTACGGTACTGCCAATTGAAGCGGATGACGGCCCGAAGCGGCCCGGTCTCAATCACTTGGATTGCTGAGCAATCTCGAATCTCAGTCATTTTTTCCTGATAGAAGATATCAATATCCCAAGCTTCATGTGCCAGAGGTTTATCCTCAAACACCTGTAATAGGTTGCCGTTAGCACCCTTGGCCAGTACTTCCCGTCGTGCTGCTTTATCGTAAATGCGGGTCAACTGCCCGGCTTCGTTCCATGCCAATTGATAAAAAGGGGTTTGTATTCCAAGTTCTGTATGGCTGAATGGAGACAACTCCGAATTGATAGATTCAGCTTCGCCATGGAAATGTATGGTTGTATACCCGAGCGAAGGAATATCTTGCACTTCAATATACCAAATGCCTGTATCCAGCTGTGCATTCAAGCATAGCCCGGCATCGCTTAACCAATATCCCTGCTCCATTCCGGCCGAAGCGGGAATAGCTACAAGCTCCGTAATACTCCATGGTGAGGAATTCCACACCGAGAAACTGCCTGCCGTTTTCCCTGCTGCGATTGCAGCCCGGGCTTGTGTGTCGATCTGACTGCCGATCTGCCACGCTTCCTCGTATTCGACTGTACTGTCTTCGTACACCTCACGGATGGATGAGCCCGGAATGATGTCATGGAACTGGTTGCGCAGAATGATTTTCCATCCGGAGGTCAGCGGTTTGGCTTGATACAGATTCCAGTCTTTCTGCAAAATGCTTTGCAGGGCATTCAGCCACTCGGCTTCACGATAGGCCAGTTCGAGCTTACGGTTCATCTGTTTGTTATAAGCTTGGCTGGTATACGTCCCGCGGTGATACTCCAGATACAATTCGCCGTCCCAGGTATGGATGTATGAATCGGTATCCGCTACCGTCTGCTGCAGCTTTTCGAAATAGGCATCTGCACGTCCGGTCGTTACCTTTGGGAGTCCGGGCAACAGATCCAGCCGCCGCCGCATCTCGAGCATTTCGCGGTTCACGCCGCCACCGCCGTCACCATAGCCATAGGACAGCAGCAGCTCCTGATTCATCTCCTTGTCGCGGTAGGCATCCCATATTCCTTTAACCGTCTTGGGGATGATCTTCCCGTTATAGGTGTAGAACCATGAACCCGGCTCAGACCACGGTTCAGGTGTGGTGATGAAATGGGTCAATACCTCGGAGCCGTCTATGCCGCGCCAATGGAAAGTATCGAATGGCATCCGGTTATACTGGTTCCAGCTGATTTTCGTGGTCATGAACGTATGAATGCCCGATTTTTTCAGAATTTGCGGCAGGGACCAGCTGTAGCCGAATACATCCGGCAACCATAAGTACCTGCACTCCGATCCGAACTCCTCCTTTAGGAAGCGTGTACCGATCAGCAATTGCCGAACCAGAGATTCGCCTGAGGTTAGATTGCAGTCCGCTTCAAGCCACATGCCACCGCCAGCTTCCCAACGGCCTTCCGCAATGCGCTCCTTGATGGATTCATACAGCTCCGGGTAGTCTTCTTTCACATATTCATATAGCTGGGGCTGTGTCTGGAGGAAGACATATTCCGGAAACATCTCCATCAGCCGCATCACCGTAGAGAAGGACCGTGCACATTTCTCGCGTGTATGCTTAAGCCGCCACAGCCAGGCAACGTCAATATGGGTATGGCCAATACAAGTGATGGTAACATCGGATAGTTTGTCCATGGCTTCCAGACAGGCGCTAAGATTATCTCTGGCTTCGTAGACAGAGATGAAAAACGCCTCTGATTCGGAATCTGCCCAGTCGATCATGCGTAGGGATTGCTGGAGCGCCTGCAGCAGCTTCGTCCGCTCCGGCACATTTGGATCCAGGATTTTTACGGTTTCAAGAATGGCCGTTCCGGTGAACACAAGATCGTCTATTTTCTCATCCAGCCAGCACAGCTCCGCCTGTTTGAAGGTATGGGTCTGATTGCGCGGTTGTCCGCCTCCTTCAAGACCGGACCATAACCGGAAGAGCAGCTCAGCTGAGTGGCCTGCCGCCGAAGCAGGAAGGAATACTTCCTTATGATTGGAATCGACGCCTTGAAAAGGCTTGCCTTCCCAATAGAATAGGGATTCAAATCCGGAGTTGTTGCCGCCTCCCGTATCGCCGAAATCGAACAAGCCGACGATTCGCTTATTTTTCCAGGATACAGGAATTTCAGCATCTGTACGCAGCCACAAATAGAGATCCCGGCCAGTCCAGGTCTCGTTAATGTGCATAGCGTGCCAATTAGCTTCGGCACCTGGCACAGTAGGATTTATATCTTCCCGGTGGTCTTCACAAGCAAGAAATATGCTCAGGGTCTTCCGGTCCCGGTAACGGAGTACGGATAATTCATGAATACGTGCCTGTAATTTGTTTTCGGTAAGAAACATCGTGTGGACCCCCAGTTCATATTATCGGAGGGTGAAATGATTTATAGGGAAAGATCCAAATTGGGATAAAAAGTGAATAGTATAGGGGAATGCGCTCATTATAGCGGTTTCTTTTCCTTTTGACAATTGAAAGTTGAGGGGAAGGCACCGCATGTTCTATTTATTGCGCAAATTTAACGAACGGTGATACACTGAGTTGAAAATTGGCTCCGAAGGAGGCGGTCAGGCGCGAATGTCCAAGATCCGGACCTTTTATCAAAATCATCTGAAGAAAAAAATGTTTAACAAGATCCTCCTGTTCTACTCCATGGTCATGGTTCTCTTGTTTATTAGTGTCTCTATTTTGGCTTACCGCTATTATGAGCAGCGGCTCGTACGGGAGCAAATGGATGCGAGTCTTCAGGAACTAGACATTATCAGCATCAGTCTGAATCAGCAGAACGAACGGATGTATGGAGCGGTGCAGCAGATTTACACGGATGCGATGATTGGAGATGATCTGAAGTATTTCTTGGCTCATGATTATGAGAACTTCATCAAGTGGCGTCTGAATCAATATGCAAACAGCTACCGGACGGAGCGCAACAGCTTTGATTATCATTTACGCCTGCTGCTGAAGGAGGAAGCATCTATCTCGAACATCGTGCTGTACAGCTCGGACCAGGACTTTTATTACGTTCTGAACCGGGAAACGCAGCATTTTTACGATCAACCGGCGTTATCAGCCTCACATCAGAACTGGTATGAACGGTTCCGGAATCAGCCCTGGCAGTATATGGGCAACGAGCCGTTGTTCGAGGGAAAAGCCGCCGGGGAATCAACACCTTACAGCTACGTGAATGTGCTCAAGGACCCTGTGACGCTGAAGGAATACGGTGCCATCCTGTTCGAACTCAATACAAGCCGGATTAAAGGGCTGCTGCGGGAAAAATTGAACAATACGGGCAGTCGGATAATGCTGATCACGTCGCAGGGACAAGTGATTTTTGATTCGCAGGGGCGATACGATAATACCGTCTATCCGTATTGGAAGCAGATGACTAAGCCGGGCGATTGGGTGAATCTGGAAGAACGCTCCAAAGTACAATTGCTGAATATCGGGAATACAGGGATGGTCGCTGCTGCCATCATTCCAGAGTCTCAAATCGTACAGAGCCTTCAAACCTTACGTTTTAGTCTCACAGGGATCGTGGTCTTATGCATCATTATCAGTATCTCAGTGACGTTCACCGTTATCCGCCGCTACTCCAAAAAAATCCACAGAATTATCGTCTACATGCGGCGCTGGCAGGATGGCGATTTGAGCAAGCGGATCAAAATGGAGGGGGAGGATGAACTGCAGCAGATCTCGCAAAGCTTTAACTATATGTGTGACCGGCTGGAGTCCTATATCCAGACCGTCTACATCTCGGAGATCAAGCAGAAGAACGCACAGCTTGTGGCTCTGCAGGCGCAGATCAATCCGCATTTCCTGTACAATACGCTCGAGAGTATACGCATGAAGGCCATCAGTTCAGGGGCCAGGGATGTCGGTCAAATGATCTATATTCTCGCAACAATGTTCAGGCATTTGATCAAAAAACAAACACATGTCACTTTGGCCGAAGAAATCGAGCTATGCGGGATGTATTTGGCCTTGATCCAATACCGGTATGAGAACAAGCTGCAGGTGGAAACGAACATCGAGATGCCGGTCGCCGGAAGTATCGTGGTTAAACTGCTGATTCAGCCGATTATCGAAAATTATATCGTTCACGGCTTTCGGGCGGATGACGACGATAACCGGATTTCCATCACAGCTGCAGAACAGAAGAGACACATCATTATTCGTGTGAAGGATAACGGGAAAGGTATTGCGCAAGAGAAATTGATAGAACTGCGCAAAGCGCTGCAAAGTGAGGGGGGAGCACCTTCGCGATCAAGTGACTCCCTGGGTCTAAAAAATGTACATGAACGCATTCGTTTGAATTATGGCAGCGAGTTTGGATTACGTGTGATCAGTGAGCAGGACAAAGGCTGTGAGGTTATCATCGAAATTCCATTCACAAGGGAGGACTAACCGAATGAGGAACGTATTGCTGGTGGATGACGAGCCACTCATTGTCGAAGGAATGCAGTCCATCATCGATTGGAATGCGAATCATATGCAAATTGCAGATACAGCGCGCAATGGTGTGGAAGCGCTAGCAAAGCTGGACGGCTTATCCGTAGATCTAGTTATCACGGACATCATGATGCCCCAGATGACAGGACTTGAGCTGATCCGTGAGGTCAAAGTACGTAGTCCCCTCACTAAGTTCATCATTCTGAGCGGTTATGAGGAATTTAATTACGTGCGGGAAGGCATTACGCTGGGTGTCGAGAACTATTTGCTCAAGCCGGTCAATATCGACGAATTGGAAGCGACGATTAAGCATATGCAGAATGATTGGGAGCGCGAGGAAATCAGACAAATTCAAATGGATCAGAGCTGGAGGATTCTGAGGAATAATATATTGCAGCGGTGGGCTAACGAAACCATTGATGCCAAAGAGTTCCGGGAGCGCGCGCAACTGCTGGAAATCCCCTTGACCAAGTCAAATTACTGCGCTGCTGCGCTGCGAATCGTAACCGATCACGAATTGGATGATCCGCAGGTTTACAGACCCATAATTGCCGAGCAGTGTGAAATCATAGGCAGAAACCAATTACCACACGGCTGTGAGATCATCTGCTTCCCTGATCAGGAAGGAGATATCATCGTGCTGTTCGCTTCAACCGGCATGGAAGAAGAAGAATGGCAATATCATGCGCTTCGCGGGATGCAGCAGTGGATCACCGCAGATACAGGCGCCTGTGTATGGGGCGTGAAAGGGCCGTCCAAGCAATCCTACCTGGGGTTTCCGCAAAGCTGCAAACAAGTGAAGCTGTGGCTTCAGAATCATTTGTTTGGCGAGTCAGAAACTTTCATAGTGATATCGGACAACGGAAGAGAAGCCGATCCTGCATATGAGCAAAGGGAGCCCGTTATGGATCAATTCCATAAGTTGCTCCGGGACGGGAAAAGTCTTGAGGTTGACCGGTTCATCGACGACTTCTTTGAAGTTCAGGCAGAGGAAGGGCACACGGCAAGAACGCCGTTCTTCAACTCCGCAATTCAGCTTATGCTGGCGGCCAAAACTTTGGAAAAGACTCCGGATTACGGAGGCGTATTCGGTCCCTTATCCAGAATTCATACTCGCAGCGGGCTGAAGCAGCTGGTGAAAAAGGTGATCCATCAAACATTTGATACCTACCATGCGACAGAAAGGGATTATAGCCCGCATGTGATGGCTGTACTCGATTTCGTAAAAAACACCTACAAAGAGGAGCTTTCGCTGAAGACGCTCAGCCAGAAACTGGACCTTCATC
The DNA here is from genome assembly GCF_058791575.1 of Paenibacillus sp. EB106-06-01-XG199. Lineage (NCBI taxonomy): Bacteria > Bacillati > Bacillota > Bacilli > Caryophanales > Paenibacillaceae > Paenibacillus > Paenibacillus sp. EB106-06-01-XG199. The sequence continues at coordinate 1,065,943 of NZ_JBYTDQ010000001.1, read as the reverse complement.
CGAACTATCTGGGGCAGCTGTTTCAACAGGAGGCGGGCACCAGCTTTTCCGAATATGTAAATCAGTACCGGATTGAACGTGCCACTCATCTGCTGCTGTACTCGGACAAAAAGACAGCAGAGGTAGCTACGGAGGTAGGCTATTGGGATACATCTTACTTTTACAGGCAGTTCAAAAAATATGCCGGCGTTTCCCCCACGGAGCTGCGTTCGATGTATATGAAAAGATAGGCCGTAACCTGTAGGTTTTAAAAAACACACCTTGCGAAGGTGTGTTTTTTAGTGAAATGAATGCGCTATCTTTAATTAATCCATCATTTTATTGTATTTTTCAACTATCTCGGCGGCTGCCCGGCTTTCATAATAAAGACAGGGGTGAACGGGAAGATCCAAAACACCAAATGAGCTGAAGTTAACCATTGTTGATTATAGGGGATAAACAGTGGATGAACTCAGCTACAAGTGAAACAAAGGAGGGACAGCCGTGCTAGGCATCTTGAAGAAACTGATGAAGAATAGGGCGTTTCTTCTGCTGGTATTGCCGGGAGCAGCGTGGTTTATTATTTTTGCATATTTGCCGATGTTTGGGACGATTATTGCCTTTAAGGATTTCCGGATTCATCCGGGGGGGTTTCTTGAAAGCGTTTTTAAAAGCGAGTGGGTCGGTTTCAAAAACTTCGAGTTTCTGTTCTCGACCGACGATGCTTATATCATAACGCGCAATACGATTCTTTATAACGTCGGTTTGATCATGCTTGGACTGGTTCTCGCGGTTACGCTTGCCATCATTATGAATGAGCTGTTAAATAAACGGCTGGCGAAATTATACCAAACCGCGATGTTTATGCCGTATTTCCTCTCATGGGTTATTATTAGCTATTTTGTATTCTCTTTCCTGAATGTAGAAAAGGGCGTGTTCAATCAGCTCCTTGTCTTCTTTGGCGAAGACCCGGTCAGTTGGTACAGCGAGACGAAATTTTGGCCGTATTTTCTTATCTTTCTGGGTCTCTGGAAAAATGCCGGATACGGGAGTGTCGTCTATCTTGCAGCAATCGCCGGGATCGACCGCTCTTATTATGAGGCAGCTATGATCGACGGTGCTACCAAATGGAATCAGATCAAGTTTATTACACTGCCGATGTTGAGGCCGCTTATGATCATTTTGACAGTTCTGGCACTGGGCGGCATCTTCCGCTCGGATTTCGGCCTATTCTACCAGGTTCCGCGGGATTCCGGCGCACTTTATCCGGTCACCAACGTTATCGACACATTCGTGTATCGGGGACTGACGATCATGGGCGATACAGGTATGAGTACAGCTACGGGCCTTTATCAATCCGTTGTCGGTTTGATTCTCGTTCTGCTCGCGAATTACGCTGTACGCAAAATTGAAAAAGATTATGCCGTATTCTAAAAAAAATCGGCAAGGGGGGTGCCTGCAATGAATGACTTAAGCGAATCTATGGAGAGATCGTTGCTCTATGCTCCCAGGAAGAAGACCAGGGACATTAATGCGATTAGTCCATTATGGAATTTTATATTTAATGTAGGGGTGTGCTTATTCGCCCTATCCTGTATCTTCCCGTTTATATTTATCATTATCATTTCCTTTACGGACGAGAAGACGTTGGCCATCAACGGCTTCAGCATCCTGCCTGAGGTGCTCAGTCTGGACGCCTACCGGTTTCTAATGCGGTCCGGTGAACAAATGGTCCAATCCTTGGGCGTGACCCTGGCCGTAACGGTCATTGGAACTGTTCTGACGCTGTATCTCGTTTCTACATATGCGTACGCAATTTCACGCAAGAACTTTGACCAGCGCCGGTTCTTCAGCTTTCTTGCTTTCTTCACCATGTTGTTCTCAGGGGGACTGGTCCCGGGATATATCGTCGTTACGCAAGTACTTCACTTGCGGGATTCCATCTGGGCGCTGATATTCCCATCCATTCTGAACGCATTCTATATTATCGTTATGCGCACCTTCTTTACGACAACTGTACCGGATGCGATCATCGAATCGGCCAAGATTGACGGAGCAACCGAATTTGGCATCTACACACGTATTGTGCTGCCAATCTCACTGCCGGGTATTGCGACTATCGGGCTGTTCAGTACACTTGGCTTCTGGAATGACTGGTTCAATGCGCTTCTGTATATTGATAATCCAAATTTAATTCCACTGCAAACACTTTTAATCCGGATTCAGAACAATATGGACTTCATCGTACAGAACAGCAGCCAGGTAGTATCTTACGACATTGCTGCGACCTTGCCGACAGAAACGGTCCGTATGGCGATGGTTGTGCTGGCTACGCTGCCAATCGCGCTGGCGTATCCGTTTTTCCAGAAGTATTTTATCCAAGGACTTACGATTGGTTCGGTTAAAGAATAAGTTGGATAAGTTGAATCTGTCCGATCCAGGGCAGTGACAATAGATATTTATATTGATTAGGGGGAGACATATGAAGTCCAAGAAAATGGTATTGCTGATGGTTGTGTTTCTGTTTGCACTTGCTTCCACGTTGGCTGGCTGTGGCAGCAACAACACGAAGGAAAATAGTAATGGGAATACGCCGTCAGAGACCCAATCGGCTAGTCCAACGGAATCCGGCGACCAGACCGGGGATAAGCTGGACCCGGTGAAGCTCAAGGTATACCTGATCGGTGGTCCACAGCGTGACCTGCCAACGGTTCAAGAGGAAATGAATAAATATTTGACAGACAAAATCAACGCAACCGTTGACATCACAATGATTGACTGGGGCGACTACTCGAAACGTTTACCAGTTATCACTGCTTCCGGGGAGAATTACGATATCGCGTTTACCTCATCCTGGGCTTTTGACTACCTGCCGAACGCGACTCGGGGTGCATTTTTGCCAATCAATGATTTACTGGAAAAATACGGTCAGGATATTATAAAAGAACTCGACCCGCGTTTCCTGACCGGATCGCAGGTGAATGGCAAAAATTATGCCGTGCCGGTGAACAAGGAATTGGCTTCACAATGGGTATGGCGTTTCAACAAACAGTATGTCGACAAGTATAAGATGGATATTACAAAAATCCGCACCCTAGAGGATCTCGAACCTTATTTGAAACAAATCAAGGAAGGCGAGCCGGCTGACATTACACCACTTGCCGTACCGAAAGGCTTCAAGCCATATATGCCGTTCGACTTCCTCCTGGGCGATGAATTCCCGGTTGGTATGAATATGAATTCAACGGATGGTAAATACGTCAATATCCTTGAATCCGGTGAACTGAAAAGCTCGCTCAAAACCATTCGCAAATACTATCAAGCCGGATATCTGCGCAAAGATGTTGCAACTCTGGAAGGCATTGATAACATCAAGACAGGCAAATGGTTTGCTGACCGCGAGCAAACGCAGCCTTATGCAGAATTGGGCTGGTCGAGAAGTGCGGGTTATGACATCGTGACCTCTCCGATGCAGGATCCGGTAATCTTTACAGGCTCCGCTACCGGCTCTATGCACGCAATCTCGGCGAATTCCAAAAATCCGGAACGTGCGATGATGTTCTTGAACCTGCTCAATACGGACAAATATTTGCGCAATCTGATCAACTACGGTATCGAAGGTACGCATTACAAGAAGATCTCTGAAGACGTCATTGAAGATCTGCCGGCTATGAAAGACGGATACCAGATGCCGGGATTCGCATTAGGCAATCTTTTCCTGACCTATAGCCACAAGGAAGACCCTGCGGATAAATGGGAAGCGTTCAAAGAATTCAACAATTCCGCCAAGGTTGCTCCAAGCTTCGGCTTCAATTTTAACCCTGATCCAGTGAAGACCGAAGTGGCGTCTATCTCGGCGATCGTAAAAGAATTCTACCCACCTATCATGACAGGTGCAGTCGACCCGGATGAACATCTGCCGAAGGCAATCTCCAAGATGAAGGCTGCCGGTCTGGATAAAGTTATAGCAGAAGCACAGAAGCAATACGACGAGTGGAAAGCAGCCAATAAATAAGAGGAGGATGGCATGAAAAAGATAAGTGCAGGTTTTATCTTCTTAGTTGTGATGTGCGCTGCATTATCCACTTCTGCGTTTGCAAAACAGCCTTATTCATCCTATTGGTTTCCAGAGCAATTGCTTCAGTGGAGTCCGGTATCCGACCCGGATGCAGCATTCAACCGCAGTACAGTCCCGCTGCAGGACCGTTTTGTGGGAGCAGGGGTCAACCCGCATGCGACTAAAGCGCCTAAGGTCATGGCTTTATCGGCACTCAATTCGGGAACAAGCGGAGTACCCTCACAGGGCTCGGACAAATTCGGGGCGAACACGTTTAGCTATTGGCAATATGTTGACAAACTGGTCTATTGGGCGGGCTCGGCCGGCGAAGGGATCATCGTGCCTCCAAGCGCCGATACGATCGACGCAGCTCATAAGAATGGCGTGCCGATCCTCGGAACGGTATTTTTCCCGCCAACGGTGTATGGCGGGAAATATGAATGGGTGAAGCAGATGCTTCAGCAGAACAGCGACGGCTCCTTTCCTGCCGCTGACAAGCTGATCCAGGTGGCGAAGCATTACGGATTTGACGGCTGGTTCATTAACCAGGAGACTGAGGGTGGAACGCCGGCTGACGCACAGCAAATGAAAGCTTTCCTGAGTTATCTTGAATCGCACAAGTCTGCATCTATGCACATCGTATGGTACGATTCTATGACTAAAGAAGGCAGTATCAGTTGGCAGAATGCATTAAATGACAAAAATGCGATGTTCCTGCAGGACAATGGGAAGCAAATAACAGACAGCATGTTCCTGAACTTCTGGTGGAAGGATCTAAAAAGCTCGGCGGAGAAGTCCAAAAGCCTGGGCAGAAGTCCGTTTGACCTATATGCAGGCATTGATGTTGAAGCCAAGGGTTACGATACGAAGGTGAACTGGAATCTGCTGTTCCCGGAAGGAGAGCCTGCAGTTACTTCACTGGGGATTTACCGCCCGGACTGGGCTTTTAACAGCGCTGAGAGTATGGAGGATTTCTTCATCCGCGAGAACAAATTCTGGGTGGGTCCAAACGGAAATCCGGGCAATACTGTGAGCAGCCAAGCCTGGAAAGGAATCGCGAACGATGTGATCGAAGCATCCCCGGTAAACGAGCTGCCCTTCATCACCAGCTTCAACACTGGAAGCGGCCAGAAATATTATGTTCGAGGGAAGCAGGTGCGGGATAAGGGATGGAACAACCGGAGCCTGCAGGATGTCCTGCCGACATGGCGCTGGATCGCAGACAGCAAAGGAACACCGCTTACACCGGTGCTCGATTGGTCTGATGCATATTACGGCGGCAGCTCGCTGAAGGTATCAGGTGTGCTGAGCCATGACAATGCGACACATCTGAAGCTCTACAAGACTGATTTGAAGGTTGAAGCAAGTACGAAGCTGTCGGTTACGTACAAAACGCAAAGCAAGCCGAGCCTGAAGGTTGGCCTTGCTTTCGCAGACCATCCCGGCCAATTTGTCTTCCTTAACCTGAAGGATAAGACATCGCCAGGCTGGATTACAGAAACATTAAATTTGACCCCTTATAAAGGGAAACGGATCGTGGCGTTGTCACTGTATTTTGACACCAAGGATACGATAAGTGATTATGCCATACAAATTGGCCAGCTCTCCATCCAAAATGCCAACGAACCGATTCAACCGCTCACGGCTGTTCGCGAGCTTAAAGCCACTCAATCCGATTTCCGCAATGGGATGTATGGAGATGCCAGATTGCAGTGGAAACCGCTTAACCAGCAGGTGAAGCAGTACGAAATCTATCGTGTACTGCCGGATGGCAATGAGGTGCTAATGGGTGCAACGCCAAATCATGTGTTTTACGTCCCTGAGATGAGAAGAATTGACAAGGAAGCGGTCACGGTATTGAAGGTGGTTGCGGTCAATGGAAGATACGAGCAAGGTCAGGCCTCCAGCGTGCAGATCAGCTGGCCGGCTTATCCGAAGCCGGCTGCGGAATTCAAGGCCGATCGGACACTGGTGGCTCCAGGGGAGACGGTAAACTTCACCGACCTGTCGACCGAAGTGACAGAAGGCTGGTCATGGACCTTCGAAAGCGGAAGCCCGGCTGTCAGCACCTCGAAGAACCCAGTGGTAACGTTCAATCAGGAAGGCGTGTATAGCGTGACGCTGACTGCCACCAACAGCTCGGGTCAAGACACAATGACGAAAAAGGCGCTTATCACCGTAAGCAAGGAAGCCGGTGCGGTGAAGAATCTGGCACTTGGCAAAACTGCAACGGCCGATCATACCTGCGGGGAAAAGGAAGGAGCGCCTAATGCCGTAGACGGTAAAGTGGCGGACAACAGCAAATGGTGCGCACTTGGCAATCTGCCTCACTGGCTTCAAGTCGATCTGGGCGCCGAGCATCAAATCAGTACCTTTGTCATCAAGCATGCTCAGAGCGGAGGAGAGTGGTCCGGGTTTAATACCAGCGATTACACCATTCAGGTGAGCAGTGATGGTACGAACTGGGCAGATGCCGTCAAGGTCCATGGAAACACGGCAGCCGAGACGACTGACGCGATTGCGCTAGTTAAAGCCCGCTATGTAAAATTAATCATTACTAAGCCCTCACAAGGTGCCGATACAGCCGCGCGAATCTATGAGTTTGAGGTAAAGGGACTGTAATATAACACTTAAAATATCATCCTTATAATGAAGCAAATAAACCGCACGCCCTTCAATAAGGCGTACGGTTTATTTGCATTGTCTATTGATTCACTTCATGCCAAAGAGAAGCGGCGTCAAAAAGCAGCGGTGATTTTTGATTAACATCTTGCTGATTGGGATTCGCACCTAATTTTTGCAAGAGTGAAGCGATCTTCGGATTGTTTTCGCCAATAGCATAATGAAGCGGGGTTCTTCCCATCAGTATTGCATGACCAAATCGATGTATTATTGCCAGACGCTTGAGCTTCCTCTGATTTTATATATCGTGAATTGAAGGCCCTACCCACACCGCTGCATGTAACAGTAGAGGAAAATAATCCCTTTTGTCGAATGTATGTATGATGAGAGAGCTTGAATTATTTTCTGGGGAGGAGTGGACAGACATGATTAAACGTAAGAGGATTGTTCTTATTGTGGCCGTATTGACATCCATAATGCTAACCGGGGCAACTAGAATCGCTCCAAATCTTGAACAAGCACCCGAATTAAATATCAGAGTCCAAAAAATCGATTACCCTAAACCCTTGGAACCGTTGACAATCTTTTGGGCAAAAGATAATGAGGGGCTGTATAAGACGATTTTCGGTCCGGACAAGACGAAGACCACTATGGTCATGACCGGTATTTACAGCAATATCTTGTATGAAGATTACGAGACATTATATTTTCTGAAGCATGGGGTTAACCAGACAAGCGATATCTACAAGCTAGAAGTGTCCTCCAAAAGATTGACGCGCCTGACCAGCTTAGGGGGAATCGATCAATTTTTCCTCAAGAACAAGAGCATCTATTATATCACCAATAGCATGACTATCGAATCTGGCGTGTACCGGATGGCGCTGGATGGAAAGTCGAAGATTAGAGTTAGTTCAACCCTATTGGATGCGCAGGATAAAAGGTATCGGTATTACATTGGCTCAGGAATACAAACTGATGGGTTGGACGTCTATTTTCCGCTTATGCGACAGCCCTTGCCGTCCACTGGCGAGAAGTATATCGTGCAGAAAGACGATGAAATCGAATTTAACTGGAAAACCCCGAAGAACAATGAGGAGCAACTCTCTACTTATTTTTTCTATATGACAGATTACATGGGTGATGCAGATTCCGATTCGTTCGTTTTTGTAGAGCATGATGAGGAGGCAGACACGATTTACCTTCATCTGTTTAAAAAAGGTAATGAAATTGTTCGTAAAATAATCGGTTGGGAACTTGAGCCTTTGGACATCTTGCACGGATGGGCGTATTTCACCGCAAAGGCTGAAAACATGGAAGCGGGAGGGACTTTCGCCATTCGGCTGGACGGTTCAGGACTGCGTCAGGTCGGTAACAATGAATTTTTACTATCCGACTACTTAGGTAGCATTAAGCGGAATCTTGTGTTCCAGAACCGTAACGACGGCACATTTACGATTATGAAGGAATTATGATTTCATTAGAAGTCGCCATATTGGCGGCTTTTTTTGTAGTAACGATATAAGCCGAAAGTGGCAAAATGCTAATATCCCAACCTTTCTTCCTGTGATATGATTATTTAATATATTTGTTAGTAGGGGATGGTGCAAATGTTAGATCAGCGAGTATACGTCCGGTTCCCGGAGGAAGCGGATGCCGAACAATTGACAGCAATGTTCAAGCGCAATCGGGAGTTTTTTGAGAAGTTTTCCCCAACCAACCCCGATGAGTTCTATACGGAGGAGCAGCAGCTCCAAATGATTAAGAAGAGTAAGGCCGATAGAGCAGAGGACCGGAAATATGACTTCATAGTATGCCACATGGCGGACGACCGGATTATTGGTAACATAGGGCTGTCCTTTGTTGTGCGGGGTCCGCTTCAGTGCTCCATGATCGGATACTGCCTGGACCAGGATTATAACGGCAAGGGCTATATGACGGAGGCTGTGAAGCAGGTGGTGCGCTATGCCTTCGAGGAGCTGAAGTTTCACCGGATCACAGGGGAGGCCTCTCCCCGGAATCCCGGATCCATGAGCGTGCTTGAGAATGCCGGCTTCCACAAAGAAGGTATCGCTCAAAGCAACGTAAAGATCAATGGGGTCTGGGAGGATCATCAGGTTCTGGCCATTATCAATCCCTCCGAGCGCATCTAGATATGGGGCCAATGGATGATCCATGTATGGAAAACATTCAACGCGGTGCTGAATAATATTACATATTGAAAATTACGTGGGTTCTAGCAGCGAGAAAAATCTTTAGGGAGGACATCTTTGTGACTTACTTTATATTGTCTATCATCTCTGCTCTCATTTGTTGGCCTGTGCACTATTCCTTGGTTAAAAGATACGGGACCTCTAGTTGGGTTCGTTTAATTCGCAAGGCACCGAAGGAGGCGTCCAAGCGTAAAAGGTTTATTGCAGAGGTTACCATCGTAAATATTATAGCTTTCGCAGGCATCATATTTTTAGGTTTATCCCTTGTAAGCTTTTGGGAAGCTCTCAAGACTATAGGCCCCTAACTTGAACAATTATATAATCGACCTTGATTGGCTCTGTGCCTATCGAGGTTTTTTTCAACAATCCATTATAAAATAAAAAAATTATCGTATCATATCTTCGTCACTTCCTTCCGAAAGTAAATAGAAAGACCTTATCAAAGTGTGATAAATTTGTTTGACTATAATAAACAACAAAGAGCTTATTTGACATCAGAAGGGGCTGGCTAATTTATGGACCAAATCATTGTATTCAAACTCGGAAATGAAGACTTTGGACTCGATATCAATACTATCGGGGAAATCCAAGATTCTAAAAAATCCACACCGCTTCTATTCGCCGAACCTTGGCACGAAGGGTTTGCAACTATTTACGGAGAACTCTACACAGTCATTAACCTGAGAATAAAACTGAATATTTCTCGTCAGGAACGCCGTGAACAAGACAAGTTCATCATCTTGCATACACATAAATTAGCTTTTGTTGTTGATTCTGTTGAAGACATTGCCTCCGCTGCTGATTCTGTCGTTCATGAACCTCCTGATAATCCCAATAAGCAAGTGATCGAGTGCAGGTATGAATCCAAGAATCGTATGATTTCTGTCTTGAATGTCCAAGCACTTATTGATTCAACACTTCTTAAGGCAAGTGAGTAACGATATCCATACAATTTTCTGGAACCCGCCATATAACTGGGTCCCGCGCCTAATTGTTCTGCCTTGGAGGACAGGCTATGATAGAAAGTAACTCATAACAGCACTATAAGGAGCACTTTATGGATATGGATCACACTTTAGAAACAATTCTGGACGAAATGAAACAGGAGATTGACAAATGGATAGCCTATATTAGCAATAAGGACGCAGAAAAAATCGTGAAACGTACCAAGCTGCAGGTGGGAATTCACGATCATGCTCTGCTCGAATATGCCAAGGGCAGGGTTGACGTGACGGATGATGAGCTCAATTTCACTTTACCTGGAGGTAAGGCCATCCCTGGCGAGTTGCTGAGCGAGGAAGAAGTGCGAGAGCAGATTGTCCCTGAGCTTGCTTCTTATATGCAGCATAAATTGAATGCGCTGCCTTCGGCGCTAATTGATTATCAATTTACTTTTGACGGCAAGTTTCGAACGCGGGAGGGCAGAGTCAACGTTCGTATTCTCGAATACGTCGACGAGACGAAGAAACAACAATTGCTGGAACAAATCTCCACCTATATTTCGGATAAGCTCGAAGCCGGAAAATATCCGACTAAACCCTTAGAGACATTCTTCCTCACCAGGCACCTGTTGGACGAGGGGCTGTTCCCTGACACAGATCCCGGTGTAATCATTTCTATTTTCGAGAACATTCAACATGTGAATAAAGGGAACAAGCATCTTGCCGAGCATCGCAATAATGTTACCGGGGCTTTGAGGAATTGGGTAGAGAAGCATTGGTTACCCTGTTATTTCGATAATATAGGGACACAGTGGCAGAAAGAATATAAGAAAAGAAGCGATGCCCGGCTGGAAAATACGGAGAAAGGTCCGATTGAACTGGCTCTCTATGCTGCAATCCTGATTCTTAAATACGAACCTTCCTATAGTAGAAGTGTGGGGCTGGACATTTTGAATTGCGCTATCGAATTGGGAAGCTCCCAAGCAAAACGTCTGACAAAGGAAGGCAGTGGAACGTTCTCCAAGGAGGACGTCAGCTTTCGCGATGAACTGGCGGAATGCACAGCCAACGACGTGTTTGCCGAGGTGACCATAGCCATTAAGCAAGAAACGGAGGAGAGCTACGCGCGGGCACTCCGGTTTCTGACTCACTTACTAAGCCTGGGCTTCCCGAAAAGCTATCAAATCAAGCTGAAATCAAGCGTCAAGCAATGGCTGCCGATGAAAGGATTGGCCAAGTCGAGCACGCACCGCTTCTTTGCTAACGCTATGGAATATCCAAATTTGCACCCCTTACTGGAGGAGTACGCCCGGGTGGCGATGGAAACATTCGAATGGTATACGGATACGGAAGGCGAAAAAAATTGTATGCCGGGCAGTTATGCGGTCTTCGGCCTTGGACTCACAGATAGGATTTATTTTCCATTAGTAGAACAATACATGGGGATGGTTGACGAAGAACACCAGTCCGTTCAGAATCACTTCACAGTCGCGTTGGCCGAACGGCAGGGCATTCACTTGGAGACAATTCCTACGCTAGTGAAATGCATGCTGCATAGCACGGATTCGATGAAGCTGAAGATCCAAACCGATATGGAAGCTGAGGCTCATCTCCGGCTGCTGCTTGATCAAGTACGCGGTCTTCAGAACTATGAGGTGGAGCATATCGTTTATTTGATCTGGGGCGGAACGGACAAACTGAAGAAGATAGCCGCCAAAGCCGAAGGGGATCGGGAAAAGTGGCTTTCCGAGCTGGCGCAAGCCACCCGCCATGGTTAGCCCTGGGGCTTATTGGGATGGCAAAAGTTTAATTGGGGGAGCGTCCTCTTCCTTATAATTCGGAATGAGTTGGACGAGACCTTTGTCTTCGTCAACAACCGGAACTTCAATCAGATTCCGATCTGAAATTGGAAGTTGAGAATCAGAAATTAATTCCGAGCTAACGTTGTCTATCATTGGTGATTCTACATATTGTTCATTGAGCGTATCCGACTTTCCAAAGACGAAGACAGTAGTAAATAGTAGGGCACTCAAACTTATATATTTGATACGTAATTTCATTATTCTTACCTCCATAGACGATTAAATTGAAGATTTAACTATATTCTACATTAAAGTGGGGGAGGATCGTAGCAATATCATGGAGATCGAGTCCTCTCGACCGCATCATTTACAATCAAAGATCCGTTAACTGCTCTTGAAGCAGTTAACGGATCTTTTTATTTTATAAGTGCAAGCACAGGAATAAGTGAAAATCAGATTGACAAAATAATCAATCAGATATATTGTAGATATTCGAAGTCTATTATTTATCTTGATTATAGATATATTGTATCTATAATGTAGTTTATTAATCTTGAAAGGATGATTCATAACTCATTCAATCGAAAGGGATAACTGTATCCATACACGCCTTGCAGCAGCTCGCTGCATCCGAATAGTACTTCTGAAAGCGGTGAAGATAGCTTGACTAATAAACCCAGCATTATTGTTGCCTCCCTGGTGGTTGCCAATTTTTTAGCCCAATTGATGCAAACGATGTTAAACACGGCGTTGCCGCGTGTCATGCAGGATCTTGCAATTCATGAGAATCAAGCACAGTGGCTGATTACAGTGTATTACCTGATGATAGGTATAACTGTTCCAGTTGCCGGATTTTTGATCGGAAAGTTTACCACGAGGGCCTTGTTCATGGCTTCTGTCGGAGCGTTCACAGCAGGAACACTGATTGCCGGGATCGCCTGGGGTTTCCCGCTAGTCCTGACGGGGCGTTTGGTTCAAGGCATCGGTGCGGGTCTGCTGTTTCCGCTGTTTCAGACGACAATACTAAGAGTCTTTCCGAAGGAGAAAATCGGTGCAGCGATGGGAGTAGTCGGTTTGGTCTTGGGGCTGGCTCCGGCGCTTGGGCCCACTCTGTCTGGGTTCGTGGTTCAGAACCATTCATGGAGACTGTTGTTTTACGCTGTGGCGCCGCTTGCAGCCGCCAATTTATTCTTAGCGCATTTCACGCTGCGGAATGAAGGAGAGACTCATCAGACTAAGCTCGACACCAGGTCCATTATCTATTCTTCACTCGGATTCGCCGGTATTTTGTATGGATTTAGCATTGTCGGGGAAGAAAAGGGAAATCCCGCTGTCGCTGGGGTCATCCTTCTGGCTGGATTCCTGATCGTGGCGGTGTTTATTAAAAGACAGCTCAAGCTCACGGCACCTTTGCTTGATTTCAAGCTGTTTCGGCACCGATCCTTTACCCGATCTTCCATTGTGGGGGTGATCTTGTTTGCGGTGATGGTGGGGGTTGAACTCCTTCTTCCTCTGTATGCACAGACGATAAGAGGCTTAACACCTCGGGAGTCCGGGCTTATGCTGTTGCCGGGTGCATTGCTGATTGGTGTCTCCGGTCTGATCTCAGGCAGACTATATGACCGGTTTGGGGTTAGCCGCGTAACTCAGGGAGGATTTATGCTCATTCTGATCATGGCATTAGCTCTTGCCCTCACGTTATCAATAGAGACGTCCTTTATTCTACTGGTTATAATGTATGCCCTGCTTATGTTTGGAGTAGGGACAGTGATGGCTCCAATTACGGCCTATGCCATGGCAAGTATCCCAAACACCATGGTTGCTCATGCTTCTCCAATGACGATCACGCTACGCTCGCTCAGCAGTTCAATAGGAGGTGCCTTACTTGTAACGATAATGACTTCAACTGCGAGCGCCAGTTCCTTATCCTTTCCGCTGGATATGCTCCAAGGCATCCACATTGCATTCTGGACATTGACGGCTTTTGCCGGATTAGGATTATACTTGTCATTTCATCTGCAAGAAGCGAGAAGGCTCAAACCTGCTAATATTTGATTTCTTAAATCAATCCTGCATTACCTGGCAGAATCCTCTGCCGGGTTTTTTGATAATTCCAGATTGAACGTCTCGTGGATATGCATTCTGAAATTTCAGACTTTAGAAGGATGTGCACGATGATGAGGTCAGTATAATTAGGAATTGAAAGGAGAGTCATTCGATTCATTAAGAAAAGTATTTTAGACAAATTGGGGGTTGAAAAGATTGAATAGGCATGAAAATAGCTCCAATGCACCAAGTCTGTTTCGCAATCGGTTCCTGCAGACGATTTTATTATCAAGTGTGCTCCTGCAGATCGGCATCTGGGTACGTAATTTCGCTATTCTCCTATACGTTGCGGATAGAACAAACAATGATCCCTATGCCATTTCGCTAATCAGCGTAGCTGAATTCGCGCCTATTTTTGTTTTTTCTTTCATCGGTGGCACATTTGCCGACCGCTGGAGGCCGAAGCGAACGATGATCTGGTGCGATCTACTATCCGCGGTGTCGGTATTCGTAGTACTTCTAACTATCCATTACGGTTCCTGGCATTCCGTTTACCTTGTCGCCTTCATCTCAGCTATTCTTTCGCAGTTCTCGCAGCCTTCAAGTATGCGATTGTTTAAGTATCATGTGCGGGAAGAACAGCTGCAGCAAGGGATGGCTTTATTCCAATCGCTGATGGCTATCTTCATGGTGCTTGGTCCTATGCTTGGCACCTTCGTTTACAGCAAGTTTGGCCTTGAAACTTCGATCGCTGTAATGGGCGTGGTATTTCTGCTTTCTGCACTCGTCCTTATCCGGCTGCCTGAGGATAATATGGAACCTCAGACAGCTGCTGTAAAAGGGCAGTTCCGTAAAGATTTTATTGAAGGCTTCCGTTATGTCTGGCAAAGCCAAGTGCTGCGTATGCTTGGACTTGCGTTTATTCTCGCGGGACTCGCTGTTGGCATAGCCCAAGCGCTCAACCTGTTTATTGTAACGGAGCGGCTAGGCAAAAGTGAGGAGTTCCTGCAATATCTGCTGATGGTGAATGGTGCAGCCATGCTGATCGGGGGCGGGATCGTAGCCGTATTCGCGAAGCGGGTTCCACCGCAGCTACTTCTTGCGATAGGGATGCTGGCAGGCGCGGTCTGTACGGTCATTGTCGGGTATTCGACGAGCGTTCCGGTTACGCTGACTGTTCAATTTCTCAATGGGCTTGTTTTCCCTTGCATTCATATTGGGATTAGCACAATGATTCTGAAATGGTCACATGCTTCCATTGTCGGCCGGGTGAATGGGGTTCTGAATCCGATGTTCGTTGGGATGATGGTCGTTTCCATGTCTTTCGCTGGTGTGTTAAAAGATGCCTTCTCGCTGGGTACGATCTATAGCGGAGCAGGATTATTATTTCTTCTTGGCGCACTGGTCATGTTGCCGATCATGAACCAAAAAGCACCAGATCACGCACATATGACACAAGAGACATAATATCGAGATCTCTATAAGGTTTAAATGAAGAAGAACCGGCCATCAATAAGTGGCCGGTTCTTCTTCATTCCATGGTGGTTAACCTTCAGGGAGTACCGGCAAGAATCGGGATGGTTGTTTTAAGCTCGGCCATCTGACTGGCCAGGCGGTGCCCAGTGTGACTTACCCTTTGGATTCTGTTCTTTTCTTTGACCATAGTTTTCGTATCACATGAATACTGAGCAGCAGTAAAGGCAAAAGAAGCCCTATAGATAACGTATAAGATAACCATACTGTCCCATCCCACGTTTGTTGGTAAGGGACATTCGGATATATGACTACCGACATGACAACCAAGATCATTCCGAGTGGTGAAACTAGAGGCCGATAATCTTCTAATTTAAAAATTTGAGCAATGGCCAACACAATTACGTATATGTATATAGTGACCCTAAAATAGAGCGAAATAAACCACATGATGGCCATGATGGCTTCAATGCGCTGCAGAAAATTGCCGATGTTGATTTTCTGGGCTAACGAATAGCTTGGAAATATACTTTTTGCCGTTAAATCAGCTCCTAAAACCAAAATCGACAATGCAACAATCAGGACCATCATCAGCCCGCCAAGCATGCTTCCGTTGAAAAAAGCTTTACGGGCATTATCAATACGATTCACAGCCGGAAAAATCATTAACAAAGCGATATGGGGTAGAAACAAAACACTGATAAAGGATAGTGCAGCAGGCCAGATCGGCCCTATTCCTGCTTCCAGCACGGGCTCGACATTTTCCAGTTTGATCTCAGGCCCAATTAAAATAACTAAAGAAATATAAAGAAGGATAAATAAGGGGAACAATAGTTCAGCAGAACGGGCAAATGTTTCAATTCCAAGCCGTGCCCCCATGACTACAATGACGGCAAAAAGAATATTTACGGATTGAGCCGGCGTTTCCGGCATGATTTGGGTAGTTAGAAAATTTCCTACATCATACAACGCTGAGGCAGGACCACTCAAGAAAAGAGTAACGATCAATAGAAGAGAAATGGTTTTGCCCAACCATTTTCCGAGAAGGGCTTCAATGATCTCAACCAATGTCATCCGTGGATAAAGGGTCGCTATTGTGTTGTAAATCCATACGAGGAAAAAACCGGATCCCACGCCAACAAACGCAGCGATCCACGCATCCTGTTTGGCCAGGAAGGCCATACCTGAGGGAATGACAAGGATTGCGCTGCCGATCGTAAATAAAGTCGTTAAGACCATAAATTGACGTCCGGAGATTTTGACTTGCTTAGACACCACTTTCACCTCGTTTTTATTTTATTAGACCGATATGGGTTAGAAAATCAGTGAATGGTTTATACACAATTGTAATCCAATCCAAAGGGGTGGGAATATCCCATTGCAATGCCTTGGCGCTGCTGATCCCCACCCCAAGGAGGAGCAGGATGGAAAACACCCATAGCTCCTTTTTTAACCTTTTTCTCAACATGTAGGGAACTTCGAGAAATATGATCGCAGCAGCGGACAGCATTATTCCCAGTATGACCGCCATCTGGGTTAGCATCGTTAATCACCTTCTTTCGCATGGTAAAATGATACCGATTGGCAGCCTACTTCTTAATTTCATTCAGGAATGAGCTTCCAGTCGTACCCAAGCGTCGAATCCTGAAATCAACTTTGATGTTCACCGGCAGTTCTGCAAAGTACTCATTATCCCAATTTTGTTTCAGTGACTTCCAAGCCTTCGGGTTACTGCGGTGAATGGCTTCACCGAATCCGAAAATGTCAGCTTTGTACGATTTTTGAGCCTTCTTGATGGCAGACTCTATCACTCCTGCTATCTTTTCTTCGCTTCTCTTCTGAAGGTCATAAATCGTGCTCACCTTAGTCAGATCCAGTTCGCTACACTCAACTTCCCCCACGTTGGCTTCAATCTTAAGGTGAATATTGATCTGGGGCTCCCCTCTATAAATGTACCCTTTCATGGAGGCATGGGTCCGGATGATTTCCATTACGACTTTGCCACCTTTAGGACAGGCTACAAAGCCAACAGAGCTTTTCACTTTGCCGAGGATGAAGTTGTAACCCTTACTTTCTGTTTCATTTAACCAGCCGATCAATCTGTCTTTTTTGAATACAGCAAGCCCAGAAAATTGTAGGCTAGTAGGGGGGGAGATCTTTTCGACATTCTTTTTTGTTTCTCCAGAGTCTTGATCTCCAGCGATTTGAAGTCCAGTCAAGATAGGCTGCTTTCCTTCACTTATGAGATCGGCCATTAATTGGTCTAAGGTTACCGTTGTACTGGGGGACCAGTTTTTTTCCGAAGATTCCAGGGATGAGAATAGCTTGTCTGCTGGAATAGGATCAAAGGGCGTCATGATTTTGAGCGTATCCTCCGCACTTGCGCCTTTCGATATTACAAGGTAAAAATCGGAGCGGAATTCATGGTCCCTGGACAGGAAGTCCATGGCTTTTGCTATTCCTTCCATGGCCATCGACTCGCTGATCACGCATATGCGAAGGTGGGGAAAATAGATTTTTCTAGGGCTTAGCGTTGTTATTTTTCGGACCGCTTCAAATACGGTATCGGCTTCCGATGTATACAATATGGCGGGGGCCCGCCCGCTTGCCCCTTTTTGGGTAGATACTTCTCCAGGATCTACGACTTGGACAGAAACCCGGAATTGATCTCCCTGTTTATCAATTCCCAAACCAACGGCGATTGCAAGCTCATTCAATTCTTTGCGGTTCCAACAGCCAGTCAGAAGCGTGCCCAGTGTAAGAATTAGAAAAAGAAAGGCCTTCCGTTTCAAGCTTGTCCACTCCTTTCCATCCGCACTTGTCTCCTCTGGTTTATTCCCGTGATTTTCGGGATGAAGCGTTGTTTTGGCGATTCACGTTCTTCTGATTAAGTAACCGGGGACGGGAGACCATCATCCAGTGCGGGAGCCGTATTAACGTATCCTTGTTGTCTGCCGGGATCAGGGGCGCAAGCGGACTCATATACGGAACGCCGAAAGAACGAAGGCTGCACAGATGCAGGATGAGGGCAATGCCTCCGATGATGATCCCGTACAGCCCAAATGAAGCGGCTAGTCCCATCAAGGGGAACCGCAGCATACGAAAAGCGATGGACATATTATAGGCAGGGAGAAGAAAGCTGGAAATCGCGGTAATAGACACGACAATCACCATTGCTGCAGATATGATGCCCGCCTCGACGGCTGCTTGCCCGATGACGAGTGTGCCTACGATAGAGACGGCTGCCCCGATGTACTTCGGCATGCGAACGCCAGCTTCCCGCAATATTTCAAAGGTCAATTCCATCATGAGTGCTTCGATAAAAGCGGGGAAGGGAACAGCCTCCCGCTGTGCTGCCAGACCGATCAGCAGTGAGGTCGGCAGCATTTCCTGATGGAACGTAGTGATGGCAATATATAAGGATGGACCGAACAGGGAGATAAAAACCCCGGTGTAACGAATAATCCGGATGAAGCTGCTGATGTCTGCACGCTGATAATAATCCTCTGCCGAATGCAGGAAGGATACAAACAGCGCAGGTACGACAAGCACAAACGGGGTTCCATCAATTAGGATAGCGACCTTTCCTTCCAACAGTTCGGCGGCGATGACGTCTGGGCGTTCGGAGTTGTACACTGTTGGAAAAGGGGTGAAAGTTTCGTCCTGGATTAACTCCTCGATATACCCGCTTTCGAGAATACCGTCTATATCAATATGATTCAATCGCTCATGCACTTCCTCGACCAATTTATGGTTCGCGATCCCCTTGATATACATGACAGCGACATCGGTCTTGGTCACGCGACCGATTTGTTTTGTTTCCAGCCACAGATTCGGATCTTTAATCTTGCGCCGGATCAAGGCCGTATTCGTGCCCAGTGTTTCCGAAAATCCTTCCCGCGGTCCACGAATGACATTTTCTGAGGCAGGTTCGGTGACACCGCGATCCTTCCATCCACGTGCGCTGACCACTATTCCCTTTGTCTCACCGTCAATCAGGATGATTGCATCCCCGGACAACAGAGCGTTATATAAGGTATCAAAGTCGGTAATATCCCGGATGTCACCGATGGTCAGAGCGTAATCTTTCAAAATCTGCAAGACATTGGAGGAGATTTGAATCCTGCGGTTCACGTCCTCAGACAGGCTGCTATCGAGCATCATCGACTTCATGATGAAGTCGGAGACTATATTTTTATCCACCAAGCCGTCGGTATAGAGGATCGCGATGATTTGGCTCCCGTCCTTGCCAATGCGAACTTCTCTGATGATAATGTCGGTGCTGTTACCGACGGTTTGTCTGATCTGCTGAAGGTTTTGTCCAAGACATGCACTGATCGGTTCCTCTGAATGTGCAGGTTGACTCTCGCTGTGCTGGACCTGGGGCTTTTTAACTTTGTTAAGGGGGTTGCTTTTACGAAAACGCATGAACGTTCTCCCTCTCCTTAAGGATTCTTTTAATCCAGTATGGGCGCAGAGGTCTCCTGATAAACTTATTGTTGGAATTTCATTGTAGAAGGCGGGTACAAATCAGAAGTGACGGCACCTTTATTGAATATGTAGAACCTGAAGGACAATTAAGGATTCGATAAAAAAACAGCCTGATTTCAGTGAGTCTCCACCGAAATCAGGCTGTTTTTTTAATGTAACTCCAGGGATCATCCTGTTGTTCCAAACCTCTATTTCTTCATACTAATCTGAAAAACATCTCCTGCCTCGCCGCCGAAAACAATCATCCCGCCTTTTGGGAGAGCGACTGGCTTATCTTTATTAAAGATAGAGGAGAACACAAGCATTCCTTTCTCATCGTAAACGACGAATCCTCCGGTTGCAGGAGCATCAACGCTCATCATTTTAGCAGCTGATTTGTCACCGATTTTGAACCATACGGCATGACCGCTATCCTCAATCGTGCAGATCGAAGTTTTTCCGCCGTAGATCGGATTAACAGCATCCTCACTTAGATAAGACTGCCCATCTATTGTCAAATACTCTTTGTTGTTCACGGTATGGAAGCTCAAATTGAAGGCATCCCTTCCGCTCATAACCGGAATTTCAACGGCATTTACAGCTGTATGCTCATCAACAATTTTAGTGCCTGATGCATAGCCGTTTTCACTATCCACAGCTATATTTTTGACTAAGATGGCAGGGGAGAGATAGAATAGCGAATTGATCTTTTCTCCCAACTCATAGTAATTTTTACCGTTTCTTTTTTCCCATGCGGCTTTGGTTGCCGGTTGCAGAGGATTGGCTTCAAGCTTCTGATATTCATAGGTGACCATAATCGTTTGCCCGATTCCAGGGATATCCACATATGAATCAAGCTTAATATAGGTATTTCCATTTGATTGTTTGTCAAAGCTTATCGTCACATTGCCATCGTTGTTTTTGAATTGTCCTTTGCCTGTATACACATAGGTTTGTGGCGGGATAATCCCCCCGACCAGAGCGGGAAGCTTCATCTCTCCGTTCTTCATCTCCACATCTATCGTTGTGCCAACTGCGCCGTATAATCCAGAATAAGCGAGCTGCTCCTCCGGCATGTTGACCTTCACAGATGGTTCAAAGGTTCGATCCGGCAAAATCTCTTTAATCTTGCCTTTGTCCTGCAAATATTCAAGTAGAACGTTAGATGCAAAAATACTATTGTAGATCGAACTCCCTCCCGATGACAGGACAGCGATTGAAATATTATGCTCAGGCAATGAAGTTAAGGCAGCATGATACATAATGGTATCCCCGCCTTTGGATAAGGCCTTGATGCCGTAATCATCAAACGGAGCCAAGCTAACGGCATCCCAGCCTAAACCATAGTTATAGATGTTTGTCTCCTCAGGTACCCATAAGCCATTTCTATATTCAGGATTTTGCATCGCGGTGGATGACTTCTCTGATAAAATATTCGTCCGATTACCGATCAAAACATCCCCGAAAATTGTAAGCTCTTCAGCAGTGGAGTAGAGCCCGCCTGCACCAATGACGTTGGCATTCTCAACGGGTAAAGCCTGTTCCATTGTAGGGTAATAGGTTTTCGCCAGTTTTTCTCTGTCAAAAGCACTAAGCGGCGTTTGGGTGGAGATTAATTTCAGCGGCTGGATAACCTTCTGATCCAGAAATTCGGTATAGCTTAAGCCGCTTACTCGTTCCACGAGGATTTCCAGCAGCTGAAATCCATCGTTACAATACACCGAATATTCGCCCGGGTTGGACTTTAAGCGCTCGGATTGAAGCCTCAGCAATAACTCATCATGACTGCGGGTATCATTGTCATCGAACAGCATGCTATTTGCATAATGAGTTCCGTAAAGCCCTGACGAATGATTCATAAGCATGCGTGGTGTAATTTTCTTATATCTTTCGTCGGCCATGGTAAAATCCCTGATATACGTGACAAGCGGTTGATCAATATCTATTTTGCCTTCATCAGCCAGCATCATCGCTGCTGCCGTTACATGCATTTTGCTGACGGAGCCGATACCAAACATCGTGTCCTTCGTAATTGGAGCGTTGGTGGCTTTATCCTGGACACCCGCGCTGTCCGATAATACAATCGATCCCGAATCCATAATGGCGTACTGCAAGCCGGTTACCCCATAGTCGGACACGATTTTTGCAGCCAGTTTTTGAGCCTTCTCCTGTACGGTTTCCTTGCTGATTTGTGCTGAAGCCGAACTCATGGGTATGACCACGAGCATAGCTGCCATTACTACAGTAATGATTTTCTTCATGATAACTTCCTCCTTAGGTTCCTTTACCGGAATTCACCGGGGTTTAATGGTCTGTATTCAGCATACAAGAGAGGAGGCTGGTATATGCAAAAACACCCCGAAACGCTAAAAAACAATCCCTAAACAACAGCTTGTTTAGGGATTGTTCGTTCAAAAGGGCAGCATGACCATATTGTGAAAGGTTTTTTGCTTGGTTTCAATAGTCATGTGGCCGCCATATTTATCACAGAGTCTGGCGATATTCATGAGCCCGATGCCATGATTCTCCGGGTTAGGCTTTTGGCTGCGCAAAGGAACGACTTCATTATCCATATGGTTAAGAATGTGTATGAACAGAGCGGATTCATGGGAAAATATCTTGATCACGACGTACCGGTCCTCTGCGATTTTCACATGCTTGGAAGCTTCAATCGCATTATCCAGCATATTTCCGAGTACGACACATAAGTCATAGCGATCTATCAATATCTCAGGAGAATACAAGTTCAGCTTCGTATCTATCCGAATGCCATTCGCTTGGCCGATGTTAAGCGTATTAGTAACGAGGGCGTCTATTACCAAGTGGCCTGTATTTACCCGCTGATAAGCGTCTTCGACTTTATTTAACGTCGTTCGGATATGCTCTAATGCTGCCGCTGGCTCATTTCGCTTAATACACTCCTCGATATAGAGAAACTGCTGGTTCGTGTCGTGAATTATTCTTTTGATCGATTTAAAGCTGTGTACAGTCTTTTCATAATTTGCATCCTGGTAGTCCATCTGCTGCTGCAGCTGGGCATTCTCATGCTTGAACTGGAATTTATCAATAATCGTATCAAAAATGTAGATGATCATCACGTTTATAAAAAGAAATCCAATAGCAGAAAGGAAATAATGGACGTTCATCTCATTGTAATTCGTGAGCACATTCAACTGGTAGATGCTGATGATAGGGACAAGTATAAAAAATATATAATAACGATAATGCAAAGAGAAGCTTCTGCGTTTCGCAATCAGCCGGATAATCTGAATGACGGCAAACATAATCGTGAAGCTGAGCAGGGTGGCCTTGAATAACAAGCTCTGATTCTGTTCATTTACTGGATCAAGACTGGTTAGGTCAACCGAATCCAACAGATAAAAAAAATAGATCGAAATAAAATTAACAATAGACATTAACACACCATACAGCACAGTAAAAATGATCTTTGTTTTCAGTTCCACAGTATAGGCTAACGCCAAACTAAAGATGACCACTAAAGCCAGGATCGAAGAAATCACAAAGGAAACCGGAACGGAAATATAAACGTAACCAAGCACCCCGAAAATAATAAAGTATATCCACCGCTTTTGCTTTTGGGCAGATTTGTCGAACACTGAGTTAAAGAAATAAAGGATCTGAAGGCACATCACAACCTCAACACACAACCCAAACATCCAGTTGTTCGTAATCATCTCAATAGACCTTCATTATCATAAATTTGGTGTAACAATCCTTAACCTCTTTCAGTTTAGAGCGGCCGATCGGCAGCTCAATCCCACCCGACATAAGCACAACTCCGCTGGAGAACTTCCGCACATGAAGCAGATTGATAATAACGGAACGGTGGATTTGCAGGAAGTTGTTGTGTTTGAGTGCCAGAGCATAATCGGCAAGTATGCCTTTACTTTCATAGATTTGATTGAGGGTAATAAAATTCAGCTTACTCTTTATGGTTAGGCTTTTAGCTGCTTCGATCGCAATGATATCATCATGCTTCAGCACAACTTCTTCAAAGGCCGACTTGATGATCATAAACTTTTTATCAAGGGCTTGGAAGTACTGGCATAGCTTGATCATTTTCTCCTCCAACACCTGGGGAGTAATAGGTTTGATTAAATACTGGAAGGTCATTACGTCAAAGCTTTCCACCATATATTCCGGGTAGCTTGTCAGAAACATGATTTGTTCATCCAGGTGTTTTAAACTCCTTATTTGGCGGGCAGTCTGAATCCCGTTTATACCACCCATTTCAACATCCAATATTAATATGTGAAAAGGGGGTTCATTACGCTCATAATGAGAGACAAGCTGCTCCCCCGAGCTGAATTCCTCAATTTCAAAATCAATATTCACCTTGATCGACAATGCAGTCAACAAGCCTCTGACAATCTCCCTTTGCTTGTCCTCATCATCACAAATAGCCACTCGATACATAGTGGATACACCTCTCATTTCTAATGCCGTTTGTTCTAGGAACTTGTTCTAACTATAATACAAGCTTTCGGGTTTAAATGAATCATTTTTGGATGAACTGCAGATTTAAATCCCTCAAGTGCATGTGGAAACGAATCCTCTCAAATTCCTATGTATCAAAACTGCAGTATGAAAAGCGCACTGCCAGCAATTGCAGAACGCTTTTATTATTTCACCAGAATTTAATGAAAAGTGATTTGAGTCTTTGCATAATTTACAATTCAGCTATTTTGAATATGACAAAGCTGCTCATATTTACCTGCTGATTTCCGGCAAATGGTAGTAATACAGCATTAGTAGTACCTGTATTTGTGAGACGTATTGCATCACCGGCATTAATTGGAATGATCCCTTGCCCAACCAGATGTACATCATTTGCCGTGCTTGTGTTATTTCCGGAAATGGTTATGGATTGTTCAAAATTATTCACTGTGACTACAAAAGCAGCACCTGGTAGTAGAGGATCCCCTTGAATGTACAAAATGTAGTTAACATAATAAAATCCTGATTGCTCTGCTATTGCCGCTCTTGCACCAGCATCAAAAGTAAATCCTCTTTTCGGATCTGATATTAGTGAAGATAATGGTATAGAAACATTTGGAGGTATAACTGTTGGAGCTGCAGATCCTAACACCAAATCTGCAAAAGCGCTGGATAAGGTTCCCTGAGGGCCAGTAGATCCTGTTGGTCCTGCTGGACCAGGTAATCCTTGGGGGCCTGTTGATCCTGCCGGGCCAGGTAATCCTTGAGGTCCTACTGGTCCAGCTGGTCCTAGTAATCCTTTTGGTCCAGCTGAGCCTGATAATCCTTGAGCTCCTGTTAGTCCTTGAGGTCCTGCTGGTCCTTGAGGTCCCGTTGATCCTTGAGGTCCAGCTGGTCCTTGGGGTCCAGCTGGACCATGAGCTCCTGATAATCCTTGAAGTCCCTCGGGACCTTGAGGCCCTGGTACTCCTTGGGGTCCCGGTAATCCTTGTGGTCCCTGAGGTCCCTGAGGTCCTTGTGGACCTTGAGGCCCTGCTATTCGGTTTTTCACGCCCATAATATCATCCCCTCTAATCGATATGCCGTTAGTATATATACCCAGGAGTTTATTTGTCTGGGCATATTTCAAATTGGGCAAATACCTGATTTTTGAAATGTGATGTTTATTTAGCGTAATTAATCATATTGTGGGTTATCACCTTAAATGGGGGCATCCTAATGTGGATAGAATGGTCTAATGATTCAGAACATATTGTTTTACCTAATAAATATAGTTTGCAACTGGGTGCGCAGATTCCTCCAATAATAAAATTTCACTTTGGTTCGTTTGAAACAGAAAGAGAATTGACATTAAGTACCCTAATAACTAAGAATACAATCGTTTTACCTATATCAATCAAACTCAATTTTATGATTCCTGATACACTTCCTTATGATTTAAGAATAGATGAGAATGGTCTGCATCTTGGCCCGGTAATTGCTATTTTAACTTCGAGAGTACATGTTTCCCCAGGCATTAGAACAAAGTACCTTGAATACCTGTGGGATTATAAGAATTTACAAGGATTAATTTACCTTTGTCCCTTAGAGGGGATTAATCCTGCGAAAACAGGAATAGAAGGTTACTACTATCAACCAGATGGATTAGGGAACACAGGAATTTGGAAGAAAGGGGTATTTCCATACCCTAATGTTGTCTATCGCAGGATTGGAGTAAACAGAAACGATAAATACGACCACTTGCTGGTTACTGTTGGCCAGAAGATCTTTAATCCAAGCTTTTTAGATAAATGGGCCGTTTGGAAGGCTCTTCAGGATAATCCTAAGATAAATCCCCATCTACCTAGAACAGCAGTATTGAGAAATGCAAAAGAGGTTATTTGCATGTTAAAAGACTATGGTTCAGTTTATCTTAAACCGGTGAGCGGCTCCTTCGGAAGAGGTATAGTAAAGATCGAATTAACCAACAAGGGTTACCTTTGGAAGCATAAAAATACAAAAAAAAAATTGAGTCAAAAAAAATTAATAAAGATATTGTGTTACCAAAAGAGGCGGCGGGCTTACTTGTTTCAGCAATCAGTAAGTTTGAAGGTCCATAATAAACACGTCGACTTTCGAGTTATAATGCAGAAAAACAATACACAAACCTGGAACTGTACTGGCATTATTGCTAGATATGGTATGAAAGGAAAGCATTACACCAATGATGTAAGTGCGCTGGAATTGGGAGTGGATGGGTTGAAAAATGCATTAAATTTAAATGATCAACAGATTAAACTCAAGACTCAGGAGATTCTGTCTTTATGTACTTTGGTTTGCGAAAACCTGGATGAGTTACATGGACCCTATGCAGATTTAGGGTTAGATGTGGCAATTGATACTAATTATAAGGTGTGGTTACTGGAGATCAATTTTAGGCATATGCATAACATCGCTGCACTAGTTGGCCAACAGAGTAGTATGTATAGTAAAGTAATAACACGCCCGTTAGAATTTGCAAAAGCATTTGCCGGATACAGCACTCCATAAATATAGTTTATTATGGACAACGTTTTTTAGCTTTATCAACTTAATCTATCTTTAGATTACCGGTTTATTCTAACCGGTTTTTTTAACGTGCAGTAAGAACTAACGATGATACCCAAGTTAGCGTTTCATTCTTTAAAGATAGGGGTATATAAGCTATATTTTCGAAATATAACCGCAAGCAAGTCACAAGTTGGGAAGTGAGGGGCGTCATGGATTCTGCAGTCAACATCCTGCTCGTAGACGATCACCCGGAAAACTTGGTTGCCATTGAGGCCGTTCTCAGCGGAGAACCTTATCGTCTGGTTCGGGCATATTCCGGTATTGAGGCTTTGCGCTGTTTATTGGAAGAGGAGTTTGCCGTCATTGTCATGGATGTGCAAATGCCGGAAATGGACGGGTTAGAGACAGCCAGCATCATCCGGACCCGGGAGAAAACCAAATTCGTCCCCATCATCTTTATGACAGCCACCAGCAATAAAATGGAACATATCTTCGCAGGCTATTCCGTTGGTGCTATGGATTATATGACGAAACCCTTCGTTCCGCAAATTTTTAAATCCAAAATCGAGGGTTACGTCAGTATGTATGAAGCTAACAAAACCCTTCAGATCCAAAGTGAAATGTTGAAGAAACAAACGAGGCAGTTAGAGAAAACCAATCAGGAGCTGATCCAAGCCAAGGAAACTGCGGAGATCGCTTCCCGTGTGAAATCAGAGTTTCTGGCCATGATGAGCCATGAAATCCGGACTCCGCTTAATGGGATCATAGGCATGTCTGATCTGCTTCTTGCCTCCGATTTACCGGAAGAATATTCAGAGATGGCAGGGATCATCCATACAAGCAGCAATGCACTGCTTTCTGTCATCAACCATGTCCTCGACTTTTCAAAAATTGAATCCGGAAAAATGGAATTGGAGGAGGAACCATTCTCTCTTCAGCACTGCCTGATTGAAACGATTGATTTGTTTACAGCTAAAATCAGGGAACGAAATCTGGAAGTGGTGGTGCTGGTTGATCCTTCGCTGCCGCCATGTATAAAAGGGGACATGAATCGCCTCCGTCAGGTGTTGAATAATCTGGTGGGTAATGCCGTAAAGTTTACGCATGAAGGCAGTGTATACATAATGGTAAACAAGCTCGCGGAGACGGAGAATTCGCTGACGCTTGAGTTTATGATTAAAGATTCCGGGATCGGAATCCCTCCGGATAAGATAAACGAACTGTTTCAGCCGTTCTCCCAGCTGGATGCCTCAACTACACGTAAGTTCGGAGGCACGGGGCTCGGATTATCGATCAGCAAATCCTTGGTGGAACTAATGGGCGGCACGATCCGGGTAGAACCGTCGAATGAACCCGGCGCAACATTCATTTTTACAATTGCAGTCAAGACGCTCATGAGCCCAGTTCAACCTCCAGACGAGTCAGATCGGAAGCCGCTGCAAACGGATGCTACGACCGACAACCATACGCCGGCTCCGATTCGTGTCCTGGTTGGAGAAGATGACAACGTAAGCCGGAGGCTAATGAAACAAATGCTGGAAGCACTCGGCTTCTTTGCCGATTTGGCGGAGAACGGTACAGAGGTACTGGCAGCTTTGGAACAAACGCCTTACGATCTGCTTTTCCTCGATCTCCGTATTCCCTTTAAAGAGGGCTGGGAGACTGTACAAGATATCAAAACGAAAGTTATAGACAAACAAACTGTGATCATTGCCATGACGGCTAACGTTTCTAAGGAAACGATGCAGCGGTGTTTGTCCTCGGGCATGGACGATTTTATCGCCAAGCCTGTTCGATCAGAAGATATAAAACAGGTCATTCAAAAATATGTGATGAAAAAGGGGCAGTGTTGAGTTTATGAGCAATCAAGACCAAATCAACGAAACGAGCGACGATCAAATTGTCGTCGGCGAACTGCTCAACGCCTTAATGGCGATGAAGAAAGGCAACTTCTCCTACAGAATGCCCTATGACCGTACGGGTATGGCTGGAAAGGTAGCGGATACGTTTAATGAGATCATGGATATTCAGGAAGCTCTGGTGTCTGAAGTCCAGACAGTAGCCAAGGTTGTCGGAAAAGAAGGGAATCTTTCGAGAAGGTTTGTGCAGAAGAATCTGGGTGGATCATGGGAAACAATTACAGATTCGTTAAATGGTCTGGTCATCGACTTGATTCAACCGACGAGTGAGATGGTCCGGGTTATTAACGCCGTAGCCAAAGGCGATCTGTCTCAGAAGGTGGAGCTTGAAATCGAGGGACGAGCTCTTACGGGTGAATTCCAGAGAACGGCAAGCAACATTAACATGATGGTGAATCAGCTCAGTACCTTTGCCTCCGAGGTTACTCGTGTGGCGCGCGAGGTCGGTACGGAAGGTATCTTAGGCGGCCAGGCAGACGTCAAAGGGGTGTCAGGCACCTGGAAAGATCTTACGGACAGCGTGAATTATATGGCGACAAACCTCACGGATCAAGTGCGTAATATCGCGGCGGTAACCACTGCCGTCGCCAACGGTGATCTGTCAAAGCAAATCACGGTTAATGCGCGCGGAGAAATTCTCGAACTCAAGAATACGATTAACACGATGGTGGACCAGTTGTCCATGTTCTCCTCCGAGGTTACTCGTGTGGCGCGTGAGGTTGGCACAGAGGGCAAACTCGGCGGGCAGGCGGACGTTAAAGGCGTATCCGGCACTTGGAGAGATTTAACCGAAAGTGTTAACTACATGGCGTCCAATCTGACTAACCAAGTGCGCAACATCGCAGTTGTTACGACTGCGGTCGCAAATGGCGACCTGTCGAAGAAGATTACTGCTGATGTGCAAGGCGAAATCCTGGAGCTTAAGAACACCATCAACACAATGGTGGATCAATTGTCGACCTTTGCTTCCGAGGTTACCCGGATGGCGCGTGAGGTCGGTACGGAGGGGATACTCGGCGGGCAGGCGGATGTTAAAGGCGTATCCGGCACATGGCGGGATTTAACGGAAAGCGTTAACTACATGGCGTCTAACTTAACCAACCAGGTGCGTAACATTGCGGAAGTGACCACCGCCGTTGCCAAGGGCGATTTGTCGAAGACAATTACCGTTGATGCGAAAGGCGAGATCCTCGAATTGAAAAGCACAATCAACATCATGGTGGACCAGCTCAGCAACTTTGCCTCCGAGGTTACCCGGGTGGCTCGGGAGGTTTCAACGGAAGGAATCCTGGGCGGGCAAGCGGACGTTAAAGGGGTATCCGGCACTTGGAAGGATTTAACTGACAGCGTTAACTTTATGGCTGGTACGCTGACCGATCAGGTGCGCAATATCGCTGAAGTGACGACTGCGGTTGCGAAAGGGGATCTTTCCAAGCAGATCACGGTTAATGCGAAAGGCGAAATCCTTGAGCTTAAGAACACAATTAACACGATGGTGGAGCAGCTTTCCACCTTCGCTTCCGAGGTTACCCGGGTGGCGCGCGAGGTTGGTACCGAGGGCATGCTGGGTGGACAAGCCCAAGTTAAAGGCGTTGCAGGGACATGGCGGGATTTGACCGAGAGTGTAAACTATATGGCTTCGAACTTGACCAACCAAGTGCGCAACATCGCCGTCGTCACTACGGCCGTCGCAAACGGGGACCTGTCCAAGAAGATTACGGCGGATGTCCAAGGCGAAATCCTCGAGCTCAAAAATACCATCAATACGATGGTGGACCAACTTTCTATGTTCTCTTCCGAGGTTACGCGTGTGGCGCGGGAGGTAGGTACGGACGGGAAACTGGGCGGACAAGCGCAGGTTAAAGGGGTTGGAGGGACCTGGAAGGATTTAACCGAAAGCGTTAATAATATGGCCCGGAATCTGACGGACCAGGTGCGGAACATCGCGGACGTTACGACGGCGGTAGCAAAGGGTGACCTGTCCAAAAAAATCACCGTAGACGTCAAAGGCGAAATCCTTGAACTCAAAAATACGATTAACACAATGGTGGACCAGCTCTCGACCTTCGCCTCCGAGGTTACGCGCGTAGCGCGCGAGGTTGGCACAGATGGAAAACTCGGCGCGCAAGCGGAAGTTAAGGATGTTTCGGGTACGTGGAAAGATTTGACCGATACGGTTAACTATATGGCCAGTAACTTGACTATTCAGATGCGCAACATTGCCGGCGTTACAACGGCAGTTGCGAACGGGGACCTGTCCAAGAAAATCACCGTCGATGTAAAAGGTGAACTATTGGAACTGAAGAACACGATAAACACGATGGTAGATCAACTAAATTCGTTCGCATCCGAGGTTACGCGGGTGGCGCGGGAGGTCGGTACGGACGGCAAGCTGGGCGGACAAGCTCAAGTACGCGGCGTCGGCGGAATCTGGAAAGATCTCACCGATAACGTTAACATCATGGCGACCAATCTGACAGATCAGGTACGCGGGATCGCCAAGGTCGTGACCGCAGTTGCAAACGGCAACCTGAAGCAGAAACTGACTGTAGAAGCCAAAGGCGAAATCGCCGAACTCACGGACACCATCAACAATATGATCGAGACGCTGGCCACCTTCGCCGACCAGGTGACTACCGTAGCGCGGGAAGTAGGTGCCGAAGGGAAGCTGGGTGGACAAGCGAACGTGCCTGGTGCAGCCGGTACTTGGCGCGATCTCACCGACAATGTTAACTACATGGCGAGTACGCTGACCACTCAGGTACGTGCGATCACCAATGTCGCCACAGCGGTGACGAACGGTGATCTGTCACGTGCCATCGACGTATCCGCATCCGGAGAAGTCGCAACGCTGAAAGACAACATTAACGAAATGATTCGGAATCTGAAGGAAACGACCCGGATCAATACCGAGCAGGACTGGCTCAAAACCAACCTCGCCAAGTTCTCACGGCTGCTTCAAGGGCAAAGAGACTTGTATGCGGTCAGCCGTATGATCCTGTCCGAGCTGGCTCCGCTCGTGTCCATGCAGCATGGTGTCTTCTACATCAATGAACCGTTTAACGGCGAACCGGTGCTGAAGCTGTTTGCCAGCTATGCTTACCAAAGCCGCAAACATTTGGCGAACGAATTCCGTGCCGGGCAAGGCTTGGTCGGCCAGTGCCTGATTGAGAAACAGCGGATCCTGCTCACTAACGTGCCAGGTGACTATGTCGTGATATCGTCCGCTTTGGGAGAAGCAGCACCTCTCAACATCATTTTGCTGCCGATCATATTCGAAGATCAGGTGTTGGCGATTCTGGAACTCGCTTCCTTCCGGCCATATAGTGATATCGACATCGCCTTCTTGGATCAGCTTACGGAATCCATCGGAATCGTGATTAACACGATGCAGGCGAACCAACGTACGGAGGAGCTGCTGATCCAATCCCAATCACTCACCGAAGAGCTCCAAAAACAGCAGATGGAGCTGCGGAATACGAACGACGAACTCGAAGATAAAGCAAAGTTGCTCGTGCTGCAGAAGGCGGAAGTGGAAAGCAAAAATCATGAGGTAGAGGTGGCCAAACGATATCTGGAAGAGAAAGCGGAACAGCTTGCCCTCACGTCCAAGTACAAATCTGAATTTTTAGCCAACATGTCGCACGAACTTCGTACCCCGCTGAATTCCTTGCTGCTCTTGGCAGAACAGCTTGCCGAGAACCCGGAGGACAATCTTCACGAGATTCAGGTGAAGTTCGCGAAAACCATTCAGGACTCTGGACTCGAATTACTTAATCTTATTAACGATATTCTCGATCTGTCCAAAATCGAATCAGGCACAATCACGCCAGATTACAGCGATGTATCTTTGGCCGAACTGACAGACGGGCTCGACCGTACCTTCCGCCACATGGTGGACGCTAAGAAGCTTGACTACCGTATCAAAATTGATCCCGGCGTGCCGGCAAGCTTAGTGACGGACTTCAAGCGGCTTCAGCAAATTTTGAAAAACTTGCTTTCGAACGCCTTTAAGTTCACGGAGCAAGGGCAGATTATGCTTCAGATCCGGAAAGCGGGCGAGGGCTGGCACCAAGAAAATGAATCGCTGAATCGTGCTAAAACGGTCATTTGCTTCTCTGTCAGCGACACGGGGATCGGCATCCCGCATGAGAAACAGCAGATCATTTTCGAAGCCTTCCAGCAGGCAGACGGCAGCACGAACCGGGAATATGGCGGAACAGGCTTGGGACTTGCAATATCCCGGGAAATTGCCGAGATGCTGGGTGGAGAAATCACCCTGTACAGTGAAGTGACCAAGGGAAGCGTATTTAATTTGTACCTGCCAACTGAAGCAGAATTCACGGAACCGGAGACCAAGAGGATACATGTTCCAGAGGTGATTGATATCACCCCGCCCAAACGCAGAAGCAACCTGGGCAGAGCGGCGGAAGACACTTTGATTGACGACCGGGATAACATTGAGCCGGGTGACCGTGTATTCCTGATTGTGGAGGATGATCAGAAGTTCAATGAAATTATTCTCGATCTTCTCCACAAAAAAGGAATCAAAGCTGTCATTACGGCCAGCGGCTGGGATGTCCTGGAACTCGTTCAAAAGTACAATCCGATCGCCATAACGCTGGATCTGCATCTTGGTGGGGATACGAACGGTTGGCTGGTACTTGATCAGCTGAAGAATGATATCCATGTGCGGCATATTCCGATTTGCGTCATGACCGTTGACGAGGACGAAGTGCTTCTGCTGCAGAAGGGGGCTCATGATTACTTCCGGAAACCAGTGACGAACGAAGAGCTGGAGAATGCTTTGGATCGTCTGAACCAATTCGCGGACAAGAAGGTTCAAAACCTGTTGGTGATCGTCAATGATGAACAGGAGCGCAAGCAAATTGTCGACCTGCTAAGCAATCAGGATCTCAAGATTACGGCAGTGGACACAGGGCGCAAAGCGTTGAACCAGATCAACACAAAAGATTTTGACTGTGTCGTGCTGGACAACAGTTTGCCGGATATGAATCTTATCCGGTTCGCCCGGGATATGTACAAGAATGCCAAAAACAAAAGAGTTCCCGTCGTAGCCCGCTTGAGCAAGAAGTTGACACCTGCGGAGGAGAATGAGTGGGATGAGTTAGTCAAAATGGTGGTTCTCAAAGAGGTGAAGTCGAATCTCCAATTGATTGATGAAACGACTCTCTTCCTGCACAGTAAGGCGGAGAACCTTCCGTCCGGCTCAAGGGAAAAGCTGGTCAAACTGCATAATTCGGATGAAATGATCGAGTATAAGAAAGTGCTTGTTGTGGATGATGATATCCGTAACATTTTTGCACTCACGTCAATTTTAGAACGCCATCAAATGAAAGTCATTCCTGCTGAGAACGGCCAGGATGCCATTAACCTTCTGGAACAGAGTCCGGACATCGAAATCGTGCTGATGGATATCATGATGCCGGGAATGGACGGTTACGAAACAACCCGCGCTATCCGGCAGAAAGAGCAATTCAAGAACCTGCCCATTCTTGCACTCACGGCGAAAGCCATGAAGGGAGACCGGGAGCTGTGCCTCGAAGCCGGCTGCTCGGATTACATCACCAAACCGGTCAACAGCGCGCAGTTGTTATCTATGATGCGCACATGGCTAGACCAATAACCCATACGTTCGACAAGAAAGCCCTCGTCTTAAAGTTAAAGACGGGGGCTTTTAGACTGCCAACTAAACGATTCCCAAGAACACAATATAACTAATTTCCAGACCGATTGGCCCATGGAAGAACTGCCATCGGAATAAACAGGTGATTATCGGAGGCTATCTACTTCTCCAAATTTATATTACCTGAAGCTGAGTGTACACTCAGTGTAGAAGCTTCCGTATTAGCTATGCCTACCGTGCCCTTCAGGCTTTGGCCGCCGCCATCCGTGTGAATCTCTGTGGATGCTTCGATGCCTAAATTGATCTTGCCAGTTTGGGTAGATGCATCAATCTCCCCCGTGAAACCGTTGACGGTGATATTGCCTGAATCAGCGTCCAGCATGATTGTCTGTCCCTCGCCTTCAAAGGTAATATTGCCGGAAGCTGTGGCCAAACGGATGGATTCAAAGCTTTGTTCCGGCAGCTCCAGGTATACGGTCTCATTCTTTAAATGGATGAATCCGGATGCCGGTTCAGCGTTAACGGTAAGCACACCCGCCTCCAGCGCCGCCGGCAGCCCGCCATTCGTTTTCATACGGAGCTTCACTTCTGAATCTTTGGAACGGCTCACCTTAATGGATTGTCCTTCAGTTTTCACTTCAATCTGCTGCACCCTGGAGCCCTCGAAAGAAGCTGTTTTCTCCACGGTTTTGTCCCCGCAGCCCGCAAGTACGAGGATCAGGAATGCTGCCGCGATGAGGACAAACCATTTGTTGCCTTTATATTTTGTCATATGGATCTCCTTCTTATTGATAAATTACCGGTCTGTAAGAGCCGGATGGTTATGCCTGCAACGAATAAAAGAACAGTCAACATGAGATAAAGCGCAGTGTTCCTTTCGAATATCCCCAAAAAGTCAAGTGAGGGCACATGATTGAGCGGTCCCACATACCACCAGAGCAAATAAATAACCTCAAACAGCTTCTTTGAGCCGCCTAATGTGCCCAGTGCAAGCGCCAAAGTCGGAATAAAGAGGATACCCGTTCCCCAAGCCAACAGGGAAGCCATCTGACCCTCCACGATAAAGCGGGTGATTGCACCTGTCGAAAACAGCAAGGTGATGAGGACGCCAGAGAGCCATTCCGTCAACCACTTCACCAGCGGCGAACTGCTGGACAAGATAAGTTCAGTGGTAAAATTATGTTTATCCCGCGTACCCAACTGCGACCATAAAGCAAGAGGCCATATCATAATAAAGGGCAGCCAGTTGTTTATGGAGTTTGACGTAATCAGCATAGGCCCCGAAATGAGCGCTATGGCGGGCAGCGTCCACCACAGGGACATGCCTTTCAGCATAAGCTTCAGCTCGGCTTTGACCCGCCCGGGCAACCTTGCACTCTTCACTTTTACTGCTGGAGACAGCTTCAGCGAGACACTGTGTTCTATGCGCGCAAGCGGCAAAGGTGTTGTCTTTTCCTTGCCCGAAGCAAGTAGAGGATGAACTTTGGATGAGCTTTCCGAGTTTTCAAAACGCCGAAATAGCAGGGCAGAGAGGACGACACCTACTATACCCGCAGCTATCCAGACTAGCCGGATTAGGATAAGCGAATGATCCCATGCTGCGCCTTCCCACACAAACGTGGAGATCGGGCCTTGTGTCGGATAATATCCAAAGCTTCCGCTCTCCTCAATACTAGAGAGGGTAGGATAATGCTTAGCTGCACTTTGGGCCATCGTTTTCAAAATACCGTTGATGCCGAACAAATCCCCCCAATCGCTTGGCGCGGCAATGGAC
Source organism: Paenibacillus sp. EB106-06-01-XG199 (assembly GCF_058791575.1). Classification (NCBI taxonomy): domain Bacteria; kingdom Bacillati; phylum Bacillota; class Bacilli; order Caryophanales; family Paenibacillaceae; genus Paenibacillus; species Paenibacillus sp. EB106-06-01-XG199. The sequence continues at coordinate 1,030,016 of NZ_JBYTDQ010000001.1, read as the reverse complement.
ATCACACCGATAGCGATCCATAGGCAGAAGAACAGCACATTTCCCATAACTCCCTTCAAACCGGGAAACACATCAAACAGGACGGTTAAAGAAGAGAGCAGAAACAGGGAGGGGAAGGTTAAATAAAAAAAGGGAGCCATATAATCCATCAGCCGGAGTTGGGAATCTTCTGCCCTCAGCAGTTGCATGGCCATAAAGGCCACCAGCAAGACAGCTCCAATCACCAGCATTACCACAAAATTGGCCGCCGCCTTACTAGCGATATACCTGATTTTTCGGACAGGGGTGGAGGCAATTAACGGCCCGAGCTTCAGGCGCACATCTCCCGATATTTGGCTTCGAAGCATGAAAAAACCGAATAGCCAAAGCATCATTGTGGACAGCATTGCCGCAAGCCCGCCCAGCCAGGCCGAGTTATAGATCCCTCTGACTCCGCCGATATAAAAGATTTCATACCCGGCAGCAGCATCCGGTACGCAGGCATAGCCGGCAAACACACTGATTCCTATGACGAGCAGGAAGGAATAGCTGCGCATCTGACTTTTCAAATTGCTTTTGATTAAATAAAAGTAGGCAGAGAGCGTTCGGATCATGGCTGAACTCCTAACGAGGACACTGTATACAGGTACGCATCCTCCAGTGAAGCGGGCAGCAGGGTGGCGTTTGCGCTGGGGCGCAGATCAGAAACGATCCGGGTGTGGATGCCGTCGCTGCGCTGAATGGCGCTGCTTATCGTGTATTTGGCCTGCATGTCCGGCAGGGCGGAGGCAGGCAAGACACAGTTCCAGACTTTCTGCTCCACACTCTGAATCAAGTTCTCCGGTGCCGCATGCTTGACAAGCCGTCCCTTAGCCATCAGAGCGATGGAGGGAGCGATGGACTCAATGTCGGTCACGATATGTGTGGATAAAATAATGATTCTGTTCCCCGATAAGCTGGACAATAAATTGCGGAACCCAATTCTTTCACCGGGGTCCAACCCGACCGTAGGTTCATCGACAATGAGCAGCGACGGATCATTAAGCAGGGATTGGGCAATGCCCACCCGCTGTCTCATGCCGCCCGAGAACCCGCCGAGTAATCTCTTCCGGTCATTTGAGAGATTCAAGATTTCCAGCAGTTCGTTGATTCGTGACCGGGCAGACTGGGCGGATAAGCCTTTCATTGCCGCTATGTATTCCAGAAATTCAAGCGGGGTCAGATTCGGATACACACCGAAATCCTGTGGCAAATATCCCAGCTCCTTCCGCAAACCCTGCGGCTGTCTGGCAATATCCACACCGTTCCATTTGATGCTCCCTTGACCGGGTTTCTCAATAGTCGCTAGCATCCGCATTAATGTGGATTTACCTGCACCATTGGGGCCAAGCAGTCCGGTCACACCCTGTTTGAGCTTCAAGGTAATGCCGCTGAGGGCCTGCTTTGCGCCGTAGCTTTTCGATACCTGTTCAATCTGTAGTTCCATCTCTATTCCTCCGTCACAATCCAATTGCCATACCATTCCTTGGCGGCGTAACATAAGATTAGCCCACAAAAGTAAAAACAAAGCAAAATTGCGGTTAAAAGGAAACAGCAGGGAAGAGAAATTCCAAAAGGAATGATAAACTGAGAGAGTACTTATGCACTCAGGGAGGAAATACTGTTGCTGAATGACAATATGAACGCAGAGAAAATTCTACTGGTCGATGATGAGCTGGGGATTTTGACTTTGCTGGAGATTTCGTTGAAGAAAGAGCGCTACCATAACATCACAAGCTGCTCAACCGGGGAACAAGCATTATTTTTCGTGAAAAATCATACCTATAACCTGATCCTGCTGGATGTAATGCTGGGGGATGTGAATGGCTTTGACCTGTGCCGTGAGATCCGCAAGCATACGGACACACCTATTATTTTTATCACCTCCTGCGCAAGTGATTTTGATAAATTGACCGGGCTCGGGATCGGCGGGGATGATTATATTACGAAGCCTTTTAATCCGCTTGAGGTCATTGCCCGGATCAAAGCTTTGTTCAGAAGGCAGAATCTCACCCAAGCCTCTTCTTACGGGAATTCGGAAGGTACCGGGGACAAAGAATACAATTACGGGCGTTTTATTCTGAGGCCTGCGGACGCCGCATTGATCGTGAATGGACAGACTGTGGAATGTACGGCCAAGGAGTTGGAGCTGCTCAGCTTCTTTTGCCGGAACCCGAACCGGATCTATACGACCTCTCAAATCTATGAACTGGTATGGGGCAGCCCCGGGTATGGCGATGAGAAAACAGTCACTATTCATATTTCCAAGATCCGGAGAAAGTTGGATGACAATCCGAAAGCCCCTGAGCTGATCATTAACCTGAGAGGGATCGGTTATAAATTTGTGCCGCCGGTCAAGGGAACCTGAGATGAAAACGGGATTTCGGTTCAGTGTCCATTTTGCCATCGGATTAATTGCCTGGATGCTTGGACTCGGCATTACCATGATGATTACCGTGGATGTGCTGTTTCCTCTGCTGGGCCTTCTGGAAGGGCAGGAGTATTATGATCTGTACATTCTGGCGGTATTTGTACTTAATATTACCGGATGCAGCGTACTGTTCGGCTGGTATTTCGGGAGTCCGTTAAGATTCATGATGTCTTGGATTGCTTCCTTATCGGGCGGGAATTTCGAACCTCCGCCTGCGGCACAGAGCATCTTCAAACGGAACCAGAAACTCAAATCCAGATACCGGCTGTACAGTGAATTGATTGTGAACATCGAGTCGCTGTCCGCCAGCCTGAAGCAGTCCGAACTCGAACGCCGCAAGCTTGAAGATAACAAAAAAGATTGGGTGGCCGGCATCTCGCATGATCTCAAAACACCGTTAACGTATGTCACGGGATACTCAGCTCTGCTTCTGAACGAGGAGTATAGCTGGAACGCGGATGAACAGCGGACATTTCTGCAAGAAATCCAGTCCAAAGGGCTGCATATGGAGGAATTGATCAGCGACATTAACCTCTCTTTTCAGATGAATGAGGATCATGCCTCCTTCCCCATGCATTTTGGCACGCTGGAGTTGATCGGATTCCTGCAGCGGCTGATTGCCGATGTTGGCAATGATCCGAGAGCGGTGTCCTACCTGTTGAGCCTGGAGGCAGAGATAGAGTCGCTGGAGCTTGTTGCCGACGAGAAGGTGCTCTACCGGGCATTGCAGAATATGCTGATGAATGCTGTACTTCACAATCCGGCAGGCACTGCCATTCACGTGACTGTGCGGCGGGAAGGGGAGGAAAGTGCGAATATCATGATTTCCGACAATGGCACTGGTATGGACGAAGATACGCTGAACAATCTGTTTCAAAAATATTACCGCGGAGCAAAAGGCAGCTCCCATAAGCTGGGAACAGGACTAGGTATGGCTATTGTAAAAAACCTGATCCTCGCACACGGGGGCTTCCTGACTGTAGATAGCGAAGTAAGTAAAGGAACCACATTTCATATCCGTCTACCTGTCCGGGAGCATGAAAAGTCTACTTGAGCTTGAGAGATCAGTTGAAATTTTAAACAAGATATGAAAAAATAAGTTGCTGTATCAAACCCGGAACTTCCATGAGCAGTATTAGCTGACTTCGGACAAACGGATAAAATTGAATAGGGGTGAATATGATGTTTTGGACATAAAAGATGAAAAACACCTTATTAGGTTCTTTATATTTAACTTTAGCTTCCATGATCTGGGGCGGTATGTACGTTGTTGTTAAAATTGTAGTATCGGTCATACCTCCATTAGAACTTGTATGGATGAGATATTTAGTAGCCATTGTTGCACTTCTAGTTATCGGCTTCATCACACGACAGAACTGGCGAATTGAGAAACGTTATTTTATCTTAATCGTAGCTATTGGGCTCATTGGTAATACGATTTCAATTGTTGCACAGGAAACTGGTACCATGTTATCCACAGCACAAATGGGAGCCATTATAACTTCTTCAACCCCAGCATTCATGGTTATTTTTGCTCGCCTTATTCTTAAAGAACAGTTGACACTAAAAAAGGGAATCTCTGTTTTATTAGCGACAATTGGGGTGCTTCTCATTGTTGGAATTGGTGATGTGAATTTATCCAGTACACTTGGAGGTATTGCCCTGCTTATTGCTGCATTAACATGGGGCCTCATGTCTGTACTTGTAAAACGTTTGCCAAGTGATTACTCACAAATTGTGGTAACCACCTATTCCATCTTAGTAGCCTTAATCGTGTTGACTCCTTTTGTATTGCCGCGGTTACACGAGATTAGTATCTCTCAACTGGCTCACCCGACGATTTGGGGAGGACTCTTATATTTGGGTATTGTTTCAACAGCAGGCGGATTTCTACTTTGGAATCGTGGATTACAAATGCTTAACGCTTCAAGTGGAGGAATATTTTTCTTCTTTCAACCCCTGGTTGGAACATTACTTGGATGGCTTGTTCTAGAAGAGAACATAGTTGTAGCGTTTTGGATCGGCTCTATTCTAATTCTCACAGGTGTTCTATTTGTTATCAACGAGAAAAAATAGTATTTAGGAAACTCCATTCGAATGTATGAAGTGCACATTCCTTTCGGAGTAGGAGAGCCCTTATGCAGGGCTCTTTTTCATATTCCTAAGTGGGAAGATCATTCGGCGATATGTTCTTGCAGCCACTGTCTGAAAAATTGCAGCTGCTCTTTGGTGTGAAAATAATGTTCGCCATGCTCCATCACGCCCAGTTCACAGTGAAACCGATCACTAAAAGCAGAGACTACGTCAAACTCGCACAAGTTATCGTCTGAGCCATAAAGAATTGCAGTTGGACTTTTCCATGTATTGATAGGATGTGATTTAACATATTGATAATAATCCCAATAAAGTATTTGTCCGATAGGGGTGGAAACTTCTTTTTCAGCTTTTAATTTCTCTTCACTTACGTTGAACCATGTCATCATACCTTTGATAATTCGCTCCATATCCAGAACTGGAGAAAGGAACAGAGACTGCTTAAGCGGTAACTTGTTGTAAGAAAGCAAGCTAAAGTATGCCCCCATACTACAAGCAAAGATACTGATGTCATTCGATAGATTTTGTGCATAACGCATGATAATCTCAAGATCATGAACACAATTTTGAACTTTGCAAGCGTATTTTTCTTCTTCGCGGTCACCATGCTCAGGCAAATCAAAGCTAAGGACCTGATACCCCCGTGCCGATGCTTCTTCAGCAAAGATAACAATCGCATCATCTGCTTTGTTGGACATATTACCGTGGACAGCAATAAATAGTTTGTTTGATTTCTCACCCCATACTATTGCTGGGATGCCCTCAATTTTCAATTCCTGCTTCATCATTTCATTACCTTCTTTGTAAAATATTAATAGCAATTATACCATGAATTAATAGTTAATTAAGGATATAATTGAAGTAGCAGGTCGCGTGGATGATCACGCGTCCCTTTTTTTGCTTTATTCAAATCATAGTTTTGACCATTTCAATTTAGATTGATACAATTAGGCAACTATGTCGAATGACTTTAAAAACAGGTGGTGATCTAAGCTTGCAACATGAAAACGAACTTTTGGATGTATGGTTGTCTTGGTCCCGCATCAATACAAATTTAAGTGAAAAGTTAGAACAAGCTCTGCTGAACAATTATAATTTATCTTTGAAGGAGTTTTATGTTTTAAATTTTATAACCAATTCCGGGGATAAAAAATTACGGCTACAGCAACTTCAAGAACTTGTGGGACTAAGTCAAAGTGCTACATCGAGACTCGTAGTAAGAATGGAAGCTGAAAAATGTGGTGCTTTAGAAAGACATATATGTGAGGATGATCGGCGTGGTATTTATACTCGAATTACAGAGTTAGGCGAGAATAAATACCAGCGGGCACTTCAGACCTTTCATCAGGTCTTACAAACAGAACTGAAAAAAGAGGGATTTAATACAGAAGTAGAGAATCTCACGAAAAAATTGTTTTTGTGACCCGTGCAGAGATCTTATTATTGGAGTTGAGTGGATGGTTAAGTTTAGGAATAAGACTTGACATAATTATTTTCATCCGTTAAATTATATGCATGCGCATGCTTATTTATTGTTACTGTAATTCAATTCAGCTGATGAGGAGTGGGTAGCTATCAAGGTGTTAGTGGTCGGATCGAATGGACAAATCGGACAGCACCTTATTCAACTGTTGAAAGAAAGCAAAGATCACACCGTCCGGGCGATGGTACGGAATAAAGAACAAGCCGATGCATTTGTACAACAGGGAGTCGAAACTGTTCTCGCGGATTTGGAAGGGACAGTAGACTCCATTGCAACGGCCGCCAAGGGTTGTGACGCTATTGTGTTTACGGCTGGATCAGGTGGAAAAACGGGTGATGACAAAACACTGTTAATTGATTTGGACGGTGCAGGAAAAACTATTGAAGCTGCTGAAAAAGCAGGCATTGACAGATTCATCATGGTCAGTGCAATTCAGGCGAATAACCGGGACAACTGGCACCAGAATATTCTACCGTATTACGCAGCTAAGCATTATGCAGACAAAGTGCTCGAAAGCAGCAGTCTGACATACACGATTATACGTCCAGGAATTTTGTTGAATGAACCAGGAACGGGAAAAGTGTCTGCTGCGGAGAATATCACTGTTGGCAGTATCCCTCGTGAAGATGTAGCACGTACCATTGTGGCTGCTTTGGAAAAGAAGCACACCTATAAGCGTGCTTTTGATCTGATTTCTGGTTATGATCCGATTCCTGATGCATTGCAAAAGTTCTGAAAAAACCATAACCTGAAAGTACATACATGCTTGCGCATGCATGATAACTTTAACATATAAGAGCAAAAGGGAGCGTTTATCCATGAAAGATTTGTTTAGTCCGTATTCTTTTAAAAGTTTAAATTTGAAAAACCGTGTTGTGATGCCTCCAATGTGTCAATACTCCGTCGACAATAAAGATGGAATTTCCACAGATTGGCATTACATGCACTATGTTAGCCGTGCTGTAGGCGGAACTGGTTTAATCATAATTGAAATGACTGATGTGGAGCCCGATGGGCGCATTTCCGATTTCGATCTTGGTCTTTGGTCAGATGATCAGATTCCGGCTCTGAAACGGATTGTAGATGCTTGTCATAGTCACGGTGCCAAAGTGGGAATCCAAATCGCGCACGCTGGACGCAAGGCGGAAGATGCTGAAGTTCCCGTAGCCCCGTCAGCTATCGCTTTTGATGAAAATTCTAAACAACCCCGGGCACTTACCACCGCAGAAGTAAAAGGAATGGTTGAGAAATTCCGCACTGCTGTAGCTCGAGCTGTCCAGGCTGGATTCGATACTATCGAGCTTCATGGCGCGCATGGCTATTTGATCCATCAATTTCATTCTCCGCTTACGAACAAACGGGACGATGAATATGGGAAAGATCTTACATTATTTGGCCGGGAGGTCATTCAGGCTGCAAAGGCCGAGATGCCGGAGGACATGCCACTAATCATGCGTATATCAGCTAAAGAATACGTTGAAGGTGGTTATGGGCTTCAGGAAAGCCTTGCTTTTGCCAAGGAATATCAAGATGCAGGAGTAGACATGTTTGATGTTTCATCAGGTGGCGAGGGAGCTATTGCTGCATGGGGCAGACCAGGAACTCACGCAGCTTATCAAGTACCGCTCGCTAGAGATATCAAACAAGCACTCGATGTTCCAGTGATCGCTGTTGGAAGATTGGATGATCCAATTTTGGCGAATGCAGTCATAGGAAATGAAGAGGCAGATTTGATTGCTGTCGGAAGAGGAATGCTGAGAAATCCATATTGGGCCTTAGAAGCTGCATCAAAGCTGAGAAAAGAAACAGCAATTCCTAAACAGTATACTAGTGGATTTGGATTCTAAGCCCGATTTGTCGAGAAATTAATGGGTTTAATACGAAAAAAACTTAGGAGGTTTATGATGTTTAATACCGAATCAGTACAACCATTACTCCGTCCCTTTACTTTAGGAAATCTTAATCTGTCTAATCGGACAGTAATGGCGCCAATGACCCGGAATCTGTCGCCCAATGGGGTTCCTGGAGCAGACGTTGCTGCATACTATCGCCGGAGAGCCGAAAATAATGTGGGTCTGATCGTAACAGAAGGCACGGTTATTGATCATGCGGATGCATCAAATCAGGAGAATGTCCCTTTCTTTTATGGTGAAGAAGCATTGAATGGCTGGGCAAATGTTGTGTCTGAGGTTCATGAAGCCGGCGGCAAAATTATCCCTCAAATCTGGCACATGGGTGCACGGGGCAACGTCAATGATTATTCCGAGTCCGAAATCAGTGACATCGTTGATGCTTTTGCACAATCGGCAGCTGAAGCCAAGCGCATTGGTTTTGATGGAATTGAAATCCATGGAGCTCACGGCTATTTGATTGACCAGTTCTTTTGGGAGAAAACTAATGAGCGTACAGATCGTTACGGAGGCAGCATGATTGCACGTACCCGCTTTGCGGAAGAAGTCATCCGGGCTTGCCGCCAAGCCGTGGGTCCCGACTTTACCATCGTGCTGCGCATCTCACAGTGGAAAGGAACGGAATATACAGCCAAATTAGCGAAAACACCCGACGAGCTTCAACAATTTCTGCAACCTTTGGTTAACGCTGGAGTGGATATTTTTCATTGCTCGACACGTCGTTTCTGGGAACCGGAATTTGAAGGCTCTGACTTGAATCTTGCTGGTTGGGTTAAGAAGCTTACAGGCAAACCAACTATTACTGTGGGTTCGATTGGCCTTGATGGTGATTTCATGACTCTTTTCACCGAAGGAAAAGGTGCAGAGAATGCAAGTATCGAGAGATTGGTTCAAAAGCTCGAAAATCAAGAATTCGATCTGGTTGCTATCGGTAGAGCCTTGCTTGTAGACCCTGCATGGGTCAGTAAAATTCGGGATGGGAAATTGGATGAATTGATTCCATTTACTCCTGAAGCACTCAAAACTCTTTATTGATCGGTAAATAAACCTCTATATAGATTGAACTTATAATTCTTCTATTTTGGGATTGGCCGTGACTACAGTGAATGTTTAGACTTCCGGCCGCTGTTAGATTTGGATTTCCTGAATTTAGCCGCGAATCGCGGTAGAAATCCAACCTTGCCCATGCTTCCGAAGCGAGCTTTCCTGCGGAAAGCTTTCAGGCGGGCGCTATCGCTCCTCCAGTTCCCAAATTCCCCTCCGCCACTTTTCCCTAAATGTATATTCTCAAGTTCAATATAGAAAACAAAAGACTGGTATTATACCGGTCTTTTGTTTGTTTTTCTTTTGTTCGTCAATCCATGTAACAGAATATGCAGCCCCCAAATGTTAAATTAACGGGGACACGGGTGGAAGTTCGGGCTGTCCGACTATCTATACACGTTGAATGGTACAATGTGAATATAAATAGAAATTAACACTACCCGGAGGGATGTTTGTCATGAGCGAATCGAATCAGGAGTATATCGTAATTTCGGGTGCGAGGGAAAACAATCTCAAGAACGTATCCTTGCGCATTCCAAAGCGGAAGATCACGATCTTCACCGGGGTGTCCGGATCCGGCAAGTCATCGATCGTCTTCGATACGATCGCCGCAGAATCCACACGATTGCTGAACGAGAACTTCAGCATGTTCGTGCGAAATTTTCTGCCCCGTGTTCCGCAGCCGGATACAGATGCGATTGAGAACCTAAGCATGGCTGTTATTGTGGATCAGAAGCGGCTGGGTGGGGGATCCCATTCCACGTTAGGCACGATTACTGATATTTCTCCCATTCTCCGGCTTCTCTTCTCCCGCGTAGGCCAGCCCTATGTTGGACAAGCGCACATATTCTCGTTTAACGATCCGCAAGGTATGTGCCCCGAATGTAACGGACTTGGCCGTCGGCTTGGCGTCGACATGAGCAAGGCGCTGGACAAGTCAAAGTCGCTCCATGAAGGGGCTATTCTGCTGCCGGACTATTCAGTGAACGGCTGGGAATGGAACATGATCGTGCAGTCAGGAGACTTCGATCTCGACAAGAAATTGAGCGATTATTCGGAAGAGGAACTGGAGCAGCTGCTGTACGCCAAGGCAAGAAAAGTTAAGATGGATTTCGCCGGCAAGGCAACAAATATTACAGTGGAAGGCGTCATTGAGAAGTTCACCAATAAATACATCAAGCAGGATGTGAAGATGAAGTCCGAGCGCACACAGAAAGCTGTTGCGCCGTATATTTCCGAGGGGCCTTGCTCCAGCTGCCACGGTGCGAGACTCAGTCAGGCTACGCTCAGCTGCAGGATCAATGGTCTCAATATTGCGGAGCTATCCTCCATGGAGGCCGGGAACCTCATCCGCGTCATTCGTGAGATTGATAACCCTGTCGCCGTGCCGGTCGTCAAGTCGCTGACGGAGCGGTTGCAGCATCTGGTGGATATCGGACTTGATTACTTAACGCTGGACCGTGAAACGGATACTTTATCCGGCGGCGAGTCACAGCGCGTCAAGATGGTTAAGCACCTGAGCGGCAGTCTGGTGGATGTCACCTACATCTTCGATGAACCCAGCGTGGGTCTGCACCCCCGTGATGTTCACCTTTTAAATGAACTTCTGCAGAAGCTGCGTGACAAGGGGAATACTGTGATTGTTGTCGAGCATGATCCCGATGTGATCAAGGTGGCGGATCATATCGTCGATGTCGGGCCTCACGCCGGTAGCCATGGCGGCAGCATTGTGTATGAAGGAAGCTTCCAAGGCCTGCTGGAAGCCGGTACACTGACAGGCACACATCTGAAACGTCCGCTCCAGTTGAAGCAAGAGTGCAGGCAGCCTTCCGGTAAGCTGTCCATCAAGGAGGCGACACTTCACAACCTGCGGAACGTGAGTGCAGATATTCCAACCGGAGTGCTGACAGTAGTAACGGGTGTTGCCGGTTCCGGTAAGAGCACGATGATTAACGAAGTCTTCCTCAGTCAGCATCCAGACGCTATCGTCATCGACCAATCGGCAATAGGAGTGTCAACACGTTCGAATCCCGCGACCTACACAGGCATAATGGATGATGTGCGTAAGGCGTTTGCATCCGCGAACAAGGTGAATCAAGGTTTGTTCAGCTTCAACTCTAAGGGGGCTTGTGAGAACTGCCAGGGACTGGGTGTTGTGTACACAGACCTTGCCTTCCTCGACAGCGTGAAGCTGCCCTGCGAAGTATGCGGAGGCAGACGATTCAAAGAAGAGGTGCTCGCGTACAAGCTGAACGGCAAGTCAATTGCAGAAGTGCTGGAGATGAATGTGGAGCAGGCATTGGCGTTTTTTAAGCTAAAAGAGGTTGTGCGAAAGCTCCAGGCGATGAGTGATGTGGGGCTGAATTATATTACACTCGGCCAGCCGCTCAGCACGCTTTCAGGCGGGGAATGCCAGCGCATCAAGCTGGCCAGCGAGCTGCATAAGAAGGGCAGTATCTATGTGATGGACGAGCCGACGACCGGCCTCCACATGTCAGATATCGGCCAGATAGAATAAATGCTTATTACATAAGGGCGCATTCGACTTGATTAGTTACTTTGCCCATATTGTGCCCATCAGGGGTTGATTTCCTCACGGAATTCATCAGATCTGAAAAATTATCAGCAGCTTCTCTCCTCAATGGCTTTGTTATATGAAGATAAATAAGCTTTGTTATATTGTCATTTTTATGGCCCATTCTTTTTTGAATGAGCTCTAAGTCAGTTCCGGCTTCTGCGAGCAAGGAGACATGAGTATGCCTCAAAATGTGTGAAGAGAAGTTTTTAGAAAGACCGCACCCTTTTAAAATAGTTTTCATGATTTTATTTGTTGATCTTGGGGAAATGGGCTGACCGGGGAGACTATTTCTATTCACAATTAAGAAATTTTTATCGTCGTAATTATGTGAAGTTTCCTTAAATCTTAAAACATCACTAATCAAATTTTCTATTACAGATGTGGTAATAGCGTCTATTTCAATCTTCCTTTTTGAGCTTTTTGTTTTTGGTGTACCCGGAATGTAAGTGCCATTTACTTTCCTTCTACAATACAAAGTCTTGGTTACACTAATAATTTTATTATCAAGATTGATATCAGATATTTTTAATGCATGCAGTTCCCCTATGCGTAAACCAGTGTAAGCCATAATGTGAAATATAGCATAAACTCGGTATGGGTAGGATTTATATGTGTAATCCAAAAATAAAGCAAGTTCTTCTTTTTCAAGATAACTCGGAATTTCTTCTTCTTCTTCGAGAGATTCCACTGTAACTGGGTCAAAAGGAATAATTGCATTAGTAGCAGGGTTTTTGCTCAACTCTCCAAGAGAAACTGCATAATCGAAAATAAGTTTTGCAGTGGCGTGAGTTGAAATCATAGTGCTATCCGAGTAGTTTTCGAATTCTTGCCCATCTATCTTTGATGGTTTTAATGACTTAAGTTTGTTAAGTGCAAATTGATAGTTTCTTTCAGTTATATCCTTAACTTTGCGTTCCCCGAGCACTACGTTCAATCGTTTGATATCAACGGTTCTTATATCTATTGAGTTTAATTTCTTTTTATTGGTTGGAGAAGAATAAGTTTTAATAAATTCCTGAGCTAATTCTTTGAATAAAAAATCGGTGTCTTTTATGTAATTACCCTTGAGTATTTCTGCATGCAACTTGGTGGCAGCCTCCACCGCTAGCTGACGTGTTTTAAAGTCACTGCCCTGAGGGTAAATCCTTTTTCCGGTGTTTGGATCGATGACGCTTAATCTAAACTCCCATGTTGCACCACAAGTACACTTTTTCTGATCCTTCGGACATTTGCAGCCTCTCTTACGATATGACGCCACAGTTAACCCTCCTTTAGTCTTTTTCTGGTTTGAAATGACCCATGTATAAGCCTGAAATGCTAATTTCATTAGGGTACAGTTCTTTTGTTTGGTATTTATCGTTTTCGGGAACCAAAAGAATAGAAGGAGATCCTTCCGTCCACTTGATTCTTTTAAGCATCCCATCTTCTTGATCATTGATAAGAGCTGCAACAATTTGTCCATTATACTCAGCCCAAGGAGCTTTTCTTAAATAGACAACATCTCCATCTTCAATACCTACGCCATTCATGGAATCTCCCTTCACCCTTAAAGCAAAATCGGGCTGCTTTTTCCCTGGAAAAGGATAACATATGTATTCTTCAATGTTCGATTCCGCTAATAAACCTTCACCTGCACAAATAGTTCCTACCAAAGGAATTTTCACCATTTGTTCAACCAGAGGTATTTCTATCGCTTCTCCGTAACTCGGATCAATTTCTGATTTAAGAACTTGCAAGGCAATGGCTAATTTATTTACATTAGCAGGTAACGCCAAAGATCGAGCATTTAAATAATCGGAAATTGTACTGGTGGGAATGCCGGTCAATTCACTAAGTTTTTTTTGAGTCATTCTTTTCTCTATTAGTAATTTTTTCAGATTCTTAGCTATTGAATCTCTAATTTTAATTTCAAATTCGGTGTGCTTTCCTCTTTCCACTGCTTCCACTCCTTGTATTGGTTATAATATTTAACTTCATTATATCCGATTTTTTCCGAAAAATAAAGACTGAATCCGAAAAAATCCGGTTGACTATCCGAAAAAAATCGGATATGATTTCATTAATCCCTTACAACAAGAAAAGATTGGAGGATATGTAATGGAAATAAAGGCGTTTGAAAAAGAAATATTGTTAATGATTACACTTGAGGCTGCCAGGAAAAATTGTGGATGGACTCTTGAATATGCTTCTAAAGAATTTGGAATTCATAGTGATACTTTATGGAATTATGAAAAAGATTCTACAAAAGTTTCACGCGAGTTCTCTGAAAAGGCCCACCAAGTGTATAAACAGCCGTTTGGACGTATTTTTTTCGGTAAAAAATCCGAATTTTTTCGGATGAGAGAGGAGGTTGTTTATGAAACTAAAAACGAAGGATACAAAAATCACAAGAGAAGAGTTGCCCAATAATCTGAGTCCGATGGTTATTCACTTATTCACGAGCATCCCGCTCAGCACTGTATATACGCATTTGAATAACGGATCAAATAATGGCGTGATTCCAACTTTTAAAATTGGAAGATCCATTTATGTTAACAGAGAATTATTTCTGGAGTGGTGGGACAAAGTCTCCATGCACACTAAATAATTCAACAGTACTATCCTTTATTCACATGTTTAATCACAGAATATCTGAAAGGAGATAACCATGCAAAAGGAAATAGATATTTACCGAATGGGCTTAATCGCTGCGATCCGGGGTGAAAGCGAGGAGGAGCAGAATAAAATCCTTTGTGAGCAACTTCTCCTAAAACTCAAGGAATTAGAAGGTGCGGAACTGCAACTATATTTTAAAAGTGCAGTAGTTTATCCTCTTCAAAAAGAAATCATCGTGAAACTTGTATTTCCATCAGTGGATAGTCCTATGTCACAAGAATTAAGGGATGAAATAACCAGGTTTGAGAGAAACAATGTGCCAAGGAGGGGGATAAGCCAATGAGTAATATTTTGAAAGAAGGTGCCGACCTGAACAAGGTCGCGAATGAAATAGTCTCGACCTTGATCAGGCATGGCGTGATGTACTCCGAAATCGAGAGAGTATGTGAACATGTGAAAGAGAAGTCCTTTAACTCGGTTATGTTGCAGCAATCTTTCGACGCTGCTTTTGAAGAAGAGACGAATGCCCTGCCTCAAGAAACAACGATTGATTTTGAAATGCCTAAAATTCAAGTAATCTTTAATGACGCTACCGACCTTGATTATGAAAAAATCGCCCAAGAAGTTGGAAATCAACTCGCTAAGGCGATGCAGGAGAGGGTGGTTAACCATGGTGATGTTCTATAGCCGGAAATGGTACAACGATGAAATAGGTACGATAAATGGTGTGAAAACATTGATCATCGAAGAATCACCCGGGAAAGTCGAACTATTATTGATTGTTTTCGACGAAGCAGACGTTGAGAGCATAAAGAAAGTTGTCATTGAGAAGATGCAAGCAAAAAAAGGGCTCTTCTTTGAAGCCAATTTAACAATCCTAAAGGCAGAAAGCTTCTTGGCTTTAAGTGATCTCTACGGAGAGGGCAACAGAGATTAATTCCGAAGCATATTGTTTTAAAAGGTCGATCTCTACTTGAGACAATTTGTTATCACTCGGGAGCCAAATCAGTAATTTTTCTTTTTCTAGCTTTGCTAATTTTAAATTTAATTGAGGGAATGCACTATTCAATGATTTGATAATTCCTTCTTGATTTGTACCTCCATGTAAAGCCAACGTTTTAATCAATTCTGGAGGATCTGATATAGCTGGGACATTGTCTACAGTGAGTTCTCTATAAGGCTTTACGCTATGCAATAAATGAGCATCACCAATTTCTTCTAAAAAAATAATAAGGTTTTTTACTTGAGTCTGATCGAGATTTTGATTCACATCTCCAGCGTAAATCGTAAGTGAGAATCCTCCTGGCGAATAAGCCCGAACGTAACTAATATCGGGAAAATTACTTTTAACAAGTGTTTCATAACGGATTCTTGTACTCAAAATGCTTCAACCTTCCTTTCCGTGAGATATGGTGAGTCTGGACAACTACCAATATTCGACAGAAGGAAATGAAATACCTACCAGGAAGGAAGTGGCATCCAAGAATGAACATCATCCCAGTAGAACATATGGGCCTGCGAGTAATAACTACAAATGATCTTGCCTCTTCAATGGGCACCGACACAAAGATTATCAGCAAGAATTTTGAAAGGAATGAGCATCGTTACCAAGTAGGTAAGCACTATTTCATTCTGCAGGGTGAGGAATTGAGGATTTTTAAAGCTTCCCGTCATATTGACGACAACCTCAAATATGCACCAGTTATATACCTTTGGACTGAAAAGGGCGCTTGGATGCATGCGAAGTCTTTGAATACGGACGCAGCTTGGGAAGCCTACGAGTCCCTGGTAGATGATTATTACCGAATCAAAAGTCCTTCAGTCGTCGTGGATCAGTTGAGCCCCCAATTACAACTACTCATAAAAATGGAACAGGGGATAAGAGAAATTGAACTGCGGCAGGATCATGCAGAACAGCAGCTTTCCATCATTAAAGAGACCTTTCTTTCCAGGGATGAAGATTGGCGTAATAAGATTAACGGCCTACTGAATGGGGCTACACGGCGTCTAGGCAAGTCTTACAGAGACATGAGGACACTTAGTTACCAAATGCTTGAGGACCGCGCTCGATGCAAACTGGACCGCCGGCTGACGTTCCTTAAGGATCGACTGCGGGAGTCCGGTGCTACCAAGACAAAGGTAGAAGATGCTAATCGCCTGGATATCATTGAGGCCGATCCAAAGCTTAAAGAAATATACACCACTATCGTAAAAGAGCTCAGTATTGGAGCCATGAATTAAGGAGGGATTACATTGGCAATCGAACTAGTCCCGGATGTGACTAGAAGTGGATTTCTGGCAAACGAGATCAGAATTACCGCTGCGGACACAACAACCGGGGAAGTAATTGAACGAAATCTTCAATTGACTTTTAAAGAGGACTTTCGTGGCATCTGGCTTGAAGGCACTGATGAATTTGGGGATCCGCAGGCAATTGTGATTTTGAATAAGTTTGGTAAGTATCTGCTGAATGAAGCTATTGCGGAACAACCGAAATCATGGGAGGGTGAGGAATTGTGGACAAAAGACTCATTGAGCGCGATTTAAGAGAGGAAATGACATATTGGCTTCAGGTGCAGCAGGACTCACACTGGCGCGGCGGTGAAGTGGACTTGAAGATTGCAGAGTTTGCTTCAAAAGAGCAGCGCCGGCTACAGGACAAGCTTCTTGATCTTTGGGATGGAGAGGCCCGTAAACATCACGAGCGCACGGCATTTATCTTTGCAAATGAAAAACAGCCCACCGGATCCTACCCCGGCAGGCTGAACACGAACATGAAAAAATCAATTACGGACAGCTTAACACGAAATGAGGGTGAGTGCAATGCATTCATACGCAGACATATATCGTAAGCATGAGCACCCATCAGTCATCCCTTACACATTACCACTCTATGACAAGTACTTTTTCACACGCGACGAAGGAGTTATTTGGAGTAATTCATTTCTCTCAGCGATTGTAAAAGTGGTTGCCTATATAAATCCGCAAACAGAGATTGATTTTGAACGGATCGAGTTCACGGATGATCAAATGCGTGTGGTCGAGCTTGCCAAGGAAATTCGAAAACGTAGGGCTCTTATGCGGCGGCCGGATAGGTTCTGTTATGACGTTCAGCCTTATTTTTATCGAATGGAAATGCAGAGGCTAAAAGATCAACTGGATGCACTAAAGGAGATTGAGCCTATGTACATCGATAATCCGGAATTGACGATGTGCCCGGCTTGTGAACAGTCCGTAGAGGCTGGTGAGAAGATCTTGCAGCTGCCCGACGGTTCCACTTGCTGCAATTGGGATTGTTACGCTGTCATCCTATCCAGGGAGCACGTTCATGGATCTTGAAAAATACATTCAAGACGTCAAGGCTCTACAGGCGAAGGCAGAGGAGTTTGACGAGGATGCTCCCGGAGCTGTACAAGAAAAGATCAAAGTGTTAACAAAGGCTCATACGCTTGCAGGGCGAGTATCAGCGCAGATGGATGCCAACTACGCTAAAGTATATGCCTTCCGCAAAATTTCGTATGCGCAAGCTAAAGATGCTGCGAAAACGGGAGACAAAGCCAATGCCGGAGAGTTAGCAATCATTAATCTCCGGATGGCTGAAGCTCAGGCAAAGGGTCTTAAGTCGTTCTGGAATAATGAGTTCAAATCGATAGCAGAGACACTATACGAGCTTCGGCTGCGGGTTAAGGTGGACCTGCACACATTAGGAGGTGGGGATTGATGGTAGATCAAACAGCCCTACAGACAATAAAAGATACAAGGCTGCGAAGAAGACTTAACGAACTTGAGTCTCTCCGTAGTCCGCAGAATGGAAACCTTCCCATTGAAGTGGAGAAAGAGATTCATGAAATAAGGAGGGCATTGCATTCTGTTCACCAGCCCGTTCGTCCAGCAAGAAAATCAGCAGGCAGTTGCATTAATCCGAAGTGCCGTAAGAGAATTCTCCAGGGACAAGCAGTTGTGAAATATGGTCCCCATGGACTCTGTTGTAATTTTAAGTGTCTTACGGAGGCAATGCGCAGCAATTGAAAGGGGTCTGACATCATGGCGCGGCCATTAAAAGAGGGCCTGGACTACTTCCCGTTGGACATCGACTTCGATCAGGACGACAAGCTGGTTGTACCGATTGCCAAATTCGGAATGCAAGGACTCGGAGTTATCGTAAAGATCATGATGAATATTTATCGCAACGGATACTTTTACCCATGGGAGGAACGTGAGCATTATGCCCTTTCAAGCAAAGTTAATGTTGACATTAATACCGTAATAGATGTGGTTAATGAGTGCATTAACTGGGGGTTCTTCAATGTTAATGTATACGACAAATACAAGGTGTTAACTTCCCGCGGAATTCAGAAAAGGTATATCGAAGCAGTGAAACGACGGAAGGCAATATCTCTACTGGAACACTACATGCTGATTGACCCGGGAGAAGAGTGCAAAAAGGTTTCGCATTCAATAATTGTAGTTAATGCGGACAGTAACCCAGTTAATGTTTACATTAACCCTGATAAATGTTCCTCAACGTTAGCAGTAAGTACACAAAGTAAAGTAAAGGAAAGTAAAGGAAAGAAAGAAGATATTAAACCATTGTGTGATCCGCCTCCGGACGGACCACCTGCTGCAGAAAAATATCATGATGATTTCGAGAGATTTTGGAAAGTGTTCCCACCAAATCGCCGGAAGGATAAAGCCAAGGCTTATAAAACCTGGAAGTCAAAAATCAAGGTGCCGGAACGCGAGGTATTAATCAAATGCACTGAGTTATATGCCAAGGACAGAAATACCATAGGGCGGGATGGAAGTTTCGCTAAGATGCCCACCACTTATCTCAATGCAGGCACTTATAAAGATTATCTGGAAGGAGAGGCCGCCAATGAAGCCGGTGAACATAATGCAGGCTCTACCGGAAAATACTCAGATTTTATTATTGAGTAACCCGACTTGGGAACATTGGGGCTGCTGTGTCGTATGCCGGAAGCTTCTCGGATATAAGGAGTATAAGGCGCTGGGTATCACTAAAAAGCTGCCTATCCATTGTGAATGCGAGATTGAGGCAGACAGGAAAAAGCAAATTGTTGAAGACCGCAAGCGGCGCACGCTGGCTGCTCAGAAGACCTTTAACCGGTACAACCTGATACCGAGTGCGCTAATCAATGCAGGGTTCAAGAATTTTATCAAGCGGCCAGGTTCAGAGAAGTGCTATCAGATAGCCACCGCCTTCTACGTTAATTTTGAAAAAGAAGTGAATGGTTATGTATTTTTCGGTGGTGTTGGTAGTGGCAAGAGTCACTTAGCCCGAGCAATTCAACGATCACTGGATGCCGATGGATGGCCCACACTATTCTTAGATTGGCCGCAACTGGCTGACTTGTCTCGCAGGTCCATCAAAGATAAGAGCATTGATATAGGGGCTATTGTCAGGGCGGCGGTGGATGTGGACCTCTTGGTGCTGGACGATATCGGCACCGGACATCTAACAGATTATGAATACAAATCAATAGCATTTCCGGTTATCAACGGCCGGCAGGGCAAGAAGACAATTTACACGAGCAACTTGGACCCGGAACGGCTGGAAGAGTGGTTTGCACTGGATAAGGATAAAAAACCACTGGATATCGACGGGCGCTGTATGGATCGGATTATCGGTTCCTGCACATTCATTCGCAACAAAGCAACCAGTTACCGGCAGGAGCGTCCAAAGATCCTTGAGTAAGGAGGAGCCATGAAAGAGATAGATGATTATGACCTTTATGATCTTGATTTTAATGAGTGGGCGCGGCGCGGCCGTGTAGCCTTCGGATTGGAGGAAGACATTGGCCGGAACCGGGAAGCGTCTTTACATGACGAAGCAAGAGAAGATGGATGAGGTATTCGGATCATTTGAATATCATCTTTTCGAAAAATTAACTGCTGCAGATCAGTTTATGGCACGCATTACATCCGAAGCCAGGATGTTAGGAGTAGATCAAGGATATATCAGCCAGTACATGGGAGAACGGGTGCTGGATATGATTGACCAAATAGCAGAGAAGAGGGAGGCCGAAGATGGGCGTAAGAACAAGAAAAAAGGTAGGGCCCGTTAACTATGCGAACCGAGGAATGATTTTTGAAAGTCACATTGACCTCAGTAACGAAATGTACGAAGCCCAGGACAGGGCAGTAATCAATAAGCGTCCAACCCCGGTTAAGGTGATGGAGCGTAAAGGGCAATATATCACTTTGGCAGTATTCGATAAAAAATCCACGGTGGATTATGACGGCATATACCGGGACCGCCGGATAGATTTTGAGGCCAAGGAAGTCAGTGACCTCATGCGACTTGATCTAAGCCGGATTGAAGATCACCAATACGACCATTTAGAAAAGTCACATCGGCACGGGTCAATAGCCTTTATCCTTGTATCCTTTACCCGTAACAGGAAAATGTATCTCCTGCCTTTCGTTGCCTTAAGAGTATTCAAGCAGGCTTCCAAGCTGCCGGGCGGACGCAAGAGCATTTCGATTGATGATTTTGAAATTGAGGGTTACGAGATTCGGAACGGTCGAGTGCCAGTAGATTACTTGGCTGCAGTAGATAAAATCTGGTTTCC
This sequence comes from Paenibacillus sp. EB106-06-01-XG199, assembly GCF_058791575.1. Taxonomy (NCBI): domain Bacteria; kingdom Bacillati; phylum Bacillota; class Bacilli; order Caryophanales; family Paenibacillaceae; genus Paenibacillus; species Paenibacillus sp. EB106-06-01-XG199. The sequence goes on along the minus strand of NZ_JBYTDQ010000001.1, from coordinate 1,009,270 downwards.
GACAAAAGCGTAGGGGCCAGATATGACCAGGGACCGCGCACCGCCGCAATCAAAAATAGAACTGGTGTGCCTGTTTGACCAAATTATAGAAATGGAGTGACAGCATGAAGACAAACATAAATATCGGAACTTTGGCCGGTGGGGCTGTAGGAGAACGATTGAATATTGAATTACAAAAGGCAGCTGAGAACATTATGGACCCTAATACAGACTGGAAAAAGGCCCGCAAGGTGACGGCGACCATTACCTTGAAGCCGGATGAAGAAAGGGATATCGCAATAGTAAGTATTGATGTAAAAACCACCCTAGCGCCGGCTCATGGCATTGCTACAAAGCTCATTTTCGGAACTGAAAATGGTACTGTAGTGGCTGCGGAATTGGCATCCGGTGTAAAGAATCAATTGATGATCGACAATGACGGTGATCTCGCGGATGACACTGGCAAAAAAATTGTTCCTGCAACACAGCAAGAGGGAAATGTAGTTAATTTTAAATAATCTAACACACATCAGGAGGACTCATAAATGATTAAAGAAGCCATTCAATACATCGTCGGACTCGGTAACAAAGAAATTAAAGAGGTAGGAGATCAAGTCTTTGCTACCGGGGATCTGGAATTGATTGGAGCGCCAACTACTACGACACTAAAGGTTCGTAATCTCTCTGGAGTCGTCGAATATATCAAAAACGATTATGATAAGCAGCCGCCGGTGATGATCCACATTGAAAGCCCGACTGAAGTAAAGGTGTTAAGCACCTTCAACCGGGATAAGCGCCGCAATGTGCTGGTCTTCGCTGAAGCACTACTTCCACATATACCGTTTGAAAGATTTCAGAACGTCGAAGAGTTCAATATACTCCTGCAATCGTGCTTTGTGAAAAATGATGACCGTGACACTATTTTGAAGATCGTCGGAAATATTGAGGAGAAAACAGTTAAAACAACCGGGGATGATGGGATATCTCAAAACGTGGTTGCTAAAACCGGAATTACAAATCTAGCGGAGGTTAAATTACCTAACCCCGTTACACTCCGGCCATTCAGAACATTCGTGGAAATTATGCAGCCTGCCTGCCAATTTGTATTCCGGATGCAAGATGGCCCAAGAGCTGCGATATTTGAGGCGGACGGTGGAGCATGGAAACTGCAGGCCATTGCGGATATCAAAGATTTTCTCAATAAAGCACTGGAATCTGAGATTAAAGAAGGCAAGGTTGTCATCATCGCTTAACACTCTAATGGGGCGGCTACGGCTGCCCCACCCTTAAGGGGAGATCCTGAATGCCCGATAGAAAAGGAAATCTCACGAAAAATGAAATGATGGATACAGGCTGCCCTTGCTTTATACCGGACGCGCCGGGCGCACTTACTGGGCGGTGGTATGGAGAGCCGCCATTGGATGGAATCATCCTAACTCGCAGGCGCTGCGCGGCGTTGGGGGCCCCAGTTCGGGACCGGGAGTATCCGGTTGCCTGCCTCTATAGAGTCGAAATCAAAGACGATTACAGGTACGTACCCTTTTATCATAGACAGCCGGAGCAATTGGACCTGAAGAAGAGCACCTATTATGAAGACCGATGGTTAAAACGGCAAAGGCCGGTGATGACAACATGAAGGAATTGAACTGGAGAAAAGCCAAGCGGGATCAACTCTATGAGATTGCTTATAATGACCCCGGGGCGTCCGCGATGCATCGACAGCAGGCCAAAGCGGAAATCGGCCGCCGGCAGCGGAAGCGGCATGCTCGGGTTCAGTACAAAATTAAGCCCAAATATTAACACGACATCAGGAGGTGGGAAACGTTGGCCCACCAGACATTTTGGAAACCGGAGAAGCAACCAAAGGAAAAGAAGGCCAGCAGCCTCGGCCGGAGCAAAGCGGACAAAAAGCCAATTTCTCCATGGAAGCAAGGGATTCTGGCGGATCATAAATCCAATCCTTCCCGAGCTGACCGCAACGAATTCCCGGCAGACGTTATAAAACTCCTGAAGAAGCGGGCAGACGGAAAATGTGAAGTATGCAAACAGCGACCAGACATCGAGACACATCATGTGCGTACCAGAGCGCGTGACGGCCGCGGAGTGTTCCAAAATGGATTACGTGTATGTGGCGTATGTCACGACTTCATTCAGACCAATGAGGAAGAAATACAGTTCTGGGAAAACAAATGGGAAAAGAAATTCGGGCCTAATTTCTGGTTTGATGAGCTGGACATTGATATTCATGCTCGCAAGCAGGCAGCGCAGCAGGCAATTGAGCAGGAGCAAGAGCAGCGGCGGCATCGAATTGAGCCGGTAGCGGATCTAATTGCTACGGCAGCGGGTCGGCCACTCCGAGTAAAGGAACTGCGATTGCTGGAATCAATGGAATTGAAGCAGTTGGAGATAATCACCGGGATGTTCACGGATGCCCTTAATGGCTACGCTGCTCAAGGGAATTTACGCCCGTATGATCGGTTTGAGGATTAATAGATTCATATAACAACGATATTAATTCATTCTGGTTAGGAGAGATTCTCCATGAGAGAGATTATAGTTGATAACTTCGCAGGCGGAGGCGGGGCCAGCACTGGCATCGAGCTGGCAACTGGCCGCAGCGTAGACATAGCCATTAACCACGATCCGGCAGCCATCGCCATGCACCGGGCTAACCACCCCGAGACAGAGCACTACTGTGAAAGCGTCTGGGATGTTGACCCCCGGGAGGTCGCCGGTGGCCGTCCGGTCGGGCTTGCATGGTTTTCGCCAGACTGCAAGCATTTCTCCAAGGCCAAGGGTGGTAAACCAGTGGACAAAGATATACGCGGGCTTGCTTGGGTGGCGGTGCGCTGGGCGGCAACGGTCCGGCCGCGTGTGATAATGCTCGAAAATGTGGAGGAGTTCAAGACCTGGGGGCCGATTATTCCTCAAAAGGACCCTGAGACAGGGCGAATGTACAAGAAGGTATTTCATGAAGATGGAGAGTCTTGGGAAAAAGTTGTCTCGGAGGTTGATGAGGTAGTCCCGTATGACCTCCGCATAATGATTCCAGACCCAAAACGCAAAGGTGTTACATTTCGCTCATTCGTGAATGCCTTGCGGCGGCAGGGTTACCGGGTGGAATGGCAAGAACTGAGGGCGTGTGACTACGGTGCCCCAACAATCCGCAAGCGGTTATTTCTGATAGCTCGCCGCGACGGGTATCCCATAGTCTGGCCGCAACCAACACATGGCGATCCGCAGAGCGATAAAGTCAAGAGATTCAAGATTAAACCATGGCCAACGGCAGCTGAAATCATCGACTGGTCCATTCCTTGCCCGAGCATCTTCGACCGAAAGAAACCGCTGGCTGAGAATACTGAGCGCCGGATAGCTCGGGGGCTACAAAAATTCATCCTGCAAAATCCGAATCCGTTTATCGCTCCATATGTGATTAAGGTCAACCATCACGGTGATCAATTTCGCGGGCAGGCCATAGATGAGCCACTGCAGACTGTGACGGCAAAGAACGGCTGGGGAATTGTAACGCCGTACATCGCCCGGATCGGACAGACCGGCTTTGGTGGTGACCGGCTGCAGTACGAGCTAACCGATCCACTGACTACAGTAACGACCAAGGCTGAGCACTTGCTCGTTACGCCCTTCCTGACTCAGTACCATACGGAGGGACCGGGCGGCAATGTGAGGGGCCAGGAGCTTAATAGACCTGTTCTGACTGTGGATGCTTCAAACCGATACGGTCTGGTCGCCGCATTTCTGGCGAAGCACTACGGCGGGGGTTACACCGGAGCTGGGAACAGCCCGGACGAACCACTCAGCACAGTAACTACTGTTGATCATAACGCACTGGTAACAGCACACGTTGTTCGGCACTTCGGGGAGTCCGTAGGCAGCTCAGCAGACACTCCACTCGGCACAGTGACCGCTGGGGGCGGTGGAAAGAGCGGGCTGGTCACTTCTCACTTGGTCAAGCTGCGCGGCACCAATATAGGCCAGCCGATTGACGCCCCTATTCAAACAATAACAGCGGGCGGGCTGCACTTTGGCGAGGTACGGGCGTTCTTGCTCAAGTACTACGGCAGCGCAGACAACGGCCAGACACTGGACGGCCCACTGCATACCATTACTACCAAGGATCGGTTCGGGCTGGTGACGGTGGAGGGAGTAGACTACCAGATCGTAGACATCGGAATGCGCATGTTGGAACCGCATGAACTGTTCGCGGCGCAGGGCTTCCCGGCCAACTACATCATTGATGTTGATGCGGACGGACAGAAGTATTCCAAGAGCGCACAGGTCGCCCGCTGCGGTAACGCTGTCCCGCCTCCGTTCGCGGCCGCGCTGGTCCGGGCGAATGTACCACATATGTGTGTCGGAGCTGGCCGGGCGCTGTCACTGGAGAGATACAAGCCTGCTGCGGGGCAGATGGAGTTCAGCCTATGAGGAGTCGGATTGATGTGCTAATGCAAATATCTGAGGTTCGGGAAAGTCATTGCCAAGCCTGTAGCATTCCTGCAGACATCCTCCGGCAGCACCCCGGCCATCTGGCAAAGGCTGATAACCACTGCAACAAAGAATGCGAGCAGGGTGCAAAGCTCCAGGAGCTCGGGAAGCAGCTCACGCTGCCGGCGAGAAAAGGCGATGCTGTTGCTGGTTAGCGGGGCCACACCGACAGTCCGGAAGTATGCAGCATCCCCTAACCTGGGTTGCCTGCTAACCCCACGGTCCCGCAATTCGCTTGAATCCATGGCTGGACTGCCGTGGGCAGCAGATAATGATTGTTTCGGCGGGTTTGACGGAGCGGCAGAGACACGGTTCAGGGCGATGCTTACCAAGATCGCCGGAACCTCTCCGCTGTTTGTTACGGCTCCGGATGTAGTGGCAGACGCCGCCCGAACGCTGGAGATGTTTGATATCTGGGAACCGATTATCCGGGAGCACGGCCTGCCTGTAGCTCTTGTACTCCAAGACGGACAGGAAAATCTGGATATGCCTTGGGGGCGTTGTGAGGCGGTGTTTATCGGCGGATCTACTGATTACAAGCTGAGCGGCACGGTGCGCTGGTTGGTCCGGGAGGCGAAGTGGCGCGGGAAATGGGTGCATATGGGCCGCGTCAACAGCCTGGAGCGGCTGCGGATTGCAAGGGATATGGGTTGTGACAGCGTGGACGGTACTGGGTACAGCATGTTCCCGGAGGCTAACCTACCCGGAGCGCTTAAATATCTGCAGCATGAGCAGGTGGTAATGGATTTTTATGAACCAGTTTAGGGGCTGTTATAGCCACAGGGAGGGAACAGATATGAAGCACATCGTCTGCTACAGCGGCGGGGAAACATCTGGCATTGTGGCAGTCGAAGTGGCTGCCACATACGGGCCAGAGAACGTGATCCTGATCAACCATGATATTAACCCCTGGGTCGAGCATTGGGATATCAAGCGATTCAAGGCCGAAGTTGCGGATTTTCTTGGCATTCCCATCACATACGCCAACATGGCTGGCTGGGAAGTAAAAGACCAATTTGATGTTTGCATGGAGGCCAAGGCATTCAAAGTGGGGGTCCATCCCCTTTGTACCAACCGGCTCAAGACAGCGCCATTTCACAAGTGGCTGGCCGAGACATTCCCGGTGGAGCCGGGGAGCTGCCGGGACGATGTGACGATCTATTACGGATTTGAGGCAGGAGAGACTGCCCGTATAGAGCGCCGCCGGAACATCCTGCGGGATAAGGGATACCTGACTTGCTTCCCGTTGGCCGAATGGCCGGACCTGAACAACAGTACCCGGGATATCGGTATTGAGCCGCCAGAGACTTACGAGATATGGAAACATGCGAATTGTACGGGCTGCCTACGGGCGGGGCAACAACATTGGTACGTGGTGTACTGCCGGAGGCCAGATGTCTGGGCCAAAGCAAAGCACGCCGAGGATGTGATCGGGTACAGCATCCTCCGGGTCAATAACAAGCCGATGTTCCTGCGTGAGCTGGAGCCAAAATTCGCAGCCATGCAGCAGCTCGGTATTCAGGCAGATGAAAAAACAAAGCCCGCGACCTTTTGGGCGCAGGCAAAGAAATTACTAGGTAATCGTCCTGTAGAAGAAAATATCGGATGTTCGGTTATTTGACTCTACTCTCATACTCAGCAATAAAATTACGTCCTGCGAGTGTTAAACGACTTCCATTAGCGAAAGGAACTCGGGCAACGTTACCCGATCCTCCACGAGCGAATGTGATGTTCGTTGCTAAATTAGCCTCATCAACTTGTTCTAAGACGGCAACGAAATCTTTTTGCTCAACTCCCAGATCGGCTGCTTTAGGTTCCTTTTCCTGCTCAATGACTTTAAGAATCTGATACACGAGATCAGCGCTTGTCATGAATATCGACCCCTTTCTAATCATGATAGTTTCAACATAGGAATTCGACATTATATTCCAAATCACCTTCATTACTAATCAGGGCATAGCCCCTATAAGGAGAGATAAACGTGAGCGACAACGACAAATATTTCGAAGACAGCCTTGCTTCGCAGGGAACTAGTTTTTATCTGAGAGATGAATCAGATCATGCCTGGACTGTTATGGATCTTGTATTTGAAAAGATGAAATTACGAGGATGGTTCATTCAGACTGATCAACGCATTTTAAGAGATTACGCTATTTTGGCAAAAGACCACTTTGAGGGGCAAAAAGGCGACCTGAAGTTTAAAGCTGAAAAATACCGCCTTGGATTCAAAATTGAGTTTTTCCAAGAGATAAACACTGTCAATAGAAGTGGCGGGTACTATGATTTCGATAAATTAAAGCTCATGCCGTACTTACTTCGATTGTCATTTTTAACTGAATTAAAGCACATCAAAGCAACATGCAAAGCGGATGGATATGAGGATCAATCCAAGCTAGTTATAGTGAGGGCTTTCGATAAGGTAATGAATCATATTAAAAGCTCCTGCCATTACAAAGAAGGTAAAGAATTACCGGAGTATGAGATAGCAAGCTATAACAGCAAGGATAAGGACGGCAAGCGGATCAGGAACGGAGAAGTTAAGTATTTTAGAGACCCAAAAGGGTGTTTGCAGCGCGGCACAGTTTATCACAATATCAACAACATGTGGTGGGTCATACTGCATGAACATAAATACAGAAATATTGCGAGTTTTGAGTTCTTCGATTTAGACAGTGAGGAAAACCGGCAGCGGAAACTGATAAAGAAATCTGGTCATCACAAACCAGCAGCGCGCATTAAATTCAATGAAACCGCGACAGCCCAGATCAGCAAGGAATGCAAGGGCATAGGCAAAGAAGGTCGCTTAATGAAAGCTAATGAAATGCTGGCGAAGCTTTATAAATTCGATTGGACTTCAAGACACTTTGCATTTGAATTAAAAGCCAACGGCAGATTGTCCCTCATAGAAATCGAAAGCAAGGCATGGGGAAACCACAATGTACATGAGAATCCTATTAAGCTTAGCTTGTATGGACGCGAACTGCCAATGTCCAGCACAGAAAGCTACTGGGTGAAATCTCTCAGGGAATATGTGGTTCATGGCAAACGAACGATTACAGAATGGTTTTGCAAGGATAGCAACGGGCAGGGACGGGACGCTCATTACTGGCCGGAAGTGCGGAAGTTAGCCTGGGAGATAGGTGCATTAGTATCTTAATTGACCGAGGGATCGAGGGTTAACCACCCTCTCCCCTATATAGGAGCTGATAAGCATGAAAAATGTATTAATCATTTGGATAAACGGTGCAATTGCCGGTGTTGCTGAGCAGGCGGTAAAGGCCGCGCTGAGCCGGAGTTACAGTATTGAAGAAAGGGACCTGCAGCGGATTGAAAAGGGTTTTGAATTCATTTTCGATGATGAGACTGGCGGTAATGCCCGGATTGAATTTGTAAATGAAGATCCGCATTTGTCGGTAAAGATCACAACGGATTTTTCGTGGGAAGCAATACCTTTATACGACTTGGTGCAAGGCTGCTTCGAAGATGAAGGGGAGGCATAACCCATGAGCAACGAAACCCAAGGACTATATAACAAATATCAGATCATTAACCGCGAGACCGGGCAGGAGGCCGAGGGACAATACTTTGTGCTTAAGCCAGCGAAAGACCTGGCAGCCCGCGCGGCGCTGATGGCTTACGCAGATGCGACTGACAACAAACAACTTGCAATGGACATTGCGGTATGGCTTTCCAGTTTTCGCAGATACAATCCGGAGGAGGCTTAACCAGTATGAGCAGCCAACCGAAATACCGTGCTTGGTATAAGCCGCTGAGCGTCATGATCGAACCGGATAAGCTGGAAATGATCAATTTTGAAGTCAAGGTGTTGGGCGTGTATTTGGAAATGGACGGCAGGGGTTTCCATAAGCTACGGCTGTCGGATTTTGAGTTGTTGGAATATACCGGGCTGAAGGACGAGGAAGGGATTGAAATTCACGATGGCTACCTTTGCACAGACGATGGAGTATCCGTCTTGCAAATCATTTGGGTAGAGACTCACCATCAGTGGGGCGTAAAGGTGATCTCAGGCAGTGGCACGTTGAGTCTCGGACTGACTTTCCCTCTTTGGCATTGGGACAATTGCAAGCAGAACGGATTCCGGCAACTCAAGGTGATCGGCAACATCTATGAAAACCCGGAACTGCTCGGGGGAGAGGCGGTAAAGTGATGAAGGCTATAACCATCATACAACCCTGGGCGACACTGATCGCCACCGGGGAGAAGCGGTTTGAAACGCGTGGTTGGGCCGCGAAGTACCGGGGTCCACTCGCTATCCACGCCGGGAAGAAGGTAGACAAGGCCGCATGTGAGGAACCGGAGATTAAAGCAGCATTAGCCCGGCATGGATATACGGCAGAGTCAACAGGAGAGCTGCTGCTGATAGATTGGCACATAAATAAGGGGGCATAACAGCCCCCAACAATTTACTTGCGTCTTGACCGCCAAATACGGGTGCACACCATAATCATCGCAAAAATAAGTAGGAAATATAAAATTTTGGGCACATCATTCACCTCTATATTAGTCAATTTAACACCTTTATGTACCAAATAATAACATTCGATTGTTTTGGATTATGTGCTTTATATCATGAGAGGAGATAACCAGTATGAGCGATCAAGAACGTGAATTAAGAGTTATCTTGCTAGACGGATCAGAAGTAATTATAAACACAGGTGACAGTGTGCTGTTTCAGGCATCTCGTCCGGGAGCAATACCGTTATCCGTGGATGCAGATACGATCATTGATGATGTGCTGGCTGCTCTAACAGAGGCACAACAGACCATAGCCCAGCAACGGGAGGCGCTGGAATGGTATGCAAAACCCGAAAACTATGAAATTGGGAACTACACAAGCATGAGAGGTGAGATTCCTACTGATTGGGAGTCGAGAATACAGCAGGAGGCAGGGGAGAAAGCCCGGGCAACCATTGGGGAAGGAGCTAAGGCAAATGAATAAAGTTGAAATAAAGGAATGGTACGAGAGAGCGAAAAAAAAGGCGCAAGAATGTAATTTCTGCTGTGCATGCGAAAATTGCGAAGATTACATGTGGGCTAACGAGGCGTACATTCAGGAAATCGATAATAGCGGACCGATGTTTGGTCCAATAAATGAGGAACACCCGGAACGCAGGAAGGTGAGTGAGTTTGACGACCTATTCCCACCCCGACCAAATGATTCAGGGAGGTATTGAGGCCATGACACAAGTAAAGGAATGGAGCAACACCATTTACCCCAGAGAGAGGGCAGAGGCGGCATATATCACGCTACGGGAGGCTAAATAGCATATGTACTACTTACGTAAGGAACCGGAGGAGAAGACATTACCAGAAATACGCAAGACTGACGGAACAGTGATACCAGAGAGGCTATATATGAGTGATGACCGCGCGATCTATAAGCATAGAGATTTTGCACGCTTCTATCGTGGTTCATTCACCGGGCTGGATGGGCAGCATCAGGGAATGAAAGTGTACACCTGCAAGACTCTTAAACGAATCCTTGAGCTGAGACAGTCCACGTTCAGGTCCACAAATGAGCTGTTCGATGTCTATGACGAGAATGGGAAGGTTGAGCTTACAAATTATGAAGGAGGGGCAAGGGATGAGTAGAAAAGTTGAACCAAGACACGACACTGCAGGAAATCTTATTAAAGAATATGACGTTCTGAAGGACGAAGAGACCGGAGAGATGGCGCTGGTTATCCAAGCGGAGAACAAAGCGGGTGTAAGCGGCCTAGCAGCTCAGAACACGATCATTGGTCTTGGGGATTGGCTGGATGTTTATCCAGATGGCGTCTGGACTATCGTTGGTAACGCAGGAACTTCAGTGCCGCAAGATTGAAGCAAACTACATGATAGGAGAGGGTTCAATGGAGCAGTGGGTAATCGTTAACATGAATGGAGAGTATCTTGAAAAAGTCATCAGTAACCTTTCAGAAATATACACCAATGATATTAATAAAGCTTTGAAATTTAATAGTCGTGTAGAAGCTAAAAAAGAATGCGATGTTTTGGAATATCCAAAACAGATTCGTTAGTACGAAGTTCGGAGAAATGATGCAAGAGGGCCGTTAGGCCACCGTCCGACAGCATAAACCCAGGCGTAGCCGGGGGCCGCAGGGTTGTCATTTTCGATAAATATTATTCCAAAATTATTCCTGGGAGTAGGAGTAACCCTCCTCTCCCACTAAGGGAGGATATAAACGATGAATCATATCAAATTTGAACCCGGTGACAGCGTGAAGTTCGGGGAGCAATGGTGCAAAGACCACAACTCCAACCATCTTATTGGAAAAACCGTCATGATGACTCCTCAATGGTTTGAATATGATGACGATTTAGGTGGCGGTATAGACCAATGCGCCGGAATGTTTGAAGAGGAAAGCGAAGAACCGGATAGCATCTACCATTTGTTTGGCAACGATTTCGAGTGGTTCTCGGACTGTGAACTCATTAAGGGATCTGAAGAGGACAAAGCGGCATACAACAAAATCATTAAAGATGCTGAGGAAGCACAAGCCAAAATGTGGGAGGAAGCCCAATGACACAAACACACAGTTCCACCCTTTACCCAGATACCCCAGCACCCACCAAAAATGAGGAGGTTTAAATTATGGGACCAGGAAGAGAACCGGAAGTATGTGAAAATGACGAGTTGGTGTCAGAGTTTGAGATTGCATGTCGCGGCGGAGATTACGAATTTGCCGACGAGTACAAAAAAGAGATCCTTCGGCGTTTGGAGTCAAATATACAACCAGCCGCCGATCCGAACGCCGTACTGGAGCGCAACGGCATTGATCCTACAGGCTGGACATGGCATACCCCAGCACCCAAGGAGGCCGTAACACAGATTAAATCAATCAGACCCACAACTGCTGTATTAAGCGAGGAAGAAGCTCGAGCCTTTGAAACTACTGCCTCTGATCCAGAACCCACTGAAAGCATTGGTATGGAGCGTGTACGTGAAAAGTTTCAAGATTTCAAAGGAGGAAGGAGATAACCAATGACACTCACAAGGGAAGAGATACTGGCGAAGGAGCCGGGACCAGAATTTAATAGATTAATCGCAAGGGAACTATTCAAGGCATCCATTATTTCAAAGCCATCAGCACTAAGCGACAAGACATTTTATTTACTTATTGCTGGTGAGGATTTTAACCCAATCGAAAAAGGAAAGAATCTGGGCAATGCATGGTGGAGACTTTCGGAAGAACAGACATGGGAGGCTTGCCCAAAATATTCGACAGACATATCCGCAGCATGGGAAATAGTAGAACATATGAAAAAGAGGCATTTTACTGAATTGGCAATGATTGAACTTGATGATGGTTCGTGGGGATGGATGGCAAGATTCATTTTGGCGGAAGGTGAACCGCACTGGACGAAGGGGTATCGCGTATGTTCCAAAACCGCACCCGAGGCAATATGTAAGGCTGCATTGAGGGCTGTAATGAATGTATAACGGCCGTCAGGCCTCCGTAGCGACCGAATCAGCTTAGCGTAGCGGAGGCCGTATAAGGTCTGGTACTTAACTTATAAGGGGGCAGAGACAGATGTGGCAAATAAGAATTTACGATAGAGAACACTTTTGGTCCGATAACTTTCAACTTATGGAACTTGTGAAAGAAGTAGAAGTAGAACCGGAATTCGGAGAAACATTTGAGATCAACGGCAAGACATACCGGTGCTGCAGTAAAAGTCCGCAGGCAAAGGTGTTGGGTGTTGAGGAGATCACTCTTAATCACGAACCTGACGAAGAGTATGGCGATGATCTGATCTGCCCTTACTGTGGTCATGAACAAGGGGATGCATGGGAATTGAGCTCAGATAGCGACAAGATGGAGTGCAGTAGCTGCGGTTCGGAAATTGAATATGAACGTGAATATTCAGTCACCTACACTGTCAAACCAGTAAAAATGTGCGAAGTTGTGAAATTGTAGGGGCATAGACCCCAAAGGGAGAGGATACACGATGACAACAGCAAAATGCGCGAACTGCGGAGAAGATACTGGTCAGGCATCATCAGGTAACTGGTCACTTTACTGCACCAAGCCAGAGTGTAAGCAGGCGGCTATTGATAAAGCCATTGCTAATGCGACCGGGAAGAAACGCAAATCCAAGCAGGTATAAGGGGGAGAAGAGGATATGAGCAAAATAATCGTTAACTACGTCACACAAAGATCCCATTGCAAATGCTGCGAACAGAGGTTACCACAGCTTGAAATTAGCAAGGTCAAACAGTTCACGATTAGACCAGAAGATGTGACAGATTGGGCAGAACAAGAAAGTTGGGATAGTTCGGCGGAGAGCCCCGATGAACTTGCGGAAATGGTTAGAGAATTTACAGTTGAAATTATAAGTTTCGCTGCTGCGGATATGTTTGATCGTGTTGTTGTAGAAAAAAGTGAACTGGATAAGGTGAAGGAGTTTATTTCGCGAGAAGTTGTTGGTCAGGCCGGAGGCCATCGAGACGCGACCGAATAATCCCAGCGCAGCGGGGGCCGGGGTAAGGGATATGGCTCCCCATAAAGAAAGGAACAACCCAATGACAAATGAAGAAGCAATTCATGCAATCAAGTGCAATTACCCACCGGAGAATTACAGCAGGCTGCGGGAAGCACTGGACATGGCAATGTTGTTGCTGGCGGCTGCCCCAGCTCCATTGATCAACTGGATACCGTATGACCAGGCGAATCCTCCAGAATACGGTGACGATAAACAATACTTCGTGTGTAATGGGAAATATGCAGATGTTGCTGGATTTCACAAGTTTGCGGATGACGATCAACCGGAATGGTATTTACCTGACTGTTGCGCCTTAAATGGAAATGGTGATGTCACTCATTACGCCCATATCAACCTACCAGGGGAGGATACAGGAAAACCAACAGGAATTATTCCGAAAAATATTCCGGAGGAGGGAACAGACAATTCCTAAGACACACGTTGAATTTCTATCGGAGCTACAGAGGAAAATAAAGGAGGCTCCGATGGATGAGTGTACAAGAACTAGAACAGTCACTTTTACACAAGAACAAATTACCGCACTCGAAGACAGATTGGACGAAATCAATATCATCTTAGTAAACCATCAAATCAAAGGATTGTTCGAAATTGCTAAAGAAAGAGGTCTGATGAACAATGCCTAAACTGATAGATGCAGATAAGCTACTGGAATGGCTACACAAGGAACTGGAAAATACTTGTGACCCTCATGCTGCAGAGGTTCTAGATTTTGCAATTGGTGAAATCGAGGACGGAACCTTTGACCCCACACCAGTACAACCAGACACCCCAAAGCTGGGGGATAAGGTCAAGCATAAGAAAAATCCAGACTGGGGTTCGGGCAAGGTGATGGCAGTTGAGAAAACAGGAAAAAAGAACGCGTTAGTATACTTCGAGAGTCGTGAGTACAAAAAACAGTTAACAGAATGCGAGTTTATAGATTTAGAGGGAATCAAAGATGAGTAACGGTCTGCTGTTTTTCATTGCTGGGCTTGTTACAGGACAGTTTGCATTATTAGGAGCATTAGTGATTTTCCATCGAGAAGAGGCTGATATTAATGAGTGACTGGTATGTGGGGATCAAGAATAAAGCAAACGAGGCAGCCGGCGGCGGGCAGGGAGAAATAAAGAAATCGCAATTAACTCCGGAGGAACGGGCCGCGCTGGATTTGAAGTATCCACCCCCAACCGGTAAGGCAGCAGAGAAGCCGTTTGTGATTAAGGGGACAATCGAATGAGCATGCGTACCGAAGAGGTAAGAGACGCATTGAATGCCGGCCAGCGACAATTCCAGTTAGATACTGGTGTTACTGCAGAGGTGCTGGCGCATGGTTCCACCTGGGTTAAATACCGAACCCCGCAGATGAGAGGGCCGTTTCTAAGCCTCAGCATTATCCTATTTTCAACATCAGTTGTAGATACCGACACAGAAAAAAACCCTGACTCAGCATCAGGGCAGTAAGCAGCAACTTTTATCCTCACACATAATTATAACACAGAGGAGAATGAGGATGAAAACAGCACAGAGTACGACTCCAGAACAGCACATTACGGACTTAGGCCCGGCCACAGCATTAAACTATAAACTCTCCTTAAAGGGTGCTGAACGGGCGTACAGGACGGCAGACGCTGATGATAAGAAGGTTATCTCTGGAATGAAGTCGGATTGTGAGTTTGTAATTGAGTGGCTTAACACCGGGCGGCGGCCGGGGAATAAGCGTGGGATCGAGCGGCGGGCAGCATATCAAAGAGAAAAGCTGATTGATCCGATGAGAATTCAGGCATATGTCAGTAATTCAAAAGCCGGCAGCCCAAGTAATCTGAGCGACTGGGAGTATTTTCAGATAGAAGAGGCGCTGCAGCTGCTTTCGCCAATGGAACGGGAGTGCTTTACACTATCCTATGGTCACTGCATGCCTCACTCGTATATTGCTGAGGTTCTGGATCTCTCCCGGGGAAATGTATCAACACTTTTACAGCGGGCTAAAGATAAAATTCAAGAGAGCCGCAACAATAATCTGTTTTTGACATAAACATCGGTTTATTTGTGGGGCAAAAGCCATCTATATATAGGAGAAACTTATCAACGAACGTTTCTTTATAGGTAATGACGATGATAGCAGCCATAAGAATCTGATTAGCCCATGTGCCAACCAGGGGTAAATGCTATCGTCGTCATTTTTTCATTTGAGGTGACTGGCGCTCCTGCTATGTACGGTTAAGTACCACTTAATCCAGTATCAGAGGCGCATCACATATATATGATGTGGTGGCGGAAGAGAGACGCTTAGACATAAGGCAGATACGACTCGGTGAGCCCCGGCACAACCGACAGGCGCGGAGAGAGAACGCCGAGCTCCCACTGAAGGAAGTAGAACCGGAATAAGGCCAGGGGAACCATTTGGGGAAGTCAGGTACGCTGCTACCCGTTGCGCGAAATGCTGCTATGCCGGGGAGAATGGCCCCGGCCCACATTTATTATGGTATTATAGAATTAAAATGTTATCGGGAGGAATCAAGATGCCCGCATGGAGTTCACCAGAACAAGAAATTATTCTTGAAATAACAAAATATGAAGAACGCTACGGACTTAAGCCGCCTGAGATTAGAATAAGAAAAGATGTATGGGAAGAATGGATTGACCGAGAGATCCGCTGGTTGATTCATAGACTTTCAGATCCGCATGAACCTGACACATTTTTTGGAATTCCAATCAGAATTGTTAATGGTCTGACAGGTGGGAAAGTATTTGATTTCCCCTCTATTAATGAAGTCATGGGCGCACATAAATATAGATCAACTGGTAAAGGTCGCCATTAGGCGGCTTTTTTAATGCGCAAATAAGTAATTCATGATTATAATGTATCCGAAATTACGGGGGTTATATCGTAAAAACGTAACAAGGAAGTGATATTGTGGGTTTATATGAATGGTATGTATTGAGCGTTAAACTATTCTTGGTTGTAGCCGGTCTATGGATGTACGTCAAAGGGCAGCAGGCGATGAATAAGAAAGATTATCCCGCCGCCTTTTGGTCATTGGCTCAGGTCATTGTGGTTATAGTCCTTTTGAAATAAAACGAATCAAGGAGGGCTCTCATGGAATTGAGCCAATTCACTACAAGAGAATTGTCTGAAGAGTTAAGCCGCCGCGAAGGCGTTGATATTTTCATCGGTGAAGGTCATGAGCCCGTAGTGATTATGATTGGCGGCAATAGCATTAAGTACGATGGACCTGCAACAATCCTTGTCAACATAGATTAGGAGGCGCTACTGTGTTAATCCAGAAGCTGGACGATAAATGGATGATTACCCGTAAAGGGATGAGATTCAAGGCCAAGACATTAATCGGCTGCATCAAGTTATTGCGAAGCTTTTATAAGGATAAAGAATTCCAGCGTCAAGTGATGATTGAGAACACGGCAGGAAAATGACCTACCCATAATCTAAACCCCAAAAGCCCATGAGGTGACGGCGAAGTAAGGTACATGGGTCACTATATCCTGAAAGGATGAGTAGTTTGAATAAGCGACCAGAGCGAATTACCCTGTTCTTGCAGATCCTGCTTGCGGCAGCCGTAACACTGGCCCTATGGAATGGTTGGAAAGGCGCAGCGCTTAACCAACGATATGAGCGCTCTATCCAACAGCATGAGCAAAGCACCGAGAAATACAGCCAATACCTAGACCAGACTAAGCAACTCATTCAAGCGCGGGTTGAACAGATAGTAGGTGAGCCTGTTGAATGATCCATCCAAGATTCAATGGGAAGAGGTAGAGACACCGGATAATGTGACTGTGGAGATGCTGAAAGAATGGGTTGATTGCTTCTGCCCTAAGTGTGGATGGAATCTAAAGGGTGTGAAGCCTGAGCGCTATTGCACTCATTGCGATAATAACGAAAATCTGAATAGAAAGGGTGAACGAATTGTTCAGAGTACAATTCGTTAGCAAAACCACTTAAGCATCTTTGGGTGCTTTTTTTTATGTCTAAAAAATGGAGGCGGTCACGATGAGGTTAATTCCCGCAAGGAATCTGAAAGCTGTTGAAGATGAAATTATCCAAGTGCTAATAAAGCACGGTAGTCTTTATAATGAGATGTCGGAGATATTTGATAACGTTCATGAGAAGGTACAAAGTTCTGTGATTATGCAACAATCATTTGATGCTACCTGTGTTCAAGGAGCCATACTTCAGACAACGGGTACTGTTGATATTGATGCTATTGCCGAAAAAATAAGCGACAGAATAATAGATTCTTTGCAGCGCCGCGCGATCCGCGCTTAATTCAGCGAGAATTATTTAACTGGGGGTGGTGAAATGTAGTGGGGAAGAAGAGAGACCCGAAAAGGGCCGAGGCGGAACAATTATGGATTGACAGCGGCGGCAAACGGGACATTGTTGATATTGCCGCCAGCCTTGGAGTGCCGGACGGTACGGTCCGAGGCTGGAAGAGTAAAGATAACTGGGAAGCCACCCTGAACAGTGAGAAGGAACCGAAGCTGCCGGAGAAATCCAAGAAAAACAAACGGAACGTTCCCAACATAAATACGGAACGTTCCGTAAATCAATCGGAACGTTCCAAACAAAAGCGGAACGTTCCGATTCGGGAGCAGCCGCCACCGCAGGTTGATGAAGCGGATACGGGTGAACCAGATGAAGACGGACTGACTCCGAAGCAGCGGATATTTGTACTTGAGTACCTGCGGACCTTCAACGCTACACAAGCTGCAATCGCTGCCGGCTACTCAAAGAAGACCGCCTATGCCATCGGATGGGAAAACCTCAGGAAACCTGAGATACAGGCGGCCATTAAGCAGGCCAAGGAACAATTCACCGAAGAACTGGGTTTGGACATCAAGCGGATCATTGCTGAGTGGATGAAGATCGCTTTCGCGGACATCGGTGATTATGTCAATTTTGGTAACCGGGATTTCCCGCGCCACAATAAAAAGGGAGAGCCCCTTTTAGATGAGGACGGCAAGCAGCTGACTGGCACTCAGAATTTTGTTAACCTGGTCAATTCCGGTGAGGTGGACACCAGTATCATTTCTGAGGTAAAAGAAGGCAAAGATGGCTTTGGTGTGAAACTCTATAACAAGATTGAAGCGTTGAAACAGTTGGAGAAGTACACCGACTACATGGATGAAGAAACCCGCCTGAAGATTCGTAAAGAGCAACTTCTTATTGAAAAGCTTGAAGGCGGCGGTAATGGTGAAGCGCAGGCCTGGGTAAGTGCATTGATGGACGTTGCCGAGAAGCGGAAGGCGAAGGTGAACAGCGATGAGCGCTAAGCCTTATAATGTTATTTCATCAATGGCAGCCCTAATTGATCTATATTGGGATGAGCCGGCCGCATTTGCAGAAGATATGCTTGATTTCGATGCGGACACATGGCAACTGGCTGTGATGTACGATGTGGCTCATTCGCGTTTTGTGACGGTTCGTTCCGGTCAAGGTGTAGGTAAGACAGCTCTGGAAGCCGCTTTAGTCATTTGGTTTTTATGCTGCCGCCCGAATTCCCGGGTTGTTTGCACCGCTCCGACTCGCCAGCAGCTCCACGATGTATTGTGGTCTGAGGTGGCGAAGTGGCTGGAACGCTCGAAAGTGAAGAACCTTCTGAAATGGACCAAGACCAAGATTTATATGGTCGGCCAGGAAAAGCGATGGTTTGCAACAGCACGGACCGCGACCAAGCCGGAGAACATGCAGGGTTTTCACGAGGATCACATGCTTTTTATTGTGGATGAAGCCTCCGGTGTAAAAGACGATATCATGGAAGCTATATTCGGTACTCTAACCGGGGATGATAACAAGCTGCTGATGTGTGGTAACCCCACGCGAACAAGCGGTTTTTTTTATGACAGCCACCATAAGGACCGAGGAACCTATAAGGCGCACCGAGTATCCAGCCGCGACAGCAAGCGGACCAACAAAAAGAACATTGAGATGCTTGAAAATAAATACGGCAAAGACAGTGATGTGGTCCGTGTGCGGGCGGACGGGGAGTTTCCAAGATCAGAACCGGATACATTCATTCCCCTGGAACTTGCAGAGACTGCAGCAGCCCGGGAAGTGTATGTTCGGATTCTTGATGAGGACAGTGGGAATTGGGAATCAAGCATTCCTGAAACTGCCGAATTGGAAATAGGAGTAGACGTTGCCCGCTTTGGAGATGATGAAACAGTTATTGTTCCGCGGATTGGCGGGTTGGTTCCATTCATTCGTCATTATTCCAAAAATGATTTAATGAAAACTGCCGGGTGGGTCATTGTTGCAGCCAAGGAATGTATGCAGCAATACGGTCGACCTCGATGCATTGTGAAGGTTGATGATGATGGCATGGGTGGAGGTGTTACAGATCGCATTCGAGAAGTTGCCAGAGAAGACGGTCTGAATATCACCGTGATTGATTGCCACAACGGCGGAAAGGCCCTGGATACTGAACATTATGAGAACTGGGGTACAGAAGCATGGGCAACGGTCCGTGACCTGCTACAAGCAGAGGATATCCAGATTCCAAATGATGAGGATCTGATAGGCCAGCTTTCAACCCGGAAATATACTATAACCAGCAAGGGGAAAATCATTCTTGAATCCAAGAAGGAAATGAAAAAGCGTGGTCTCCGGTCTCCTGACCGAGCGGATGCGCTTATTTTGGCGTTTGCAAAAACCGGAGCCGTTATTGATCCGGCTGCTGCATCAATACTGGGAGGAGGAAGGGTATATGGCTAGATGGCGAATGGTAGATCGAGCGGTTGGCGAAATGTCTAAACTGCGGCAGGGTATGGCAGGCCTTTGGGGAGTCATTACCGGCACATTAGGCGGTACGTACAGGCTTGACTCCAGCCGTGTAGACTATGCCAAAGCCCGGGCGCTCTACGATAACACGGAAGAGAGTTACAAGCTGGGAGCGGGATTCGCTAAGAAAGTAGTTAATGCTTCTGTAGGCTATATTGGATTACCTGAATTTAAATCCAAGGATGAAGATGCTCAGAAGACTGTTAATGACTTTCTGAAAAAGAATGAATCCAAGGCACAGCGGACCCATTTGAATGCTATTAAAGAAGGGGACTGTTTTGTTTGGCTTACCCGTGAGAAAAAAGGCTCCACACTTTACCCCGAAAAGGAATCCCGCTTAGTTTATAACATCATCCCTCCGGAACAGGTCAAGCGGATTGACAAAGACCCGCTCACTGGAGAAGCGATGCAGTATGTGCTGGAAGCGGACCATACATGGTACGCAGAAGACGGGACAAAAAAGCAATGCAAAATCAAGCAGCGTATCAGTGCAGAGAAGCGCATTATCCAAGTGGAGGGCGACCAGCCGCCAGATTTGGAAATAGGAGAGCATGATAATCTATGGGGCTTCATCCCTATTATTCATTTTAAAAATGACGGCGATGAAACAACAGAATTCGGTAAGAGCGATCTGGAGTCTGTCGAACCATTCTTGAAGGTATACCATGATGTATTCCTTGCAGCGATTCAGGGATCCAAGATGCATAGCACGCCTCGACTAAAGCTTAAGCTGAAAGAGGTTCCAAGCTTCCTACTGAACAATTTCGGGATAAGTGATACGAAGAAGTTTGCTGCTGAAGGCGGCAGAATTGATTTGAACGGTAAGGAAATCCTGATTTTACAGGGAGAAGATGATGCTTCCTTTATCGAAGCCAAGTCTGCCACCGGTGATGCAACAGCACTGCTTGAATTCGTATTTTACTGCATTGTATCCGCTTCGGAGACACCGGAATTTATATTTGGCGTGCATACGCCGTCCAGCTTGTCCAGCGTCAAGGAGCAGATGCCTATCTTCATTCAAAAAGTAGAGCGGAAGCGGAAATCATTCACTGACTCCTGGCAGCTTCTGGCCCGTATGGTGTTGTCCATGACCTCACAATCAGAACTGACCACATTCGAGACCTACGAAACTACATTAGTGTGGGAAACCGTGGATCAGCGGGACTCTAAGGATGTTGCCGAAGAACTTAAACTTATCGTTGAAGCTCTGGATAAAGCAATGGCCGGGGGGCTTATCAGCGAGCCGGCTGCAGTGGAATACTTGTCTTATTGGGTTGATACTATGCGCCCATACGCTGGTGATGATCCAAGTATTGAGTACGAAAAAAGCCGTATTCTAAAAACCAAAATCCTGCATCGGCGCTTGGAAGATGGAGAAATATTTGATGCGGAACAAAAAGAGGTGGTGTAACCCATGGCTGATTATGCAACGGAGTCCGCGCGTAAGCTGCTGCAGGAACTTAAAATGACTGCCGGTAAATACGCGGTGTTTGCGCTATCGGCCCGGAAGAAGTACACCTCTCTGATGCTAAATCAAGAGCCGGAAGTACGTAGGATATTTATCAAGGCTGGAGACCAAGTATCCAAGGAGATCCGCAGCCTGCGGCAGCGAGGATTTGGTAGCCAGCTTAACGAGCGCTACCTCGATCCTCTGATGAAGACTCTACGGGAAACAAATATTCCTCAGTCGCTGCGCGAGCGGATGAATCAATATATCATCAAGGGAGTGGATGCCGGGACAAGCTATTCCTTTGACATTACGAAGCTCCATATCAGCAGTGCCAAAATTCCGGTTGAGCCGCTGGAGCGGATGATATTCCGAACCAACAAGCAAGCTGTTGATGCCATGTGGGCTCGCGGCGAGAACGGATTGATGTTATCAGATCGGATATGGCAGAAGGGAATCAAAGCCCGACATAGCATGACTGAGATCATTCAGGATGGTATCAAAAACGGGGAAGACCCGGTTAAGACCGCTCGCTTTTTGGAGCAGTACGTCCGGCGCGGGAAGAAGACTCTATCCGGTGACTACCCTGAAATGATGGAGCGGATAGGCAACCGGATTCCGAGCGACTTGTCCTATGAAGCTCTACGGCTGGTCCGGACGGAGACGGCGGCGGCCTTCGGAGAGGGAACTATTGCGGCTGCCCGAGTTAGTCCCAGCTATAGCGGCATGAAGTGGGTTCTTTCTGGAGCCCACCCGAAGCCGGATATCTGTGATGACCTGGCTGCAGCTGATCACGGCTTAGGCCGCGGCGTGTGGCCGGTGGGAGAAGAACCCCGAATGCCAGCACATCCAAATTGCCTGTGCGTGCTGATTTCGGTACACGAAGACCTTGACCTGTTCATGAGCCGTCTTAACCAGTGGACAAAGAATCCAGCCAGTCAACCGGACCTGGAAGAGTGGTATGAGAATGTGTATTCCAAGGTGGCGTAAAGGTGCCGGGCAGACATGTGGTTAAATCTCATATTTTGTGAGCATGTATGCATGTTGTGTTTCTGTCACATATTAAACTCTATATATTGTATGAAATGAATGATTATGTATTTCTGATGCATATTATCATGATTTTATTCATTTTATTGATCGAAATGCATGAATAGTATGCAGAAATCCTACTGTTTTTTCAGGAATTTAGGTTTATCGAGTCGTTTTCCGAACGAAGAGTTGCCTTCGGTGGAACGGCTATTTTTGTTGTATTCAGGAAGGGGTTGATATTTTGGAAGCTGTTATTTTTACAGAAGAACAACTTAAGGAAAAATGTGTGGAATGGCAAAAAATACTCCGGCTGCAGGACTGGAAAGTGGATCTTCATATTAAACGAGCGCGAGATATGGCAGGCGAAGATTGTAACGCTGAGATTAACTTGAATGAAAACCACAAGTTGGCATTCATAAACGTCATTGATCCTGTTGACTATGACCCTAAGCAATTAAGCCTGCAAGATATGGAGAAACATTTGGTGCATGAACTTCTCCATATTCACTTTTGGCCTCTCACTCGGGACAAGCGAGAAGAGGAAGCAACGACCATGGCGGAGGAACAGGCAATTAACTTGCTTTCACAAGCACTAATCAGCCTATACCGGAGAGGAGGTGAGACAAAAAAATGAAAAAGGTTCTGATTTGCGGTGAAATGGCTGCCGGCGGTACGACACTCTTTCGACTCTTCGCCGGAATTACTGGTGAAATGCAGGTAGATGATGTCCCCTTAGCGTCCGGAGTCGATGTGGAAGAGCTTAAGAAGGGTGATGCCGATCCCTTACAAGTTGTTGTTGAAATCCCCGCTTCCAAATCTAAGCGGGGCTGGAACTATACCGGCGAGTCGCTACGGAACATTGTTGATGCCGTCATGAGTAAAACCTTGAACGGGTTTTTGGGTCACCAAAAGGCAGAGGACGTTAGTAACCAGTTCCTCCCTCCAGTGACGCACTGGATCGGAGCCAAAATGGTGGGTGAGACAGCTTACTTCCGCGGTTTGGTTGATGCTTCCGCGAGTGATCTTAAACGTTGGATCCGTGGTAAACGTATCACTCAAGTTTCTATTTTCGGCATGCCGAAGCTACAAAAGGCAAACGGTGAAACAAACGTTGTCGGATATGATCCGCTGTCTATAGATTGGACCCCTCTTGACCGTGCGGGCATGAGCACACGAATTGTGGCGACCTCTGGAGAAATGTGGGATTTAGAAGGGGGAGGCCCCGAACAATCGAAGGGAGATGATGAGCAAGTGGAATGGGCTCAAGTAATTACTGAAGTAAAAAAGAAACACGGACTGAAAGGTGTAACCATCGGCACGCTAGCCGGAGAAATGGGTCTGACTGATCAACAGGTTATTGAAGAGCTCACCCCTGACTTCGCTAAAGAAGTACAGCGTGCGCTTGAAATCAGCGGCAAAGCTAAAGACATTCTCGGCGTAACTGGTGAGATGAACGTAGAGGACCTTTTCAAATCGCTTAAAGCAGCAGCTGAAAAGGATGCTGGAGCTGGCCGGGAGCAAATCGTCGGGGAAATGATTACGGAGAAAGTGACCTCTGAAGCGGTTCGTAAAGATATTAAGGACCCGGCAACGGCAATCGGCAAGCTTTGGTCATATCATGCTGCTTCTATTGCTGCTACGGCGACCAAAGAACAGATTGCCGGTGAAATGGATGCATTCCTTGCTGATCCAGCTGTTAAAGCAATTGTCAGCAACTATCATACTGATCCGGCAGCGGGCACAGGAAGCAGATCCAATAATAACAATAATGCGGGGTCCAGCGTGAAAACACGCAGTACCAGCATCTAAAACGAGGAGGAATAAGCATGACATTTACTGGTCAACCGGTCCCTACATCGTATGTTCCAGTTTCGCGGGCAAAGGTATCTGATGGCAAGAGCGTTCGTGTTACAGTGCCTGCCAGCACAACAATTGTGGCGGAAACCTTTAATCTGATTGCTGGTTTTTTTGGAGTTGCTAAGCAGAACGTGGTGACTGCCGCAGGCCAAACAGCGGATGTGATTCTTGATATCGAGCAAGCCGAGTTCGAAACTAACCAGATTGCAACCACGCAGAGTTTCGCAGTCGGTACTCCAGTCTATTGGGATGATAGCACCAAAAAAATTACCGAAACAGCAACGAATAACCGGCTTGTCGGCCGGATCACAGTTGCAAAAGATGCAAACAACGTTATCTGGCTGCTTCTTGGGCCACAAATCTAAGGGGGTTTAATCGAATATGACAAAAATCATCAGCATTGAAAGTTTGCGCGAAGAACGCCAGAAAGGGACATTCCAAGAGAATGTCCCTTTTATCGTTAATGGGGAGCAATTAGTCGTTGTAAAAAAAATTGTTAATGGAGAAATGGAAACCCTCGAATTCACGAGACCAGTCGGCGAAATGCTTACAAGCGGCAGTTTGGAGCAGTTCAAGGATTTGATGCGTAAAACCGTCCTGGATGTTGAGATTGGCCGTGAACAGGTTCCGATCCTGTACAAGCCGATCTATGAGAACATCACAGACCCATCTTTCCCACAATTGATTGATGCAAAATGGGCTCTGTACGGAACGGTGGTATTCTCCGATCACATGGAAGGTGAAGAAGTGAAATTCGGCGCCTTGAACGTGGAATCAGGGCCAGCGGCGCGTATTCTTACACAAACTGCGGGCTTTGAGATTTCCAAAGAGGTCAAGGAGTTCAACTCCTACTACATTGTTGAAATTTACAATAAGGCAATGGGAGAAGCTCATAACGCCAAGCTGAATGATATGCACTTGAGTCCGATTATTAACTTTGCTTACCCTAAAGCTGGGAACAAGACTGCATATCAAGGCGAAACAACGGATGCAAAATGGGTCCGCTTCTATTTGACGCTTAACCAAGCGTTGGCCGATACGCAGGGCGCCAAACGTGCGGGTTCTATCCTCCTGGCATCAAGCTTGGATAAATCAAATATTGAAATGGCGCTGAAAGGCGGTTACACCATCAACGGTACGACTTATCCTGCTGTTGATGGCATCAGCACAGTCATTTATTACGATGGCTGGACTACTACCGTTGGCAAGAAAACATATACGTACCCGGGTGTCGCGCAAGGAGAAGCATATTTGATTCGTCCAAAAAGAGGGTTCAAGGAGCTGGTTAAAAAAGACCTCCAGATTGAATCCACTGTCGGAGACCTTTCCAGACTTGTAGACGCTCAGATCGTAGGGTACTCATTCCGTGGTGTTTATGCAGCAGTTGAAGAAAATGTTCAGAAAATCACCCTGAAATCTTAAGGAGTGTCAGCATATGGAGGCGACAGCCCAGCTCCGAACTCGCTTGCGTAAACTGCTGAATGAGCGGATTCCAGAGGGCGGCACAGAGGATAACACGAATTTCACTGATTTTGACTTGGACGAGCTACTGGCCGAATCGGATAGTTTAGATTCGGCAGTGGCGAAGGGATGGACAGAAAAAGCGGGGCTGCTTCAGGCGGATATTGAGAGTTACAGTATCGGGTCAGAAAAATATGATCTTACTTCCCTAAAGGATCGTCTAGCCCACGCCCTGGCAATGGCTAAGCAATATGCGACTGCAGCAGACATCGGTAAGACAAAGGCTAATTACGGCAGCTACATTTTCGGCGTACAGCCTCCAGAGGTGTTGTGATGGATTTCGTGGAGCTGCGGCGCCGACATATCGCCTGGAATATCAGCCAGAACCCTTCATCAATTACCATTTACCGCGAGGGGAAGCGGCGTAAAGGTGGGGGCTATGAGGAAATCAAAGCAGACCTATCGCCGATAATCGTTAGAATTTTTGTCGGCGGTAACGCTCAATCTCCACAAGTCGATTCGGGGACAATCGGCACTATGCATAGCGATAAGGTATACAGCATGCTTGCTGATGAGTTTGCCGATATAAAAGCGGGCACTGATGTATCCGATACCTTTACCCACCAAGGAGATAAATTTAAGGTGCTGCAGGTAATGCCATATGTGATAAAAGGTGTTGTTGTTGGCTATATGGCGGATCTGGAAAGGGTGAAGTGATTGTGCCGAAATTGGGAGACAATGTTCGTGCTCATATGAAGCGAAAACGGGCAGGCTCATTCGCCATTATTCAGAACCTCGCCCAAACAGCAGAGGGTGAAATGAAAAGTAAGGCGACCTGGACGGACCGCACCACCACTGCTCGGCGATCACTTCACAGCGGCGTCCGCCCGTTGGGTAAAGATAAGATTCTGATGTATCTTGCCCATGGCGTCAAATATGGCCTCTACCTGGAAGAAGGGACGAAGCCGCATGTGATCCGGCCGAAGAATAAGAAGGCCCTTTACTGGCGCGGAGCGGCGCACCCGGTGAAGAAGGTAAACCATCCCGGCACCCGGGCCCGGCCGATTGTATTGCCGACCGCTAAGAAATATAAGGGTAAAATTAAGCAGGCTCTTGCGAAATGGTGGGGGATGACGTGAGAAATGCAATACGAAACCGACTTATTGAAGCCATTCCCGCTCTGACGGATGTATATGAGCCGCACGCAGCTGACAAAAGCAGCGTGAAGCCTTATGCGGTTGTCCTGCAGGGTGACGATGATAACGAATCTGCATGGGTAGGCTTCCGGCGGATCATTGAGGTATGGCCCTATGTGTCGCGTACCAGCTTCGAGGTTGTTGACGATTTGGAGCAGGAAATAGCTGCCGCTCTGGTAGCTGAGCCGCTTGTCACGGAAGCGGGGGAAGTGTTCACCTGTTCTTATATAGGTTCCTCTCAGGATACCGTAGACGAAGACTGGGATGCCATTACACGCGGCATGCAATTTGCTGTGATGGCACTGCAACCGATGGGTGCCGGTGTTCCGGTTACTTCAGACCCCTGGCTCAATGCTCTGGCTTCCTGGACCGAAACACTATTCGGACCGGACTGGAATGTGTATAAGGGCGTCTGGCCTGTTGGTTATAGCCGCTCCTCTATCATGTGGAGGATCACCGGGATGGAGGCCAAGCCGCTAGGGGTTGGGATGTTTGAGCTTACGAAGCGGTTCACAGCTCATGTCCTCGGTCCGGATGGGAATCAGGAACATTATAGTGTGCTGAAGCTCATTGAGGCGATCGGCAGCGTCCCGAAGATCCCGCTTGATGTGTTGGACCGGAGATACATGACTGTGAAAGATACGAAATCGAACACAGAAGCGGATGCCATTAAAGAGGGGCAAGTTACCATTACGTTAAGCCGGAAGGTTCAAAAGTTAGTAGATGAAGGCCCGTTGATAGCTGGAGTGAATTATAAACGAATATAAAGGGTGAGGTGGTAAGCGTGGCAGAGA
Organism: Paenibacillus sp. EB106-06-01-XG199; assembly: GCF_058791575.1. Lineage (NCBI taxonomy): Bacteria > Bacillati > Bacillota > Bacilli > Caryophanales > Paenibacillaceae > Paenibacillus > Paenibacillus sp. EB106-06-01-XG199. The sequence goes on along the minus strand of NZ_JBYTDQ010000001.1, from coordinate 981,693 downwards.
AAGAACAAGCTGCAGCACAGCCGAAACAACCTTCTGTACCTGTTCAAGAGCTTTTGGCACATGCCGGAGCTCTTTTTTCATGCGGTCCGGAAGTGCTGGAGGGCGCTTTGTATGGCAGTAATAAAACAGAATTGACCGTTGATGAGGCAAGGGCGCTTATTAATGACTTTTTAAGAAGGAAGGTGCTGTAAATGGCAGGAGGAACATGGAGTGCAACGGACATGCCGGAATTGCCAGGCTTATATATGGTTTTCAAAGCTGCTGCGCTGGCTGCCATTAAACCAGGCTCCCGGGGGACGGTCGTATTGCCGGTAAAGGCTCACTGGGGGCCAATGAATGAATTTGTAGAGGTGGGCAGCGAGGCTGCAATCACAACTCTATTCACGGATGATGAGACCGGTGGTGCCACCGCTCGTACCACTTTGCGATTGGCACTGCTGGCTCAACCCAAAAAGGTGCTGACTTATCGTTTAGGAGACACTTCAGCTGCCTTTGCAACCAAAACGCTCCAGGATACCACGGCAACACCGGTGAACGCCCTAAAAATTGAGGCCAAGTACAAAGGAGCCCGCGGTAATAACTTCCGTTTATCCGTTGCTACAAACTTGGTAGATAACTCCAAGAAGGATATCAAACTGTATGACGGCACAACCCTCCTGCGAACCTTTTCATTTATAAGCGGGACCATCGCGGCGGCAGTGGCTGCCATTAATGAGGATGCCGGAAACATATGGATCATTGCTTCCGAGTTACTACCAGGTAACGGCATCCTGGCAGATGTTTCAAATATTGAGCTGACAGGCGGTAACTCCGGAATATCAGGCATCACGAATGCGGATTATATTGCTGCTCTTGGTGCATTTGAGACACAGGATTTTCATGTGCTCGCTTTGGATGGTGTATCTGATGCAGCACTGAGAACGAGTGTGGTCTCCTGGGTAAAGCGATTACGTTCAGAGGGCAAAGGTATCGTTGCCGCTCTCGGAGGCTCTGCAGCGGAAGATACAGGGGCTACAGCGGTGAGTACGGCTATCTCCCGCAGCGCCACTATTGATTATGAAGGCATTATTAATGTTGGAGACGGCGGGATTCTTGATGGAGTCGCCTATAGCTCCGCTCAAACTGCCGCATGGGTGGCCGGCCTTGTAGCGGGTACCGCATTGAGCGGTTCGACCACTTATGCCGCTTCACCTTTCGAGGATGTCACACGGCGCTGGACCCGTTCTGAGCAGGAGACAGCTGTAAAAGGCGGGGTTTTCCTGCTTATTCATGATGGCCGCAAGGTCAAGGTACTGAAAGGCATTAACAGTCTGGTCTCTCTACGAGAAGGCCAGAACAAAGGTTGGAAGAAAATCCGGAAGATTCGCGTCATGGATCAAATTAATTACGATCTTATGCAAACTGCAGAGGATAACTATATCGGCAAGGTCAATAACACCGCCGAGGGCCGACTTGCTCTGATTGGAGCGGGCAAGGATTATCTACGGACCTTGGCTACAGAAGGTGTAATTGAGTCAGCGGGCTACAATGTCGCACTTGACCCGCGATACTACGGGTCAGCTCCTGCGATTACACCTGAAGATGATCAAGTCTTCCTCACTTGGACGGCAGATGATACGGACGTTATGGAACAAATTTTCGGCACGTTTAACGTGCAATAAGGGGGGATAAGGAATGTCATTAGATCCAGGCAGAGTTATTCTTGGCACGTATGGGCAGGCCTTTATTGATGGGGTTTGGCAAACGCACATTAACCATCTGGAAGCAAAGATCGATGTGGATAAGCGGGAACTGAATTTGGTCGGTTACAACTGGAAGCAGTACAAAATCGGTGCCAAGAGCGGGACAGGCACAATCAGCGGTTACAAGGTCAGTTCCTCAATGCTGCAAAGGGAATTCTCTAAGTTCGATATCATTTCCAAACTAGACGACCCGGAAGCCTATGGGCACGAAACCATTCGATTGATCCGCTGCATGCCGGACAGTATGCAAATTGCCAACTGGACCGCTGGTGAGGAAGTGACGGAGGAAACACCGTTTACATTCGAAGGGTTTGAATTGCTTGATCCAATTATTGCGACTGTTTAATTTCAACTACTATAAACGGAGGAATACACAATGAGCGAACAACAATTAAGTGAACAACAGATATTGGCTGAACTTTTCGAAACGGCAGCTACAGCTCCAGAGGAATCTGTATATATTAAACGTCTGGGGCTGCGCGTCACGCTGAACGGTTTGACCTCCAGCCGAGTTGACAGCATCCGGGAGCGCTGCACATCCAAAAAGAATGTGAAGGGCGTCCAGGTGGAGAAGATGGACAATGAACTATTTAACTCCACACTGATTCAAGAAGCTACACAAGGCATTGAAGTCATTAAGAATTACGGGGAAAAGAATGAACAGAAGCTTGTCTTGGAGGGCTGGGGGGACGTGAGAATCACCAGTCAACTAAAATTGTCCGGCGGTGATCAAGCGGTCCGCCGGCTGCTGCTGGCCGGGGAACTGGACGCAGTAGGCGACAAGGTGCTCGAGCTCTCTGGTTTCGGTGTGGATATTGAAGAACTAAAAAACTAACCCGCTCCGGGGGAACGGTCACGCTATTATTCCATTTGTGGACAAAGCATGATTTGCGCCCCGGGGCGTTTTGGTCTTTACCCAAGGGTGAGCAGATGCTCCTGCGGGCGTTCACGGAACGGGAACTTGATATTATTTCTAAGTCTCCTCCGGGAATGCCGGCAATACCGAACGGGCGCCGAGGAAGGCGGGTGACCAATGGCTAATGAATTTTATCAGTTAGACCTTGTGATTGGCACAAGCGGCGTAGAGCGGACAGAACAGCAGCTCCGCGCCGTTGAACGTATGATGGAACAGGCACAGCGGCGAGCGGCGGCATTAGGTCGGACCCGTATGAACCCAACGGTCCAACTCAATGACCGACTAACCGCGCCAGCAGGCCGGATTACCTCTTCCCTTAACCGGTTGGACCGCATCAACGCTCGGCCAGAAGTAAGGCTCGTTGATCGGGCGACAGCAGGCCTGGGGAAAGTATCCTCTATGCTGGGTAGCCTCACAAGGAAGGCATTCCGCGTCACGGTAAATACAGCATTTACCGGTGCGGCTATGCTTACCGGAGCAGCCGTATATACGGGTGTGAAATCTACGCAGAAAGCAATGAATTTTCAAAATCAAATGAAGTCAATTCAAGCCTTGACCCAAATATCTGATTCGGAACTTGGAAAAATGCAAGCTCTAGCACTTTCGGAAGGCATGAGGACGAAGTATAACGCTCTTGAAGCGGCTCAAGGGGAGGAAGCGCTCCTTAAAGCTGGTTTATCTGTGAGTAAAGTTCAAGACGGCGGCCTCAGTGAGGCGCTCAACTTGGCGACCGCCGGCGGCATGCAGATGGTCGAATCAGCAGAACTCATGTCTACATCCTTAAATTCTTATAAAAAGGATGCTCTTTCGGCAGCGCAAGCTTCTGATATCTTAGCGGGCACCGCCAATGCTTCAGCAGTTGATCTTAACGATCTGCGCTATTCCTTATCAATGGTCGGAGCGGTAGCGGACGGGGTCGGCACCTCTTTCCTTGATACCAACCTGGCACTAGGGGTATTCGGTAACAATGGATTGAAAGGCAGTGACGCTGGTACATCGCTGAAAACCTTCTTGCTGAATTTGGTGCCGGAGACGACAAAGGCCTACAACCTTTTCAAAGAATTTGATTTGCTGACCGTTGATGTAACAGAAAGTATGAAGAAATTGACCAAAGCGGGCATAAATCCAGCCTCTTCATCTGTGAAAGATATTACTTCTGCAATGGATAAGTTTGTAGCTGCGCAAGCGGGAATTAAACCCGGTACAGCAAAAGCGGCCAAAATGACCAAAGATTATATGATGGCCAACGGTCTGCTGCACTCTGCTTTCTACGATGAAAAAGGCAATATCAAGGATATGGCGTCGATTGCTGATCTCCTGCAGAGCAAGCTGAAGAAGCTCACCAACGAACAGCGACAGTATTACCTGAAGCAGATGTTTGGTACAGATGCCATCCGGGCAGCAAATATTCTGTATAAGGAAGGCGCCAAAGGTATCAAGAACTTTCAACGGGAAATGTCCAACGTGACTGCATTGAAAGTTGCTCAGGATAAGATGAACTCTGCTTCCGGAGCGGTGGAAATGTTCAAAGGGGCTTTAGAAACACTCCAAATTTCAGCCTTGCTTCCAACAATGCCGATTATTCAGAAGGTTGTAACAAAGTTATCCCAAGTCGTATCCCGATATACACCGGAACTTACTGCAGCCATGGAGAATATGACCTCACAAGCTGAATCCTATGTCAAAACTCATTTCTTAAATAATACGGAATTCCAGAACCTTAGCTTCAAAGGGAAGATCGGATTTATTTTCGATGACCTGCAGGCTCAGTTTGATACATGGTGGGGTAGTACAGGACAAGGTGTTGTGGCGAATATGGCCGGCAAGATCGGAGCGGGATTAGGAGGAGCGCTGAAGGGTGTGTTTATGGGCGCTTTGGGGTTACTGGATGATGGCAATGAATCGCCATATAAGACAGCTGGAGAATCTGCAGGAGCGGCGTTCTTTCAATCGTTTATTGAAGCCTTTGATGCTGGAGCGATTGCGACGAAAGCAGCGAATGCTGTAAGTAATGTTTTTAGTAATGCCGTTAATGAACCTTCAGTGGGAAATACTGCATTAGCGGGTGGAGCGGTTGTCGTCGGTTCAGCGATTTTGAGTGGATTGTATAATAATATTCTGAAAACTCCTGTTGAAATAGGCAAAACAATTATCGGAAAAGGCAAGAGTGTAGTACAAACATTAGCAGGGAAAACTCCAACAGGTGTTGCAGGTTCTGAAGGTGCTATAATTGCCGGAGAATCTGCAGCCAGAGGAGCGGCAGCAGGTGTAGCTGATGCCAGCCAGTCAAAAATTCCTTGGAATGAGTTGCGAAGAGACCCACGATATCGCCCTGGTGGAAAAGGAATAAACCCACCAAAGGATTTTGCAATGCCTGGTGTTAAGTTAGCTTCAAAAGTAGCCTTGCCGTTAGTTGCGGCCGTCGATGCTTACTCTATAGCTACGGCGGATCCCGGAAGAGACAGAGCTGAAAAAGTTGGGTCTTCAGTCGGCGGGTGGTCCGGTGCGTGGGCGGGGGCAACTCTCGGAGGGGCAGCTGGTTCCGTAGTTCCAGGCCCGGGTACAGCGATTGGAGCTATACTTGGTGGTATTGGCGGTGGAATAGGCGGTAGCTTTGGAGGGAAGGGCTTAAGCAACAAGTTTATGGATCTTGTGTACGGTAAAAAGCAGACAATCGCCCCTGAGGTCGATGCTGTTATAGGTAACCCGTATCCTGGTTTGGATGCTGTTCTCAATCGTACTCCAATTCCTTATACACCGCGACCTATCGAGCCTGCCAAACCATCGGCACCACTTGTTACCGATATTTTAAGCAAGAGCTTGGAAACAATTGCATCCAAGATTAGCACTATGAATGCGACGAAACCCAGCGTTACTTTACCAAATAGTATGTCTTTGCCAATGAGCAGGCTGGAAAAACCCGCTGAACCGCAGACAGTGTTTATATCGCCCGACCAGATCAGTAGCATGGAAAGTGGAATACGTAATATAAAGGCAGAAACAACGAATCAAATCAATGTCACACTTCCTTACGGTGCTATACAGGTTAACGTGAAGCAGGAAGACCTTGATTATGACGCCATTGGACTGCAAGTCGGGAGCCGGATTGCTGCCGAAATGCGTCGAAGAACACAAAATATTAAGTAATAAAAGGAATCCCCCTTCATATGGAGAATAAAAGCATGTGAGGGGAGGGATTTCTAATGGATTTTCTAACATGGATCGGGTCAGCATTTCTTAATCCTTGGGTTTATTTTCTTTTCTTAATGCTTACGACTATAGCTACTATAATCGCAGTCCGTAATGCAATTTGGGCCTATAAAGAAAACAATAAACATGCGTTCTCTAAAGAGTTTTTTCGTGCTTTTTTGGGTGGGCTTGTAATTATGTATTTCGTATTTATATTTAATTAAACATTGTGGTAAATCATCATGAGCAATTCACGAAAACGGGGTGTTAGAGTGGAGTTACACCTTATAGACGGAGCGGGCAAAAACTTCGTCTTTCCGGTCAATCCGGAAGAAATTAAAATCAACCGTGGAAAAGGATTCGAAACGGTGAACATAGTAAGATTCGGAGAGTTTGATTATCCGAGTGGGGAGAAGGTGAAGGAAATCACCTTCTCTTCTTTTTTTCCCAAGGAGCCGGATTCGTACTGTGTGACACAGAATATCCCTGACCCTTACGAAGCAATGAACCTATTAACAACCTATATGGTGGGAAAGCAGCCGGTACGCTTCATAATTACTGGCTCTCCCTTAAATAACCTTGTAATTATATCCGTGCATGATACAACGTACCGCGGCGGTGAGCCGGGAGACGTTTATTTTGATCTTACGTTACGGACTTGGCGAGAGCCACGGGTTCATACTCAGGCTGGAGCAGCTAAGCAAAAAGCAACTTCTGTTAAAAATGCGGCATCTACCAGTCGGCCTGATACCAAGAAAGTACCGAAATCGTACACAGTCCGACCCGGTGACTCCCTCTCCAAGATAGCTAAACTGGAACTTGGCAACAGCGGAAAATGGGAGGCACTCTATGCATTGAATAAGAAAGCAATTGGTCCGGATCCAAACAAGATTAAACCAGGTCAGAAGCTGGTGATGCCTACATGAGCTATGAAGTTGTACATCTGGACAAGTACTATCTCCGGGAAATCATTGAAAGCATCTCACTCAAAGATTCACTTGATCAGATATCATACATGGCAACCGTAAGAATAGCTGTTCCGGCTTCTATGCAAGCCATCAATCCGGCGGATTTAATCCGCATTAGTGGTATTCCTTATGGAAAAAGCGAATGGAAGCCGCTATTAAACCCAGGAGTGGTGTGGGAATGCAATAGCACTACAGACAATATCAAGGTATTGGATTTAACTATTTATGACCGGACCATTTATATAGCTAAGTCCGAGGACGAATACTTATTCCCAGCTGGGCAAACGGCCAGTCAGCGGTTCCGAAAGTATGCGGCAGACTGGGGAATAGAGCTTTCAACCATCCCGGATACCAAGACGAAGCTGAAAAAGGCCGTTTACCGCTCCCAAGCGATTTACAGCATGATTACCGCTGACCTGCAGGAGACCGTAAAAGCGGGCGGGGAAATGTATATCCCCCGCATGACGACTAACGGTCTGGAACTCTTTAAAGTGGGCAGCAATTCGACTGTGTGGGTGCTAGAGGCGACAGAGAATGTATCTCGCCGCCGTACATTGGAGGGAGCTGTAACAAAAGTGAAGGTAATCGGTACGGAGGACCGCAAGAAGACAACCCGTACCAAAAAATCCGGTAGCAATGAAGAGACTCCTTCTCCAATCCTTGCGATTGCCACCGGAGAAGCCAAGAAATACGGCACGTTGCAGAGGATGGTTCAGGATGAGGATGTGAAGACCGCGGCGGCCGGCAAGAAACTGGCAGAATCCATGCTTACCGGGACACAAGAAACCATCTCATATACCGGAATTGACATTAATACACTTCGCGCCGGAGATGCAGTATTCCTGGATGGCACGAAGAAGATTGTCACGTCTATTACTCATATGTTAGGGGATCCGGGACACATGAATTTAGACCTGGCTACAGCGGATTACGTAAAAAGGAGGTATTTCTTGAAATATGGGTGATGCATACGATGTACTGCATGAGGCAATTCAGGAGTCCTTTAGTAAAAGGCTTGGGGAATCGATGTCTGGCGTTCCTGCAGAGATGGGTACAATCACCGGATCCGGTCTGAAGCTAGATAACTTCAAACATGAGATTCAAGATTACCTTGTCGCTGGGTGGACGGTAACGCTGGGGATGCCAGCATACAGCTTATCCGGGACGATAAACACCGGCAGTGGGAGCGGGACAGCCACATTCAACGTCCCCGCGAAGGAAATCAAAGATGTGCAAGTGGATATGGCGGCCGGGCTGCAGCCAGGGGATAGAGTGCTCACTATCCCTGTAAACGGAGGCAATGATGTAGTAGTCATATGCAGGGTGGTGGATACAGGTGGCTAATCTCTTCCCGGATGATATTGGATGGAACAGCTCAGAAAGTGACGAAACGCCTAGCTCCGAGGTTACATTTGGCCGGAGTTGGCGCTTCGACTATGAAGCTGGTGATTTTATTATGACTCCGACACGTAAGGTGGCTGCAGCAGGCGAGAAAGAGGCTTGGGTGGAGTGGTGCAAAAAAGCGTTGCGCACACCTCGTTACAGACATGTCATTTACTCAAGAAATCACGGACAGGAATTCGACGATCTTATTGGCCGCGGATACAGCAAAGCAGTTCAAGAGAGTGAAATACAGCGGATCGTTACTGAAACACTTAAGGTAGACCCACGAACGGCCAATGTTAGCAATTTCATTTTCACATGGGCAGATGATGCCTGTAATTTCTCCTGTACCATCACTAACGTACGGGAAGAATCGGAGACCATTGATGGGAGGACGGATGCCTAATGTCTGATTTACCTCTTTACCTGCAGGACCAAACCGAAGAAGAAATCATGCAGCGCATGCTGAACAGAGTGCCCGAGGACATTGACAAGTCCGAGGGCTCTTTTATTTGGGATGCACAGGAGCCGGTAGCATTCGCGCTGTCAGAAGCGGCGATTTGGGCCCGAGAGATTCTACGCCGCGGCTTCGCGAGTACAGCAGCGAGCACAGACCCCGCTTATCGTTCCGAGGAGCTAACGTTACGGGCAGCAGAACATGGTGTTCCGCGCCGCAATGCGGTGGCTGCAGTAGGTCAAGTAACCTTTACGGGCACTCCGGGTAAGGTCATTCCAGCCGGGACGGTTGTAGCTACGCCAGCGGATGAGGTCTCTGGTGAATCAAGTACCGAGTATGAGACTACTGCGGCTGTAACGATAACATCCGGCGGTACCGGAACCGCGCCGATAAGTGCTCTGGTGGCTGGAGTGGCAGGGATCGTGCCAGCCGGCGTAATTGAAATTATGAGCACGCCAATCAGCGGAGTGACGGCGGTAACTAATCAAACTGCCATTTCGGGTGGCGCTGACATTGAAACGGATGCCTCCTTGCTTGAGCGTTATTACCTGCGCGTGCGCAATCCCGGGACAAGCGGTAACAAAGCACATTACTTACAATGGGCTAGTGAGATTCCTGGTGTGGGAGCGGTCCAGGTTAAGCCCTTATGGCAGGGCCCAGGTACAGTAGGCATTTACCTTCTTGATACAGACAAACGCGCTGCTAACGCAAGCATTGTATCGTCGGTTCAGGAGCATATTGACCCTACTCAGGATGGGCAGGGGGAAGGGGCGGCGCCGGCTGGCCCGATCGTAACGGTCATGCCGGCAGTGGAGGTACCGATTAATATTTCAGTTAAGCTTACTCTTGCATCTGGAGCCACTCTTTCTGCCGTCAAAACGTTGATTCAAAGCGGAGTCGTCACCTACTTAAAACAGCTTGCTTTTGTGGATCCGCTCGTTCGATATACAAGAATCGCAGCAGTATTGCTAGATATTCCACCGATTATCGATTTTACCAATCTGACCGTTAATGGGCAGTCAGATACCAACATCCAGATTAACCCGGGTCAGGTCGCAGTGCTGGGAACGGTTGATGCCCATGAGTGATTTTGCTATCACCAGCTCTAGTGGGCAACAGATGTTTGCCAACCTCCCAGCGTATTACGAGAGATCACGGGTCATGAAGGCTGACTTGAATGCAAAAGGCGTGGAGCTGGACTATTTTACTCAGGCACTTAATGAGGTGCTGGATCAGTTCTTTGTCAGTACTGCCACATGGGGAATAGAAATCTGGGAAAACGAACTCAATCTTACTGTTGATGCCTTAAAGCCTATTGAACAACGGCGTTCCGTGATCGAATCAAAGCTTAGAGGAGCGGGAAAGTTCTCTGGACGATTGGTTAAGAATGTGGCCGAAGCGTACGATGGCGGAACCGTGGATGTTGCGTTCCGGCCTACAGAATATGCTTTTACAGTCCGTTTTATAGACACTCTAGGCATTCCGCCGAACCTGGACGACCTGAAGGCAGCTATTGAGGAAATAAAACCGGCTCATATGGACGTAGATTACAAATATCGTTATCTCCTTATCAGAGAAATCAACAATGTTATGACCATCAATCAACTGCAGCAGCACAAGCTTACCGATTTTGCGCCGTTCTTAGATCAAGCATGAAAGGAGAGACCTTATGCCAAGTAATACACCAAATTTAAATTTATACAAAAAGAACCCGGCAACAGACGGCGACGATACATTTAACATTGAAACAATGCTTAATGAAAACTTCGACAAGATCGATGCACATGCCGGAGACAATACACGTCACATCATGACAGCCGAACGCGATACATGGAACGCCAAAGAGACAACTGTCGGGGCACAGACAAAGGCAAATGCAGCGAGAGACGCCGCTATCAATACTGCTGCCTTAGATGCTACAACTAAAGCTAATGCTGCAAGGGATGCGGCAAAGGCTGCTTCAATCCCTATTGGGCAAAAAGGCGCAGCTGGTGGCGTGGCTGATCTTGATGCGAGTGGTAAAGTGCCAAGGGACAAGACATATAATTCGCTGGGTGGTCAGGGTGGCATAACAAACCTGAACACGGCTTTCACTGCGGGCATTTGGACAATTTCCCCCGACGCGACCGGAAGTCCAGAACCGAGCGGTTACGGCATCTTAGAAAATATTGTTAGTAACGCAGAAGTTTATAACGGCTCTAGCAACTGGATTATTCAAATTGTACGCATGCTTGATGGGGACGTGTTCTCACGCATAAAGGTGAATCAAGGCGTTTGGGGACCGTGGAATCTTGAGGGTGGCGTGGGCGTATTCAAAACCAAGGGGATTGTAGGCACTGACTATAACGAATATATCCATCCGGGTACTTACCAGATTTACGGAAACATACCAGCTAACGCTCCGCCATTAACAGCACCTTGGGGTATCCTTAACGTCTATATGGGAAGTAACGGTTATATTGTGCAGGAAGCCACCCAAACAACCACCTCATACGGTAAATGGTATCGAACGCGCATAGAAACGGAATGGGGTCCATGGCTCAACATCGCTGTGCAAAACAGAGCTGCAATATTTGACGGGGTGGATGCAAGAAGTGCCGAAAATTTTAGACTAGCGACCGACGCCCCAAGCACCTACCCCGGAGGAGAGACTACTTTCTTTGTTAACAACTCGCCGGGCTGGCCCGCAGTTTACGGCACTGTTGTTTCAGTCAGAGGTAACGATAGGGTAGGGGCTACGGCAGTCACTCAGTATTTTTATCCGTATAATATATCTGCCCCAATTAAGTACCGTCAAGCGCTATACAGCAGCGACACATGGGGCGAATGGAAGACCGTTCTCACAAATTCTGATGCTGTCGGATATGCCAAGACAGGGAGGTACGTTACTTTTGGCGGGACAGATACGGGCGTTACGACTCCTGAGTTTATAACGATGCTTAAGAATATGGGAGCACATTCCCCCGAGGGAGGATACTGGGTTGGTCGGGGCGATTGGTCCTATGCTACTAACGTCCATATTACGGACACAGGCCTTGGTTTAATACATCTTGCGGGGGCGGTTGTAGAAGTAATTGGCTCCCTTAACTCTGACCATTATACAATCCGTATTACGACACCTACGACCAACGCTGTGGACGCCGATACAAACAGTAGCGAGTTTATTTACGTTAACAATGGGGTGGGTTACTATCCGGCTTGGCGGAAGAGCTTGAACAGTGCAAATACATCGGGTTTGTTTGGAGTAGGGCAAACTGTAGGTAATGCCAATACACTTGTGCACAACGGCTCTTATGTTGTTGCCGCATCGTGGACAGGAAGTCTTTGGGCTGGCGCAGACGGCGCTAATCAAGGATATCTTACGCATACTAGCTGGAACGCTGACAACTCTTATGCCGTGCAAACGTTCATGCCCATTAATACTACTGATGTTGGAAGAAACGGAATGTGGTACAGAAGAAAAATAGCGGGTGCTTGGGGCACATGGACTAGAGTGTACAGTGCTGAAAATGACATCGGCATTTTCAAAGAAAGAGGTATCGTTCCTGCTGGGTCAGACTTAAATGACTATAACGGTAACGGTTCGTACATGCTCCTAAGTGATTACTACGCATCCTACGTCCATCGCCCTCCAGTAGACTCCTATTACGTTCTAACGGTTTCGAGGGCGGCTGGAGGCGGTGGATTTGTAAAACAAACAGCCACTCAAGTGTTTGGCTCCTTTGAGTACTATAGAACTCGCACCGATCAGGGTATTTGGAGTAGTTGGGTAGAAGTAATGACTAGTGAGTCGGGCAACTCCTTTGTTAGTAGAAGTTTACCTTCTTCAGGAGAGGACCTAAACAATAAAACCGCGCTGGGAATGTACGTCTTAGGAGCAAGTAACGATTATGTTAATGGTCCTGGATTAGACTGGTGTTTGTTAAATGTGTACAGGAACTCCAGCGGCTATATGGTTCAAGAAGCTACAAACGTCGGGTCTGATACTCCACGGAAGAGGTTTAGAACACGAACCGAAGCGAATTATTGGAGTCGCTGGACTGATGTTGTTACTACAGATGCCACTGGGAAAATTCCGGGAGTAGCTGCTAATAGAGTAGCTATTAATGGTGTGCCGTTAACGACAACCGCATCCACTACGGTGGCAACATACACGATCCCAACCACAGGTATGTACACAGTAAAGATTTGCTTGCATGTATCTAATCAACGGGATGTAGCAATTAATGTCAATTATGCGGGAATGGGAGGTTCAAAAAGCAGAGTTGTTTTACCGTATTTAACAACAATGGCCCCGGATGATTGGGATTTCATCCCTGTCACTATTTTATGTAATGCGGGCAGCAATATAAACGTAGTCGCGCAAACATCCATAGCCAATTCAGTTTATATAACTGCCACCATCACACAGGAGGGTTAACCAATGCCATTATATATACCGGGTTCGGCAGTCGAATCTCAAGTGCTGCAAGGAGCGACCTTTTCAGCAGGAACTAGATACAATGTTGTGGGTACAATGCCCAATAACGGAGCGGGCGGCGTAGTGACGCCTGGACCCACACCGCAGGTCAAGCCAGCAGGGGCATACACAACTGCTATTACAGTTGCTGGCGTATCCGTTCCAGCGGGCGCCGTGTTAGTGGGTACAACAATAGCGGGGACTGCTGGGGCAATGCCAAACAGGAGTGCGCAAAATATCCACTTACCTGCCGCTGCAGTAACGGTATGGGCTAATGATAGAGTGTTTTTGCAGCCCCCACAGGGTTACTATGATGGGTCCACGTGGGTTACTACTGCTGCTCCACAATTTAATGCTTCAAATATTCGTAATGGAGTGAACCTTCTTGGAATCACGGGAACTATGGTAGAGGGCAGACGAACAGCTACTGGAACGTTTGTCCACGGAACTGGACAAACTGCCACTGTTACTGGACTGGGATTTAAGCCAGGTACAGTCGAACTTGCCTGGACGCAGGATGGGCGGTATATCAGAGAAGGATATTCGTATGGGTCGTGGTATTGCTCATACATGAACGGAACCGCAACAGATCCACTTTATATCAACTTTTCTAATAGTTCGGTATTTAGCGGAGGGTTTACCATAGACATGCTTGGGGGACAAGGCTTTACGATCACATGGCGGGCGACAGAATAAAAAATAGGAGGATATTAATATGGAAATCGGAAGAAAAATTTATTATGACAAAGCGACAGGAAATGTAATTCTTGATACTGGCGAAAAAGTCGGTGATGTTGTTAAAACAACTCGCGAGCAGGATTTTGCGTCTTTCAAGGTGCTTAAGGAGCGTGTAGAGGAAACGGTAGGAATGATTGAATTAGAGTTCGGTCAATATAACGTCGAGTTCCGTGAGTCTTGGGGACGATTTCGCGTGAATCCAGAAACGGAGAAGCTGGAGTTTTTATATACAAACCCAGAAGCTCCAGAACAACCGACGGAACCAGTCTACCAGAAGCCACTCACGGAGCAAATCAAAGACCTGACAACAGAGCTATCCAGCACACAAATGGCTCTTGCTGATAATTACGAGCAGCTGCTCTCTGCACAAACTGAGGCCGTAAGTGCGCAATTGGCGTTAACTGAGCTGTACGAACTGGTATTGCCCCTGACTGGAGGTGCTAAGTAAATGACACAAGTATATGCAAGCTTGATCCGCAAGGGATTTAAAAAGCTGGAGCAAGTACCGGCTGTAATCCGTGAGGATGTTGCCGTGCTGCTGGGCGACAATGCGTAACTGGTTGGCGGGGCTGCTGGTGTCCGGCGGTCTACGTCTCATGAGGGGAGGTGATACCATGTCTGTTATTTATGCGCTGCTGATTATTAAGGGGCTGAAAACTTATGCTCAAGTACCTGCCAAGCTGCAGCCGGAGGTTAAGACCTACCTGGCCGCAAGCGACCTGGACGAGAACGGAGATCCATTACCAGCTAAATAGATTTAACGATGGCGCCCAGTGAGGCGTTTTTATTTTGCCCTCGGAGCCGAACCGGGGGCTGTTTTTATACACCAATTAGATAAAGGGGAGCATTCATGATGGCAGACGGGGGAGCAGATGTACGGGGAGGGGTTGAGGATGTAATGCCATTACAACGCCTTGAAGAGGTAGAGGCGGGGTTGAGCACTCTGTCCAGTGAGTTTGCCCGATTAGCTGCCGAAAATGTTACGGCAAACACTAAGCTGAGGCTACTGGAAGAGAATGACCATCGTCATGATGAAAATATTAAGGAGATCAAAAGTTCAACCATCAAAATGGAGATTCAGTTCAGTGCAATTATGGCTAAGTTCGACAGCCTCGAAAGCAAAATTTTCTCTCTGCTTCAGCAAGCTAACAAGGACAGCGGCGCAGAACGAAAGCTTTGGATGGATATGATTAAATACATTGTTTTGATTGCTCTTGGAGCAGCAGCAGGCAATCAATTTTTAGGAAAATAAGGAGTGGTGTAATGCTTACATTAGATCAGGTGAAACTCAAATCACATAAACGCCTTATTGGGCTGCATCCTGTCCTTGCAGCGGCTACGGTGGCCCTCATTGAGCGTTGTTACGTCCGAGGGGTCAATATAGTCATTACCCAAGGGCTGCGGACCATAGCCGAGCAGAACGCGCTTTACGCTCAGGGCAGGACCAAGCCCGGGAAGATCGTCACAAATGCCAAGGGCGGTACCAGTTACCACAACTTTGGACTTGCTATCGACTTTGCGCTGCTACTTCCAGATGGGAAACAAGTCTCTTGGGATCTGAAACGCGATGGTGACGGTGATAAGGTGGCAGACTGGACGGAGGTTGTTCAGGAGGCCAAAACGCTCGGGTTTGAGTGGGGCGGGGACTTTGTTTCCATTAAGGATGCCCCACACTTCCAAATGACTTTCGGACTGAGCACGTCCGCGCTACGACAAGGTTATACACCAAAGGCATCAGTAGTTAATGCGGCTTATGCCGTAATTGATAAATGTATGAAGGAGGTTAAACCACCTGTGAAAAAGGATGTAATCGTATCGGTAATTGTAGACGGTAAGAAGGTGGCCGACGGCGTAGCTGATGAAGGTGTTACCTATACGCCAGCAAGGGCCGTAGCAGAGGCTTTAGGGGCTACGGTGGACTATGACGCTAAAACCAAAACAATGACAATCACCAGCAAGGGGGATAAGTAAATGAAAAGCAAATGGCGTAACTATGGATTGTGGATATCTTTGACGGCAGCCGTGCTACTGGGCGTGCAAACGGTTGGGGCAATCTTTGGGCTGGAGCTGGCACCGGAGAAGTATGATGAGGTTACTACGGCGGTGAATGCTGTATTGGGTATCCTGGTGGTGTTGGGGATTGTAAGCAATCCGGAAGCTGGCAAGGGATACTCTGATAATCATTAGAAATTAAGATGACCCCGCAGTCTATTTTGCGGGGTCAATAAATGTTAAATAATTTGCATTTTTCATTACTAACAGTTATATTTTAATCAGGGATCGGGATTACTCGGTCGACCGCCCAGCATTATGCTGTGGCGGATTTATTTTTTAAGGCCTCCAAATTTTCAAGCCGCGACCTAAATGATCAGGATATTTAAACAGTTTTTTTTCAACTACATCATAAGCGGGGTCAATTAAATTATTTGGATCTATCTTTCTGTGCTGTTTATGAATGGGGTAACAAACCAAGTCGGCATATTCTAAAATTACAAACGAACTTCTATCTTCATCTTGTGCCCACCATTTAGGATTGAAATATACACCTAGTATATTTTTAAAGTGAGAGGCTGAATTTTTATTTGTACCTATTTCAACCATCTTTACTATGTAGTCAAGTACAAATTTATCTTCTTTCTTTCCCCTTGATTCTAACATCACAATTCCAGTTTTATTCCCCTCATTCAGACCCATACAAAATCTTTCCAATATAAACTGAACTGCGATGTGATAAGGATGAATTGCCCAGTCGGTATATTTTTTATAGTGAGCAAGTTTATCGACATGGCAAGATATAATTTTGGCATTTATAGACTCTATCATTTCTGTCAATGAGCCAGTTAGAAGAGAGGGCTCGATATTATTAAAGGGGAAAGATTTTTTTCGAATATCTCTAGAGTGGAAACACACTCGCTTTTGCTTGTCTTTATATAAACACATTCCATCATTCCAATACTTATATTTAACGGTGTTTACCACATTTTTCAATTTATCATATCGGTTTTGATCAACAACAACACCAGTTAATGTAAAATCCTTCATTGAGAAATCTATTTCGTCCTCTTTTCCGTTAGTAACTTTGCGTTTTATCGTTACCAAGTCAGAACTACCACTCTCATCCATACCCATGACATAGTCTACACCATCTGGCCAATATTCAATTATTTGAGGTCTTTTTTTCCAGTCTTCATCCATAATTATTCCTCCCAAGTAGTTACAACCTTACTGATATCATATTTTGTCAGGTAAAGATTTACAAAGGTTTTTTGTGGTCATTTATTTGAATGTGACAAAGTTCTTTCTTGAAAAGAAATATTTTCAAAGATAATCTATAATCAATTGGGATATGGAAGAACTGTATCCCACATTTATAGCGGGGGATTTATCATAGGGAGTGATTGTTTAGTGATTGCCTATAAAGTGCTGGAAAGCGATATAGAATTCTTCTCGGCGGCCTTAGCACAATCAAAGGTATCTGTCAGTATCGGGAAGATCCTGACCCAATCGGGCACCTAATGGACTACGGTGGCATAGTCGAGGGATATACTCCGGACGCTGTTAATTGCTGAGTTTACTTCATTAGAGAACGATTTGAATTTGGAGCATATATAAGATAACCCGCTGGGCTTGTGCCTGACGGGTTTGTTGTTTTTGTGCAATAAACAAGGTAGCGGCGGTAAGAGCAGACGTTTATATGATTCATTCCTGTGACCAATCGATTGCAAACTCGGAGTTACAGTCGGACAGGTAGGTCATAATAATATTTGCTCTGTTGAAAGCTTTAAGCGACTAGAATATGTTAGATATGAGCTTCTACAAAACACACCGGCATGAATAGCACATTGTTTACTCGACAAGAGAATCATCTTTTGAAGGTCTAAGACTAAGACATAACTCCCAGAGTTCTTTTAATAGACCTTTATTTGATGGTCCACCACAGATATGCTTACACCTCATAATATTGAAATCTAGACCTTCATTATAAAACACATGTATGTCTTCAGAATTTGTAACATGATTAAATTTACCAACAAGATAATATTTAAAGTCTTTACCACTAAGTTCGTACGATGTAATGGCATTTCCGTCTGCACCGGAACTTTGCGTGTAAGAAATGTCTGTTTTACTCAATTCATAAAAATTTTCAATAAGAACGTGAAAGATGGTATAGAAAAACTCATCATCAGCAAGGTCTTTATTTGCTTTTAGACCAAGTAGGTCACGGGTAACAATCACAGTTCCTTTATTGATAGAGCGGATAAGATCATTGAGAATTATATTCTTTGACCAGCGGAATGGAATGTTTAATTCCTCGCCATATTCTGCTTGAATTTCTTTCTCAATAGCGAGTGCCCAAGTTGTATTCTCCTCTTCTTTGCTTTTAATTACCTTTTTAAATACCTTAAACGCTCTTTCATTAAGGGTTTCGTTGTTTCCAATAATACCATACTTTAACATTAACTCTCTAAATTGCTCGATTGTTCCCCTTTTTTGACCTGTAAGCTCAATAACTTCAGATACAGTTGGCAAAGTTATCCCTCCAGTATTAGCGTTAGTCGGATTAGACTCTTATCCGACTTATTTGTTTGATATTAGATTACTACATAATGCTAAATATTTCAATTTGAATTTGGAAGTTGAATACTGCATAAGATTGCCTCGGAGGGCTCCGCTTACGCTCAGGCCGTTTATAAGAATCTCGTTGGTGATTATAAGCTATAGCAAGCCTTGGCATTTGCTTCTTACCAGCTGGTTGTACGAGGTATCAAAGTAGCACCAGAGGAGATCCGGGCAGCCGTCGAGAAAGTATATCTTGCTTATAAAGCGACTAAATTGACAAAGCAGTAATAATTGTCCACTGGCTTAGGCTGGTGGGCTTTTTTTATTTTGCTTAATTGTAATTTGTGGTACTATTTTCCTAACCCGTTTGTTTAAGGAGTGAGAACTTTGACGATATTAGATCAGCTATTAGAGAAAAATGAATTCCCTATAGTATTTATAGGTTCAGGTATTTCAAAAAGATTTTTAGATGATTTTCCAGATTGGCCAAGTCTACTTGAAGAATTTTGGGGAAAAGCAAACTTATATAATTTTTATGGTGAGTTGAATAATGCTCGCTCTCAAATTCAAATCAATTATCCGAACTTCAATGAAAAAGAAATTGATCATGAGGCTTACATTCAAGTCGGTGCTACTTTAGAAACAGAATTCAATCGACTCTTTAATAGTGGTAATTTGGATATTGATAACTTTACACAACAAGACTCTTTCAAATCTAAATTA
The DNA here is from genome assembly GCF_058791575.1 of Paenibacillus sp. EB106-06-01-XG199. Classification (NCBI taxonomy): domain Bacteria; kingdom Bacillati; phylum Bacillota; class Bacilli; order Caryophanales; family Paenibacillaceae; genus Paenibacillus; species Paenibacillus sp. EB106-06-01-XG199. The sequence continues at coordinate 962,558 of NZ_JBYTDQ010000001.1, read as the reverse complement.
TCTCCATTTAAAAAGGCCATATCTAACCGATTTAAACAATATAATTTAAAGGTCGAAACGGAAGAAGAGTATAAGCTATTTACTAAAATGCTATTAAAAACACAAATCATTTTAACTACAAACTACGATACATTTATTGAAGACTCTTATAACGAATCTGGTGTTCATACTATTACAAAATACATTGGTCAACGCGGATTTTTTGGTGAGTCTTTTGATTATGCAGAACTGTATAAACTGCATGGGTGCGTGGATAGTCCAGACGATATAACCATAACGAAAAGTGATTACCTACGTTTTGAAAAAAACTCAGTTCTAATTACAGCAAAAATAATCTCTATGATGCTCACTTCCCCTATCATTTTTTTAGGATATTCTCTAACAGATGTTAATATGAGGAAAATCATAAGTGATTTTACCCGATCTCTTTCTGATGCTGAAGTAGAGTTGTTAGAAAATCGATTGATACTAGTAGAATGGCTTGAAGGAGAGCAAGGTTTAGTTGAAGAGGTACTAACCGATAGGGATTTAGGCTGTAAACTGAAAGTTATCAAAACTGACAATTTCGGGCTTGTATTTGATAAGATAAGTAAAGTTGATCAGGGAGTTGCGCCGTCTGAGGTTCGGAAGTATCAGCACGTGATAAAAAAACTAATTGTTGATGGAGGCAGGAAAGGTAGTTTGAATACGCTACTTGTCGCTCCTGATCAATTAGATGAGATTGAAAAGAGGATTGGGGACGGGAAATTAATAGTTGCGTTGGGTGATGCTACTTATATTTTTCAAATGCCTGACTTCGTAAGCTACGTATATAATTATTTTTATGAAATTGAACCTCTCCATACTGACATAGCATTACGATTTATTGCAAGTCAGAGTGCCATATCAAGAATTCCATTTCTAAAATATGTTAATGGTGTTGATATCGATAAAACAAACCTTCACCCGTTTGACAAAGATAAGATAAAACATAGGATCATATCATATCCAGATGCTACGGTATGCATTAAAAAGATAAATGCTTCATATAAAATTAGGATGCCTTCAATGAACACAATAATGAAACTCAAGTTTAAATCAGACAAAGAGTTTGAAGTAATAGCATATAATGCATTGAAATTAGATAAACAAGAGTTGAATGATTATATTAAAGAAAAACTCGAGGGGTTCAAAGCGGAGGGAGCACGGAGCCTACCGACATCTTTTAGAAGGTTACTAATGATTTTTGATTTTATAATTAATAAAGGTTAGCGCTCGAACCCACGTGTGGATTGACGCTAACCTCTTTGAAACCGTAATATTATATGTTCATATTACAGAAATATTCATTAAAAATCAATGTTTTTTGTTATGGCATTTCCTAATTCTAGGAGGACTTATTTCATTGGAGATTCTTTACAAAATCCTGGAGAGTGATAATGACTTTTTTGTAGCTGCCCTTGCGCAATCCGAGGTCTCAGTCTGGTACCGGGAAGATCCGGACCCAATCGGCCACCTAATGGATTATGGCGGATTGGTGGAGGGATATTCCCCAGAGAGAATCAAGATTGCTGGCGGTTGGTTTATGCGTGAACGGTTTGAATTTAGAGCATACATAAAATAACCCGTTGGGCTTCTGCCTAACGGGTTATTTCTTTTTAATCTTGTAGATCACCGACGGCGGGCTTTAATCAATGCGGCGATTGAGACGACCAGCGCTGCAGCAATGACAACCCAAGTAATTACGTTCAGCATGACTAATTCCTCCTTTAGAGGGGCCGTAGCCCCACATACTATTTGAACTCTACCGTGATGTAGGATAGGCCCATATCGTCGATTTTGTTCAGCAGATCATCCCTGCCTCTATCCGTGCGTACTAACTCGCGTTCGCTGCCATCATCCTCGGTGAGCATAGCTATCAATTTGCTTTTGCTGCCATTTTCAAAGACATTAATCTTCATTACCGTTCACACTCCTTATAGTAGTGGGGCCGTAGCCCCGTGGTATTTGCCTGGGATGTAATCGTCCACTATATCCGAAGGTTCTCCATTCCATACAGGCAGGGCATCAATCCACCGGAAATCATCCTCATTAAATTGCTCCCACTTACGTTCCCAAACGTTATGCAGTTTGTTATTGTCTGGCTTCCGCTCAACTCTGATTTCCATCCAGACGGCAGCTTCATTCCGCCCCTTGAAGAACCAGTAATCAGTATCCGGCGAAGGTAGGGCTGCCACCCTTTCCATATGCAGAACACTCTGTACATAATCCTGAGCCGGCTCTTTACGCAGTATCTTTACCATTGAACCTTTGTTTGCCATATCCCTTATCCCTCCTGCGTATGCCCACCGGCAGATTGTATCGTCCAAACCGTTTATGTTATGATTGGGTGGAGAGCAGGGGCCCTAACCCCTACCCTCCGGGAACCTTACTTACGTTTGCCTCGGCGGCTGCGTTTTTTGGTTCCTTTCTTTTTGTCCTTTAGCAGCAGATAAGCTGTGTAGCACTGGATGGCTGCTGTAAGGAGCTGTACCCAATCTTTCATGTTTTCCTCTCCTTTCTGGAAGTTAATGTTTCACTTCCTGTATTTAATATATCATTTTATGTATTATAAGTCAAATAAAAAGTTTGACTTTCTGTATTTATTTTATTATTATGAGTACATAAAGTTACAGGAAGGTGAAGTAAATGCCATTCTCATATAAGCCGCTCATGGTGCTGCTGGCTCAAAATGAAATGAAAAAGGGCGATCTTAAGCAGGCGTTGGGCTTTGGGCCATCAACCGTGGCTAAGTTTGACAAAGGGGAATATGTTTCACTTGAGGTGCTCGACAAACTGTGTAGCTATTTTGGTGTACAACCTAATGATGTTATCGAGCATGTGTCAGAACAAGCAGGGGAGTAGAGGGGGCATGAGTGGTGCATACAAAGTCCTTAAGAACGACGCTGACTTCTTCGCAGCTGCCTTGTCGATGTCACGCGTATCCGTATGGTTTCGCCTTGCCCCCGATCCTGTAGGGCACCTGATAGACTACGGCGGAATAGTGGAGGAGTTTACCCCGGATGATATCAAGCTGTCAGGCTCTTACTTCGTCCGGGAACGTTTTGAGTTTCGGGCAGAAGCCAAATAACCCGTCAACCTTAAGAGGTCGGCGGGTTATTTTCTTTTTCTTCAAGAGCGTCAATATATGGCTGATGATATTTCTTTTCACCTTCAGCCCGGGCCTTTGCGGCAGAATCGATATCTGAAAATGTGCCGAGATGATATGTTTTCCCTTTCACACGAATGCTGGCAGTGAAGGCCATAGAACCATCTTTTCGCAATCGCTGTCCAACACCTTTTTTTCCGGTAGTGTTGTCCACCCGTAGTTTCCGTTTGAGTGTCGGAACGACAACGCCATCTATAGTGAGCTGTTCCGCAGTCACCTCGTGGGCTAATCGAATTGCATCCAACCGATTGCATCCACATGATTCTGTTACCCCTCCCAGTAGTCTGTCTGAAGAAATTATACTTGGAGTGGGATTTCCACATGAACATGAACATATCCAATGCACTTTTCTATTCTTATGCTTAATATCGCTACGTTTTATGACAGTTAGTTTCCCGAATATTCTTCCAGTAAGATCATTTGTATTTTTCTCAGAAACACGTTCGCTTTGCAAGCATCCGCAGGAAAGTGTGTGTCCATTTCTTAAATTTGGCATGGTTACAGTGATCGGGGTTCCGCAGTCACATACACACTCCCAACGACGAGTATACCCACGCTGTTCAGCCTCTTTTGTCACTACTAAACGTCCGTAACGCTCTCCCGTAAGATTAATACTACGTTTACTCATTCCATCTATCCTTTAACCACAGTGGCCGCCCCTCGACAGTTGCATCAGGGCGCAGCATTATTCCGCGATAGTTCGGCTTTAATGCTGCGCGTGCTGCTTGGTCAACAGCCTGACGTGATTTCCCCAAGTGTTCAGCGACCCAGGGGATATCTACATATTCAAGGAGCGAAGTTACTTTCCCGCAGACTCTCCAAATTCTTCATCCAAGGCTTTATTCACTGCCGCAGCATTGTCTTCAAGATCAACATCTCCAGCCGAGAATACCACAGCGTCAACATCATCGGAGTCGTGTTCTTCTTTCAATTTTGCAATTCGAGCTGCAAGAGCAACTTGGGCATTAATTACTTCTGACCACCAATCATATGTATCCTGTTCAGCCACGAAAGCACCAGATTCTTCATCCCAGGTGAATTGTCCATCGGCTAAAGCGTCATAGTTTCCAATAAAGTCTTGTACAAAATCAGTGCCTGAAGCGAGGTCAATCATTGTCAGTTCTTTAATTTCATTCGTTTCAGTGATTAGTACTTTCATCATCGCTATCTATCCTTTCAACCTCATCCGGTTTCTCCGGTTTGTTGGCGATCCGTAATCTCTTGCTGTAATCTAAATATATCACCGATGCTTGTCGATGACAAGGGAACAATAATGAGAACAAAACATTAATTTCCATTGATTAAAAATTCCTAGTGCGGTTATAATACAAACAAATGTTCTTATATTAACGGAGGCGATCAATCATGAAAATGAGCATCGGCCAGACCATTGAAATTATATACCTGGATAAAGCCGGGAAGATCACTCAGCGAAAAATTGAAGTGGGCGGTATCCGTAACGGCCGTATCCGGGCTACATGCCTGACTACGGGTGGGCCACGCGTATTTCTGGAAACCAGTATCTTGTCTTGGCGTCCCGTGCAGGAGCGGCGGCATGCTTGACGATACCCCGCGTAAGCTGCTTCGGATCATATTTCAGTTCCGGTATCATTTAGACGGATGCCCAACATTAAGGAGCTACGACGATTGAGCGGGCGGCGGCCTGCGGAGATAATTAATGGTTTTAAAGTGCTGGCTGAAGAGAATTATATAGTATGGGAAGCAGGCAAAGCCATTGAGACGGCTGCAATTATCGAGGGCTGGGAACGTAACACGCCGTATGATACAGCGCCGCAGGGGGGCGCACAGAGCGCCAGGCGTGGAACTGACATAGATTACTGGTTGTATCATTGAGGGGGTACATATCGTGAGCAAATTAGATGGTAACGAGCGATGGAAAACAAAAATGTTAATGACAGAACATGTAGAAGAGCATGAGCGAAAAGAAGAGGAGAAGACCACCGGCAGTAAGATGCTCACTAATGATGAGCGCGAGATGATCAGGGATCTCATTTTACTGCCACATATAGATACCATGGTTAGCAAGAGCTTGAAGGAGATCGAGCATTCTGGCAACGTCCTTAAACGAGCCTATCTGATGGCCGGGCAGGCTATACAGCACCGAATCATGCGGGATACCTATCAACTTCAAAAAGAACTGAAGCAGCGTAATATTAAATTTTTTGCAGATGAACAAGATGAGTTTATCTCATATCACAAAATCTTTTGCCGGGGCTACCAGGAGCGATTCGGACTTACCCGCGATGTAATGCGTACTGAAATCAGTCTGCGGCTGACCAAATATACCGCAGAGCTCGGAGACTCATTAAAAGATCATCTTAAATAAGTAAGCCCCGTCAGTGATTATACTGACGGGGCTTTGTTTGTTGTTCACTCGTGATAATCTCGAAGGTAGTGCCAAGGAATATCATTGGGTTCTCGAAACTCCATCAATTCACTTAAATCTGTTACCCCTAGATGCTTAGCAATCGAAGCCAAAATTCCGAGATTGTAGGTTTGTAATTCATTTTCGCAGAATTGCTTAATCTCGTAAGGTTGAAAAGAGCTTTTCTTAGCAAGTTGTCTGCGAGTGACCCCTTTAGCGTCTAATACCTCTTGAAGTTTGATATAAATTTGCAGTTGTAATGCACCTCCATTTTATAGAATGATTATTCTGGCGTGATTCCTTTTTTCTCTTCAACCAATAGATTTACAACAACGCTGACCGTGCACTTCCTGCGGTCGGCTTCTTCGCGTAACCAATCTAAGAGCTCAGGTTCAAAATAAATGGCCTCGCGGATTTTCTTCTCTCCTTCGGCTTTCTTAGGCCGTCCTGCCATAAAATCAACTCCTTGTACAATTGAATTTTACAGCATTTAAAAATATTTAGCAATATTCGATATTATCTATTTACAAGCATTTAAAAGCATGTTAAATTAGATTCACAAGGAACACAATACAGCTGGCGGGCATACGCGGGAGGGATAAGGAATATGGAAACAATGATCGGAGAGTATGGAAATAGATATGAAAAGTACGCCGGGCAAGTTTGGGTATCGGAGCAAAGACCACAAGAGCAGCGACAAGGATTTAACGTGGCTACATTAGATAAGCGTTCGGGCGAGTTGAGAGTTCTGGGGTACACAAATCGAGATGATGAGGCAGGGCGAGTTTTAGAAGATGCCATTCGTGGGGTCTTAAATTCATATGGCTGGTTTGATCACGTAATAAATCATCTACTGGCAGAGCCAGATGAAATTGCAACATGCAGTGTGTGCAGGAGGGAATATCACGAAAATGATGTTAATCTAGTCGATTATGAAGATGATGTTTGTGTCGTATGCGAGCCGAAGTACAGAGAGGAAATCGGAGAACACGGGGCTACGGCCCCACTACTATAAGGGAGGCAATTGGTTATGTTTTATGTGATGGAAAACAAAAACGATGTGATCATCTGTAAGGATGAGGCGGCAGTAAAACACAATGAATCAAACGGCAGTGGATTTAAACTTGTCGGAACTCGTAGGACGGAGCGCGGCGCGGAAGCATTAGCAAACAAGCGTTGTGAACTTTAGGTTTGACACTAAGGGGCTACGGCCCCACAAAACTACAGCCGAAGGGCTTTAACCTTGGAGGATGCGCGATGGAGTACACATTAGGGATTCAGTGCCCAGATAACGGGGTTCCAGTATACGGAACGTTCGATGAAGAAACGGGGAATTGCTCTTTTGAGCTGGAGGATGAAGAGTATGCTTTACAATTCTGTGACTCGGATACGATAGCAGAAGCACAACACTGGTGCGATTCCATCAATAGACTAACTTTTTCAAGCGTGGATGAAGCTAATGAGCACTTGGTAGTGCTCGGCTCCAGCGAATTTTTCTAACCGCCTGACGATGGCTCCAGCGGGATGAATTGAACAATGTGGGGCTAAGGCCCCTTTAAAGGAGGAAATGATGATTAACAAGCAAAAAGAGATTGACGAATTAGCTAATTACTTAATAGAGCAATATCCAGGAGAACACGACGGAAGGTTCCGTCGAGCTGCAGTACTCGGAAGGATAGAGGCCATTGTAGAAAGCGACCGCACTCCATTTGCCAAAGTGCGGGATATCAAGATTGTACTAGCAGCAATGAATAAAGCAGATGACACCGCCTGATGAGCGCCGAGAGCGCCTTGGACCGGCTGCGGAGTTGGTCGAAACCTACCGGAGTGTATTTGCCGGGATGGTCGCGGAATCCGCCATAAGAGGGCTGCGCGCGTCCTCACATGTATAGGAGTGATATCTATGTTGGCTGTACATCAACGATTGGCAGAGATATTTCACGAGAATTTGAAAGGAGCCTTAACAGAGAAGTTGGATATCGAACTGCAGCAGTGTTTCCACGAGAACGCAAAATATTGCTGGGACATGAACACCCTTAATAATATGCTGATCCAAGCAAGAGCCACAAAAGATATTAAGTGGGAAGCAGATTTAACTGCACAAATGGATTGGCTACGGCGTACCGGTAAGGTGGTCATGCAATGAAATACGAAGATTTACACGAGGGGCAGGCTGTCCAGATTGCCGAAGGACATGGTAGCGGGTTTGGTGGCTTCCGGGGTGTAGTGGTTGGTGTCGGGGAGGCGATGACATTAGATAAAACATTAGTGATCAAAGGGGCAAGTGTAGAGATTGGTGGAGTGTTTTTGGTCTTAGTGGAGGCTGAATTCTTGGAGCCGGCGCAAGAAGAAAAACTGCCGCCTGGCTGGACTGAATTCGATGTGTGAATGATGTAGCATGACACCGTCTGACAAGCCTCTAAAATGTAAATTTTACTATACTCATATAGGACCAGAGATATATAATTAATCTATTGAAAGAAAAATATGGCAGGCGGTGTTGTGATTGTCGCGGGAGTCGATTCTATTCATTGTTTTTTCAACAATTGAAACGTTTGCTGTTTACTATGTGATGATGTCGATTTACAGGCTCAAACCTATGGAGTTTATATGGGAGGCTCTATTCACTATTTTATTGATGGATTTACAAAGTTTTGTATTAAGAGAGGAACTCTCGCTGTCACCTCTTGTACCTTTGATCAACATTTTTTTGTTTACATTATTGTTAAAGACGGTAATAAGGGTTCCGATAATTTGGTCAATAATCATCTCTCTTACCGGGTATTTCCTAATGGTACTAATACAAGTGGCGATCGTGAATTTGTCCTTCGGTTTATTAACGGTCGCAGAAATACATGCCAGTCCTGCAAGAGGTTATCTACTCCAATTTTTAAGTGGAGCTATAGGGATGGCAATAATAAAGATATACAACTTTTTTGGTGGAGGTTTCGATTTTGAATTCGAAAGACTAAAATTCAAAAGTGAAATTGTGATCGTGTATCTAATGATTATTGGCACCTTGTTGTCATCGGTAATTCTATTAAGTAGAAATAATTCATTCCTTGATGTTATTTTCATATCAATAGCTGTGTTGTTCTTCTTATTCTACGCAACTAGAAAGGAAAAAGAGAGTGATTGAACATCTAGCCCGCCTAATTGCCAAAAAAATAAAAAAAGAAGTGCCGAATCATATTACATCTGCAGAAGTGTTAGAGTTTTCTTTATCTATTCTAATTAACGCTGCAATGATTATAATAAGTACATTTCTCATCTCGGTACTTGTTACTGGGAGAGTCATTGAAACTGTAGTTGCGTTGATTGCATTTCCTGTGCTCAGACAAGTGTCAGGTGGGTTCCATTTAAAAACTGGTATGGGGTGTGTGATATTTACAACAATTCTAATGACGGCTATTTCTTATTCTGATTTTAGTAACTCAATAACAGTAGTATTCGGCTTGATCAGTGTATTTTTAGCTTTGATTTATGCTCCATCCGGAATAGAAAATCAATCCAGAATACCCGAAAAGTATTATCCACTATTAAAGGTGGTCACAGTCGCAATTATCAGTATGAATTTCATTGTCCTTTCACCTGTAATTGCATCTGCGTTTTTGATACAAGCTTTAACTTTAATTAAATTGAGGGGGTGATTTTATGAAAAAGGGATTTTACAATGCTGCAGCTACAGTACTCGGGGTGCTTGCAGTGGGCTTTGTATCACCTGCTAGTATCTGGTATGTGTATGGGGGGAATACGCCAAAGGAACTTTTAAAAAAACAGGAGGTTTAAATGACCTACTTTACAGTAACTAAAGATCCAGAAGGGGATACAGGTCTGCACACAATAACAGTTGACGGCATTTTAATGTTTGAGTATTCCCGAAGACACAACAAAATCCTAATGACGACCGCAGATGGCATATTTTATACCGGTGGTACCTTGGCTTACTGGACGAACGCTTTCATTAATTCTGGAAAAAATTTCATCCAGTCAGATAGAGGGACTTCAATAAATTTAGACAAGGTCATATCGGTTGATATAACCTTGAGAGTTGTTTATTTTGATTGTTACCATAGCGGCAAACAATTAAGGTGCACAATGTCTGAAAAAAGAAGTCCTTCAGTTATAAAAGAACTAAGATTACTCGAAACGAATATTGAATTTATCAAAGAGCGCTTATAGCGCTCTTTTTTGTAATGTCAGAAATGTAAATAGGAAATAATGTAGAATAATGTCGATTTGTGTGTAATACAATATTATTTCGTCTGTTGAATATGGATGTACATGGAATCATTGGGAGGTGTATTATTGAATTAATTCGAACGGGGAAAATATGTTGACATTTCTCTCTTGAACGCCTTTGTTGCACAAGCGCTGTCGGGGAGTAGAAATCTACTCCATCCTGTTACGTATTTTTGAACTCGTAAAGATCGGCTTCAGTACATCCCAGTATAAGACATATGCCTCTACTCAAAAGCGGGTTCGGACGTTTGACTCCTCTTTCGATCTGAGAGATTAACGTATGAGATGCTGATAAGCCATGCCTTTTCGATAATTCGAAAGATAACTCTTCTTGAGTAAATCCTTTCGCTAATCGGCGTTCACGTAACAGACACTCCCCTAAGCTGAGTGCCATAAATCCTCCAATTATTTAAATTTAATTAAGAAGGTGATTTTAATAGAATTATAGCATAAGGTCAATTTGATGACACTTTAATTAAGTGATGATGCAGTAGAGGGGAGGAAAAATCAATTGATTTATTTAACAGTTACAGAAGACGAACATGGCACAGGGATACAACAACTGCCTGTCGAGGAAATACTTTATATGCAATTCGATAATCGATTATTAATTTCAGTACAAACCGAAGTACTTCAATACTTCACTGTTGGAAATTTGAGATTTTGGGAGGGGGCTTTTAAGAAGGCTGGTTTGAATTTTTTGCGTTTAGATCGAGGAGTCTTGGCTAACCTAGATAAAATCAAAGCGGTAGACTCGGTCTATAAGATAGCTTATTTCGACACTATTATAAACAACGATACAAAGCGCTGTACGATGTCTGCAACTGGTTACAAATCTTTTCAAGAAAAACATGACATTAAGCAAGAATCTACTATCACAGCAGGCGTGACAATGTTTAAGGGCTTGTCTGGCAGGACAAGCCCTTAAGTGAATAACTTTCTAAAAAATTCAACTTAAATGTAACACAAATCAAGTCAAATGATAACTTGATTCAACGCGCAGAAAACTATTGACAAAACATTTTTTAACCGGGGGATCTAATCTTATGAACATAATAGAATCATTGAAACCTATAATTGAGGAAAGAGCCTCTGAAATACTCAATACCTTTACCTCGACTTCTGAAGAGAATAATAAATTTTTGGAATTGCTAGAGAAGGTAGAGGATCCCAAACTGGTTTTTGAATTAGAGAATTCATATTTTAATGGTTTGAGAAGTGCAATAATCGAGGGGTATAGCAAGGGGATAATTGAACTATCAGTTAAAGGATAAATACAATGAAGGCTACCACATCCATTCAAAGTAGATATGGTAGCCTGCCCACATTTTGCCCACAGAAGTAATATAAACAACGTAAATATAATAAATAAAACAACAATATTCTATAGAAATACTGCGTAGAATGTAGACATAGGAAAGATCATAAACGTATTTCCGATAGATGTCAGATATCGGTCACCTTCTGGAGATCATAAACCGCCTCGTGGATACCGGCAATACGGTGATTGTTATCGAGCACAACCTCGATGTGATCAGCCAAGCGGACTGGATCATTGATATGGGACCGGACGGAGGCAGCAAGGGCGGTCAGGTTGTGTTCGAAGGCACACCTCTGCAGATAATCCATGCGGAGCAGTCGATCACGGGAAGATACCTGATGTAATTAATGGCCGGAAGAGTTAACGAATTAATTTAAGATGATGGTAACTAACAATACCGCCCTCGAAAAGGGCGGTATTGTTAGTTACATATGAGGTTAGAATTGAAAGTCTTCATCCTTCAGCGGTTCCACGTTAAGCGCCCGGATATATCCGTTGCCTTTCTTCGAGAAGAAGTCATGCTGCTTGGTGTGGGTACTGATGCCGTTCTGGACAATCGGATTGATCTCTTCCTCGTCGAACAAAGGATCATGGCCCAGATTCATCATCGCTTTGTTAGCGTTGTATCTGAGGAAGGTCTTAACCTCGTCCACCAGTCCGATGGGAGCATAGATCTGCTCCGTATAACGTTCTTCATTCTCATGCAGCAGGCGGAGCAATCCCACCAGTGTCTGGTGCAGGTCGCGCTGATCGTCTTCCGCAAGTCCGTCAAAGATCTCCTGCGCGAGCACCCCGACATATACCCCGTGAATGCTCTCATCCCGCAAAATAAGGTCGATGATCTCACCGCTGCAGGTCATTTTACCCTGGCCGGCCAGATACAGCGGGTAGAAAAAGCCGCTGTAGAACAAGTAGCTCTCCAGCAGCACGGAGGCCGCCATAGCGAGATACAGGTCTTTAGGCGAGTCTATATTTTTGTAATATTGTGATATGGTCTCCGCCTTGAACTGCAGGTACGGGTTCTCTTCCACCCAGCGGAATACACTGTCTATCTCCTCTGTGGAGGCTAATGTGGTGAAGATGCTGCTGTACGACTTGGCGTGAATCTGTTCCATCATGCCCATGAAGCCCAGCACGGCCTTGCGCTGAAGGCCTTCAACATGCTCCATAATCTGGGGCATGCCGACCCCTCCTTGAATCGTATCCAGCAGTGTCAGTCCGCCCAGCACCTTCATATAAGAGTCCTTTTCCCGCTCACTGAGCGTGAGCCAGGACATTTTATCATCGGACAATGGAATTTCATCATCCGTCCAGAATTGCATAATGTTCTGATTCCAGAACATCAATGAGAAATCGTCGTCGGGACGGTTCCAGTTAACGGCTTGAATAGCGCTCATAATCGTGCAATCTCCTTTTTTTACGGCAATAGCCTTCCATTTAGATCGAGCAGGTGAGGCATTCCTCGACGGACAGCTTTTTGGTCCGGGTGTAATACAGCGACTTCAGTCCTTTATGTGCTGCATACAGGTAGGAGCGGGCCAGTTCCCTGGTGGATACATCGCTGTTGACATGCAACACGGTCGAGATGCCCTGGTCGATATGAGGCTGAATTTCCGCGATCAGGTCAATGACCTTGAACTGATCCATCTGGTAAGCCGATTTATAGAAGAACACATTGTCCGGCCGCAGGTACGGCATCGGATAGTATGTGGTTGAATTGGCATAAGTCCGGGTCTCAATCTGCTCCACAATCGGCATAACGCTCGAAGTGGCATTCTGGATATAGGAAATACTGGCTGTTGGCGCAATCGCCAGGCGGTAAGCATGGTACAGACCGTTAGACATTACTGCATCCCGCAATTGTTCCCAGTCTGCAGGCGACGGGATATACATATCCCCGAACAGCTCCTGCACTCTTGGTGTAGCCGGACGGTAATCCGTTGTCAGGTAACGCTCAAAATAAACGCCGGTGGCGTAGTCTGATGCCTCGAAGCCATGGAAAGATCTGCCGGTTGCAGCAGCGATCTCCATGCTCTTCTCCAGGGAGTGGAAGTTCATTGTCATGAAGAAGGTCCGGGCAAAGTCGCGGGCTTGCTCGCTTTCATAAGCGATGTTGTTCTTCGCGAGATAGCCGTGAAGATTCATGACGCCTAGACCAACAGAGTGCATCTCTTTGTTCGCTTTAGCTACGCCAGGGGCATTGGAGATACTGGTCATGTCGCTGACGGCAGTCAGGGCGATCATACCTTCATGTACGGATTCACGGATCTTGCCGTGCTCCATCACGTTGACAATATTCAGGGAAGCCAGATTACAGCTTACATCGCGGCGGATGGTATCCTCCTGTCCGTAATCGGCAATCTCGGTGGTCTCCTGGAGCTGGAAGATTTCGGTACAGAGGTTGGACATTTTGATCTGTCCGACATTTTTCAGGGCATGGGCCGCATTGGCGTTGCTCTTGTTCATAATATAAGGGTAGCCGGATTCCAGCTGGATCATGGCAATTTTGGTCAGCATATCGCGTGCACTCATGGCCTTCTTTTTCTTGACACGCGGATCGGCCAGCAGCTTATCGTACATGTCATCCAGATCCATATCGTCGAGATGTGTGCCATAGGCTTTGTACACAGTATATGGGGCAAATACATGCAGCGGTTCATTGTCCTTCGCCAGCTTATAGAAGCGATTCGGTATGATCAGCCCAATGGACAGAGTTTTAAGCCTTGTTTTCTCGTCGGCGTTAATCTTCTTGCTGTCGAGGAATTCCAGGACATCCCAGCCAAAAATGTTATAGTAGGCTGCTCCTGAGCCTTTGCGTTGACCCATTTGATCAGCATAGGAGAAGCCGTCCTCCATGAGCTTGAGCACAGGCATGATGCCCTTGGCTGCATCCTCGACACCCTTGATCGTCTCCCCGCGTGAGCGCAGCTTGGACAGGTTGACTGCCACACCGCCGCCGATCTTGGACAGCTGCATGCAGGTATTGAGCACGTAGTTGATCGAATTGAGCGAGTCGTCCATTTCGATAAGGAAACAGGAGACAAGCTCTCCACGCCGGCTTTTACCGGCATTCAGGAAGGTAGGAGTTGCCGGCTGCAGACGCTGTTCCATCATCGAACGGGCAAGCACTCCGGCAGTATCGGCGTTGCCGCGTCCCAGGTGGAGGGCGACTGCCGCCACACGATCCGGGTAGTGCTCCAGATATTGCTTGCGGTCATTGCTTTTTACAGCGTAGTCCATGTAGAATTTCGAAGCTGCCATATAGGAAGGGAAGCTGAAGTTGTAGCTATGGGCGATCTGGTAGACTTGCTCAATTTCCTCTACGCTGTACTGCCCGTAAAAGTTCTCGTAGAAATCCTGTTCAATCATGTAATCGACCTTAGCTTTTGTATTTGCAAAAACCAGGCTCCGCCGCTCTACATCCCGCATAAATTCGGCTACTGCCTCAAGGTCTTTGTCCAGTTGAAAGAAGCCGCTCTCGTCCCGCTTCATTAACATGTTATTCAGTTCAATATGCCGCAACCCGGCTCACCTCCTGTTTAATTCGTTCCACATCGCCAAATGTACCCGATAACTCAAATTTACCGATAACCGGCACATTGTACTGGTCTGCAATCAAGTCTGCACTGTTTGCGAACAGCTTGCCCCAGTTCTTATTGCCGCTGGCAGCAATGCCTTTCAGATTGGCATAATTATTCCCCAAGAAAGCAGACACCTTCTCTGGAATCTGTCCAAAGCCGGTGGTATATGTAATTAGCACATAGGGCTCGTCAATCGTCATATGCTCCTCAATCTGCACAGCCGGCAGCTTCAGCTTGCCGATGAAGCGTTTGACGTTTCCTGTTTTTGAATCATACGCGACTAGCATGGTGTCAGTCCCCCTGTAAATATTGAAACTACTCTTAAAATTGTAAAGATTGAATTGCTTAGTTTTAAATACTGAAAAATCATATTAACACTATATTTAGTGTGCGTTGTTTATTTTAATCACTATATGTTGGAAAGTCAATATTGACAAACCGCCTTATTCGTTATAAATCCGACTAGTAAGCGCTTTGCTAGAGGAGCGGAATCCCATAACTTCAGGCGGTGCAAGCACTTTTCCACTTCTGAAGTAGCTGACACGTTTGTAAGGGGGCTACCCATTACCTTATTATCTGGTCTTTATACGGTCCGTTGACTGAATATTGCTATAATCAATCAAAATATAGCAAGATCCCATGAAAGAATATCAATATTATTATATTTGTGTTTCGATTTGAAGTTGGATCAGATTACAAATACCCCAATAGAGGAGAACCCTAAAGATGGTTACGTTATTACTAATGATTATTTATCTCGCATTTATGGGTCTGGGATTGCCAGATGCTTTACTAGGCAGCGCTTGGCCCATTATGCAAGACGATATTGGTGCTACAACGGAAATGGCAGGTTATATATCGTTAATAGTCTCATTCTGTACGGTAATATCGAGTTTATTTGCCAGCAGATTGTTGCACAGATACGGTACGGGGAAGGTAACCTTGTTCAGTATACTCTCTACGACTATTGCTTTGCTTGGATTCTCTATTTCATCAGATTTCATATTTCTAATTCTACTTGCTATTCCTTTGGGCTTGGGAGCAGGTTCCGTGGACGCTGCACTGAGTAACTATGTAGCACTGCATTTCAAAGCCAAGCATATGAGCTGGTTACATTGTTTTTGGGGAATTGGAGCATTTACGGGTCCAATTATAATGTCGTTTTGGCTGAACCGTGATAACAACTGGCGTGCAGGATACGTTACAGTAGGCTTACTTCTGCTTACTATAGCAGTGATATTATTGGCCTCTTTGTCTTTATGGAAGATTTTTGAGAAGGGAAGAATAGAAGAGGGAAGCGATGAAAAGAAGCTTGTCAGTAACAGGGAGGCTTTGCGAATCCCAGGGGTGAAAATGTCCATGGTTACCATGCTCTGTTACAATGGCTCGGAAACAGCTGCTGGTCTATGGATGGCATCTTTTTTTATTGGGAATAAAGGGGTTTCTCCTGGCACAGCAGCGGCCTTATCCTCCTTATTCTATATTGGAATTATTATTGGAAGAATCATATCAGGATTTCTGTCGACAAACGTATCCAGTAAAAACCTGATAAGATATGGTGGAATCGTTGGCTGTTTTGGACTTTTGATTCTTGTTTTACCTGTCCCTTATTGGATTTCTGCAGGTGCCCTATTTATTGTAGGATTGGGCGGAGCACCAATTTATCCAAGTATTGTTCATTCCACACCGGAACGTTTTGGCAAAATAGCTTCCCCAAGTGTCATTGGACTTGCAATGGCAAGCGCTTATACGGGTTCAACACTTATCCCATCGTTGATGGGGATATTTGCAAGTCAATTGGGAATGATTATGGTTCCTGTTATTCTGCTCATTCTTTTTAGCATCATGCTGGTATCTTCTGAAATGGTTAACATAGTTTACAAACGTAAGGTTCAATAGGACAAGCGCATTTGGAACTGCAGGAGCGATCCTTTTATAAAGGTCAAATAGAAAGCCGCTTAAATAGCGGCTTTTTACGTTCTCCCCGAAATGGGAAAATCCTAAATTCAATCATACTCAATGTATTTCAGTCTCCCTTAGTAATCTCAATGAACTTGCTGGCTGCGGTCGTCAGCGGCATGTTGCGCATGGTCATCATGCCCACCCGGGCTGGGGGAAGCTGAACATCCAGTTGAATCTCGAAGAGAGAACCTTCCTCCAGCTCCTTGGACACGAATTCCCGGGTCACAAACGAGATGCCGAGTCCTTTGCGGGCAAACTCGATCAACAGGCCAACGCTGCCGACCTCGAATTCGGGCTTCAGCTCATATCCGTAGCCTTGAAACAAGTCCGTAATCGCCATACGTGCACGGCTGCTGCGGGAGAAGAGGATAATGGGGTACTGAAGCAGTTCCTCAATCGAGAGCACCTTCTGGTTCAGCTCGGCATAGTGGCTGCCCGCGATGAAACAGTCCTGCAGCTGAAGTCCCTGCCGCACCTCAAGCTGGGGATCGGTGATCGGCATGCGCACTACGCCCAGATCGACGAGGCCTTCTTTTAAATATGAAATGACCTCCGGCGTCGTTCCGTGGATCAGATGAAGCCGGATGCCAGGGTAGCGCTGGTGAAAGATTTCGATAAAAGGCAGCAGATAATGCTTGAACAGTGAATCACTGCCGCCAATCCGCAGTTCGCCGTTGTCAAGGTTTTTGAGCTCGGCCATTTTCTTCTCGGCTTGGGTGATAAGGATATGGGATTGTTCAATATAGGAGTACAAAGTGGCCCCCTCAGGTGTCAGCACGACGCCCTTGGAATTCCGGGTGAAGAGGGTAAGGCCGAAGCTGTCCTCCAGTTGCTTAATCGCATGACTGACGCTTGGCTGGGTAATGTACAGGGATTTGGCGGCTTGGGTCAGGCTTCCAGTCTTGGCTGCCCAGTAAAAAACCTTGTATAGCTCGAAATTGTTCATAGACATGGTCTATAGCTCCTGTGAAATATATTAATTACTTGTATGGATCGTATTTGTATTATAGTGTAACCAGGAAAGATAAACCAGAGCAAAAGGAGAATGGAGATGGAGGCAACCACATTTGTTTTATTTGGAGCGACAGGGGATTTAGCCCGAAGAAAAATCTACCCCGCGCTGTATAATCTGTTTCTCGACCACAAGCTGCACCATTCATTCTCTGTGATTGGTCTTGGCAGAAGAGAACTTGCTGATGAAGCCTTTCAGGCTATGGTGGAGCGGTCTATCCGGGATTTCTCCCGGCGGGAAGTGAATGTTTCTGCGTCCGTGCGCAGCTTTCTGAAGGCCTTCCGATATAATGTGCTGGATGTAGGGCATACAGAGGATTATCTTAAACTGCTGCAGCGGATTGAGAAGCAGGAAGAAAACATGGGCAGTTCCCCGAACCGGATGTTCTATTTATCTGTCGGTCCTGAGTTTTTTGAGCCGATTGCCTTGAACATTAAGGAAAGTGGCCTGGGTGCCGCCAAAGGCTGGAAACGTCTGGTGATTGAGAAGCCCTTCGGACATGACCTGCAGTCTGCGCAGGCGCTGAATCTGAAGCTGAGCGAAGCGTTTAGTGAGAATGAAATTTTCCGGATCGACCATTACCTGGGTAAGCCTATGGTGCAGGAGCTGGATGTATTCCAGCAGACGAATCCGGTGCTTCACGCACTCTGGAACAACCGCTACATTGCCAACGTGCAGATTACTGCGGGGGAAACGGTGGGCGTGGAAGAAAGAGCGGGTTATTACGATCATGTGGGTGCACTGAGAGACATGTTCCAGAATCATATGCTGCAGCTGCTGATGATGCTTGCGATCCGCTTGCCGAAAGACAGCTCCGCAGACGAGGTGCGCTACAAGAAAAAAGAAGTTATGGAAGCCCTGGAACCGTTGGAAGAAGCGGATATCCAGTTTAAAGTGATCCGTGGGCAGTACACTGCTGGTACCATCAAGGGCAAGCCGGTTCCAGGCTATCTCTCTGAACCGGGAATTCCGGCAGGTTCGATGAACGATACATTTATTGCAGCCAGACTTACGATCGATGATCCATTCTGGAAAGGTGTGCCGTTCTATATCCGAACCGGGAAGAGAATGAAAGAGAAATCGACACGGATTGTGATTGAATTCAAGGAGCCGCTCAAGCAGAACTCGTCAGCCGCCGAGGATGATATCCCCAATCTTCTGGTGTTCGAGATCAGCCCGAACGAGGGGATTACGCTACAGCTCAAGGCAAGAGATCCCCAGCATAAGGGGAAGTTCAAAGCAATGCATATTGACTTCCATACCAGATCTATTGAGATCCCTGAGGCTTATGAGAACCTGATTTATGATGCCTTACACGGAGATCCGTCATTTTTTGCACATTGGAATGAGGTGGAGCTGTCCTGGAAATGGGTGCAGCCGATCCTGAATGCTTTTGACAAGAATACGGCTCCTCTTCATTCCTACGCTGCGGGCACGTTCGGACCTGAAGAATCGAACCAACTGCTGGCGAAGGATGGAAATCACTGGTGGCTCGACTCTGCGATTGAAGAAGTAAGCGAGCTATCTTTGCCTGATGCTTCAAATTTTTAAAACTAATATTAGTTCAACTAAAAATGGAGGTTTACGAATATGAAATTTTTTATCGATACTGCAAATGTGGAAGACATTAAAAAAGCATACCAAATCGGTGTACTGTCCGGAGTCACAACGAATCCTTCTCTGGTAGCCAAAGAAGGCGTGAAATTTGAAGACCGCATTGCCGAAATTCTGCGCACTGTGCCAGAGGTAGAGTCCGTATCCGCTGAGGTAACACCGGATGCCGTCACTGCGGAAGAAATGATTGAACAAGCGAACGAGCTGATCAAGATCAATAATTATGATAAAAACATTACGATCAAGCTCCCGATGACGCTCGCAGGCCTGGAAGCCTGCCGGTATCTGACTAAAAAAGGCGTGAAAACAAACGTGACGCTGATCTTCACGGTGAACCAAGCGCTGCTGGCTGCCCGTGCAGGAGCTACTTATGTATCGCCATTCCTGGGCCGTCTGGATGATATTTCAGAGGATGGGGTGCAATTGATCGTAAAAGTTGCCGAGCTATTCCGCATTCATAACCTGGATGCGCAGATTATCGCTGCTTCGGTCCGCCATCCGGACCATGTGACCCGCGTTGCCATGGCCGGTGCGCATATTGCCACTATTCCGTTCAGCGTGATCGAGCAGATCTCCAAACATCCGCTGACCGATCAGGGACTGGAGAAGTTCGCTGCCGACTGGAAGAAAGCGCCGCAGGTCTAATTGTCCAGCACATATCATAGGGAGGTTTATTGACGATGGGTAAACAGCAGATTGGTGTGGTCGGCTTAGCCGTCATGGGTAAGAATCTGGCCTTGAATATGGAGAGCAAAGGGTTCTCGGTGGCCCTGTATAACCGTTCCCGGGAGAAAACCGATGAGCTGCTTGCAGAAGCAGCGGGCAAAAATTTCGCAGGTGCCTACAGTATTGAAGAGTTCGTTCAGTCTCTGGAGCTGCCGCGCAAAATCATGATTATGGTCAAGGCCGGCAAGCCAACCGATGATACGATTCAGCAGCTGGTGCCGCATTTGTCGCCAGGGGATATCCTGATTGACGGCGGGAACGCCTTTTTCCCGGATACGCAAAGACGGAACAGAGAGCTTCAGGCTCAAGGCTTTCGCTTCATCGGCGCAGGGGTATCGGGCGGTGAAGAAGGGGCGCTGAAGGGACCCGCCATTATGCCGGGCGGACAAAAGGACGCTTATGAGCTGGTGGAGCCAATCCTGACCGCCATTTCGGCCAAAGTGGACGGCGATCCGTGCTCCACTTACATCGGAGAAGATGGAGCCGGTCACTATGTCAAAATGGTCCATAACGGCATCGAATACGGCGATATGCAGCTTATTGGCGAAGCGTATCAGTTATTGAAGGATGTACTGGGACTGGATACCGATGAGCTGCATCAGATTTTCTCGGAATGGAACCGAGGCGAGCTTAGCAGCTATCTCATCGAGATTACAGCCGACATCTTCGCCAAAGCAGACCCGGACACAGGCAAGCCGATGGTCGATGTGATCCTGGATTCCGCCGGACAAAAGGGGACGGGCAAATGGACGAGTCAAAATGCACTCGATCTGGGCGTTCCGTTGTCCATCATTACTGAATCCGTCTTTGCACGCTTCATCTCTGCCATGAAGGAAGAGCGTGTGGCTGCAAGCAAGCGCCTGAAGGGACCTGAGGTCAAGAGCTATGACGGAGACGCCAAGGCATTCATCGAGGCAGTCCGCAAAGCGCTCTATGCCAGCAAAATCGCTTCGTACGCCCAAGGCTTTGCCCAGATGAGAGTGGCTTCGGATGAATATAACTGGAACCTGAACTACGGCAGCATTGCGATGATCTTCCGCGGAGGCTGCATTATCCGCGCAGGCTTCCTGCAAAATATCAAGGACGCCTATGACCGCGACCCTGAGCTCAAAAACCTCTTCCTGGATGAGTATTTCAGCAGTGTGGTTCATAACTACCAGGAAGCGTGGAGAGATGTAGTTGCGATTGCCGTCAAAAGAGGAATTCCGGTTCCGGCCTTCGCTTCCGGGCTGGCCTACTATGACAGCTACCGCTCCGAACGTCTCCCGGCCAACCTGCTGCAGGCACAAAGAGACTACTTTGGAGCGCATACCTTTGAACGGGTGGATCAGCCGGGAAGCTTCCATTTTCAATGGATGAACAACAACGAATAATAAGCTATCATCAGATATAAATATCTTTGCAGAAGTCCGGGTGAATAAGCCCGGGCTTTTTTAGCATCTGAGGGATTACGGAGTAAAGAGCCGCTCAACCTTCATTGAGTCATTTAGTAGCTCGATTTCAATGATTATGTGGGATACATAAAATAAATTAAAGTAAACAGCCAGCAAATCCACCACTTTTAATGAGTTGGTGATTATGCACCGATCTGCGTCCGTAAGTGAAACTGCCCCTAAGCTAAGGCTGTAGCCCAGATGAGAATCCCTCTAATAATATGTTGTAAATGCAACAATAATATTATAAAATATTAAACGTGGGCGACAAGTTAAAAATTGATGGAATTGCAGAATATCTTAATCTTATATAAAGGAGCTTCCTAGAATGTCAGTAATAATAAAGAAGTGCAGCCGTGAAGATTTACAAATACTACAGCAAATTAGCGTTGAGACATTCAATGATACGTTTAAACATCAGAATTCACCTGAAAATATGAAAACCTATTTAGAAAAAGCATTTACCTATAAACAGTTGGAAAAGGAATTGAGCAATGTTTTTTCAGAATTCTTTTTCATCTTTTTTAATGAAGAACTTGCCGGATATCTAAAAGTAAACATCAATGATTCCCAATCTGAAAAAGCAGGTGATGAGTCACTAGAAATTGAAAGAATCTATATAAGAAACAATTTTCAAAGAAAAGGGCTTGGAAAATATCTAATAGACAAAGCAATGGAAGTAGCGGTGATACAAAATAAAAAGATGATCTGGCTAGGAGTTTGGGAAAAGAATGAGAAGGCCATTGATTTTTATAAAAAAATCGGTTTTGTTCAAACGGGAGCTCACTCTTTTTACATGGGTGATGAAGAACAAATTGATCTTATCATGACCAAAACATTCGCCTGAAAGTTATTCCTAACTGTGCGATTCCCTTCATATTGCCCCTTACAAGGTGCTGAACACGATATTGCGCAGCTTGCGCGTAATTGCCATCGTGCCGGCATCTTTTTTTTGAATCATAAATAGTATAGTCAGACCTTCTTGAGGACTGTTGCTGAAGTACGCCCCCAGCCAGCCGTCCCAGCCGTATTCACCTTGGCTGCCGATAAATCCGGCTTTTCCGCAGTCGGTCATGATGCGCATCTGATTGCCGTAGCTATGTCCGCGCAATGTATGCCACGTATCGAAGCCTTTTTGCTGCCAATCGGTTAAAGCTGCAGACGTTAAATATTTAACTGTTCCGGGCTTCAATAGTTGAACACCTTTTAAGCTGCCTTGATTCATTAGCATTGTTGTAAATTTGGCGGAATCGTCAATCGTAGACACAAGTCCCGCTCCGCCCGACTCAAATGCCGGATCAAGGTCCATCTGATGGCCAATGCCCAGGTGGCTTTCCGCATACAGCTTCAAACCGCCTTCACCATCATCCTGATAGGTTTTCACAAGGCGTTCTCTTTTTCCTTCAGGCAGCCAGAAACCGGTATCTTTCATTTCCAACGGTTCGAAGATTTCCTTTTTCAAAAATTGCCCATACCGCATGCCGCTAACCGCTTCCACAATCGCACCAAGGACGTCTGCCGAGGTTCCGTATTGCCAGTACGATCCCGGCTCGAACGAAAGAGGGCCCTTACCTAGGCAGTTTGCAAATTCCATTGTGCTCATCGCGTTTTCACTGTACAAACGGCTGCCCAGTTCTTGGAACAGAGCATCCGTATACTGTCCGGCTTTGTCCGTTCCGCCATATACCAATCCCGATGTCATGTTCAGCAGATCGTGAATGTTGACTTCCCGGCTGACAGGCACCAGTTCGCCATTTTTTTCGACCTGTTGATTTTGGAAGCCCGGGATATAACGGCTAACAGGATCGAATAAATCAATATCCCCACGCTCGAGCAGCATCATGACGGAAGTGGCGGTAATCGGCTTCGTCATCGAATATAAACGAAAAATCGAATCCCTTGTAATAGGACGTCCCGACTCAAGATCGGCCAAGCCGTCTTCATGGTAAAAAACTTCTTTGCCGTTTTTGATCAGCATGAAGTTTGCTCCTGCGATTTCCTTGTTGCCGATACTTGTTTTCAGCGTTTTTTTCAATTGGTTGGTTAAGTTTGACTCCAGCATGTCACTTATGTCTCCTTCTCGAATAACTTCACTTTAACTAAAGCGGATGTTAACCATTCGTTATAGAAAATATTAAGCGCTTTCGGACAGATTGTATAGTGCCACGGTGGAACGCAATCCGGTTAACCTGCAAAACGAATACAATATAACTCTTATTCCACCGAATAGTTTTCCATAAGATATGCTGTCTCCTCGGCATTATTTGGGGTATATTGGAAGGAGTAAATCAATCCAAATGTAGTACCGGACAGGCTAGCTCAATGATTTCGCGGATACTCATTGGACGAGCATGAATTCAGCATTGTGATGGAGGAGAAAAATAAATGTCAGATGTAGTGATCCGGATACCCGTTGAATCGTGGTCAATAACGGAATTGACGAAGGAGACATATTGCTGCTGTTTCCAGCCTGTACAGATTTGGGGAGACGATGTTGAGGTTGAAATCTTCCTGCCCACGGCAATCGGAAGTAAGGAAATGGCAAAAGATGCAGCTATAAGTGCCGTTCCTTTATTGGAGAAGGAGCTTGCCTGGCTTCAGATGAACAAGGGAGAACTCGGTAAGGCGATGGAGTGGGCTAAAGAGCGGGCCGAGGAATGGATATGGGATGACCCGGATTTTGTTGAGCTATCAGACAATGAAGGCTATGTGGAGCTGGACGGGGATACTGTTAGAGTCCCTATTTCGGATGAAGCTTTTTTAAACAGCTTGTTTCTATGGAGTGTTGTTTTTGAGCAGGTAGATGGTGCCGGTTCGTTTAAGATGTCAATTGAGCTTGGGAACAAACCGGATTATTTTGCCGGACATCGGATACATATGGACATAGATGAACACAAAAATTTTGTAAACCAAGGTTTATAAGGAGGATGGGGACATATGACAGAGAAGGCGAAGACACTGTGGCAGCGCATTATTGCCAAAGGCAGCCGGAATAATCCGGGGTACGAAGCGAGTTTGAATTTACAGCCTGGCGCTAGCAGAGAAGAACTTGATGGGCTTGCCAGTACGCTGGAGGTTGTACTTCCGCAGGAGTTGAGGGACTTCTACAGCATATATAATGGTCAGGATTGGGAAGCAGGCTCGGAGTGTTTTGTCCGAAATCTATCGCTGTCGCCGCTTGAAAAGATTCTCGAGGATTGGGAATTTCTAAATGAAGAGTTTGATCCGGATGACATGGAACCGGAGATTGCCCCGCAGATCAAGCCGTTCCTGTGGAATCCGCGGTGGATCCCTATTGCCAGCAACGGGGGTGGCGATCATCTCTGTGTAGACACGGACCCAACTGGAGAAGGGACCTTTGGGCAGTTGCTCTATTTTTATCATGACTGGGGAAACCGGTCTGTTGAGGCGGCAGGCTTGTTTGACTTTATTGAACAATGCTTGAATGAAGAGGAGTGAGAAGATAGAGGTAGATTCTGCATAGAACCATAAAAAATGGTATCCTCAAAAAGTGAAGGGGCAGCATAGCCTTATGAAACTAGGACATATAATGATTTTCGTCAATGACATGACAAAGGCGAGATGGTTTTATTCTGAATTACTAGGTTTGCAAACACTGTTAGAGCAAGAAAACAAGCTTGTATTTGCCCTTGACGGCTGTCAGCTTATAGCTTTCAAGTGTGAAAAGACCAAAGAAATTGGAGATTATTCAAACGAGGCTAGAACAGTTTTGGTGTTTGAGGTCGTGTCCGTTGAGCAAACTTATAAGGAAATGAAGGATAAGGGTATTCAATTTTTGCATGATAAACCTACTGAAGGGCGATATGCTGCTTTCGTTGATCCGTTTGGTAACGTGCATGAAATCGCTGAATCGTTCGCAATATCGATGTTTTCTGAGGGCAGCTGATCTTTGATGAATTCAAACAAACGGAGGCTATTTTCCTTGTCGCTGGGGTGGTAGGTGTGTTGGAGGTGTGGATCAGTGAAGGTATGAACAAGCCGCGTCAGTTGATATCCAAGTGTCTTTATGAGGTATTAATGAAGATGGATATTTGACAGTTGGGAAGCATAAAAATAGTGAGACCGGAATACCGGATGCAGAATTCACAAAAAACAACTCGAAAGGGAGTAGGTTATGGACATCGAAAAAATCAAACAGATTATAAATTCTGGGGAGATGTATGATGACGCAGGTGATGATGTAGCAGAAGTTAGGTCACGCGCTTTAACCATGTGCCGGGAATATAATCAAAAAGTAAATACAAATGAAGGCTACGATATGTCTATATTGAAAGAATTGTTTTCAGACGTGGGTGAGAATGTATATATTGAATCTAACTTCCGTTGTGAGTTTGGATTCAATATCTCTATGGGACACGATGTGTATATTAATCACGACATGATTATTCTTGATTGTAACGAAGTGAAAATTGGAAATGATGTCTTTATTGGGCCACGAGTGGGGTTATATGCAGCAAATCATGCGGAGGATCCGTTTGAACGGGCGGATAAAGGAGTCTATTCGAAACCAATTACTTTAGGGGATCGGGTATGGCTGGGGGGAGACGTTAAAGTTACTCAGGGTGTGACTATAGGCGAAAACAGCATTGTTGGTGCTGGAAGCGTAGTGACCAAAGATATTCCTCCTAATGTCATTGCTGCAGGAAATCCGTGCAAGGTTATTAGACCGATTAAATTTTCCGATCGTCCTTGGAGAAGATAAGTATATTGAATGGATTTTCCGGACGATCTTGAAGACAGGGTATTCATCAACTCATTTAAATGGGTTGATTTTTTTTGCCCCAAATAGAGGGAATCGGCTAAAAAGTCTGTTCTTATCCTATTGCCACAAAGCCTGAGGTTATCCTTCCATCCATCCTTATCCCCTTAATTCCGGTTATAAAATCATTCTTTACCGTCCGTTCTAATTATGTTATATTGTTGGCATGGGAGGAATACGCAGATAAAAAGCCACGTTTCATTGAAAATGAATATGGCCGTCTAGACATACTGTTTTTTTTGCCCAAATAAGAACGATCGTTCTAAAATGTACTTAAAGCTCATTTACACTAATTTCATGTTATGGAGGAGAGAATATTATGAAGTATACAGTTATTACAGGAGCAAGTTCAGGGATTGGATATGAGGCGGCATTGGCGTTTGCTGCACGTGGCAAAAACTTAATTTTGGTTGCTAGAAGATTGGACAAATTAGAAGAACTCAAATCAGCAATTCAGGATATTGATCCTACTGTTAATGTTATTGTTCGTACAAGTGACCTGTCTGTTACAGATCAGGCCCACACACTGTATAGCAGTCTAAAGGAATACCAAATTGAGACCTGGATTAACAATGCGGGGCTCGGTGAAGCTGCTTTTGTAGTTGAGCAGAATTTAGATAAAGTTGAAACTATGTTACGTGTTAACATCGAATCCTTGACGATCCTTTCTACACTATATGTGCGAGATTATGCTGATGTAGAAGGAACTCAGTTAATTAACGTCTCTTCCGCACTCGGATATGCCATTGCTGTTGGGAATGTTGCTTATTCTGCATCTAAATATTACGTTAGTGCCTTCACAGAAGGGCTTGCAAAAGAACTAGAAATGAAAGGCGCAAAACTAAAAGCAAAAGTTTTAGCACCAGCAATAACGGAAACAGAATTCGTGAAGAAATCATTAGATGCTGAAGAGTTTGATTACAAAGCAAACATGCCTAAGTACCACACTGCCAAACAAATGGCGGGCTTTATGGTGGATCTTTATGATAACAACGAAGGGGTCGGGATTGTAGACCAGAACTATGATTTCAATCTGAGGGGCAGAATCTATCCAATAATTTCAGAATCTTAAGTTCAGAGAACCGGATAAAGGTGAAACATGGCGTACAACTGAAGATTGTGCGCCATGTTTTTAGTCTAAAGATGTTCGATGCTATCCCCAATTTAGCAAAGGAAGAGGATGAATATGAGAGCAGCTCAAATACAGAAATATTCAAAAATAATACAAGTGGAATTAAATGATGTTAACATACCAGAGATCAATAGCCATGAGGTACTTGTCAAAGTAAAAGCTGCAGGTGTAAATCCACTGGACATCCTTAATCTGAATGGCAGTGTTCGGATGATTGCCGACTATAAGTTTCCATTAACTTTAGGGAATGAACTATCAGGAATTATTGAAGCCGTTGGAGATGATGTTTTGAATTTTAAGGTTGGTGACCCTGTTTATACGAGATTGCCGCTTATTAAAATCGGTGCTTTTGCTGAATATGCAGCCGTGAATGAAGATGCTTTATCCATCATGCCTGAAAATCTATCTTTTATTGAAGCAGCTGCAGTACCCCTTACTGCCTTGACTGCTTATCAAGCATTACACGATGTACTCCGTGCCCAACCGAATAAAAAGCTATTCATTCCTGGAGGAACCGGAGGTTTTGGTGCTATGGCAATCCCCATTGCCAAATCAATGGGATTATATGTTATTACAAGCGGCAGTGAAAGAGGAAAATCACGTACACTGTCGATCGGGGCTGATCAATTCATAAATTACAAGGCAGAGAATTATGCTAACATACTGTCAAATATCGATTATGTGATCGACACCTTGGGTACCCAAGAGATCAAAGCTGAACTGGGCATTTTAAAACCACAAGGGAAACTGGTATCATTGAAAGCAGGACCTAATTATCGCTTTGCGGCTGATAATCATTTTCCGGTGTGGAAAAAAGCATTGTTTGGCCTAGTAGGTGCTCGTTTAGATTCTTTAGCGCGTAAGAAACAAAATGAATATCGTTTTTTATTTGTGCAAGACAACGGAAGTCAATTACAAGAAATCACCAAACTTGTTGAAAAAGAAAATATTAAACCCTCTATAGATTCAACTTATACGTTTGGTGATATTAACAAGGCGTTGCTTAAAGTGTCGACGGGCCATTCCCAGGGCAAAGTTATTCTGACCTTCTAAATAACAAGTAACTTAAGCGACGTTGCTCGCGTGTTCTGAGTAAAAACAAATTATATCCAACGCCCAGAAGCAAAGAATTCGAAAAGGGGAAATAAATATGAGAATAGAGTTACATAAGCAAAGTGATATTGATATTTTAACTGATATTTGGTATAGAGTCTCAATTCAAGCACATGATTTTATCGCTCAAGAATATTGGCTTTCTCAAAAAACGGAGATGAGAGATAAATACATTCCCATGTCGGACACCTATGTAATTTACAATCAAGCAGAAATTGTTGGGTTCGTTTCTATGGTTGATGACTATTTAGCGGCACTTTTTATTGATACGTCATATCAAAAAAATGGTTATGGAAAAGAATTAATTAATTTCATGAAAAGTCAAAAATCAAAAATCACATTAAAAGT
Source organism: Paenibacillus sp. EB106-06-01-XG199 (assembly GCF_058791575.1). Lineage (NCBI taxonomy): Bacteria > Bacillati > Bacillota > Bacilli > Caryophanales > Paenibacillaceae > Paenibacillus > Paenibacillus sp. EB106-06-01-XG199. The sequence goes on along the minus strand of NZ_JBYTDQ010000001.1, from coordinate 933,721 downwards.
ATATAAAGAAAATACTTCAGCAACACGCTTCTATGAGAAGAACGGCTTTACTATTAAAGAAACTCTATTAGATGAAAACACTAATCAGGAGGAATATCTAATGGAATGGGAGGAGTCATAAAGGATACAAGTTCTTGTCCTTTGCGCAGGACAAGAACTTGGTCTGATTGGCGAATAGATCAATGTCTAGTACCATGGATTGAATTCATCCAGAATTCGGACTCATTCTTGGCGTATCAAGTCAAACAAGCAGCTTCTCCATAATCATCACGTCAGTCGGCTTTCCATCTAAAATTCCTTGGTTCTCAAATACACCGACTTCACGATATTTCATTTTTCGATACAAACCTTGCCCATTTCCATTGAAAGGGAAGGTAAACAAGACGATTTTATAAAACTCATTTTTTCGGGCTTCTTCTTCTAAAGCTTCCAATAGTATGGATCCGATGCCTTGGCCTCGATACTCCCTATGAATATAGATGGACAAATCAGCCACTCCACGATATGCGCAGCGAAGAGAATAATGATTTAAAGACGACCAGCCAATGATGCCCTGATCATCTTCGGCGACCAGAATCGCAAATCTTCCTTGATGATCATCAAACCAGTTATTTATGAAGGGAAGATCTTTCGTTTCTTCTTCAAGAGTAGCAATTCGATCTTCGATGCCTTGATTATAAATGTGAAGAATATCCTCTACATCTGCATAAGTTGCCTTCCGAACGCTAATGTTCTGCATATCCATAACCTCCAATCAGTTTAAGGTTTTACTGCTTTAATAACGGCTGAAACGATGTATTGGTCAACATTGGCACCGGGAACCCAGTCTTTTATAAATATTCTGGACTCGTCTTTAGGCTCAATCCTGATATCAGTAAAGCCGGTTTCGCGAAGCAACGCTTCAACAACTGTAATGGAAGAGGCACCGGAGATACAACCAGAGTAGAGTTCATCAAGATCATTTTTAATTTCAGGTGGAAGTTCCGCCGTAGTTACGATGTCCGAGATGGCCAGACGACCGCCCGGCTGAAGGACCCGGTAGGCTTCACGGAACACCTGTTGTTTATCTGGCGAAAGGTTAATAACGCAATTGGAGATAATCACATTTACTGAATCGTCGGCGACGGGAAGATGCTCAATCTCGCCCAAACGAAACTCAGTGTTCATAAATTTCCCTTTAATAGAGTTCTCCCTTGCGCGGCTGATCATCTCAGGTGTCATATCCACACCGATTACATGGCCTTGGTCACCTACCTGCCGGGAGGCCAGGAAACAATCGAATCCGCCACCGCTCCCGAGGTCCAGAACATGTTCACCAACCTGCAGTTCAGCAATAGCTTGAGGATTGCCGCATCCAAGGCCTAAATTGGCACCCTCGGGGGCTGCAGCCAGTTCTTCACTGGAGTAGCCCATTTTAGCGGATATGGCATCAAAATCAGAAGGGGAGTCACAGCAGCTGTCGGCTGGGGTGCAGCAGGAAGAGGCAGCTTCAACCTTTTTTACGGCGATTTTTTGGTAGCGGCCCCGTACATTCTGGCGGATCTGGTCATTTGTGATTTGGGTCATGATTGAACACTCCTTTAAAGGTTTGGATTAGATGTTCACATTATTGTTGAAATAACTTGCAAAATGCAAGTATAAGTCAAGAGGAATCACCCTTTTACCGGTGCACAGCAATTGATGGATTTCCCCATAGCTTCGTTGAACAGCTTAATCGAACGCAGTAAAGTTTCTACTTCAAACTCACTCATATTCGAAAATGCTTCATTCAGGTAGGCGTTCATTTGTTGATCAATCGTTGTTGCCACCATTTTCCCTTCGGGAGTAAGCGCCAGAGTATAGACTCTTCGATCTGCCTTGTCAGCTGTTTTTGTAACCAGCTTCATTTTCACCAAAGATTGGACTTGTCTGCTAAAGGTTGTAATATCGGTCCCGAGTGTTTCAGCAACCTGTTGCATGGAGGGACTATGGCTCCGATCAATTTCATACAGCAGATGGCTTTGGCTCGCGGAGAGATTACATCCGCCTACGCTGCAGCAATCTTTATTCAGTAATCCTAAACGACGGGTCATGATTTGGAATAATTCTCGTGGGGTTTCCATTGTTTTCACCTCTTGACTTAAGTTATATCTTAATTACTTGTAAAATGCAAGTGTAATGTGAATTCGCGAATCTTTTTGACATCTTTCAGCCAGCGAATGATCATCATCTACACAAACCAATAAAACAATGGATTAGTAAAAGAACAATATGAACAAGATACCAACTGTTGTTTGCTACAAGTGACATTTAGGTTATTGCTTATATAAGCGCATAATTATATAATGATGTTCGAGGTCCGATCTAATTTTCTTGAAGGGAGAGCTGAGATACGTGCGGTGTAGACATTACTGGGGGGTAATTACTTGGTAGCTCTTGCAAGCCTTATCTTTATAGTCACATTGATTTTTGTCATTTGGCAGCCTAAAAATCTGTCCATTGGATGGTCTGCCTGCGGCGGGGCGATACTAGCTTTGCTTGTCGGGGTAGTCAGCTTTAACGATGTTCTTGATGTGACTCTGATTGTCTGGAATGCTACCTTGGCATTTGTGGCGATCATTCTGATCTCGTTGATTCTCGATAAAATCGGCTTTTTTGAATGGGCTGCCTTACATATGGCAAGAGCTGCCCGCGGGAACGGAACCCGGATGTTCATCTATGTCACCATTCTTGGAGCAGTAGTAGCCGCGTTTTTTGCCAATGATGGTGCGGCTCTCATCTTAACTCCTATTGTGCTCGCAATGGTCCGTGCACTCCATTTCGACGAAAAAAAAGTATTTCCGTTCATCATTGCCAGCGGGTTTATTGCGGATACAACATCATTGCCGCTGGTTGTAAGCAATTTGGTGAATATCGTATCGGCAGACTTTTTTGGACTGACCTTTATGGAATATGCCGGGCGGATGTTATTGCCAACCTTATTTTCCTTAGGTGCAAGCATTATCTTGCTCTATCTCTTCTTCCGTAAAAGTATTCCAAGGAACTTTGATAGCTCACAGCTGAAAAGTCCTCAAGAGGCCATTAAAGACGATCAAATGTTCAAGTTGTCCTGGGTTGTTCTTGCTGTTCTGCTGGTGGGATACTTTGTCAGTGAATTCCTGAACATTCCTGTTTCTGTGGTGGCTGGGATTATCGCCATATTTTTCCTGATCATGGCAAGAAGAAGTCCAGCTGTTCCGACCATGGAAGTGGTGAAGGGCGCACCTTGGTCGATCGTATTCTTTTCCATCGGCATGTATGTCGTCGTGTATGGGCTGCGAAATGCAGGCCTTACGGATGTATTGGCTGATGCCATTCAGACTATATCGGAACAAGGGGTGTTTGCTGCTACGATGGGGATGGGCTTTATTGCCGCAATCATCTCCTCAGTAATGAATAACATGCCTACCGTTATGATTGATGCCCTGGCCATTGAGGCTACGCAGACCTCGGGACTAATTAAGGAAGCCCTGATTTATGCGAATGTCATCGGTTCTGACTTAGGACCGAAGATTACACCGATTGGTTCACTGGCAACCTTGCTGTGGCTTCATGTGCTTTCGACCAAAGGTGTGAAGATATCCTGGGGAACGTATTTCAAAACAGGTATAATTCTGACGATTCCCACGCTTTTCATCACACTGTTGGGCTTATATATTACATTGATTCTATTTTAACACTAAAGGAGATATGCATCATGGATAAGAAAACCATTTACTTTTTGTGTACAGGGAATTCCTGCCGGAGCCAGATGGCCGAAGGTTGGGCGAAAAAATACCTGAGTGACGACTGGAATGTATACAGTGCGGGGATTGAAGCTCACGGTTTAAATCCGAAGGCCGTACAAGCCATGAACGATGTGGGGATTGATATTTCAAGTCAAACCTCGGATATTATTGATCCGCAGCTGCTGAATAACTCCGATCTCGTGATTACTTTGTGTGGAGATGCCGCAGATAAATGTCCAATTACCCCTCCTAAAGTGAAACGTGAGCACTGGGGATTTGATGATCCAGCGAAAGCGCAAGGAACAGATGAAGAAAAATGGGCTGTCTTTCAGCGGGTTCGTGACCAAGTGGGTGAGCGCATCAAACAATTTGCTGAAACCGGTGAATAATTGAGGGGAGAATTATAATGACAAATTATCACGAACTAATCGAAGGCAAAGTATATATCGGCGGGGAGAATGCACTGCTTGAAGCTCTTCAGGAGCAAGAGATTACCGATGTGTTTGATTTAAGAGATACCGGTACTAAAGCAGAAGGCTTTCCTGCCAAAGTAACCCGTCATCATTTTCCGATTGTGGAAGATGAGGGCGGCCAGGAAGGTTCAATTCAAGCGGCGATCCAGGCGGTAACAGCAGCAGTGAATAGCGGAAAGACTGTGTATTTTCATTGCGCTGGAGGACGGAATCGTACGGGAACGGTAGCCACAGGTGTATTGCTCGAACTTGGTCATGCTGCAACGGTTGACGAAGCTGAAGCCTTGGCCAAAGAAAAGCGTCCAGACATCAACATTAAGCAGGATATGCGTGATGTGCTAAAGGGCTTTTATCCATCCAAGTAAAGTATAGCCCTTGATAGTTCAAACGATCTTGAGTTAAGAATTACATTAAATCCTTTGAAAAAAATAGGGTTATTAATCAACTCATTTAAAATGGGTTGTTTTTTTATGTACTGTAACTTAGGGAAAACTATAAGTACATATTCATTTAAAAACCCGCACCTGGCGCGGGTGTGCAGAAATAGGGGATAACTGGATACTAATTATGGGCAGTATATATATAATCTCTCTTGCAAACCTTGTAAGACTTCTTCCGGCATTTCCCTAACCTTTATATCCTCACCGAGGAAAAGTAGCCAATTTGTTATTTCGGTCATTTCTTCAGGCTTGTTAACATTGATAAAAGTCTTTAGAACGGCTGTGGTCTGGTAAGGATTCGTATAGGAAATTGAAACCTTTAAGGGATGGTATTTTTTGAACTGGGCAATCGCTTTTGGACCAAGCTCAAGGACCAGATTGATTACTTCTTCCTGTTTACTTAGCTTTTCTAATATCTTTTTTTTACTTAATCTTTTTTTCGTCGGGTAGGGTATGACACTAGTGAGATGGTCGACAGGAAAAATCTGCTTCTTTTCTTCTTTCAAGTCAAAACCTTCGATCAGCCAAAGGCTTTTTTCACGATAAAGGTGCAAGAGATAAATTGGATACGACTTTATTACCTTCCCTTCTTTGATAGTAATCAATAAATAGCTGTCTGAAAGAAGGATTTGGATCAGTTTTTCTAACATGGGATGGGGGAGGTCTGAAAGATCAAGCAGGTCGGGATTATTGGGGTTGGTCCCTTCAAAAAGCAAGCTTTGATTTAGAAGAAAAAGCTCTTCTTGCTGGTTTTCTGAGATGAGGCCCAGTAATTTTTCAGATAAAGACTGACGACTTTTTAGATAGGGAAGTTGTTGATTTCTAGTGGCCATAAAGGCAATAAAAAGGGCTTTGACCTCATTATTGGTAAAGCGAACGACGGGAAGTACTGAGTTGCGCATGACAAAATAACCCCCATCCCGTCCAACTTCAGCGACAAGCGGCATCCCTAAAGCCTCAATTTCTCTGATATCTCTAATAGCTGTCGAACGGGAGATGTTAAATTCCCGCATGATTTCAGAAATTGTAAAATGGGCACGGTTGTTGATATACCGCATGATGATATTAATTCGTTCAACTTTTTTCATCGGACTCCTAAACAGTATCATTTTTTGACATGATTTAAGGCTATCATATACTTATCAAGTGAAGAAGACAAATCATTTGATTAATTTAACAAGAAGGCAGGTTTTGAATATGGCAGAATATACCTTAGAAGAAAAAGACAGCTTTACTGTTATAGGTTTAGGTACGGAGCTTACAAGTGATTACACAGACTATGCTGGCATAAACAAGGAAAAGTCTGATTTTTGGCAGGCCGTCAGCCAAGATGGAAGGCTTGATTATTTAAAAGGCATAGCCACAAATGAGTACATTTTTGCCGTGAACGAAGCGGTGAATAGCAAGATGATGCATTATGCTGGCGTCATGACCGAGGCTGCTGCACCAGAAGAAGCCAGAGTTATTCAATTTCCTAAGGGGGAATACCTGGTTGTTAAAGGAGAAGCGAAGACGGCTGATGAACTGAATAATAACCTTGCCGGCCTTGCCTTTGGTCAAGCCTTGCCGGAAGCAAAGAATGTAGCCTATGTTGGCGGGCCAAATGCAACGGCTCTGATGGGGCAGCGAAACGGATTAGTTTTTGGTGAAATGTGGATTCCTGTTATAAGGAAATAAAGAGTATAGAAGGAGGCATAGGCATGTCCTATATCGTTGATTTTAAAAATGTGTCTACGATTGGTTTAGAATCTTCACCTGTAGTAGAAACCCTTGCCGGTTTACGTGCGAATGAAGCCCGTTACTTTATGAATAAGTACAAGCATGAATTTACGGTTGTCCCAGCCAGTGAAAGCCAGGAAACCCTTGCTTATGTGAACCGGATTTTGAAAGAAGAACGTGATATTGAGTTTGCGGCCAAACCTTTAGAAACATCGCGTTTTCAAGTGGAAAATATCCAATTTGCCTACGTCTTTTATGAGGATGGTCTTGCGATCAATGTCATGTATACGGTGGATGACCCTAAGAAGCGGGCCGTTGGTTTTAAGCTTTCTGAGGGGATGGAGGTTCCAAAGGAGTTAGAAGCAAAGTTTAAGTTTGCCAGGCAGAAATCTAAACTAGCTGGGACCATCCGGGGTTCGTTTTTTGTAATTAAAGGAGAATATTAAAGTAATTAAGGACCCGCGCCCCGCGCGGGTTTTGTATTTAAAGTAAGTTGTTTTATGGGGCTACTGCGGAAGAAGGATATTTCAATTATAATTGTTTTTCACCTTCCTGTTTATAGGCAGAAACTGGTAAACTGTATATATATTGAAGAGGTTTGGACAAAAGATTATTATAAATATGTTATAGCTAAAGGAGAGATATTATCACTTATAACGAGGTTGTTAAAAGCGTTGATGCATATTTACTACCATTAATATCAGAGTTATACGGGTTGGAAGGATATGAAACCGCTCTGGTTAAGGCACATGACGGAGGGCGGAATGTCGTATACACCTGTGAGAAAGAGGGCGCTGACGCAAAAATACTCAGAATTGCTTTTTTACCGGACAGGAGCCGGGAAGATTTTCTGGGAGAACTTGAGTATATCAGGTATTTATTCGAGCATGGAGGTAGTGTCTCGGATGTAGTCAGCTCCAGGAAAGGAAATCTGCTGGAAGAGATCACCCACAGTCATCATATCTTTTTTATCAGCCTGTTTAAAAAGGCCAAGGGGAAAATGCTTGTAGAAAATAATTACCAGTACCGGGAAGGCGCTCCAATTACCGAATATTATTATAATTGCGGTAAAGTCCTGGGGAAACTGCACCACATATCGAAAGAGTATACTCCTATCCATCGCCGGTATAGTTTTTTTGACAAATACAATGCCGAATATATTGATAAACTGATACCCAGCTCCCTATCTTTGCTTAAAAAGAAGTTGGTAGGGCTCCTTGATACCTTACAAGGATTGGATAGGAACCAGGAGACTTTTGGGTTGAACCATTTTGATTACAACGATGGGAATTATTCGATAGATTTTGATACCGGGCAAATAACCGTATATGATTTCGATAATTCATGTTACTGTTGGTATATGTTTGACTTGGCCAGTATATGGGGAAACGGAATGGGCTGGATACAATCAGAACCAGACGCCGGTAAACGCAAAAAGTTTATGGAGGATTATTTTGAAACAGTCCTCGCAGGATACAGATCTGAGACCAAGATCGAAAATTCGATGTTGGATACATTGCCCTTGTTTATTCAAGCAAACTTCTTGGAGAATATTATAGATGCGTTCGAGGTAATGCGAAACAACGGCGAAGAGCCGGAGTGTGATGAGGAGCTGTCGTATCGTATAAAATGCATGGAAGACGATATCCCGTATTTCGGATTTTTCCATGAGATTTATTCGTGTGAAGAACCTTTTCAGTATGAGGAGCGAGATATTTAGTCTTTTTATGCATCAGAAGCCGCCATATTGACGGCTTTTTTTGTTTTTATGTAATAAGTTCTTTTCCCAAATACCTTTAGTTCAGAATCAAGATAAATGCAAAAAAGTCGAATGTAGGTCTAAAATGCGTTTTATTGCGAAGAACATCATTCCATTATTTGATACACTTTGTGCATATTTGGATGCGGGGTTTGATCCGCTAAATATGAAAGACATGACCGGAGATGAAGTGTCAGGATGAAGTCAAAGCTGTACAAATCAGATACGGTCAAGAAAGGGGGATCATCACAAGACTGAGCAAAGAGAACATTTTGAAGATATGAAGAAAAATGAAGTTTCGCTGTTATGGCGGTTTCATGTTCAGATTTTCCCCTGATTTCTAAAATGAATTTTAGATAAATAGGAGGAGTTAAGTACATGAGTATAAAAGCTATTTCCATCAAGAAACCTGTGCTTGCATTCTTTATGTCATTTCTAATGGTAATTTTGCTTGCAATTCCCCCATCTCCGGGATATGCAGAGTCAGCGGGCAGTCAGACCGCCCGTCAGGCGGAATATCTTGACCGCGGTCTGGTTGCGATTCTGGCCGACAACGGCGTGTTCTTGAGCTGGCGGTATTTAAATACGGATCCGAATGAAATCGCTTTCAATGTATATAAAAACGGATATAAAGTCAACACGTCGCCCATCAGCGATGCCACGAATTATGTGGACACAACAGGCGCAGACAGCTCACAGTATCAGATTTCCGCCGTCATTGCCGGCAAGGAAGAAATGCAGCCGGAGACGGTATCGGTGTGGCATAGTGATTATTTACCCATTCCGCTGGATAAACCGGCCGACGGCCGAACCAAAGACGGGGGCACGTATTCCTATTATGCCGGTGATGCTTCCGTGGCGGATTTGGATGGTGACGGCGAATTTGAAATCATTTTCCTGTGGAGTCCGAGCAATTCGAAGGACAATTCCCAGGCCGGCTATACCGGCAATGTCTATATTGATGCTGTTAAACTTGATGGCACCAAGCTCTGGCGGATCGACCTGGGTGTCAATATCCGCGCCGGAGCTCATTATACCCAGCTGATGGTATATGATCTGGACGGCAACGGCAAAGCCGAGGTTGTCGTCAAAACAGCGGACGGAACGAAGGACGGTCAGGACACCGTGATCGGAGACGGAACGAAGGATTACCGTAACGACGGCGGGTATATCCTGACGGGCCCGGAATATCTTACGCTGTTCGACGGACAGACCGGAGCAGCCGTGTCCACCGTAGAATATGAGCCTCCAAGAGGCGATGTAAGCGCATGGGGCGACGGATACGGCAACCGTGTAGACCGGTTCCTGGCCGGTATTGCCTACTTGGACGGCGTGAAGCCAAGCGTAGTCATGGCCCGCGGCTACTATACGCGCACCGTGCTCGCGGCTTATGACTATGTTGGCGGCAAATTAGTGCAGCGCTGGACCTTTGATACCAACGAGGCAGGGGCACAATATCAGGGACAAGGCAATCACAATTTAAGTGTGCTGGATGCCGACGCTGACGGCAAAGATGAAATCATGTACGGCGCGCTCGCGATAGACGACGACGGAAGCTTGCTGTATAGCACCGGACTCGGCCATGGCGATGCGATGCATGCCGGCAAGCTCGATCCGAACCGGGACGGCTACCAGATCGTCAGCGTACATGAACACACGAATGCCGAATACGGGCTGGAGATGCGCGATGCCGCTTCAGGAGAAATTATTTGGGGCCAGTATACAGGGAAAGATACCGGCCGCGGAATGTCGGCGGATATTGATCCGAATTATCCTGGTTACGAATCCTGGGCATCCACGATTGTCAACGGACAGATGGACCCTTTATCCCGCGGATATGCAGCGAACGGAGAAGTCATTTATGAACAGAATGAAGTGCCGCGAAGTGCAAACTTTGCGATCTGGTGGGATGGCGATCTCCAGCGGGAGCTGTTCGACCACGAATGGAACAACAGTACAGCGAAAGGTATTCCGCTCATTTACAAGTGGGATTACGGGAATAAGCAGCTGAAGGAAATCTTCCGGGCAGCAGGGAGCTTAACGAATAACCATACCAAAGGAAATCCGGCACTTCAGGCGGATATATTGGGCGATTGGCGTGAGGAGCTTCTGCTGCGCAGTGAAGACAGCACGGAATACAGACTTTATACGACGACAATTCCGACAAGCTACCGGATTCCCGCGTTGATGCAAGATCCGGTATACCGGCTGGGTGTAGCCTGGCAGAATGTAAGTTACAACCAGCCGCCTCACACGGGATTTTATCTCGGGGCGGAAGCGACGGAATTCCCTAAAGCGAATTTGGCTCTTACCGGCGGAAAAGAAGTACCGGAGCAGGTCTATCACTTTGATTTCGGTACAGACCCTGCGGCTGGTACAACCGCCGTGCAGGATACACTCTATGCACAAGCTACGGGTTACGGATTCGAGAAGACAAGCGGAATTACGGTGGATGCAAACCATGTTTCTCTGCCGGAAAACGCCAAATTCGCTGTAGACCTGCCCAATGCCAATTACAAGGTAACGTTCAAACTGGGCGATGATGCACGCGACTCGAACGTAGGCGTCAAATCCGAATTCGTTCAGAAGCTGGCCGTAACCAGCGTGAACGCGGGAGAACCCCGGATCTATTCTTATGACGTTGCGCTGGTAGACGGCCAGCTGGAGTTCATCTTCTCCGGCACGGCCATTGATGTGCAGGAAATCATCATTGAGAAATACCCGGAGAAATCACCGGGAGCCGCGACGACGATCTATTTGGCTGGCGATTCGACGATGCAGTCTTACAGCGCGCTGCAGGCTCCGCAGGAAGGCTGGGGTCAGCAATTCGGGCGCTATTTCTCTAAAGGCGTTGTGGTCCAAAATGATGCGATCGGCGGCAGAAGCAGCAAATCGTTTATGGTTGACGGCCGTCTGGATACGATACTAGAGCGGATCAAGCCGGGAGATTTCTTCTTTATTTCCTTCGGCCATAACGACGCCAGCGCAGGCATTCCGGACCGGTATGCAGCTCCGGCGGATTACAAAACATACTTGGCCCGTTATGTGAAAGGCGCCAGACAGCGCGGTGCAACACCGGTGCTGCTTACTCCGGTAGGGCGCAGAGATTTCAATACAATAACTCAAGAATTTAACGTAAGCTTCCCGGAATATGTGAAGGCTGCCAAAGAAGTGGCGGAAGAGCTGGGCGCGCCGCTGATTGATTTGAGCCAGTTAAGCGTTACGTATTACGATAAGATCGGCCTGAGTGCTACGGAGAAAATCTTCCTGTACGCCAATCCGGGCGAATATCCGAAGTACCCGAACGGTGTGGGCGATAATACGCATTTCAGCAGCTACGGTGCGCAGGTCATTGCCGCATTAGTTGCGGGAGCGGTGAAAGACATGGATTTAAGCCTTTCGCCGTATGTCATTGACCCGGACATTTTGGAACCCGAGCCGGAACCGGAGATCCAGGTCTATGAGGAAAACTTTGAGGGCGATCCTGCCGCCTCCGAATATGCGCTGGTCAATGCCACAGGTATCGGCGGGCAGATGACGGGAACGGTCGCAGAGCAGAACGGGAACAAGGTGCTGTCCCTTAGCGGTTCCGGCTCCGGACACCGGGCGAAAGTGTTCCGCCTGTTCGATGCAGTGAATGGCGACATCGTCAATGTCAATTTTGACTGGCATTCCGGCAATGTGGGCGCATCCCCGTCGGAAGGACATCTGTCACTCCAGGATGCGAACGAGAATATTATTTTTACTCTGTTCACAAAGTCCGGCACCACAAGTCCAGATACGAAAATCCATTATTTTGCAGGCCCATATACAGCAGACTATGGTACCGGCACTTCAGCTGTTCCAGAAGGCGGCACAGCCACGAACATCCTAAAAAACCAGTGGGTCAATGTGGATGTCAATATTAATTTTGCCAAGAAGAAGATAGATTTGACGTTGACTAGCCTGGCGGACCCCAGTGTCACACAGACGATCGGGGATATTCCGATGAATCCCGGTGTCTACGCCAATAACGCAAGGGCACTCCGCTTTCTGGGAACAAGAAAGGGTGGGGGAGGCACATTGAACTGGACCACTCAGATCGATAACGTGAAGATTGAAGGGACGAAGCTGCCGCCGGTTGCCGGCAATCAGAAGGCATTGATAGCGCTTCATGACAAGGTCAAAGCATTGGATCTGTCGTCTTATACAGAAGCATCCAAAGCGGTGCTGAATAAAGCTTTGGCGGCTGTGGAAGCGATCATCGGTACGGAAGCGACGCAGGCCCAGGTCGACCATGCAATGAACATGCTGACGGTCGCGAGGGATTCGTTAACAAGCGAACCGGCAGGTGAGATAAGCGAGTACAAGTTTGATTTTGGCTCTGGGAACGCTGCTGAAGGATACACAAAGGTAGACGCCAAAAGAGCTTACCTGGAAGGAAACGGCTATGGCTTTGCCAATACTGCGCTACTCCAGGACGAGAACCGGGAAACCGGGGATGACCTGAAGGAGGATTTCACCCGCGTGAACGGCACCTCCTTCTTGGTGGAAATGGAGCCGGCCAATTACCGGGTAACAATGACCATTGGCGATTCGCAAGAATCGACCAACGCAGGGGTTGTTGTAGAACAAATGCCCAAATTGCCGGTTACAACTGTACCGAAGGGTGAATTCAAGGAAATTTCATATGACATCGCCCTGATTGACGGTGTCTTTAACTTTGAGTTCTCAGGCAGCACGCCAAAGATCAACGCGCTGAAGATTGAGCGTCTGCCGGGCAACGGTGCGGGCGATCAGCCGGTTATTTATCTGGCAAGTGATTCCACGGTAGCCAATTATGCGGAAAGCCATCGTCCGCAGGCCGGATGGGGCGAAACGCTTAAAGGGTACTTCGATCTGGATCAGATCAGTATCGATAACCGGGCTGTAAGCGGCCTAAGCAGTAAAACCTTCCTCGTAGGCGGATATCTCAACAACATTCTGCTGGGCATTCACGAAGGGGATTATCTATTCATGCAGTGGTCCCATAATGATTCCACACCATCCCGCCCTGAGCGTTACCTTACACCTGAGCAGTTCAAGGTGTATCTGAAAGATTACATTAAAGGCACTGTACAGAGAGGCGGAATTCCGGTTCTGGTTACGCCGGTCAACCGACGCGATTTTACCGGAGAAGTATTGAACAAGAGCTTCCCGGAATATGTGCAGGCAATGAAAGAGACGGCGCAAGAAACCGGAGCATTACTGATCGATCTGAATCAGGCCAGCTGGAAATATTTCCAGGAGCTTGGTCCTGAGGGTACCAAAGCTATTTTCATGTGGGTAGGTACAACTGAGGACAATACCCATCTTCAGATGAACGGTGCGGTCAAGGTATCCGAGATGGTGGCACGGCTTGTGCAAGAGCTGGATATTCCGCTGTCTGACCTTGTCACACTGGAAGAGGAACCATCGGATACGACAGCACCGCATACGACCGCGGCAGTAGAAGGTGAGTCGCGGAACGGGTGGTATGCTTCAGCGGTAAAAGTAACATTTACCGCAACGGATGAAGACCCGGGAGTTGACGCGACCTATTACCAAGTCGATGGCGGCAAAATTGTGAGTGGCACGCATCTAATTCTGAGCGGTGAGGACAATCACACCGTGACCTACTGGAGCGTTGATCTGGACGGCAACAAAGAGACCAAACAGTCGCTTTCGGTGCCGATTGATCTCGCACCTCCGGCCATCGCGATTCAGGGTCAAACGGAATACACTATTGATCAACACGTAGATATCACTTACACGGCCGCCGATACAGCCTCCGGCGTGGCCGAGCCGAATGGCGTAATGGTGAATGCCCCGGCTTATACGCTGGAGCCAGGCTTGAATTCAGTAACTGCAGCGGTCTATGACCGTGCGGGCCGGGAGAGCAGCGTTGACTTCAGCTTCGGAGTTACTGCTACCTTCGTAAGCCTGGCAGAGCTGACACGCACCTTTGCAGCCGAATCGGAAGACCCGGGTGCAGGAGTGGTTGCTGAACAGCTTGCCGGTAAGCTGCAGCAGGCTGAACAATCGGCGAATGCGCGTGATGGTGCGACGGCGCGCCAGCTGCTAGTGGCATACGGCAATGAAGTTGATGCCAGCAGTGATAAGGTGTTTACGGCTGAACAGGCAGACGCGCTGCGTAAGTGGGCCGTATGGCTCAGCCAGGTGACGCCGCTGGCGAGCAGCGCTCCAGGCACTCCAGTGTTGTCCGACAATAACGGGCATGATACGGGTCTTAGAGACGGAGATTACACTATTACGATGAATCTCTGGTGGGGCAATAACGGGACTCTTTTCAAGCTGTACGAGGATGGCAAGCTGATCAAAGAAGTGCCCCTGACTGACCACTCTCCATCCGCCCAGTCCGTGCAGATTGATATTACCGGCAAGCGGAACGGAACGTATGTCTATACCGGTGAACTAATCAATTCACTGGGTATGACGAAAGGTTCGCCGCTGACTGTGACCGTCACCGATGCATCCCCGGGGCAAGCGGTATTATCGAACGACAACTGGGATGGAGACGGCAGCTTTAACGTCAGTATGAATCTGTGGTGGGGGACAAATGCTACCGAATATGAACTCTATGAGAATGGAGTTCTGGTAGACACGCAACCTCTGCAGGCTCATACGCCCGGCGCCCAATCGGCAGTAACAGCAATCTCCGGAAAGGTTCCTGGATCCTATGAATACGAGGTTGTATTACGCAACACGGCGGGTGAAACCAGAACGGCGAAGATGATCGTAACGGTCCAAAAGTAACTGGATGAGGCTCGACAAAACACAAAAAACCGGCTGCTAAATGATCGGCAGCCGGTTTTTTGTGTTGATATAAGTGAAAAAGTGATTACTTAATGATGAGACTAAGGGAAGCGGGAAATTAAAAAAGAACCTGAGTAATTTATCAGGTTCTTCTATATTGCATATAAACAGACTCGATGATATAATCAGTCTGCGTCTTTTTTTAACATGTATAGACATAAATATAACATCTTACATTTTAAATGTACCATGCCGCTGAACTCTTGTCAATTGTTTTTTTCTCAATTTAATGATTAGGAGAGATGTTAAATGAGTTCTTTGGTTCTCGGATTTCAGGAAGTGGACAATACGCAGCTTTTGCTCGTTGGCGGAAAAGGGCTCCATTTAGGGGGATTATCAAAAATAGCAGGAATAAATGTACCCGAAGGATTTTGTGTAACAACAGCGGGATATCAAAAAACCATCGCACAAAACGAAACGTATTCTGCTTTGCTCAATCAGTTAACCTTGCTAAAAGTAGAAGATCGGGATCAAATTAGTGAAATCAGCCGGAAGATTCGACAACTCATTATGGAAGCAGAAATCCCTTCCGATGTTGTGAAAGCAGTAACTCACTATCTCTCCCAGCTTGGTGATGAGCTTGGCTATGCAGTGCGTTCTAGCGCGACTGCCGAAGATTTACCGCATGCCTCTTTTGCGGGTCAACAAGACACCTATTTAAATATCATCGGCAAAAAAGCCATCCTGCAGCATATCAGCAAATGTTGGGCTTCGCTATTTACGGAACGCGCGGTAATCTACCGTATGCGGAATGGATTTGATCACAGTCAAGTTTATTTATCCGTGATCGTTCAAAGGATGATTTCCCCGCAAGCTTCAGGGATATTGTTCACCACTGATCCAATTAGCAACAACAGGAAGCTGTTATCTATCGATGCCAGTTTCGGACTCGGAGAAGCACTGGTTTCTGGTCTGGTATCTCCCGATTGTTATAAAGTACAGGAAGAGGAAATCGCCGTTAAGATAATATCAACCAAACAATTGGCTATCTATGGACTACCAGAAGGCGGCACTGAAACCCGGCAGCTCGATCCCGATCAGCAAAAGGCTCAAACACTTACTGAACATCAAATTTTACAGCTGGCACGGATCGGAAGACAAATCGAAGCTTATTTTGGCTGTCCACAAGATATCGAATGGTGTCTGGACCATGATACCTTTTATATCGTCCAGAGCCGGCCAATCACTACTTTATTCCCGATTCCTGAAGCAAATGATCAAGATAATCACGTTTACGTATCTGTCGGCCATCAACAAATGATGACTGATCCTATGAAACCATTGGGCTTGTCTTTTTACCTGTTAACGACTCCTGCACCTATGCGTATAGCTGGCGGAAGGCTGTTTGTGGATGTCACACCACATTTGGCTTCGCCAGTCAGCGGAAAAGTGGTAATAGATGCCTTGGGGAAATCCGATCCGCTCATAAAGGACGCACTGATGACCCTCGTAAAGCGGGGGGATTTTATCAAATCATCAACAGATGGTGAAAAAGCACCGGGGCCAAGTGGGAGCAACAAAGGCATGCCTTCTGCGGGATCTCAACTACAAACTGAAATCGACCCGGCTATTGTTCGTGATTTGATTAAGAGTAGTGAAGCTTCAATAGAAGAGTTACAACAAAACATCCAAACGAAATCAGGATCGGATTTATTTGATTTTATTCTGGAAGATATTCCGCAATTAAAGAAGAATCTTTTCAATCCGCAAAGCTTGGATATCATTATGGCTGCTATGGATGCTTCATCCTGGGTCAATGACAAAATGAACGAGTGGTTAGGTGAAAAAAACGCAGCAGATACGCTTTCCCAATCTGTACAGAACAATATCACTTCGGAAATGGGCCTGGCGCTACTGGGTGTAGCAGATGTGATTCGTCCTTATCCGGAAGTCATTGATTATTTACAACATATAACAGACGATAACTTTTTGGATGAACTGGCTAAGCTTGATGGTGGACAGGAAACCCAAGACGCTATCTATGCATATCTGGCCAAATTCGGAATGCGATGCAGCGGAGAAATTGATCTTACGAAAACCCGTTGGAGTGAAAAACCAGCTACACTTATTCCTATGATTCTCAGTAATATCAAAAACTTTGAGCCAAATGCTAGCAGTCGGAAATTTGTGCAAGGGCAGCAGGAAGCTATGGCTAAAGAACAAAAGTTATTAGAGCGTTTGAAGCAATTACCGGATGGTGAACAAAAAGCCAATGAAACCAAACGAATGATCGACCTGATCCGTAATTTCAGCGGTTACCGGGAATATCCAAAATACGGCATGGTTAACCGCTACTTTGTTTATAAGCAGGCTTTATTGAAAGAAGCGGGACAACTCGTACAAGCGGGCGTCATTCATGGAAAGGAAGATATATTCCACCTCACTTTTGAAGAACTTCGCGAAGTCGTACGCACAAACAAACTAGATTACCAGATCATCAGCAAACGAAAAGACGAATACAAATTGTATGAAAAACTAACTCCACCACGTGTGATCACGTCGGACGGTGAAATCATTTCGGGTGAGTACAAACGAGAAAATCTGCCAGACGAAGCTATTGTAGGTCTAGCTGTTTCCTCCGGAGTTATAGAGGGGCGGGCACGTGTCATCTTAACCATGGAAGATGCTGATCTGGAAGATGGAGATATATTAGTCACCGCATTTACTGACCCTAGCTGGACACCATTGTTTGTATCCATAAAAGGCCTAGTCACCGAAGTAGGTGGACTGATGACCCATGGAGCAGTTATTGCACGAGAATATGGCTTACCTGCAGTTGTCGGAGTGGATAAGGCTACCAAACTGATAAAAGATGGGCAAGTAATTCGCGTGCATGGAACAGAAGGGTATATCGAAATATTGTAATGGCTGAATACGTCATATATGGCCTTAGCTGCAACCTGTCATAGATAGAAGGGCGGGTATCCTGTCGTTCGCAAGTTGAAATCATCGTGCAATCTGCGCAGGCGGTAAGCGTTCATGGCGAATTCACGCAGCTCCTCAAGAATGGTGTAATTCGCCCATGCGCCTGCGACAGCACCGATCCCAGGCACCATCTGCAGCATTTTCCGGAAGTCAATGGCGTCACGATACTCAATCTGAAATGTCTCCCAGTCCATATTCCGGGAGTATTCGTCGTCGGAGACCCACTGTTCCTTTTCAATATGCCAATGCGTGATGGAATAGAGCAACCTGGCACGGTTTTCCGGTCCCGAAAACGTCATTTGAAATACCTTGAGAATGAATACCCGCTCGGAGAAGTGATTGGTGTCATAACCGTAAACATGAGCTAGCTCGAACAAAAATTTCATTTTGATCGCAATTAACGCTGGAAAGTCTACCATACTAAGCATAATGCCGCCAGCTCCCGTTCCAGCGCCTTCGGCAACCGCTATTTTTTGGTATAAGGCAAACAACTCTTTCGCTTCCTTATCGGCAGACTCCAGACCCGGAGTGCTCTGCACCGGACGGCGAGGCGTATATTCCGCACCGAACAATGCCGTGCGCACGATTGATCGTATAGTGGTCGTAATGATGTTATGCACCTTCGGGGGAATTAAATGATTTATTCGATTGCCGATTGTTTTCGATGTTTTTTCCAGCCATCCCGGCGGTTTGAACATTTTTTGTTCCCAGTTGGCAACTTCCCTTTGTACTTTATGTTCGTAATTCATGATCAATCGCTCCTCCAAAAGACATAGCCATATTGTAACGAATATCTCCGTGATTCGGAACAGACCGCGGTAGGTAGCGGACCTCGACTAAAGTCCAGCATCACATACAGGGATAGATTAGAATGAACTGTTCAACTCAAAGGCCATTAAAGGTTTCTTTGGCCATAATATCGAACATTTTCATAATCACAAATATAGCAGGGTTGAAAAATCCGCACTTCCATGCTTACAAAGTTGTCAGGAGGATTGCACTAAATGAAACCATCAATACAAAAAATTCGCGATTTAACTTTAGTACGAAGAGCGGGAAGCCCCTTATTGGTCATAGGCTGTGATTCCAGCGCAAGTATCGGGAACAAGCCAATGGATGCTGTGCAGACTCCGCCGGATATAGTCGGCTATTATACAGCCAGAGTTGCGGTTATGGAAGTTCTGTCCGTGGGCGCGGACATACTTACCGTAGTGGATACCCTAGCTGTGGAAAAGTATCCGACAGGGAGCGAAATTATCCGCGGGGTACAAAGGCTGCTGGACGAAGCTGGACTCACGGAGGCTCATTTGAACGGCAGCACGGAAGAAAATTTCAAATCATGCCAGACCGGCTTAGGGATTACCGTAATCGGGGAAACCGATGAGGAACGGCTGAAGCTGATGCGGTCGGTTGCCGAAGACTGCGTGGTCATGTTGGGGGAACCGCTGATCGGGAGCGCAGTATTGGAACAAGAGGCAAGAGTATGCAGTATCCGGCAGCTGCAGTCACTAGTAGCCTCGCCTGAGGTGCATGAGATTCATCCGGTCGGCTCTAAGGGGGCCGGGTATGAAGCTAGACTTCTGGCTGAGCTGAACGGCTGCGTTTTTCAGGCAGTTCCAGGGATCACAGAAAAGCTGAATGCCTCAGGAGGTCCGTCTACAGCGGTGATTTTTTCAGCAGCAGAGGAACAGCTTGAACACATCCAATCCGAAATTGGCGGCGAGATGGAGATTATCGGTCGTTTGCTACCCCTCAGGCGATAGAGAAAGCAACAATGATGTGAGGGAATCCCATAATGGTATTTAAGATAGTAGATGAGGATATCTGGTTTGCTCGATAAAGCAATGTAGATTCTTCTTTAGTGTAAGAATATTATAAATAACTCAATTTTGGAGGAGTCTGTATGCCATATTGTAAAGTCAAGAATGCCCATATCTATTACGAGGAAATTGGTAAAGGCAAACCGATTATAATGATCCATGGTTTTACACCAGACCATCGTTTAATGAGTGGGTGCATGGAACCGATATTTCAAGATAATTCCGATTGGCGTCGTATCTATCTTGACCTGCCTGGAATGGGACAAACAAAGGATTACGATCAAATATGTAATTCAGATGATATGCTGGAAGCAGTTATAAATTTTATCGAAACTCTGATCCCAAATCAAGATTATCTCATAGCAGGCGAATCATACGGTGGATATATTACAAGAGGAATAATTAATAGACATAAAGATCGTATTGGTGGTGCTGCACTGATTTGTCCATTAATAATTCCTGAACACAAGAGAAGAATACTTCCCGAGCATTTAGTTGTTCATTCTGATCGCGAGTTTATGGACACTTTAAGTGAAGAACAAATAAGTGATTTTAGCGCAAATCAAGTCGTTCTCAATGAATATAATTGGAAAAGGTATTCTGAAGAGGTAGTGGCAGGTTGTAAAATCGCTGACTACGATTTTCTTAGCAAGATTCAAAGAAACTATGGATTTTCCACCAATATCGATGAATTAGTTTTCGATAAACCAACAGTATTTACTCTTGGGCGGCAAGATGCAGTCGTTGGTTACATAGATGCTTTTAGAATTTTAGCTAATTATCCTAGAGCAACCTTTGCCGTTCTAGACCGAGCAGGCCATAATCTTCAGATTGAACAGGCTCTATTATTTGAGTCGCTTATGCGTGAATGGCTTGAAAGAGTAACAGAGTTTGGATTTTAGTTGTGTATTAATCCGTTGAACTAACATTAGCTTGTCAATGGAAGAAATAAATATCCTTTCTCCTGCGATTACTCTCCATCTAAATTAGGGCGACTTATTGAAAATAGAAAGTACCTTTGTTACTGTTATTGATATACAAGCTGAGAAGGAAGGTACGTTATGTCATTAACAACTCAAGTGTTTAAAGCAACAGAGCCTCATGTGAAGATCATCGGGCGGACCCACTACTATAACGAAGTACTGTGGCTGGCTCTCTCAGGCGGCGGGGTGGAATTTTCATTCTATGGCAGAAAAGCGGAGATTACTTTAAAAGGTGATGCTGTCGCCTCAACCGGTAATAACTTGGCTCGAATTGGCATCAGCGTAAACGGGAAACGGGTAATTGACGATCAACTGGACACACCGATTAAAACGTATACTGTATTTGAAAGCGATACTGTGCAGGATATAACGGTAACGGTTATTAAACTATCAGAGGCTGCGATGTCAACAGTTGGAATTCAAGAGATCGCGGTCGATGCTGCGGATGGCATTAAGCCAACCCTGCCAAAATTACATACAATTGAATTCATCGGCGATTCCATTACCTGTGGCTATGGCGTTGATGATGAATATGAGCTGCATTCTTTTTCCACGGCTACTGAAGATGTCACAAAAACCTATGCCTACCTGACTGCTCAGCAGCTTCAGGCTGACTACAGCATGGTTTCATACAGCGGATACGGTATCATCACAGGCTACACAGAAAACGATCAAAAGCTTACCACTCATCTTATCCCGGATTACTATGAAAAAGTGGGCAAGTCTGAGGGGGAATTTGAGGGTACACTCCTGCCCCAAGACGTATACTGGGATTTCAATAAGTTTACACCTGATCTGATTGTCGTTAACCTCGGAACGAACGATGATTCCTATACCAAAGAGGAAGCTAGTAAGCAAGCAGAATATGCCCGGAAATATATTAAATTTCTAAAAATGGTCAGACGCAACAATCCTCATGCCTCAATTCTGTGTACGCTGGGGATTATGGGGGATAGACTGTATCCTTATGTCGAACAAGCGGTTAGCGGGTATAGCCGGGAAACAGGCGACAGCAATATTAGCGCAATGAAGTTTGATGAGCAGCTGGCAGCTGACGGGTACGCCGCCGACTTTCATCCGTCTCAAGCTACTCATAGTAAAGCGGCGAATAAACTGACTGCTCAGATCAAAGAGCTTATGAAGTGGTGAAAAATGAAGAACATTGTAGTCATGTGTTCATTTATTTTTCTGATTCGATAGGTATTTCTGCCTTCCATTACTATTTGACCTAGGCATAACACCGTAAGGCTTCTTCAGAAGGGTATAAAGAATTTCCTTTGTAACTAGTGAGCTAGGTACGGGATGTCCTCCGACATGATAATTCCTCCAATTTTCCAAATAATCCAGCTGCAATCTATTCAGTGAATTCTCAAACGCGCAACCCTTTGTATACTTGTGATTACGGTGATCTAATCTTGTATTATATAAATCGGGACGG
The DNA here is from genome assembly GCF_058791575.1 of Paenibacillus sp. EB106-06-01-XG199. Lineage (NCBI taxonomy): Bacteria > Bacillati > Bacillota > Bacilli > Caryophanales > Paenibacillaceae > Paenibacillus > Paenibacillus sp. EB106-06-01-XG199. The sequence goes on along the minus strand of NZ_JBYTDQ010000001.1, from coordinate 911,584 downwards.
AGAAATTCCATCCCGATTTTTGCATTTTATTATAGAGGAACTTAGATGTGGTATTTCCGTGAGATTTTAAAATAAATCGTGCATCACCCTCATATGAACTTCCATTCATAATTGTTACTATAACGGTGTAGCAAGATAATACAGATTAAATTAGGAGGGTTATAGATGTTGAAATGGAAGCGTTCTCTTACAGTCTTGGCCATGACAGCCTTGCTGGGAACGATGGCGGCATGCGGAGGCGGCGGGGCAAAAAACAATGCAGAAACTTCTGCAGAGCCTGCTAGCACAAATACTGCCGAAAAGGGTGCACCCAGCAATGAACCTGTTAAGCTACGAATTATGTGGTGGGGATCCCAGCCGCGACATGAGGCGACCTTGGCTGCGCTGGACTTGTACACAAAGAACAACCCCAATGTTACGTTTGAGCCGGAGTATTCCGGTATGGATGGATATTTGGACAAATTATCGACTCAAGCTGCGGCTAGTAACGCACCAGATATCATTCAGCTTGATCCGGGCTGGATGCCGGACTGGATGTCACGTAACCAATTGGCTGAGCTGGCTCCTGAGGTTGATGTAAGTAAATTTGATGAGAAATTACTGGCCGGAGGCCAACTTGACGGGAAGCAATATGCTGTTCCCCTGGGTTCGGTAGCGTTCGGTATGGTGTATGACAAGGCTGCTATGGATAAGCTTGGGATTGCGAATCCGGCCAATGGTTGGACTTGGGATGATTTCTTCGCCTTGGCCAAGGAATCCAAATCCAAGCTGCCAAGCGGGCAATATTTTACCTTGGACTATGCAGGCAACTACTTCATGTATTCGGCCTACCAATACGCCAAGGGTAAAGGCCAGGTCATCACTGATGATGGTCGCTTTAACGTAGATCAAGCTGCCTACTTGGAATGGACCAAGAAGTTTGAAGAGCTGCGTAAGGAAGGATTGGTTCCTCCGGCAGACGTAAACGCATCCGACAAGGAAAATGATCCGCAAATGGACTTGATGGCAGCTGGCAAAGTTTTGTTCCGGTATAGCTTCTCTAATAATCTGGGCACTTGGGACAGTATTAAACCAGGCGCTTACGCACTTGTAACCATGCCGCGTTCAGAACAAGCAGGCGGATGGTTGAAACCATCCATGTACCTGTCCGTCTCCAAAAACTCCAAGCATGCTGAAGAAGCTAAAAAATTCATCAATTGGTTTGTGAATGATCAGGAGGCAGGTAAGATTCTGCAAACCTTCCGCGGCCTGCCGGCTAACAAGGAAATTTCCACTTCCCTGGAAGCTAGCATGAGTGATTTGGATAAGGTTGGCTTAGAACTCCTCCGTGCTACTGAAACGGATGGACAGACCTGGTCGGCCGGAGCGGGAGGCTGGACGAACTTTATTGACAAAGATTGGGTACTTGTCCGGGATCAGCTCAGTTTTGGAAAAGTTACACCAGAGAAAGCCTTTGAGCAGTTGAAAGAAGCGGCGCAATCTTACGAAAAATAATTCAAGGCCCGGAACAGCCTTGTTCCGGGCCTTGAATTTATTTCTGTGTAGAGGCTGTACCGAATATTCCGGCCATGCTGGCGCAGGGACAAAAAAGATCAAGTGGAGTTTGAGGAATAGGGGGGAGTGTACATGGGTAATTCTGTGTTGTATCAACCAGGAGACGGGTATCTGGCCTGGCTGCAGTACCGCCGGATCACAACGGGAGCAAATGTTGATCAATATGCGGCATACAATCATCTTGTTGTGACTGAGCAGGATGATGTTGTTATTCGTTCTGCAGTGGACGAGCTGACTCAAGGCATGGAAAGATTCACAGGGAGAAAAGTATCCATCTCCGAAAAAACAGAGATAACTCCCAGTATCATTATAGGAACATTCGGAACTGGCTTAGCGATAGATGAATCATTCAGCACCGGTGTAAGCGGTGCTGTTAAGGCAGAGGGTTATGCGCTTCAAACGGACAGCATTACCGGTAATATCGCCATCGGAGCAGCTACTCCCGCAGGTGTATTATATGGAGTGTTCCATCTGCTGCGAATCATGGGTACAGGGGGCTCTGTGCAGAATTTGAATATTTTAGAGAACCCTGTCAATCAGCTGCGTATGATCAACCAGTGGGATAATATGGACGGGAGTGTGGAACGGGGCTATGCCGGGGAATCAATTTTTTATGAAGATAACCGGGTAACAAGCAATCTTCAGCGTATTCAGGATTACGCCCGCCTGCTGGCCTCCAGCGGAATCAATGCGATCGCCATCAATAATGTGAATGTCCACCGGGTGGAGAGCAGGCTGCTAACAGAATTCCTGCCGGACGTGGCGAAGCTGGCAGCTATTTTCCGCAGCTATGCCATCAAGCTGTTTCTGAGTATTAATTATGCTAGTACCATAGAGCTCGGCGGTCTCTTAACGGCAGATCCATTGGATTCCAACGTTCGTGAATGGTGGAGCGCGGCAGCGTCGGAAATATATGCAGCAATACCTGATTTTGGAGGATTCCTGGTAAAGGCCGATTCGGAGAACCGGCCGGGACCGTTCACCTATGGAAGAGATCACGCCGACGGGGCCAATATGCTGGCTGAAGCGTTGAAGCCGCATGGCGGAATTGTAATCTGGCGATGTTTTGTATATAACTGCAAGCAGGATTGGCGCGACCGTACCACGGATCGGGCGCGGGCAGCCTATGATCATTTCCAGCCGCTGGATGGACGCTTCATGGACAATGTCATTTTGCAGGTGAAGAATGGACCGATTGACTTTCAGGTGAGAGAGCCAGTCTCGCCGCTGCTAGGTGCTATGCCGAAGACGAATCAGGTAATCGAATTTCAGATTGCCCAGGAGTATACCGGCCAGCAGCGTCATGTGTGCTACCTGATACCCCAGTGGAAGAAGATTATGAACTTTGATACGCAGCTCCAAGGAGAAGGAACTACTGTCCAGCGCATTGTGGAAGGAGATGTTCACGGCAATCCTTACAGCGGCTTTGCAGCCGTCTCGAATATTGGAAATGACAGAAATTGGACGGGACATCTGCTGGCACAGGCGAATCTGTTCGGTTACGGCCGTCTGGCCTGGAATCCGGAGCTGTCTGCTGAGAAAATTGCTGTGGAATGGATTACGCTAACCTTTGGCAACAATGAGCTTCTGCTTCAGACCATACTAGACATCCTAATGAACTCCTGGGAGATTTATGAATCGTATACTGCCCCGCTAGGCGTTGGGTTTATGGTCAATCCTGACCATCACTACGGCCCTAATGTGGATGGATATGAATATTCAATGTGGGGCACCTATCACTTCGCAGACAGTTATGGTATAGGTGTGGACCGTACTACTGCAACAGGAACCGGGTATACCTCCCAATATGCCCTTATTAACATGGAACTGTACGAGTCGCTCGAGAGCTGCCCGGATGAACTGCTGCTTTTCTTCCACCATGTCCCATATACCCATGTGCTTCATTCTGGCAAAACTGTGATTCAGCATATTTACGACACACATTTTGAAGGCGCGAAGCGGGCAGCTGGATTGTTAGACGCCTGGAAGCTAGTCAAAGGACATATGGATGAACTTGCGTACCAGCATGTAGCAAACCGTCTTGAGGAGCAGGCTGAGCATGCTAAGGAGTGGCGTGATAGAATCAATACGTACTTCCTCCGGAAGAGCGGCATTGCTGACCAATGGGGAAGAACAATTTATTAATGATTCATGTAAACGGGAAGCGGTGAATGCCGCTTCTTTTTTTAAAGTATAAGAATTTATATGCTTCACGCTATAAATTATCCTTCTATTTCTCGCTGAAACGGATACCGTCCTTTTGAGGACGGCGAAGCCGTTTCCACTTGTCGTTATATTTTGAAAGAATTCGAGCATTCCCCTCCTTTAGCGGATGATATGCGGATTATATACTTAAAGTATAAAAATTAACCACAAGAGGTGACCACAGATGAACCGTTCCATAGCCACTATAGCCCACTCTGCTGCGAAGACGAAAAAAAGCTCATACTTTCGAAGCAGATGGAACGCTCCGCTTGCAGGCTATTTATTTATTTCGCCCTGGCTGATCGGATTTCTAGCGCTTACGGCATATCCGTTATTTTTATCACTGTACTATTCGTTTACCGACTACACTTTAATGCAGCCTATGAAGTGGGTTGGGACCCGCAATTATGAGCGTATTTTTACAGCGGATCCTAAATTCATCCAATCTGCTAAGGTAACCTTCACTTATGTGCTGGCTTCTGTACCTTTGAAGCTTATAGCGGCCCTCTTTGTCGCTATGATACTCAGCAAGGCGGTAAAAGGAATCAGCTTCTACCGTACGGCGATCTATTTTCCATCACTTATCGGAGGAAGTATCGGGGTATCGCTGCTCTGGCGCAACATTTTTGGTGTAGACGGGGTCTTTAACAAACTGATTGGCGTGTTCGGCTTTGAAGGGAAGGGCTGGATTACAAGTCCCGATACGGCACTTGCCACGCTGATTCTGCTGACGGTCTGGCAATTCGGCTCCACCATGGTTATTTTCCTGGCCGGCCTGAAGCAAATTCCTAATGATCTGTACGAGGCTTCTTCTGTGGACGGGGCCAATAAAGTAACTCAATTCTTCAAAATCACATTGCCGATGCTTTCACCGATTCTTTATTTCAACCTAATTATGGCAGTTATTGGAGCCTTCCAAATGTTCACTTCCGCATTTGTGATTACGAACGGCGGGCCGATGAACTCCACTTATGTGTATGCGATGTACTTGTATGAACGGGCATTCAGCCGTTACGAGCTGGGGTATGCTTCAGCACTTGCCTGGATTATGCTGGTCGGAATTATTGCAGCCACTGTACTGATTTCTTACACCTCGAAGTATTGGGTATTCTATGAAACAGACACTGGAGGGAAAAAACGCAAATGACAACACTAAAATTGAAGCCTGCGTTTCGCCATCTGTTCATGATACTCTTCAGTTTCATTATGGTTTACCCGGTTATCTGGTGGATCGGTGCATCACTGAAACACAGTACAGAGCTTGGCTCGCCGTCGATTTTTCCAGCTGTCCCGCAATGGAGCAACTTCACAAAAGGCTGGAGTTCGGTTCCAGGACATACGTTTACAGATTTCTATCTCAATACCTTCGGACTTGAGTTTGCCGTAATCGTCGCAACACTGTTATCCTGCACACTCGTTGCCTTCGGTTTTGCGAGATTGGATTTTCCGTTGAAGAATTTCTGGTTCTCCATCCTGATGCTGACCTTAATGATGCCTGGACAAGTGCTAATCATCCCTCAATACGCATTGTTCTACCAGCTTGGCTGGGTGAATACGTATCTCCCGTTTATTGTCCCCCATTTGCTTGCCGGTGGGGCAGGCGGCAGTTTCTTCGTCTTCCTCCTGATTCAATTTATACGCGGTGTTCCCAGAGAACTTGACGAATCGGCCAAAATTGACGGGTGTTCCTGGTTCGGTATCTTTTGGAGGGTTGTTATGCCTCTCGCCTTTCCTGCGATTGTTACGGTGACAATTTTCTGCTTCCTGTGGAATTGGGACGATTTCCTGGGTCATCTCCTGTACATCAACAGCGTGGACAAGTATACTGTTGGACTCGCGCTGCGTATGATCAATGACTCGCAATCAGCGGCGGAGTGGGGTCAACTGCTTGCCATGTCACTAGTGTCAATTCTTCCAGCAACTATTGTCTTCATGTTCCTTCAGAAGTACTTTGTTGAAGGGATTGCAACAACTGGAATAAAAGGATAAGATGCAAGTGGAAACAGCTTTTCCGTCATCAAAAGGACGGTATCTGTTTCAGCGAGAAATAGAAGGATAATTTATAGCGTGAAACATATAAATTCTTATCTTTTTAAAAAACTTCAGTCCGTTAACGGTAAAGCTTCGAATACCCTTCGCAGCTTTACCGTTTATTGTGTCTGAACCGGAGTTGAAGGAAGGTAGAGCGTTTGATCAATCCCTATAAAAAATATAGAATTGACCGTCTATTTTTTCATAGCTTTGCCATAGTGCTTATAGTAGTAATTGGTGTTACCGCAGGGACAAGCTACAGCAATTCTTCAAAGGCATTGGTACAGACCACCTCGCATTACCAGCAACAGCTGCTTGATGAGTTGAATAATGAAATTACGACCAGGTTGGTCATGATCGAACAAATTTCACTGTCCAGCTCCCGTGACAGCGAGCTGATCAACTTTCTTCTGAACAGGCAGGATGAATTTGAGAGGTATCGCAGGCGTGCGGGTGTAGAAAGCGCACTCGCGAATTTGACCTATGCCATTCCTCTGATTCAAGGAATTGACCTGTATATGGATAATCCTATCCTGAGTGAGCGGCAAAACTACATTCAGTTCCGGAACCTTGCGGATCTTAACAAGCAGGAAGGGGCCGAATGTCTGGCGAAGAGCGATTTCTGCTGGTCCAAGGAGTATAATTACCCCAGTGTGCAAGGCGATATCCCTGTTCTTAGCTTTTTCAGAAAAATAGTCTACGAGAATGACTATCTGGGAGTCCTTAAGGTCCACATTAAAGCCGACGAAATACGCAAACTATTAAAAGGAAATTCCGACGGATCAAACCGGATCATGGCTAGTAGCGAAGGCCAGCAAATTATGAAAATAGGCGATGCGCTGGACCAGAACGACTGGTCCCAGTGGATTGATCTGAAAAGTAACAAATCCGGGTATGTCCATATTCCGGCAAAAGATGGATCGCGTGATACACTGCTCGTCTACTCCAGAATGGATAATTCCATCTGGACACTAATTGAATTTACGTCTTGGAAACAGATCACGGCAAGCAGCCTGAAGCTGGCAGAATGGATCGGTTTAATTGGTATTGCCGCAGTGCTGCTGGTACTGCTCTTGACCCACTTTTTAAGCAAGCAATTTACCAAGCCGATCAAAAAGCTCGTAACTGCGATGCGGCTGTATTCCGTAGGAGGCGACAATGTAGAACTTCCGGTGGATTATGAGAATGAATTCGGTTATTTATTCTCCGGTTACCGGAAGCAGAACGAACGGATTGAAGAACTGTATCTCTCCCTGGAGCGCCGTTATGAACAGCAGCGGAAAGCCGAAATTGAGGCACTTCAGGCTAATATCAATCCACACTTCCTATATAATATGCTGGATCAACTCAACTGGATGGCGATTGATGCCGGACAAGACGAACTAAGCCGTATTTTGGAGCTGATGGGACGTATGTTTCGGATCGGCTTGTCCAACGGCAACAGCTTTATCACAATAGCAGATGAACTGCTGCATATAGAGTGTTATCTGGAAATCCAGCAGCTGCGCTGGGGAGAAGGGCTTGAATACAGGATTGAGGCAGCGTCTGAGCTACAGGAGTTATACATTCCGAAGCTTACACTACAGCCGTTCGTGGAGAATTCTATCGTTCATGGATTCAATAAACAGAAAAGCGGCTATGTATCTATCGTAATGGAGAGAATGGGAGATGCTCTGCATATTGTCATTGAGGATAATGGTGCCGGACTCAAGCAGCCTGAAAACAGTTCCCATAACCGTCATACAGGAGGCTACGGTATACGTAATGTGAGAGAGAGAATTTCCGGTTACTTCGGGGAGAGTTATGGAATTACATTAAGAGAACGTGAAGAAGGTGGAACAAGAGTGGAAATAATGCTCCCGCTGCTGACAGATTCTCTAACCAAAAAGGACTGATCCCTAAGAGATAGATCCATGGTCAATATACAAACGCACATATTACTTTGGTAAGCGCTTCCGTTGGTAAGTGAAGCAGCCGTGCTTTCGTACTTATGGAGTTAAGGAGGTAAGCGTAATGTGGAAAATCGCAATCATAGATGATGAGCGCCAAGTCCTGAAGGGGATGAAACGGGCGATTCCCTGGGATGAGCTGGGAGCTGAGTGGGCTGGAGAAGCTATGAACGGAGAGGACGGACTGGAGGTAATCCGCCGTACCCTACCGGACATTGTGATCACTGATCTTTATATGCCCGTGATGAGCGGTCTGGATATGATGGAGCAGCTTAGAACGGAAGGATTCCAAGGTAAAATCATTATTCTGAGCGGTTATTCAGATTTTGAGCATGCGAGACAGGCTCTAAGGTTTCATGTGACCGACTATGTCTCTAAGCCAATCAGTCTGCCGACGTTAAAATCGATTCTAAGCAATGTCGTACAAGAACTTGAGGAAGAGGAAGAGAAGCGAATCAGGCAGTGGGAGATTGAGTTTAAAATGACGATGTATGAGCCTTTTGTTGAACTGGAGTGGGTTCGCTCCGCAGCTGTCGGTACCCTGGGCCATGCATACAGAGACAGCACTCCTCTCCCCCCGTCATATCTTTTTTGGCAGGAGCGCAAGCATGTCACTGTCGGAATCGAGCTGATCCGTGATGAACGAGCCAGATGTCTATCCGTCTCCGATTGGAACCTTTTCCGGTTTGCGGTCAGCAATATTGCTTGTGAAGTAGCGCGTAAGCTGTTCCCGGATCTGGAATACACAGAGCTGCACAGTACCAGAACATTACTGATTATTCATCCGGATGCAAGACAGCTCGAACAGTTAGAAGACAAGCTGGAAGAACTGGGAATCCGGCTGATTGACAGCATCGGCAGCTATCTCAAGCTGGTTACACGTATAGGAATCGGGGGAGTGAAGGATACATGGACCAAGCTTTCCGACTCGACAGAGGAAGCTTTCCGCGCGATGGATCAAAGAGCATTACGGGTCGCTTCCGCACATGAAGTGTATCTGTACCGGGAGAACAGCAGCAGCGAACCGGGAAGTGTCGCCCTTTTTCCGGTCAAGTTCTCGTATAAACTAGCTACGGCAATGAAGGCATCTCAGGAAGCGGAAGCCCATCAGCTTGTGCTGGAATATATAATGGAAATGAAAAAGCAAGAGGGGATATCACAGGGATACGTACAAATGCTTGGAAGCGAGCTATGGGGAATTATAACCTATTCGTTGTATGAATCCGGCTTTGTACTGGATGACCTGTTCACCAATGACCAGATTGCCAAGGAGATCAGCAGCCTGATTGTACCGGACCAGCTGGCAAGCTGGCTTATGGACAAAATCACCAGGATCTGCAGCAACAGGCAATGGAAAGGAAGCAGTAAGCATCGGCAGGTTGTCGATTTCATGACCAGTTACATTCATGAGCACTATGCGGAAGAGCTGACACTCGCCGAGCTTTCGGATAAGGTATTCATTTCGCGGAACCACTTGTCTATTATTTTTAAAAATATTACTGGAGAAACCTTCAATAACTATCTGACCCGGGTGCGGATCGAGAAAGCGCGGGAGTTACTCATGGAGCGGAATATGCTGGTGTATGAGGTGGCGGAACGGGTCGGCTATAAGAACATTCCCTACTTCAGCACATTGTTCAAGAAAATAACCGGTATGAACCCTACAGAACTTATAAAAAGCTAACGCCCCAAAGGACAGCATGCTCTATAAACGGAGAGCAACAGCGACGTTTCTCCGGCAAGTACCTGGTTCTGTTTGATGCCTTGGGCCAGCGGAAGTGTTATAGAAGGCTTGGCCGGCGACTACTGGGAAGCAAACGTCAAGTAGCGTTGGTGATTATAAGTGACACGCACAATGAGGATGGGACTGACCCAAAAGCCATGAAAGCATGGTGGGAAGAAAACGAAGTTCAATTGGAAAAGCAACAACAATATGAAACTGAAGTGAAAACCGGACCGGGTAGGGGATTATCCCTATCCGGTCCGGTTATTTTTTTCATCCACTTTGTGCTCTTTCAGCAGATTGCAGGCAAGCGAAGGCTACACGGCTAAACGATCAAGGAACTTATAAGCGTCGCTATTAAACTTCCAAACAACACCAAATTTATCAACCAACATTCCGAAGCAGGAAGACCAAGGCATTTCTGATAACGGCATAATAATATAGCCTCCCACAGACAAATTGGAAAAGTAATTTTCCAGTGCCTGTTTATCATCAATAACGATACTAATCAGTAAATTGTTGCCTTTAACCAACTCGCCTGTTACTTTCTTCATCGAAGGCAGAATATCCGACATCATTATTTGTCCACCAGCGAATTCTAACGATGACTCCATAATCATGTTCAACTCATTTTCTGGCATAGGATAGTTTGGATCTTGTGGAAAATCCTTGAATTTCACTTTTTTTACTTTACTTGAATTCAGAGCTTCTGAATAAAACTCAATGACCTGCTCTGTATTCCCATCAAAGTTCAAATATGCAATAACTGACATGAAAAAACCTCCTTCTTGTAATACATGAAGTATAAGCTATAATAGGTGACAGCTATTTTGTCACCTATTATAGCTTTGGGATAATTTTTTTACCTTAAGAAGATTATCTGGGAGGGACAATATGAATAAAATTGAAAGACTAATATCTATAGTAATGATCTTGCTGCAAAAGAATGTTGTTTCCGCAACCGGATTTGCACAATTATTTAACGTGTCCAAAAGAACGATTCTACGTGATATGGAAACTCTCAGTTTGTCTAACATACCTATTTATTCTATAAATGGAGTTAAGGGGGGATACGGGATTATGGATGAATACAAATTAGACAAACGACTGCTAAGCAGTAAAGACTTACAAAATATCCTAACCGCACTGGGCGGATTGGGACAAATTCTATTTAGTGACGAAGTTGAGCTAACTCTTAAAAAAATTGAATCGATGATAGGCTCAGCAACCTGGAAAGGTTCAATTCACCTGTCATTTTATGAATGGAACGGTCGTTCTGAAATTCTTCAAATACTAAAGACTTGTCAAGAAGCAATAGTGCAAGGAAGATTACTTACATTCGATTATATAGATCGAAGTGGAGGGAAGACGAATAGAATGATCGAGCCATACCAGCTTCATTTTAGTGAAATGAGTTGGTATTTGAAGGGGTTTTGTTTAAATCGAATGGAATATCGGACTTTTAAATTGTCCAGAACGGATAATCTTAATATCGATATCAAAACATTTGTTCCTAGAGATTTTTTGACTGAGCAAAAAGCCGAACAACATTATCAACCGGAATTAATTACAATTAAAGCATTGATCTCGCATAGCATAAAAGATCACTTTATTGAAAGATACGGGCAGAAAAGAATTGAAGCCTATAATTCTGAATTTTTAATAGCCACAATAGATGTGCCGCAAAACCATATCGGATTCCGGTTTTTGGCTAGTTTTGGATCTGAATTAGAAATCATAGAGCCTCAAACATATGTTGAAGATTTTCGAGAGTTTCTAAGTGCCATGATAAAGAAATATGCCTAAAGAATCCCCATTGAGGCATTAATGCGCTTTCCTTGAGGTCTAATAAATAATACATACGGATTGACTCCCGGGGTTAACGCCTTTAAGCCTGTGAGAGTTCGTAAACGCAGGTACGATAGCTGAAATCAACGAAAACACAAAAAAACCATAGATCATATATGACCCATGGATTCGTATGTCATTTTTTTCAAGACCTTATTCAACATCATAGCAAATCAGCAATTATAAGTCTATATTTTTTTTGAGAATTAATTTACCATCTTGTTATAAGATGATGAATGGAGATGGTGAAAATGCTCAAAGAAATATTTGTTAAGAATGCAATGACGTATGAATATCCGCCGGATGGAGGGATAGTACCGATTATTGACCCGTATGATGGATGTACAATTGGATGTCCTTATTGTTTCCAATTAGAAGATGAGACTTGGAATACTGACTTGAATGTTAAAGTTAATATTCCAGATGTTTTGCAAAAAGAACTTATTCAATGGAATAAAGAAGATACTGTGTACTTGGGTAGTAAGTGTGATCCCTATATGGAGATAGAACGGAAATACCAATTAACAAGAAAATGTTTACTTGAATTAAGTAAGTTAAACTTGAAATGTATGGTTACAACTAAAGCCGGATCAAAACTCATCTTTAGAGATATTGATGTAATAAAACCCATGGGGAACAAATTCACTTTACTTTTAGGATTAACTAACCTGCAACAGTTGAGTGAAATCGATGATTATACTCTTATGAGTAATATACAGACAGCAAATCAGTTACACCGAATGGGAATTACTGTATGGGTATTTATTACTCCGATTTTACCTGGTATTACTGATATAGATTCAATGATTAACGCAATAGATCAAGACATTCCTATATTTTTGGATAAGGTTAGATTAAAACGAAACACTAGACCAGCACTAAGGTTGGAACGTTTCATCGACAATCATTACCCTCATTTAATTACGACTTACAAAGACATAATCTATAATAATACGGATGTTTACTATGAAGATATCAAAGAAAAGTGGGGTAAAACTGAGAGAGTAAAGTTTGTATTCGAGTCAAGTAATTCAACCGGCTAAGGGTAGTCTTTATGAGAACGATTGGTTATGTACTAATAATACTTTTTATTATTTTCCTTTTATCTGCTTGTAATAGTAGCAATGTTAATTCCAGTGACTTCCATCCTTCTTCCAAATCCGATGTGTAGCAACCCACACCAGTGAGCCGCCTTCAGAAGAAATAAAAGTAGAAGACAGAATGATTGTCCTCCAAGGATTCCAACGATTGACGGCATGAAGGTGGGGCTTGTACAACTGCCCGGGATGATGACCGGGATGATTATTTCTGGAGCCAATCCGGTCATAGCCGTGCGTTTTTAGCAGCTATTCACCTTAGAAGGTTGGTAACATCTCTTTTACTCAAGAATGCCGGTATCTACAATTTTAATCTCTACTTTAGGATGGAATCGTACTTTACGATAATCCTTAGACCAATTTTTCTCCTTCCAGACATTGTGATGATAAGCAATAAGCTTTCTCCCCACACCAAAGATATCACAGTTAGCCTTTTGGACTTCTTCCACAACCGATTCAGCTTCCTTTGTGAGAATTTCCGAAAATGCTTGATTTATTTTTTGAAGATCTTTTTCTTTTAGCAAACGCTCTCCGGGAAACTCTTCTACGACGGCTTGAAGTTTTAATTCCAAATTGACTTCAACACTTTCGTCAGCAGAAACCGATACCTTGAATTTCCGTTTCACTTTTTTCAAACCTACATTAATGGTAATGTACTCCTGTATATTATCCGGATAGCCCAGATCAATTTTCTTTGTAAATCGCGCATTTTTTCCCTTTTGCCCCATCAGTAGGACTAGTAAGATTGACTGATCCGGGTTCGTCATCCCACTATAATACTGATCATTAAAGAGGGCCAATCCTTTCGTGATAATCTCATTGCCTTCTATAGCTATATAGGGAAGAGCAAAGTCCTGTCCAGGATCCTTCAGGAACCGGAACACGGTATCTAACGTTTCTTTTGGAAATACACTCATTTCCTCAAGACTTTCAATCTTTTGTGTAATGAAATCGCCAATCTTTAATTCCCCAACCATCTTTTGTTCAAGAATGTCGGAGGCATTTCCTTCGGCTATAATTACCCTAACGTTGGATGTCGGGTTGGTTGGATCCCTAAAGTTCACATCCAAATTAGAGTAAAGGCCTTGCTTTGCCACTGACTTTCCAAGTAATTGAAAACCATTTTTAAGAAATCTTATGTTTCCCCTCACCCGATTACGCATCTCATTGCTGGCACTACGCAGGTTATGTCCATAACTCGTATGAATTTCGTTCGTAGTGGATTTTTGCTCAATATCAGGCGGAATGATTAATTCCACAGTTTCTTTTATCATTCCATTTTCAGTTACATCAAACCCCGCACTGTAGGCTAGATGTAAGTCTTTCAAATATTCCCGGTCCCAGCATCCGGTGAGGCTGAGGGGGGAAAGAATAATCAGCACCGATAGCATAACCTTTCCTAATTTCACGTACCATCTCATGCAAGGCCACTTCCTTTTCTCTTTATCATTAGAGAAATGATTAACATTACCAGCGGGAGCCCACCAATAAAGAAATAGGCAGCATATGTAGAGGCTGTATCCAGTAGATGAATGCCAACAGAAGTTACTGGCGCAAGCGCGATTATAAATGTAGTGATTTTCACAAATGGAGTAAAATTCCGATGGCTTTTTCGCCTCAGTAAAGCACTGAGCCCCATGGACGCTGCATAGCAATAGCTTACGATAGAACATACAAGGGTTATGGCCCAGATCGGCAAAAACAAGATATCTGCACGGTCTATAATGAAAAAGCTTAGAGATTTCATTAAATAAATGACCGGTTCGGGAATCATTTTGATTTGCTCGGAGTTAAAGAACATCAGACAGGTAGAGACCACAAAGAAATAGAATAGGGTCACAAACAAGTTAGAGAGACTGACTGTTATCAATTTTTGTTTATCTGTACCTTCAGACAGCGGGTAGATGATCAGCATTAATTCGAAACCATACATAGATATGGTTGTTTCCTTTGCTCCTTTTACGATATTCCAGAAGCCTTTTTCCAATAGCGGTAACATATTTTCCAGATGGGCTTGAGTTAATCCATAAATGATAAATAAAAATAGTGGAATAAAAAGCACGGATGCCAGCGTATAAAATCTTGCCAATACTGTCAGCTTTTCTCTTGAGAGGTAGAGAGTCATGATAGAAAAAAGAGCTAGTACAGCCCATCTTGGCGTAGTTTGCAGCATCCATCTCCGGAGCACCTCAACGGCACTAAGCATAATATTAGAGCCAAGCAGAATAAAGTAACCAATATACAGAATAATCAATAGACTGCCAATAATCGGGCCTGCAAGTTTCATGCAAATACCGAATAGGTTAAGTCCGGGGAATTTCTTCAGCAGGACCCACAGAAGAATGATGACAAGTTGGGTAATAACCCCTGCAACTAAAACAGAAAGTCCACCTCCACCTTTGGCAGTTTCGTTAAGTTTGTTAGGAAGAGACAGAATACCAACACCGATTTGGGCTTGAATAATAAAAAGGAAGAGTTGTCCCCTTGTGATCATTTTTTCTTTTTGAGCCACCGTATCAACTCCTGTAAGTACTATGTAGATTAATGATCATTTATCCGTTTTTGGGTTGCTTGAACTCTTTCGGATGGACCAAATTGGAAAGCGTACGAAGGTATCTTTCAGGCCTTGAAATTTCAACGGACTTAATGGTCTCAGGTAGGTTTGCCCAAACGATTCTAGCTTGCACAAATGTATGAAAATGAGTGTTAACCCAAATGATATCCCAATATATCCGAATAATGAGGCAGCAATCATCAATGGAAACCGCATAAACCGGATAGCAGAGCTCATTTCGTTGGAAGGGATAAGAAAAGATGCAATGGCAGTCAACGCTACAACAATAATCATCGAATAAGAAACCAATCCCGCCTTAACAATTGCATCCCCGATAACCAACCCCCCAACAATCCCAATAGTTTGACCTACACGACTGGGCAGACGTAGTCCTGCTTCCCGTAGCAGTTCGAATATAAGTTCAAGCAGCATCGCTTCAATCAGCGGAGGGAAAGGGACCCGGGTCAATAAACCTTGAATCGAAAAGAACAATTGCAAGGGAAGGACATTGGAGTGGAAAGAAACGGTGGCAATGTAGAGCGCTGGCAACTGAAATGCTGTTACAAAGCCGATCAGACGGATAAACCGGACAAAAGAAGCGATCATCCATCGATTGTTATAGTCATCCGGTGTCTGATAAAAGCTGAAAAAGCTCGCCGGCAAAATCAGAGCTGTAGGGTCCCCATCCAGCAGTATAGCCACATATCCATCCAGCAAATAAGCTGAGGTATGGTCCGGACGCTCCGTATTGATTAGTTGTGGAAATATGGAGAAGGAGTTATCCTCCGTTAATTCCTGAATAAAGCCAGTGGAGATTATCCAATCGAGCGAAATTTTCTTTATCCTTGATTCTACAATTTTTATCAATTCTGGGTTGGCCATATTCTCCATATAGACTAAGCCTACCTGCTTGGGGGCGAATTTCCCAAGTGTGAAGTAGCGGACAATAAGGTTTGGGGAGGCAATTTGTTTCCGAATCAGGTATAAGTTAACCTTCATCTGTTCAATAAAACCGTTGTGAGGTCCCCGAATAACCCCTTCATTCTCAGGTTCGCTAATGCTTCGTTCATATTTGGCAGGAGTGAAGAGGACATAAAATTCAGACATTCCTTCTAAAAAATAAAGACAGCTTCCTTCAAGAAGTCCCTGAATGCCTTGGTTTAGTTCTGTTTCCAAACTGAAACTAAGTGTTGTGAAAAGCTCAGAAAGGTCTTTGTCCTGATTACGGCTAAAAGGAACAATCACGTTCCGTTCAATCAATTCCGTGTCAGTGAGGGACTCCAGATAAAAGACCAACCCTTCCCTTCCCTGAAAGGATAAGCTTCTTTTTTTGAGGTCACTTGTATAGAATAGTGCTGCTTCGATATAATCGGAGTTTTGATCTACAGAAGGAGATGAGGTCTGAGTTTGGTTAGTCATTATAAGGCGCTCAACTTTCGATTAGTTTTGCGGTTAACGTTCCCGAATGATTTGCAGAATATTCCTGACGGGAACTTTAATGTGCGATATAGAAGAATATTGGGGATGATGTTGAGCCAGCAGACGTTTCTGTTTTGTTTTCCTAGGGACATGAAGTGGAGCAAAAATGAGCAAATCATCGATCGCTTAAGAGTAATACCATAGAATGCGCATTCATTCGCGAAGTGGTGGCATTTTGGGCTTCTTTTGCCATCCGCAACGTTTTACATTAAATGGTCACAGGCGTAAGATTCAAATCAACAACCGAATGTAATATAACTGTTCTCAAATGGCTGAATTCCGATAATGGGAACGGGGGAACCAATGGTGAATGTGGCTTTTGCTCAGATAGCTGCCGCTCACTTGGGGTGAATCCTTGCTGCGTGCTGAAAAGCCGCTTCTTACAAGGTAGGGCAATCTCGCTGCCCGAATCCGTCAGCTAACCCCGTAAGCCTCGAAGAGAGAGGATGAGCGCCATGATCGATTAACCGACCACGGAGAGCCCTGACGCTTCTGTGGTCTTTTTGCTGCGCATGCAGAAAGGGAAAACGATCTATATGAGAGTTTAGAAATCTTATAACAACGAAATTCAGAGTGATTAGGCACTATCTAAAATCCTTTAAAGGGGGGGATTGGTATCGTTACTGTATTTATCGTGTGCTTCTGGGTTGGATTGCTGCTTCTCCTTAGCGGCGGATTTCATGGGCATGGCCTGGCCGGTCATCTGCATGTGGGAGGTGGCGATGCTGGTGGTCCGGGCTTTGTGCCCATACTCCCTCTAATGGTATTTGTCACGGTCTGGGGCGGCAGTGGTTATGTGCTTACCCGGTTCAGCGGAATGAATATACTTGCAGTGGTGCTGATCTGCACCGGGGTTGCCTTGCTGCTGGGCTGTCTGATATATGCGGTGCTGGCCCGGGTGATGACTCGGTATGACAGTAGCATGAATAAAATGGATTATGAGCAGGCGGGACAACTCGGGTACATCAGCATTTCTGCAGGGGATGGAGCAGTGGGAGAGATGAAATATGTGCTGCATGGAACGATGCGTTCCATTGGAGTACGGGCAGAAACCGGCCAGCAGCTCGCCAAGGGTGACAGGGTGATTATTTTGAAGGTGGATAAAGGATTAGCGGTAGTCACCCTCTTCGAGAGGGAAAACGAACAATTATAACTAACGGGGAGTGTCGAACCAAATGGTTATTCTTTATTTAATCTCGGCAATTGTTGTTGTTATCCTGCTGGCTTTGTTCAGTATCGTGAACGCTTATAAAAAGGTTCCGCCCAATCAGGCGATGATTGTATTCGGCCTCGGCGGAAAAAGAGTGGTTCAGGGCGGCGGGACGTTCGTCATTCCCGGCTTCCAGAACAATAAGACCATCTCTATGATGCTGATGAGCTTCGATGTCATCCCAGCGCAGGCAATGTTCTCCCGGCAGGGCATCAAGCTCAACCTGGAGGCGGTAGCCCAGATTAAGATTAAAAGCGATCCTACCGCTATACTTACTGCCAGTGAGCAGTTTATCGACAGGCCGGAAGAGGACCGTGAGACGATTATCCTGCATTCGGTGGAAGGCCATTTGCGCGGCTTGATCGGACAATTAACGGTAGAATCCATTCTAAAGACACCTGACGAAATCAACAGCAAGATGCGGGAGACCTGCTCGGAAGACCTCGACAAGATGGGGCTTGAGGTAGTCAGCTTCACCATTAAGAAAATTACTGACGACAAAGGGTATATCGACAATATGGGGGTTCCGGAAATTGAGCGCATCCGCCGCGATGCCAGCATCGCCAAGGCGGAAGCAGAACGCGACATTCAGATCAAACAAGCCGAGGCGGAGAAGGAATCCGCCATTGCCAAAGCCAATGCACATCAGGCTACCATTGAAGCTGGAACCGCAGCCCGCGCCAAGGAATCTCTGTTCGAGAAGGATTTGAACATTAAGCAGGCAGACTTTAAACTGGAAACTGAAGTAAAAAAAGCACAGGCGGATCTTGCGTACGAATTGCAGCAGAACAAAATTAAGCAGTCGCTGGTTACCGAACAGGTCAAGATTACGCAGATGGAAGCGGAGGCCAATAGGACCGTCCGGGAAATCGAAGTTGAGCTGAGACAGAAGGAGCTGGAGGCCACGGTGATCAAGCCTGCTGAGGCGGAGAACCAGGCTACGATCATGAGAGCGGAAGCGGCTAAGCAGCGGAAAATTCTTGAGGCTGAAGCAGAGGCGGCCACAATGACCAAACGGGGGCTGGCAACAGCGGAAGCAGAACTGGCGAAGGGAAAAGCCAACGCGGAAATTGTTCAGCTGGCCGGAGCAGCGGAAGCGGGGGCACTGGAGAAGAAAGCTGAAGCGTACAAACAGTTCACGCAAGCCGCCCTTATAGTGGAATTCTTGAAGGTTCTGCCAGAGCTGGCTGATAAAATCGCTTCCCCGCTGGCCAAGGTCGATAAGATTACAGTGATTTCCCAGGATGGAGCTTCATCCGGCATAAACAAAATTACCGGCGATATCGCCAAAATCATGGCCCAGGTTCCTGAATTGACACAGACGCTTACCGGTATGAACGTGACAGAGGCTCTCAGCGGGCTGCTCGGCCGGGATAAGCAATAATTCTATATTTCCTTGCATAAGCACCTCTCTATTAAGGAAAACTTCTGTAGTGCGAATAAACAGCATGATTCCGTTTTTGGAGACTTATTTTGATTTCCTAGGAGGTTAAGATTTATGACAAATCAGGATCCGCAGGAGCTGCTTAAGCGAAAACACGAAATGGATGAGCAAAAAAGGCAGTTCACAAATTTTTCCCGAAGTGTTTGCGGCCACGGTGAGTTAGAAGCAGGGCAGGAATTCAGTACTGACCGGGTGCCTGACGATCAAAACCGTATGAAATCTGTTGAGAACAAACGTGATTGATAAAGCTATAAAAATAAGCCGATCCTTTTCTGGATCGGCTTTTCGTTGTCTAATGGATGAACCAGAGTTGTCTAAAATAAATTTTCCACTAAACAGCTTTGTGATAGATATCTTTCATGATACAGTGAAAAAAGGGTGTAGCTTAACTTTAAAAACTTTCTTGAATTAAACTGAGGTGCTCAATGAATCGAATTTTAATGGTTGAAGATGATGATAATTTGGTGTTCGGTATTGATTATACTTTAACGAGTGAAGGATATACCGTTGTTATTGCCGGTAGCTTGGAAGAAGCAAGGAAGGTATTGAAAACAGACACAGTCGATTTAATCTTGTTGGATATAAATTTACCTGATGGTTCAGGATATGACCTGTGTAGAGAAATCCGTACATTATCCCAGGTTCCCATCATATTCTTGACAGCTTTGGATGAGGAGACAAATGTTGTCGCTGGACTTGATTTGGGCGCAGATGATTATATGACCAAACCGCTCCGTACTAAAGAACTTCTCTCTAGAATAAAAGCCGTATTAAGGCGCAATCATAAGCCCACGGATGAAGCGAATAGATGGATATCCAACGATATTGAAGTTCGAGTTCTAGAAGGAACTGTTCTTAAATACAATCAGGAACTTTTATTGACGGGGCTGGAATATCGATTGCTATTAATGTTAATGACTCACCCTAAGCAAATTTGCAGCAGAAGTATCATTCTTAACAGTCTGTGGGATATGTCAGGAGAATTCATTGATAACAACACCCTTTCGGTTCATATTAGAAGGTTAAGAGAGAAGATCGAGGATGTTCCTGCTGTACCGAGATACATCATTACCGTTCGAGGAGTCGGATATAAA
Source organism: Paenibacillus sp. EB106-06-01-XG199 (assembly GCF_058791575.1). Classification (NCBI taxonomy): domain Bacteria; kingdom Bacillati; phylum Bacillota; class Bacilli; order Caryophanales; family Paenibacillaceae; genus Paenibacillus; species Paenibacillus sp. EB106-06-01-XG199. Next base: position 891,396 of record NZ_JBYTDQ010000001.1, on the reverse strand, counting down.
TGGAATGCAGATGTTATAGGGAGATAAACCATGAATGAATTCGTCCGTAATCCAGAGTGGAAGTCTATTACTGTTAAAGCGATCGTATTACAAGTTATGTTAGCAGTAATCATGTTCTTTTATATGAGTTATCAAGTCAGTCAGATCAATAAGGCCGTGGTTAATCAGAATGCTGCATTGATTGGTTATGTTTTGAAGCAAGCTCCACAACTAGAAAATGAAATTATCCATTTTATCACTCAGGGTGCACAAGAAGATGAAATCGTAGAGGGAAAACGCAGCCTGGCTCAATATGCATACAAAGATGATATGCCCGTAAACAATCAACCTGTACTCTCGGATACCGCCTTACCCATGAAAACGGCAGCTCACGTTTTGCTTTTTAGTATTCCGTTTCTGCTGTTATTGGGATGGGAATACCGCAAAATATTTGATAAGATCCGAACCATAACCTTTGCAGCGGAGCAAGTTGTTGAACATCAGTTTGATCAACCGCTTCCGGAGAAGGATGAAGGCGACTTTGGTGCACTAGGACGAAACTTTAACGCGATGGCCGAAAGGTTACACAACAGTCTTCGGCAACTCCAACAAGAGAAATCGTTTCTACGAAACCTGCTTTCCGATATTTCGCATCAGCTCAAAACGCCGCTTGCATCCCTCATCGTTTTTAATGAAAATTTGCTGAATGATCCTCATATGAAGGAAGAAATGAGAACGAAATTTCTGGATCGAAGCCGTCAACAACTAGAGCGAATGGAATGGCTGATTATCAGTTTACTGAAGCTGGCACGGGTCGAAGCCGGAGCAATAACGTTCCAGATAGAACGAGTTCGAGTAAGAGCAATGATCGATCATGCTGTACATTCGTTGCGAATGTTATCCGAGCAAAGGAAGCAGAAGATTCACCTTCATGGTGGAGAAGATATGTATGTTTGGGCGGATGAAGAATGGCTAACAGAAGCCTTGATTAATTTGATTAAAAATGCACTGGAACATACGCCACTAGAGGGCGGAATTGATGTTACTTTAGAAAAAAATTCATTATTTCAGACAGTAATCATTCGAGATCAAGGAGAAGGCATTTCCCCAGAAGATTTGCCTCACATTTTTGAACGATTTTATAGAGGGAGAAACACGACAAAGCCGCAAAGTCTTGGCATTGGCTTGTCCTTATCCAAGTCCATTATTGAAGAACAAGGCGGGATGATCACCGTTGTAAGTCAGTTAGGGCTAGGAACAGAATTTAGAGTTTCGTTTAATACCTGGGATAGTGGAGGAAGCTTACAATAACGTAAGCTTCCTCTTCACTGTAATGTAAGCTTCGATCTTTATAATAACAAACATACAAAGAGGCACATTAGCTCAGGAGGCAAACAGGTGGAAATACTAAAAACGATTAATTTATGCAAAACCTATGGAAGTGCAGAGGCAAAGGTTGAAGCTTTAAAAAATGTCAATTTCTCCGTTCAGCAGGGAGAATTTGTTGCCATTGTAGGAGCCAGCGGGTCAGGAAAAAGCACCTTAATGCATCTCCTAGGTGGAGTGGACCGCCCGTCTAGTGGACAAGTCATCATCGCTGGTACGGATCTTTATACCAAAAGTGAAGAGGAGCTCGCTATATTCCGAAGACGGAAAATAGGATTTATTTTTCAATCCTACAATCTGATCCCGGTCCTATCTACAGAGGAAAACATCAAATTACCAATGCTATTGGAGAACAAAAGGGTAGATGATAAGTATGTCCAGGAATTAATGGGTATATTAGGTCTGACTGAGCGAAGACATCATCTTCCATCCGAATTGTCAGGCGGACAGCAGCAAAGAACGGCGATTGGGCGTGCGTTAATTAATAAACCGTCGATTATTTTGGCAGATGAACCTACCGGAAATCTAGACAGTAAAAGCAGCAAGGACATTATGGATTTACTTACGTTTTCCGTTAAAAAATATAATCAGACCTTAATCATGATCACGCACGATTTGAATATTGCTAAAATCGCAGATCGAGTCGTAAGAATTGAAGACGGAGTCCTTCTACAGCCAAATGAGGTGAGTGAACGTTGAAAAGCTACACAGCTCTCACCGGAAAGTACTTGAAGGGACAGAAAAAAAGATCGCTGCTTACGATCTTCGGTATAATCTTGTCGGTTACGCTGCTTACATCCATTGGTACAATTGGGATGAGCTATTGGGATAAGTCAGTCAGACAAACCCTGCGGGACTTCGGAGATTATCACGTCTCTCTCAATGGTATTTCGGGAGAAGCGGTCCCAAAAGTCAAAAACAATGCTACCGTAAAAAGTGCAGGCGTCATCAGTAGAGAAGGATATGCTGTTATTAGGGCGTCAAAGGAGAAGGAAAAGAAGGAAGATCCGTTTGCCGCACCCTACCGGTACCTGAATGTCAAGCGATATGATGCGAATGCAATGCAAATGCTTCAGTCACAGCTAGACTCGGGCCGCCACCCGGAAAATTCGGATGAAATTATCCTCTCCACATCGAGTTTGAGTTATTTTTCAAAAAAACCAAAGCTTGGTGAAACGATTACGCTAAACCTTGGAATCCGGAAGGTATCGTCAACGGGTGAAGACAAGAAGATAAGCGGACTTGGCGATTTTGGTTGGGATCTCGACGAAGCCTTCCAAGCACAATCCCAAAAAGAATATACTGTTGTAGGCTTTATGAAGCCCTTAAGCACAGGGAGCTGGTCTTCCAGATACATCTTTCCTGCAATTACTTTCGATGATAACAAAAACATCGATAACAACAAAAATTACTTTATTTACGTCAAAATGAAATCTTTGAATGACATCAAAGAAAAGACGGCAGATTTGATGTCCTCTTTACAGCTGAATGATGTCGAACAAGGTTCTGCTATACAACTGGATAGGGAGAGCTATATTAAAAATGTAAGAATTGAGTACAATAATGAGCTGCTTAGATTGTATGGCAAAAGCATTTATGAAGGTGTGAATAACAGCTTAATCCTATCATTCGCTGCTGTCATTGCGATTATAATGATTTGTACGATTGCAATGATTTATAATATTTTTCATATTTCTGTACTGGAGCGGATTTCACAATTCGGTATGTTACGATGCATTGGAGCTACACCAGCCCAAATTCGCAAAATTGTGATGCAAGAAGCGGCCCTGCTGAGCTTGATCGGCATACCCATTGGGATTCTCACGGGAACTCTTTTTATGAAGATATTGTTTTACAATATCAGCTTGTTAACGTTAGGTTTTTTACATGATATGAGAATGGTCATTTCCGTACCGATTCTAATCTCCTCCGGTTTATTGGGCTTGCTGAGCGTATTCCTTTCCGCTGTTGGACCAGCTAAACAAGCAGCTCGCGTATCACCTCTTGAAGCCCTGAAAAATGTGGGAAGCACGAAGGTTGAAACTATCACTAAGGTCAGAAAGTCTCTGTTCGTTAATAAGCTGTTTGGCATCGTAGGGCAATTCGCCAGCAGAAACTTGCAACGGAACAAGAAACGTTTTCGGATTACAGCCTTTTCCATGATTATTAGTATTATTTTATTTATTGTCTTTAGTGGTTTGGTTGATTTCATGCAGCGAACAACACAGCTCTCAGGAGCGCAGTATTCTTATTCGCTTTCCTATGATGGTCCTTCAAAACGAATAGACAATACTGTGTATCGGGATGTTTCTAAGCTTGATGCTGTTCAACAAGCCTACAAATTTTACAGTAATCAAGTAGATGCAATCATCCCTAAAGATAAGATTAATCCCAAATATTATGGATTTCATAAGGAGCGATACGTCGTTGACGAAGGGGAAGGTTATCGAACAGATAATAATTTCCTTGTGTCCTACGGAGTCAATGGCTTAAATGCTCTGCAATCCAAGCTCACGGCCGGGAAGATTGACAAAGAGAAAATGGATCAAGAGAATGGTGTTATCGTCCAACAAAAAATAAAGATGATGACAGAAGAAGGCAAACAGCTAATTCTCGATCAAACCCAATTTAAGGTTGGAGATCACATCAAAATTCGAACAGTTGAAGGAAGTGATAAAGAATATCAAACTGTGACAGTGACCGGAATCGTCGATCATGATTTGTTATCAAAGGAATATACTAGTAGCCATATTGTTACATTCATTACGACCCCACAAGTATACACCAATATTATGGGTAGCAATATTTACTCTAGAATTTTTATCCTTGCTAATTCCGATATATCAAATCATCCTATAACGGACTATCTTAAATCATTAACTGAGAAAGACGCTGGTTTTAACTACAATGATCGAGTGGCAGAGGTCGCTCAAGCTAAAAACGACGCAAAGACTTTTAGTATCTTGCTTTACGGTTTTATCGGTGTCATTGTTCTAATTGCTTTCTTGAACATTATCAATACAGTAAGCACGAATTTAATTCTTCGTACGAATGAATTTGCAACCCTCAAGGCCATCGGCATGACGCAGAAGGAAGTGAGGAAAATGATTATTTTAGAAAGCGTATTTTATGGATTGTTTGCCGCTGTAATAGGAACTATCCTAGGGACAGCGCTGGATTACGGAATACATCTTCTCTTCACCGGTGCTTTAGATGCAGAGTGGGTGTTCCCATGGTCCAGTATCGGGATCGCTTTCGCGGGTTCGCTGATCACAACGTTTCTCGCAACAATTAGTCCGATGTACAGGTTGAAGAAAGTAAATATCGTAGATGCTCTCCGGAGCGAGAATTAGGATCGGTTGGTTAAAAATAGTAACACAAAGCCAGCTATAAATAATGAATTTAAAACAGGCACCCTTTATCATACGGGGTGCCTGTATTTTGAAAATACAGCTGTCTTAGGAATCCCTAACTACAAATGTCCTAACGAAAGCGTTAGAAAAAAATACATTGTCTTTTTTCTGGTAAAATAGAATTCATACTATAAGCCAGGTAGAAGGAGTGCGGCAATGATTTATTTGAGAAGCTTTAAGCTTTCTGATTATACGGATCGGAATCCCAACATATACCCTGATTATGTATTTAAGCACTTGGCTGGAGAGGTGCTTTTGTTTGATCGAATTACTGTGTTGTATGGCAATAACGGGAGCGGAAAATCCACTTTACTCAATGTAATTTCCAACAAGCTGGGAATTCCGGGGGCCGAAAGAATGACAAGCTATGGGCATAGTATTTATGCTCAGCGATTCCTTGATTTGAGTAGCTATCAGCTTGGGCATGATGAGCACGAGCATGAGATCAGGCAACTTCCAAAAGGAAGCCGGTATCTGAAATCAGAGGATATTTTATATGAGATCAAGAAGATACAGCAATCTTCCGTGCTGCGTGAGGGAATAATAAATGAGCAGATTAACAAAGGGATGAGCAAGGCTCAGGCGGCACAACATGAAGCTACGTATGCGTTTAAAAAGAAGCTGGAGGACATTCAATTTTCACAAGAAAAATACTCTAACGGAGAAACGTCCATGCAGTTTTTTGAGGAATATCTGCTACCAGGGCAATTGTATTTATTGGACGAGCCGGAAACGTCACTTTCTCCTGCCAATCAAATACGGATGGCCGAACAAATAAATGAGCTGGCACGATATTTTGATAGTCAATTTATTATTGCCACGCATTCTCCCTTTGTTTTAGGCACATTACATGCAAAAACTTATAATCTGGATGCCAAACCTCTTCAAACAGCAGAGTGGTTTGAACTAGAGAATGTACAATTTTTTTATCGGTTTTTCAATAAGCATAAGCAATTGTTTGAATGAGAGTAGGACAGACACAGATTGTAGCTTTTCATCTGAGAAGGGTTTGCTCTAAGACCTTCCTCCGTAAGCTTGATTCCTGAGTGAATCTGATGAATGGATATCATATGATTGATAAAAAACAACTGGGGATTAATACTCGGTTGTTTTTTTACTGTCTGCGTATCAGGGTTGATAGAAGGGGGGAATCGGATAGCTAAAAATTTGATAACAGACAGAAGTTAGAGACGATGATAAAAGTTTCGAAGGAATATTTTGAAGAACTAAGAATCTTGTGGTTATAGAAATGGAAACTATAAATATAGACCGGCATTATCCGAACAACCGCTATTGACAAACCACTACTTTGTGTTACTATATAGTGGTAGTAAGTAATACTGAATACCAGTCATACAGAATAGCAAGGGGGATTGTGTTGGAAAACCTGACGGAAATGCTCAAAGGCGTGCTTGAGGGCTGTGTCCTTGAAATAATAAGCCGCAAAGAAACCTATGGCTACGAAATCACGCGGCGGCTGAACGCCCTCGGCTTTACAGATGTTGTGGAGGGAACGGTGTACACCATCCTGATCCGGCTTGAAAAAAGCAAGCTGGTGGATACCACCAAAAAACCCTCCGACATGGGTCCTCCGCGAAAGTTTTTTGCGCTCAACGATGCGGGGCGTGAGGAGCTGCGGAGGTTTTGGGAAAAGTGGCAATTTGTTGCATCGAAAATCAACCAATTAAAGGAGGAGTAGGAACAATGCTTGATTCGATCATAAAATTGATAATTGGCGATATGGAAGAAAAACGGGCCTATAAACAAATGATGAAGAGGGTTGATGCCTTACCGAAAGATTATCGGTTTGCATTTCGCAAAATTCAACATTATATGTTTAGCGTTGGCCCCCTAGGCGGCGGTGACATGACGATATTTACGGACTTGACGATGTTTAAGGACTTAGTGGATTTATTTGAAGCAAGTGCGGCAGAGGGCAGGCAGGTTCTTGATGTCATAGGCAGTGACGTCGGCAAGTTTTCTGATGAGTTTATGCGTGCGTCGGTTACCAATACCGAAACAATGCGGGAAAAACTAAACAAAGAGATTATGGAAAAATTTAATAAGGAGGGGCAATAACTATGCTGGAGCTTATCAAAAAAATGATCGGGGATAAAAAAGAGTATAAGCAGCAAATGGCAAGGGTAGAAGCGCTTCCTGAAGACTATCGGTTCGTATTTGAAAAAATCCATGGATACATGTGGAGTTTCGCAGTAGGAGACGGCTCTGATATGTTGAAAATTCAGCACGAATTGATCGAGTTGTTTGAAGCGAGTGCGGCGGACGGCAAACACGTTCTCGACGTGACGGGCGAAGATGTTGTCGGGTTTTGCGACGAGCTTCTGCGCGGCACGAAAATGTGGACCGATAACTTTCGCAATAAATTAAACCGCGACATGATGAACAAACTCGGAAGGGGGGACGATTCTAAATGAAAGACATCGCAATTCAAGTAAAGGATTTAAAAAAATCCTACAAGACCACGGAAGTCCTAAAGGGAGTGAATTTCGAGGCGCGGCGCGGCGAAATCTTTGCCCTGCTCGGCTCCAACGGCGCGGGCAAAACGACGATTGTTAAAATTCTCACCACGCTGCTTAAACAGGACGGAGGCACTGCCTTCGTAAACGGCTTTGACATCGCGTCAAAGCCCGACCATGTACGTCAGTCGATTAGCTTGACAGGACAGTTTGCTGCCGTGGACGAGATATTGACCGGGCGGGAAAACCTGATCATGATTGCCAGGCTCCGACACCTGACAAATCCGATTCAGATCGCGGAGGATTTACTGAACCGCTTCGGCCTGAACGAAGCCGCCAAGCGCAAGGTGTCTACTTATTCGGGCGGTATGCGCCGCAGGCTCGACATTGCCATGAGCCTTGTGGGAAAACCGCAGCTTATTTTTCTCGACGAGCCGACCACCGGGCTTGACCCCGAAGGACGCAACGAGGTTTGGAAGACAGTCAAAGAGCTTGCGGATAATGGCACGACGGTATTCCTGACCACACAGTATTTGGAAGAAGCTGAGCAGCTTGCAGATCAAATTGCCATTCTGCATGAGGGCAGGATTATTGCGAGCGGCACCCTCGCGGAGCTGAAAAAGCTGTTTCCGCCCGAAAAAGTGGTGTATGTTGAAAAACAACCCACATTGGAGGAAATATTCCTCGCAATCATCGGCAAAAAGGAGGAAAAGTAAATGGAAACGATTAAGAAACACTTTTTCAGCGATATGAGCGTTATGCTTGGACGTTCCATGCGCCATATTTTCCGCAGCATGGATACCATCATCACGGTCACCATCACTCCGATCGCAATGCTGCTGCTGTTCGTTTATGTGTTCGGCGGCGCGATTCAAACCGGCACGGATAACTATGTAAATTACCTGTTGCCCGGCATCCTGCTGATTGCGATTGCAAGCGGTATTGCCTATACGGCTTACCGTCTGTTTATGGATATGCAAAGCGGCATCTTCGAACGGTTCCACTCCATGCCGATTGCACGTTCGGCCGCGCTGTGGGGGCATGTTCTGACCTCATTGGTGTCCAATGCGATTTCGGTTGCCGTCATCATTCTTGTAGCGCTCATTATGGGTTTCCGCTCGCCGGCGGGAGTATTGTCATGGCTTGCGGTGGCCGGTATACTTGCGCTGTTTACGCTGGCTTTGACATGGATCGCGGCGATTGCCGGACTGTCCGCAAAATCGGTGGACGGCGCAGGCGCCTTTTCCTACCCGCTTATCTTCCTTCCGTTTATTAGTTCGGCGTTTGTGCCTACCGAATCGATGCCGTCGGCTGTCCGCGTTTTTGCCGAGAACCAGCCAGTGACTTCAATAGTGGAAGCCATCCGCGCACTCCTGTCGGGGCAACCTGTCGGGAATGACATTTGGGTTGCACTCGCGTGGTGCTTAGGGATATTGATCGTCGCATATCTATTTGCAATGCGCACATACAAACGGAAAGCGGCTTAAACAATGTAAAGGAACTGAATATGTCAGTTATCAAAGAGCCAGACGCTAAGACGCAGAGCCGATTACCGTGAGTGAAATCACAGTTGCCGGCTCTTTATTTATGAAGGACATGAGAGCTCCTTAATACAGCCGGAGGGATGATAGAAATGAAAACGGTTTTAGACGGTCAACGAAATCATGTCGGAATAAAAAAGAGAAATATCTTTTGGTTCAGAATAAAAAGAGATGCCATCCTGTATGCCCTTTTGCTGCTGCCTCTGTCGTACATTGCCATTTTTAAATATGTTCCCATCAATGGCTTGATTATGGCATTCCAGGATTACAACATTTTTGCAGGAATCGGAGGGAGCGAATGGGTAGGACTGGATGTGTTCCGGTTTATTTTTCAGCAGGACAGCTTCTATCGCGCATAGAAGAACACGCTTGTTCTGAATGTTCTGGATTTGATCGCGGGATTTCCGGCGTTCCTGACCATTTGCGCAGCGTATCCGTTAACGAAGAAGCGGCTATGGGGGGAAGAAACTTTATTTTATCAGCATTGGTCTTCACTATGTATTTCAGCGGCGGTTTGATTCCCTCCTATATTTTACACATACCGAAATACTATCCGTCCGCAGAAGATGTTCATTTCACCGGGGCCGTCAATTATGGTCCTACCCGGCAGGTGCAGGGGAAAAAGTAACAGCAGACAAAAGCAGAAACCACAACCCGCACAAGCAATTTTGTAGGCTGTGGTTTTTTAGCTTCGGTTCATTGTTATAATAGAAGGCGAAGTGATACCCAACGGACGAAATAGTGGGAGAGTACGATGGAAAATCACCAGAGCGAGCAAATGGCTCTCAATTTCGTCTGATTAAATGAAGAAACAAGGGGGGAGAGTTTGAGAAAATCTCTGTTTTTGATAATTCCGCTCTGGCTGGCAAGTACTTTTTTTGCAATTTGGCCAATTCATGCGGATTGGGCATACAATTTTGTTGTAAACGACGGGAAATCCTATATCATTTCTGACAATCAAGTGGAAAAGGAACAAATCGGTTCAATAATAGGCAAAGTTACATCATTTTCAGACAAGGAAGGCACATACTCAGGTAATTTTTCGAATTACTATCCGAAGGGCACTGAATATTATAATATCAAAGATTTGGACAAAAATGAGGCAATTGCGATTAAGATAAATGATGGGTCATTCATTAAAGCTAATTATGAGGGTGAATATGCCGGTTCCAGATTTGATTGGGAAAAAGTTTTATGGTATTCCGCCGGCTTAATCTTGCTAGTCCTTGTCATTGTCATTGTCATTGTCTTTGTGAAAAATAATTGGAAACGAATCTAATAATAAAATGAAGGATCGTTAAGACGTTAGTTAAATAAAACAGCGACAGTCTAGGATTTTATTTTGTCGCTGTTTCGGCTTCTGGTGTCAGTCTAATTATTCATTGGTGGCATCGTTAGGATTCATTTCAAAAATGGCTCAGCCATCCGGATCATTTCTTCTTTACTAAAATACTGTCCGCTCATCTCGTCCATTTGATAGTGGACAGATTCTCCGGACAGGTGATGGAAATATGAAATCCATTCACCACACATAGAGCTCACTGAGCTTAATAAAAGTGGCAGCTTCCGGCAGGCTGCAGCAGCTTGAACAAGCGGCGGCTTTGTAGTCTGGGGCTATAGTATAAGTCTGTAAGTACATTGATTCCGCTTGCGTGATCAGATTAAAGCTGCCATCTTCACGCTGCTGTACCGTAAATGAATCAAGCGGCCGGGACAGCCCGGTACCAATCGCCTTGATGTAGCTTTCCTTTAAGGTCCACAAGTCATAAAAAAAATCCTGCCGCTCCCCGGCAGACTTGCCTTGCAGCGCCTCTCGCTCCTCCACAGAAAAAAACCGCTCTGCTATTTGAATATCTATAGGCCGTATCTGCTCAATATCTACTCCGAGAGAACCCTCATTCATTCCCCAGATCATCAGCACCCAATCTCCTGAATGAGACACATTATACTCAAAATCAGGCAGCCCAGACACCCCCGGTTTGCCGAATGGATTCTCCTCGAATTGAATTTTGCCATTCCGTTGACCGAGCTGGCTGCAGAGGATGTACCGCACCAGTATCTCGCCAAATAAAGAACGATAGGCATCTTCCTTATGGAAAAACCGGGCGAGACGTGCGCGCCGGACTTCCGATACCTGTGCTGTAAAATAAGCATAGCTCTCCAGACTTAGCTGCTCCGGGAGCTTAAAAGCAAGAATTTTGGACATAAACAACACCTGTCTTAGGAGATTTTAATTTGTTTTCGTTATTGTGAATGTTGCGAAATATGAAGTCCGTTCTCTAAACAGGACAGCTATACGATTCTAGCATATTATTTTGAACTCACTCCATATCTAAATTGGTACTAATAGCTCTTTCCGGAATTTGCACATTATCAAACTACTGGCATATTACGACATAATAGGACGTCGAATGCTGCAGATACATACACAATTCTGTTATTTTACTTTAATTTAAAATAATTATTTTTATTGTTATATAGTCCTAAAGAATGGTATTTATTTAAATATTTTCATAGTATAGTTGGTATTATCAAGACGTCGTCAAAATTAGTTTTAATACTACAATGATATTGAATAAAAGCAATATTACGGGAGTGATATCATGTCATTGGAGAATGAATGTGAAGATAATAAGGCGGATATTGCCATTATTGGCCTCTCCATCCGTCTGCCTGGCATTGATACCGTTTCCCAGTTCTGGGAAGCAATCCTGGGTGGAGAAGAGGTGGTTGCTAACACTTCCTCGCAGGATAAAGCAGAAGTTGCTTCTGCGGAGGGAAGGCAAAACTTTATTCGCACAAACACCAACATTCGGAACATTGAGAACTTTGATGCTGCTTTCTTTAATTTCAACATAAGAGAGGCGTCCTTGATGGACCCACAGCATCGTCTGCTTCTGGAGATGGCTTGGGAAGCGCTGGAGGCGGCGGGATATGATCCGGGAACCTATGAAGGTCTTATAGGGATGTATGCGGGCGTGTACGCGAACTATTATCAAATGTTCAACCTTATGCCGCTTCTAAATGGCAACCGAGCAGCCTCCGAACTCCAAATGCAGATCGCAAGTGAGAAAGACCATGCGGCGACGATGGCCGCTTACAAGCTAGGCCTTACCGGGCCAGTGCTGAATGTTCAGTCTGCCTGTTCCAGCTCGCTGGTTGCTGTACATTTAGCTTGTGAGAGTCTGCTCACTTACTCCAGTGACATGATGGTATGTGGAGGTGCAACACTCGGCATTCCCCAAGCCAACGGCTATTACTATCAGGACAACGGGTTGTTGTCCGCTGATGGGCATCTCCGGGCGTTCGATAAGCAGGCTACCGGCACATTGTACAGCGACGGGGCAGGTTGCGTCGTACTGAAACGATATAGTGATGCCCTTGAGGATGGCGACACCATTCATGCCGTTATTAAAGGTTCAGCCGTCAATAATGACGGAGCCCTCAAAGCCGGATATGCAGCCCCCGCAGTCAAAGGTCAGATTCAGGTTATTGAACGCGCACAGATGAACGCCGGCGTAAGCGCCGCGGACATCTGTTACATAGAAGCACATGGTACCGGCACTCCTCTAGGAGATGCGATTGAGCTTGAGGCACTACATGAAGTATTTGCCAGACATACTGAAAAAAACGCTTTTTGTGCTTTGGGTTCGGTTAAATCTAACGTCGGTCATACGGGGCCATCCGCAGGTATTGTTGGGTTAATCAAGACAGTCATGGCCCTGCGAGAGAGGATACTGCCACCCGCTATTCACGCAGATACACCACATGACAGGTTAATGACGGGCCAGAGCCCGTTTTATCTGAATCCTGTTCCGCTGGAGTGGAGCAGCCCCAATCAGCGGCGTCTGGCTGGGGTCAGCTCCTTTGGGCTTGGAGGTACCAATGCACATGTTATCCTGCAAGAAGCGCCGGTGTTGCCGAAGGAACCTTCCTTGCGGCGCAGCAAATTGTTCGTCCTCTCCGCCAAAAGTTCAGAGGCGCTCAAGAGGCAAAAGCAATCCTTGCAGCAATTTCTAAGCTCTGCTTCAGAAGAACTGTTAGCGGATGCAGCCTATACACTGCAAACCGGACGGAAGCTGTTTGAGCACCGGGCAATTTGGCTATACGGCTGCGGAGGTGAGACGGAATGGATGGAACGGGAGACTGGGAAGAAAGATAACCCCGATCTTGCGGGCATGCCCTTGTTCCACTTCCCGGATCTATCCAATTTAGAGGCTCCTGAGCTTGGGGGTTGGATTGCTGAGGAAATGGTATTCTACAACAACTTCGTGCAGGGTAAGAAACTGGCAGAGGAATGGTCCGGCAAGGGAGATTCGGCATTGCAGGAACAAGCCACATACGCATTAACCGTGCAGATCTCCTTATTCAAACTCTGGGAGAGCTGGGGAATCCATCCCTCGGGCTGCCAGGGTACGGGCAGTGGCTTATTTGCCGCCGCTTATGCCTGTGGCCTCCTGACTTATGCGGATGCTTTGTATCTTGGCTGCTCCTTTACGGCCGCACTCGCAACTTCGGGGGAGGCGCAGGGTACTTTTGTCCGAAGCTACCGGCAACGTGTCTCCAGTCTGAAAACGGGGCCGATGAAGGTTCCACTCGCAGCACCGCCGGGGAGGGGCCCGATGACTCATACGGAGTGGAGCAACAGCGATTTTTGGACAGCGTATCTGACGGATGCCCTGGAAGACGGAGCCTCATTACAGACCAGCAGTAAGAACGAAAAAGATCGGCTAGTGCTTGATATGAATCTCGGTGAACCTTCGGAAAGTCATGGAACCACCGAATGGAAGAGCGTTTACCTTCTTCTCGGCAAAGTCTGGATGGAAGGCTGCCCCGTCAATTGGAAGGCTTATTATCAAGGGGAACGCCGCCGCCGCATTGAATTGCCTGCCTATCCATTTGAAAGAACACGCTGCTGGGTGGATCGGGATGATTCTGCACTTGATACTACCGGACCGCTTCAGCCCATTTCGGAACCCGTCAACTTGCGGCCAGAGCAGTTGGATGGATACATCGCACCAAGAACAGAGGTTGAACGGGACTTGGTTGCAGCTTGGGAGCTGTATCTGGGGGTGTCCCCGATCGGAATCAACGACAATTATTATGAACTGGGAGGCAACTCGCTGCTGGCAGCTTCCTTGCATGCACATATATGTGAACAGTTTTGCGTGACGCTTAGACTTGAAGTTTTTTTGGAGCAGCAGACGATAGCCCGATTAGCCGAATCCATTGAATCCTGGAGATTGAATTCTATATCTGCGAAAGGCGGACACTGATAATGGATCTTGTGAATAAGGCATTGCATCGTTTAAGCCATCCCCAAAAGAGAATTTGGTATACAGAATGCCTTCATCCCCAGACAGCCGTACATCATATTGGTGGCTGTGTCCGTATTCACGGAACGCTCGACTTCCCCCGTTTGGAAACTTCGATCCAGAATGTGATTCAGTCTCATGATGGCCTGCGCCTGCGTTTGCGGGCACAAGACGGTGAACCGCAACAATATGTAGCGGATACTACTTCGCAACAGCCGTTGCCCCGCTACGACTTCAGCTCATATGCCAATCCCCAGACGGCTTATGAGAGGTGGGTGAAGGCAGAGGCGGCAAAACGATTTGAACTTTTCGATTCTCCTTTATACCACATTGCTACCTTCAAGGTGGGGGAGCAGGATAATGGTTTTCTCCTGAAAGCCCATCATATCATCTGCGACGGCTGGTCAATGGACCTGCTGACCAGACAAATTCTCGGACATTATGAATCGCTGGGCAGGGAAGACATTTCTGACTGTGCCGTGTCTGAACCCTCCTATTTGACTTATCTTGATCTCGAAAGTCAATACCTGAGCTCTCAGCGCTGTCAGAACAACAAACAATTTTGGGAGAACAAATTTGATGTTCTTCCTGAACCGCTGTTTGACAAAACTGCCACTGCTCCAGCCGGCAGGCGCTATACCCGCCTGCTCGACAAGCAGGCCACAGAGCAGATTATCCGTATTCTGCCAGAGCTTAATGTGTCATTGCCCCTATTTTTATCTGCCGCATTCGGGTTGGTACTAGGCAAGTATTACCAGAGAGACGATCTAATCCTGTCCATACCTGTATCCAACCGCTCTGCTCACACCAAGGCAACGGTTGGCATGTTCACTGGCAATCTGCCGCTGTCGCTGCATCTTAAGGACGGCCTGTCTATACGGACATTTTTACAGCGGGTACGCCGTGAATATTCACGTAATCTCGCCAATCACAAGTATCCGTTCGATCTCCTTGCAAAGCATCTTCAGTTGCGAAAAAAAGGGCATGGCAGCTTATACCAGGCCGCTGTGAATTATTATAATACCCATCTGCTGACAACCGTGGACAGCATGAGGATTAGCAATGAGGAGTTCTACTCCGGCGAGCAGGCTTATCCTGTACAGTTGATGATCAAGGACTGGTCCGAGGATGGCACGTTATTGTTCACTTTGGACTACCAGACACAGATCATTGGCAAGGAAGAGGCAGAAACGCTGGTGGAATGTCTCCTGCATGTGTTGAACCAGATGGTGCATACTCCAGACCTCCCATTGAAGGAACTAACACTGTCTACCGAAAGGCAATGGGAACAAACTTTGATTCATTACAACCAGCATTCTATCCATAACTATCCACTTGAAAAGACGGTTGTGGATCTATACGCAGATCAGGTTCGGCTCCATCCGAATCGGATTGCCGTGAGCTGTGCTGATGAGAAGCAGACCTTCGCAGAATTGGCGCAGCGGGTCAATTGCCTTGCGGCAGCCCTGACTGCAGAATTTCCGCAAGTGTCAGGCGTTATAGGCGTACGGATGCATCATTCTCCCGAACTGGTCATTACAATCCTGGCGATTCTTCAGTGCGGCGCGGCTTTTCTGCCGCTTGACCCCGGAGTTCCGGCCGCCAGAGCGGAGTATATGCTCCGAGACTCGGGAGCAATCTGCCTGTTGACTGATCTGCCAGAGGAACCGGCTTCCGGCTGGCCTATTCCAACGCGCAATCCCCGGCATCTGCTCCGGCATAGCCCGTTGTCTGCGGGGGAACAGCAGAGGCCGAGTCCTGAAAAAACGGCTTACATCCTATATACCTCGGGATCTACAGGAGCACCCAAAGGGGTGAAAGTTCTTCATTCTAACCTGGCCAACTATATCACTTGGGCAGCGGCAGAATACTTGACTTCTGAACACGAGGTGTTCGCCTTTTATTCCTCAATCGCCTTTGATCTGACGCTGACATCCTTGTTCGTACCACTGGTCAGCGGCACTCAGTTGAGGATATACCCTTCCAGTGGCGAGGACTATACCTTGAGCCGGATTCTGAGCGAGAACAGAGCTACAATAATCAAGCTTACCCCTTCCCATCTTGCGCTTATGGGGGAAGAACGGAGGCCGGATGCTGCCTTGCGGACACTGATTGTGGGCGGGGAGAGTCTCAAGACCGGCCTTGCGGCAGCCGTTCAGCAAGCCTACGGGCCTAATCTGGCTATTTATAACGAATACGGGCCAACGGAAGCAACCGTAGGCTGTATGATTTACCGTTATGATCCCATAAAAGACAAGGGAGCGGCGGTTCCAATAGGAGTACCTGCTGCAAATGCGAAGCTATATATATTGGATAGGGATTTGCGGCCGCTGCCTCCAGGCGCGAGGGGAGAGCTCTACATTTCCGGCCCCGGTGTTGCGGCTGGCTACGTCCATCAACCCGAGCTGACGGCGGAACGATTCTTGCCGGATTCAGTGAACAAGGGCAACCGGATGTATCGTACGGGGGATCTGGTCCGGTGGGGTGAAGGCGAAGTGATGGAATATATCGGCCGCTGCGATACCCAGCTTAAGGTTAGAGGCTACCGAATCGAGACGGAAGAGATTGAACATCACCTGCTGGAGATGGAGGGTATCCGTAATGCAGTTGTCTTGACGGAGGGTGAAGGTCCCGGCATGGAGCTGGTCGCCTGTATTGTCGGAGGCTCGCTTACAGCGTTGGATATCCGCAGCCGTCTGGCAGGCATCCTGCCTGGATACATGGTTCCGGGACGCATCATTTTTAGGACAGAGATTCCGCTTACTGCTAATGGGAAGACCCATCGGAGGCAGCTTGCACAAGATTTAAATGCCGCCCCTGCAGAGGTCCAGGAGTACGAAGGGGGGACTCAAACTGAACGGCTTTTATCCGCACTACGGATCGTTCTGGAGCGTAGGGAAATCAGCCTGGAGGACCGTTTTTTTAATCTGGGCGGGGATTCCATCAAAGCGATTCAGATTTCAAGCCTGCTCAAAAACCAAGGACTTCAACTCAGCGCGGCAGACATTCTGGATCATCCTCTCATAAGCGAAATGTTGCTGCATCTCACGGAAGATAAGGCGGTTCAGCCGCAGGGTCCGCCGGAGGGAATCATCCCGTTGACACCGATCCTGTCGTGGTTTTTCTCCCGGGAGCTTAAGAATAAAGACTACTATCTGCAATCGATGCTGCTGGAGATCAGAGAAGATGTTGCCATGCATACCCTTGAAGAGAGTATAAGGCAGTTGATTCGGATGCATGACTCCTTGCGCTTGCATTATGACTCTGTAAAGCAGCAGCTATCCTATAACAACGACCTTTCTGTGCGTGAGTTCCAGCTAAATGTACTTGATTTGACCGAATTTGATTCTAAACAACGGGAGCAAGAGTTCCTGTCGTATACCACCGTACTGAAGGCAGGCATACGCCTTACTGAGCAGGATCAGTTCCCTTTCCGCGCCTGTCTGATTATGGAGCCGGGACGTGCTAATCGTCTGCTGCTGGCGGCTCACCATGTCTGTATAGACGGTGTCTCATGGCGGATTATTATGGAGGACTTGGGACGATTGCTTAGGGGAGAACACCAGTGGCTGCCCAAAACATCATCGTTCAAGCGCTGGGCGCTGGCGCTGAGCGAACGCGCTGAACCGCTGGTCCAGCGGGAGCGGGAGTATTGGAACGGAAATTACAACCTCACAGATGAACATTGGCTTTGTTTAGGGCAACCGGGTAGTGGACGTACGACGCTTCGTATGCTGACGTTCGGCCCTACGGAAACGGGGCTATTGCTTGAACAGTGCCAGCAGATTAACGGGCTACAGCCCCAGGAGCTGCTGCAGACTGCGCTTGCCCTGGCACTTCATGATTCCTGGGGCTGGCAGACGCAGGTCATTTGGCTGGAAGGACATGGCCGGGAGCCCTTGTTCCCTGAAATTGATCTCTCGCGTACCACTGGCTGGTTCACCAGTCTGTATCCGGTCAGAATTACGGTTGAGGCAAGTACAAGTGTAATCGAGAGGAGGGATAACATCCTCCAACAGTTCAGGGCGGTGCCCCGCAAAGGTCTGGGATATGGCATTTGGGCTTATGGATTAGGGCAGATTACACCGGCTGTTCCCCGGATTTTGTTCAATTATCTTGGGGAATTTCTGGAGGATTACGGAAATGGGCTGTTGCGTGTTCTGAATGAGTCAACAGGACCGGATATGGCTGAAGACAATGCAACACCATTCGTACTTGAGATCAACGCTTATATTCTGAAGCGCAGACTGTATCTGGAGTTACATTATCCCTCCAGTATGCCGGACAAGGTCATAGAGCAGTGGATGGAGCGGTATGAAGCCTTCTTTGTGGAACTTCTCACTCAACCGCC
The DNA here is from genome assembly GCF_058791575.1 of Paenibacillus sp. EB106-06-01-XG199. NCBI lineage: Bacteria > Bacillati > Bacillota > Bacilli > Caryophanales > Paenibacillaceae > Paenibacillus > Paenibacillus sp. EB106-06-01-XG199. Next base: position 872,934 of record NZ_JBYTDQ010000001.1, on the reverse strand, counting down.
GGTTCAGAGGGAGCCAAACTGGACACCGGCCGATTTTGATGCGGTAGATATGACGCAGGAGGAATTGGATTCGTTATTCAAGTAACAGGGGGGATGGCATGAACCGCTTGCTAATCAAAATGCTCTGTGCCTGTATTCTGCTTGGCATAGCTGCGCTGCCGCCAGCTTCGGCAAATACTGCTGGCAGCGGGATTTCGGCTGAGTCCGTCGACGAATATGTGCTTAAGCTGATGGATCAGATGGATCTTCCCGGTGTCTCTGTAGCTGTGCTTCGCGGTGACAAGACTTATGTTAAGGGGTATGGCAAAGCTGACACCAGCCGGAATATACCGGTAACCCCGGACACCTTGTTCGAACTTGGCTCCAACAGTAAAGCCTTTACCGGCGTCGGTCTGCTGCTGCTTGTCGAAAGAGGGCTTGTAGACCTGGAAGCGCCAGTAACCCGCTATCTGCCATGGTTAGCACTGCAAGCAAAGGGGGAGTCTACCAAACCAACGGTTGGGCATTTCCTCCACCAGACCAGTGGGCTGGGCAGTGATTCCGTTGCGCTGATTGATCCGTCCACCGAAGATACCGCACTCCAGGATACGGTGCGTAGACTAAGCGAGAATCCGCTCTGGTATAAACCGGGGACTCAATTTCTGTACTCCACCGGTAATTATGATGTGCTTGGCGCGATTATTGAAGCTGTGAGCGGGTTGTCCTATGAATCCTATATGTCCGCTGAAGTTTTGCAGCCTTTGGGTTTAGAGCAAACATCCGCAGGAAGAGCGATCTTGCAAGGTGGCACGAAAATCTCCCAAGGCTACAAGCCTGGACTTATCGGCAACAGAGAGTATCAAGCCCCCGTCTACCGCGGGAATACACCCGCAGGCTACATTTTGTCAAGCGCTAAGGATATGGCCCGCTGGTTGAATCTACAGATGAACCCGGCAGCAGCACCTTCAGAGCTTAGGGGGGCCATTGCCCGTGCGCAGATTCCCGATGTAACGGTCAAGGCAACAGAAACTCCTCCGTACACGACACCTTTTAGCTATGGAGGTGGCTGGCTTGTGTTTAACAAAGGAGATCATACCCTCTTTTCACATGGGGGCAATAATCCCAATTACTCTTCTTACATCTTGTTTGATCCAGTACAACAAATCGGAGTTGCTGTCCTGGGGAATCGGAACACGACGGCGACTTACGCCATCTGCGAGGGACTGTATGCCTTGCAGCAAGATCTGAAACCTGCCGCTGCACCAATGGATACTATGGACACGGCGAATCTCGCAGGACGGATCATCATCCTCATTTGTGCGGCTCTTTGTCTCTGGATGATCTACGTATGGGTCAAGGATCTGCGCTTGATCCGCAATGGCAGACGGATGCGCAGGGGACCTTCTTTCGCCCTATACGCCAAGACATCCGGTTTGGTTATCCTAGCCGCTCTTATTATGGGTGTGGCCTGGTATATGCCCAAAATGCTTTTTTGGGGCTATCCTTGGAGATTTATTGTCGTTTGGGCACCGTTTACGATAGTCCCGGCTATGATTTTGATCGCAATTACAGGAACGATGTTCTCGGCCTTAAGACTGTTAAAAATGTGGTTCCCGCTACACCCAGCGGTGCAAACGGACCGCCGGACACACCCGCAAGTGATTCAAGAGGAGGCTTCTTTATGACTATCAAGCTTTTTACAATTCCGTATTCCGGTAGCTCAGCAGCCATTTACCTGAAATGGAGGACTCTGCTGCCGGAAAATATCGAAGTGGTACCCCTTGAATTTCCAGGCAGAGGCAAACGGTTCGGGTCCAAGCTATGCGACAGTATGGAGGAATTGATTGACGATCTTGTACAGCATATTGGCAGCCAGCTTCAGGGGAGTCCATATGCGCTGTACGGACACAGCCTGGGAGGACTGGCGGCTTATGAACTGAGTGTGCGGCTTCTGGAGAGCGGACAGGCACTTCCGGTACATGTCTTCCTCTCTGGCTGTAATCCCCCGCACCTGCGTTATGGAGAGGAGCAACTGCATAAACTGCCCGACGAGCTATTCCTTCAAGAAATTCTCAAGCTGGGCGGTACTGCTCAGGAACTGGTTAATCATTCAGAGCTAATGAGAGTTTTTTTGCCGATCATCAAAGCGGACTATAGAATCTACGAGTTGTATGCCGGTAACGGCCGGTGCGTGAAGCTTCCGGTGGATTGCACAGTCATGCTCGGCACCGATGATCCCTTGATGCCTGCGGAGAACGGGATAGAGTGGGAGCAGTATATCAGCGGGAGCATGGTGATCAAAAATCTGCCCGGCGGCCACTTTTTTATTCATGACCGGCAGGATGATGTGATCGCCGCCATTCAGGATGCACTTGCCGTTCATAAGTGAGGAGGCCCAAGATGAAGGTTGAGAAAAACAACGTCCAAGATATTTGGCCGCTGCGGCCGCTGCAGCAAGGGATGCTGTTTCATTATTTGCAGGGGGAATCCAAAAGTGAATACATGGAGCACCTTGTCCTTAGCCTGCAGGGGCAAGTCGATAACCGGCTGTTCAATGAGGCCTGGCTCGCTGTCTACCGTGCGAATGACGCATTGCGGTCCGTGTTCAAATGGGAGGGTCTCCGGTCACCTGTGCAGGTGGTGCTTCGGAGCCTTGAACCGTTGCCGGAAATCTATGATTTCACGGGCGGAATTATCCCTGATGAATTTATGGCCGTCATTTCCAGTGAAGATCAAGAGGCTCTGAAGCAGAGTAAGAGCATAGAAGAACGGATGCAGCTAACTGCAGAAATCATTGGCAAACGGAACCGTACGATGCGTTTCGACCTGACCCGGGAAACCCTAAGAATCGTATTATGTAAGTTCGACGGGGAATGCAGATTGTTCTTTACGTACCATCACATTGTGCTGGATGGCTGGAGTCTCGGCATTGTGCTGGAAGAATGGCTTCAAACCTACCGGGCACTCGCTGAAGATCAGGAAGTGTCCCTTTCAGCAAAGCCGGGAATGAAGGCTTATCTGGCTGCTGTCAAAAACTCACGCGAACCGGAACGCGAAGCGGTGTATTGGGCCGATTGCCTGCGGGATTATGAAATAAAGCAAACGATACAGCCGTTCTACAAACCCCGGCGTTCGGGATTTAAACGGGTATCCCTGAACATACCGGGAACGGCAGCGGCGGGAATGCGGCTATTTTGCCAAAACAATGGCATTTCGGTAGCCACCTTGATGAATGGTGCGTGGGGCATATTGCTCCAGCGGTTCAAACATGTTGATGATATTGTATTTGGCTCGACGTTATCCGGCAGGGGTGTTAGTCTTACCGGCATCGGGCGTATAGTCGGGCTGTTGATCAATACGGTGCCGCTGCGTCTTTCCAGCCGAAAGAGGGAAAGTGTTCAGGAGTATTTCGCAGGTGTTCATTCAGCAATCGCGGCCAGGCGTCCATATGAAATGGCTGGTCTGTCTGAGATCCGGGAATACGCTGGGATTCAAGGTACGGAGGAGTTATTTGATACCTTACTGGTCATGGAGAACTATCCGCTGGATAAGGTGCTCCTAGAGCAGCCGATGGCAGACTCAGTACCGGAAGATCTAACCGGGCAAGTTCCGTTGTCGATCAGTTCCTTTGAAATGGTGGAGCACACTCATTATCCGCTTACTCTGCTCATTCGGGAGAGCAGCGGTTTCGAAATGGACTTCATCTATGATCAGGAAAGCTATGAGTATTTTGTGGTAAATCAGATGTCACAGTGCTTTGTGCAACTGCTGCATAATCTTGTCGCGCAGCCAGAGGTCCAGGTGTCAGACATTAGGATCGCTGAACCTGACGCATTAAAAATGAACGGACTGTTGTCCGCCGCCGAACCCCTGAAGCAGTTCCGTGAACAATCTATTCCGCAGTGGTTCACCACGATGGCACGGAGCCATCCCCAGAACATTGCCATAATTCATGAGCAAGTCAAGTGGACCTATGCTGAGCTTGACCGGATGTCTGACCGGGTAGCCGCTGCACTGATTCGTCATGGAGCCGGGCCGGAGCAATATATTGGAATCGAGTCTCGGCGGAGCCCGGAGACGATCATGGGACTGCTCGCGATTCTGAAATCCGGGGCGGCTTATGTGCCTCTGCACCCGGATTATCCCGAAGAACGGATCAGGTTCATGATCGAAGATTCAGGAATGCGGCTTATGCTGTCAGACACGGATAGCCGGCTTTCTTCTATGAAATCCATAAATGTTGATACGCTGTGTTACCAAGATATCCTTGAGAAAGAAGATCCAGCACCGTTGGACAGCTTCCCTTCTCCGCATGATGGCGGACACCGTCTAGCCTGCATTGTTTATACTTCCGGATCTACCGGAAAGCCCAAAGGTGTAATGATCGAGCATAGAGGCATCGTGCGGCTGGTCAAGCATACAGAGTTTGTGAATTTCAGCATCAGCGATGTGATTTTGCCGACATGTCCGTTTGAATTCGATGTCTCCAACTTCGAGATCTGGGGGGCACTGCTGAATGGAGCGTCACTGTACCTTATGGCTCAGGACAAGCTGCTGATGCCTCAGGTATTAAAAGAAACGCTGCTCCAGCAGAAAATAAGCTTGATGTGGATGACTACACCGCTGTTCAATCAATTAGCCAGTGTGGATGCTTCGCTGTTCCGTTCCCTGCGTTATCTGATTATTGGTGGTGATACGTTGTCGCCAACACAGATTAACAAGGTGAGACAGGCCTGCCCGGCTTTGGCACTCGTCAATGGCTACGGTCCTTCCGAGAATTCGGTGCTGTCCACCACATTTGCAATTGAACGGGAATATGAGACCAGAATTCCGATCGGCAGACCTGTCTCGAACTCCACTGCATATATTCTGGACCGGGATCAACAGTTTTTGCCTGTGGGAGCAATTGGTGAACTATGCGTCGGGCTGGAAGGCGTGGCAAGAGGGTATCTGAACAATCCTGAGCTAACCGAAATCAAATTTATTCCCGATCCGCTTTATCCAGAGTACAGGATGTACAGAACAGGGGATTTGGCCCGATGGCTTCCCGATGGAAATATTGATTTTCTTGGGAGAGCCGACAATCAGGTGAAGGTTCGGGGATACCGGATTGAGCTGCAAGAAATCGAACATGAATTAAGCCGGCTGCCCGGAATAGAAGACTGTACGGTTATTATGATTCAGTCATCTGACCGGGAGAAGGAGCTGGCTGCATATTTTGTCGCGGGTGACACACTGCAAGCAGGTTCGCTAAGAAAAGCGTTGCTCGAACGGCTGCCATCCTATGCGGTGCCTACGCGTTACATGCAGCTTGCTGCGCTGCCGCTGACGATCAACGGGAAAATTGACAAGAAGGCGCTGCGCAACCTGCGGTTCTCTTCCTCAGTCACCGGAGGTACACCTGCAAAATCATTGGCCTTTATGGAAATCACGGTGCTGGAAGCCTGGAAGGAAGCATTAGGGGTGGAACAGATTGGACTTGATGCCCCCTTTTTTGATATCGGCGGGAATTCGCTCCTGACGATCCGTATCAGCGATAAGCTGCGTACCTCCACCGGTATTGAACTGTCGGTAACCGATTTATTCCGATATCCAACGGTCAGAGAGCTCGCCGCGTACATGGCGGCGAAGCAAACCGAAGGGAGTCCGAAGAACGACACCGATCATGTAGCTGTTACCTCTCAAGTAGAGCAACAGCCGATGGAAGGTGCTTCCGCAACAACCCGTGATATTGCTGTTATCGGACTTGCCGGAAGGTTTCCAGGTGCTGCCGATCCGACGAGTTTTTGGCACAATCTGCGGGATGGGAAGGAGAGCATTTCGTTCTTTTCCGATGAAGAATTGCGCGCTGCCGGAATTGCCGAGACGCTGTTGCGTGACTCCAGGTATGTGAAGGCCAAGGGGATGCTTGAGGATATCGAATACTTCGATGCGGAGTTGTTCCATTACAGTCCGCAAGAGGCCGAACTTATGGACCCGCAGCTTCGCATTCTGCATGAACTCGCCTGGGCGAGCCTGGAGGATGCCGGGTACGATCCCATGCGGTACCGGGATGCCATTGGCTTATTTGTGGGCGCAACGGTCCATTTGAACTGGGTAAACCGCCTGTTCGATTCGCTGGAGGACGATACAGAACGCTGGCGGGCGGCAAATCTTAATGTACATTCCTTGAGCATGCCCATCTCTTATAAGCTCAATCTGAAAGGTCCGTCGTTAACCGTAGAAACCGCCTGTTCTTCGTCTCTAGTAGCGGTACATCTAGCCTGTAATTCCCTGATGCAAGGAGAATCGGATCTGGCGCTGGCAGGAGGGGTGTCGATCTCAGTACCCAAGAAATCGGGCTACACCTACCTGGATGGCATGATTAAATCGCCGGATGGGCACTGCAAAGCCTTCGATGCTGATGCCAAAGGGACAGTCAGCGGCGACGGTGCAGGTCTTGTGGTGTTAAAAAGGCTGGATCAGGCTGTTCGGGATGGCGATCATATCTACGCTGTTATTAAAGGATCTGCGATTAACAACGATGGAACGCGCAAGGCTGGATTCACGGCACCTAGCGTTCAGGGACAATTAGAGGTTGTGACGGCTGCCTTGGAAGCCGCAGCCGTCCCTGCGGAATCCATCAGTTACATTGAGACGCATGGTACGGGCACCCCACTGGGTGATCCCATTGAGATCAAGGCCTTGTCCGGGTTGTTCCCCGCCTCCAATGGAACTGGAACAGCCATCGGGTCAGTCAAGACCAATATCGGACATCTCGATGCTGCTGCGGGAATTGCCGGATTCATTAAGACAGTGCTGGCACTGCATCACAAGCAGTTGCCTCCCAGCTTGCATTATATGCAGGCAAATCCAGCAATCAGCTTCGACAAAAGTTCATTGTATGTCAATGCCAAGCTTCAGGATTGGCTGCCGCCGGAAGGTTCGCCGCGCCGTGCCGGCGTAAGCTCCTTCGGAATCGGCGGAACCAACGCGCATGTCGTCCTGGAGGAGGCACCGCTTTCCGTCACCGCAGATCATGGGAACAGACAGAACCGGAGTGAGGGATCACCCGAATTGTTCCTATTATCCGCTGCGACAGAAGAAGCCTTGCTGCAAAAAACAGAAGACTTGCTCTGTTATCTCAGTTCGGCAGAAGGTCAAGAGCAACAGCTTGCTGATATCGCCTATACGCTGAATACAGGCCGTCAAGAATTGAACTGCCGGGTGGCATGGATTGCCGCGGATGCAGCTGAGCTTGCTGCCGGCCTGCGTGCTTTCCAGAGCGGAACACGCAACATTTCCCGTATCCGGGAGGCTGTGCATGTAGTATTCGCATTCCCGGGCCAAGGAACCCAGCATGCAGGAATGGCACGTTACCTGTATGATACGCAGCCGCTATTCCGGCTTGAAATGGATCGCTGTCTGGAGCTGGCCTCACCGATCTTGGCGACCGATTTGCGGTCCATCTGGCTGCCGCAGCAGGGGCCGGACTCGGGAGGGTCAACACTGCCGGCAACAGCTTTGAAGGCTATCGACCAGACCGAAATTGCCCAGCCGCTGCTGTTCATGGTGGAGTATGCGCTGGCCCGGCTTTTGCAGCATTGGGGCATCTCACAGACGGCTATGATCGGGCATAGCCTCGGTGAATACACGGCGGCCTGCATCGCAGGCGTGTTGACGCTGGAGGAGGCTATCCGGCTGGTGATCCGCCGATCCTCGCTAATGCAGCAGATGGAACACGGCGAGATGATTAGTATTGGCCTGGGGCATGAACGTTTGCTTCCACTGCTGGGCGAAAGGCCCGATCTGTCCGTGGCTGCGACCAACAGCCCGGAACTCACAGTGGTCTCGGGACCGCCCGCATCCATTCGTGCCCTGTCAGCCGAGCTGCGGCAAAACGGCCATGAGCCGTTCCGTCTGCAGGTATCGCATGCCTTTCATTCCGCGATGATGGAGCCGATGCTCGGCCCCTACAGCAAAGCGCTCCAAGAAATCAAATTGGAGGCTCCGGTAATTCCGTACATCTCCAATGTTACGGGTGGGTTCATCACAGCCGAACAAGCGGTGGACCCTGAATACTATGTGAATCATGTCCGGCAAACCGTCAGGTTCTCGGAAGGCGTGGCAACGCTGGCGGAACAGCTTGAGCCTGTATTTCTGGAAGTCGGCCCGGGCCGGACGCTGGGTCAACTGATCCGCCGCAATCCGGGTATCAGCAGTAATAGTAAGATTCTTAGCATAGTACCCAAAGCCTCCGAGGCACAGGCTGCAGGTGTCCATCTGCTTCAGGCCTTGGGCGACCTATGGATGAGCGGGGTGGCTATCAACTGGGAGATAGTATTTGAGAACCGCAAAGGACGGCGGGTTTCCCTGCCGGTATACCCGTTCGAGAAGCAATATTACTGGAAATATCAGCAGGGGAAGGCAGAGAATATCCAACCGGACAGCTCGCTTTCCCGCAAACGTCCGGTTTCAGAATGGGCTTATGCCCCCGACTGGAGTGAGCAAGAGGGCCGCTCGGAAGACAAACATCCAGCCTGCAACGGACAGACGGTGCTGTTGTTCACTGAGCGGAGCCTTCTCTCTGACCAGCTTGCAGCGTTGCTGGAGGAGCAAGGGGACCGCTGGATCAAGATCTACCCCGAAGGGACCTTTCAGAGGGAATCTTCTGCTGAGTACACCCTCGATCCCGGCAATCCGGCCCATTATACTCAATTGTTTGATGTGCTTGCCGAAGCCGGGATACAGCCGCCGGAACGGATCATTCATCTGTGGAGTCTCGGGTTGGGACAAGCCGAAACCTTGGCTCAGGCCCAAGTATCATCCAGTCGAAACGGGGGGAATCTTGCCGACATTGAGGTGCTTAACCGCTGCCTGTACAGTGTACTGGAACTGGTTCGTGCGGCCGCTGTAGCCGTGCAAGGGAAGCCGCTGGAGCTTACGCTGGTCACAAATCAAATGGAACGGGTCTATTCGAACGACATTGTAGATCCGCTAAAAGCTACCCTGCTTGGAGTAGCCAGCGTTATCCCGCTGGAGTACCCGCATATCCGGGTGCATACACTGGATCTCGATAAGGAGTCCGCCGCCGCGAATCCCGGACTTCTGCTGACACTGCCTTTCAAAGGATCGGATAGTAAGGCTTGTCCGCTTCCCACTCGGCAAGCGCTGCGGTCCTCACACCGATATGAACATGGCTTCATCCGGGTGCCCCTTCCCCGGAGAACCCTTCCGTCCGGCGCTTTGCGCAAGGGAGCGGTGTACCTGATCACTGGCGGACTTGGCGGAATCGGCCTTGCGCTTGCCGATTATCTGGCTAGTCAATATCAGGCCAAGCTTGTGCTGGTTAGCCGCAAGCCGCATCCGGTACAGGATCGGCTGGAACAGCTATGTGTGAGCGGAGCACAGGTGCATGTGGAATATGCCGATGTCGCTGACCGAGCTTCGATGGAACGCGTCATTTGCGCAGCGGCGGAGCGCTTCGGCCCGCTGGACGGAGTATTCCATGCCGCAGGAGTGCCGGATGGAAGCATGATCCACATCGCAACAAGAGAACAAATCGCAGCGGTGCTACGGCCCAAAATCGCAGGTACCACAGCCTTATATGAGGTGCTTGCAGATATGCAGCAGCCACCGGCATTTCTCCTGCTGTTCTCTTCGATCAGCGGAACGTTCGGTGCTTTCGGACAAAGTGGGTACGCAGCGGCCAATGCCTTTATGGACGGATTCGCCCATGCACATGCCGGGGAGTCGTCTGGAATGCGCGTAGTCAGCGTGGATTGGGATGCTTGGAAGGAGACGGGGATGGCTATTGAGGCTGTGAACCGATATAACGGCTCCGACAAAGATGATTTGGATACCCCAGCCTACAAAGAAGGGCAATCGGATCTTCCGCTGCGCATCTCCCACCCGCTGCTGACCTCCAAAAGTGAGACGGCAGGGGAGACGCAGACGGTTTATATGTCCAGATTGTCGGCAGAGCATCATTGGGTACTGGACGGCCACCGGATGCTCGGTTCCTCCATTTTACCGGGAACAGGTTATGTAGAGATTCTCAGAGCATCGTTTGAAGAGTTAACCGGAGATACCGGCCTAAACATTGTAGAACTGTTTTTTGTGCAGCCGCTTGTAGTCGAAGAGGTATGTGAGCTAAGAACCGTTTGGTCCAAAAATAGCAGCGGCTGGGAATTCTCCATGTCCTCCATAGGAACGGCAGGAGAATGGGTACAACATGCCAAAGGCTGCGCGGAGCGCCTGGATGAGCAAACTGATCGGACACTCAGCCACGCAGAGCTCAATAAGCTCCATAACTGCCTACTGACAGCAACGGTTCCTGTAGAAGCAGAACGATCCGAGGAGGGCACGAAGGTACGCATGCAATATGGCCCTCACTGGAACAACATGCGCCGGTTCTTCCGAAACGAGAATGAAGCTGTTGCCGAATTGTCACTGCCAGAGGATCTGGCAAGGGACTCGGCTGATTACGGAGTTCATCCCGCTCTGATGGACCGGGCAACGAGCCTGCTCAACGAACAAACGGAGGACAGCCGTGCTTATCTGCCTTTTGCGTATAAGAACCTCCAGATTCTCCGGCCGTTTCCTGCTAATCTCTGCACCATTGTGCAAGAAGGGGAACAAAGTGAGGAAGCTCGGACGTATACCTGCCGCATTACCGATCTGGAAGGCAGTGTACTCATGGAGATTGAAGAATATGTCATGAGAAAAGTCCGTGACCAGTCACTGTCAGACAAGTTGCCGCTGGAACGCGCAGGAACGTTGCCTGCGTTCGGCAATTACCGGCTGGGATTAGCCGTCCCAGGTGAACTGAACAGCCTCCATATCCTGTCTGAATACCGGATACCTCCGGAACCGGATGAGGTAGAGATTAGAGTGGTAGCTAACGGCCTGAACTTCAAGGAAGTGCTGTATGCACTCGGTGTGCTCAAGCTGCCGGATACCTATGGTTTCAGCTTCGGCCTGGAATGTGCAGGAACGGTAACGAGGGTGGGGGCAGGCGTAACCGGTTGGCTGCCTGGAGATGAAGTGATAGCGATAGCCGGAGCAAGCTTGGGCAAATATGCGCGAGTGCCGGCAAGCTCGGTGGTGCGCAAGCCTTCCCGGATATCGTTTGCTGAAGCGGCAACCCTGCCGATTGCCTTTATGACAGCTTACTACGCGCTAATTATCCGCGGACAGCTCTCCTTGGGCGAGAAAGTGCTGATTCATACGGCAACAGGCGGCGTGGGTCTGGCAGCCGTGCAAATCGCCCAGTGGGCTGGAGCGGAGATTTATGCAACGGCTGGCACCAAAGAGAAACGAGACTACCTGCGTTCACTAGGTATCTCGCATGTGTACTCCTCTCGGGATCTTGCTTTTGCCGACCAAATCCGTGAGTCTGCCGGAACGGTAGACGTGGTTCTGAATTCCCTGACGGGAGAGGCTGTCGAAAAAGGGCTTTCCTTGTTGGCCCCGCATGGCAGATTTCTGGAAATGGGCGTAAAGGACATTATGGAGAACAGCAAGCTGGGAATGCGGATTTTCGAGAAAGGAATTTCTGTGTCAGCCATCAGCATGGACAGCGGACTGCCAGGCTACACAAGGCTTTTCCGCGAGATTACCCGGCATGTGGAAGACGGCACTTTTACACCGCTGCCTGTGATTCCCTACCGGTTCGCAGATACGGAAGAGGCTTTCCGGTATATGGCATCGGCCAAGCATATCGGCAAAATCGTCATTACCCAGGAACATGCCGCAGCTCAAAAGCCGGAGACGGTACAGCTCCAGGGTGGAATGACCAATGCTGAAGGAATGGAAGTGCTTGAGCATATTTTATCCAAAGTCATGAGTGCAGAGTTGTCTCCCGTTCAGTGGCTGTTGTCAACGACCGACCTGAACACCCGGTATTCCTTACTTGAGGCCAACACGCCGGAGGGTATAAGACCTGCTAATAGGCCTCTTCCTGCGGGACGCAAGCGGAAACGTATGGCTAGCAGCACCGAATATGCACCACCGCTTACGCAGACGCAGAAGAAGCTGGCAGAACTGTTCATGGACTATCTGGAGCTGGAGGCGATTGGGCTGCATGACAACTTTTTCGAAGCGGGAGCAAGCTCACTTGACCTGATTCAGATTAATGCCCAAATCAATGCTTTGTCTATCAAAGATACGTCGATTGTCAAAATGTACTCCTACCCGACGATTCATCTGCTGGATGCCTATTTGTTCGCGGACAGGGAAGACCAGACGGACAAGAGCGAGGTTCTCAAAGATTCCGAAGACCGCAAAAGAAAGGCAAGCCGCTTGAAAACACTGGAGTCCATCAAGGGAAGAAGGTGACGTGATGAGTGAAGAGACCGCAGAAACCGGACTAGAGATTGCTATCATTGGCATGAGCGGTAAATTTCCGGGCGCGGATAATATCGAGGAGTATTGGAATCTGCTGATACAAGGCACATCCTCGGTAACCCAATTCAGCTTCGAAGAGCTTCGGGAACAAGGGATTTCTCCAGAACGTTTGAACCATCCCGATTACGTCAAAGCGAAGCCTTACCTGGGCAACGTATACGATTTTGATGCTTCTTTATTCGGATATGCCCCCTGGGAAGCCGAGAACATGGACCCCCAGATCCGTCTGTTCCACGAAATTGTCTATCATGCGCTAGAGAATTCGGGCTATCACCCCGACCGCTATGACGGCCAAATAGGCATGTATGCCGGGGCCCCGCTCGACCTGAAATGGACAAGTGATCATTTGTCCCGTCACGGAGACGGAGAAGATGTGCTGGAGTCGGGCATCGTGTCGAGCAAGGATTTCTTAAGCCAACTGATTTCCTACAAGCTCAATCTGACGGGACCCAGCTACACCCTGTACACCGCCTGTTCAACCTCACTCGCAGCAGTCCATCTGGCTTGCCAGGGTCTCCTGCTTGGAGACTGCAATCTGGCCGTTGCCGGGGGGGTGACACTGGAGCAGCCGGGCAAGTCGGGTTATCTCTACCAGGAGGGCACTATTTATTCTAAAAGTGGCGTTTGCCGCCCTTTCGACAGCCGGGCCGATGGCACCATCTTCGGAGAAGGCGCAGGCGCGGTGGTGCTTAAGCGCCTCTCGGAAGCTATAGAGGACGGCGACCATATCTATGCCGTGATTAAAGGCTCGTCGAGCAACAATGACGGGCGTCGAAAAGTAGGCTTTGCTGCCCCCAGCCTGGAGGGCCAGAAGGAGGTCATCCGCTCGGCCTGGAACCTCGCCGATATTGAACCGGAAACCATCGGTTACATCGAAACCCACGGTACCGGCACCAAAGTCGGTGACCCGATTGAATTTACCGCCTTACAGCAAGTGTTCGGGCAGGAGAGCCAGCACCGGCCCATCGGCTCGGTCAAGGGCAACATCGGACATCTTCATGCCGCTGCCGGGATTGCCGGCTTGATCAAGACTGCTTTGTCTCTGGAACGGGAGTTGATTCCGCCGACAGCCAATTATGCTGAACCCAATCCGCTGCTGGAGATGGAGAAGTCGTCCTTTTACCTCAGCCGGGAACCTGTGGCGTGGCCTAGAGGGAAGCTGCCGCGCCGAGCAGGCATCAGTTCGTTTGGCGTTGGCGGCACCAATGTCCATCTGGTTCTCGAGGAGCCGCCTATCCGGGCACTCAGTGAGCCGGCGGAGCTTCCGGCGGTTCTGCTTCTCTCAGCCAAAAGCCCTGCTGCCCTGGAGCGGATGCAAGGCGAACTGGCAGATCATTTGGAGAACATCTCAAGCAGCGTACCGCTGGCTGATGTTGCGTTCACGCTGCAAATGGGACGGGGGCAATTCAAATACCGGCTAGCCTGTGCTGCAGCGCAGACGGAAGAGGCTGTCCGCCTTCTAAGAGGTTCTGAAGGTGTTGGAATGATTCGATCTTCTCAGGAGCATATCAACCGTCCGGTGGTGTTCATGTTCACAGGCCAAGGCTCGCAAGTCATGGGGATGGGCGCAGAGCTGTACCAGCGCCATCCGTCCTATCGCCAGGAAGTGGACCGGCTGTCGGAGCTGCTGCGGCCGATGCTTGACCTAGATATCCGCCGCTATATCGGCGTGGCGGAGGCCAAAGCTCTGACTCTTGCTGGCACTTCCTCCGATTCGGAGCTAGACCAGACCTGGCTCGCTCAGCCCGCATTGTTCGTTTTGGAATATGCGCTTGCCCGTGCCTGGATGAAGCTGGGCGTCCGCCCTTCCCACATGGTGGGACACAGCATCGGGGAATATGTTGCGGCAACACTCGCCGGGGTTTTCACCCTTGAGGATGCTCTCGATATTGTTGTGGCTCGCGGACGACTGATGCAGTCCGCCCCAGGTGGAATGATGTTAGCCGCAGCTATTCCTGCATCTGAAGCTCGTCGTTATGTCAGTGCAGACGTATCGCTCGCAGCTATTAACCAGCCGGGGTTATGCGTATTCTCAGGCGACGAAGAAGAGCTGCGGCAGCGGCAGGAGGAGTGGAGCCAAGCGGGGATATTCACAGCAAGGCTGAACACCTCTCATGCGTTCCACTCTGCACGGATGGATGCCATTCTGGAGCCATTCGGCGAGGTGCTCCGCTCCAAACACCTGAATACACCCGAGCTGCCGTTCTATTCCTGTCTGACCGGGGAACCTGTCACTAGCGAGATGGCAGTGAATCCCGAGTATTGGACCGCGCAGCTTCGCGGGACGGTGAACTTCTCGGCGATGATTAGCGGCTGTCTAGCCAATGAGGACAATGTCTTCCTTGAAGTAGGCCCAGGCCAGACGTTATGCCGTCTGGCGAAAGCTCAGAGCGGAAGTGACCGCCTGGTGCTGTCCAGCCTGGGAGCCACGGCAGCAACAAGTGAAGCAGTCGTTTTCGTGCAGACCTTGTCCCAGCTATGGCTGGCCGGGGTACCCGTCCAGTGGGAGCAGCTCTATTCGCCGCAGTCCCGCCGGCGGCTGCCCCTGCCTATGTACAGCTTTGACCGGCAGACCTATCTGCCTCGGCCAACGCTTCCAGGGCCGCTCCCGGCGGCAACGGCGGAGCAGGACATTTCCTTGCTCTATCTGCCTGCATGGAAGCAGGAGCCGCTCCCGGACGCACCAAATAATACCCGTTCGCATCCTCGAACCTGGCTCATTCTGCGGGGAGAAGGCCGGGCAGTCAAGCGATGTAAAGAACAGCTTGTTGAACAGGGAGACCGCTGTATCGAGGTGCTGGCTGCCGCGCAGTATCGACGGCTAGCACCGGATCTGATCGAGCTGAATCCGGTCCATGCCGGGGATTACCAGCGGCTTGCCGATGACCTGCGAAGGGACGGCATTGTCATCGACCGCATTCTCCATACCTTGATGCTGGAAGAGCAGCCGCAGCCCGGAATTCCGTCCGCTGCAGAGATGACGGGAGCATCAGCAGCCGAGCGCGGATACCTGTCGCTCATTCATTTAGTCCCTGCCCTGGATAAGGCTCTCTGCGGAGCGCAAGTCCAGCTAACAGTGGCGGCTAGCCGGATCTTTACAATCTTCGGAGCAGGAGGAGGTGAGGCGGAACGACGGGCCATCCTTGGGCCGCTCCTGGCCTTGGGCCAAGAGCAGCCCGGCTGGCAGGGCCGGCTGGTTGACTTCCAGCCTGAGGAGCCCGAAAGACGTCTGACAGACAAGCTTTGGCTGGAGCTCATGTCGCGCCCCGGTACTTCGATAGTAGCCGCTTACCGGGGCGGGACGCGGCTGGTGCAGGCTTTTGAACCATTTACAGCTCCAATTCATTTAGGCGACCCTGCTAACTTCTCCGAAACAGCGGCAGCGACACCCGGGGAGGTTTATCTGGTTGTCTCTCCCGCTGGTGGCGCGGAGTTGATCCGCAGCTTTTTGGCAGCCCGGCCTGGTGTAGAGGTCATAGCATCCGAAGGTCTAGGATCAGATCAGCTTCGCCAGGCCATTGCGGCAGCGGCTGGTATCTGCGGCCGGATTGACGGGGTGGTATTCGAACCGGAGCTGCAAGCCTTGGAATGGCGGACACTTGCGGTGTTGTCTACGGCGGTGAACCCCAAGGTTCCAGCGCCCCGCACCTTCCAGGAACTGAACAAGCTGCTGCAGAGCTGCGGTGCTGAGATCGGTTTTGGCTGGATATTATCCTCCTTATCTTCCGTAGTTGGCGGACTGGGCCTCACCGAACTGGCAGCGGCAGCAGGCGTGCTTGATGCCGCTGCGGAAGATGCGGGCAGCGGGAATCTCCCCTGGCTGTCGCTGAGCCGGGATTTCATCCGCAGCACGGCAGCACCGGGTCCGGGCATTACCCGGGAACAGGAGTATGTCTTATATGAGCAACTGTGGCCGATCCGGGGACAGATCAGCCGGGCTATCATTTCTGCCCAGCCTCCAATATTCCGGTTGAAGAAAGCCTCAGAGGGACAGCCACTTCCGGCGGAAGCCCAACCCTCTGCCCATCCTTACCATGCTGCGGGCAGTCGTGAGCGCCCGGCTTATCTGGGGGCATACAAACCTCCAGTGACGGAACAGGAGGCTATCATCTGTGAGATTATAGCCGAACTGCTTGGAGTACATCCGGTGGGAGTGGACGACCATTTTTACGATTTGGGTGGACATTCGCTGCTGCTGACACGACTCCTGTCACGAATTAAGGATGTGTTTCGCACCGAACTGCCGCTTCGTACCGTGATGGAGAATCCAACAGTGGAAGGGATGATCCACAGCTTGGTGAGCGAGTGGGGAGATGCCGGAACCGTAGCGGACATTGCAGATGCCTACCGGGAATATCAACGGCTGACCTATGAAGGTGTACAGTGAGCAGAATTTAGGACGGAGGAAGAACGATGGAACAGAGGATTGGCGTTGTAGGCTCAGGTGTGATGGGAAGCGGCGTAGCCCAGGTCTTCGCTCAAGGAGGGTACGACACGGTAGTTGTAGATGTATCAGAAGCGCAGATGCGCCGAACCCGGGAGAAGATCCGGGAGAGCCTTCGTTTTCAGAAAATGATGACGGGTGTGGCCCCGCGGGAACGTGCCGAGGTGGTGCTGGACCGCATCCGCTTCACCCAAGAGATCGAAGACCTCACTGCGTGTTCGTTCGTGGTGGAGAATGTGACCGAGAGCTGGGAAATCAAGCAGAGGGTATACGAACAGCTTAACAAGGTCTGCGCGAAGGATTGTATTCTGGGGGTCAACACGTCGGCGATTTCAATCACCCGAGTTGCTGCATTGGTGGAACACCCCGAACGGGTTGTCGGGATTCATTTCATGAATCCGGTGCCGCTCAAACCTATGGTTGAGGTCATCAAAGGATACCATACCACCCCGGAGACGCTGCAGATGACGCAGGAAATGCTGGGAACCCTCGGCAAGCAAAGTGTAATTGTTGACGACTCGGTCGGGTTTGTGACGAACCGGGCGATGATGATTTTTGTCAATGAGGCCATCTTCATGGTGCAGGAGCAGGTGGCTTCTCCGGAGGATATTGATATTTTGTTCAAGCAGTGTTTCGGGCACAAGATGGGCCCTTTACAGACAGCCGACCTCATTGGTCTGGATACCATTCTCAAGTCACTTGATGTGCTGTACGAAGGGTATAACGACAGTAAATACCGCCCTTGTCCCTTGCTCAAAAAAATGGTCGATGCCGGGCTTCACGGTATGAAATCCGGTCAGGGTTTTTATTCTTACAATTGATTACAGGAGGCTGATCCCTATGAATCATGAGGAAATCAAAGCACAGGTGACTACATTTCTTACCCGCTCACTGCGTACCAAGGAACTTAAGGAGGACGATAACATCCTAGAGCTGGGCCTTGTGCATTCCCTGTTCATGATCCAGTTGATTATGTTCATCGAGAAGACCTTTCATCTGGAGCTGGAAGAAGAGGATTTGGACATGGAAAATATCAAGACCGTCCGCGATCTGGTAGTTCTGATTGAACGCCATCAACCTACGGGAGCTGAAATCTAATGACTACGCCGCTAAAATCGACCTCCGTCCCTACCGCCCTTACCGTCCGCCAGTTTGTTGACACGCACATCCTGCCGCAGGCCGCCCAGATGGATCAGGAGCAGGAGATTCCGCGCGTATTGTTCACTGAGATGGCAGCCGAAGGACTTACAGGCCTTGCGATTCCAGAAAAATATGGGGGAACTGCCGTCGACTACGCCACACTTGGAGCCATTCATGAGGAATTGGGCCGCGGGTATGCCTCGGTGCAGAATGCCTGTACTGTGTTCGGCATGGTCTGCAAACCGCTGGCGCGGTTTGGGTCGGAAGCCCAGAAGCAAAAATGGCTGCCCGCCATCGCGGCTGGCGAGGTAATTCCGGCGATTGCAATCACCGAACCGATGGTGGGCAGCGATATTGCCAAGCTGGAGACGGAAGCGGTGCAGGAAGATGGACAAATCATCCTGAATGGCCGCAAAAAGTACATCACGCTCGGGCAAATCGCCGATTTGTTCCTGGTGTTCGCCCGCTTGAACGGGCGCGGGGTCGCTGTACTGGTGGAACGGGGAACTCCCGGTTTGCAGATTGATCCAATGCGGGGGCTGATGGGGCTGAGGGCCAATATGGTTGCCGAGCTGACCTTCGAGCATTGCTGTGTGCCTGTGGAAAATTTGGTTGGCAAAATCGGCTTCGGCTTCACCCATGTGGCGAACTATGCGCTGGATGAAGGCCGTTACACCACCGCCTGCGGCAGCGTCGGGTTGGCACAGGCCTGTCTGGAGCAAAGCATCCAGTATGCCGGTGAGCGGTTCCAGTTCGGTGAACCCCTGCGCAAGCATCAGCTTGTGCAGAAGATGCTCAGCGAAATGATTACGGAGTCCAAAGCCGCCCGCGAGCTCTGTGCCGCCGCCGGGAGACTGCGGGAGCAAGGTGATCCGGCGGCTATCACAGAGACCTTGGTCGCCAAATACCATGCTTCCAAAACGGCTGTCCATGCAGCAGATCATGCCCTGCAAATACACGGCGCTTCAGGCTGTATGAGCGGCAATCCGGTAGAACGGTTCTACCGGGATGCGAAGATTATGGAGATTATTGAGGGGACTTCACAGATGCATGAGCTGCAAATAGCACGCACCTTCCGTTTGTGACACAATGCCGCATCTTTGGCAGAAGGGTGAGGATCGGATGAACCATCAAGCAGACCTGGCTTTATTATTCCCTGGATCAGGGTCCCAATATAAAGGAATGATGCGGAGCCTCTATGAATCCTCAAGCAGGGTGCAGGACACCTTGCATGAGGCAGATGAAATTCTCGGTTTTGAATTATCCCGGCTGATGATGGAGGGCAGCACGGTCAAGCTGAACCGGATCGGGCATATGCTGCCGGCCATCTGTGCGGCGAGTGTTGCCCATTACCGCCTATACCGGGAGCAAGGCGGACCGCTTCCAGCCTACATGGCGGGACACAGTCTGGGCGAATATTCTGCACTAATCTGCAGCGGTGCCTTGTCCTTCAGGGACGGGCTGATGCTGGTCCGCTTCCGTGCCCGACTGGCGGAAGCGGTTATGGAAGCCACGGACGGCGCCATGAGTATTATGAAATCGGTTGATCCTGCACAAGTCGCATTGCTATGCCTGAAACTGCAAGCTGAAGGGCGGGAGGTCAGCATTGCCTGTCAGAACTCCCGCAGCCAAATCGCGGTTTCCGGTCAAGACGCTGCACTGGTCGAGCTGGAGCAGCGGGTAACAGAAGCGTCAGATTATGCACAGATCAGCCACTTGATTGGAAGCGCCCCTTATCATTGTGCTCTAATGCAGCCGAGAGCCGCTGAAATGACGGAGGAACTGCTCAAGTATAACTGGAGCCTTCCGGCATGTCAGCTTCTGTCCAATGTAACCGGACGGCCTTATACATCTATCCAGGAAATGCAGGGGCTGCTGGCGCAGCAGCTATACAAACCGGTGCTGTGGCAGAACTCCATCATGTATCTGCTGGAGAACGGTGTTCAGACATTCATTGAAATGGGTCCGCAAAACATCCTCAAAACACTGATGCCCGAAATTTCTGGGCAGACCCGTGTATATGCCCATGATGAAAAGGTGGACCGGATGACCATTAGAGATCACATAGCTGCGTCTTCAGCCATTCCTGTGCCCAGGCACAAGGCTGAGACAAGTCCACCAGCCGCAGATTTGCGGCTTAAAGCAATAAGCATGTGTCTCACCCATGCCATGACCACCCGCAATAACAACCAGGCTGATGTTCCGGTTATGCCGTCCTTGGAGCTGTATACGGAAGTCAAACAGATGAAGCATGAGCTTGATCAAGGGGAAATAGCACTTGGAGAAGAGCATGTTGCCCTGGCAATATCCATGCTGCAGGCTGTGTTTGAAGATAAGCGTACCCCGGACAGTGAACGGGAGCTTCGATGGCTGCAGATCAAGGAAAAGACCGGTGTGGAGCGGCAAGCAGAGATTACTCCCATTGCAAGGAGGGGACCGGAATGAGTCTGCCTACTGTAGAAAACGAATTGCTGCATACACTGCGCGGCTTCAATGATACCGCTGCGCCTTATTCACAGGACACCACCATTGTCCAGCAGTTTGAAGCACGCGTGGCGGAGCAGCCGCTCGCACCGGCTGTATACGTGAAGGAGGCCATCTACACTTACGGGGAATTGAACCGTGCGGCGAACCGGCTGGCTCATGCGCTGCGGTCCAGCGGTGCCGGAAACGGGTCGATTGTCGCCTTAATGCTTGAGCGTTCTTTTGACATGCTGGTTGCCATATACGGTGTACTCAAAGCCGGAGCTGCATATTTGCCGCTGGATCTGGAGAGTCCGTCTATGAGGCTGCAGACCATGCTGTCTGACAGCGCCCCGGGCTGGGTCATTACGGAGGGTGGCGTTTCCCGTCCGTCTGTGCTGCCTGCAACAGCAGAATGGGTCCCGCTGGATAGTCTGGCAGACCGTGAACTGCCCGAGACGAATCTGCCGGACGGACCAGAGCCAGGTGACTTGGCTTATGTAATCTATACTTCCGGTTCCACCGGCAACCCCAAGGGTGTGCTTGTGGAACATGATGCCTTGACCAACCGGATCGAATGGATGCAAAAAACCTTCCCCATTACCCGCAAAGATATCCTGTTCCAAAAAACAGTATATACCTTTGATGTCTCGGTCTGGGAACTGGTCTGGTGGTCAACCGCAGGCGCTGCGGTCTGTCTTCTGCAGCCGCGCAAGGAAAATGATCCGCGCATGTTCGTGAGACTGATCGAGAAAACAGGGATCACTGTCATTCATTTTGTTCCCTCCGTATTGCGTTTGTTCCTTGAATATATCGGCAGCGATTTTGCACTGGAACGCTTGCGCAGCCTGCGGTATGTCTTTTGCAGCGGAGAAGCGTTGACCGTCCCGCTGGTTAGTCAGTTCTATCATACCTTCCCGCCCGGACAAGGATTGAAGTTGATCAATCTCTATGGTCCTACGGAAGCAGCGATTGATGTAACCTATCATGTCTGCGAGCGGAATGCTCTGGACAAGCCAGTTCCCATCGGACGCCCCATTGACAACATCCGCTTGTATATTCTGAGGGATGATTTGACGCTTGCATCTATTGGAGAGACAGGACAACTGTATATCTCAGGAGTGGGGCTGGCACGCGGATATCTGAACCAGCCACAGCTAACGCTGGAGAGATTCGTGCCCAATCCCTATGAACCCGGACAGCGCATGTACCGTACAGGCGATCTCGCCTCATGGACTATGGATGGGGAGGTCATGTACGCCGGACGGGAGGACGATCAGATCAAACTGCGGGGACTCCGCATTGAGCTGGGTGAAGTGGAGAGCTGTTTGCTCCGTGCAGCCCATGTAAAAACCGCCGTTGCCGGGGTGCGCATAGGTGATGCCGGGGAACAATTCCTAACCGCCTTTGTGGTTGCGGCTGCGGGCGCGGAGCCCATTCCGGAACAGGACAAGCTGCGGGCGCTGCGCGCCGAGCTTGCTTTGTATTTGCCTGCGTATGCGATTCCGTCAGAGATCATCTGGATGGATGAAATTCCACTGAAACCAAACGGCAAGGCAGACCGGAGCCTCCTGCTTGCCATCCACGGGGGTAAGGCCGCACAAAGCTAAGGGGGCGGAATGGAAGATGATAAACAACGAGCTGTATGACAGATTATTGCGCAACAAAGGCATTTCAGTTCCGGGGAACAAGCACACCGCAATTCCCCGTACAGGAGAGTCTGGTTCCTTCGGTTTGTCCCCCGCGCAGCGCGGGATCTGGTTCCTCCAGCAGCTGCATCCGGGCAGCGCCGCCTTCAATAACAGCGCAGTACTGAAGATCGAAGGGAACCTCGACACAGACTGCATGCGGGCAGCACTGCACTCCCTGCTGGAGCGCCACGAACTGCTGAACGTGAATTACAGACTGCACCAGGGCGAACCGTGCGCCTGCCCTCACGCAGGAGACTTAGCTTTTGAAATATTGGGAGCGGAGGGCGGCGGCAAAGCCACTTCTTCCGAATGGCTGCATGCCGAAATCACACGCATTGCAGGCAGTCCGATAGACCTGGAGCATGATCCGCTAATTTCTTTTACACTGCTGCAGGTGGGTGAGCAGGAGCATATCTGGATCATCCGCATGCACCATATTGTAGCGGACGGCTGGTCGAAGGGGATTCTCCTTCGTGACTTCACACGTCTGTATGGAGCAGAGTTGGACCGGACAGCACCAGACTTGCAGCCGCTTACGATCCAGTACCGGGACTATGTACGGTGGCTTGAGAGCCGGAGTGAAGATACGGCGTATGCACGGGACCTGGCATTCTGGCTGGATAAGCTGGAAGGTGCGCCTCCTATGCTGGACATACCCGCCGATTTTAAACGGCCAAGCTCTATGTCGGGCTTGGGAGGGATGGAGTCGTTTCGGATAGAGCCTGACGTGTATGAGCGCATTGGCAGCTTTTGCCGGAAGGAACGCTTATCGGTGTTTCATTTCCTGCTGACCGTCTTCAAGACGCTGCTCTTCCGGTACTGTGCAGAAGAAGATTTACTCGTCGGAACACCGGTAGCCGGACGGACAAGAACCGAGCTGGAGCCGCTGATAGGGATGTTCGTGAATACTGTGGTAGTCCGTACGCAGCCGCGGGACGACCTGTCTTTTATAGACTATGCAAGGAGCGTTCAGGAAGAGGCTTTGCTGGCTTTTGACCATCAGGACCTGCCGTTCGATCTGCTTGTCGAGAGACTGAACCCGGACCGCGAGCGAAGCGTACAGCCTGTCTTCCAGACCATGTTCCAGCTCGATAATCTGGAGATGCCTGTTATGGAAGCGCAAGGTCTCCGCTTGTCAGCCGTCCCGCTGGACATCGGAATTGCCCAGACTGATCTGTCCGTATCCTGCTGGGAGGAGGACGGAGGACTGAGGGGGACTTTTGAATTCAGCTCCGATCTGTTCACAAGAGCAACGATGAGACGAATGATCGGGCATTTTATCCGGCTGGCGGTGGCAGCTCTGGAAGATCCGCAGGAGACGCTTGGACGGATCAACCTGCTGGAGGCTTCAGAAGAGAAGATGATTTTACAGACATGGAACGAAACAGAGCAGCCAGTACCGGAACATGGATTTGTAAGTTGGATCGAGCACAGAGCTGTCCAAACTCCAGAGAAATGCGCGGTGCTTGAGGGAGAACATGTACTTAGTTACCGCGACTTGAATCAGTGGGCGAACCGTCTTGCGGCACAGCTTTTAGACAAGAGCCTGCACGCGGAGACGCCGGTAATCGTCTGCCTTCCCTCCTCGGGACGTTTTGTGGCAGCTGCACTTGCCGTATCCAAAACAGGAGGAGCAGTGGTGCCCGTTGATCCTGCGATGCCCCGGGAGCGTATCCGGCAGATGGTGGAGGAGCTTGGCGACGTGTATGCACTTAGTGATTCCGTCCATTCCGAGTTGCTGCCGCTCCCGCCAGAACGAGTGATCTTGCTGGAGGAACAGATCCCAGTGTTCGGTGAGCAGGACGAGCGGGGACCAGACAATGGATTATCGCCGCAGACGCTCGCTTTTATCATCTTTACTTCCGGTTCGACAGGGGTTCCTAAAGGAGTCCTTCTGGAGCGGCGCAGCATCGACAATCTGGTCCACTCCTTTCTTTCATCGTACCAGGCGACGGACTTGGATCGTCTGCTGCCCATTACATCGGTTGCTTCAGCCAGTTTCATCGGAGAGTCGCTGCCGATTCTGGCTGCCGGAGGGACACTCGTCTTGCCGGATACCGAAACAATGCTGCACCCGGGCAAGCTGCGGGCCTACATGGAGCGGCATCACATTACGATCCTCAGCACCGTACCCTCTATGGTTAGGCGTTTGAATAGCGACGGCGGAACCTCTTCCCTGCTTCGCCTCATTCTGAGTGGTGGAGAGACTTTGCAGTCCAGCCATGTGGATAGGCTAAGCGGAATGGATATTGCCAACGGGTATGGACTATCAGAATCCGGCGTGTGCAGTACGTATAAGTTACTGAAGCCCGGCCAGGATGGGGAGCAAGCCGTTTCCGCCTCACTGGGCAGACCGGTAGCCAATCAGCAAGTCTACGTGCTGGACTCTCATTTACGGCCGGTTCCGATTGGGGTCAAGGGACAAATCTGCATCTCTGGACATGGCTTGGCCCGCGGATATTTGAATCGTCGTGACTTGACCGAAGCGGCATTTGTTCCCCATCCGTTCCGTCAAGGCGAGCGGCTGCTTCTGACCAGAGATACCGGATATTGGCTTCCCGGCGGCGAGCTTGCCTTTATCGGCCGCAGCGACCGGCAGGTCCAAATCCGCGGGTACCGGATTGAGCTAAGTGAAGTAGAGCGGCATTTGTGCACGTTCCCGGAAGTCGAGGAGGCGGCCGTGCATCCTCAGCCCGATTTTGAAGGCAACCTGCGGCTGATCGCATACTATACGGTCCGCAGCCAAGCGAGCATTATCGGCCAGCAATTGGCGCATTGGCTGGAGTCGCGGATTCCTTCATATATGAAGCCAGCTGCTTATATTCAACTGGAGCGTATTCCCTACAATGCCAATGGCAAGCTGGAAGTTTCTGCCCTTCCACACCCTGGCGAGAGCCTTGCCCGTAGCGGGGCCGCCTATGAACAGCCCCAGACCGCCACTGAGAAAAGCATTGCAAAGGTCTGGGAGGAGATTCTACAGCTCCGGCACTTTGGCGTGGAAGACAACTTTTTTGATCTGGGCGGACATTCGCTGCTGCTCGCCAAAGTGCATGACCGGCTCAGCCGGGAATTCCCCGTTCCGCTGACGCTGGTGGATTTGTTCAAATACCCGACGGTCCGTTCACTCGCCGGATATCTCAGCGAAGGCTCGCGCGATGCTCTGGGGACTGACATTTACGAGACGGCCGCGAAGCAAAAAAACGCATTTCTCCGTTACCGGAAAACAGCTTCTTCCGTAGCGGTTCGCAGCACCATAGAGAAGGAGGAATAGATGCTATGAGTCATCCTGAGTATCCTTATAACGGAAATGAAATTGCGGTCATCGGCATGGCGGGAAGGTTCCCTCAGTCCGAAAACCTGGAGGCCTTCTGGCGCAATCTGACCGAGGGAAAAGAGTGTATTTCCCATTACTCCAGCCGGGAACTGGAGGAGGCAGGCATTGACCCCGGAATACTGAGTCAGCCGAATTATGTCCGGGCCAAAGGGGAAATCGGCCAGCTCGATGCATTCGATGCCGCTTTTTTCGGGATCAATCCCAAGGATGCGGAGCTTATGGACCCTCAACACCGGATGATGCTCGAGTGTGCTTGGGAGGCGCTGGAGCATGCTGGCTACCAATCCTCGGAATGCGGAGGCTCCGTGGGTGTTTTTGCCGGAAAAAGCATGAGCTCATATCTGTTCCTGAACCTCTATCCTCATATTCAAAAAATGCTGGCCACCGGCAATTTGCAGGCAGCCATCGGCAATGACAAGGACAGTATGGCTACAACGATCTCCTATCGCCTGAACCTCAAAGGCCCGTCTATGGCGGTGCAGTCCTCGTCGTCCACCTCGCTGGTCTCCGTCTGCATGGCAGCACAGAGCCTGTTGACCTATCAATGTGACATGGCGCTGGCTGGTGGCATCACGGTTGGCCCGCCTGAACGTGCAGGCTACCTGTTTGAGCCTGGAGGAATTATGTCGGCGGATGGGCACTGCCGCGCTTTTGACGAGAACAGCAGCGGATTTGTTCCGGGCAACGGTTACGGTCTTGTCGTGCTGAAACGGCTGGATGAAGCGATCCGCGACAAGGATCATATCTGGTCTGTCATCAAGGGGTTTGCCGTCAACAATGACGGAGCGGATAAAATCAGCTATACCGCTCCAAGCGTAGGCGCACAATCCGAAGTCATCGCTTCGGCCCAGGCGCTGGCAGAGGTTCAGCCGCAGACGATCGGTTACGTTGAAGCGCATGGCACCGGCACCCGAATGGGAGATCCCATTGAAATAGAGGCGTTGACCCAAGCGTTCCGCCTTGGCACGAATCAGCGAGGGTATTGCCCGATCGGTTCGGTCAAAACAAACATAGGGCATCTCGATTCTGCCGCCGGCATTGCCGGATTCATCAAAGCGACGCTCATGCTGCACCACAAGCAAATTCCGCCGACGCTGAATTATGAGCGCCCTAATCCGGCGATTGACTTTGACGGCAGTCCTTTTTACGTAAATACAGGGCTTACGGATTGGCCCGAGCAAGCCTACCCGCGCCGCGCCGGAGTGAACTCGCTCGGTATGGGCGGCACCAATGCCCACGTGGTTCTTGAAGAGGGTCCACGTATGTACAGTGCACCAGCCGTGCCGGGGTGGCATATTCTCCCAGTCTCAGCGAAATCCGAGACCTCCCTGGCTGGTAATCTGTCCCGGCTGCAGCATTATTTGCGCGAAGAGACGCAGACGAAACTAGCGGATGTGGCATATACACTGTCGGTTGGCCGGCAGGCTTTTGGGATCAGGGCGGCTGTGGTCTGCTCCACGCAGGAAGAAGCTGTCCTGGCAATGGAGGCGGCTGACCCGCAAGCGGTATACCAGGGAGAAAGTCCTTCCAGGAACCGTCCTCTGGTGTTTATGTTCACGGGGCAAGGCTCGCAATATATGGGGATGGCGGCAGGCCTATATGCTGCTGAGCCGGTTTTTCGCGAGTATTACGACCGCTGCGCAGTGCAGATCCAAAGCCTGACGGGGATGGATATCAAGCCATTGATGCAATCCGGGAAGAATCACCCGCAAACACTGGACGTGAACGAGACCGCGCTTACCCAGCCGCTGTTATTTGCTGTTGAGTACGCTATGGCCCAGCTCCTGATCAGCCGGGGACTTCGTCCACAGGCCATGATCGGCCATAGTCTGGGAGAATACGCCGCAGCCGCAATCGCAGGTGTGTTCCGTCTCGAAGATGCCGTTCTGCTGGTCTGCCGCAGGGCAGAGTGGATGTCCCGGACCGAAAGAGGAGCGATGCTGGCAGTTGGGCTCAGCCGTGAGGCAGTAAACGGATATCTACAAGAGAGAATTACGCTGGCAGCGGTCAACAGCCCAGGTCTATGTGTGTTGTCGGGAGAAGAAGCCTCCATTGCCGAACTGGAACAGCGGCTGACGGAAGAAGGGGTTTTTAATAAGAAACTATCCACCTCTCACGCCTTCCATTCGCCGCTGATGCAGCCGATGGTCGCCGCTTACCGTGAGTTGTTGATGCAGGTGGAATTAAAGGAACCCTCTGTTCCAATAATGTCCTGTCTTACCGGTACCTGGCTAAAGGCTGAGGAGGCTACCGATCCCGGATACTGGACCCGGCATATTCTCGACCCGGTTGTCTTTATGGATGGACTTGGGGCCCTGCTGCGCGAAGGAAACCGGTTGTTTGTGGAATTAGGACCAGGCTCCACATTATGTGGTCTGGGGCGGCAGAACCCGGCAGCGGCTGAAGACAGTGTGTGGGTGCCCGCCTTGCGTTCTGTCCACGGACAGGACGGGGACACGCGGGTGTTGGCACAGGCTATAGCCAACCTATGGGTATGCGGTGCAGATCTGGACTGGGGGCTTTATTTCGGAAATGAGACGCGCCGGCGGGTTCCGCTGCCAACGTATGCGTTCTCCCGGCAGAGCTACTGGGTATATCCCGAAGCTGCCCCGTCCGGCTCAACCGCCTCGGTTACGGTTACGTCAGGGACACAAACATCCGGGATATCCTTACCGTTCAGTTCCATTCCCGAGCAACGTCAACCCGGATCACGCCATGCCCGCCCCAAGGTAACGGCAGCGTACCGTGCGCCGGAGGGGAGCATCGAGCAGCAGCTTGTGGAGATTTTGGAACGGGAGCTTCATATTCAACCGGTGGGTGCGGATGATAACTTTTTCGAGCTGGGAGGCCATTCGCTGCTGGCCACTCAGGTGCTTGACCGGATTCGGCAAGCTTTGGGCGTACAACTGTCCATCGAGAGCATATTCCTGCGTCCGACTGTAAGCGGAATGGCCCAATTGCTGGAGAATACCTCCGGGGAGACCCGCAAGGAGCAATCCATTGCAAGTTTGTTCCAGGAAGTGGCTGCCATGAGCAGTAGCGAAATCGCCAGCAGCCTTGCAGAGGACAAACTCAAACCGAGCGGAGGGAAGGGGTAATGGCCGAACAAGTAGCCTTATCCTCATTGTCGCCTGAGCAAAAACAATGGTTCCGGCTGCAAATACGTGAACGGGGTATTCCCGTACTGCAAATTCCATTGGAAAAACAAACACGCGATGGCAATGGATTACCGTTGTCCTACAGCCAGGAGCGTTTATGGCTGATGGAACAGCTCGGCGGCGCCGCCTCCAGTTATCATCTGCATCAGGCCATCCGAATTACCGGTGCGCTTAAGAAGGGGCATTTGGAAGCCAGCCTGCGCCTGCTGGCGGCCGGTCACGAGAGCTTCCGGACCTCATTCTCCGCCAAAGAGGGGAAGGCGCAGCAGCACATCGCCGCTGACAGCGCCATTCCGCTGCTGCAGATCAAGGTCACAGGGGCAACAGAAACGGAACGGCTGCGCCAGGTCGAACAAGCGGCTCAGCCGCTGCTAACGCAGCCGTTTGATCTCGGCAAGCCGCCATTGCTGCGCGCCGGATTGTACGAGCTGGCAGAGGATGACCACATGCTTGTGTTCGTCATTCATCATATTGTTGCCGATGGCTGGTCGCTTAGATTGCTTACAGAAGAATGGGTGCAGCTCTATAACGTATTATGCAAGGGGCAGAGCCTACCGCATAATCAGCGTGAATACGACTATGCCGATTATGCCTGCTGGCAGAGAGAATGGATGCAGGCAGAGATGCTGACGGAAGGTCTGCATTATTGGAAGGAGCAACTGCGGGGCGCAGATCCTTACTATACAATTCCTTCCCATCGCCCGCGCCCGCGCTTGCTGACCTCGGGCGGAGATAGCTGTACGCTGCGGATCGAAGCGGAGGAGCTTGAAGCGCTCAGAGTTCTCGCAAGGTCTGCAGGCGCCTCGCTCTTCATGACTGTACTGGCTGCCTTTAACGTGCTGCTGTACAGATATACAGGCAGGGGAGATGTTGTGGTCGGCACTCCGACGGCGGGAAGATGCCGGGAGGAGACCGAAGAGATGCTGGGCTGCTTCGTGAACAATGTGGTGTTAAGAACGGATATCCGCGAAGCAGGCAGCTTCACAGAGGTCCTGCAACTTACCATGCAGACAGTGCTTGGAGCTCTGAAAGCTCAGGAAATCCCGTTCGAGCATGTACTGGATGCATTGAATCCGCCCCGGGACTTGGCTTATTCGCCTTTATTCCAGCTCTTTTTTATCTTCCAGCAAGGCGATATGTCACTGGATCAACTGGACGGTGCTGTCTGCACGCCGCAGAAGTGGACTCAGCACTCTGCCAAATTCGATATCACACTGGAAGTTATCGAGCATCCTCACCATTTGGATGTAATGCTGGAATACAACACCGATCTCTATGACAAAAGAATAGCAGAAGGACTGCTCGCTAACTATGTCTGGATGCTTGGGCATTTGCCGGCGAAGGCGCAGCAGACGCTCCCGCAGCTTCCATTGATTTCTCCGTTTGAAGAAGCGGAGCTGCATAAGGCAGGCATCGGCCCGGGTGTTGTTTACCCGGAGCGATCGACACTGTATTCACTGGTGGAGCGGCAAGCCGCAGCCAATCCGTCGGCCGTGGCAATTGTATGCGGCCCCCGTTCCTATACTTATGCCGAATTGTATGGGGCGGCAGAGCGGTTAGCAGCCTATTTGCAATTGTCAGTCGGCGCAGGGCCGGGTCATCGCGTTGGCATCTGCGCCCGTCCTTCGTTCGAGCTGGCGGCAGGCATCCTGGGTATTCTGATCAGCGGCAGCGCTTATGTTCCGCTCGACCCGGCCTTTCCAGAGCAGCGGCTGCAATACATCGCGGGCCACGCCGGACTGGACTGCATTCTGGTAGATCATCCTGCGGAAGCCGAGCGGTTCGGCAACCACCGCTGCTGCGACATCAGCCCAGGCAGCCTGTGTTGGCAGACTAATCGTGCTCTGTCTGACTCCAAGGCATCTGAAAGACCGCATCACGCTTATATGATTTATACCTCCGGGAGTACAGGCCAGCCCAAAGGGGTAGCCGTGACTCACCGGAATGCGGTTCATTTCCTATATGCCATGCAGGAACTGCTGCATATGACATCCGAGGATTCGCTGTTGTCTGTCACGACATGCTCGTTTGATATTTTCTTGCTCGAACTGTTTTTGCCATTATCCGCAGGGGCAACGCTGATCTTCCCACAGGAGGGAAGCGGCGATCCAGGACTGCTTATGGAGAATATGAATCGTTATAAGCCGACCTTTATGCAGGCAACACCGGTATTGTGGCGGCTGCTGCTGGCAGAGGGCTGGAAGGGTTCAGAGCACATGACGGTACTCTGCGGCGGTGAGGAACTGAAGCCGGAGCTTGCTGCACAATTGTTACACCGGGGTAAAGCGGTATGGAACCTGTACGGCCCCACCGAAACGGCGGTATGGTCTCTGGCCCACAAGCTTACGCCGGATGACCTCCTGTACAAAGTCCCGATTGGCAGACCGATCGGCCGTACAACCTGCCTGGTCCTGGATGAAGCGCTGGCTCTTGTGCCATTCGGAGCCGAAGGCACACTGTACATCGGAGGTGACGGCGTAACGGACGGCTATCACCGTCAGCCGGAGCTGACCGCGCAGAAGTTCATCATGAACCCGCTGGACCAGGCGGGAGGGCGGCTATTCAATACGGGGGACCGGGTCCGGCTGCTGCCTGGAGGAGAAATGGCCTATCTCGGCCGTAAAGACCAGCAGCTCAAGCTGCGGGGCTTCCGTATCGAGCCTGCTGAGATTGAACAGCAGTTGAACCTTCAGCCAGAGATTGCGGCAAGCGCCGTAGTCGCTTGCGACGACGGACAGGGAGAACAACTGTTGGCTGCGTATTGGGTGCCGTCCCCTTTAGCCTCTGGCAAGGAGAGCATTCCTGACGAGACAGACTGGAAGGAAACACTCCGCGGGGTGCTTCCCAGTTATATGATCCCGGCACGTTTTGTTAAGCTTGCTGAGCTGCCTTTGACACCAAACCGCAAGGTAGACCGGCAATTCCTTTCACGTTTGCCACTGGACAAGGCAGTGTTAACCCGCAGGTACACAGCGCCGCGAAGCACAACTGAGATCCGGCTCGCCGAGGTATGGGGTGAGGTGCTGAACCTGACCAGCGTGGGAATACACGATCATTTTTTTGATTTGGGCGGTAATTCTTTGCTCGCTGTCAAGCTGCTGACTGAAATCCGCTCCAGGATGCAGGTGGAGCTGACGCTCCGGGAGCTGCTTATCGCCTCCACCATTGCCAACATGGCAACTGAACTGGATGATGCTGCGGTGGCACCTTTGTCAGAGACGGGAAGCTCAGCCAGAGTGGACTTACCCGAATTTATAGTGACGCCGCAAGAAGCCTTTGTACCTTTTCCTTTGACCGAAGTACAGATGGCCTATTGGGCCGGAAGACGGACAGGCAGCGCCGCAACTCATGTCTATCAAGAGATGGAGTTTGCGGGTCTTGATATTGAACGTTTCGAACAGTGCTTCCAAACGCTCATTAAGCGGCATCCTATGCTGCGGGCAATGGTCATGCCGGACGGCATGCAGCAGATTCTGGAAGAGGTCCCGCCTTACCCGGTGAGAATGGCAGACGCAAGCGCCTGCTCCGAAGCGGAGCGCGTCTCACGGCTGGACGACATTCGTCAAGTGATGTCGCAGACTATTCATACCGGCAGTTGGCCGATGTTCGCCATTGAAGCGACCCGGCTGCCCGAAGGACTGACCCGGCTGCATATCAGCTTTGACCTTATGATCGCCGATGCGCTGAGTTTTCGGATTATTCTGGAGGAACTGGCTGCGCTGTATGCCGGAACAGCCCAATTGCCCCCACTGGAAGCAACTTTCCGTGATTATGTGCTGTCCTTGCTGTCCGTAACCTCTGCAGACCGTTATAGAATGGCGCAGACCTATTGGCAAGGGAGACTTCCCCGCCTCCCGGCCGGTCCGCAGTTACCTGTTGCGGTTTCTCAAGGCCTCAAGCGGCAGGAATTCAAGCGCTGGAAGGCCGTTCTGCCGGCCAGGCTCTGGTCGAAGCTGTCGGCGGCAGCACGCAGACGGGGGTTAACTTCCTCCGCATTGCTGCTCGCCTGTTATGCGGAAGTGCTTGCGCTGTATGCCAAGCAGCCGCATTTCTTGTTGAATCTAACGCTGTTTAACCGTCTCCCGCTGCATCCGCAAATGGAACATCTGGTTGGTGATTTCACAACCATCAGTCTGCTGGAGGTCGATTACCGTAACCCTCTTCCTTTTGGCAGCAGGGCTGAACAGCTCCAGGAGCGTCTGTGGACCGATCTCGATCACCGCCTTTACAGCGGCATCCGTGTGACAGAACAGCTTATGGCACACAGCATTCTGAGTGAACCGGTTCCAGTGGTGTTCACAAGCCTGCTGGACTTGTCTGACAGGGAGAAGACGACAGCCGGATTTGATCAGATCTTCCAGCGGAGGAATGAATCTGAGACGGAAGCACGCAGTCTGTCGGAGACACCTCAGGTATGGCTGGATCACCAGGTAGCTGAACGGGACGGCGAGCTTCACTACAATTGGGACGCGGCCCTGAGCAAGTTCCTGCCGGGAGTGCTGGATGAGATGTTTGCCATCTACGGAAGCTTGCTGCGCCGTTTGGCAGAAGATGAAGAGGCCTGGGAGCAGGCCCTGCCGCTGGCCGATTCGGGTTCAGCCGGATTCGCACACCGCCTGAAACTGGCGGAAATTAACACACGGCACCAACACAAACAGGAGACTAAGGACATTGCCCTGCATCATGGCTTTCAGCGGATGGCACACACTAAGCCCAATGCTCCAGCCCTGCTTGTGGGCGGATATACGTTCTCTTACGGAGAGTTGAACCGCAAAGCCAATGCTATAGCGCATCAGTTGGTGGCGTATGGCATACAGCCGGAGACATTGGTTGCCGTAGTGATGGAAAAAGGCTGGGAGCAGGTGGCGGCGGTCCTAGGGATCTTAAAGGCCGGAGCGGCCTACCTGCCGGTAGATGCAGGTCTGCCTGCCTACCGCATTGGAGAGCTGCTGGAGCTCGGACAGGTTCAAGTGGTACTGGTCCAGTCCTCTGTCCCTGTAGGTGATTGGGCCACTACCGGTATTAAGACCATAGAGGTCAACGAAAATACCCGAAACGAAGAGACGCCGGAATATGGAGGCAATGCAGACGGAATAGGCGAGCAACTGGCCTACGTATTATTCACTTCCGGCAGTACAGGAACGCCTAAAGGGGTGATGATCAGCCATATAGCCGCGGTTAATACGTTGACCGACATTAACCGCAGCCATGGGCTGAACCCGCAGGATGTCGTGCTTGGACTTTCTTCGCTAAGCTTCGATTTATCCGTATTCGACATCTTCGGCTGCTTGGCGGCAGGAGGCACACTTGTGCTGCCAGAGCCGCAGCGGCTACGCGATCCGGCACACTGGCTGGAGCTGATGCAGAAGCACCGGGTCACGGTCTGGAACAGCGTTCCAGCCTTCATGAACATGCTGCTGATGTATGCCGCATCTGAAGTACGGCTGGATTTCCTCAGACTGTGCCTGCTCAGCGGAGACTGGATTCCTTCTACTCTTCCGGGAGCCATCCGCCGCCTGAGTCCTGAGGTGGAGGTGATTGCGCTTGGCGGGGCAACCGAAGCAGCGATCTGGTCGATTCAGTTCCCGGTTCACACTGTCGATCCGGCTTGGACCAACATTCCCTATGGTCTGTCCATGTCCGGCCAGCGTGTATATGTGCTGAATGCACGGATGGAAGAATGTCCAGTATCGGTGCCGGGAGAGTTATATATTGGCGGTCTGGGCGTTGCCAGCGGCTACTGGCGGGATGAGATCCGCTCTGCAGAACGCTTTGTCATGTCGCCTATCACCGGAGAACGCCTCTACCGGACGGGGGATTGGGGCCGTTATGGTTCAGACGGGGTCATTGAATTCCTTGGACGCGACGACCTCCAGGTCAAAATCAGCGGCTACCGCATTGAGTTAAGTGAAATCGAAAGCACCCTGAAAGCCTGTCCCGGCGTTCAAGAGGCTACAGTGCTTGCTGAAGGAGAGGAGGACGCGAGGCGTCTGCGCGCTTTTGTGATTGTCAGTTCGGAACGGCAACCCTTGCCGGACACGGCTGCACTGCGCTCCCATTTGCGCTCCCGGCTTCCAGGCTACATGGTTCCTTACAGTATAAGCATTCTTGAAGAATTCCCTTTGACTCCCAACGGCAAAACTGACCGCAAAGCACTGCTGGCCATTCTGCCTGAGACGATTGAACCGGCAGCGGGACCGACGCAATCCGTACTGGAAGAAGGTATTATCTCCATTTGGAAGGAGCTGCTGAACCGTCCGCATGTCGGCAGGGATGAGCATTTTTTCGACCTTGGCGGCAATTCGCTCAAGCTGGTTCAGATGCAATTGAAGCTGCAGGAGATGCTAAACCGCGAGATTCCTATTATCGAGCTGTTCAGACATACCTCCGTCGCAGCGCTGGTTGAATTTTTCGGAAGTGCTTCAGTGGACAAGTCCCCTACAGGTATGGAGCAAAAAGCGGTGGACCGCGCGGACAGGCGGTTTCATGCAAGACAAACGCGCCGCAGATGATTTTGAACATAAGGGAGGAAACACAGTGAGCAAGGAACAGTCGGAGCAGGATATAAGTAATGATATCGCCATCGTCAGCATGGTGTGCCGGTTCCCCGGGGTGGATTCCGTGGAGCAGTATTGGGAGCTTCTCGCTAGTGGAACGGATGCGCTGCAGCTAAGCCCCGCACCGGCAGGACCAGGCATAGAACCCCTGAGCCGCCTGGGGAGCGAAGGTCTGATCCCGGTGAATACTTCATTGAAGAATACTGAGAAATTTGATGCTGCCTTCTTCAAGCTGACCGGCAGGGAAGCCGAAATCACCGATCCGCAGCATCGGCTTTTTATGGAGAGCGCCTGGGAGGTACTGGAGAAGGCAGGGTATAACCCTCTTAATTATCCCGGACTGATTGGTTTGTTCGCAGGAGTCAGCACTAGTACTTACCTGATTAACCACTTGCTTGCGGACAGAGACCGGAACGAATCCGTCAGTGATTTGCAGCTTATGATCGCCAACGACAAGGACCATATGACCGCCCAAATTGCCTATCGCCTAAATATTTGCGGACCTGTCGTTGCCGTACAGACTTCTTGTTCGACTTCTCTCGTAGCAACGCATCTGGCCTGTGAAAGTCTGCTCAGCGGACAATGCGACCTTGCACTGGCAGGGGGCGTGACGCTCAAATTCCCGCAAGTTCCGGGCTATCTGCACCGCCAAGGGGGGCTGACCGCAGCAGATGGGATGATTCACGCTTTTGACGCAGAGGCTACTGGGACTGTATACAGCAATGGCCTGGGAATCGTCGTCTTGAAAAGGCTTGAAGATGCACTGCGGGACGGAGATACGATCCAGGCCGTAATCAAAGGCTCGGCAATTAACAGCGACGGCGCTAACCGGATCGGCTACGCTGCTCCCGGTGTAGATGGCCAGGCGGCGGTCATTGCTGAAGCCATGAGCATCGCCCAAGTCCAGCCGGATGCAATCAGCTACGTTGAAGCACACGGCAGCGGCACGCCGCTTGGAGATGATATAGAGCTTGAGGCGCTAAGCAGAGCGTTTGCAGCGGCGCGCTCCAACCGTTTTTGTGCAATTGGTTCGGCCAAAACCAACATCGGCCATGTTGAGATGGCTTCTGGGGCAGCCGGTCTGATCAAAACAGCCTTGGCGCTCAAGCACCGGAAAATTCCGGCAAGCCTTCATTTTGAGACACCGAATCCCAAGCTTGAGGAGCATAGCAGCCCCTTCTACGTGAATGATATGCTTGCGGACTGGGATGCCGGTGAACATGGGCGGTATGCCGGAGTCAGCTCCTTTGGACTAGGTGGAATCAATGCCCATTTGGTGCTGACGGAAGCACCGGTTCAGGCGGAAGGGGATGCGGAGAACCGCTGCGAGCTTCTGGTCCTGTCGGCCAAGACAGCAAGTGCGCTGGAGCGGATGTGCGCCAATATGGCGGCTCATATAGAAATACACCCGCAGCTTAATCTAAGCGACGTGGCCTATACCCTTAAGACAGGACGGGCGGTATTTGCCGTTTCAAAAGCTATTGTTTTTCGCGGGCGCACCGATCTGCTGGAGCAGCTAAGGGCTGCGAGTGTAACGGGTACTACACGTCAGGGGTCTGCAGAGGAGGGCAAGCTGGCAGTTTGTCTAAGCTTCTCACAAAACTGTGTGCTCTCTGCAGAGGAGGCCCGCGATTTATACGAATCCAATCCGACATTTCAGCAGTTGATTAGCGAACTGTCCGACCAAATCCGCCGCTCATATCCACTCGACCTGAGACATTATGTTCGGTCCGCCCTTGCACCTGAAGCTTCTTCCGCTACCGGAAGGATGCTGTCGTTTGCGCTGCAATTGGCGCTTGGCCGCCTATTCCTTGGCTGGGGCATCCAAGCCTCTTCCATCGTTGGTACAGGAATAGGCGACTGGGTCAGACTGGTGTTGAAGGGCGAATGCGCCTTGGAGGATGCTTTACATCAGCTCATCAGCGAAGACAAGGATCATACTTCCGGTCATTCACCTGAACAGGTGGAGCAGGTCTATGTCCTGAATCTGGGCAAGCCCAGCCAATCCGACGGGCAGATTGCAGCGGCAGGCCAAGCACCAGGACTATATTGGCTGCAAAGCGAAATCGCCCGATTATGGCTGGCAGGCGCTGAACTGGATTGGGCGCTGTATTACGAAGGAGAACACAGACGCAAGCTGGAGCTCCCAACCTATCCTTTTGAACGAGGTGTATTCTGGATTGGCCCTTCCAGCGGGCGTGCCACAACAGATGTTGAGAGTGACAGCCGCCAAGGGAACAGTACGGCAGGCAACAACTATTATCAGCAGAAAGTCAAAGAAATCTGGGAGCAGAGCCTTGGGCTCGAGATCGCGGATGGACAGGAGACCTTCTTCGAGCTAGGCGGGCATTCCCTGCTGGCGACCCAAATTTTGTTTGTGATGAACAAGACCTTCCGTACGGAAATTACGCTCCAGCAATTTTTCGATCACCCTACTGTGGACGATCTGGCTGCATTGGCAGCGGAGCAAGCCGGGCAAGGCATCAGTGCGTATACTGATCTTCCTGAGGTGCAGATTGCTTTGGCGGAGCGGTATGAACCCTTTCCACTGACCGATGTGCAAAAGGCCTACTGGATCGGCCGTTCTGAGGGCCTGGAGCTTGGAAATGTATCGACCCATATGTATTTTGAAAATGATGTCGCTGACCTTAATCTAAGCACGTTCCAGCAGGCGTTCCAAGCGCTGATTGACCGGCATGACATGCTTCGCTCGGTGATTCTTCCGGATGGGCAGCAGCAGATTCTGCCTCAAGTTCCCAGCTATATAATCCGTTCCTATGACATCACCGCTTTTGGGGAAGAGGAGCGAAGCGCCCATGTGCGGTCTATTCGTGAAGAGATGTCGCACCAGGTGCTGGATTGCTGCCAGTGGCCGTTGT
Source organism: Paenibacillus sp. EB106-06-01-XG199 (assembly GCF_058791575.1). Lineage (NCBI taxonomy): Bacteria > Bacillati > Bacillota > Bacilli > Caryophanales > Paenibacillaceae > Paenibacillus > Paenibacillus sp. EB106-06-01-XG199. Next base: position 834,902 of record NZ_JBYTDQ010000001.1, on the reverse strand, counting down.
TTGATGTCCGCGCGACGCGGCTGCCTGAAGGCCGGGTCCGGCTGCATATCAGCGTCGATCTGCTAATCGCTGATGCCTGGAGCCTGGAGCTGCTGCTGCGCGAGCTCTCTGTACTTTATCTGAATCCTGCCCATGCCTTCGAGCCGCTGACCTTGTCCTTCCGCGATTATGTGCTGGCCACTGCAGAGATTGAAAAAAGCGAATTATTCCGCCGCTCCGAGACGTACTGGAAGGGCCGGCTGGACTCCCTGCCAATGGGACCGCAGTTTGAACTTGTGAAGGAACCGTCCCAAGTGCCGAAGCCGGAATTCAGACGGCGGCAGCATGTCATCTCCGCACCACACTGGAAGCAGCTCAAAAAGAGAGCGGAAGGTTATGGCATTACCTCTACGGTGGCTTTACTGTCTGCTTTTTCGGAGGTGCTGACGTTATGGAGCCGCAAGGCGCATTTCGCCCTTAATCTGACCTTATTCAACCGTCTGCCGATCCATCCCGAAGTGGGCGAAGTCATTGGGGACTTCACCTCCCTGACTCTGCTGGAAATTGACAACCGCGAACCGGGTGCCTTCATCAGCCGGGCCCAGCGCCATCAGCGCAGGCTGCTTGAGGATATGGATCACCGCTATTTCAGCGGTGTGCGGGTGACAAGGGAGCTGCTGGCCAAATACAAAGAGCCATCGAAGGCGATTGTACCCGTAATCTTCACGAGCATTCTGAATCAGACAGAACAAGCTGCGACCGAAGGCCAGCCCGCCCAGGCCTTGCAGGAGGATCGCTACAGTGTCTCGCAGACTCCTCAGGTGTGGCTGGATCACCAGGTGCTGGAACGGGATGGGGAATTGCATTTCAATTGGGATTCTGTAGATGAACTGTTCCCGGCCGGCATGCTGGACGAGATGTTCGCTGCATATTGCGAGCTGCTGGACATGCTGGCTAAGGAAGCCCAAGTCTGGGATGAACCACTGCCCCTGAGTATGGAGCTTTCGCGCAGTATGCCGCACCGCGAACGTCTTCATGAGGTTGCAACATTCCATACCCGGCCACTGCTGCCTAATCCGTCACCCGGATCACTGCTGGAACGTTACCACAACAATGTACGGCAACGACCGTCCGCAGTGGCACTTATCACTTCTGGAGGGCAGCTTAGTTATTCCGAATTGAATGACTATGCCGATTACGTTGCCGGTCAGCTTATCCTAAATGGAATCCGTCCGGGCGAACCGGTGGCCGTTGTGATGCACAAGGGCTGGGAGCAGATTGCTGCCGTGCTTGGGATTCTCAAGGCTGGCTGCGCGTATCTACCCGTGGATGCCTCGCTTCCCCAAGCCCGGATAGCTGAGCTTCTGCGGCTTGGACAAGTCGCAAATGCTGTCATTCAGCCCGATTTGGATCACTCAGATTGGCCGCAGCTTATGCACGTTGTTCTTAACGGACAGTGCAAGCCGGACGGCAAATACGGGGCAGAGGACCCAGAGGCGGCAGACCGCCTGGCGTATATTATGTTCACTTCAGGGAGCACGGGCGTTCCCAAAGGTGTCATGGTCAATCACCGCTCTGTTCTCAATACCATTGAAGATATTCTTCACACTTATAAAGTTGGACCGAATGATGTCATGTTCGGCCTGTCTGCGCTGAACTTTGACCTGTCCGTGTTTGATATCTTCGGCATGCTCTCTGCAGGAGGCACACTCGTTCTGCCAGACAAGGATCATCTCCGGGACCCTGAACATTGGCTGGAGCTGATGAACAGGACAGGTGTAACCCTCTGGAATACAGTTCCTGCACTCCTCAGCATGCTTACGGAACTGGTCAAAGATACGAATTCGCCAGTCTGCAGCTCGCTGCGTCTTGCTCTGCTTAGCGGTGACTGGATACCACTGGGCTTGCCTCAAGCAACCAGCCGGTTGAAGCCAGGGCTTGAGGTGGTCTCGTTAGGCGGTGCCACCGAAGCAGCCATCTGGTCGATTGCTTACCCGGTTCAGGAGGTGTTGCCTGGCTGGACCAGCATTCCTTACGGACGTTCACTCGCCAATCAACGGGTATACGTGCTGAACGAACGGATGGAGGAGTGCCCTATTGGCGTATGCGGGGAATTGTATATTGGGGGAGAAGGCCTCGCTATGGGCTACTGGCAGGATGAACTGCGAACCCTGGAACGATTCATCCGTCATCCTCTGACCGGCCAGCGGCTCTACCGCACCGGCGATCTCGGAAGATATGCGGAGGACGGAAATATAGAATTCTTGGGCCGGGAGGATCTGCAGATTAAGGTACGCGGGCATCGCATTGAGCTAGGCGAGATCGAAGCTGCCCTGAAATCCCATCCGTATATCAAGGAGGCTACCGTAATCAGCCAAGGGGAAGGCGAACGCAAACGGTTGTCAGCCTATGTGACTGTAGACCGTGAACAGGCTTACGGTGTCGAGGGGATGGCCGGGCAGGAATTGATTACGGGTGCAGTGGACCGGATGTTGTTCAAGCTGAATGAACCCGCATTGCGAAATAATCTATCCGGTAAAAGCTACAGTCTGGCCGATGCAGTGGAAGGCAACGATCCCTTCTTGCGGCGGCGCAGCTACCGCAGCTTTGTGCAGGAGCCGATTTCCCAGCAGCAATTCGGGGCATTTACGTCCGCTTTGTCACAAAGGACTTTCGATGGTCTTCCTTTTCCCAAATTCCAATATGGTTCTGCAGGCGGGCTGTATCCAGTCCAGGTCTATTTCCATCTGAAGCCTGGAGCGGTAGAGGATCTGCCTGGCGGGCTGTATTATTACAACCGCAAGCAGCATCAGCTTGTACTGCTCGAAGAACATCCAAGGATGGATACTGCCATTCATGCACCGGGGAACCGTGAAGTTTTTGAAGCTTCGGCCTTCCAGATTTTCCTGATCGGCTGCATGGATGCAATCGTCCCTATGTATGGACAAAAGGATGGGCTGGGCTATTCGATGATGGAAGCCGGGATCATCTCGCAGCTCCTGGAAGATAAAGGCCCTGAACACGGAATTGGCTTAATTCAAATGGGTACCCTGGGCTTCGATCACATCCGCCCAATGTTCCGGCTGCGTAGTAACGATGTATATCTGCATTGCCTGCTTGGAGGCGGGATTACGCCTGAGCAGATGACTCTGTCTGGACAGGTGGAAGAGATGAACCTCTATTCTTCCAATAAAACCACTACTAAGGAGAGCAAACCGGACATCGGCAAAGCCCTAACCGGTTATTTAAAAGAGAAATTGCCTTCATACATGGTGCCGTCGGCTATACAGGAGCTGGAGAATTTCCCGCTGACAGCCAATGGCAAAGTAGACCGCAAAGGGCTTGCGCTTCTGGCACCGCAGCTCCCGGAAACCGATGAAGCGGCTGCTATGACGACCGGCGAACTCCCCTCTGGATCAGCTATGTTGCTGCAGCAGATTGCGGATGCCTGGCGCAAAGTTCTGAACCGTCAGGATATTGGCCTGCACGATAACTTCTTCGATCTTGGTGGTGATTCGATCAGTATGGTTGCGCTCTTCCGCGAATTACAGGAAGATTATGGTAGCAGGCTGACTATGATCGAACTATTCAGGTATCCGACGATTAAAGATCTCTGTGAATTTCTGCTGGAAGATGCAGCAGATTCACCGCCGCAGGATGACTTGCCCCTGGAGCGTGAACGGGCTGATTCCCGGCGCAGTTCCCTGGCCCAGTTAGCCGGCAAACAGCGGCAAGGCCGATAAACAACCTAAATTCAGGAGGGAACAGAACATGAAGAAATTTATGCTGCTATTATTTATTGCGCTGCTGGCCTGTCCGAGTGACACTGCCTTATCGGCAGCCGCTCCAGCGGTCAAGATCTCGTGGAATGGAACACCGATAACCTTTACAGGGGCCTCACCGGTTCAGGAGGGCAAGACCTGGCTTGTACCGATCCGGCCTGTCTCCGAAGAACTGGGTGCAGATTTGCAATGGGCTGCCAAAGAAAAGAAGCTTACCCTGTCAACATTTGCCCGAACGGCAATACTGGTTATCGGCAGCAAGCAAATGAAGGTCAATGAGCAGACCATTACTCTTCATGCAGCCCCTAGACAGCACCAGTCCGCCATCCTCGTTCCACTGGAGGCGCTGGAGGCGATTGGGCTTGTAACAGCCTGGAATCCGGCGAAAACCGCAGTGGATCTGAAGCCGGAATTCACCGTTGTTAAAAAGTACGTTTTCCCAATTCAGGTTGCAAGCATCCGTTACCGCGGCCAATACGAGGAAATTACCAAGGTCTTTACCCTGCTTGACAGCAAAGTGAAGGATGTAATCAATGGTCAAGGCATGAGTTTGTATTATGAGCAGAATTATGAACTAGGACATGACACAGAGATTTGCATTCCGGTCAGCAAAGCTGTGGAGGGCGAGTCTATAGAATACAAGGGCCAGAAGATTCCGATAGTTACCAAAACGCTGGAAGGCGGTTATTTCCTGTCGGTGGTTCACCAGGGAACGCCGGATACGCTGGGTGACGTCTGGGCGCAAATGGACTTATATGCTAAAAATACAGGAGTCCAGCTTACATCACCGTCACGGGAAGTATATGTGAATGAGGATCTGAAGGATTACCGTAAACAGGTTACCGAAATTCAGCTCCGGTTCAAAGACCTATGAAGCATTATAACGAAGGTACGTTTTGCTGGGCCGAGCTGGGCAGTGGTGATCCGGCAGCATCCGCTGCATTTTATACCGCATTATTTCCTTGGAGCACACAAACGACAACTATGGAAGATGGGCGAAGCTACACGGTATTCCAATCGGACGAACAAGATGTGGCTGCCATGTATTCCTTAGGTGATCCCAAGCTGGCCTCTTTCTGGGGCTGCTACATTGCTGTTCAGGACGTGGAGTTCTCGGCTGCACGTGCCCAGTCACTGGGAGCGGAAATGCTCATTGCCCCAAGACGCATAGGGGACAAGGGCACTATGTGTGCATTCCGTGATCCTACCGGAGCGATGGTGGCCTTATGGGAAGCGGCAGAGCATCTGGGATCGGGCGTTCAGCACGAGCCGTACTCTATCGACTGGCATGAGCTGTATACAACTGATCTGAACGCCGCCGCTCATTTTTATACGGAACTACTGGGATGGTCAATGGAAGAAGTACCTACTCCGTCAGGCCGTTATCTCCAGTTCAAAGTTGGAGCAGACTACGTAGCCGGCATGAAGGCAATTCCCCAGGATATGGCGAACATGAGCAGCGGCTGGGGATTATATTTCAAGGTTTCCGGATGCGAGAAGGTCGCTCAGCAAGCGGTAGCCTTAGGAGCTTCTGTGGTGATCTCCCCAATGCCTGTGCCGGGTGGCGGGACATGTTCCACTTTGCAAGACCCGCAGGGAGCTTTCTTTTCGATCCAGCACGGGTTCTAGGCGCAAATTGTTCCGGGATAGTCCTAAACAGCCGTTTGGCTATCCCGGATATTTCAAAAAGAATAGTGAGGTAGTGACACAATGACCTACTTGCAAATTACCAAAGAAAACATCGAACAAGAACATATCTGCTGCGCCCTGGGCGCGAAGCAATATGAGCAGGCAGTCCGGGACAAAAAGCAATGGCTGAGCGAAAGGATGGAGGAAGGGCTGGTTTTTTACCGGCTGAATGACCGGGCGAAGGTTTTTATTGAATATATGCCTGCCGAGAAGGCTTGGATCCCGCTTAATGCCCCTAACTATATGTACATTAACTGCCTGTGGGTATCTGGAAGACACAAGGACAATGGTCATTCCAAACAGCTTCTGGATAAGTGCAAGGCAGATGCCCAAGCCTTGGGCATGGATGGCATTGTGCATATTGTCAGCAAGAAGAAAATGCCTTATTTGAGCGATAAACGTTTTTTTGAGCATATGGGATTTCAAATCACCGATGAAGCAGATCCTTATTTCGAGTTGGCGGTACTCAAATGGAACGATGAGGGGGAGTACCCGTCTTTTGCACATTCCGTGAAGTCTGCGCCAGCCTCGGGCGACGGGATTTGTATTTATTACACAGCACAATGTCCTTTTGCCGTTGGTGTGTTGGAGGATTTGCGGTCAGTGGCGAAGGAGAGGGGTATCCCGTTTACGGCTCATCTCCTGACTACCCGGGAGGAAGCCCAGGCCGCCCCTTCGGTCTGGACAACCTTCAGTCTGTTTCTTAATGGTACGTTTAGCACTCACGAGATTATGAGTCCGGGCAAGTTCGCGAAACTGCTCGACAGCTCCAAATAGTAAGGATACAGGGAGGAAGAAACTTGAATTTAGCTTATCTTACCGCTTCCGATGTGATCCGGCTGCTTGAACAGGGTGAGGTGAATTCCAGGCAACTGCTGGATTACTATTATGGCCGGATGGACCTTGTGAATGAAGGGCTAAATGCCGTAGTGCAGCAGCAGCGGGAAATTGCCTACGCCCAGGCGGATCAGGCCGACCGGGACAGAAAAGAAGGCCGGAGGTACGGGCCACTGCATGGCCTGCCGCTTACGGTCAAGGAGTCATTTAATGTCAGCGGGATGCTTACAACCTCTGGTGCCCCGCATTTAAAACATAATATTGCTACAGAACATGCGGCCACGGTGCAACGATTGATTCAGGCCGGAGCGATCGTTATGGGGAAAACCAACGTGCCGGTGATGACTGCAGACTGGCAGACCTATAATGATCTATACGGCACGACCAACAACCCTTGGAACACAAACTTGACACCAGGGGGTTCATCTGGCGGCAGTGCGGCCGCTTTGGCGTCTGATTGCACGCCTGTGGAATTCGGCAGCGATCTGATCGGCTGCCTGCGGATTCCTGCGCATTATACCGGTGTATATGCCCATCGCTGCAGTCTTGGAATGCTGTCGCTTAGAGGACATGTTCCCGGAAATCCTCCCGGTGATCCAAGCGAGCCTGATTTGTCGGCGGCTGGCCCGCTGGCCCGAAGCGCCAAGGATCTGCGGCTGATGATGGATGTGCTGTATGATCCCTGGGTAGATGTGCCTGTCCCTCCTGATTTCCGCACTAACACATTAAAGGAGCAAGCGAAGATTAAAGTCCTGACCTGGTTTGAAACTCCGGAGCATGAAATAGATGAACATATTAAACGCAGATATGCTGATTTTACCGCAGGTTTATCAAGGATGGAGGGGGTGGAGGTTCACCACGGAATGCCTCCTGAGATCCAGATGGACAAGCTGTTCGACCTGGCTATGCAGCTGTCTGGACGGCTTGTCGGCACCTCGTTCAATTCAAGGCAGCGCCTGACTGCAAGTCTGGCCTCCCTTGGCTTGCGGGCATCCCGTTTGGTGACGAAGGCTTTTCCTGAAGGGCTAGAGGACTATTACCGGGCAATGAATCAGAGTGAGGGAGAACAAGCGGAAACGGACCGTCTGCGTCAGGAATATAACCGTGTGATCACTTCCTTACTTCAGGAATATGATGTTCTGCTGCTGCCCATCAGTCCGGTATTGGCAATTCCCCACATGCAGCAGGCGGTAACTAGAAGGATTCTGAAAGTGAATGGACGAGCAACTGGTTATAACGAGCATTTAATCTGGAATATCCTCGCGACTGTCTTTGGACTGCCTGCCACAATTTTGCCGCTGAACCGCTCTAACGATGAATTACCTTGTGGAATCCAGATCATCAGTGGGCATTTCAAGGATCATATCACCATTGACTTTGCCGAAATATGCGAGTCATTGACAGAGGGATTTCAAATTCCTCCTGGCTATTCATAACTCTACTGCTCACCTTACATCTTCAAAATCACGATAAATATTATTTTCATCTTCAATAGTTTACGGATAGAAATGAGTAATAAAAGCACAGGGCCGCGGCTATGTGCTTTTTATTTGGCGGATGCTTATGCCGGGCAGTGCATGTATAGCCGCTCGCCTGATCTGTTATGTAATCGGCTCAAGCCGGTTCACTATGCGATGCCTCGCGTTCTGCGGCCGATTGTACCTCAAGCTTACGGACAAGGGAGGGAAGTGAAAAAAGGTAGAAGAAGCTGACGGCTACTGTACATAGCCCGAGTATATAGTGCAGCCAAGTCACCGAAATCCAGGCGGGAAAGGCCAGGGCGACAATGCCCAGTGCCATGGAGTGGCCCAGCATTATGACCGGATCAATCAAAGCATTAACCCTGCCCATATTACGGGCAGGAACCAATTCGGGCATCCAGCTGCCAAGAACGATATTGATTGGCGCAATTGCAATACCCGCGAGCAGAATAATGACTAAGTATACCTCGACCTGACCGGCAAAACCCAGCCCCCCAATAAGCAGGCTGGCTACGAATAACCCCGTTATAAGCACCGGAGTCCGGGTGAAGCGGGCAATGAGACGAGGACCGAGAATGCTGCCCAGCAGGAAGCCGATGCCAAGAAAAACGGTAATCATGGAGGAATAGACGACATAATTATCGGGACTCAGCTTATATTTCATTGCAAAAATCGGAAGCACAGCAAACACACCATTTACGATCCCGAAGAACAAAAATCCGCTGATAAGTACGAGCAGCAGCCGATTTCCGGTGATATAACGAAGACCCTGCCAGAAATCTGTAATGAGGTGCGAAAAGCGAAGCTCCCGAATGCGGTTCTTGCCGTTAGGCATCCGGGCATTCTCGGGAAAATCCCCCCAGGCCAGCAGCAGACCCGAGATTAGAAAACTGGCACCGTCGACGATGATAGCGCCTTCAATTCCAACAAAATGATAAGCAGTCGCTCCCAGGCTCATCCCGAATAACATGAACATTCCCATAACGATCTGGTTTAACCCCGATGCCTGAACATACTGGTCATGACCGATGCTTCCCTGCAGCAGCCCCATCTCAGCCGGACCAAAAAATTTGGATATCGAGCTGCGCAGAAACAGGACCAGAAAGCATAGCACGATTAAATCATAATGCACGAATACCAGCAGCAGCAAGGTCAATCCGGCACGGATCCAATCGCTGTATGCGGCGATATGCTTTCGGTCGAACCGGTCGGCCACAACACCAACGATCCAGAATACTGCCAGTGTAGGCAAGGAATACATCAACTCCGCGGTCGTTGCCAGGGAGGGGCGCTCGCTGAAGCGGTCTACCAGATAATAGGCAAAAGCCATGTTACCGACCACCGTACCCAGTTGGGAAGCAAAAGCCGCAATAAACAGCTTGCAGAACACAGGATTGCGAAAAAGTGACTTCATTGAATCTCCTCCCTTAAACCAAAGAAATCCATTGCTTGGCCGGCTGACGGTTGAAGCAGACTGTACAGATAGTGAAGTAGTGCATTGAATTGCATACCGGTATCCGCTTGCCTGGTGCCAACCGTGATGGAATGTGTAACGATACCTTCCTGAAAGGATGAGACCACCCTGGATATCTCACTAAGATCCATGACTGGAGTAAATTCACCGCGGCTTACCCCCGTCCGAAGCAAATCTGCAAAACGTTCGATGCCTCTTTCGTACCGTCTTTCAAGCAGCTCTCTGCGTGAAGAATCACGCCAGCCGACTAGAAAATACTCGTAAAAAGCAGGCATCATTCCGCCGCCCTCCATTTGCTCCAAATCATGAAGCTGCTGGGTATAGAGTGTGATAATGACCTGCCAAATGGATGATGAAGCAGCCTTCAAGTATTCAAGATACTGTTCATACTCAAGATCCTGACGATCCAGCAAGGCTTCAAAAATTTCCTCCTTCGTTTGATAATAGAGGTAAATCCAGCCCCGGCTCATGCCAGCTTCCTCGATAATATCCTTCAGCGAGACCGCGCCGTAGCCTTTTCTACTAAATACGCATTTAGCAGCATCCAATATCTGCCGGCTTCGCTGTTCTTTCCGGTGATCCGTCAATCGGGGAGACATTTACCCGCCACCTTTCTAAGTATCCAAAATGAACCGCGTGTCATTATTATTTTAATGACACGCGGTTCATTTTGCAACAAATAAATAGGAGGCTGGAAGAGGAAGGCAGTCAGCCGTCCTACCGTGCCATGTTATAGTATCGAATCTGAATTCCAAGGGTCAGACTGTTGTTTCCGGAGTTGTAATTCCGGTTGGTGCCGCCTTCTACAGCCCAGTAATGTCTGATAAAAAATCCTTTTACATACTTAATTTAGTATTTAAGGGTGATATATTAAAATTACATGGGAAAAAGACGATATATAGGGAATTAAAGGAATTGCATGAAGGAGATGACACAATGGCAATGTCAGCCGTTAGCTATGAACATTTGCATATACTTCCTTTTGAGATGAGACTGCATCATGTGACGTTGGTCAAGAAAATCAATGACCACGCCAAATTGACGTTTACGGGCATGATCTCGGAAGATAGGGAAGAGCATTATGTACGGATGGCGGATGAGAATACCCCGGTAGAGCTTCTGTATACCGACGAGAAAGGAAATAGCAAGCGATTGTTTCATGGCACGATCCTCAAACTCCGTGTCAAGGTCGATAAGGAAGCCTACTGGCTGGAAGCGGAAGCCATCTCTCATACCCACGCAATGGATCTCAAACCGCAGACGCGTTCCTACCAGAACAATTCTATGCTCATTCCCGATTTAATGCATAAGATCAGCGGGTACTACCCCAATGGGCAAAGCTTTAATACGTTTGTGGAAGATAAAAGACTGGATGCGTATACCCTGCAATATCAGGAGACAGACTGGCAGTTTCTGAAGCGTCTGGCCTCCCGTTATCACACGGTGCTGGTTCCTGTATCCACGGAAGACAGCGTTCGCGTGTATTTGGGCATTCCAGATCATCGGGACGCAGGCAGGATAGAAGCTACCCATTACCGGATGTACAAGGATATATTAGCCTTCAAAAAAGAGGCGGGAAACGGAGAGAGCGGGCTTAGTGAACGGGATTATATTTGTTATGAAGTGATGCTGAACAATCAGGTGCTTGAACTTGGAGATCAGGTCACCTTCAAAGGCCAGCAGCTTCACGTGTTCGAGGTACGGACCGAAATGAAGCAGGGTCTGCTTACACATCACTACACCCTCTGTCTGAAACGGGCAGCTTACCGGCGCATGAAGTATAATTCCAAGCTGATAGGCTCTTCCCTCTCAGGAAAAGTCATGGAAGTGGTCCGGGATGAGGTCAAGGTGCAGCTCGATTACGATCAGGACTGGAGCCTCGCGATCGCTAGCCCTTTTCCGTATTCCACGATGTATGCCTCGGACGATCAGACGGGATGGTACTGTATGCCGGAAAAAGGCGACGCTGTCCGGATCTATTTCCCCAATGCGAAGGAAGCAGAAGGCATTGCACTCAGTTCTGTGCGGAAGAAGGTGCCGGAAGAAGCAATGGCTCCCGCATCCAAGCCGGGCAGTACATCCGCTGCTGCAGGCAGACACAGCCAAAATGTGACGACGACCGTAGTCCAGCAAGAACAGCTGCAGCCTGTTATTCATTACGACAAGGATCTAAAGGAAGATTTAATGGCCAATCCGAACACGAAGTTCTTGTTGACGCCAACCGGCCAGAAGATCACGTTCGAGGAAGATAAAATCATCATTACCGGTGCGACCGGGGGCGCAACGCTTACTTTAACGAGTGCGGGCACGATTATTCTGAATTGTGAGAATAAGATTACATTGCAGGCCAGCAAGCAAATTGAAATGGTCTCGGAATCCATTATGATGGTTGCCAACCAGATTGAAATGTCCACCAAGGACGGAAACGGCGGCTTTACGATGGATCAGGGGCAGGTCGTGATTAAAGGCATCGAAGTGCTGATGAATCAATAGAACACACCGAAGAGAGGAGCGCACGGGATGCACGACCTGGAGATATGGAACCATTTTATAGAAGAAGATGTCCTGCCTCAGCGAAATGAGCTGATTAAATCCTTACATACCTATTACGTTCAGCATAAAAAACAGATCACCACCCAACTCGTCCCGCTGTTTGACCAGTTCTGCGAGAAGGCACAACTCCAGCAGCAAGAGGGGAAATTAATGAAATGCGCCTATCTTCATCTCTCCCTGCTCCGGACGAGCCTGAACGAAGGGAAGCCCGTCTATATGCTGGAGGCCAGCGACAGGGACACGGAAAGCAAGGTGCAGCTGACACCTTTTCATTATGATGCAGGCTGGATCTACGGATTCGCGGACGCTTGGGATCAAGCATGTGAGGAGAAACGCAGACGTTATTTAAACCGTATTCACCGCCATTCGTTCGAAGTCTGGAAGGCCCGGCAGCTGTATCCGTTCCACATCTATATGGTACATGCTGTTCGTTATGCCATGGATACCATCCGGCAGCTTGTTTCTTTCCAAAACCTGGAGAAAGACAGTGCATTTGAAGTGCGTGTCGGTCAATTTCGGGACCCTGAGGTCAGTGAATCTGTGTACCGCGTCAATGAAAGGCAACGTTCCTCCATTACTTGCAAAGGGTGGCTGGAAAATAAGTCAGATCAGGAATACATCTATGAACATATTGCCAAGGTCAACTTGTCCCGTGGCTATTACGAAGGCGTTGATCTGAGTTATGCAAGGTTTGAAGAGGTGACGCTGACCGGAAGTCATTTCGGGGGCAGCCGAATGCTCGGTACCCGCTTCGAGCGCTGTGTGTGCGATCAGGCCGATTTTCGCGAGAGTCTTCTGGTGGATACGGACTTTCGCGATTGTGACCTGACTTCTGCAAGGTTCGACCATGTGCTGGGAATTCGGGACATGGCGGCAGAAGCACATGGCTTGGTATTCGGCTTGAATGGCGTGTTGTTTCAACAGGCCAATCTGACGTTTGCCAGCTTTCAGGGCGCGAGAATTGCCGGAGATTTCACAGGTGCACAGCTGGAAGGGACGAATTTCACAGGCGCAGACTTGACGGGAAGCCGGATGCTGGAGCGGGATGCTGCTTCGGTAACACTGACCAAGGAACAGCGTGGCACGATGATCTGGGTGGGGGAAACGCTGCATGAGTAGCATGAAATACTTCGTGCTGGAGCATGACCGGCGCTTGCCGGCAAATGGAGTGAATCTGGCATTCCCGGAACGTATGCTGAAAGGGTATGAGTATGCCGGGCCGCAGGAAATCGTCTATACCAAGCCGGGTAATCTCCTCTCTGCCTGCAGTCTGATCGAACATCCGATATTACTGGTCAGCGAGGAGCTGCGGGCAACTGTATCTAAGCAGTTACCGGACATTCCTTATAAAAGTGTGGTCGTAATGGACCTGGAACAGCAGGGGCAATTTTATTATGCATGGATGGACTTTCCGGAAATTCCTTGTCTTGCACCTGACCGCACAGAGACGGAAAACGGACGGATTCACACCCTTTGGGCAGACACAGAAGCATTAAAGGAAACGGCAATTTTTCAAATTCCATATTACCGGAGTCGTGTGCTGGTTGCACGTGTGGACATCGCTGAGAGCTTGCTTAGAAAAAGTCTGTATGGCTTAAGTGTCAGACCGATCCGGTTGACGAGAGGAGAAACTTGAAATGGGAATTATGGATACCTTGTTGACGAAAAGCACGCTTAACAAGCTCCTGGAATCCCCGTGGCGAAGCGAGGACACGTATGTGACGGCGGGGGCGTATATGCATTGCACGCGAGGCACACATGAGGAAGTGCTGAACAAGCAGGACCCGAACGGTGTGTACATCAATGGCAGGCCGATGTTGACGGTGAAGGATTGTGTGCTATCCACCTCGGAGCCGGGAACGATTCAGGGCACTATTCCCTTTGACCGAATGGGACAGGCGCTCGATGGAAACTTCTATTCGTTCGGCTATTGCCGGAGTGATATGAATCCGCTGAAGGCGGCTGAGAAAACCTTGGGTTTTACAGATCCTTCGTATATGGTCGACCCCGATCCGGAGGAACCCACCGTAGGCCAGTTTATTTATCCTTGTGCGCCCAAGCTGATGCCAACGGTGCTGGGACCTTCTTCTGCTGGAGGCCCATCCCCTGAACCGCAATTCAAGCTGTCAGGTGCAGTATCTGCGCTGACCACATTGCTGGAGCGCTTAGCAGGCGCTCAGACAGAGTGGACCAACGGCAGTCCGAATGTTTATATTCAAGGGGTACAGGCGCTGACCAGCAAGTCCTGCTTATTTTGCCAGTATGGAGGTCAGATCCGGTTGCTCACGAATGGAATGGACCCGGCGCCGCCTGAGTTCTCCGCGAGATAAAGAAGAGAGGTGATGGTGAGGGCATGGGAGCAGAGTATCACGGGGATGGCTACGAGCTGCAGTGGCCTTATGAGCTAAAAGCGATCCGCAGTTTCCGGATTGAACGGAAATTTAATACACATGCGCGGTGCACGTTTACGGCGGTCATGACGGAAGAAGAAGCGGAAGCCTGCTTGCTGAGAAGCAGCTTCGAGGACAGCCTTGTCTTCCGCAAACCGGCCAAGCCGCGGGTGGAGAGCTGGTTCGCCGGCGGCATTACGAATGTAGATATCCAAATGGAAGACGGGATTCCGCATGTGCAAATCGAGGCGCTCTCACGCAGCTATGCGATGGATATGGAGCCGAAGAACCGGTCGTACCAGAATAAGCATCTGACTTATTCGGAAGCCATCGCGGGGCTTGCTGCGGACTATCCCGGAGGGGATGCGCACAATATGGCGACGGGCAAGCAGGACGCCCTGGGCACCTTAATGGTTCAATACGGTGAAACTGACTGGCAGTTTATGAAACGGCTGGCTTCCCGGGTGGGGACAGTGATCTTGCCGGATGTCACACTGGATGCACCGCGCGTCTATTTCGGCGTGCCGGACCTGTCCTGGGGAGAGGAGTTGAAGTCCAAGCATTATACGGTCATAAAGGACCGGGCCGCCTATGAAGAGCTGAAGGCGCATGCGGAAGGAACGGAAGCGGATCAGCTCCATGAGGGGGATTTTGTCCGTTACCGGGTGGTCAGCGGTCAATATTGCCAGGTCGGAGACGATGTTCTTTTTAAGAATCAGATGTGGGTCGTCTCCGAATCGGTGATCAGCTATGAATCCGGGCTGCTACAGTATGAATATGTGCTGGTGAAACGCCAGACATTGCGAAGGAAGTCGCGGCGCAATGAGGCGATTCAAGGGGTATCCCTTGAAGGCCGGGTCGTGAAACGGGCAAACAATATGGTGAAGGTGCACCTTGACATCGATGCCGGGCATGACACACAAGGGAACTGGTGGTTTCCGTACTCTGGGGAAGGGAACAATATCTTTCACTGTCTGCCGGAGGAAGGTGCGCGGATCAAGGTGTATTTTCCAAGCGGGGTAGAGAAGAAGGCGATAGCGATTAACTCGGTTCGCGGCGGGAGCGAGGAGATGAAGAGCCGGACAGTGTTCCAGAAGCCGACGACGAAGGTGTTCGAGATGCCGGGCGAAGCGAGGATGCAGCTGGGAGACGACGGCGTCCTGTTCCAGAAAGGGACGGTCAGCCTGCATTTGGATGGCGGGAACATCACCGTTAATGCCAGCGAGGATCTATTGCTGGTAGCGAGCAATCGGATGGAGCTGGGAAGCGGGGACGGAAAGAGTATACTGGAATCCATCCGGATGCGGGCAACGCAGCAGATTACGCTGCAAACGAACGCCGCCCATTATATGGTCGTCAGCGAGAAGCGGGTGGGCATCCATAGCAGCAAGATCGACTTCCAGAAAGTCGAAGTGGATTACATGGAGCTGCTGACGGATGCCGAGCTGAAGGAGCTGTATATTGACGAGCTGGCCAAAGGTGAAATCATGATGCAAGAAATAGATTTAAGCCTTAAATTAGGTGCGGCCACGCAATTAACAGAAGGACAAAGAGCCGATATCCGCTCCAAAGTGGCGGCTGATGCGAGCGGCAATCCGGGTACCCAGGAAGCGGCACGAAGCTGGATGAGCGGGAAGGCGGCGGAAGAACAGCAGAGCGCCTATAAGAAGAGGTATGGCCAGCCGCCCGCCAGCGAGCCGGAGAAGCAGGGCGAGGAAGAAAAACAAGCGGAGCTGGAGAAGAACCAGCAGCTCTATGAGGTGGAGGACCGGAACCGTACAGCGGTTCATGCCTGGAATCAAAGTGCGGAGAGGATCATAGAGCAAGGCAGAAAGGAAGGTAAATCGCGAGCGGAGATCGAGGCGATGATACCAGCGCTGCCAGAACTGGCCGTAAGCGCACCTCAGCAAAACAAGCAGCCGGGAGTTATGGAGGGACTGCTGGATGCAACGGGAATCCGTCAACTGGTGGACCAGATGAAGCCTGTCCTGGAACCCGCGCTGGATGACTGGCTGCTGCAGAATGTCGTGCCGCAGAAACCGGATTATCTCAGCAAAAAAATGGAGAAAACAGTATACTTATCTCGATATACGTTCCAGGTATTAATCCTAGACCCCCAAATGCTGGTCGCGGAGTTCAACCTCTTATTCGGTGTGGTGGCGATCATCTCGGCGATTCCGACAGCCGGAGGATCGTTATATCTCTTGGCGGCTGCAGACATCGCCTTTAGCGTAGGTGTGATCGTGATCAACGTGGAGAAGCTGAACGATCTCAAGAACGGAAACGCCTATACGAATCCGACCTTCCTCGGCATGGACCAGTCACTGCTGGATGGACTGGGGATTGGCATCGCCTTTGTGAGCTTGACCAGCCTGCTCAAGCACGGCTTGTATAAGGCTGCAGATAAAATAGCGAACCGCAAGAATATTGCGGCGCTGGATGATGCTTTGAAGGCATTGACGAACGAAGCGGACACCGCTGCTAAACTTAAAACAAACCTGCCCCAGAAAATGGTGATTAAAGATGGCGGGTGGGTGGATGACCTAGCAAAGAGCAAGAGTCTTACAGGGGCAGATGACGCTAGGACAGTGGGAAAACCAAAAGCGGAGGGTTCGTCGCGGTCGGTTGAGGAGACGGGTAAAGTAACGAAAACAAAAAATACTGATCCGCCACCTTATGATAGAGAGAAAATACTAAGAAACATTGAAGAAAGTAAAAAAGCTCGTGAAGCCTCCAATTTCGATAAGTATTTACAAGAAGAAAAGGTGCTTCTTGAGAAGTTGAACAAGGGGACGGGTGAACTTAGTCTTAATAAAGTAAAGAAAAATACACCAGGAATTGGAGGAGAACTCTATCGACGTAGTCAAGAACTTCGAGATTTGTTGCCTGAAGAAATAAGAGATTTAGGTAACTATGGACTAGCCCGTGTTGAGATTCCTGGATTAAAGAAAGAATTTAAAGCGCATAGTCAAATTCAGGATGCAGATCAGAAATGGTCAGAAGGTTACTCTCCTTTACCACCCGAAAAGATCGAAGAACGAATATTCGAGCCTAAAGATGTTAATCCGTGGAATGAGGTAGATAGAGAGGGGGCTTATAGTAGGAAATGGGATACCGAGTATAAAATTCTCGAAGATGTTGCAAAACAACTCGGTGGCAGCAAAGGGGCTGTGAATAAAGATGTAACTGGAAAAATTGATTTCTATACTGATAGAGAACCATGTGCCAGTTGTACACCTATCATCCAGGAATTTAAAGAAATGTTTCCTAATGTAGAATTGGTTATTTACTTTAACCGTAATTTAAAAAAGAGATAGTTTTGGAGGCGATTACCATGGTAAATAAGTTGTCATACGATAAAGTAATAAAATATGGTACACAAGGCTTTGAAAAATATTTAAGTGAGGGATTCACTGTTAATCAAGCAACTTCAAGGTCAATCGTAGAATTCGAAATTCAAACTGACGATTTTCAAGATGTTGAATGGATTTTGTACCTTATCTTAGCAAAGTTAGGTATTGAACATGGCGACTTAAGAGACGACATTAAATCCCAAGCAATGGATATCATACATTCGAATAAATTGGTGAAGTTTTGGAGACAGGAGGGGCTTGATAATAAAGAACTTGAAGAAAGGGTTTTATTTGTAGAAGGGATAAAGGATTTATTAACAACAGTCTAAGACACTTCTATGAATTAACTGGTTATAGGATCATTAGCCATGCGCACCATACACCGCCCATTAAGCGAGCGGGAGATAATGAAGCCAAGCAAATTTAGCTTTTCATGCCCGCGCGAAGATTAAACTGAACCTGAGAATCAGGGTCTGTCAATTATTTTGTGTAACCAGTCGTTCAATACCACACTACGAGTTAGCCACCCGTATTGTGGTATTTTTTGTCATAGTTCCTATCCTAGTTGTTAATGAATTGCCCCCACCCAGTGCCGAATGAATCAGGCAGCAAGGCATTCTTCGAAAATGAATTATGCAAAATGCTAAACTCAAAAATGTGTATAACTACCAGGAATGTAGTCCAAGCGATCTTTTCAGTTCTACGTATATTAACGTATAAAACTTGAAAGGGGAAATGAAAGATGGCAACAATTATAAGTTATGGTTCCAAAGCGTTAAATCCATTAGGAGCTGCTGTATTAACAATTCCACCGGGGCAAAATGTTGGAATACTTGATACCTCAGTAGTTATTCCTCCGGAAAATCCTGCATCTTTCTCAAATAGAGTTGAGTTAAAAGCAAGTATTAACATTGACCAGATTGCAACTCCTGATAATTTCAATGTTGTAATTCTCAGAGCTGGGACAGTAATATATCGCTCTCATATTCGACTTGTGGGTACAGCAAATCCTGAAATTAAGCAAATAAATGTTCTGTGGGTTGATGGTGCCCCTTTGGGCGTTATAAACTATCAATTGGGTATTGAAAATTCGATTCCGGGCACTACCTTCATCAATATAGTTGGACCAGTAGTATTTACTGCAACAGCTATTGGAGGAGAGGGCGTAATTTAAGTCGTGCACTAAGATTTGCGTTCAACCAGGTAACAAAAGCGACATTCGCCGGAGTAGTTCATTACGCCCCTGTGAAAAGCATTGGACAGTTGAACCGATCTGGTTCAGCTGTCCTTTTTTTCATGGCTTATACGTAATTAGAACGATTGCTGAAAAGGGGGTTATGCTGTATACATTTATCTCCGCAAAGCTTCCCAATGTCTGAGCCAATTAAATTACTTACAGATTCGATAACTGAAGAAATAAAAAACCACTCACGCTCGGAAATCCCAAGCTTAAGTGGTTAATCGTGCTTTTATATCTTATAACAACCTTAAGTTGTCGGGTTCAACGCCCCTTGATACTCATTCATTAAATTGTCGATAATCTGCTGTACGGACAAAATCTCTTTAATCTCATGGACTCTGGACCCAGCAAAAACTAAACCGTTCTTAACATCTCCTCTAAGGGAAGTAAGCAGGGATTCCATTGTACAGAAGCGATGTGAACAAACCTTTAGACAATCATAACATTTGACTATCTTTAATTTGGCATTATCACTGATCCGGTCCGTAAATTCATTCCGAATCGCTCTACCTTCTAGACCCACTGTAGACTTGATGAGGACAGTATCTCCCTGTTGAGCATCTACATACTTTTGCTTGAAGGCTAAGGGAGCATCACACTCATGGCTAGCCACAAAACGGGTACCCATTTGAACACCAGATGCGCCAATCCGAAGGGCTTTTGCGATATCATCCCCTGTCAGAATCCCACCCGCAGCAATAACCGGAATCGAAACAGCCTCTAAGACTTCAGGAAGGATATCAAACATGGCTCTGTCTGTACCTAAATGGCCCCCTGCTTCGAACCCTTCCACAACGACTGCGGAGGCACCAAGTCTTTCGGAAATTCTGGCTAATTTGGCGGATGAAACAATAGTTACAACAGGAGTACCATATTCTTTACCCCAAGCATAAATATCTCTAGAAATTCCGGCTCCGGAAATAATAAAGTCAACCTTTTCTTCCAAAGCAACCTTCATTTTTTCGGCAAAATCCTTTACTGCGAATAGTACATTCACACCGATATAGCCAATCCCTTTAGAGAGTTCTCTTGTTTTGCGAATATGCATTCTCAGCTCATCAGCAGTGATCCCTGTACCAGAGATGGTGCCGATCCCGCCTGCATTAGCTACAGCAGCGGCTAGTCCACTTAAGGATATGCCTACGCCCATTCCACCTTGAATAACAGGAACTCTGGATTTAATATGTCCGAATTGGATTGTTGGAAGTTTCAATTACGCACCTCTTTCACAAGTTGTAGATATCATAAAAACTCCTCTGGAGTAATTAGCTATAACTTAACACAGTTAAGTCTTTCCCGATGTGACTGTGAGCATGCTCAAACCATGTTAAATATCATGTCTTTCAACTGATTTCTTTTATGAAATTTATAACGCCTTTTGGGCAGATGACAGTTTTTAGAAACAAGTGAAGCTTGCTTTAATAATCAGTATGGATCAATTTTATATTCGTATTCATCATTGGATTGAAGGAATCGCCGCTTTCTAATTTTAATGGATTCATCCTAATGAAGATAAATCCAACTCAATTAAGGGACTGCAGGCGATGATAGAACTGGGGAAGAAGCAAACAGGCGGTATTTAATGAAACTAACGAATGATAATCTCCTGTTTAACTATAAAGTAGAGGCAGGAAGATATCATGGTAGAGATATTCCACATGATGCACATGGGAGACGCCAGTCTGTCAGATCCGGGGGAAACTAAAAGTGGATCTCATTTTGGACGAGCTTGCTGAATGCCAGAAAGATAACGGCGGACAATGGGCTGGGCCTATTCCAGAGAAATATTTACATTAGATCGCAACAGGAAAAAGGATACCAGGCAGAAGGCGGCAGCATTATCGGCATGGATTGTTATGGTCCGCTTGATATACAACCTACTCAGCGTGGGCTATTCTGGTATGGAGTTCATTCGGCTGAGATGCTATTTAGAACGTTAGGAACAGGTTGTGTAAAGGTTTCCGCTATCACAAGTGGCGATCACGACCTCATTATCGGTCCGGATTTGGAGCATTGCTGCACAAGAACACGAAAACACAATTTATCGACATATCCAGCCATCCGAAACCGTATTATGCCAGCTTGATGGAGAAAATTATGAAGCTGTTCATAACAGGAATATCTGATATAGATACTGAACAAACGCTTCAGATACATTCGTTTCCTGGAAGCGGCCAATGAAAGTCGTGAATTTGGTTTAGAAGTCTATTTATAGGTGGAGGTACCTGAATCAGCTTCAACGTACAAGTCAATATTGGAGGACAAGAATCTGTTCCGATAATTTATGGAAAAGGCAACCCGCTAGGGCTGCCTTTAATTTTACAACTGATACTGCCAGTTTCTTTAATTTATTAAATCCACCGACCAGTTCTTCTTAAGAACGAAACATTTTATTAACCTGCGGTTGTTGCAACCAATCCTTCAGCGTGGTCAATTGGAGATCAGGGACAATCACGCGATCTTTAACATCATAATAGTTCAGGGAATCAATATTCGTTCCAATCCAACGGTAGAAGCTCGCAACACCAGATGCTTGTTTTTCTCCCATCACCGGCGTGAGAGATGCTTCGAAATCATCGTAGCTCAGAGACTGGAATGTGACATTTTGGCCCAGTGCTTGTGTAAAGCGATCCCCGAGTTCTGCACCAGTCAATGCTTCAGGCCCTGGAGCCAGTATCGTTAGACCTGCCAGCTCAGGATGACTTAATGCATAATAATGATATTGCGCCGCGTCATCGGAGTTGATCCAAGGAATAGATATATCCGCTGGCACAGGGTAGAACAGCATCCCATTATTGATAAGCCCTGGGATCAAGAAGTTTTCCATGTAAAGCGTTGGTTTTACCAAGATGGTCGGAATTCCGCTTTGTTGTACGTATTCAATCATTTCGCGCTTTACATCCAATGTTTTGGTATCGGTAGGCTGTTCTGGCAAGAAGCCATTCGAATTGACGACGATCAATTTTACGTTTGCTTGCTTTGCGGCTTCAACAGCATTGGTGATGTGTAGTTTGATCAATGCTGTGTCATATTCAATGGGCATATTCAAGATATGGAGACAGAACTATTGGGAAATTGCAGTCCATGTCCAGTCGAATTCACAGTCAATATCATCGGCGGAAAATGGAAACTTATGATTTTATATCATCTTTTAGATAATGACATGATCCGGTTTAATCAACTACAGAAAAAGCTTTCTTCAGTAACACATCGTACATTGACGCGGCAGTTGCGTGAATTGGAGGAGGATGGTGTGGTCAATCGAGTTACTTTTGCTGAAGTACCCCCCCGTGTAGAATACTCGTTGACGGATAAAGGGAAAAGTCTCACTCCCATGTTATTACAAATGCGAGATTGGGGGCTTCAACATATGTGACGGCAATAAAAAACCTTGAATTTTCACAACAACAATTGGGATCATATAAGAGACGGTGATTTTTCTTGATTTGGATAAAGGAAACGACCATCCGTTTGTTAGGATGGTCGTTTTTTTAAAAAAACTTGCCGCTTCAGCAAAGAGTTTTATTCTAGATAGTTCTTCGAGTAATTCGAATTGAAGACATGGCATCATTATTAAGATAGGTAGTACTTAGATTATCATTTGTTACTAATGTTGAAGAACGTCCTTTAAAGTCCGCATCTGAGTAACCTACAACATCATAAGGTCCAACAATCTTAATAGAGCTCACTGCATCATTCATACCAATATCTTTAAAGTTCGTAACACTACTTGTCAATTGCTTAGAGGTCCCTGAAAAGTTAGAATCTTTGTAAATATAGACCCCTTGTTGCGCTAATGGAAAACTCGGGTTTGTTATTACTTCATAATCAATTATAGCTTCTGATAAATCGGCTTTTCCTGCAATATTCCCTGTATCTAAAGGAATTACAACAGATCCCATATAATCATCCGCATCTGTTGAAGATGAATCATAATCCTTTACTTCCAACCACAACCGAGGACTACTATTAGACACTGCGATATGAAGTGTATTCGAACGCTCTGAAAAAGTAGTATTTGCGGTTTTTTGGTCACCACCAAAAATGACGGGGTGCGGTATATTTAAAGCCGCATCCGCTTTCATCCACACTCTTTCACTTATATATCTCTTTCCACTTAGTGGATATGTGTCCATACTAATATATATATCAGGTAGATTATTGCTTGGGTCCTTATAAACTTTAGGGGTGACAGACTTGAGGGTTACTTTATGTGTCCAATAGAGATTGTATACATATTCATGCGAGAATGTCCCTAATCCATTAAAGTCAATATCAAATAAATAAGCTGGATCGGTGAAAAAGATTCCCATTCCTAGTGTTCCATCTTGGTCTTTATCAGACCAGTTCCAAGGGGCATTTGCATGGTTGTTGCTTGTGTGTGTATTTGGAAAAACACCAAACGATTGAAAAGGCGTATTGTTATATTGAAATTTCCTCTCCCATAATTCATCTATTGGCAGGATTCCATAATTATAAGTGTGTTTCCACTTTGGTGAAAATTGATTAGGCTGTCCAGAATATGAAGGCTCTCCAAATTTATAGACAATCCCATCATCGCCAACATCTTCGTTACTAGTATAAGCACTCACACCATGCCCATGGTTCTCACCAAGTCCATTTGAACTTATAAACACCTCTGGATGGGTTACTTCAGAGTAACGAACTGAAGTACTTTCAATTCCAACGTATCCTGGCTGCACATTAGGATCTTTTAAACGATACCGTAGGAAATCAGAATGACTAATTGTTTCCATTGCCACAGGAACACCATAGCTTCCATCTTTTCGAACTGCCATCATCATTCCTTCTAAGTCATTTTCGTGTTGTTCGGCGGAAACAGGTCCATCATCACGTGCATGATAAAAATAATAGCCTAAAAAGAGATGTGTCTTCGTTTCTTGAACAGAAGCATATACATATGGGACTTGAGGGACTACTCCTATTGTTTCCCATTGATCAGCCATGTTCCAGTTCCCGTCTGCATTAAATTTCGCAATTAAATCCGCTATCCCACCAGCAAAATCCTTATTAATATCTTGATAAATAACAGGGGAATATCTTGTAAGATAATCCCAGTAAGGTTTTCCATCTGTACTTAAACGATCGAATAAAGGACTGTGGCCGTTCATCGTTTGTGACTGTGCACATTCTGCTGAATTTGAAGAATTTTCATTTAAGTTCATGGATAATCCTCCTTTATAAATATGGTATGATTTTCTAAACACTTTCCAACTAAATTTATTAAAGCAAGGTTGTAAATATGATATAAATTTCTTAGCGGGCCTCAGCGACTTTCCAAAACTGAAAATCAGTTACCAAACAGTAGGTTCAAGTAATCGATGAGATGAAGAGGAGAAAACTGAAATGAGGACAATCAAGTGCATGATGGATCACCTGTACTGGGCAGACGGACGCATCTTGGACGCGCTCGAGGAGAGTGAGACGAAGAACAAGGACCTGCTGATGCTGGTTCGGCATATCGCGGTCGCGGAATATGTTCTACCAATCGAATTGACTTGAAAGTGATTTTGAAAAGTTTTAAACGAATGACTATCTAGATATTTACTTTCTAGACGATTAGTGTATAATACCAATAAACCAATTCTTTCCTCTAATAAGAGGGGGCACAACACCATGTTGTGCCCCCTTATTTATTTCCATGGAGGACTGTTCGGTAACCAATTAAGAGGTAGGAGGTAATGATCCTGATGTGAAAGAACTTATTAAGAGCTGCTGATCTGAGTGGGAGTTGGTGGCCGTTACAACCAAAACTAGAACTTTATTTACTGTGTAAAATATAAGAGGACAAGAATTTCGTGAAATTCCATCGTCACGCAAAGGCAGTTATGAATCCCGTTGCTCGTTTTAGTCAACTCTGGATATGTATACATAGATGGCACTAACACCATCGGCATATCAAGCCGTACAGCGTACGATCTGCGATGCTCGATATTGCCGTCTGGCAGCACACAGATTTCTCCAAGCGTTAATATAAGGTATACGTGTTGAGAAAAAACACATCGCTTTACCCTTCTAGATGTAATAATCTAAAGGGGGTTTTTTAAAAAAGAGAACGTAGCTATATTGAATTGAAGAGGTCGTTATAGCCTACCATAATAAAAACAAGATATCCACACCCTTGTACAAGGAGCAGATTCTATGAAAACAATCGCCATTATTGAAGATGATGAACATATCGGAAATATTCTGGCAGAAACTTTGACCCGTGAAGGATATGATGTTGTCCGGGCTTACTCAGGTACAGAAGCAATCTTATTATTTCAGCAGTGGACACCGGATTTGGTGTTGCTTGATTTGATGCTCCCTGGACGATCCGGTGAGGAATTGCTTCCTGAATTAAAAGGGATTCCGGTAATTGTAGTCAGTGCCAAGGCCGGGATTGATGATAGAGTTAATTCTCTGTTAGGCGGCGCCGCGGACTATATAACCAAGCCCTTTGAGATTAAAGAATTGCTGGCTCGAATTACCGTTCAGCTTCGTAGTCGAAGTGACCATGCCTCCGTCCTGACCTTTGGCGATTTAACGTTAAATAAGACCTCTCATGCGTTAACCGTACAGGGCCATCCAGTGCATTTGACAAAAACAGAATTTGCAATCATCAAACTTCTGATGCTAAACCCAACGCAAGCGATAGCAAAATCAGTTCTGCTTGACCGAATCAGTATGGATACACCTGACTGTATGGAAAGCTCTCTAAAGGTTCATATCAGCAATATGCGCCGGAAACTCCGTGAAGTCAGCGGGAATGAATACATTGAGGCCGTATGGGGAATTGGCTTTAAGCTGTCTGAGCATAAATCTTAACTGATTCTTTACTGTTTTCTTTACTGCCTTCTTAACTATTTCTCGATACACTCCATACATCAGTAGTAAGGAGGCGATTTAATGGATTATTGTTTAACAACCAATAACTTAAAAAAGTCATATGGGAATTTTAAAGCTTTGAACGGGCTGACCATGAAAGTGCCCAAAGGCTCAATTTATGGTTTTGTAGGGAGAAATGGGGCCGGAAAGACAACGCTCATTCGTTTGATTTGTGGTTTACAGCAGCCAACGGCAGGAGACTATACGCTGTATGGTAAAAAACACACCGCTAAGGATATAGTGAAATCCCGCCGTCGTATGGGTGCTGTGGTGGAAACGCCGTCGATTTATCTCGATTTGACTGCGGAGGACAATCTCAGAGATCAATATCGTGTATTAGGACTTCCTTCGTTCCATAATATCCCGGAACTGTTGCAGTTTGTGGGACTGGGGGATACAGGAAAAAAGAAAACAAAAAATTTCTCACTCGGTATGCGCCAGCGTTTGGGCATTGCCGTCGCTCTTGCGGGGGATCCCGATTTTCTTGTTTTGGATGAACCCATCAACGGACTCGATCCACAGGGTATCATTGAAATGCGTGAGCTACTTTTGAAACTTAACAAGGAACGGCAAATCACTATTCTAATCTCCAGTCATATTCTGGATGAGCTATCCAGATTGGCGACTCATTATGGTTTTGTTGATCAAGGGCAAATGGTTAAGGAAATCAGTGCAGCTGAATTGCACGCAGCATGTCGGACATGTACCTGGCTTAAGGTATCGGACACGGGTGTGCTCGCCCGTGTGCTCGACCAGCGGGGAATAGAATACATAATTCGTACGCAAAACGAAGCCGTTATGTATGGAAAAGTGAGCGTAACCGACCTTGTTATGGAACTTGCAAAAAATAATTGCGAAGTCTTTACTTTGAACGAGCAGGATGAGAGCTTGGAAAGCTACTTTATCGGTCTAACCGGGGGTGGCGAAGTTGAATAAGTTGTTATCTTCCCATTTCTCACGCATGCGGAAAAGCAGAACGCTCCTGTCTTGCACAGCGGCTATGATGCTGTTTGCCAGTGCAATACTGTTCATTATCTACAGAGAAACAAGAATGAGCGATGCTAGTCTGCAGCTTCATGAACTGCCCCTCTTTCTTTTTAACATTGTAATTGGAGGAGCTCTGGCTACGTTTATAAGTCTGTTTTTGGGCACGGAATACAGTGACGGTACGATGAGAAATAAGCTGATCGTGGGACATCGAAAAAGTGACCTTTATCTGTCCAATTTAATATCCAGTTTTGTTGCGGGACTGATTCTTGCCCTTGTCTATATTGTCATTCTTATGGTAGGCGGCATTGCGGTACTTGCTTCTTTTGAGGCGGATTGGAATACAATATTGCTGTTACTAATAAGCAGTGTATTGTTAATACTGGTATATGCTTCTATTTATACCATGATGAGCATGCTGTTTCAGAATAAAGCCGCGGTGGCGGTGACTGCCTTGATTGCATTTTTTGTTTTGCTCATAGCGGCAACCCAGCTTCAGAGTCGGCTCAGCGCAGAGGAATTTTATTCAGTTGACACACTTACGGATACAGGGAAGTATGTACAGGAATTGGTGGCGAACCCCAGTTATCCGCGTGGCACAAAAAAGGCAGTATATCAATTCTTATATGATTTCCTTCCGACAGGTCAAGCCAATCAAATTGCTATGGGGAATGCAACGGATTTTATCCAGATGTGGGTCTATTCTCTGGCAATTACAGTTATGACCACAGTTATTGGATTGTTAGGGTTCCGTAAAAAGGACATAAAATAATGGAGTAGGTGTGGAATGAAAATCGGATTGTGGCTCTTATTCGGCGTATTCGTGTTAATCATTGTATTTCTTGTAGGGAAGGTGTACCTTTTACGGAAGTCTACTCAGGAAATAAAGAACTCGATCGACGATATCCTCACATCCGATACCAATATATTGATTAGTATTTCCAGCCGTGACGGACAGATGCAGCAGTTGGCGCACAACCTGAATACCCAACTTGGTTTGCTGCGCCAAGAACGTCACCGTTATCAGCAGGGCGATACTGAATTGAAGGAAGCAATCACAAATATATCCCATGATTTGCGCACCCCTTTGACTGCAATATACGGTTATCTTGATTTATTGGAAGGGGAGAATAAGTCGGAATCCGTACAGCGGTATCTTGACCAAATTCAGAATCGGACCGAGGTCTTAAAGCAATTGACCGAAGAACTTTTCCGCTATTCATTGATCACTTCGGTGCAAGAGATAAGCTATGAGAAGTTGACCCTGAACCGGGCGCTGGAAGAAAGTTTGTTATCCTATTACGGTGCATTTAAGACACGGCAAATTGATCCGGAAATCGAGCTTCCGGATTCACCGATTCACCGGTCGCTTGATCCCACTGCCCTCAGCCGTATTTTGGGAAACATCTTAAGCAATGTAATTAAGTATAGTGATGGTGATTTGAAGGTAAGTTTACATGGGGATGGGAAAATCACTTTTACCAATTCCGCTAAAAAGTTATCTCCGGTTACGGTGGGCAGGTTGTTTGATCGATTTTATACCGTTGAAGACGGCAGAAGCTCCACAGGATTAGGATTATCAATCGCAAAAATTCTTACAGAACGTATGGAGGGATATATAAACGCTTATTATCAAGATGGAAATCTAACGGTTGTATTGTATTTTCCTAAATAAAAGCAGAATGCCGCAAGCGGCGAGGTAACTTTGTGCCATATGTGTAGGCAACTTTATGTCATTGGCAAACCATCGTCGGTAGGCAAGAACATAGTTCTATAAGAACCCGCGCTCCGCGCGGGTTTTCTGTTTTAAGGGATCAAGTTCTTGTCCTTTTCTCTGGACAAGAACTTGATCCCATTGCCGAAAATGGACAAGAACAAGAACATGGTACTATGCCGATTAGATGATTATCTAAACATATTTGTTGATACATCGGACCTGAAATTACACAAAGTTGATTTTTTGATAAAAGAACATGCATTATAAGCCTACCAAATGTAGTTTTCCACCAGCTTCAGTGCTGTGTTTTCTTTTGAAGATGTGAAGTGTCCGTGGCTTCTACAAAGGGATGGGGAATACTGGTACGCATGATTCTTATCATCAAAGTATATCAACGTCAAATACAACTTTTCTCATTTCCCATATTGTATTTTTACTATGGGAATTTCTTACCCTCATCTATACTGTTCTCGAAAGAACTCACTGATTTCTGTTATTCCGACGAAGAGAGAAGTTCTTGTTCTATAAGAGACTTAAGACCAATCAAAATGGACTTTAAAATTCAACGTGCTGCTGGTTTTTAGATTGTGTTATTCTGTCTATTAGTGAACTCAATTTAGAGAGCGGGATGTTACTTGAAAAGAAATATATTATATATTGAAGATAATGAGAAAATAGGCAGTTGGGTAAAAGAAGAATTGGAACAGCGGGGATTTTCAGTTCAGTGGCTGCTTTCTGGTGAAGGAGCTGAAAAAGAAGTGAATCAGCATGAAATCGTTATTTTGGATATCATGTTACCCGGTTTAGATGGATTTACTGTGGGAAAACGATTAAAAAAGGCAGCTCCTGCTGTTCCTATTTTGTTGTTAACTGCCCGAACATCGATAGATGATAAGGTAGAAGGTTTACAATTTGCTGATGACTATTTAACGAAACCATTCCATACGGATGAATTAGTTGCAAGATTAGAAGTATTAATCCGTCGAAGTGGCGGAACACATTCCGAACGTATTTCATTAGGGAATTATATTGAAGTAGATCCAGAAGTTCAAATGGTGTTTGACAAAATCACAGGAGAAGAAATTATATTGACAGGGAAACAACATCAAATTTTAATGTACTTCTTACGCCACCCTAATCAAGTTTTACCAAAAGAACAAATCTATGAAGCCATTTGGGAAGAAACTTATATAACAGGTGATAAAACATTAATGGTACATATCCATCGACTGCGCCAAAAGTTGGAACGTCATCCGGATTCCCCAGAGATTATTGAAACGTTGAAGGGAATAGGTTATCGGGTGAAACTATGAAACAGACTAAATCATTATTTCGCCGTTTTCTAAAAGGACATTTTCTATTTATCTTTTTTCCTCCGATTGTACTTATTTTCTTATCTGCGTTCATTGAGTCTCCTTTTAATGAAGAAGAGCTGAATAAGTTAAATTATTTTTACGTTGTACTGCTTTTGTTTGGTTTTATTATTGTAGCATTTGTTGTGATATCTTGGATTTTCTTCTTGAGGCTTCGTAAACGTCTCACCCGCTTACAGGAAGTCATGTCATTTTCAGCTAATAATTTTCCTAAACCAATATCTGTTCAAAGAGATCGTATGGATGAAATAGACCAGTTAGGAAGTTCTTTTAATTGGATGATTCAGCAGCTTGAAGACAGCCGCAAGCGAGAATATGAAGAGGAATTATTACGACATCGGCTCATTGCTAATTTATCTCACGACTTACGAACGCCACTTACTATTTTGAGAGGACATATCACCAGATTAAATAAAGAAGCAATAAGTTTAGAAGGACAAAACTCATTAACAGAGATGAACCATACGATTACAAGAGTCGGAGATCTAATGGATGATTTACTTTCCTATACATTGCTTACATCAGGGAAATATCCTTTTGGGCCCACTTCAACAGATATTGGACGTTTAGTAAGAGCCTCTGTTGCTGCGTGGTATCCAGTATTTGAAGAAAAAGAAATTCAGGTTGATGTTGATTTACCGGCAGAGGCGACTTTTTATTGGGAAGCAGATCCTAAATGGATGACACGGGTTCTGGATAATTTATTTCAGAATATTCTTCGCCATGCAGCAGAGGGGAAATATGTACACATTGTGGTTGATGTAGAAAAAGAACTGATCCTTGTTGCAGACAGAGGTCCAGGTATGGATAACTCTTCCTATGAGCATGGGGCGGGGATTGGTTTATCGGCTTTAAATTATATGTTGAAAAAAATGAAGCTGAAAGCTGACTTTACATCAAATGAAAATGGCACAAGAGTGGTTATTGGTAGAGCTTAACCTAAAGGTAACCCAGAATTAAACAACATGATCACCGGGATGTAACTTTGCTTCTTTATAATTAGAACCATAACAGAAAGGAAGTGTTGTGGTTGCTTACAATTGATAACTTAGTCAAACATCGCGGGACTGGGGAAATCTTATCAGGTATTAGTTTTAAAGCTAGACCAGGTAGAGTAACTGGTTTTTTAGGTCCAAATGGGGCAGGTAAAAGTTCTACACTTCGCATCCTGCTTGGATTAGATCGTGCCACCTCAGGGAGTGCGCTAATTAATGGAAAGCCATTTGCAGAATTACATAATCCTCTGGCAACAGTAGGTGCCGCACTTGATGGATTTGGAGCTCATCGTATGCGAACAGGACGGGCACATTTGCGTTGGATTGCCCGTGCCGCAGGATTGTCCCGCTCACGTGTCGAGGAAGTTCTGGAAATAGTAGGTCTTACTAATGCAGCTGGTAAAAGAGTGGGGAATTATTCCCTTGGTATGGGGAGAAGACTTGGAATGGCAGCTGCATTACTTGGTGATCCACAAATATTGATTTTAGATGAACCCGTAAACGGGCTCGACCCAGAAGGAATTCGTTGGATTCGGACATTTTTACGTGAACGTGCTGATTCTGGAAACACGGTGTTACTGTCCAGTCATCTAATGGGAGAACTTGCAGAGACTGTTGATGATGTGGTGATTATTAAGCATGGAACAATCGTTGCAGATGGAACATTGGAAGAAGTAATAGGTAACCATTACACGCTGGAGGAAGCCTTTTTTGCCCTGACATCTGAAAATGCAGGTGAGGTTGTATGAGAGCATTCAACGCGGAACTATCTAAATTGTTCTCCCTGCCGGGCATTTGGCTTGCCTTGCTTATTGGAGCATTTGCCCCAGCGGTCATTGCTGCCTTGGACAGTATAGCAGAAAAAGATGCGATTATAGCTGGAGTTAGCACACGGCTATCGGAAGTTGGATATATTGGCTTAGCTCTTGGTGTGCAAGGCGTTATTATTCTTGGTGTGCTTGCTGTCAGCAGTGAGTATTTGACAGAGAGCAGTGAATCTGGTGGAGGACAACAGATTACAACAAGTTTAACCGTTGTTTCATCCCGATTTCTTTTTTTGCTGGCAAAAGCAGGCGCTGTGACAGTGATCAGCATACTGCTATGTATTGTTGCTATTATGACAACTGTGTCTGCAACGCATCTTATTCTCGGCGAATATGCCCCTGCATTTGAATGGTCCAGACTTATCGGTGCAGTTTGTTACTGGACATTCACTGCTCTTTTAGCACTTGGGATTACTTTGCTAACTAAGAATGGCATCATCCCGCTTGCTGTGCTCATAATAAATTCTTCCGTTGTATCATTTAGTGTCCTGCTTTATAGGGTTACAAAGTTGGCGTTTTACTTACCAGATAGGGCTGGCGCTGAAATGTTTATGTTTACGAGCGACAGACTTCACACCCCGTCCACAGGCAGTTTATTCGACAGATTTCACACTCCCTTCACAGGCGGTGTAGTCATGTTTGCCTGGGTAGCCGTTATTTTCATTGTTGCAGCTATTGTATTCCATAGGAGGGACGTTGCATCATGAGTGTCTCACCTAGTAGAAAGATAACACAAATCCTTGGTGCTGAACTGGATAAATTAGTTACATTACCATGGATATGGCTCACTCTTATGGGGACGTTCATTCTTAATTTAGCTTTAACTGCAGCTTTTACTTCTGTTGGTCTACAAGGGGCAGCAGGAACGCAAAGTATACTGAATATAGGACTTGCTTCTATGGGACATATTCAAGCAGGGTTCATTATTCTTGGTATCATAGCTACTTGTTCGGAGTATACGGGTGGACAGATTCGAACTACTTTAACCACGATACCTTGGCGCGGGTTCCAATTATCCATGAAGCATTTGGCATTGGCCATTATATCTATTCCTGCTGCGTTTATTATTGCTGCATCAGGTGTACTATATACTTTTATTATGATGAGAGACACAGCCGTAATGATTGAAATAGACACAATGATAATAACATTAATAGGTGCAGCAGGCTATCTAACCTTAACCACACTTCTCAGTGCAGCTATAGGTGCTTTATTAAGACGAACCACTCCTGCTTTAGTGGTACTGCTTGGTTATTATTTCATTGTCAGTCCATTGTCGAGAGATTTTCAACCTAGTATTAGAAATTATTTTCCGGATACGGCAGGATATTATATGTACATGCCGCCGCCTTCCTCTGATGTAATAAATGTCCTTACACCTATGCAAGGGACAGGTATTTCAATGGTATGGACACTGATCTTTTTTACAGCAGCTATTGTATTTTACCGTAAACGAGATGCCTAAGTTTATTCCAGCGATGAATTCCACGGGATGTACTTGAGAAAAACTCTATATGTATCGTCAACGAACTGAAAACGTAAACCAGTATTGTATGATATAACTTCCAAACCACCAGCAACGTTTTAGTGGGAATAGCTTAGGAACAAAAATACTCTCTTTTATCTGCTTGTATAGCAAATAGAAGAGAGTATTTATTATATTGGATAAGTAAAGTAGTACTCGAAGTATTTATTTTGTAATTCCAAAGCTAGTATTAGTTGTATATTTCGGTTCATTGCTATGCAGGACATAAGGTTTGGCTGTCATAATAACATTCCTTCTGTGCCTGTTCATACTCCGTTCATATTGCCGTAACGAAGGGGACATTTTGGTTGTTTACACTTTGAATATGTCGCTATATAGATTGAACTTGAGAATTATATTTAGGGAAAAGTGGCGGAGGGGAATTTTGGAACTGGAGGAGCGATAGCGTCCGCCTTTAGATTTGGATTTCTACCGCGATTCGCGGTTAAATTCAGGAAATCCAAACCTAACAGCGGCCGGAAGTCCAAATATTCTCTGTAGTCATGGCCAACCCCAAAATAGAAGAATTATAAGTTCAATTTATATAACGCGGCTCTACAGATATAAGGACAGGAGAAGATGAACGTGACAGGGACCGGTGGAAATCAAGAAAGGGAACAGAATCCGCAAAAAACAGAAACTATGGTCGAAAATAATAGGAGGTCTTCTCGGGGCGCTTGTGCTGTTCATGGGCATCTTGTTTATCGTTAATGTGATCAGTAACGGGGTCGAGAAAAAGAAAATCGAACCATACGGCCAGTATGTCAATGTGGATGGTAACAAAATGAATGTATTTATATAAGGCAGCGGCGAACAGACAATCGTCCTTCTTCCTGGGCAAGGGAACTCCGTCGCCAGTGCTTGATTTCAAATTGCTGATCGATGAATTGTCTCCAGAATACAAAGTCGTAGCGATTGAGCCGTTCGGATACGGGTTGAGCGACGAAACTGAGAAGGCAAGAAAAACAGAGAATATCGTCAGTGAAGTTCACGAAGCTGTGCAGCAGTTGGGTATTGACCGTTACGTTCTTATGGGACTTTCCATCACTGGACTATACGGAGTGTCCTACGTGAACAGCTACCCGGATGAGTATACTAAAGAACAAATGCGTCTCATTTCGAATCAAGTCGCGACCAATCCAACAATGATGGATGAGCTCAGACATCTCGGTACCAATTTCAAAAATGGAGAACAGCTTACCTACCCTAACGATTTGCCGGTGCTTCTCTTCGTCCAGTCGAATAACGAGAACAATGAGCAGTGGGTTCCGCTGCACGAGGCACAAGTCAAACAATCGGCACAGGGAGAAATGATCCCGATGGAAGGCTCACATTACCTGCATCATACGAAATTCAAAGAAATCGCCGGGGCATTCAAAGCGTACATGAAGCAAATACAACCATTCAAATAATAAGAGGAGGGAGAGAGTTTGGCACAAACAGCAGGAGAGGAAGTAAGGAAGGGTTCAATAGTAAAAAGAGTGCTGCATATTTCATTAAAAGTAATCGCCGCAGTGGTTATCGCTATTCTACTTTTTATCGCCATCGTATTTACCGTAAACAAAATCAGCAGTCATTCAGAACAAAAAAGAATGGAACAGTATGGTCAGCTTGTGTCTGTAGATGGTAAGCATATGAATGTTTTCATCCAAGGCAAAGGCGAAGAAACCGTAGTGCTTCTTCCCGGTTATGGAACAGCGGCGCCTGCACTTGATTTTAAGCCACTCCTATCAGAGTTAAGCCCGTATTATAAAGTCGTCGTGATCGAACCTTTTGGTTACGGATTGAGCGATCAATCCCGGAAGGAGCGCAGTTCAGCCAACATTGTAAGTGAAATTCATGAAGCGTTACAAAGTCTCCGGATCGATCGTTACACCCTTATTGCCCACTCCATTTCCGGGCTCTATAGTCTGGATTATGTGAACCGATATCCAAATGAAGTGAAAGCCTTTATCGGGCTGGACAGCAGTGTTCCGTCACTAAGTGAACAGAAGATTGATTCGTCTGATACAGAACCGGTTAAATGGTTCCGCAACCTGGGCTTCGCCCGGTTACAATTGAAACTGAGTGCTGACCCTTATGAAGGACTGCCCTATGATAAAGCGACTAAAGAACAATTGGACATCTTGATACGCAAAAACATGTATAATACAACTCAATTAAATGAGGCAGTGAGCATGTATTCCAACTTTAAAGCAGCAGAAAAGCTTACTTTTCCTGCCAATTTACCAGTTCTTTTCTTTCTTCAGGCAAATCACCCTACGACGGACCGATGGATTCCGGAACATGAGAAGCAGATCCAGAACTCTGTACATGGAGAAGTGGTCTTATTGGACGCGGGACATTATCTGTATCGTTCCCATCCAAAAGAAATCTCTGAAAAAATAAGGGATTTTACGGGAGGAATAAACTCAACAGATTAACAGACTGGTACCATCATAAATCGCGCGCTGCGCGATTTTTTTTGCGTTGCAGTTGCTCTCATTTACGAACAAAAGGAGGCGAAAATGATCTTTCCTCCATTCCAGAAGGCATTGTTATATGAAGTGTAGTAATGGACCGTGGAGCGGATCTGTAGCCCGTTGTTGTCCAGACTGTTGCTGCCAAAATGCTGGAGATGATAGTCATAGGTTCTCTCAGCATTATAAACCGATTTCTCCGAAATATTGAACCCCTATCCGAAATTCGAGCCATATATAACAGAGATTTTATATTTTATAATGTAATTCATAATAGCTATTTAATTACATTAAAGAATTTGGTTTGCAATAAAAAGGATTATATTTCATTTTATGAAAGGAGAATATGAGTTGCCGGAAGTATCAATCATAATCCCGACAAATGAAAAAGCTTTCTACCTAGACTTATCTATCGCAAATAAAAATTATATATAGGATAGGTGAATAAAGTGATTGATTTATTACAGTTACAAAAAAGAGTTTATCAGAATAAAATTGCGAAAGGATTTAATGTTACTGATATTTTTCAAGAATTTTGTTTTATATATGGCGAATTATCAGAAGCTTGCGAAGCTTATCTGAAAAAGAAAGACGATTTGGGTGAAGAATTGGCTGATGTTGCACTCTACTTAATAGGACTTTCGGAACTTCTAGGAATTAACTTGGAAGAAGAGATAGTGTGTAAGATGGAAAAAAATGAAAAAAGAATATACCAAAATAAAGATGGTGTACTTACAAAAGAAAAAGAATAAAACTATTCCTCACTCGGCAAACGGTATGACACCTCATGTAAAGATAGGGACACATCTAATTGAAGCAGGTGACTACATCATTCCAACCAAAGAAGTTTTACGCTTAATGGACAAAATAATGAGAGTAGTTTATTGAACACAACTCACTGGAGTTGTGTTTGTTTTTTTGTCGGTGGACAAAAACATCGTCCCCTAAGAGTCCGCGCCCTGCGCGGGTTTTCTATTTTAAGGGACCAAGTTCTTGTCCTTTTCTCAGGACAAGAACTTGGTCCCATTGCCGAAAATGGACAAGAACATAGTACTATTACCGATTTGATGATTATCTAAGTAAAATGTTTATGGAGCATCAAGGTTAATCTCACAACGGTCATTACCGGGATATGACTGGAAACTTTGGGTACGAAACGGTGATACAGTTGCACAA
This sequence comes from Paenibacillus sp. EB106-06-01-XG199, assembly GCF_058791575.1. Taxonomy (NCBI): domain Bacteria; kingdom Bacillati; phylum Bacillota; class Bacilli; order Caryophanales; family Paenibacillaceae; genus Paenibacillus; species Paenibacillus sp. EB106-06-01-XG199. The sequence goes on along the minus strand of NZ_JBYTDQ010000001.1, from coordinate 798,180 downwards.
AAATGGCCAACTGCCGCAAGCTTTGTTCTGTCTGAATGATATCTGTGCCATTGGGGGGTATTGAAGGCCTACAAGGATCTGGTCCTGTCTGTACATTAAAACCTTGCAGTACTCGGTGTTGATGTCATGCCGACTGTATCGGAGCTCCTAAGTCTGCCAACGATCCGGCATCCGATCTTTGCAATACGGGAGTGTTCACATCGAAGAAACCTCCAACCGGTAAATACTTCTTCGTGGTATCCGCTTCAGATGGAACGACAGTTAAGACCAAAAACGTGACTCTAATACGCGATTTTGTGAGTAATGATCGTAAAGTAGCAAACAACTTGAGCAAGTCCAAATCAAAACCCAACCTCGATTATAGTCGGGGTTGGGTTTTTTTGATTGCGATGAACAGAAGAGAAAGGGTGAATATAAATGTATTGACCATATTAGGGTTCATGGGTATAATTTACAATGATAATAGTAATCATTACTATTTAATATCGTTTTGTTCCTGTTAGAGAATCAATGAATCTACGTTTTTAAGGATGTGAGATATGCGCCGGGAAATCTCTTTTGTTAAAGCAAGCCCTACACAGAATATGACCATCCTAGTCAGAAGCAGCCATGAGGAAGACGAATACGCACCGATTGCCCTGAAAATGATGTCATACGACAACGTATATGCCGAACAAGTCGGATTCATTAAGAAAACTATGCATCCTGATGCAGATGCAGCTCTCCGCATGGCCGGCGGTGAGTTTTGCGGAAATGCCTGCATGGCCTTGGCCGTACTGATAGCCCATCAGCAGACAAACTCCAGTGACTGCAGGTCGGTTAAATTGGAGGCTTCAGGAACAGATCAATTGATTCAATGTATGGTGACGAATACTGATGAGGGTTATTGCTGCAAGGTCATGATGCCTGCGCCCCGGAGCATTGAAGCCAAGATATTCAAGTATGACGGCAATCAATTTATGGTCGGTCTAATTCAGTACTCCGATTTCCTTCATGTGGTATTAGAAGTGGAGCGGTTTACTAAGCCGGTCAAGAAAATGGCACAAAGCTTAGCGAAGTTGCTTGAAATCACGTCGACCAATCAACTGATCGGCATTCTGCTGTACAAGCCAAGCTCCGGCGAGCTCTTACCGCTTATTTATATTCCTATGCTGGACAGTATGGTCTGGGAAAGAGGGTGCGGATCAGGAACAGCTTCCATTGGTGCATATATGGCCTGGAAGAACATTGCTCCCTTTGAAGGGGCTATACTGCAGCCCGGTGGACTCATCAAGGTATCTGCACATCTGGACAAAAGTGAACTCACCGGCTTAAGCATTTCAGGCAATGTCAGCATCGTAGCAGAAGGAACAGCATATATCGATCTTTAATCACTGGAGGAGAGAGGAGAAGGTTGGAGATGCTTTTATCTACACTCTATGAATTTGCAGCCAAGTTCCGTAAGATGGCAGATGAGTTTGATGGTACCTCCGGGCGAAGTGTGGAACTTACGGGTATTATAGACGATTACACCGGGTTTATTATGAATCCTTGCAATCAGGAAATTTGGGAAAAGTTAGAACCACAAAGCTCCAAGGAAGTGATGCGGCTTACAGCAGAATTAAGAGAGGTTTCGGCGAGATGCGTGTCCATTATGGAAAAGTACCGCGCTCTACATGTCTTGAACGGGAGTGAGGAACGAACCGAATATTTTGCTAATATTGAATCCGGTATTGAGCGTGAATTCGGAAGCTTTCAGATCGATTCAGAGTCCAGGGTAGTCATGGTAGGAAGTGGCGCGTTTCCAATGACGCCGATGCTGATAAGCAGACGTACGAATGCAGAAGTCCTTGGAATTGATATAGACGAAGAAGCGGTAATCCTGAGTAATAAAGTGCTAAGCAAGTTAGGAGATTATTTGCCGGTACGTCTTGTAACAGGGTTGGTTATTCAGTATGAAACGGAATTGAAGCAGGCAACACATATCATATTCAGTTCAACCGTGGCGGAAAAGTATAATCTGCTGGACCAGTTGTATGCGTTAACCGGCCAGCAGGTCGTTGTAGCAATGAGATACGGGAACCGGTTAAAATCCCTCTTCAATTACCCTATGAAAACTGTTAATGAGACGAAATGGATACTTGCCGAGCAAATTCTGTGTCCTGATCAGGTTTTTGATGTAGCGCTGTATTGCAAGTCTCAGCCGGGATCTTAACAAAGGAGGCTGTATATGGACGACTTCAAGCGTGTATTATTACTCGGAACCGGGCCAGTCACCATTCAGCTGGCTGTTCTGTTCAAGAATCATTTCCAGTCCCAGGTTGGAATTGCCGGAAGAATCTCACACAGATCAGAACAGGTTATGGCCGCACTTCGTGAGAGCGGGAACCGGTTATTCACTGCAGTACAGAACGAATCACACCGCCTAATGAAAGGTGAATGCTGTGCGGACCAGGTATTTCAAGGCTATGAGTCGATAACGGGGGCTTGGGATACTGTAATTTTATCCGTAACAACCGATGCATATCTGCATGTATTGCGCAGTCTGAACAAAAATCTGTTACTGCAGGTTAAATGCCTCATTCTAATTTCTCCTACTTTGGGCTCTAACAGCTTAGTCCACAATTACATAAAAGAGATGGGGTCTGAGGCAGAAGTTATCAGTTGCTCCACTTATCTGGGGGATACTCGCTGGATTCACGGTGTACCGTCGAACGGTGCCATTACTACCGGAGTTAAAAGAAAGGTGTTCATCGGCTCTACTCGGGGCACTTCATACAATCTTGATTCGCTGAACCAGCTTTACAATGTATTGGGGATTACGCTTAGTGTCATGAGGTCTCCGCTGGAGGCGGAGAGCAGGAATATCTCCTTATTTGTTCATCCGCCGCTTGTCATGAATCACTTCTCGCTCAGTGCAGTCTTCGCTCAGAGTCCCGGCAGGAAGTATGTATACAAATTATTTCCGGAGGGGCCGATTACCCCCCGGCTAATTCATGAAATGCTGGAGTGCTGGAAGGAATTATCGGGGCTGTTCGAAGCGCTTAACCTGCCAAGCTTAAATCTCCTGAAGTTCATGACAGACGATAGTTATCCGGTCCGGGCGGAAAGCTTACCACAGCATGATATTGACAACTTCTTGTCAATGGAACCTATCCATCAGGAATACCTTTTATATATCCGTTACGCTTCCCTGCTGATCGATCCGTTCTCTGAGCCGGACCAGGAGGGAAAATACTATGATTTCTCCGCAGTTCCGATCCATCCTGTATTTATAAACAGGGAGGGAGAATGGGACATTCCACGGATGCCCAAGGAAGATTATTACCGTATCAAAATCATTCAGGGGATCGCCGGTCAGTTGAAGCTGAGTTGTCCAACGATTGACAAGTTCATTGAGCGTTACGAGCAACAATTAGTGATTACCGCTCATGCACTCCAAGGACAGGCTCTATCCAAGGCATTTCATGTCCAATCATTTTCTGAAGATATCAGAATAGTAAATATGGGGGGGTTCAAATGAAAAAAAGATATACTATTATCTTGGCAGCACTGGCATCAATGGCTGTATTAGCCGGATGCGGGAAAGCAGAGAACGGACAGACGAATGCATCCAAGCCAAACCAAGAACTGGTTTACGCCACTGTAAAGGATATCAATGATATGAATCCGCATTTGTATCCCGGCTCTATGCCTGCGCAAGGGAAGGTGTACGAATCGCTGGTTGAGAATACACCTGAAGGAATTAAGCCCTTGCTTGCAGAGTCATGGGATATCTCGGCGGACGGGACTATCTATACGTTCCATCTGAGAGAGGGCGTTACCTTCCATGACGGAGAGCCGTTTAATGCGGAAGCTGTTAAACAGAATATTGACGCAGTCCAGCATAATGCCGTCAAGCATACCTGGATCAAATTGTCGACCAAAATCGTGAATACCAAGGTCATCGACGAGTTCACCTTTGAACTGACCTTGTCTGAGCCTTATTATCCGGCATTGCTTGAGCTTTCCATGACGAGACCTTATGTCTTCCTTTCCCCGAAGGACTTTATGAATGGGGAAACCAAGGATGGGGTTAGCGGTTATAACGGCACAGGCCCTTACCGGCTAACAGAGCATAAAACGGACCAGTATGCGGTGTTCGAGGCCAATGAACATTATTGGAACGGCGCACCGGAACTCCAAAAAATCACGGCAAAGGTGCTTCCGACAGGGGAAACGACATTCCTGGCCCTGCAAAAAGGAGAAGTTAATTTTGTCTTTACCGATGACCGGGGGACTGACAGTATTGATGCGGAGGCCATGGACCGGCTGGCTGAATCCGGAGACTACCAGGTAGTGAGAAGTGAGCCGATGAACACGAAAATGATCGTGGCCAACAGCGGCAAGGCAGACAGTCCCGCACATGACAAAGCCGTCCGCGAAGCCATCTGGCATGCCATTGACCGGGAAACGATCGCCCGGCAAATCTTCAACGGCAAGGAGACTCCCGCCGGCACCTTATTTTCTTCCAATGTGAACTATGCTGATCTCGGACTACAACCGCGGGCCTATGATTTGCAGGCAGCAGAGGGTCTGCTGGAAGAAGCTGGTTGGACGCATTCAAGCGGAGATATCCGCATGAAAGATGGCAAAGCCTTAACCATGAAACTATATTATGATGCGGCTTCCTTATCCCAGAAGACACAAGCGGAACTGATTCAGAATACCGTTCAAGGTATAGGTATGCAGCTGGAGCTGATTGGTGAGGATTCTTCCTCTATTGCGAACCGTAGATCAACGGGGGATTATGATTTGTTGTTTAACCAGACATGGGGACTTGCCTATGACCCGCAAAGTACAGTCTCTGCATTTACTTCGGAAACAGCTTATTATCATGCCACAAAAGGTATTGCCCAGGCGGAGCAGCTTATCAGCCAAATAGAAGAGGTCATGGTGACCACCGATGAGCAGAAACGAAAATCTCTGTATACGGATATTTTAACAAAGGTCCATGAAGAGGCAGTGTTCATTCCGCTTACAAATGGTAATCTTACCGTGGTTGCTCCGAGCAGTCTGCAGGGAATTACCTTCAAGCAGACTCAATTCGAGCTGCCCTTCGAGAGCATGCACTTTAAATAAACCGGAAATGGAAGGGGAGGTCTGTATGAGCGGATTTATCCTCAAAAGGACACTGCTGGCAGTTCCGCTGCTTATCATCATTTCGTTTCTGACCTTTGCTCTGAATCATCTGTCGCCGCTGGAACCGGCTGAGGTTGTTCTGCGGTCACAGGGAGTACCTCAAATTACCGAAGCGTTAATCGCAGAGACCAAAACAGCACTGGGCATGGACCGGCCGTTTCTGATCCGTTATTTCGATTGGCTGGGCTCCTGCTTCCGGCTGGATTTCGGCGAATCCTATATAACAGGTACTCCGGTGTGGTCCCTGCTCGGGCCAGCCTTTCTTAATACTCTGAAATTGACGATGGTATCAATCGTTGCGATTTTTGCGCTGTCCGTCGGACTCGGAATCCTCTGTGCTTTGAAAGAAGGCAGGCTGCTGGACCGTTCAGTACGCGGTGTTTCGTTCTTCCTGACCTCCATGCCGTCCGCATGGCTTGCAGCAATGATGATCTGGTATTTCTCTGTCAAGCTGGACTGGCTGCCGACCAGCGGCATGGATTCCTTAGCGGGGTACATCCTGCCGGTGATCATTCTGACCGTCAGTTATGCCGGAATCTACTTCCGTATAGTCCGAAGCTCCATGTTGAGCCAGTTATATGAGGATTACACGCTATATGCCAGGGCTTGCGGGCTGCCTGAACGGAAAATTACGATGCGTATGTTAAAGAACTCCATGCAGGTCGCCGTATCAGTGTTCTGCATGGCCGTTCCGATTATTCTGGGAAGCACAGTAGTCGTGGAAAGTATCTTCGCCTGGCCGGGACTGGGAACATTGACCGTGAATTCAATCCTGGGCCGGGATTTCCCGGTCATCCAGGCTTATGTTCTGGTTCTGGCTGCCTCCTTCGTGCTGTTTAACACCTTGTCAGATCTCATTAATGCAGCATTGAATCCCCGATTGAGGAAGGAGTTCTAGATGACTGTATTTCATAAAATGTGGAGTGACAAGTTGGCTGCCTTATCTCTGACGGTCACCGCACTGGTCGCAATCATTGGAATTTGTGCGCCCTGGTTCGCACCCTATAGCCCGGAACAAGTTCGTATGGAGCTGCGTTATGCTTCACCGTCCTGGCAGTACCTGCTGGGCAACGATCATCTGGGACGCTGTGTATTGTCTAGATTAATTTACGGAATCCGTCCCAGTGTCCTCTGGGTGTTTGTGGCGCTGGCGGTATCTGCAATCTTTGGAGGCCTTCTCGGATTCCTGGCGGGCTATTTCAGGGGCAAGACGGATAACATCATCATGAGAATCTGCGATATCATGCTCTCCTTTCCCGGTTATGTGATGTCGCTGGCTGTAGTCGGTATATTGGGACCGGGAATCCAGAACATTCTGATTGCCTTCGTCATTATGAAATGGGCCTGGTTTGCACGCGTCATCCGCACCTCGGTCATGCAGTATGCCGATGCTGATTATATAAGATTCGCTAAGGCGCTTGGAATGGGCAACTTTGCCATCATCATGAAGCAAGTTCTGCCGGTAGCGCTTCCGGATATTGCGGTGATCTCCAGCAGCGCATTTGGCACCATGATCCTTCAAATCTCCGGCTTGTCCTTTCTCGGATTAGGCATTCAGGCTCCTCATGCAGAGTGGGGAATGATGCTGAATGAGGCCAGAGGAGTAATGTTTTCACGGCCGGAGCTTATGCTGGCCCCTGGATTGGCTATCGTTATCGTAGTTTCGGCGGTTAATTTCTGCTCCGATGCGCTGCAAGCGGCACTCGATCCTAAATTACAAAGGAAAATCCGCAAATTCCCGCGTAGTTTGGCAGTGTTCTCCGCCAAAACAAAAGGGGAAGAGGTGGCATAGATTCAATGGTTACGCTGGATGTTTCGAATTTACGGATATGGGACAACCTGAGCGGCAAAATAATCGTTTCGGATAGCTCATTCCAGGTTAGACAAGAGAGCTGCCTCGCTATTGTGGGGGAGAGCGGCAGCGGAAAGTCTGTCACCTGCCGGGCAATCATGAGGTTGAACAAATCCAATATTCATCAATCAGGGAGTATGCGGCTGAACGGGGTTAATCTCGCTGAACTTTCCGAAGCGGAAATGCGAAAGCAAAGAGGCAGGCAGCTGTGTCTGATTATGCAGAACGGCATGCGAGCCTTTGATCCTTCAAGTGTAGTCGGAAGTCATTTCAGAGAGACACTGCAACAGCACTATGGCTGGAACCCGAGTGATATAACGTCCAGGATGGCCAAGGCAATGGAGAGCGTCATGCTTAAAGATCCGGTTGCCCTCATGAACAAATACCCGCACCAGCTTTCCGGGGGGATGCTGCAGCGGATGATGATTGCGCTTGCTATTGTTCTTGAGCCCACGCTGATTATCGCCGATGAGCCTACGTCCGCCCTGGACACCCTTTCACAATTTGAAGTGATGGAACAGCTGATTTCCTTGCGGGCAAACACAGGGTGCTCCATGATCTTTGTTTCACATGATTTAGACATGGTGAAGCAGATCGCTGACGACATTGTGGTCATGAAGGACGGCGAGATTCTGGAGAGTGGAAGTGCAGCTGATGTATTTTCAAATACCCGACATGAATATACCAGGCACCTAATAGAAGCAAAGCAAGTGCTGAACCGGCATTTTAGCAGCAGGATGGGGGGCTTAGACCTTGTTGACCGTTGATCAGGTGGAGAAATCCTATGCAGGCAGGGGGTTGTTCTCCCGCAAAAGCAAGAAGGTATTACACAATATCAGCTTTACATTAGAAGCAGGCGAGGTATTAGGGATTATTGGCGAAAGCGGGAGCGGTAAGTCTACCCTGGGGCGCTTGCTGCTTGGCATTGAGAAGCCTGACCGCGGGACCATACAATTCGAAGGAATAAACATAGGTGAGCGGGCAGGCAGAAGGGGGAAGATCAGCGCGGTATTCCAGGATTATACTTCATCGATTCACCCCTATTATACTGTTGAGAAAGCCTTGGCTGAACCCCTTCAACTGTTGGGACAGAAAGGCAGGGAAGTCGAAGAGAGGATTGACCTCCTGCTGCGTCAGGTGGGACTGGACCCTTCTTACCGTAAGAAATATCCCCATGAACTGTCAGGAGGTGAAGCACAGCGGGTGTGTATTGCCAGAGCAGTTTCGACGGAGCCAAAATGCATTCTGCTGGATGAAGCAGTCAGCTCACTTGATGCTTCGGTTCAATTTCAAGTGCTGGAGCTGCTTAAGAAGCTGAAGGAATCGTACGGGATGAGCTATATCTTCATCACTCACGATATCCAGGCAGCAGTCTATCTGTGTGACCGCCTGATGTTTGTCCGCTATGGACAAATCGAGGAGATCTTATCTGCCCACCAATTAAACGATGTCCGGTCTGAGTATTCCAAAGACATGCTTCGGATGGCTTTACGCTTAGCCGGCCCAGGTGAAGACCGCAGCGTTGACCTGGAGAACCGGAAGGAGAGAATACTGTGAAGGGAGCCCTGTCCTGGCCCTTTCTGCGCCTGTATGTATTGACCCTCTTATATTTCAGTGCAAACTCTATTCTTAATGTAATCATCCCTCTTAAGGGAGAGTCCCTGGGCGCCAGTAACTCAACCATTGGCCTAGTTATGGGAGCCTATTTGTTTACGACCATGTTTCTGCGGCCCTGGGCCGGCCAGTTGATTCATCAGCTGGGTCCGGTTAAAGTACTGCGTGTTATTTTGGTAATGAACGCAGTCGCTTTGTCTCTTTATACATTTACCGGATTAGGCGGATATTTTGTCGCCCGAATGCTGCAAGGGGCATGTACGGCTTTCTTCTCTATGTCGCTGCAGCTGGGCATAATTGATGCCTTATCAGAGAAAGACCGCTCGCAAGGCATTTCCATGTATTCGCTTTGTGCATCGATGCCCGGTGTAATAGGTCCTTTACTGGCTATTAATATCTGGGAAACCGGGGAAATGAGTGTTTTTACAATAACACTTGTCGGAATGGCTGTCCTTACTGGAGCTGTAGGCTTCAGTGCCACGATGAAGACGGAGTCGGATAACCGGCCGGCTGCTCAGAGAACCGGCATGCGGGGTTCGTTTACCCAACTGTTCACGAATCCACATTTATTTCGCTGCAGTATACTAATGCTGGTATCATCCATTGTGTTTGGCGCAGTCACAACCTTTATACCTTTGTACGCAGCTCAGATTAATCATGGCAGTGCAGCCGTATATTTGATGCTGCAGGCGGCGATGATTGTCGCGGCACGGTTTTTTTTGCGGAAAAAGATTCCTTCAGACGGACGATGGCATCCTGTGTTTGTAACTTGGATTATTCTCGCACTCACGGTGGCGTCCTTATGCACGGGGTTTTCTATTGTCGGCGGATTTGCAGTCTTTTATAGCGGCGCTTTATTAATGGGATTAGCCCAGGCCATGCTTTATCCGACCTTAACAACTTATTTGACGTTCGTGCTCCCGGAGAATAACAGGAATGTGCTGATCGGTTTATTTATTGCAATGGCTGATCTCGGCGTATCGCTTAGCGGAGTGATTATGGGACCGGTTGCCGATTTATTATCATATACCTGTGTGTATCTTATTTGTTCATTATTGGGAGGCTCGTTATTATTCTTTATATATAACCAGCAAGGCGAAAAATTCAGAAGCTCCGGTTAACGGAGTGATCGCTGTGACTGCTGGGCATAGGTAGCACCTAAAAAGCAGCATTCTCATCAAGAGAATGGCTGCTTTTTTGTTAGGTATATTGCATTACTTCATCAGCTCAACCTTAGTCCCTCGACAAGCATGGGCCGATATCATGCAGGGAGCCGCATTCAAGGTATCACTGTGAAAATGTCTTCAAGCTTTGCTAAACGCCATGATCTACAGTCCATCATGCAAACAGTAAACGGTGGTTCAGTCCAGCCATTTCAAATATATCCGATGACCATGTTTTTATTGGAACTGTATTTGGAGTGGGGTATAAATTCTTGGTGAGTCATGATGTTTAATAGAGGCGGATTGAGCAGAAAGCTTCTTATTTCCCATGTCGGTGTTGCCCTTGCTGCTCTTCTGTCTATTGTCTTGCTTGTGAACTTGGTAATGAACATCTCGTTTAACCAATATCAGAAGAACCAGCAGCAGACAGAAATACAAGGTTTACTGGATGATTTAGAAGACGCTTATAATGTCTCTACCGGCCACTGGAATACAAACATTTGGATGACCATTTCGCACCAAGCGATGATTAGTGATTATATGGTTCGTGTTTATGACCAAAACCGTCGCTTGATTTGGGATACTAGTCAAATGGGCATGCAGATACAAGTGAATTCCCAGTCTGCACAAGACACCATTAAAAAAATAATCGTAAAAGGAAATCAGCAGGTAGGAACATTGGAATTTCTACCAGAGAAAGAAACGTCGCAAAGTCTGGATCAGCAGTTTCTGCGAATGTTTAACACCTTGTTATGGGCCGCAATGATACTCGTAATTGTCGGGACGTATCTGTTCAGCCGCTATATGGCCAAAAGCATTAGCCGACCTCTCTTAGAGATTAAAGATATTGCTTCGAAAATGAGGGAGGGGGATCTCAGCTCCCGGGTTGAAGTGTTAAATCAGAATACTGAAATTGATGACGTGGGGCGTACACTCAATCATTTGGCTGATGGATTGGAGAAGCAAGATCAACTAAGGAAATCACTGACCGCTGATGTGGCCCATGAGCTGCGAACACCCTTAACAACAATTCAAAGCCATTTGGAAGCCTTTCAGGATGGCATTTGGGAACCGACGCCGGATAAATTACAAGTGTGTCATGATCAAGTCCTGCGACTTGTCAGGCTCATCAGTGATTTGGAAAATCTGGCTGCTGTAGAGAATCCAATGGTTCAGCTTATGACGGAGGTCGTCTCACTTAACGAAATCGTTAGTGAGTCTTTAAATACGGTATGCAGCCAGTTTGGGCAGGAAAGACTTTCAGCTGACCTGATAAGTAAAAGTGACGTTTGGATCACTGGGGATCGTTCGCGGCTCCTTCAGGTATTTGTAAATCTGATAAGCAATGCCTTCAAATACACGAGTTCTGGAAGTGTTCATATTGAAGTGTTAAAAGAGAATGCAGAAGGCGTCATTATCGTTTCCGATACCGGAATGGGTATATCTAAAGATGAGCTTCCCTTTATCTTTGAACGTTTTTACCGCGGAGAGAAATCAAGGAACCGGAAAACTGGCGGAGCCGGAATAGGACTTGCAGTTGTTAAAGCCATAGTGGATGCTCATGCCGGCTCTATTCATGTTGAAAGTGAGATGGGAAAGGGAACTACCGTTCACGTTCGTCTTCCATTAATTCGATGAAAGGATGAGAGAAAATGATGATGGGTTATGGCTTCGGATTTGGAATATTTGGATTAATCATCAATTTTTTACTGATCGTAGGTGTAATCTATTTGGTGATAAGATGGGTTAGGGGAAATGGGAACTCACGATTTAATGACAATACACCAAGAAGAATCTTAGATGAACGCTTTGCAAGAGGTGAAATCACGGAAGAAGAATATTACCGGATGAAGAGCATTTTGCGGGATTAAAAATTAATGGAGATATGGTAAAATAACAATGAGCCCTTCACTCTTGTGAACGGCTCTTTTGTTATTTATAATTCTAGCTTGACTTATTATTATCATTTAAGATATTTTTTATACGGCCAAAACATGATCGGAATTAGCAATAAAGAAAGGATACTACCGGTATAAGAGAGAGTTGAATAGCTCGAATGTGCAACCACCATACCTGATAATGCTCCTCCGGAGGCACCCGCCAATGCTATTAGAACATCTACAGATCCTTGTACTTTGGCTCTATTCACAGGCGTAGTTGAATCTACGATTAAAGCAGTTCCACTAATTAAACCGAAATTCCATCCCAATCCCAAAAGTGAAAGAGCAACTATTAACATAACCATGGAGTTGGCAGGTGCAAGTGCAGCTACAACCCCCGAAGTAAGTAATGTTACACCTGAAGCAACAGCCATTATCTTGCGCCCAATTTTATCAACCAATATCCCAGTAATTAAAGACGGGAGATACATTGAACCGATATGAAATCCTATAACTAAACCTACATCTCCCAGCCCATGTCCATGATGCTTCATATGTACAGGTGTCATTGTCATAATGGCCACCATAACAATCTGCGTTAAAATCATGACCGAAGCCCCAAGAATTACACCTCTTCGCTCTAAAGACTGTTCCGATTGATGATCAGGATATTGTTTGGTATCAACTGAATGTACGGCGAGAGCATTCGCGATCAAAAGCGGATCAGGACGAAGAAATATGAGAAGTACAATACCAGCTAAAATATATGCCACTGCTGCTAAAATAAATGGCCCGCCTAGACTTGGAATCCCAATTGAAACCGCAAACTCTCCAGTTGTGTTAACAAGATTCGGTCCGGCTACTGCTCCAATGGTTGTAAATACCATAGCCATGCTTGCTGCCGTTGCTCTCTGTTTAGAGTTTGCTAAATCCGTACCGGCATAGCGTGCCTGTAAATTGGTTGCTGTTCCTGCACCGTAAACAAGAAGGGCGGGAAGGAGCAGCCATATGCTATTTAAAACGGCAGCTATAATAACGCCAATGGCTCCTATACCACCTGTAATAAATCCCAAACCCAATCCAAATCTTCTACCATGCTTCTGAGATATTCTACCGACCAACAAGGCTGCGGCTGCTGAACCAAGTGTAAATAATGCTGTCGGAACACCAGTGAAGTCATCTCTACCAAGCATATCCTGAGCCAGTATCGCTCCTACAGTTACTCCAGCTGCAAGTCCTGCACCTCCAAAAATCTGGGAAAAAATCACGGTAATCAATGTCCGTCGATACAGCTTCCTCTGTTTATCAGGTGATTCAATGTAACTTTTTATTATATCTTGTTGTTTAGTTGAAGATTTCGTGATCTGCATTAAAAACATCCTTCCACAGCATTGAGCTAATAGTATTGAACAACTTTAGAACGTCACCGTCTTATCAGCCCACTCAACAAGTTCTACGCAATCATTCATTGTGGAGATAGGACACTGAGTTAAATCTTCCAACTCTCTAGACTTCAAGCATGCCCCGCAAGCCAACAATTCTCCGCCTTGATCATTAAAAGTTGTCATTTGTTCAAATACATTATGTTGTGGATGGGTAATAGACTCACATTCTACGGCTTCTCCCATTAAGAAAAACCTAACTTTATGTTGTTTCTTTAGTGCCGCGTTAGCGAATCGAAACGCATTCCACGCTTTCTCGGACTCTTTTGTTTGGAGAATAATCCCTAACTTCATGGAGCTAACACTTCCTTACCTACATAGTCATTCCATTCATGAACGCTTTTATCCAAACGATACGCATCAAATCCCTGAGCTTTAAGCAATTCAATAGCTTTAATAGCCATTAAACAATAAGGTCCACGGCAATAAGCGACAATTTTAGTGTCATGTGGCAAAGCGGATAACTGATCAGCCAGTTCTTCAATTGGGAGCGATATTGCTCCTGGAATATGAGCTGCTTCATATTCATCGTTTGGTCGTACATCCAGAAGAGTGACCTCTCCAGATTCTAAGCGACTTAGTAATTCATCCATTGACACTGCTTCAACTTCTAAAAATTGGCCCATAAATTGATCCTTTATGTGTTGTATTTCAATTAACTGTTTTTCTGATAGATCATAAAAAGAGTTCAAGAAATGCAAAACAGCTGGATCGGCTAATTCATAATAGACGAAATTTCCACGCTTTTTATAATCGACAAGCTTCGCGTAATAGAGCGATTGCAAATGCTGCGAAACATTTGCGATAGACATAGAAGTAATTTGTGATATTCTCTCAACTGATTTTGGACCTTGTGTAAGTACATCAAGAATCTCTATTCTTTTCGGACTAGATAGACATTTACCAATGCGAGAAAATTCCGTAAATAACACATTTTTAAATTCTCTCTCGTTCAAACTAACCCCTCCTGTCTATTCAACTAATTTATTGAATGCTTTAACTTTATGCTGTTTCTGTTTAAATGTCAATTTACTTTTAGACAAAAATCAACGATTAGTCCAATATCTTAAAATAGAAGTGTGCTGAAGTAAGTACACCTTTTAAATCCTAATAGTTGTATGCTTTAACTATTAAACCGAAAAATGGAATCCAAATTTTCCTGCATTCGTATTTAAGAAAACAGACCCTTTAATAAGAATTTGCAGCCCATAGTTTGCTACAAAAGAATAAAACAATTCCTCCTCAAGCTTCTTGGTGTGTGCCCAAATTTACAGCTAGGTATGCGGGAACGGATTTAGAACCACTAACACAGCAGGCAAAATATGGTGCTACACGATGTCAAGACAGAGAATTTAATATCTTTAGGTTGTGAAAATAGTTACAAAGTCAGCGCTACCCGAGGAATAGGTGGGGGGCAAAGCCCAAGCGAAGGCGCGGGAGGGGAACGAAGTTCCCTCCATTATTCGCTTGGGGATAAGAGCAAAGCCTGACGGTTATACACCGCTGCGGGTGTAAAGTTCTGCAGAGATTGATGAGGCAAGTAGTGGTTGTGCAAATTTGATAGGAATATTGATGTCCAACTATGATAAAATAAGATTAATGCAGTGACTTTCAATAAACTTGAAATTTAGATCAGAACGTTATATGGTCAGTTATATAGTTGAACAAAAGGATGGGTTGAACACCTATGGATGATAAACAAATTGCTGAATTTTATAAAGAACAATTATTTTTGCAGTACGCCCGAATTGGAAAATGTTTATCCAGCGAACGAAGATTAGAAATTTTGAATATATTAGCAAACGGACCTAAGGCAGTCGAAAATTTGGCTCACATATCTGGAATGAATGTCGCTAATGTTTCGCGTCATCTTCAGATTTTGTTAGATGCCAATTTGGTACGCTTTTCAAAAAAAGGAACCTATGTTATCTATTCCTTAGCAAACCCATTGGTTGCTGAATTTATGGTATCTCTATGGAAGCTTTCTGAGAACCAGCTCTCTGATGTGATACGGATTAAACAAGACATTGAACAACACTTTAATACTGTTCACACCATCTCTAAGCAGGAAGTTTTAGAACGGATGAATAAAGGCAATTTTGTAGTATTGGATGTACGTCCGAGAGATGAATATGAGACGGAGCATATTGATGGAGCCCTTTCAGTACCTATGGAAGAACTCGATGCATATCTTGATACAGTACCGGATAATACCGAGATGGCGACCTACTGTCGCGGTCCTTATTGTGTGTTCACAACCCAAGCTGTTGAGAAAATACAAAAGAGGGGATTCAAAGCATATCGTATTGAAGAAAGTGTATTGGAATGGCGATCTAGCTAATATAAAAAATACTTCAAAAGAACATCAGGGATGGTGTTCTTTTTTGTTGATTTTAGTTTAATACAATAAGTTCACGAAAGTATATTCCAATTAAATATGGTGAATTATAACAAGGATAAATTCCTTTATTATATTATTCAATTATACAATAGATCAATATAATAAAATGATGTATGCTGATAAAGCACTACACATGTAAGGATAAGGGAGGAAAAAACATGCGAAAGATGAAAGCGATGCAAATACAAGCCAAGGGAGAAAAAATGAAATTGGTCGAGATACCGATACCTCAACCAGAGATGGGTCAGGTTCTCCTACGGGTTGAAGCGTGCGGTGTATGCAATGGAGACTCGAGAACGATTATGGGAGGTGCCCCAACCTATCCCAAGATTCCAGGGCATGAAGTAATCGGAATTGTAGAAGAGCTTGGAGATGGCTCGACAAAATGGAATATTGGAGATCGTGTGGGTATCGGATATAACGGTGGCCATAGTCACGTAACAGGTCTAACCATGAATGGTGGGTATGCAGAATACATGGTTGCATTTGAGGATTATTTAACAAGCATTCCAAAGGAAGTTACCTCTATTGAAGCAGCCCCTCTTATGTGTGCAGGTGAAACAACATTTAGCGCTATTAGAAACAGTAAAGCACGACTTGGGGACCTAGTAGCAGTCTCAGGTATTGGTGGCCTAGGACATCTTGCTATTCAGTATGCACATAAGGCTGGTTTTCGAACGGTTGCTATTTCTCGTGGCATTGATAAAGAGAAACTGGCTCGAAAACTTGGAGCGAATCATTATATTGACTTAGAAAAAGAAAATCCTGCTGAGGTTTTAAAAAGCCTGGGTGGTGCCAAAGTCATTTTGGCTACAGCGCCTAATCCCAAAGTTATATCTTCACTAATCAACGGACTGGGAACCGATGGAGAACTTATCATAGTCGCGGGTTCGAGTGATCCTTTGGAATTAACTTCAATGGATTTCGTGCGAGGGCAACGTACGGTTAGAGGTTCGTTTACTGGACAGGCAAAGGAAATTAATGACACTATTCGCTTTAGTGTTTTAACTGATGTGCGACCGATGATCGAAGTTTTTCCACTGGAACAAGCTAGTGAAGCTTATGAGAAAATGATGGCCGCTAAGACACGGTTCCGTGCGGTGTTAAATATATCCTAATAGATTATATGAATAGTATTAGTGATTTTCGCTGTTAATATAAAGGTCACGTAGAAGATTATTGACAGATATCATTTCATACACTACAATTCAATTGTATGATTGAATATTTGAATATTGATTATTTATTCATACATTAATTTACTATTAAACGGAGGTAGTAAGTATTATGCAAAAAGCATATCTAGAGATCACTTTAAAGGTTGAACCGGCAAACCGTGATGCGGCAACAAAAGTGTACACTACGTACAAAGAACCATTTTTAAAAGGAATTGATGGCGCTCTGACAAAAGAGCTGTTGGTTCGTGATGATGATGTACAGGTTTTACATTGCTTTAGCAGTGAAGCCGATGCAAAAGCTTATCTGCAAAGTGATCTTTTTAATAACGATGTTGTAGTTGGTCTAAAGAATTTGTTGGAAGCAGATCCTGAAGTCAGAATTTACGCAGCATTCTAATTAGAACTCAAAGGCCTCGTCATCGGGGACGAGGTCTTTTGTAAATCAATGTAATTCAAGTGATTAATTGAATGGAGTAAACCACTTTATGTTGAGGAGGAATATTAATGGGTGCAACAGCTTTGACTAAATATACTTTCCAAGAATATATTACTTCTGGTGTTTCTCTAGTTGACTTTTGGGCTTCTTGGTGCGGACCATGCCGAGTGCAACTCCCAATTGTTGAAGAACTAGCCACTGAAATGGTGGGGCAAGCGAACATTGCTACAGTCAATGTGGATGCTGAGCAAGAATTGGCTGCCCAATTCGGGGTGCAAAGTATTCCGACTTTACTTCTGTTTAAGGATGGTAAGTTAATTGATCAAATGGTCGGTGTGAAACAAAAAGAGTTGCTTAAGGATAAAATTCTGAATGCCGCAGGAAAATGAGGATTTTTTACACGAAATTAATTCTGTAGATGAGATTGAAGGCTTTCTGAAAAAACAC
Organism: Paenibacillus sp. EB106-06-01-XG199; assembly: GCF_058791575.1. Lineage (NCBI taxonomy): Bacteria > Bacillati > Bacillota > Bacilli > Caryophanales > Paenibacillaceae > Paenibacillus > Paenibacillus sp. EB106-06-01-XG199. The sequence continues at coordinate 780,607 of NZ_JBYTDQ010000001.1, read as the reverse complement.
CAATTTTGTCTACTCTATGTATCTAGACCAGAGTGTACTGTATGTCATGCAATCTTACCAAAACTGCTTATAATGCTTGAGAGCTATCCACAAATCTATGTAGGACACATAAACGCGAGTAGAGTAGAACAAGTAGCCGAAAGATTTCTTGTGTTCAGTGTTCCTACTATAATGATTTTTATTGACGGCAAAGAGTATCTCCGAACAGATCGCTTTGTTCGATTAGAACAGTTATCTGAGCAAGTTAATAGTATGTATAATTTTTTATTCAGTTAAACTCATTGTTATAAATAATATTTCCTTTTAATATTTATCCTATTATAATCGTTGTGACCCTAATCTACCTACTGATAGGTAGATTAATAAAATCAGAAGGAGATGCACATAATGAAATTTGAAAACAAAACTGTAATTGTAACTGGCGGAGGAACAGGGATTGGAAAGACAACAGCACAACGTTTTTTTGAAGAGGGAGCTAATGTCGTAATCAATGGCCGGCGCGAGGATGTTCTCAAGCAAACTGCGCTGGAAATTGATCCATCAGGCAAGAAGGTCATTGCTGTAGCCGGCGACATCAGCTTGCAGGAAACATCGAGAAAACTTGTACAAGCTGCTGTAGAAGCTTTCGGAGGAGTCGACATACTGGTGAACAACACTGGGAAATTTAATCCGACACCGTTTCTTGAACATACAGCAGAGGATTTGCAATCGTACCTGGATACCATTGTTAAAGGAACATTCTATCCTTCTCAAGCAGTTATTCCGGAAATGAAAAAAAGAGGTGGAGGAGCAATTGTTAATACTGGCTCCATGTGGGCAATACAAGCGGTAGAAGCCACTCCATCGGCTGCATATTCGGCAGCTATGGCAGGAAGACACGCATTGACAAGAAACTTAGCGGTGGAGTTAGCTGGAGATCATATCCGAGTAAACGCAGTGGCACCTGCAGTCGTTGAAACACCGATCTATAATACGTTCATGACTGAGGAGCAAGTAGCAGAAGTTTTGCCTAGCTTTAATGCCTTCCATCCCATCGGACGAAATGGTACAACAATGGATGTAGCAGAGGCCATCTTATTCCTGGCCAGTGATTCGACTTCTTGGATCACCGGTATAGTAATGCCTTTGGATGGCGGTGTTACTGCCCGACTCAGATAAACTTCCTTCAGCCTAAGTAGATCGATCGGGCTCACCTGAATCAATAAGGAGTGCAAACATAGAATGGATGACTCAGTAATAATAGTTGGTGGGGGTCTAAGTGGACTTAGGGCTGCTTCTTTACTTCATTCACAAGGAATTAAATGTGCGGTTTTGGAAGCTCAGGATCGAATTGGTGGAAGGGTCTTAAGTGTAGAAGTCGAGGATAAACCTGAACTAGGTAAATTTGATCTTGGACCCACATGGTACTGGCCGCGTTATGAGTCAGCCATGAACCGACTGGTCGAAGAACTCGGTTTAGCCACATTTGAGCAGTTTAATGATGGACGCGTTCTGTTAGAACGATCTATAAACGAATTACCAGAACAACATAATTTGTCTTCAGACGCAATGGAGTACTCGCGTAGGTTTATAGGCGGGGCTCAGTCTCTAATTGATGCGTTGGCAGCTACATTACCACCTGATGCAATTCATTTAAATACAAGAGTAATCTCTATTCATCATCAAAACAATGATAGGGTAATGGTTCAAACAAATGCAGGGGATTTTTATGGTAACTCAGTGATAATTGCTTTACCACCACGGGTTGCTGAACAAAATATTACATTTTGGCCTGAACTTCCGGCTAATGTAAAAACCAATTTAATGAATAAACCAACTTGGATGGCTAACCAAGCTAAGGTTATTGCTGTATATGAAAAGCCTTTCTGGCGTGATCATGGTCTATCAGGCTTCGCTTCAAGTTGGGTCGGTCCATTACAGGAGATTCATGATGCTTCACCTTCGCCTGATTCTGGCGCACTGTTTGGCTTTTTTAGCCTTCCTTCAGAAATGCGCCTAAATATGGGGCAGGAACAACTCCTTGAGCTTGTTGTGGAACAATTAACGCGGCTATTCGGTCCTTTTTCAAAGAATACAAAGGCGATTTTATATAAAGATTGGTCTACTGACACTAATATAGCTGTTAACGAGGATGCGGCTCCGCTTCAATATTTCCCGAATTATGGACCAATACTTGATGGAGATCGAGTACAACATATCTATTTTGCTGGGACCGAGACAGCTTACGGACAAGGTGGACATCTTGAAGGAGCCCTTCAGTCAGCTGAAAGAGTTGCTAGTGAGGTAATTAAACAACTCAGCTAAATATTATAAAAAACATATGATAGGAGAATATAAAGATGAGCAAAGACAACTTGTACAAAAAATCATATATAAACAGGCTAGGGGAATTTGGTAATTTGTCTGGCGTAGCTTTTCGGGCATTTGTGAACTTCGATCAAAAGGCTTTAGCCCAAGGACTCCTTTCAACTAAATTAAAGGAATTAATTGCTGTTGCAGTAGCTCACGTTACAGGTTGTCCGTACTGTATTGAAATCCATGTCAATAAAATAAAACCAGAATCTTCAAAAGAAGAAATGGCTGAGGCTATTATGGTTGCTACCGCATTAAAAGCGGGGTCTGCAATGGCTCACGGGGTAAATGCTCTTAACGCTTATGATAGTAATGCTAGTAATGATGAACTGTATAATGCTTCTTACTTTGATCGAATCAATGAGTATGCTAATCTAGCCGGTGATGCTTTTAAAGCTTTCATCAATTTTGATGTGCAGGCAATGAAAGCTGGGATGCTTAGTGTAAAGGAAAAAGAACTGATAGCGATCGCGATTGCACACGTTACGGGATGTCCATACTGTATTCAAGCTCACGTAAAAGCAGCTAAAAAGGCCCAAGTGTCCAAAGAAGAAATGGCTGAGGCAATTATGGTGGCAACAGCATTAAAGGCGGGATCTGCGATGGCACATGGTGTGAATGCTTTGAATGCATATGATGAATCTTGATAATAAATTTGCAGGTATTTAAAGTCTTAATGTATAAAAACAAAATCAAATCGACTAACTACCTATTAGTAGATAAAGGAGATGCACAAAAATGAAATTTGAAAACAAAACTGTAATTGTAACTGGCGGAGGAACAGGGATTGGAAAGACAACAGCACAACGTTTTTTTGAAGAGGGAGCCAATGTCGTAATCAATGGCCGGCGCGAGGATGTTCTCAAGCAAGCTGCTCTGGAAATTGATCCTTCGGGCAAGAAGGTTATTGCTGTAGCCGGCGACATCAGCTTGCAGGAAACATCGAGAAAACTTGTACAAGCTGCTGTAGAAGCTTTCGGAGGAGTCGACATACTGGTGAACAACACTGGGAAATTTAATCCGACACCGTTTCTTGAACATACAGCAGAGGATTTGCAATCGTACCTGGATACCATTGTTAAAGGAACATTCTATCCTTCTCAAGCAGTTATTCCGGAAATGAAAAAAAGAGGTGGAGGAGCAATTGTTAATACTGGCTCCATGTGGGCAATACAAGCGGTAGAAGCCACTCCATCGGCTGCATATTCGGCAGCTATGGCAGGAAGACACGCATTGACAAGAAACTTAGCGGTGGAGTTAGCTGGAGACCAGATCCGAGTAAACGCAGTGGCACCTGCAGTCGTTGAAACACCGATCTATAATACGTTCATGACTGAGGAGCAAGTAGCAGAAGTATTGCCTAGCTTTAATGCCTTCCATCCCATCGGTCGAAATGGTACAACAATGGATGTAGCAGAGGCCATCTTGTTTCTAGCCAGTGATTCGGCTTCTTGGATCACCGGTATAGTAATGCCTTTGGATGGCGGTGTTACTGCTCGTCTTCGATAATAATCTTTGAATGGGCTGATCACGTTAGGTGGTCAGCCTTTTCTATAAAACTAAGAGGGGATGGAGGGAATCTTGACAGTATATTTACTGGATGGTAGATTTCAATTATGAATAATAAGAAAAATACTTTACAAGATATTATGGATACAGGCCTTACCCTGGTTCAAGAACGGGGCTATAACGGGTTTAGTTACGCTGACATCGCTGAAGCCATAGGAATTCGTAAGGCGAGCATTCATTATCATTTTCCAACTAAAAAGGACCTTGTCCAAGCTGTACTGATTCGTTACCGTAGAGAGTTCATAGATAAACTTCAACGAATCCATGAAGATGATAATAGTTGGAAAAAAAAGCTAAAATCATTTTTTGATTTATACCGAGAGACACTAGAAAATAATACTAAACTTTGTTTGTGTTCAATGATGGCTGCTGAGCTGAATTCTTTTCCTGACGAAATACGTAACGAGTTAAATATATTTTTTGATGCCAATACGAGTTGGATCGAGAAGGTACTAAGTCACGGAAAATCAGATGGCGAATTCAATTTTTCAAATGAGCCTTTGGAGCAAGCGAAAACACTTATTGCTTTCGTACAAGGTGCCCAACTAATGTCTAGAACTTCAGGTCAAATCGGCTATTATGATTCACTTGTCTTAAGCTACATGCGGATTTTGTCTAATGAATAATGTTCTCTTGTTTTCTAATCGGGTAGGAGCTATCCACTAATTGAGAGGCCGTCTTTTCACACCACTGTACTACGGTTCGTATACGGCGGTTCAACCGCATAAGTGCAATTACGTAGACGCTCGCACTGCGCAGGAAAAAGTATAATAACCTGCCTTTGTGAGCTTATTGTTTGAAAGGAGCCCGATAGTACTGGGCTTCCGGTGAAGTACCAACCCCAGACTGGCGTTCCCCCTGTTAAGTCTGCTATCCGAGTATTCCCAGCAGACTCAAGATCTTACGATCTGCATATATTTGAGTTCATCAGGTTACAGACCGGTAGGCGAGCAAGATATTGCTTTTGTCGATCAAGGGAATGAGACGACGGTCGTTGAAACGTTCGACGCGGAGAGCTCCAATCCCGTCGAGTTGCAGCAAGCAGGCTGGCAAGCAATCATGGACAATTTCAAAGCCTATACCGAACAAAACTAATCATCGCGAAGAAGACGCCGGGGAAGATTTCCCGGCGTTCTTCTTTTTAACCCTATTACGCTCCGTTAGCCTTAACTTTGTGCCGCATCCATGTTCATGTAGTTAATAGCCCACAGATGACCGTCCAAGTCCACGAAGCCCCAATGATACATGAACCCATGATCTTCAGGTTCAGCGTGTATTTCCCCCCCCAAGAAGAGCGCGGTATTCACGATTTCATCGACCTTTTCCCGGCTCTCGAAGGCCAATGCGATCGTCATCTGCGCATATTTTCTTGTATCGACGGATTCCTTCTCCGTGAGCGTATTAAAGAATGTTTGATTGATCAGCATGACCAGCAGGTTGTCGCCGATCACGATGGCTACCGAATTCTCATTCTCAGGGAATTGCGGGTTGATCTCGAATCCGAGTCCGGTGAAGAACGCTTTCGATTGTTCTACGTTTTTTACAGGCAGGTTGAAGCTCGTGAATGCGGACGTTAATGCCATTTTCAATACACCTCTTCGTCAAATTAGTTTGTGTTCATTTATGCCTTCGTTTATATAGACGACAGCCGATCCGGGAATTCATCGGTCTCATGGATTCGGTCGTGGGGAGTTTGAGTTTAGGATATTAGCGCATTACATATAACTGGAGCTACACTCCAACGTTTTACTAGTTAGAGTGCAGCTCCATGAAAATGAGTGTTTTCAATTACTCTAAGATAGGAAGATCTGCGGTATTCATCGGAACTGGTTCAGTACATACTGGTTTTCCCGCCATAGCTGCATGGTCAAAACCGCCAGTCTTTTCAGGAGCATATGGCCAATCCAACCATTCACCTTGCTTGTCTGCAGGTATGATAGGTAAGGTGATGGAAGATGGATGTGCAGCATCGTGATAGATGGTTTGGTCAGCAATCACATAGTCCTTTAAAAAACCAACAGCTGTCTTGAACTGATAAAAAAAGTCCTAGACTACTGTTGGGTCAATTAGTACAAAGGCTATCTAAACCGGTTACTCCCAATATTATTGACTGATTAAGTCTAACTCGAAAATAAGTGAATCTCTATCAGGATAATCATATTGAATTGCCAAATCGCCTTTAGTAATTTCTTTAAATCCAACTTTTTTGTAAAAGCTGTGTGACCTAGTTGCTTTGGATGGAGTATCCAAAATCACCTTAGAAAACCGATGTTTCTGCGCAAAATCAAGCATAGCTTCGTAAAGGCCTGTTCCTATCGCAAGCTCTTTGCCGCGGTAATCTTTATAAACAAAAAATTTCTTTAGTACAGCAATATCGTCAGTTTTCTTTTGCAACCCGATTGAGCCTACAACATCACCGTTATCGTTTAAAGCTACCCAAAATTTACCTCCATCTTTAACATAGTTCGATTGAATATCTAGTATATCTGGTTGCTCTTCAACACTAATCCCTACACCATATTCATCATTTTGTACATGCAATATTAGTTTAATGACTTCTTCTTTATATCTATCAGTATAAAACGTAATCATTTTATTAACTCCTTTATGTGTATTTTTTTAAGAATACTACTTTTTTATTTGTAATGGAACGTTAGCTTAATGCTCCCGACAGTCTAGTGCTTTATTTCCTTAGACTAATATTTCTTCTTTTGACAAAAGTGATTCCGCTAGATGATGCGCAGTTCGAAGACACTGGCGGTAGATGCATATAGCGAAGGAGTGAATGAATCATGAATATCAGTTTGGAGTTGGAAGACAAATTAACAAGAGTTGTGGTTTGCTTGCGCTTTGAACAATGTACTGAAGTGAATATCACAGAGCACATTGTCACTCGACAGCTTAGCGAAGGCGGTTTTTGTATAGACAATACTTACTTTAAATTGTACGCAGGTCAAATAGGACAAGTAAAAAACTATTATGTTGAGAATGGCTTTGGAGCTGAAACGTTTATTATTGGTTCAAAATCGTAGAGGTGAAGAACTATTGATTAATAGAATAAAATCAGATGTTGAAGCGCAATTGACAAAAGCAATTATGTTTAAAGAGCGTGTATCAGATACAAAGAAAAATTATATTAGCGAAGTCGATAGAACACCTTGGGGTGAAGATAAGTATTCCCATATGTAACTGAATGTATGAAAATACTGAACAATAGACGAATACTGTGACGAAGGGAAGAAAGATTATGGAATGTAGAAACTGTGGTTCAGATCGTATGGATTGGACTCACTTAGAATGTACTGATTGCGGAGCGAATGAATCGAATGGATATGATCCATCAGCCAGTAGATTAGGGATTTGTATTGTTTGCGAAGAAGAAAAATTAATAAACACAGATGAAATTTGTAATCATTGTTTCGTTTTTGAAAGTGTCACGAAGTCAGAAAAAGTCTAATCAACAGCACAAAAGCACGTTATTACTGAAGCTTAGACGCAAACTGTGCAGTAATGGGGGGCGTTGCCAAATATATAATCGACGGCAGCTGTGAACAAGATAATAAAGTCCTAGACTGCCGCTGTTTAATTAAACTAACGTTTCTCGTTAGTTCAATCCTTTGTATGCTATTCCGTCAATCATCATAAGACAATCAGAGTCAAAAAACTCTGTCGTAGATGTCATTCTAGCAGGGAATTTATCCTTTTCAAAATACTCACAAAAAACCTGTTCCATTTCAGGTAAGTCCTTAATGTACTTTAGGTATACATTCACCTTAACAACATTATCCAGTGGTACATCAAGTTGATTAAGAGTCTCTTTTAAGTGAGAGAAAGTATTGTGAATCTGTTCTGTAAAGCTCTGTCCAAAACCCCGATGTAATCCGAGAAACACATAGTCACCAGCCGCAACAGCAGATGAATAACTAAATGGTGTTGAAATTCGATTTATCATATACATGAGCCTCCTATGTATTAAGTTCCATATTATATTTTAGAACATACGTTTTTAAATGTAAATATTTACTTTTTGTTGGCTCTCCACGCAATCCTGCCGTTAGCTTAATGGGACGCGCATCAGTCTAGTACTTTATTTTTACAAAAATGGTTCCGCTAGATAATGCACAGTACGAAGACACTGGCGGTAGACGCATACGATTCACCAAGGAGGAGGATTACATTGATTACAGCTAAGAGCTATTTCAGCGGAGCTGGCGGCATGGATTTGGGAATGATTGAGGCCGGGATTGAGGTCATTGAATCATATGAAATTGACCGTGCTGCCTGCGACACGCTGCGGACAAACTTCGGCCATACAGTGAACGAAAGCGACATCACACAGATTACGGTGCTGGACCAGCAGGACGCTGATGTTTATATCGGGACATTCCCCTGCACGAAATACAGCGCTATTGCCGATATTCACGGGACCCGAACGGGTGATGATTTATTCCTTCACTTCTTCCGGCATGTGGCGCTGGCCCAGCCTGAAGCCTATGTCATTGAAAATGTTCCAGGGATGAAGAAGTTTCAGGTTGTAATGGAATGCATGACGAAACTGCCGAACTATTATGTTCGAGTGGAGTGTCTAGTTAACGCGAATATGTGGCTGCCGCAGGAACGTAAGCGGCTGATAGTTATCGGAACCAAGAAGCCGTTCGACACGCTGCGATACCCGGAAGGGTCGCCGCTCTCCATGCGGGAAGTTATTGACGTTGGGGCAGAGGTATACACTCCGGATTACGTGCAGAAACGGCTGGACGGTAGTTACCGGGACAAACCGATTGTAACGGGGCTGGATGGTAAAGCACCGACATGTGTAGCCCATTATGCTAAAGACCGTTCTACACGCTTGGTTGATGATGGTAAAAGCGTCCGGCCGTATTCGGTTCGAGAATATGCGCGACTCCAAGGATTCCCGGACTGGTTCCGGTTTGCTGGGACTGACAATGACGCTTATCGACAGATCGGCAACGCCGTTGCTGTTCCGATGGGCAGATGGGTGGGGCAAGAGCTTCAGCGATACTTTACTGCGTAGTCCGATGTTACCGAGCTGTTGACGAATTTAGCGCAGGAAGGAAGGTGCGGAACGGAATGGGCTATGGAATGAAGATGTATCACAAATCAAGAAATTTATCAAGTTACTGGATCATATCCAGGATAAAAAAGTTTATCTGTAAATTGATCGGTCATAAGGTTGTTAACAAAAAGGGCAATTGGCATAGCTATTGCCTGCGCTGTGGTAAAAACAAGGTTTGGGGAGAAAAACAAGCTGTTTCCCTCTGAAGAAAAAGCTGTACCAGCAACTTCTAGTGATGAATTGTCAAAAGAAGATGAAATGAAACTAGCATTCATGATGGAAGGCATGGAGCGTCGATCCATAGTGAATTTAATAGAAAATAATTGATGCGCAGTACGAAGACACTGGCGGTAGATGCATATAGCGAAGGAGTGAATGAATCATGAATATCAGTTTGGAGTTGGAAGACAAATTAACAAGAGTTGTGGTTTGCTTGCGCTTTGAACAATGTATTGAAGTGAATATCACAGAGCACATTGTCACTCGACAGTTTAGCGAAGGCGGTTTTTGTATAGACAATACTTACTTTAAATTGTACACGCAGGTCAAATAGGACAAGTAAAAAACCATTATGTTGAGAATGGCTTTGGAGCTGAAACGTTTATTATTGGTTCAAAAGAAGATGATATTCGTAGAGGTGAAGAACTATTGATTAATAGAATAAAATCAGATGTTGAAGCGCAATTGACAAAAGCAATTATGTTTAAAGAGCATGTATCAGATACAAAGAAAAATTATATTAGCGAAGTCGATAGAACACCTTGGGGTGAAGATAAGTATTCCCATATGTAACTGAATGTATGAAAATACTGAACAATAGATGCATATTGCGCATTAGGGAAGAGAAGGTCGTTTTGATAACGAAATGATGTTTTTGTCCTTATCATCACCATGATCCGCATTTTCTTCTATCTCTTTTTTCTCATCGTGAAACTCAACAAGAGAATAGGCCGTTATGTAGTCAAATGGAGTGTAATTATTACTTGGTAATTTTCTTGTGAGTAATATTTTTACAATGATGATTCCTAATAAGAGATTAACAATGCCGAATGCTCCAACCAATATTAATTGTACCAAGTTCATTGGTTACACCGCCTTTGTTAGATTTTATAATTTAATGTTAATTTTTTCAACTTATATGATTGCCGAGTGCTATTCATTCGACCGAGATTTAATATCTCCAAACGCCATTCGTGAAACATTAACCCATTTGATCAATGAGTTTATTCGTATTGAAAAAACGTTAAGCGGACTAGAGTACCAACAAAGTTCATCATCTGTACGTGGTCAGATTAATTTGATTACATCGTTCATACGGGAGGAAATTGCTCCAAACGAGAGTTATTATGAGCATCTAAAAAACTTAGTCAATACATATTCCTTGCAGGGAGTATGGCGGGTAGAGGATCTGAAGGTTCAAAAACATCAGGCAGAGCGATCCATGAAAAAACGAAATTCGTAAAGAATAGTAGACGCAAACTGCTCACTAGCGATTTCCAAAAGAGCTCGTTTTGATGGACCCAATATAATAACCAACAGCTGTCTTAAACTGAAAAATAAAGTCCTAGACTACTGTTGGTTTATCGAACAAGCGTTTCCCATTACTTCAAAAGATCTTGATAATTGGGGGGAAGTCATTCTTATTTGGTCCTCTAAGATGTTCGAATTTTGCCGACAGAGTTCTTTATGTTTTTTATCATATTCCAAATACGAAATTGAATTTATCAGATGGCCGACCGGTCTTCCAGAGTCAGGTCGCCATTCTTTTTGGTTCATGGCAGCAAAAACAAGCATCGCTTGCATGGTGACCCTCACCCTTTATATTGAGGCTCTTCGTTTTCTAATTGTTGGACACGACCTTCCACTTGTTGCACGATGGAATGGTTTTGCTGCGCGGCATTCGTGAAAAGGGTTTTGGCTTCTTGATTTTGGGTTGCCAATGCAAATTGTTCGAGACTTGCTTGAGCGCTTTTCAGCGAAGCGACGCATGTTTATACTTCAGACGCGACTGTCATAGAAATCACCTCCTTACAGGGGGACTGGAAATCTCGGCCGAATAACTTACGTATTCGAGTTCGTCTTTCAGCATGGCGGAAAAAAAGATTTCATTGTAAACGAAGCATTTGGTGAATTTTTTCAATATTCGGCATTCAAACTGTTCGGCTTGAAATAAGCTCATATAGCTGTCCTCGTTTCGTATATATTCACCGTCATCGTACCACTGCATAAACCGGTTATTCCACTTTGTACGATCGCATAGATAGGGCTCCATCACAATAACTTTCCCGCCCGGTTTCAAGACCCGTTTGAATTCAAGCAAATAGTCTTTGATTTGGTCGTCCGTTATATGGTGAAGAACCGCAACGATGAAAATGTAATCGAACGTTTCATTATGCACGGAAATCCGTTTACCGTCAAAAATCATAAAGCTATGGCCAGGGTAAAGACGTTTAGCAAGCGTAACCCGACTAACATCCGGTTCGATGCCAAGATAAAAGCCGGGTTTGCATATAGAGCAATTTGCCCCGGTGCCAGAACCAAAATCGAGAATGAGTTTATTATCCAAACAGACATGGCCTTCGATGTGGTCATGGATATATTTTTTCGTAAACCATCGCGGTCGGACAAACCAGTGGTACATTCGTGGGGAAAGAGGCATGATCGTTCATTGCACCGCCTTTTTTAACGCTAATTTAACTCATTACCGGCATAATAATGCAAGGGAAAAATTGTTAATCTATCCGAAAGCTGCACGATCCTTCCAGTTTGTAATCCAATATGCTTTCAGCAAGCGGTGATCATGGACGGCAGGATTATGGATGAAAAGGCATGACCTTTTACACAAACCGCTTGCCACTATCGGATTGAACCGAGCCTGGTTAATGAATTGGAGAAATTGGACGTCGCGTCAAAAATGTGTTTCTTAGCTAGGTGGGTACTTACGGACAATTGTTCGTCGATCTGTTTGACGACAGATTAAAGTGCCTCAGTCTGCCACATTGATAAAATGCGAAGCGGATTTGGAGATGTTCGCTCTGTCGACCCCAAAAAAGAGACGAATGAACTGTACGAGCAGAGCGCGAAGGAATTGTAAAGACGTCATTTCGGCAGTAAAACCGGTCTTGCATCGTTTAGAAACGGATTTGATTACAAAAAGGAGGCAGTTAGGCGATATGGAAAAATGAGAACAAGAAAAAGCTGACTCCGGTTCAAAAAGGAATACCAGCAACTAAAAAGAGAACCAGCCAGGCCCATTTTTCAAAACTGCATACGGCTTTTGTCTCCGGCGGGACGATCTGTTTGATTGGGCAAGTCATTCAGGAGATGTTTGGCCATTAGGCCGGTCTTACCGAGAAAGAAGCCAGTAATCCGACCTACCAGCGAAGCTGACACTCGCTGGTTTTACCCCATAGTGGAGGTATTAAAGTGCTGCTAGAAAAATGGAGATAGTAACCGGGCAAAAACCTCTTTCAACTTTTGAAATGTGAACCTTTTTTCGAATTCCGACAGCAGCATTTCATTGCTTACACTAAGATCCCGATAAAAATCTTGCACTAGGCGGTTAACAACCTTCCCGTCAAAAAAGAGTGCATTGAGTTCGAATTGCCCGCAAAAGCTGCGCATATCCATATTTGAGCTGCCTGAGCAAACCAAGTCATCGGAAATAATCACTTTTGCATGGATGAATCCTTTTTGATAGCAATAAAACCGTACGCCCGCCTTCAGCAATTCCTTGACATAAGACAAAGAAGCATAATAAACAAGCTTTTTATCGGGAACGGACGGTATGATGATGCGAACATCGATTCCGCTGACAACTGCTGTTTTCAGGGCCAATAAGACACCGGGATCGGGAACGAAATAAGGCGTCTCAATATAGATCCGCTTCTTTGCTGAAACGATTAAGGAGAAAATAAGCTCCAGGATCGTCTCGTCCGGACCGCTTTTTACGATTTGCACCCATTCCCTCCCTTGACTATCCTGAACGGGGTAATAGGCGGATTCGGTAATGATTTGTTCTTTCACCAGGAACCAATCGATCAAAAAAGTATATTGGATCCACAGCACCGCATCACCTTTAAGGCTGAAATGAGTGTCCCGCCAGTAGCCGAATTTCGAAGCCTTTCCCATGTATTCATCTCCTATATTCAAACCTCCGAAAAAACCGATTTTTCCGTCCACAACCACGATTTTGCGGTGATTACGGTAATTGAGCCGTTTATCGAAGAAGGTCTTCAGCGGAGGAAAAAAACACCCCGTTTCCACGCCGGCATCATGCAGCCGTTTCAAATAGGCTTTTCCCAATCGACGGCTGCCGATGCCGTCATATAAAAACCGCACCTTTATCCCTTCTTGTGCTTTCTGGATCAACAACCGCTCAAATCGTGTACCGAGACGGTCGTCGCGGATAATGTAGAACTCAATATGGATATGGTGCTCGGCCTTGGAAATCGACTCCAACATCGCCTCAAAGGCCTCTTCCCCTTCGGTATAGACCGTCGTTTCATTGCAAGCGGTAATGGGTACGGATGGTATGTTTTTGAGCGATGCATGCATGTTGTTCTCTCGCCAATTAGCTGTCTCGTGCATATTTTTCGTTCTCTGTTTGCAACGAGCAATGAGGCCTGCCTTTAGTTGTGCCCAGTGCTTATTTTTCTTTCGCCGAAGCGTACGGTAGCATGAGTATTCTTTCGCTACAAAATAATAGAAGAGGAAACCGAGCGGCGGAAAGATGAACAAAATGATAAGCCATGCAATCGCTTTGTTCGATTGGCGATATTCAATGATGATTATGGATGCAATTTGGACGATAAATAACAAGAGAACCAATATGATCCAAAGCAATGGTTCGTCTCACCTCCTCACAAGATGCCCGATCGAGCTTCTTCAATATAGCTGGTACATATACGCCGATAAATGTTCTTTGTATAGAGTGACCAATTTATACGCAGGATACTAATTATGATTTTATGGATAAGGAGTAAGATGGGTGGGAAGCAAAACGCAACGATCAGATACTTTAATCATCGGCATTGACGTCGGGTCAACAACCGTCAAAGCAACCGTTGTAGATCCGGCAACCAATGAAATATTGTGGTCGGATTATCAGCGTCACCACACCAAACAGGCGGAAAATGTGCTGGAATTCCTGGTTACGATCGGAAATGAATTTCCAGACGTTAAGCAAGAAAAGATTCGCGTGTTTATGACGGGCTCCGGTAGCGGACCGATTGCCCCGCATATCGGAGCGAAGTTCGTTCAGGAAGTGAATGCCGTTACGATGGCTGTCGAACATCTTCATCCCGACGTGGGGAGCGTCATTGAACTCGGCGGACAGGATGCCAAGATCATCATTTTTAAGGTGAATGAGGAAACGGGGAACAAACAGGCGCTGACATCCATGAACGACAAATGCGCATCCGGCACCGGCGCCACGATCGACAAGTGCATGATTAAAGTGGGAATGCCTATGGAAGAAGTGGGCAAGCTGTACTTCGACGATTCGAAATTGCACCATGTAGCCGCCAAATGCGGCGTGTTTGCCGAAACGGATATTGTCAATCTGGTGAAAAGCGGGATCCCTTCCGCCGAAATCATGTGTTCCTTGGCCGACGCGATCGTCATGCAGAATCTTTCCGTCCTCACTCGTGGAAACACGTTGCGGCATCGCGTTTTGCTGCTTGGAGGACCCAACACTTACCTGCCGTTTCTACAGGAATGTTGGCGGTTGCGCATTCCACAAATGTGGCGGGGCAGGGGATACGAGTATCCCCAAGACATGCCGATCGAGGAACTGATTTTCGTGCCCGACAATTCCCAGTACTACGCCGCCTTCGGAGCCGTCATGTACGGCATGCATGAACCGGTCGGCGTGGGCAATTACAAGGGATTGGAAGATTTGAAACAATTTATCGCTCACGGCCGGAAAGCGAAACTGGGTGAAAACGCCGGCCCGCCGCTGGTAAAAGATGCATCGGAACTGGAACAATTCCGCAGGGCGTATAGCATTCCCCGCTTTACGCCGGCTGCCTTCGCACCCGGGCAAAAGGTGAGGGCGGCGATCGGCCTGGACGGTGGTTCCACATCGTCCAAAGCCGTTGTCGTCGATGAAAGCGGTGAAATTCTGCTAAAGGAATACCAGCTTTCCAAAGGCAATCCGCTCGAGGATACGAGAGAAATGCTGAAACGGATTCGCGACAAGGTGAGGGAACAGGGAGCCGAATTGGAGATCATCGGTTTCGGCGCCACCGGTTATGCGGCTGATGTTCTGGAAAAGACGCTGAAAGCCGACGTCAACATCGTCGAGACGGTTGCTCATATGATGAGCGCCGTAAACGAATTCGGCGATATCGACGTCATTTGCGATGTTGGCGGTCAGGATATTAAAGTGCTCTTTCTGAAAAACGGGGATTTCCGGGATTTCAGGCTGTCCAATCAATGCTCCGCCGGGAACGGGATGCTGCTGCAGGCAATGGCGGACCAGTTCGGCATCCCGATTCAAGAATATGCGGATACCGCGTTCGCGGCGGATCTCTCTCCAAAATATTCATACGGTTGCGCCGTATTTCTCGATGCGGATCGGGTTAATTTTCAGAAGGAGGGGTATTCCAAACAGGAACTGCTGGCCGGGCTCGCCCTCGTCCTGCCGAAAAACGTATGGCAGTATGTCGTGCAGATCCCGCGCATGGCGGAACTGGGCAGCAAATTCGTTCTGCAGGGAGGGACGCAATACAACTTGG
Organism: Paenibacillus sp. EB106-06-01-XG199; assembly: GCF_058791575.1. NCBI lineage: Bacteria > Bacillati > Bacillota > Bacilli > Caryophanales > Paenibacillaceae > Paenibacillus > Paenibacillus sp. EB106-06-01-XG199. Next base: position 764,869 of record NZ_JBYTDQ010000001.1, on the reverse strand, counting down.
CCGCCGTCAAGGCACAAGTGGATTACATTAAACAGCGGGTTCCCGATGCGGAAGTATACGTTCATCCTCACCCGGGAGAAGCGGGAGCGATCGGGGCGGCGAGGGAAACACTGGGTGTGGTGAAACGGCGGGGATATTCCACGTTTTTAGGATTGGAAGCGGCGATAATGCTGAGCTATGTGTCGCGCAACGACGAATCCACGCGATGCAACTTCTGTCCCAACAATTGCAGCCGGACCTTTATCGATTCCGAGACGCCGGACGGACAGACCGCCCGTTACATCTCCGGCTTCAGCTGCGAGAAAGGGACCGTCGAAGACCAGGAAGCCGTTGTCAAACTGAACAGGCATCGGCAGGATCTGAAAAAACATTACCCGAATTTGGTGGAATATGAAGCTCGCCGCATGTACCAGCATTTTTACGAGCCGGAGCCGCTGCCCGAATCCGATCGTCAGGTCCAAGACGTTCGGCTGCAGCGAAACTGGATCGGAATGCGAAAAACGTCGTACCGGCGGGATTTTGCACGTTCCTCCGCTGAAGCGGCAGAGCTCAGAAGCCGCATTCGAATCGGTATTCCGAAGGTGCTTAACATTTGGTCGACGGCGCCATTTTGGCGGACCTACTTCGAAACGCTTGGCATCGACCAGAAAAACATCGTGTTCAGCGACAACACGAGCGAGGAAATGTGGCAGCAAGGCGGCAAATACGGATCGATCGATCCTTGTTATCCGTCGAAGGTCGCCCAAGCGCATGTCCACAATTTATTGTTTAAACATCATGAGAAAAAACCGCTCGATTACATTTTCTTTCCGTGTACCACGCACATTCCGACTCATCTACATAACGTGATGGATTCGGCAAGCTGTCCCATCGTTGCCGGCGCACCTAATGTGATCAAGGCGGCCTTTACGAAAGAAGTCAACTTCTTTGAAACCAAAGGGGTTGCCTATGTCGATCCGGCGGTGACCTTTACGGAACCAAACCTGCTAAAGAAGCAGTTGTTTGAGGCTTTCAGGGAGAATCTATCGATTACGGAGGACGAGAGCGATTTTGCCGCCGATCAGGCTTGGAAGGCGATGGACCTGTTCGATACAGAGATGCAAGAGAAAGGCCATGCGATTCTGGAGCAGGTGGAACAAGATAACCGTCTCGCCATTCTGTTGATCGGCCGCCCCTATCACTCCGATCCGGGCATGAATCACGGCATATTGGAGGAGTTTCAGGTACTGGGTTATCCTGTCTTGTCCATGCGTTCCATCCCCAAGGACGAAGCATGGCTTCACCGCTTTTTTAAGGGCGACCTGCAGAGCGGGCGGGTGGAATATGCGCTCGAAGTGACCGACGTGTGGCCTGAAAACTTCAGTTCCAACAGCGTGCAGAAGGTGTGGGCGGCCAAATTCGCCGTGCGGCACCCGAATGTGGCCGTCCTGGACTTGTCTAGCTTCAAGTGCGGTCATGACGCCCCCACCTACGGGTTGATCGATTCGATCATCTCCACCGCAGGTACTCCGTATTCGGCTTTGCACGATATCGATGCAAACAAACCGAGCGGCTCGATTAAAATCCGCGTCAAGACGTATGCCCATAGCCTGGGGCTTCATGAAGAACGCTTGCAGGATTTGGCCAAGAGAAAGGCGGAATTGCAGCAGCTTATCGAGCAGAAGTGTTCTGAACTGTTGAAAAAAAACATCTGATAATAACCCCACAAATCATATCGAACAAGGAGTGAACAAGTTATGGCTGTGGAGAAGAAGACGCTTGAGGACGAGCTCCGATTGTTTCAGGAAGAACAGGAAAAGGCGCTCGGTCTGGCAGCAAAGCATCAGTGGTTTGATCCCGTTCCCCGCCGTTTTTTGGCCAAAGACAAAGCGATTACAACCATTCTGTTCGGCGGGCTGACGATGGCTCATGATTATTTGGTAGAAGGCGCTTTGGCGGGGCTGGGCTACCGGGTGAAGCATATGGACTGCCCGGATAGTGATTCGCTTCGATTCGGCAAGGAGTTCGGGAATCGCGGACAATGCAATCCGACTTATTTTATGGTTGGAAATTTGATTAAGTACCTGCATCATCTCCGCGACGTGGAAGGGAAATCCAAGGAAGAGATCATCGGAAATTACATGTTCGTGACCAGCGGATCATGTGGCCCCTGCCGTTTCGGCACGTATGTCACGGAATACCGGAAAGCGTTGCGCGATGCGGGGTTTGATGGTTTTCGCGTTCTCTTGTTTCAACAGACCGACGGTTTGAAACAAGCCACCGGCGGTGAATCAGCCCTTAAATTGGATACTTCGTTTTTTGTCAGCTTCCTGAAAGCGGTCCTGCTGGGGGATATCCTAAACGCTCTCGGTTACCGCATCCGTCCCTATGAAGTGGAGGCGGGTTCAACCGACGCCGCCCTGGAGCGCTGCAAGCAGTATTTGCAAGATGCCTTAAGCCGGAGAAAAAACTTGATTCCAGCGCTCATCCGATGCCGCAAGGATTTGCAAGCCGTTCGGGTAGACCGGACGAGGGTGCGGCCGAAGGTAAGCATTATCGGCGAGTTTTGGGCGATGACGACGGAAGGGGACGGAAACTATCAATTGCAGCGGTTTCTGGAAAATGAAGGGGCCGAAGTTGAAGTCCAATCGGTTACCGCCTGGATCCTGTTCCTTATCTGGGCAGGACGCTATGATACCCGAAAGCGGATGAGCTTGCGGGAGGTGGATTCCGGACGTCACGGATTAAAAGGGAAAAATCCCGCATTAACGCTGCGCATGTTAACTCTTGCCGATTGGGGGATTCGGGCGATTTTCCAGACATATGCCAGAATGATCGGCTTGCGCGGATATCATTTACCTGATATGGAGGAAATCGCCAAGGTTGCGCATGACCATTACAACAACCAACTGCGTGGCGGTGAAGGCCATATGGAAGTGGGCAAATTGATTCTGAACGTGGTCAAACGGAAAGTCAACATGACCATCTCCGTCAAGCCTTTCGGATGCATGCCGTCTTCGGGCGTATCGGACGGAGTCCAATCCTTGATCACCGAGAGATACCCAGACGTGATCTTCCTCCCGATCGAAACGACCGGGGACGGAGCGATCAACGTTTATAGCAGGGTGCAGATGATGCTGTTTAAGGCCAAACAGGCGGCAAAGAAAGAACTCGACGAAGCACTGACGAAGAAGGGGTACACGGAGGAAATGCTGCCCAAAGGATCAAAGTTTACCAATCCGCTGCGCGCAACTCGCCACTTCGTGGCTTGTACGGCCGCAAACGCAGTATACGACATGCCTATAGGATTGTTCAACCGGTTTTTCTTCCGAACCAAGAAGAGGGAACTGGGAAATGTAAAGCATAGTTGACCATTGGAAGGAAATAGGGAAGAGTGATGTAAAGCGCAATCTATACGGCTCTTCCCTCCAATTAGGAAAAATCTTTATAAAGGGGGATTCCTATGATTGCAAGAGGGAAAATGGCCAGTATTCTAGCGTTAAGTCTATGTTTGCTTGTTACCGGCTGTGGGGAGGAAACCGGCGAAAGGACTAATCAACTGAACGCCAAGTCAAACATTAAGGTAAAGCAAACCGCCAAACCTGTGGTATTGATCATAATTGATTCTTTAATGGACAAGTCTCTGCAAAAAGCGATTCAAGAAGGCCGCGCACCCGCAATGCAGTATCTGCTCAAGAACGGGCAATATTTTCCGAGGGTCGTTAGTTCGTTTCCCACGATGTCCGTGACAATTGACAGCTCGTTATTGACAGGAACGTATGCGGATCGGCATCATGTGCCTGGACTCGTTTGGTATAACAGCAAAGAAAACCGCATGATTTTCTACGGCAATGGTGCCAAGGAATCGCTTAAGATCGACCAACTGCAGGTCTTTATGGATGCCGTTTATCAGTTAAATCAAGTTCAATTGAATAAAAAAACGAAAACGATACATGAAGAGTTAGCTGATAAAGGGAAAGACTCCGCATCGATCAATACCGTGATTTTCAGAGGAAAAACGGAGCATGCCTTAACTGTGCCGCGATGGATCGCGTACAGTACGCGTCTGCCGGAACAACTCAAAGTAACGGGACCGAAATGGTTATCCTATGCGGCGCTTGCGCGACAAGACCCTAAGAATGAACGAAATACTCGGGTCTGGAAAAAATTAGGAATGAATGACGAATTTTCGGCGCAAGAGATCGTATTTCTTATTAAACAAAATAAACTTCCGAATGTTACCATTGCTTACTTTCCGGAAAATGATAATACCCTTCATAGAAAGGGCCCTTCCGAGCTGGAGGGAGTCGAGAAAGCCGATCAAGCATTGCAAGACGTGCTGAACGCTTACGGTTCATGGGAGCAAGCTTTGAATAAAGCGACATGGATCGTCATGGGTGACAGTGCGCAAAGCTATGTATACGATGATCGTGACATATCCATTGTTGATTTAAGGCCGCTTCTGGACCGGTACCGCATAGCGAAATTAAGTGAACCCGTAAGGCCCGAAGAGGACCAAATCGTGATTTCCGCTAACGAACGGATGGCCTATGTCTATGCGATAGATTCCAAGTTGGAGTTATCCGACATGGTGAAGCTTTTGAAAAACGAGGACAAGCTCGACATCATCGCTATGAAAGATGATAAAAACATTCATGTTACTTCAGGGAAGAGCGATAAAATGTTTTCTTATCGTCCCGGAGGGAAATACGTGGATGAATATGGGCAGTCGTGGACATTATCGGGTGCCCCTAAGATCGCGGATATTTCGATAACAAACAACCGGATCAGTTATGGAAAGTATCCTGACGTTCTCGCGAGATTATATGGGGCCATGCATTCTCATGAGGGTCGATACGTTATCGTTACAGTGAATCCCGGTTATGAAATCGTCGGTGAAAGTTCCCCTACTCACATCGGTGGAGGTGCCCATGGTTCACTGCATGAATTGGATTCCGTTGTTCCATTAATCGTATCCGGAACGAATACCCGGCCTAAAACACTACGAATAGTTGATATCAAAGACTGGATTCTTAAATTGGTGAACGGATAAATTCAACATAGATGGTCCATGGGAATGGGGCCCTCCACTGATGGCACTAGCCGTAATGGATACGATCCAGGCACATCCCATGGATTCGTATCTGGATTTTACATAATTACGGCAAGAATGGATATTTTAATTGATGTAAATTATCATTAGAGGAACGTAACATGAAACTATGGATTCCCCCAATGGAAGCGCAGAAACCGAAGCAACCGATGAAATGTCAACACTGCATATGGGGGCGCTGGGACGCTCTCAAACAATTTCGCTCTAAAATTAACTGCATTAAAGAGCAATGAATGAGCATGTACCTTACATGCTGAAGGAACCGGGAATGGAAAAAACTGCTTAGGTGTGAAAGAATAACCGGTTCTTTCTTATTTTTTTGTATGAGGTTTGTAGCACATCAACTTTGGATTAAAGGCTTTAAAACTTTCAAAGACGCTTGCAATTGCTCTGAGCATTGTTCATACATTTTTTTAGCTCTTTCATTCTCCGTCGACAAACTGAACATTTCCAGATCAGCTTCGCATTTTTTGAGCAAAGCATATAATTGTGGTTTATCTTGTGGCTTTGGAACTTTAAAGTTATCGGCATACAAATCGACCGTCAGCTCACCGTAAGAATCAACTTGACCGAGAAATACATTTTCGACAGTTAGCCCCATTTTCTCTAGAGCTCCATCAAGCCAGCTGCGAGTCAGATTTAAGGTATCTAACGGTTTATCTAATACTTTTCCATCCATAATGACGGCTTGTGACTCTTTTTCTGGAGCAACTTTGATACCGAGATGTTTTGGTGTAAGCGGCTGATTCTCCCTCTTAAGCAGAACATTAATCGCTCCATCAGACTCCATAATCGCAAATTCCACCTCAGATATATTGAATACATCTTTTTTACGTAGCTCTTCCAATAAATCATCTGTTGTTAAACGTTCCTTTTTCATATGATCTTCGAGTATTTTTCCGTCCTTTATTAGAACGGCAGACTTAAAGTCAATGAAGTCTCTTGCTTTTTTACTCTTCATCTTTAGATATTCAATCCCTAAAGAACAAGCGATCCATACAATCAGTGCAATGAGTCCTAAATGCCAATACTTATCCGTATCCAAAGAAATATAAGCAGCTAAGCTGCCGACGGTTATCCCCGTAATATATTCGAAGAACGAAAGCTGCGATACTTGTCTCTTCCCCAGTAATTTAGTTAAAAAGAAAAGCACAACCACAGCAAAGAGTGTTCGTACTATTACCTCCAACCACTCCGGCATCACAATTTTCCTCCTTTTTTGAATCAACCCTTGTTTATTAACACTCATTATTTGTCAAAAGAGGTCCATTCAATCCTAAATCAAGCTACTTTTTTATGGAAATCGGTTAACGTGAAACGCTTGTATTTTTTTCCTGCATAACTAAGTTATAGTTGAGACAATAGGAAACGTCATGCAAAAATTCAAAATAGAGGAGAGAAACTTAATGACAGTAGCCTCACAGGTAAAAACATGTTTATCTTCTTTAAAAGGTGCTCAAGCGAGCCTTGAGCAATTTGCACTTGAAACACAAAACGAAAGTGCAAAAACTTTATTTACAAATGCAGCTGAGCAAACACAACAAATCCTAGCACAGGTTGAAAATCGGGTAACCGAATTAGAGTCTGAAGAACCTCAATACAAAGGCTTCTAGCTATCATTTGAACAATCAAAGGGGTCTTAAAGCTAGCAACTGAACTGCGACCCACAAGATGTACACTTTGAAAAAAAGTGGCCTTCTTGTGGGTCATTTGTGTTTTAATCTAAATAACAAGTTATGAACGGAGAAGTTTACCATTGAAGAACGAATAACGTATACACAGAAACAATTGGAACAATTAGGGAATAATCCAAATGTCCTGCGAGTTGCTGAAAAGACGATTACCTATTCACCAGCATTTAAGGTATCAGCAGTACAAGCCAATCAAGCAGGCATGTTTCCTATCGGCAAAGATATTCTTTTTGTCAAAGGATACGAACAAATAACAAAAGCAATGCCAATAAGAGTCCCTTCGAACAACATTTTATCCAACCGGGAATCTGTCGATGCGATCGAACATTGGATGGTATATACCGCATCCGGAAATCGGTGCCATCATAATCGATACGTGCATCGGATATCAATAAATGAGCAATGTCTCTTAACGAATTACCGGTCTTCAGACCGCTTGGAACAAATTGAAGTGAAGAGAATGTGACTGTTACGCATTCCGAAACTTACTATGAATTAACTATGCTTTACACGACACCGGACGCCTAGGATTTGGAGGCTGCGGTGGAGTCGATCAGCTGGACGTCTTCCAGGATCGCTAATGCATATGTCATGACTACACACTCTGGGCGGAACTGTTCGATGACCTGGAGTACCAAAGAGTGAAGCAGGATCACAAACCTAATGGAGTATTCCTGTCAACGGTGTGGATCGTAATCCCATAACTTCATGCAATTTGTTGGCGAATACAAACCTGTAATATTCGAAACCATGCTGTTTCTAGGTGGGAGCGAAACTGAGTTGGTCGGCAGATGGACAAATGAAGCTACAGCCATAATAATGCACGATATACGCTATCAGAGCTAAGACCTGAGTTAGCCCCAAAGCGTGACGAAGTGAAGGACCGGCAGCAATAGCTGGTTCTTTTTTGTGCCGGCTAAATGCTGGTTTTTGTATCTTTTTAATCCAATTAACTGTGTCTGAGTTGTAAAATTTTTTAGTCAATTTGGTAAAATAAAGTTATTTTAGGAATATGTATGTGTCTAATTAATTGACCATAGGAAAAAGGAGAGCTATAATTGGTATAAACTGGTATATTGAGGAGTGGAGTGGGAATATGCTATAAGCTTCATTCTCATTAGATAATTGGACAGCAATGATTGAGGTAGCAGACAAACTTTTCGGAATGATAGCAGTGTTGCATGCGACAAGCCCACAAGGGAAAGAAGCCAAAAAGCTGAAACGATCTTTGGTTTATTATTTTGGCTTCAGTCTTTGTGCGAATGGTATATCCTTACATAAATTGGGGGATTTTATAGTACTGCAAGAGATTGCATAAAACGATATGCAGATTTGAGCTGGGTTAAGCTTGAGGACGAAGAGTCTCTAGCCGAAATCGAATACTACAAGAGTATTGCCGTTGCGAATGCTTTTGTTATTGATTTGCTTGAAGGAAATAAAGAAGTATTGCCAGAATACGTGAGTTTCCTAAAGGCATGTGACAGGGAAGAATTGACCGCTGGCTTGTTAAACATCTTGGACTCGGCTTTGAAATTCAGTTACTCAGTGGATTGGGCTTTGGAAGAGTTACAGGGTGGTGTGGAGAAAGCTAATGATAATTCACCTGCTGTGGATGTTCGCTACTACGTAGAATATATTCATCTGTTATCCATTTACTTATTTAAACGGGGGAAAACAGAATATGCAGTAAACCTAACATTGGAAAATATCATATTAAGTAGTTAACTTGGAGATGAAACTGTAGAACGACATAAAGTTGCATACCCTACAAAGCCTGATTCTATAAGGCTTTTTTTATATTTGGTATGCAACTTTGTGTCATAAATTCATGACACAAAGTTGCATACTCGCTAGGAGAATGACACAAAGTTACATACTCGCTAGGAGTAATGACACAAAGTTACATACTCACTAGGACTGCCTATTTAAAAATTGCCAACCCGATTAGTGGGCTTAAAACTCTCCATTAAACTATTATTTGATTTAAAGCTGTTTTAGCTTAAAGTCTATACATTAAATTTGACTATTTTAGCTCACTTATCAAATTAATAAATAATATGTAATGTTTTTCACTTGTATATACTGTTCTTTCTCGTTATTAAACAGTTTTCATTTATGTTAATTTCATTGAATGGCTTAACTCTAAAACATTATGTTCATACATTCTAATGTCGTAAAAAATATATATTCGATAAAATAAGTGAATATTCGACAAAGGAAATATTCATTAAAAGGGGAAATTATTTATACGCGCTTTTTTTCAACAAAAATTGAGGAAGTGAATAATTTGTACACACCAATTTATGAAATGAAAAATGAAATGGGTATGAATAGATTTAATGTTCTTAGTAAAAGACTTAAGCGAGAGATACGTTTATATAATGAACTTCAATATGATCACTGGGTTTTAATAGAAACTAATCTTGAAATTAGTGATTATTGCGAAAGACCTTTAAAAATAGTTGTTTCAGTAGCCGGTGAAATAATTGAGACTATATTTGATATGTGGATTTATCATAATAATGAAGAAGAGTTCAGATGCATTAAATATTCATATGAGATAGACTCTAATCACCCTCGTGCAAAAAAAAATGCGATAAAAGAACTTTACGCACAACAAATTTGGTGCAAACAAAACAATAAAAAACATCGAATATTAACAGAAAGTGATATTAGAAACAACTCGTTGTCTCTAACAAACAAAAAAATTATTTTCCCCTACTACCTTCCTCTTCATGAAATAAAAATCGACCTCTTTGACTTAATTAAGCAAAAAACATTAAATGCCAAATTAACGATACGTGATTTAGAAAACTCGATATCCACTTCATTCCATCCTGCTACTATTCGTAATAGTATTTATGCCCTTATATACCATAATGTCCTTCTTTGCGATCTAGATAATCAATTAATTACAAGTTTATCGGAGGTGACACTGAATGTCTCACAAGCGATTAAAGAATAAAGTGAATCTCGATCCAAAATACCTGGACATCTCCAATTGGCCTATTGTAAATATAATGCAACTCCAAACACAAGAACGAGAAATATATTTGAAGCGTGAAAAAGCCGTTATGTATTATATGCAAAGTGAACTTACTTTGGCAGAAATAACGGAAGCCACTGGAATTAGAAAGGCAGAATTGAATACTTATGTAAATAAATGTCTGGAATTCGATCCTGTAACGAATATTATTTGGGGATTTAGGGCTTTAATCCCTCATAAAAGAATTTCTAAATATACAAGAAAAGCTCTAACGACTTCTAAAGGTAAAGAAGATCTTAAGTTTAACGGAGCTTTTAGTGCACTTATGAAGAAGCATCCGGAAATAGAAAAAAAAATCATTTCAGCTTACTTAAGACGAAAAAGCAAAAAATCACCTATGCCTACACTTAACGGGGAAGGAATACATCAGTATTTCCTGAAGCTTTGCGAAAAAGAAGGTTTAGGAATTCATGATTATCCCTTTAATACAGAAGACAAAGGTTTACGATCATTGTATCGATTTTTCAAACAAATTGAAAAGACTCATTTTTCCGAAGGTGCCAGACTTTATGGGGATACTGCAGGCAGACAAGCAACATGGATAAACGAAAAGAGTGAGGATACATTACTTCTAAAAAGACCATACCAACGTGTTCAATTTGATGGTCATAGAATTGACGCAATCTTCACCATCACTTTTATGACACCTGAAGGAGACTTTATCACCGAAGTTCTTGATCGAATCTGGTTACTTGTAATTGTTGATGTGGCCACGAGATCAGTCCTAGGTCATCATATTAGTGTTAACAAAGAGTATAACTTAGATGATGTCCTATGTTGTATTCGGAACGCAATTGTACCGTACAAGAAAATAAACTTTACCATTCCTAATATATCTTACAATGCTCAAGGCGGAATACCCTCTGCAGAAATACCAGAGACCGCATGGGCCCTTTGGAATGAATTCAGCATTGATAATGGAAAGGCGAACATCGCTAAACTTGTAACAGATCGGTTACATGAAGTGGTAGGTTGTACTATTAATCCCGGACCGGTTAGCACACCAGAATTGAGAGGAATTATTGAGCGATTGTTCAGAACATTAGAGATCTTAGGTTATCACAAACTAGTAAGCACCACTGGAAGTTCTCCCTCAGACCCACTTAGAAATAATCCAGAAAAAAAGGCTAAAATGTTTGATATTTCATTTAATGATCTTGATGAGTTAACACATGTACTATTATCTGATTACAATGGGATGCCCCACAGTGGTATTAGAAACTTTGCACCTCTACAGCTAATGCGCCAAAGAATAGAAAGAGGAATGGAACCAAGAATTTTAGAACCTGATAAAAGAAACAAAACAATTTTCTTCATGCTGCAGACCAAAAGAACAGTTAATGGAAACATTAAAGAGGGGAAACGTCCATTCGTTCATTATATGGGGGTTACTTATAAGAGTGAGGTTCTCTCGAATAGTCCACATTTAATTGGAACCGAATTAACTCTACTTATTAATATTGAGGATATCCGAACTCTGAGAGCTTTCTTACCAGATGGAAGCGAATTTGGATATTTGAGAGCTCTAGGTGCTTGGGGACTAACTCCCCATTCTCTCAGGACAAGAAAAGCTATTAATAAACTAAAGAAAGAACGAAAAATCTTCTTTAATAATTATGAAGATCCTTTTGAAATTTATCATGCCTATAAAGCCGAACAAGCAAAAACGAGAAAACGAGAACGAAATCAGCTTGCGCAATTACAAAGGGAATTAAATCAAGCCGAAGAAAATCATAATGAACCAGATGAGAAGTACCAGGAAGCACATCAAACCAGCATAACACCTGAAAGTATTTTCAAAAGTGAACTTGACGATGATGATGATGATAGAGTCTTTCGTACCTTGACCTTTTAAGGAGGATAAGATAAATGAATCCTGAATTTTCAGAAAGACCCTATTTGCCACAAAAAACACACCCAATAGAGACAGGTAATTATTTTATTGGAACAAAAGAAGTGAAGAAAATGTATAAAAACATTAAACAATGGATCGAAAATCGGGCTCCCGGTGGTATCGCTTATGGTAGGCCTAGATTAGGTAAGACATGGGCCATCAATTACTTAGAGAAAGCACTGCCAGTAGATTTTGGAGAACAATTACCTATTTTAAAATTCAAATGTAATCAAAATACGAGAATTAATGAAAATTCCTTCTATGAAGAATTGCTATTACAATTCGGACATGATCTTCCTTATTCTGGTCGAAAGACAATGAAGAGTGATCGTTTAAATAAATTTCTCCAAGAGAAAGCAGAACGAGCCGGAAGCAGAAAACTAATACTATTCATCGACGATGCTCAACGTCTGGTAGCCCTTCAGTACAATGTATTGATGGATATATATAATCACTTGAAAGATCACGGAATTAGTATGACAGTCATTCTAGTAGGGCAAGAGGAATTAAAGCATGCAAGGTCAGGCTTTATAGCAGCAAAGATGAGTCAAATCGTTGGACGCTTCATGGTACATGAATATAAATTCTCAGGAGTTACAACCAAGGAAGATCTCCTTACATGTTTAATTGGATATGACTCTTTATCTGAATATCCTGCTAATAGTGGGTGGTCATTTACAAGATATTTTTTTCCTGATGCTTACGAACAAGGATTCCGCTTAGAGAACTGCATAGATGATCTTTTTTCAACCATTGATAATTTAAGAAAAGAAAAAGGTATAAACAAACCATTAGAAATTCCAATGCAATATTTAACACTAACGATTGAATACGTCTTTAAAAAATATGGCGTACAAGGAAAAAATGTTCCGCACATATCAACCGTTCATTGGCTAGATGCTTTGGGGAAGTCAGGTTATATCGAAAATGAACTATACAACGATATTCTTTAGTTTAATATAATTTAAAAGTAGGAGACCAAAAAAAATGATTCCTGATATCTCAAAATATATCAGTATTCCAGAAGGTTCATTAACATGGGATACAAATTGGATTAGTGAGTTTGAGTCACCATGGTCAATTTTTGAAAAGTTGAATTATACTAATTTGTTCGTGAAAAAGGATTACTTTAATTTATTTAGTACTGTTAAAAAGGGAGATAGAGTAGGGAACAGATTCAATCTTTATTTATTATCTGCTTTTGATAATGATTCTATGAAAAGAAAAATTGGGTTTTCACTCAAAGAATATAATCAAAGTGTTATGAATAGTTTATCTGGTTTTTTACAGAACGGAACGGTGGAATACTCAGGGAGTCAAATTAATAAGTTTCGATATTGGAAAAACTCATTAACATTCTGTTTAGAGTGTTTGAAAAATGGACATCACAGCATTTTACATCAATTTGGACTATTCAATTTTTGCCCTTATCATTTGACTCCTTTAATTGATCATTGTCCATCCTGTCTTCATCAATACCCTTACGAGATACCAGATCCTAAACATTTCGAGTCACCTTATACCTGTATTTGCGGGTACAGATATAAAAGTGTTGTAAAGGGTAGCCTATCAGAAGAATGGAGCAACTATACCAGCCAGGACATAATAGATCCTATGGTCAAAACGTGGCTTCACCTAAATGAAGATGAACAACAGGTTTTCAAAACATTTTATTTATCTCCGCATACTTCGGTAGTTGAAACTCCACAAATCTTAAGCTTCCTATTGAGCCTTTTAAACAAAAACCAGTTCAACTCACAAATTGATGGCCAAATCTCGACTACTAACACTTCTCGTTATATAACTCATTTAAAGAGTAATGAAGTGATAGGTACTACTAATCGAATTGCTTCAGAACATTACTCTAAATATTCATTATTGGTTGATAATATAATAGTTGACAAAACCGATCACTTCGAAAAAAAACTAAAAAAAGACCTCATTAATACCAAAATCCATACAATCAGTAGCATTTCTAAACATTTAAGAAATACTATTCTCAAAGAACATAAATCATGTATACACCGTTACGTTAATGTTATTAAAGACGAAAACAGTCAAGAGTCATCTATTTGCCCCTTTGCATATGCATACGTGAAATGGAAACAATATTTAATGGGACTAGAGCATTACTATGATGTTGATAACAAAAAAATTAGTGCACACGAATATCATCAAAATCTTGCATTATTTGGTCCTTTCGAAAACGATCCCATCGTAGATATTATAGTAACTTACATGCGATCTGTTCCTGTTAAAATTAATCATCATTCGCAATTAAATTGGTTAGTTTCACATTTGACTGGTTTTTTTAGTCTTAAGTATTTTAGACGGCTTTTATATAACCCTTCGGAAAGGTTCAAGTTAAATGATGAATTTCAACTTCATAATGTAATATTAGCTTTTAAACTTCCCCAAGATGATTTCAATGAATTCCAAATGTTTTGGGGAAAAGAAAATTCAGAACATGAATTACTTTCTAAGATCGTTTGTCCATATGCTTCGATAAGGAAGAGACGGAAAAAAACTAGTGAAAAATCATATCACCCAATGAAAGTGGCTATAGAAAACTATAATAGAGCTATAAATATATATAGTAGATAGGAAAGGACGATTGACTGAACACTTGGAATACTTAGACTCATTAAATTGCTTATCCTACCTTAACAATTTCAATTATTCATAATAAAAAAATGAAACCCAAGGTTTAAAATGACCTGGGTTTCTGATAATCCATGGATCTCATTTTGCGATGAGATCATTTTTTTATTAAGCCAATTGCTTCTTTAACTATTCGAGAAACAGTTTTTAAGTCATCAATATGTAGATTCATAATCATTATATTTACTTTTTCAATCAATTCATTTTTCTCTGCGTTTTTTTGTTTTTTGGAGGTTGTAAACAAATCATAAGGAGATATTTGAAGTGCTTCGGCTACTTTCATGACAGTCTCAAGTGTAATATTAACTTCTCCTCGTTCCATTTTTCCAATATAAGAAGGATCAATAGACAAAATTTCTCCCAACTTTTCTTGAGTTAAATTAGCTGCTTTTCGATGTTGCCTAATTTTGTTCCCTACTTCAATTGAAAATCCAGACATTCCCTCACCTCTCTTTAAGAGTAGGTAAGATAAGAAATACTTTGAAGAGTGCTTTACTACCTTTTTCCATTTGATAAAAGGACATATAACACCTATCATAAAATAAATAAATGCTAAAGGAGAATTTAACATGACCCTATTACCCCAACAACATGTCCTAGAAAATATACTTCAATCCAAAATGAGAGGGAAAGTAACTTATTCCGGGAATTTATCTGCATCTTCAGCACTTCAACTAACTTATGTGAAACCATTCGACCACCCCTCTGGAAAGGGTTATCAAAGACCTGTCGATAACAAACGATGCAATGATTTTGCCATGTATTTATCAAAGGGAGAAAACTCTCTGTTTACTCCTATTCTTATAAATGCAGAATCTCATTGGGAGTTTAGTCCATATGATAAAAACCGGCCAACTTTTGGTCGATTATTATGTAAAAACAAAGCCTCTCTTATGGACGGGCAGCACCGGCTAGGTGGGATAAAACGTTATACTCAAGATACAAATTCAGATATGCAAATACCATTTTTAGCATTTCATTACTTAGATGAAGATGAAGAAATTCAATTATTTGATACTATTAACACTAAAGCAAAGGGGATAGGAGCTTCGCTAAGCAGATATCTTCAAAGAGATTTTGATGATAATAGTTGGATTGCTACAGAACTAATCACACGAGGCGATAGCCCCTTTCATTTTATTGGAAGTTTAACAGGAAAACGAAATGCCGGTAGACATGTAACTTTACAAAATTTATATAAAATCCTGGAGATCCTTTTTAAATCTAACCCTATGTCCCTTCTTACAAAAGAGGAAAAATTGATGCTAGTTCTGGTCTATTTTAATGGCATCAAAGAATTATTTAACAAAGAATGGCTGGACTACAAAGAATATCGGATAACACACATAGTGTGCCTCAATGCAATTGCATTTGCTGGAGCTGAGCTTTTTGTAAAAGTTGTCAATGTTGAAAAGAAACACATTGATTATGGACAGATTATTAAATATATTCAAAGGATCAAAGGATTGGAGTGGTCTTCTAATGGACCCTTTAAATATATTAAAGGATTGAGTGGTTCAAAAACATTAGCTATTGATTTAACATCATTGATGAAAATATCTTAAATTTCGCTACCGAATTGATTTTGGTTGTCATTATAAAACAACAGAAAAAGTTCAATTATATTTATAAGATCTCAACTATATATTTCTAGATGCTAAGTAAACTCACTCACGAAAAGAGATTTGTGTAAAGATACTTTGTATAACGTTATAGACTTTCAATTAATATTTTACATTAGGATAACTCAGGAGGCTTGTCCATGAAAATTATGCTTTCCCGTATTGCTAAGAAACTTTTAAATCGGGAGTATGAACAAGAAACTGATTTGTTTAAATCAACGATTTCACTTTCTGCAATGCCCTTCGAACGTTTCATACTTGAAGCAGAGGCAAAATCCGCTATCATCCTATATTCACGAATATTACAAATATAAGACCTCTGATTTGTATATCGCTAAATTTAGAGACAAATACAATATAAACGTAATTGTTGTTGTAGATCTTTATGAATTTAAAAAACGGGCGGACAAAAGCATGAAACTCCGCTTATTTTACGCAGCCGGTGAGGTTCCATCGTTTCTGAGCCTTGGATATATCAGTGAAAAGAATTGTATGTATATTTATGATAGTAAATCCCAACAAGAACGAAGCTGGCATGGTTCTATTATGTTGATTCAATTAAAAGAACTCTGTAGACTCTTAAATACGGTTTAATCGCCCGTTCGCTGCGGTTATTGTCGATCTCTAGTCGACCTCCTTCAGGAAAGCGTTCAACTCTCCCATTGATTTAGGCAGTAGCTAGTTGCTTGACCCAGTGCACTCTTGGGCAAGACGCGAGACAATTGCTGACGCAGCCATGCCGAAAAAGCATACAGAATCGGACGGCTGCGCTGCCTTCGGACGTTCTTTCGTTCTTCTGGTGTCGCCTCCTTCAACTCTCACTTCACCACGAACAATTGATTACAGAGCGTAAGCCTCGCTGCACGGCCGCTCTAACTCGGGCTTTTGAGGGGGGGCAAGGCTTTCAGCGCTTCATCAAACTTGCGGCGAAAAGGAGCTCAGCACCCGACAGGGTCACTAGGACTACCTTGTGGAGCCAAGGTATCCATCTTCTTGTAGGTATCCGCTGAATCCAGCCAGAAATTTTCGAGGATGCTCCCCGCCACACTTCGGGCGGTATTCGTGTAACACGATAGGCAGTCCACTGCATGCTGCCCGGTACAACCACAGGTACGACTGTGACTCGGCGGACTTTAGAGGTCCCGCAGCACTTGCAGCTTCGTTTCGTTCGCATCAAGATCTCCTGCTTCAGTAAATGTTCCTTCATTCGCTCAAATAACAGCGTCAGCTACTGTTCTGCCCGTACATCATCCAATTTACCAACGTTTGGTGCGAGAGCGTAAGTTTCAATCGGGCAAACTGCTGCTCTTGACGATAAAGCGGCTAGCTCTCAACATATTTTTGGGTCATGATAGGTAAGGATCTCTTGCTAATCATGATTTGATTGTAAAATTTAAACAAGGAAAGCCGATAATTGATTTATCTTCATGATATCAGGATACTGACCGTACATTAACATTAATACAGATTTAATATCATTTTGCTCTACTGTATCTTGCATACAATAACCTCCCGTGAAAAAACACCTCTGCAAGTTGCGTTTGGTTTGATCGGCACCATAGCTTAAATTAAGCTCCCCCTCTACTGAGCAGGCTATCCCTAGTACCGTTACGTTGGCCGGACAGAAGTATCATCATCCCCGATGCTGATCATGGCGATTCATCCCACCGTAAGATGATTCTAGCCGGGATGTTTTCGCTTATGCCGTTAAAGTGGCTATCGTGGCGCTTTCGCTATATTGCTTCTACTGTAACAGAGGCAAAGGGATGTACTTGCAGAGGAGATATTTAAGTGTCAGAAAACTAGTAGGTAAACATATGGACAAAAAAATCACCTATAAAATATATGGGTAGATGACAAATAGAAAAGCAACTCAATAGTTGTGTTAAGGGTTCTTAAAACTGATTTTGAATTCTGAGAAAAAAAGAAAGGCTCTCTGTAAATAAACAGTGAGCCAATTAAAATTTGGTATACAAGTTTTAGAATTTCGAGTTTCTGGCGGGCAGTTAGAATCAATGGAAACACAAAGATATTCGGATGAATATGATGGGATTTTGGTAACATATCCAGTAAATAATCGTACACATTTGCATATTGCTTTCATATGGAATTGGCTGGTATTAAAGCAGAATTAAGATGCCAAATTTGACGAAAAACAAGCTTTGGCAGTTACGGAACTACAATTTTGAGCAGAAGGATATTATTTAAGCAATGCAGGTCTGATTAATGCCGCGGTAGCTAAATACATCCATAAACAAGAAGAACACGACCAAACCGTAGATAAACTGAGTGTTAAAGAAAACGAAGATTCACTTAGTGATTAAAAATACAAAAAGAAATAAACCCGTTTAACGGGTGCTCCTAATTTTGCATTTCAACATAGAATCAATTAATTGAAGTATATAAGTCAACAACTATAAAACCAATAGAAAGTCACCCAATAATCACTTTAAAGGTAAAACTATTTCAAATGTTGTACCTGCTGCATCAGATTTCAGAATTCGTATATTTCCACCATGTAGCAGTATTATTTTTTGAGTAATACTTAAGCCTAAACCATTTCCATAAGTAGAGTGCGAGTCATCAGCCTGGAAAAACTTATCAAATATATATTTTTGTTTTTCAATGTCGATACCAGGTCCATTATCACTGACAAGGATACAGACTTCTTTATCAGACGAATTTATTTGGATATGAATTTTCGCATCCTTAGGAGAGAATTTGATTGCATTATCCAGTAAGTTGATCCAAATCTGACTGAGTAAGTCTTCATTTGCCTGGATCATAATTTCTGGAGAATCTAACTGGAAATTCACATTCTTTACGGACCATTTTTGATCCATTAATATGACTGCATGTCTTATCTGCTCGCTTAAATTAATCAGTTCCTTTTCTGCGATAATGGATTGATTTTCAATTTTGGATAAGTTAAGTACATTTGTTGCCAATTCAGTTAGGCGTTCTGACTCACTGATGATGATGTCAAGATAATCATTCCGCTCTTGCATAGATAAATTTGTTCGCTTCAATATCTTGGCAAAACCTTTTAACGATACGATTGGTGTCTTGAATTCATGAGAAAAATTATTAACAAAATCAGCCCGCAGCATTTCAAGGCTTCCTAATTCATTTGCCATGTGATTAAAGCTTTGATTTAACTTCTTTAGTGCTCTTGGTCCCTTGAGTTGAATGCGTACAGCAAAATTACCTTTAGCCAGTTGTTCGGAGGCGTAAATGATTTGCCGAATCGGAGCAAGCGGGATACGACTGAAAACTAATGAAGCAACAAGGCTAACCAGCACGCTGACTGTTACAAAGTAGGCCAGTAACCATGCGCCTCCAGAATCGGGATCAGGCATTAAAAGTCCAGTGTGGACTAGAGCGATAATGATAAGCAGTGCAATAAATATTGAGATCAGTAAGATAAAAAGAACAATAAATGAAAACATAATGGTTAATCCAAAGCCGCCGTTTAAAATATTTTTTTTGTCTTTTTTGTCTTTTTTGTCTTTTTTGTCTTTTCTATTAGTCCACATGTTTTACCGCCTTATAACCAATTCCTCGAATAGCAATAATCTCGAATTCAGGATAATCCTTGAGTCTTTTTCTTAAGCGATTGACATGAACATTTACTGTTACATCTGTTGTTTCTGAATCCATGCCCCAAATTTCATCCATCAATTGTAGACGTGTAAATATTTTATTTGGTGAGGAAAGCAGCTTATAAAGCAAGTGAAATTCCTTTTGAGGCAATGTCTTAATATTATCTCCTCGGATAACACTTAAAGAGTCGTAATCGAGAGTCACTTTGCCGAAGCTGATTTTTCGTTCCGTAAAGATCTGGGATCTTCTTAACAATGCCTTAATGCGAAGCAGCATTTCATCCTCTTCTGCAGGCTTGACCAAATAATCATCAGTTCCCGCTAAAAAACCTTTGCGTTTATCAAAAGGAAGCTGTTTTGCTGTGACCATTAGAATGGGAATGTTGTTCCCGCTTTCTCTAATCATATGCGTTAATTCTAATCCATCTAATTCAGGCATCATAACATCGATGATAATTAAATCGACATGCTGCTGCTCCATAAAGTCTAAAGCTTCAATACCATTGCCAGTAAGAAATACGTCATAACCTTCGCTGCTTATAACGGCTTTCATCCATTTAGCTGTATTAATATCATCTTCTGCGATTAAAATTTTTATCAATGTAATTGTCCTTTCAAAGAGAACTGTTGTACTCCCTATAAGTCATCCTGTTTATTTGTAGTTTATCGTCTAATGCTATAATTATTCAAGTGAAAGGCATATAGCATATACTTGGATTGGAGTGAAAAATATTGAAAAAAAAACTAATGGTAATGATGCTTGCTACTGTAATAGGTATCCAACTGTATACACCATTAACATCCGCGGATGATTCAAGCAGTAAACAAATCTTAGCTCGTGCAGTTGAAGATGGAACTCGGGCAAAGTCTATTCTTACTCTTACGAAAGCATATGAGAAGGAACAGTATAATCAAGTGAACTTGTATTACAGCTCAAAATATTCACCGGCTTTTGATAATTATAAGAATGGAAAGATTAGTGCTGAGGAGTTCAATAATATCTTAAATGAGTTTGAAATTATTCTTAATGCTACTAAGCCTGTAGTAAACCCGGAGAGTCTAAAAGTCTATATTTGGCCAGAGGGGAAGATGCCAAAAGTTACTGAATACAATTCAAATCCCGACGGACTTTATTTCGATCCCCCCGAGTTTAAACCCTATATTGTGCCTTACTTACTGGATAGTAATGAGAAACCAAAAGGTGCAGTCATAATTAATGCCGGAGGCGCCTTAATTTTTAGAAGTGACGAAATTGAGGGGGACGCGTATGCCAAATATTTTAATAGTAAAGGTTACCAGGCATTCGTGTTGAACTATCGTGTTGCTCCTTATACAGAGACTGAAAGCGCCCTCGACATGCAAAGATCAATCAGATATATACGGAATCATGCTGAAATGTATAACATTAATCCTGATAATATCATCTCTGTTGGATCTTCCGCAGGCGGACTGGTTGCACTAGACGCTGCTAATGAAATGTATGGAACTATTCAACCTAACCGGTTTATTAAAAGTTATTTACCTGATAATGTTGATGTAGAATCGGCTGATGTTAAAGGGATAATTAGTATGTACGGTAGCTTCTATCCTAATTATTTTGCAAAGAAGGATCAAAAAATTTATAATCCTGCGTTTCCACCAACTTTTTTTGCTGTAGGAAACAATGATTTTATTGGAATCAATAAAATCATAATGAGCAATGCACAGCTTCTGATGAGCAAGAACGTCCCGGTTGAGCTTCACGTTTTTGAGGACGCTCAGCATGGCTTTGGTTTAGGAATAGGGAATCAAGGTGTAGAGCAGTGGCCTGAGATGGCCACTGCATGGATGGATAAAATTATGAAAAAAGAGACGAAAGTATTTAATGATATTGAGGGCAATAGGGCTTTGGATTCTATTCATAAGCTCGTATCTGCAGGTGTGATTTTGGGAGATAGTGGAAGCTTCCACCCGAATCAATGGATTAAGGTAGCGGATTTTGTAACCATGCTCGACAGAGCGCTTAATATCGGAATTGACAATACGAGCAAGGGAAAATGGTATGATTCCTTCATGGAAGCTGCTGAAAAAACGGGACTACTTAGGGGAATTGCAAGTAACATCGATCCTACGGGAAACTTGACTATTGAACAAGCAAAGAGGATTATTTTCAATGGGCTTGAGTATATGAACAAGAATGTAAGTACAATAACTGATATTTTTAAGGATATCAATAATCAAAATCTAAAAAGAGATGACGCTGCAATTATCATTAACCGTTATCTGGAAACAATACGTGCAAAATAACGGTGGGGCACAATTCCTTTCAAAAGACATTTTCTCTTGGTGAGAAGATGTCTTTTTGCGTTATATGTTATCAAAAGCCGGCTAACTGCAAAAGATCAGTCAGAAAACCGAAGGTAATGCGCATAAGTATCCGCTACCATATAGACGAGGAGTGATTTGAACGAATAAGGAGTGCTTAACGATAAAAAGTGCTTATAAGCAGTTTTGGCAATAATATTACCGTGCATCACACATAACTGATTAATGGTAACAACCTGTAGATAATCAAGATAAATAAGATGCAACATAGTTTCAACATCTATTTGCACCGAATTCTTTTGTATAATAACCCTCCAAGTACTTCATAAGTTATGATTACATTAAAATGACCCACCTAGGGAGTGAGCCGAAGAAGGGCGCATATTGCTTTTAACCAATCAGATTAGTTCAATTCTCTCCTAGTGATATAAGCGATGCCGTTCAAGATCCAAGCGTCGAATTGATAGAATAAAGTACAAGAGTAAGTTGCTGCCTACAATCTTCATCGAAATACCCGTTAAATCGAGAATATTTATTAGTGGTTGATAGCGGTAACGGAAACGGAAATGAAACTTCGATAACGCAATTTTAACAATACCCAAATCGGTCATAGGATAATAATGAGACCAATTTAATTATTTTATAGGAGAGTGTCAATATAATTATGAGAAGCCCAGAGCACATTGCTGGCAGCATCGCCGCGCAATAGACTAGTCGCTTTTCGAGACCTATTTTTCCAACCTCACTTATGGCAGATGGAGGTGTTACTTTTGTTGTTATTTTGCATTTTAATCCCCCTAAATATAGGCTTTCCATAATCATAAGTTTGCTTTAGCAGGCTTGCTATGCCCGAAAACACTACTTATAATACAATTGTAAATGCTTCATAAACGGGCAATGTTGATTACAGGCCATCATATACCAGAAGTGTATTAAAAACAGATAAAGCCAAGGGGGGATCTCATGGCCTCAACCAGGATGAAAGAGGTTTCTGCGAAGCCGTGGAATACAGTCTTACGTGTAGGAAACGCGAGGAGCACTGTTGGCAGAGCAATACAAGCTTATTGTGCCTTATAGCATATGCAGCATGTACTGTGTGTGATCTCACGAACTGTGATGCTGCCATGATCGTGAATACAGTGATCCCCGTGCATCATCATCTCTGATACTTATCCAAGGATAGAACTAAGTAACGGCTTGATAAAGGAGTTAACGTATGGAATTTCATGAACGGACAAAATATGCCTTAGCCAACGCTGTTAAGGAATTAATGAAGACGACTCCGCTGGACAAAATTAGTGTAAGTGAGGTTGTTGCCGAGTGCGGAACAACACGCCAAACCTTCTACCGTAACTTCAAGGATAAATATGATCTGGTGAACTGGTATTTCGATAAAATTGTGCAAAAGACAATCAGGCAAATGGGTCTGAGCCTTACGATCGAGGAAGGACTGGTCAAAAAGCTGGAGCTAATGAAGAAAGACCGTTATTTTTTCATTTCGGCCTTTTCATCTTCCGATTACAACAGTCTGCTGCATTATGATTATGAATGTATTTATCGGTTCTTCAAAGAAACCATCTGGTCAAAAGTACCGCTGGACGAAGATATAGACATTCTGCTCCAGTACTATTGCCGTTCAGCACTACAAATGACCGGTGACTGGGTGCTTCATGGGATGAAGCAATCCTCCGAGCATATGACCTCACTGCTGATTGATTTAATGCCGCTAAAAGTATACCGGTGTCTTCAGCACATAGCCGGAACACAAAGTTCCTGATGTTACAGATCATTAAAGGTGTAACGTTTAGTGACAAAGATTCCGGAATGGAAACTGCGTGAAGATGTCCTCCGTACTAGAATAAATATTGTGAAATCATTCACAATTATAATCTAAGTTATGGGGGAATTACATTGAAAGAGTTCAATATTCCGGCAACAGGTAGAATTGCCGTCTTAACCGGCAATCGGGAAATTACGATTAAAGAGCTTCCTATTCCCAAAATCAATGATGATGAGATTCTGATACGTGTGGACGGATGCGGCATTTGCGGAACGGATGTCCATGAATACAAGGGTGATCCGTTCGGCTACATTCCAGTCCATCTGGGGCATGAAGGAACCGGCACGATTGTAAAACTCGGCAAAAATGTTACCCAGGACTATTCAGGTAAGCCGCTGACTGTTGGCGATAAAATTGTGACTGGCCTAAAACCCTGTGGCAAATGCGATATTTGTATCAACCATCCGGAACAGATTCATTTATGCGAGAATGGCGAGATTTTCGGGTTGCTACCCGGAGAAGATCATTTCTTTAACGGCTGGTTTGGTGACTATATGAAAGTGAATGCAGGCGGTGTGGTGTTCAATGTGAGCGACATGGAGACAGATTTGCGTATTCTCATCGAACCGGCTGCTGTTGTCGTCCATGCGGTAGAGAAGGCCAAAGAGATTTTCAATTTCAAACATGATTCTTATGTGCTCATCCAGGGATGCGGACCGATAGGGCTGCTCTTACTGGGCTTGGTGCGGACAATGGGAGTACGGAACATTATCGCAGTGGATGCCGATCAGAAACGGCTGGACTTGGCCAAACAATTAGGCGCTGCTGAAGTGGTTAACATTTCCCAAACGTCTGATCCTGCAGCAGCAGTTAAAGCGGTGACAGGAGGTCTCGGTGCAGAGATGGCTTTCCAGGTTACCGGATCTCCGAAAGCGGCTTCCATGCTCTGGAATTATGTGAGACGCGGCGGTTCCCTCTGTGAACTGGGCTTCTTTGTAAACAATGGAGAAACCTCTTATAATCCGCATCTGGATATTTGCAACAAAGAAATTAAAGTAGTCGGTTCCTGGACCTACGCTTCCAAGGACTGGCTGCAAGCCTGCGAGTTCCTGAAAGAATGTACTCTTCGAGATATTCCCATTACCTCCATAATCTCACATCGCTACAGTATTGATAAGCTAACAGTAGCGTTCGAGAAGAACATCAGCATGGAAGGCTGCAAAATTATTTATCAGCGCAAAACTAATTAACGCAACAGTCAGTTGATTTGTCGGGTAAAAGCCAATGATGTCATTTCAGACATCATTGGCTTTCTAAATACTTAAACAATATAGGCTAAACCAGAAATCCATGTATGCTGACCTGGGTCCGAGACCTTTAATTTACAACAAGGAGTAATTTATTATAAACAAGAATAAGAGCTGTAATCTACAAAGTTTTAATCGTTAACTTCTAGTTGTTCTATTAGCTTTTTCAGAAGTTTTGGATAAATATCCATACTCATTTTACCATGTAGAGTACTGTTTAATTCGACCGTTAACTTATTATTTTTATTTTTTTAAATTTAAGACATATCGTCATCAGTGTATACTTCAATAGTACTTTCGTTATAAATTAATGTTAGTTCACCGTAAGTTTCTCTTGCAATAAACCGCGGATTGAGGTTCATCCATTGTCCGTCTCTGGAATTATTTGTATTATTGATTAAATCAAAAAGTAGTCAGAAACAAGAAAGAAAATAAATAGTTTAAGTGGAAACAGCGACAGTATAGGATGAATATCAATTCCTGAACTGTCGCTGTTTTAATTTTCAGTATAGAAGGCGGATATCAAGCATTATGGAGCATGATTCTATAGCCGTTGAAGTTTGGTTGAAGTTAACGGGTTATCATGTAAATATGACGCAGATCGTGAGGTGCTGTATAACAGCCGGTTTGCCTAATTTAAGGGGGATTTAAGATGGAAAACGTGCAGAAAACTAAAAAAAGGGGCGGACGCAGAGTGCTGAAAATGGTAGGAATTATATTGCTAATTCTTCTTATTCTTTTGCTGGTATATCTTTTTATACCGACTCCTTATTCTAAGAATGCGGATAAACTGGGTGATACGAATATGACTAAGCTGATGTCTCTGCAAAAAGAGGCTGATGGCGAGCTTGCTTCTCTTGATAATGTTGAGATCAGAACCATTGATGTGAGTTACATTATGAAAAATGAGACAGTAGATACGAGACCCATGTGGTTTTATGAGCCGACTAATGTAGAGAAGCCCTTGCCGGTAGTCTATATCCCGCATTATGAAATGAAGGAAGATGCCGTGGAATTACGCACGTATCTGGCACAGGGATGGGCGGTTGCTTCTCCTGCCAATGCTAAGAATGAATACAACGGCAAGCTAACCGATGACGATCTTGTTTTCAATAACGCAGCTCTTTATACCCTGCGACATATGCCGGAGGTTGATAATCAAAGAATCGTATTGGTGGGCGGTAGTGCTGGTGGTTATATGACGCTTATGCTCAATGCACTCCAGATGGGAAACACGGCATCGGTTGCCAATTCTCCCATTTCAAATATTTATTTTAATCTGAATCAGTATTTTATGTCGGTCAAGGAAATCAATCGCTTTTGGATGCCCAGAGTCTATATTAAAGGATTTGCGGGGATGCTTGTTTCGGAAAACAAAACAGGGACGTTGATCAAGAGTATGCTGGAGCTTCCTATTCCTTTTGTTGGAATGACAACAGGTGTGTTTGAGCCAAATCTTGATAATTTCCCTAACAAAGAGGATGTTAAACGCTGGGAGTCATTTTCACCGGTGGCTTTGGCAGAAGATTTTAGCAGTCCCATCGCTATCAATCATAATACTTCGGATGTTCTCGTTCCAGTAGATCAGACCACCAGAGAGTTTGTAAAGGAACCGGGCGAAACGATGCCGAAAAGCTTTTCTACCGCCTTGAATGAGAATAACCCAGGAGTGCTTGGACATTCGCTGGTGGATGAATTACCTTCTGAACTTACAACTGTTAACCTGACAGTCATTAAAAATCCAGACATCGATACAGTCATGCCCTATGATATCCGAAAAATGTTTAATATAAATATCTACGATGATGGACCAACCCAGTCTTACGGCAGTCATTCCTCTGCACTTGGGAGTGGAACGTGGGATGTTATAAACTATATTAAAGCAAATATGGGGAAAACTCTTGCGGGAACAGAACAACTTATGCCTGGAAAACTTCTATTGCTACTTGAAAGATATCAGGGCAACAGCGTTCAGCTTCCAGCTCATGTCGGTGTTGATGATACTATTTATGGTTCTCTTGAAATATACAAAAAGGAAGTTGTTGACGAGCTTAACGTATGGATGGATAATCACTCTGTTAAACAAATGGATAAAGTCATGCTAGAGGCTATTTCCAGTATATCCGATGAAACAGAAAGACTGCAGTATACTCAGGTATGGGGAGAAATTAAAAAACAAAGATAATACATTATATAAATTTAATAAAACAGCGCCAGAATGGACTAGATTGTCCTTACTGCCGCTGTTTTATTTTCCAGATTCTCTCTTGTTATTTTTCTTTTATGTCCAGCCCCTAAAGTCGTCAAACCACAAGCAGAAAGTCGCCAAACCGTAAGTTGCAGATTCTCGTCCGTGTTAGTATTTGACTATCAACAGCAACACATTATAGATGGGGGTTATGGATACGATGAGAAAAAAAAGTTCGACGATTCCTCTTATACTTGCTTTGACAATGTCGGCAGCGCTTACACTTTCTGGATGCGGTTCGAAATCGAACAATGAACCGGCGGAACCGACATCTTCGGCGGCGGGGGAGGCTCTGCAGGAAGAAACCGTCAATCTGAAGGTAGCTTTTCCGAGTCTGGTTCAACCCGAGGATTTACAGCTTGTTCAAGACGAATTGAATAAACTAACCAAAGCCAAAATCAATGCGACGATCACCCTGACACCGATCAGTTCCTCCAATTGGAGCCAGCAAATGAACCTGATGCTCAGCAGTAATGAAGAACTGGACCTTACCTTTTCGCCGGGTAACTATTCTCTTACCGTAGGCAAGGGCCAGCTTCAGGATATTACGCAATTGCTTGAGGAGTATGGCGGCGGCATTAAAGAGGCTCTTGGAGACGATTTCCTTAACGCCATGAAGATTGACGGAAAGATCTATGGCGTGCCGACCAACCGCAACATGGGAACCGGTTACGGAGTGTTTTTCCGTAAGGATTTGCTTGATAAGACACAGATTAACGTTGACGATATAAAATCATTCAGTGATATTGAATCGGTCCTGAAAGCATTCAAAGATAAAGAGCCTGGGATTACCCCTATAACTACTCAGGGAGCTGGCGGAACTTTTATTGACTTTCTGCCGCTTGGCGATTCATTGGGAGACGGATTCGGTATATTGCCTAACTATGACAATGGATTAAAAGTGGTTAACCAATATGAAATGCCGGAGTATGCGGACCGGCTAAAAACTATTTATAAATGGTATCAGGAAGGATATGTTCTGAAGGATATTGCTACTACTCAGACGATGTCCTACGACCTCTACAAAGCGAACACTCTTTTTGCAACGGCGGGCCAGTTGCCTCCCGGCTTTGTTGAGGGTACATTACCTATGCTGAGCGGCGGCGGGGAGTATATCAAGAAAGAGATCAATCCTCCGGTCGTTACAACCAAAGACGTTACAATGATCATGTGGGGAATTCCGACCAGCGCCCAGCATGCAGACCGTTCCATGCAGTTCCTGAATTTAATGTTCTCTGATCCTGAAATTATCAATATGCTCAACTTCGGGATCGAAGGTAAGCACTATGTGAAGGTAGAGGGATCGGATAATGTCATTGATTTACCGGAAGGGCTTACTGCGGCAAATCATCCTTATTTCTGGGACTTGTCATGGCTATTCGGCAACAGCTTTTTGTCCTATGTGAGAAAGGGTGAGGATCCAAATAAATGGACTGAGATGGAAGCCTTTAACCAAAGCGCAATCAAATCTAAAGCACTGGGATTCGCTTTCGATTCAACGCCTGTAAAAGCAGAGATTACTGCATTAACCAATGTTATGAACCAATACAAAAAGGCCTTGGAGACAGGCATCCTTGATCCAGATAAGCACCTTTCGGAATTTAATGCAAAGCTGAAGAGTGCGGGCATTGACAAAGTTATTGCCGAGAAACAGAAGCAGCTGGATATTTGGGCACAGCAAAATCAGTAAGGATTATTCCGGAGCATGAATCCATGCTCCGGAATTATTTATTTTAAGGCTATATTACCTTCCCATCGACCAAAGTCGGAAAACCGTTACCACAAAGTCGGCAAACCGAAGGCTGCCCGTCCTCTATTTTTATAGGATAGAAGTAAGAAATAACTGAAAGGTCAGGGGATGGATATGCAGCAGAGTGCTACTGCCACAAACGTAATTACGACTAAAAAAGCAAGAAAGAAAACCTTCCGCAAATATTTGCCGCTTACCTTCATGGTGATTCCAGGGATGATTTATTTACTGATCAACAACTATCTGCCGATGTTCGGAATGATGATCGCTTTTAAAGACGTTAATTTTTCAAAAGGCATCTTTCAAAGCGATTGGGTAGGATTACGAAATTTCAAGTATTTATTTACCACATCCGACGCATTCATCATTACGAGAAATACGCTGCTATACAACATTACATGGATCATTATGGGGATTGCCATAGCCATCTTTCTTGCGGTTTTGCTAAATGAAGTGCGCAATAAATTTTTCGGCCGTTTTTATCAAAGTATGATTCTGATTCCGCAGCTGGTCTCGATTATAATTGTCAGTTATCTGGTCTATGCTGTTCTCAGCGATACGGGATTTATGAATAATACCGTTCTGCCTATGCTGGGACTGGATAAGATTTCATGGTACTTTGAAGCGAAATACTGGCCAGTCATTCTGACAGTAGTGCATATGTGGAAAAGCATCGGATTTTCCGTTGTCGTATACTTCGCATCCATTATCGGCATTGACGAAGAGTATTATGAAGCGGCCCGCCTTGACGGGGCAAGCAAATGGCAGCAGATTAAAAGCATTACCATTCCGCTGATCATGCCGACCATTGTAATGCTGTTGCTGCTCTCC
The DNA here is from genome assembly GCF_058791575.1 of Paenibacillus sp. EB106-06-01-XG199. NCBI lineage: Bacteria > Bacillati > Bacillota > Bacilli > Caryophanales > Paenibacillaceae > Paenibacillus > Paenibacillus sp. EB106-06-01-XG199. The sequence continues at coordinate 735,041 of NZ_JBYTDQ010000001.1, read as the reverse complement.
ATCGGCAAAATATTCTACTCGGATTTCGGATTATTTTATCAAGTGCCGATGAACTCGGGCCCATTATATGAAACCACCAATGTTATTGACACTTATGTGTACCGGGGTCTCCTTGGACTGGGAGATGTAGGCATGTCGGCTGCAGCAGGTGTGTATCAATCGCTTGTCGGCTTCTCGCTTGTAATGTTCTCCAACTGGCTTGTCCGCAAATTCAGTAAAGATAACGCATTGTTTTAGGAGGGGGAATTACAATGACAACAGAAAACAGAGGCTGGCGTATTGTTGGACATATTGTGTTTGCTTTTTTTACCGTAGCCTGTATTTTACCGTTCGCCCTTTTAATTCAGGCTTCCATAACCGATTCACAGGCCATTATCCGGGACGGATATTCCTTTTTCCCTTCTGCTTATAGCCTGGATGCATACAGGTATCTGCTGAATGGGGGTTCCGGTATCCTGCGTTCCTACGGTATTACGTTGTTCATTACAGTATTCGGGACAGTATCCAGTCTGTTAATGTCAGCGCTGCTGGCCTATCCGCTTTCGCGCAGAGATTATCCGGCACGCAACCCGCTGGCTTTTATCGTATTCTTCACTTTGCTGTTTAATGGAGGGCTTGTACCCACCTATCTGGTATACACTCAGCTGTTCGACATGAAGAATACCATCTGGGCTTTGATTGTTCCCGGACTTCTGATGAACGGTATTAATGTGATGCTGATCCGCACGTACTTCCTGACATCGATTCCAATGCCGGTGATTGAGTCGGCCAAAATAGACGGAGCAGGAGAGTGGCGTACCTTCAGGTCTATTGTACTGCCTTTGTCGATGCCGATTCTGGCAACGGTTGGATTGTTTCAGACCATCGCTTACTGGAATGACTGGAATAACGCGTTAATCTACCTGACGGACTCCAAGCTGTATGGGATTCAGCCGCTGCTGAACCGGATTCTGATGGACGCCCAGTTCCTGGCAAGTAATACGAGCTGGGGCGCTAACATGACCAACACCAGCGCACCGCTCGAAACGGTAAAAATGGCCATTGCCGTAATCGGAGTAGTGCCAATGCTCCTGGCCTATCCATTCTTCCAAAAGTATTTCGTTAAAGGTATTGCAGTAGGTGCAGTAAAAGGATAACAATGAATAGTAAGCTTAAGTCCATCCGGGGTTGGTGAATATCTTCAGCCGAGTGGACTTTTTGCCTTTATACGCAGATTATCTGCAATTAACTTCAAGGCGGAGGCTGACCTGATGGCATCAATGAAACAATGGACCCAATTTCATCATACAATCCGGGCTAAGCTGATATTCGGTGTGTTTCTCCTTACATTACCGATGATCGCTATGCTGATATACAGCAATTTCTATGCAATCGGAGTCGTACGGAATCAGGTGGCCCTGTCCTATAATCAGATGACACAAATGTATATGAAACAGATGGATAACAGTATGGATAATATTGAAATCTACATGAACAATGTCGTTGCGCTTAATCAGGACTTTGTTGCGATGGCCCAAACCTCATCGGACGACATTTATACTCTGTCCAAGTTAATGCTCAGCAACAGAATGACCAACGATATCAATATGTATCCTGCGGCAAGCTCCTTTTTTGTATATAACAAGTCCCGTGATGAGTACATTGATGTGATCAAGGAAGTCATTGACTATGATAAAAAAGTCCAAGTGTATGATTTTATCCGCGTACAAGCCGCGCAAGAGACACCTGGTGAGTATCATACGTTTGGCTGGACAGTCAAACAGGTTGGCAGCAGTTATTTTCTGATCCAAACTCTCAAGTATTCCAATCAGTATATAACGGCTGTTATCGAGGCCAATAAGCTCGTAACTCCGCTGCTATTATTAGAATTGGGCGAACGGGGAGGTGTGCTGCTGGCAGATGATGAAGGTCGCCCGATTACGAACGCACAGCTGGCAGAAACGAGCGGAATTCATCTCCCTCTACAGCATATAGGATATGATTTAACAGGAGACAAGCTGAAGTATCTTGTCGTGGGCGAGCATTCCGCTAATGGTGATTTCAGCTTGATTGTTGTTATACAGGATGAGCAAATTCTGCAAAGTCTGCCAGCTCTCCAACGGGTGTTGTTAACTTTACCATTATTAACATTGCTGCTCATTCCGCTCGGCTTGTTCTATTTGAGAAAAACGATTCTGATCCCGCTGAGCAAATTACTCTCAGCCATGAAGCGTATCCGCAGCGGCAGCTTAACGACCAAAGTCGAAACCGCATCGATTACGGATGAATTTCAGATTGTAAATCATACTTTTAACGAAATGGTCGATGAAATTCGCCAGCTGAAGCTAGATGTGTACGAGGAACAGCTCAGCAAGCAAAAGGAAGAACTGCTCAGGCTGCAGCTGCAGATGAATCCCCACTTTTTTATGAACTCGTTAACCATTCTATATAATCTGGCCAAGATGAATAAAACCAGCCTGATGATGGAAATGACGATGTGTCTGATCCAGCATTTCCGCTTTATTTTCCGGGGAAATTCTACGTTTGTAAGCTTACGGGATGAACTGGAGCACAGCCGCAATTATTTACGAATTCAGGAATTAAGATTTCCGGGAAGCATCACCTCAGCGATCCGTGTGCCGGATTATGTTCAGGATGTTGAGGTTCCTCCGCTCATTATTCAGACCTTCTTTGAGAACACTGTGAAGCACGCAGTGACGTTGGATGAGCCTGTCTGCATTTCGCTGGATGTCGATATAATAGAAGCCGGCGGGAAACCTTTCATCATTCTTCGTATTGAAGATACGGGAAAAGGATATCCGGAGCACGTTCTCCAGGCGATCAGCCAGGGAATATCCATAGTCAATTCAAAAGGGGAGCATACAGGGATATGGAATATTCAACGCCGGATCCGGCTGCTGTATGATCATGACGCCAAGATCTGCTTCAGCAACCGTATGCCGCACGGCGCTGTTGTCGAGATTATGCTGCCAAAGAAACCGGTGAACAAGCAAGGAGGCGACACCATTGTATAACCTGATGATTGTGGATGACGAGATGCATGTCGTAGATGGACTGCTGTACGATCTGAATAAAGAGAAACTGAATATTACTGAAGTATACACGGCCTATACCATCCGGAAGGCAAAAGAACTATTTGCCCAGCACCCGGTTGATATAATGTTATGCGATATTGAAATGCCGCAGGGAAGCGGTCTTGAGTTGTTGGCATGGGTTAGGAAACATCATCCTGCAACCGAAACCATTATTATTACCAGCCATGCAGACTTCTCTTATGCCAAAGAAGCACTTGAACTAGGGAGTCTGGATTACTTACTGAAGCCGGTTCCAACCGCTGATCTTGAGAAAGCGATAGAGAAGGCCATCCATAAATTAAGCCAGACGAGCGAGTTCAATCATTATCATAAATTCTGGACCCAGCATCATCCGCTGATGATCGAGAAATTCTGGCTGGATTTACTACAGCAGACGGTTCCTTCCAATCAAAAGGCGATTTCGGCAGTGATGAAAGAACGTAATCTGCCCTACTCTGAGCAGATGGAATTTATTCCGCTGCTGCTTAGTGTACAGCGCTGGCATAAAGAGATGACGTTAAGGGACAGGGCAATCATGGAGTATGCGCTTAAGAACGGAGCAGTTGAAATGATCATTGCCGAATCCCAGTTTGGCAGCGTCGTCCCGCTGGATCCTAACCGCATGCTGGTTATTCTGGCCGAAGAACCGGAAGTTACAGGCTTAATAGGCACCCTAAAAACAAGGTGCAATGCTTACATTGAATCCTGCAATCACTTTTTTTACTGCGATATTTCTTGCTATATCGGAACACCTGTTCATGTCCATGAGATCGTTGGGATGTTCGAGCAGTTAAAAGCGCTGGAACGCAGCAATGTCGCCTACAACAACAAGGTGTTTCTGCTTAAAACAGACACAATACAGCCGAGAGCTGCCAAGCTGCCTGATATGGAGCTGCTGGCTGCGCTGCTGAAAAAAGGTGCGAAAGACACACTCATCAGCGAGATCACGGATTATCTGGAGCGGCTTGTCCCCAGCGGCCAAATGAGTGCCGAACTTCTGCATAAGCTGCAAATAGATCTGATGCAGATGATCTATTATGTGCTGAATTTAAAAGGCATCCAAGCACACCAGCTGTTTAGTGACCCTGCTTCTGCGGAGCTTTCAGGGAACTCTACCCGTTCCGTTGCCGATATGAAGCTGTGGGTGCAGCATGTAATTAATAAGGCGCTGAAACATGCGGAGGTAGAAAGTGTCGTGGATAAAGTTAAAAAGTATATCTCTTTGCATTTGGAAGATGACGAACTGACCCGGGATAAGATCGCTGCCCAATCCTTCTTGAATCCTGATTATCTGTCAAGAATCTTTAAGCGGGAAACGAGCTTATCCATTTCTGAATATCTGCTTCAGGAACGGATCCGGATGGCTGCAGAGCTCATCGTCAAGACGGACATGCCAATCAGTCAGGTTGCTGGTTCTGTAGGCTATACGAATCTTTCTCATTTTACTACCATCTTTAAAAAATATATGAAATGCAGTCCTATAGAGTACCGCCATAAAAATCGAAACTGCCCGGGCCAATAATAAAAAAAGTCGGGAAAGCAGAACAAAGGAGTCGCCTAACTGCAAGCCCCCTCCCCGGGCGAGCGGTACTATTAAGGAAGTACCGCATATATGTCAGGGGGAGTGATCAAATGGACCGGCTGATACAAGAAGCAATCACAGGGAAAAGCCTGCATTACCAACAGCCCTTTTTTAAAATCAGTGACAAAGATACAGAAGATAGCTTAAGAGAACGTATCACGGAGCTGTACAAGCACGGGATTTACTCAATGGTGCTTGAGTATGACAAGACAAGCACATCATTGACTGCAACGACAAAGTTTGATGAGCTATGGTGGGAACGGCTGGATTATGTTGCTAAGATATGCGGGGAGCTCGGTATGACGTTCTGGATGCAGGATGCTGCCCCGTTTCCTACCGGGTCTGCTAATGGCGCCTTTCAAACACCTGAGCATCGCGAAAAAAGCAAGAAGTTCATTGCAGAAAGACATATGGATATCAGAGGGCCTATTCAGGATGCTTATATATCCGTGGATAAGCTTGTAAGAGCTGTACAAGGTAATGTGCTGGAAGCACTGAACTACATGAGTGATCTTCCCAACCGGTTTCTGTGTACGGTCGCTGTTGCCAAATCCTCCGATGGAGAGGGATATGATCCTGCTTCATTCATCGACCTTACCAGCAGGGTGGAGGACGGCGTGTTAAGAACCGATTTGGGCCCTGGGAATTGGCGGATTTTTGTATTTATTGAAACCTATAGCGGCGGCAGAAAACACTTCATGAATCTGCTGGACGAAGAGTCTGTTCGTGTGCAGATTGATGCCGTACATGCTCCACACTACGAGTACTTAAAGGAGGAGCTCGGCAAAACCTGGATGGGCTTTTTCTATGATGAACCGGAGCTTGGGAATTTGGGAGGGTATGCATTCGACTGCCTGCCGGGTAAAACTCACAGGGGAATGACTATACCGCTGCCTTGGAATAAGGATGTCCCGGAATTATTGGAGGAACGGCTGGGTGCGAAATTGCCAGAGCTGCTGCCAAGCCTCTGGTATGACTGCGGAGAGCGGACCTCTATTGTTAGACATGCCTATATGGACATTATTACTGAACTGATTGCCAAAAACTACAATGGCCAGGTATACAAGTGGTGTGAAGAAAGAGGCATTACTTATATCGGCCATGTCCTGGAGGATGAGAATTCGCATACCCGCCTGGGCTGCGGTACCGGCAACATCTTCCGGGTCATGGAAGGCCAGCATATGGCAGGAATTGATCTAATTGGCGGGCAGCTTTGGCCTGGACTCGATGATACGGGGATGAGCTGGTATGGCGCAACCGATGGCGACGGAGAATTCTACCATTATGGTCTTGCCAAGCTGGGTTCCTCCGCCAGCCATATTGATCCGAAAAAACGCGGAAAAAGCATATGTGAGCTGCTGGGCTTATACGGGGATATTGCAGGGAGCAAGCTCCGCAAGTTTGTTATCGATCACTTACTCGTAAACGGAATTAATCATTTCATTCCCGCACAGTCCGGGTTGGAGCTTGATCTCGCTTTTTCCCGGATGCTTAATCAATACACCGACCGGATGTGCCATATCCTGAATGGCGGGGAGCATGTGGCCCCGGTTGCCGTCCTCTATCATGCTGATGCGGAGTGGAGCGGCGAATTCCAATACTTCCATAAGGCCGGTAAGGAACTGGCTACCCATCAGATCGACTATGACGTGATCCCGAAGGATGTATTTATCGATACAGATTACTATGGAACCCGCATATCGTCAGGTAAACTCCAGATTAATAAGGAAACGTACAGTGCTCTGGTCATTCCCTACTGCCAGCGTATTCCAGGTGTCCTTGTTGAGGTCATTAAAGAAGCCTTGGAGGCTGAATTCCCGATTTACTTTGTAGACCAGTATCCGGAAGGCTATTGCGAGAATAATGGTAGACTACCGACAGAACTGTTCTCCTGCAAAGCGGTCCCGCTAAGCAAGCTTGCGGAGGAGCTCCGTCAAGCCGGCATCTATGAAATAAGCTTTTCTAATTCCCAGCATTATCTGCGCTATCTGCATTACAAGCGTGAGCATATTGATCTCTACATGTTCCACAATGAAGAACCGGTAAAAGACATCGAAACGACAGTCTCGATCCCCAACGTTAAGCCGGTAAGGCTATATGATGTAATGAATAACCGGCTCTATAATCCAAAAGTGAGCGTTAAGGACGGCTGTACCGAAATTCAATTAAGACTTGGCCAGTTTGAATCCGTGATTTTCCTGTTTGGAGAGGAGTTTGAGGAAGCCCCGCTGTTCGCGGATCTGCCTATGGTTGAATTTCAGACGGAATGGGAGGTTTCCTTTGAATCGTTGAATGATCAGCCATCGCCTGAGTCATTTACATCTGATCATCTTGTTGATATTGGAGCTGCCGGCATGTATCCGGATTTTTTTGGAAAAATCAAATATACGGCCTCCTTTGCAGTGGAGGATGATTTGCCCAAGATACTGGAATTGGGCAGTGTATCCGAATGTGCAGACGTATGGATAAATGGTGAATACCAGGGTGCTGCAGTAGCTTCCCCATATCGCTTGGAGTTAAATAACGCCATCCGAAAAGGAGCGAACCGTATCGAAATTAGTGTGACCAATAACCGGACTCGTTCAAAGGACAACCGGCAGAATGATGGCTTCGCCGTTTCACTGATGGCTTCCACCTATGCCTCGCTGGATACCTGCGGGCTGCTTGGTCCGGTAAGGCTAAGCTAATTATTCTATAGTATAGGAGAATTCAAATGGCTAAATTCTATGCTTCTACATCGGCAGAAATCAGTGAGAGGGAACAGAGTCATATGGACACCGTCCGAAAACTTGCGGCAGAATGTATGGTTCTGTTGGATAATGACGGCACGCTGCCGCTGCAAGGCCCGCCGCAAAGGATCGCCCTTTACGGAAACGGGGCTAGACATACAGTCAAAGGAGGCACCGGATCGGGGGATGTCAATTCCCGTAAAATCATTAATATAGAACAAGGCTTTGAAGCGGCCGGCTTTAAGGTATCTACAAAAAGCTGGCTGAACGAGTATGAGCAGAGGGTGAAGGATGCCAAAAAGAAGTATTCCGATAAGCTGGAGGCTGTGAAAAGCGAGCAAGGAGAAAGCGCAAGCGTGCTTTACTACTTGGGAAATCCGTTTAAGGAACCTCTTGTGCAGCCCATCACGACTGAAGACGTTCGAGAATCGGATACAGATACGGCAATCTATGTTTTGGCTCGGAATTCTGGCGAAGGCAAGGATAGAACCTGCACCGAAGGTGATTATCAGCTGGCTGCAGATGAACTGGCAGCTATCCGATTCCTTGCCGAAGCTTATACCCGTTGTGTTGTATTGTTGAACATTGGCGGGGTCGTCGATACCACAGAACTAAGAAAGATTCAGGGCATTAACGCCATTCTTCTGATAGGCCAGTCCGGTAATGTCGCTGGCTATGCAGTAACGGACGCTCTGCTCGGAAAAACAGTCCCATCCGGCAAATTGACGGATACGTGGGCTGCCAGTTATTCGGATTATCCGTCCGCAGATACCTTTAGCCACATGAACGGGAATTTGGACGATGAGTATTATTCGGAAGGTATTTATGTCGGTTACCGTTATTTTGATACGATGAATATTACGCCTAGTTATTGCTTCGGCTATGGGAAATCGTATACAGCATTCACAATAGAAACCTTGAAAGTTACAGCAGACGGGGAGACTATATCAGTTACCGCCGAAGTAGAGAACATTGGAAAGCTTCATTCAGGCAGAGAGGTTCTCCAGGTGTATACCTCTGCACCTGCAGGTACCTTGGAGAAGCCTTACCAGGAATTATCGGCATTTGCCAAGACCAGACTTCTGGCTCCAGGTGAAAATGAAGTACTGCACCTTTCTTTTCCGGTACGTGCGATGGCATCATATAGTGAACCGGAAGCAGCATGGGTGCTAGAAGCAGGAAATTATTATGTACGGGTAGGAAATCACTCCAGAAACACCAAAGTCGAAGCGTCAGTCTCACTGGCGGAAACAGTGAAGACGGTGCAGCTGAAAAACCTGTTCCGGGACAGCGAAGAACTTAAGGAGATGGCGCTAAGGGATGCCGCGCCTTACTCGTATGATTCCGAAGCAGCTGAAAAGGAACAAGCCAGAATCATTATTTTGGACCCGGGGCAAATCCGGTGTGAAACCGCCGAATATCAAAGTCAAAGGCCTCTATTCCGTGACAAGCACCCAAATGTGAAAATTACGATAGAGGATGTAAAAAATCGAAAATATACCTTAGAAGAGCTCACAGCACAGCTTACCGTTCAGGAGATGGCTGGTCTTTGCGTTGGAACTTCAAGAGGGCAGGCTGCGGTTGTCGGAAATGCGGCACAATGTGTGCCTGGAGCAGGCGGTGAGTCGGCTGCACTCGAAGACAGGGGCATTAAGAATATGGTGTTGGCAGACGGGCCGGCAGGACTGCGTCTAACACCACATTTCCGGACTACAATCGAGGGTGAATTATTACCTGGCGGAGAGATGTTTGGCGATCAGATGAACACGCTTTCCGCAGAAACGCCTGAAGGAGCCGTGGATTATTATCAATATTGTACAGCCGTTCCGATTGCGACTACGCTAGCGCAATCATGGGATATGGAGGTTCTGAAAACGGTCGGAGGTATCGTCGGCAGGGAGATGGAGGAGTTTCAGGTTCATCTATGGCTGGCGCCAGGCATGAACATCCACCGCAACCCGCTGTGCGGGCGGAACTTTGAGTACTACTCCGAAGACCCGCTGCTTACTGGAACCTGCGCGGCTGCTGAGACGAGAGGTGTTCAAAGCTATCCGGGACGCGGCACCACCTTGAAGCATTATGCCGCCAACAATCATGAAGATAACCGTATGTTCACTAACGTGCATGTTAGCGAACGGGCATTGCGAGAAATTTACCTCAAGGGTTTTGAAATTGCCGTTAAGGAATCCGGACCGTTAGCCATCATGACTTCTTATAATTTGCTGAACGGTACCCATACAGCAAATCATACAGAATTGATCCAATCTGTCGCCAGGGATGAATGGGGTTTCGACGGTTTGGTTATGAGCGACTGGTACACTTCCATTGATTTAACAGGTGAAACGCATAAATACCCTATATCATCAAGCCCGCTTTGCATCAAAGCAGGAAATGACCTTCAGATGCCTGGTTCCCTGCAAAACATTGACGATATTGTCGCGGCAATTGTTCTGGAAGAAAAGAATGGAGATGAAGGGCTTACTGTGGCCGACCTTCAATTTTGCACGCTCAATCTATTAAAAGTGTATTTGCAAATTCCATGATTCACCGAAAGGAACCGGAATGATGAGAGACGAAAGCTATACCTTGCAAGTTATGGACTTACGCTGCGAGAATTTGGTTAACCCAATCGGAATCTCATGCTGCTCCCCTTATGTAAGCTGGAAACTGAACGGGAACATGACGAATGTAAGGCAAACAGCCTATAGAATTCAAGTGGCAATGGAAGTCTCCGGCTTCACTAATGATCGGCTTCTTATAACTCGGGAAGAGCAAAGTGCTGCCTCCTATGCAGTTCCGCTTCTCCTGAATGAGATTCAGGAGAAGACCGTCTATTATTGGCGCGTGCAGGTATGTGTGGATACTGAGCAGGAACGGGGCCTGTGGCTTCCCTGGAGCACAGCTGCCAGCTTTGAAACAGGGCTTAAGGACAAGCGTTCCTGGAAAGCCAGATGGATTGAGGCTGACGAAAACTTCTATAACATGGCGGACGTGGAATGCAAAAAGTACTGGAAGCAAAAGCCGTACGGGGATAAAGGCTGGCTAAACGAAAGAGATCAAGGATTACGAAAGTCTCCTTACCTCAGGAAGGAGTTTACGCTCCAAGCGGGTATCCGGAAAGCAAGGTTGTACATTACCGCCCGCGGTTTCTACGAATTGAATCTCAACGGTCGCAAATCCGGTCCATGCGCCTTAGCACCGGATTTCACGGCGTATGACAAATGCATCTATTATCAGACCTTTGATATAACGGAGGATGTGCAGAAAGGCAGTAACCGTGTGGAGGTCACTCTAGCCGACGGCTGGTATGTCGGCCACGCGCAGGGAATACCGGGGAATAATCATCTGTACGGAGAACGACCGTCCTTGCTGATGCAGGCCGAGATTGAATATGAAGACGGAACCACGGAGATCGTCGTCAGCGACAGCAGTTTTGAGGCACACACTGGCCCGCTGCAGTATGCCGACCTGTTAATGGGCGAGGTATATGACCTTCATGCCGGACAAGGACAAATCTATGGAACTGTAGAGAGAGATTACAGTCTGTCGGTGCTGATGCCGCAAAAGGGAAAATTAATTGTGGCGACGGAGGTGCTTTCTGCCACTAAGATCTTCCGAGATACTGAAGGAAGCCTGATCGTCGACTTCGGACAAGTTATAGCGGGAAGAGAAAGGCTGGTGCTTACAGGAAGAACGGATAGTACGGTAACCATAGAGCATAGCGAAGAGCTTGATCATACTGGTAACTTTTATGACGTAATGCCGACTTTTCCCTTCCATGATCAGAAAAATGTGATCAATTTTGCCAAAGCAGCAACGATTACTTATGAGCCGCAGTTTACCTTTCAGGGCTTCCGTTACCTGCGCATCTCAGGACTCGATTACGAGCTTCAGCCGGAGGAGTGCCAGGCTATTGTCATCGGTACCAGCATGCCAGTAACGGGAAGCTTTATATGCTCTAATCCCGAGCTGAACCAACTGATGAAGAATATTCTATGGAGCCAGAAGGGAAATATGCTATCCATTCCTACGGATTGTCCCCAGCGGGAACGGGCCGGCTTTACCGGAGATGCCCAGATTTTCGGCAAGGCTGCGGCTTACAATATGGATGTAGCCGGATTCTTCTCCAGATGGCTTGAACAGTGCAGACTGGAGCAGCTGGAAAGAGGCCAGCTTCCTATCGTTGTTCCGTACAACAAAGCCTATAGCGAAATTGAACCCAATCCTGGGTGGACCTCGGCCGGTTGGGGAGATATGATCGTGTTCTTGCCCTGGGATATGTATAAGGCATACGGAGATATCCGTTTTCTAAAAGAGAATTACGCCGCTATGCTGAAATGGATGGATTATGCAGAAGAGTGTGCCCGGGAAACGATGCCCGAGAAATACTATATGGATTTCGAGAACCGGCACCGCCACAAGTATTTGTGGAACACAGGCCATCATTGGGGCGACTGGCAAGTGCCGGGGATTGATGCCTTCAAAGGGGTGGAGCTGACTAAAGAAATCACCGCCTCGCTTTTCTACTATAGAGCCGCGAAAACAATGATGCTGGTCTCTGAGGAGCTAGGTATAGTAGACAAATTTGAGTATTACCAAGCGTTAAGCGCCCGTATTCATCAAGCCTTCCATGAGGAATACCTCTCTGACGGGAAATTAGCTTGCTGGGAATGGCAGGGGGCTTATGTTATGGCCATTGCCTTTGGTATGGTCGAAGGTGAACAAAAGGATGCATTTGCAAAGCGGCTGAATGAACTGGTGGTGGAGCAAGAGTATCATTTGCAGACCGGGTTCCTGTCCACTCCGTTCCTGCTGGAGACCTTATGGAACTGCGGATACGTAGAAACAGCTTACCGGGTGCTTTATAATGACTCACCTCCTTCCTGGCTATATCAAGTCAAAAAGGGAGCAACAACCATTTGGGAAGAGTGGGAAGGTATAGATCAGGACGGATATGTGAAAGGGTCCAGCTTTAATCATTATGCGTTCGGGTGTGTCAGTGATTTTATCTACGAAAAGATTGGCGGAATAAACACCCTGGAGCCGGGATTCCGGAGAATTCTGATCCGGCCTGAGGCCGCGGAAGGGCTGGAATATGCAGAGACGACGCTCGAAACGATCTACGGAGAACTTTATGTCAAATGGATCATTTCAGGTGATGAGATTCAGTACAAGCTCAAGATTCCGCATAATACTGAAGCCGTGATAGACGGGGAGCAAGGGCAGCTGCAACTGGGCAGCGGGGTGCATGAATTTACGTTGAAACTGAAGGGAGTGATTGATTATGGGCGATAATCATTTAATCGATCATCAAATGAAAGAGTATATTCGCAACAATGAAATAGCCGGTGCCACACTGATAGTCCGGAAGAACAAAACGATTATCTATCAGAATAAATGGGGATATGCGAATATCGAACGTGAAATCCCTGTAGAATTTAACACCATCTTCCGGATGGCTTCCTTGACCAAGGTTATTACGGCAGTGGCTGTACTGATGCTTGTTGAGCAAGGAAAGATTCTGCTGGACGACGAGGCTGCAAAGTCTATCCCTGAGCTGGGTGAACTGATGGTCTGTAAAACCGAATTTGGGCTGGAAAGCCTCTACAATCCGGCTAGTGTAGATTTATCCGCCGTTAAGCTTGAACCTGCACGAAGAAATGTGACGGTTCGTGACTTGCTGACTCACTCCAGCGGGCTCGGTATGGGGGTTGCAGGCTTGCTTCTATCTTCAGGACTCAGCGGTCCTGAAGATACTTTGGAGTCGCGTTTTCATAAATTTATAGATTTCCCAGCTGATTTTGAACCGGGGGAACAGACCGGATATTCGGGTATCATCGGGTTTGATGCACTGGGAAGAATCATTGAAGTGGCTAGCGGCAGAGGCTTCGCCGATTTTCTGCAGGAGCACTTATTCGATCCTCTGGAGATGAAGGATACAGTCTTTCATCTAAACGGGCAACAGCAAGCGCGCCTTGCCATATTGTATAAATCGGAAAATGGAACCATTGATAGAGCTCCGGAGATTGAAGATGTAGACGAATTGGTTAAAGGCGGACCAGATTACTATTCAGCTGCTGGCGGCTTATATAGTACGGCAATAGATTTTGACCATTTTGCTCAGATGCTCTTGCAGGAAGGGGAATATAACGGAGCAAGAATTCTGAAACCGGAAACGATCAGACTTTTGCATCAGGAACGCGCCTATAAGCACCTGGAATTTGTACCGGGCCTTGTCTGGGGACTGGGCGTGCTGGTCAGGGAAGATCCGGAACGCGCAAACTCCTCGCTGACAAAGGGCTCTTACGGATGGAGCGGACATTTCGGAACGCATCTGGTGATAGACCCTGTAAAGAAAGTAGAAGTTGTATTAATGCTGAACCGCTCAAATATCGGTGGAGCAGGCTCTTATGTTTCCAAAAAAATTGAAGATTTGGTGTACAAGGATTTAAAGTAATATTATGAAACCGAATGAAACCTTTGTTCATCCTCGGATGGTGCAAGGGTTTCTTTTTAATTGCATTACAGATTGAAGAACTGTTGAAGTTTAGTTGAGGTAAATAAGCTACGATGTAATCAATAAAAGGAAAGTGAGGCGAACGGTCATCCGCTTAAAACCTAAATCACCGGGCAATCCAGGAATGAAGGTAACCGCTTTTTACAGCCGTAGAACCATCTATACATTAAGCGTATTGATTTGGCTCACCAGCATAGCTAGTTTATATTTAGTAAGTGTATTTACAATGACAGTGGTCCTTCTGGCCGTGGAGATGGCTGCATATGCATTTTTGGCCTATAAGGATAACAATACGTTCATCTGGCTCAAAAGGCCCCGCATCTCTGCAGCATTTGCCGGCTTTATACTGGGCGTTGTTTGGGTCATCACACACACGTATGTTCTATTGATTGTGCTCCAGGCAGTCGGACTGGCAATCGGTGTATTTGATTTCATGCTAAGGTTTTTTCGTGGGCTTCCACGCTGGAAAAACAGGGAGTTAATGAAGCAACTGATCGCCATTATTCAGATAGCAGTAGTTCTTGCAGGTACTTTCGCAGGTTTGTGGTTGATAAAAATAGCAGTCAATCCCGAAGACTATGTTCTAGGCCTGCGCAGAGACGGGTCCGGAAATTCATTTGAGGCACCTTCAAGCCAAACTGTAGTCTGGGAGGAGAATTATTATTACACCAATGATGTTAGCTATGATAGTAAATATCCAAATGGGTTCTTTGATATTTACAGCTCGGAGCAGAATTTCTCTGTACAGCGCCCGGTGTTTATTTATGCCCATGGCGGCGGGTTTATCTTCGGAGACAAATTTACCGGCGACCCGAATGTGGCGCAATTCACGGGTTTCAAGAAGATGGCCAAGACCATGCTGGATGCCGGCTATACAGTTATCTCTTATAACTACGCCTTGGCACCGGAGTACAAATATCCTACACCGATGTTGCAAATGAGCGAGCTGATTCAATTCCTACAGAAACATAGTACAGAGTATGGCGTGGATATGCATCAGGTTGTGCTGGGAGGAGGCAGTGCTGGTGCTCAAATGAGCGGTCAATTCTCTATCATTCAAACAAACCCTGAATATGCCAAGGAGATGGGAATTGAGCCGGTAATCAGCAGAGATAATATTAAGGCAGTATACTTTGGTTCTGCTTTGTTTGATCCTACTAGAGCAGGTCATTCCGGAGTTTTCCCTATTGACCATATGTACTATCAATTGCTAAGGGGATACTTTAATGCCGGCAGTTTGGAAGATAATAAGGGAGCTAATCAGGCAAATGTGATTGCCCACGTGACCAGGGATTTTCCGCCCGCTTATATCACTGATGGTTTTATCGCTTCTTTCCCGTATCAGGCGCATGAATTGGATGATAAGCTGAATGACCTTGGGGTTAATCACCGTTCCTTAATTTATGATTGGGGATCAACTGATAGTATACTTATGCACGGTTACGATGTGCTGGACAACAAAGAGGCTGAAGTTAATCTAAGAAATTTTCTGGATTTCTTAAATGAGCGTGTAGATTATACAAAATAAATTTGTGAAGTTGAGGTGATCCCGCCATGTTCCGGATTCTGGTGGTGGAAGATGATACCGAGCTCCGTCATCTCTTCAGGAGGGTTTTAGAGAGGGATGGATATGTAACGCTTGAAGCAGCTGATGGCGAACAGGCTCTGGAACTGCTTAGCCGGGAGAGCATCGATTTAATGATTTCGGACATCATGATGCCTAATGTAGATGGCTATGAGCTGGTTGCATCCTTGCGGGAAGCGGGATATTTCCTCCCTGTACTGATGATTACTGCAGCGAATTCCTTTACCCATATGAAAAAAGGCTATTCGTCGGGAACAGATGATTATATGGTCAAGCCTGTGAATGTAGATGAAATGCTGCTGCGAGTTCAGGCACTGCTCCGGCGGGCCCAACTAATCAGTGCAAGAAAGCAGATGATTGGCGGAACGGAGCTGAATTACGACACAATGACAGTCAAGTATGATCATAACAGTATTTCTCTTCCACAGAAGGAGTTTCAACTGTTGTACAAATTAATTTCTCATACAGGACACATCTTCACACGCCAGCAAATTATGGATGACATTTGGGGCATTGATTCTAATGCAGACCCGCATACTGTGGAGGTTCATATCGGAAGACTACGGGAGCGGTTCAGGGAGAATAATGATTTTGCAATTGTGACGATTAGAGGAGTAGGGTACAAGGCGGTGGAACAAGAATGAAAACCAAGCTAACCTGGTCTATGAAGGTTTATTTTATGATTACGGTGTTTCTATCTATAATTGTTACCTTGTTTGCATTTCAGTTATTGCAGCTGATAATGATTAAGTTTGAAGTGAACAACCTTGAGCAAATCCCTCCAACCCTACAGATTATCGTATACTGTGCTTGTTCCGGAGGTCTGATAGCTTTGATCTTCAATAGAAGTATTATAAGCCCGCTTCAAAAAATCAGTGCAGCTGCGCAAAAGGTTGCCGGGGGTGATTTTACCGTGCGAGCAGATGTAAATACTCAATTAAATGAACTGGATCATTTATCTAAGAACTTTAATATTATGGTCGTTGAATTGGGGGCCACAGAAACCTTCCGGAATGACTTTATCTCCAATGTATCACATGAATTTAAAACCCCTCTTAACGCCATAGAAGGTTACACTACCCTTCTCCAGGATGATGCGTTAACTGAAGAAGAGAGAACGGAATATAAGGATATTATTATTTTCAACACAAGACGCTTATCCGGTCTGGTTGAGAACATTCTCATGCTGGCCAAGCTGGACAATCAGCACATCCCACTAACTCAAAATCACTTCAGGCTGGACGAACAGATCCGGCATGCCATTGTATTGCTGGAGGACAAATGGGGGAAGAAGGACATCGAGCTTGACGTTGAAATGGAGGACATCGTCTTTGACGGGCCGGAATCATTGATTTCACATCTATGGATTAACTTGATTGACAATGCCATTAAATATACCCATAACAAAGGGAAAATATTAATCAGGCTAACTAGTAGAAACCAGAATGTGGAGTTTAGTATTGAAGATAACGGTATTGGTATGTCTAATGAGGTGACGGAGCGTATCTTCGATAAATTTTATCAGGGAGACACTTCTCATCAAGGTGAAGGCAATGGACTGGGACTGGCTCTGGTTAAACAGATCATCGATCTGTGCGGGGGCAGGATTGCTGTGAATAGTACAGTAAGCAAAGGTTCGAAATTTACTGTAACATTGCCTCTCGCTTACTAAGTGCAAGTCCGGATAAGAATTAGATGGTGTGTTTTTTATGAGGAAAGTCGGCTAACCGATACTACAAAGTCGGTAAAGCGATGGCTGTCTGCTTACGGATTTAATAGGATAAAATCAGCGGCATTTGCTCTAAGTGAGTTGTGAATTCTAATCATCTATAAGGAGGTTCCTCTATGCGCATTACGGAAGAAACAACACTGGAAGCCATTTATACAAACGATTCTCTGCAGGAAGTCAAAGCCTATTTAATGGGAAATGCGGAAAGCTTTTTTCATGAAATTGGTACGCTGACCCTTAAAGAACTGAATGAAAAATCGCCCACCTGGTCTGCTAAAGATATGGCATATGGAATAAACCGGCTGGTGGAAATTGCCGAAGGCAAGGAGAATTTTCTTTATCAGGTATATTCCAGGGAAGAGATCGAGGTCGAACCGGATAAGAAAGAGGTTCATTTGTTTCATTTTCCGGGGAGTCAGGAAGGAAAGTTTGCCATTCTTCTCGCAGGCGGAGCCTACAATTGCGTGTGTTCCATGCAGGAGGCCTTTCCGGTTGCAGCGAAACTCAATGAGCTTGGCATTACCGCCTTCTGCCTGAACTATCGGACAGGGCAAACCGGATTGCTGCCGAAGCCAATGGAGGACCTGGCGGCTGCTTACCGTTTCATTCGGGAGCATGCCCAAGACTTTCGTATTCATCCGGCAAGTTATGCCGTGGGCGGTTTCTCTGCAGGCGGACATGTTGCATCCGTCTGGGGGACCGAAGACTCGGGGTACCGAAAGCATGGGCTTCCGGCACCGGAGCTTCTGATGCTGGGATATCCGTACATAACGGCTGTGAATATGAGCTGTACAGTGTCGGAAGATATCCAACATATGTTTCTTCAGGGAATGTTCGGATCTCAATATACGGAAGAAACCATCAATAAGTATAATGTTGACCAGCATATTGATGCCGGTTATCCTCCTGTATATATCGTGCACAGCAAGGACGATGATACCGTTCCCGTCTACGACGCCGAATGTTTCATCCAAGCATTGAACAGAGCAGGCGTGACTTATAAGGCAGAATTGCCCAATAGTGGCGGACATGGCTTTGGTCTTGGATCGACAACACCGGTTGCCGGGTGGATTGAGCGTGCCGCCCAGTACTGGTCGGATTCAAGCGACCAGGCTTGTTTATCCGCAGTATGGATGGATTCCTCCGAATGCATAAAGACAGAAGGGATCGAACAGCTTTGCCGGACAGACTACATTGAACAACAATTGAGAGCGCTTTTTCCCGGTGAGGAGCTGAAAGTAACTTCAGCGAAAATCAATGACACAGGCGTTTATGAGAATCCGCTCGGCAAAGGGCTTCCACCCCAGTTCACAGCCGTATTTACTTCTACAAATCTTCCCGCCTATTGTGACATTCAGATTGAACGCCAAACGCCCGGTAACCATACCGAGCATATTGTAGTATGGTCGCCGCTGGCCTGGAACGGCCGTTTTATAGGGACGGCGGGGGGCGGAAACCAGACTGGGGGATTATTTCATATTGTGCAGACGGATAACACCAACCGGGGCGTGTCTTTACCCAATGCAATATGCAATGGATTTACAGCGGCTACAACGAACGGTGGAAATCAGGCGGGTGATGCTAACTGGGGGCTTGATGTAGATAGTCGTAGATTAGACTGGGAACTGATCCGGAACTGGGAAAGCCGCAGTACACACTGGATGACTTTGATCGGCAAAGCTGTGTCTAAAATTTTGCACGGCAGGGCAGTCGGATATTCCTATATGCAGGGCAGTTCAGGCGGGGGCCGGCAGGCGATAAAGGAAGCCCAGCAATACCCCGATGATTATGATGGTATTTGGGCATCCTGCCCGGCAATCAACTGGTCGAAATTTGTAGTTGGGGGCTTATGGCCAATTGCCGTCATGAATGAACATCACAATGAGCTCACCCCGGATAAATTAGAAGCATTCAGATTAGCGGTTCACAGTAAATGTGGAGGTAGTGAACAATACTACCGTACAATAGAACGTGTAGACTTCGATCCTTTGGAGTTGGTCGGCCAAGAGACGGAAGATGGTCCGATTACAGAGACGGATGCCATTGTTATGAAGGAAATTTGGGAGGGGCCTAAGACAGAGAATGGAGAGCAGTTGTGGTGTTTTTTCCGGCCGGGAGGGTTGTTCTGGAATGTGGCAGGGCTACCGACAACAGCACTCTATTATGTTAAAGATGAAACCGGCACTCCAAAAATGAAAGTATTCCCGCTAGCCATCGCATACGCCCAATGGGTAGCGCGTGATCCAGAGAATGATTTCACTGCGATAACGAAATCTGAATACGCTGTATTGTTTGCCCGCAGCGTCGCAGACTTTCCGGAAGCGGCTACGGATGATGCTGACCTTAGACCTTTTTGGAATGCCGGCGGTAAACTCCTGGTGGACCAAGGGACCGATGATCCATTAATTCCGCCGGATGGTGCGTTAGATTATTACAACCGTGTTGTTCAGCAAATCGGTAGCATCGAAGATACAAGGAAATTCTTCCGGCTGTTCTTTAATCCAGGAGATGGGCACGGAAATTGCTACACCCACGGACCGGGACTAACGAAATCAGAGGGTATGACCGCTTTGATTAATTGGGTAGAGAAGGGAATTGTACCTGAGAAATTACCGGGATTACTGGTTGATCCTCAGACCAAAAAACGAATTCGGAATAGTGAATTGAACTCATATTGATGAGGTAACATAGTCCCTTAAAGCCCGCACCTTGTGCGGGCTTTGTGTTTTAGAATCCAGTTTCTATCCCTACAGCAACTTCAGTTTATGTTAGGTCACGATTTTTCAAAAGGTTTGTCATTTCTTCTGCTGATTCTTGCATCCCTCTGGCAAACCATTCTTCAATCCAACCGAATAATCCATAAGAAAAATAAGCTGCCACATAAGCACCGAAATTTGGATATTCCGGCTTTGGCCCATAGAGCGCTTTTAGCACGTCTTTTAGAAGATAAAACAAATTTCTTTGACTAAGAAGCAGGTAAAATTCCCTCTTATCACTGAAGTGCTCAAACATACTTCCCAGCATGTCTTCTTCAGAGGCATTGATACTCTCTTGGTATTCTTCATGCCAATCACCTATAAGTTTATAGACATATTCTTTTAGAATGTCTTCTTTTTCACTATAGTTTCTGTAGAAGGAAACGCGGCTCACTTGTGCCTGGGAGGTAAGATCACTGACAGAGATAGACCTTAACTCTTTTGTTTTCAACATATCAAGAAGTGAATTTGTAATTTGAAACTTTACAAATGTATTTTTATTCGGCATGTTACATTTTATCCCTTCTGTATCATTATCCATTGGTGTATTGATTTTGATATTACCTAATGATACATTTGCTGCACAAAAAAAGATACATCTGTTGCATTAATTCATTGAATAATGAATGGAGAGTCGAACCTATGTTTTGCAATCGAAAATCTGCTATATGGAATTTGTTAATACTATTAATGTTACCAATAATACTTTCTTCATGTGTAAATGGATCTGCTCATGTGAAGGTTCATCTAAATGGCACTGTTAATTTAAATCTTAGTGTTGCTATTAGCAAAGATACTTTGAAACTATTAGGACAATCTGATGTTCTCCTTAAACTGACAGATACATTAAAAGAGAAGAATATCGATGCTAAAATGATCGAAAATAACGATAGCTTAGAAGTATCAGTCTCAAAAGTTATAGATATTAAAAATATGAGCAGTGAATCAAAGACTAAGGAAGAGGAAATCAAATTTGTAAAGATTGGGGAAACCAATTTTTTATTCACCCGATATGATATATCTGTTGATGCAAATCCAATTCAATTGCTTGCTTCTGAAACAAACTTAAAACTTATGGAAATCCCTGAATTAGCCAAAAATTTTATAGGAAGTCAAATGAAGTTCGATTTACTTTTAACAACTCCCATTGAATTACATAATCATAATGCATCATTAGTTAAGGGAAAAACGCTGATATGGAATATCAATCTATTTGAGTCCAACCATTTACAATTTAGCGTTTTGGTTCCGAATTTCAAAAATATCTCCTTCATCCTGGGAATTGGGTTCTTGATCATTCTTTTTATTATCATTCGAATTCGTTTTAGCAAAACTGTAGGTGAAAAAACGAAAACTAGTGCAAGTTTTGAGTCTGAAGATAAATTACATTAAGGGAGTACTAATAAATTCGTCTTTTATAAGGAGATGCACGAAATGACAATGTTTAAATTTTCTGTTGGCCCTTGGAATGTTCATGATGGAGCAGACACGTACGGACCTGCAACACGGACAGAAATCTCTTTTGAAGAAAAAATTAAAGCTTTTGCTGAAATGGGGTTCAGTGCTATCCAGTTCCATGATGATGATGCTGTACCAAATTTGAATAATTTGACGGAAGAAGAAATTAAAGCTGAAGCCAGAAAGGTTAAATCGCTACTGGACAAATACAATTTGGTTGCCGAATTTGTTGCACCGAGACTGTGGATGGACCCGCATACAGTGGATGGAGGCTTCATGTCCGGTTCTCAAGAAGACAGAGAGTTTGCATTGTGGAGATCCTACCGTTCGATTGATATCGCTAATGAACTTGGCTGTGACAAAATTGTACTGTGGCTTGCCAGAGAAGGAACCCTTTGTGCCGAGAGCAAAAGCCCGGTTACGGCAACCAAACAATTGGTGGATGCGATTAATAAAATGCTGCAATATGATGCGGGCATCAAAGTATTGATTGAACCGAAGCCAAATGAACCAATTGATCGCAGTATTTGTGGAACGATGGGCCACGTCCTTGCAGTATCTGCAGCAACCATTGATCCTGCGCGGGTGGGTGGCTTGCTTGAATCAGCGCATGCAACTTTGGCAGGTCTTGATCCATCCCATGAAATTGGATTTGCTCTGGCAATGAATAAGCTGTGGGGCGTTCACCTTAATGACCAGAATGGATTAAAATTCGATCAAGACAAAAGCTTTGGTGTAGAAAATCTTCGTCAGGCTTTCAATCAGGTTAAAGTGCTCGTTGAAAATAACTTTGGTTCCAATGGGGAATATGTAGGCTTGGATGTTAAAGCCATGAGAACTACGAAAGACCAGGACCGTTACAAGCATCTGGCGAATAGTCTTAACATCGTAAAAGCGTTGGAAGAAAAGGTGAGAAGGTTCGATTATGAGTATCAGGAGCAGTGTGTGAGTAACAGAGATTTTGAAGGTCTGGAAATGTATGTAATGAACCTGCTGATGGGAACCGATCAAAAGTAATTTTCCCCGGGGAGGTGCAGGCATGTCACATAACAAGAAAAAGATAGTAGTAGCAGGACATATTTGCCTGGATATTACTCCGAAATTTCCTGCAGACACCAATCCAAACCTTAGTGAAATTCTGTTACCTGGAAAACTGGTTCATATGCAGGATGCGGACGTTCACACCGGTGGAGTCGTTGCGAATACAGGGCTGGCGCTGAACTTTTTTGGTGCGGATGTCAGTTTGATCGGTAAGATAGGACAAGATGAATTCGGAAGACTGATCCTAAATATTCTGAACAGTCATTTGGACACACAACATATGGTTGTATCAAATGATACAAATACATCGTATACCATTGTATTATCTCCTCCAGGAATGGATCGGATCTTTCTTCATAATCCAGGGGCCAATGATACGTTTACTTTTGAAGATTTGTCCATTGCGGCGATCAAGGAGGCGGATATATTTCATTTTGGTTATCCGCCCTTAATGGAGCGGATGTACGAAAATAATGGTGAACAGTTAATCCGTATATTTAAAACCGTAAAAAGTCTGGGTGTGACCACATCCCTTGATATGGCCGCAGTGGACCCACATTCTCAAGCAGGTTCTGCTGATTGGGAGACGATTCTACGCCATCTACTTCCCTATGTTGATATTTTTGTACCGAGTGTCGAAGAGATTTGCTTCATGGTTGACCGTGAGAGATACCAGGATTGGCAACAGCGGGCGGGAGGAAGAGATATTATCGAAATCTTGTCCATAACCGAGGATGTCAAACCGTTGGCGGATAAGCTGCTGGATATGGGGGCAAAAGTATTATTACTGAAATGCGGAGCCCTAGGATTATATTACCGCGCAGCACGACACGATGTTGTTACCGAATTTTCCATGCCAGATTTGAGAGTTTCCGATTGGGCAGAGTTGGAGAGATTTGAAGAGAGTTATATCCCGGACCAGGTCGTATCGGCAACGGGGGCAGGAGATACGAGCATAGCTGCTTTCCTGTATGCAATGCTGCATGGATACTCCCTCAATCAAAGCCTTCAATTGGCTACAGCGACAGGAGCCTCCTGTGTAACGGCATTTGACCCGCTTAGCGGACTAATGACAGTAGAAGAGTTACAGAAGAAGATAAACGGCGGCTGGAAGAAACAGAAAGTCTGAGATAAAAGGGGTTAGGAAAATGTTGGTTAATATGAATGAGGTTCTGCTGCCTGCGCAAAAGGGAAAGTATGGCGTAGGTATGTTTAATGCCGTGAATCTGGAGATGGCAAGAGGTATCATTGCTGCGGCAGAAAAAGCGAATTCTCCTGTAATTATGGGAACAGCAGAGGTCTTTTTCTCCTACTGTCCTCTGGAGGAAGCTGCCTACTATTTGATTCCAATGGCCAAAAAGGCTAAAGTTCCGGTCGTTATCCATTTGGACCACGGGATGACCGAAGAAGCATGTGCACAGGCATTGGAGCTTGGATTTACGTCCATCATGTATGATTGTTCTCTCGAATCGTATGATGTAAATGTCCGAAAAGTGAAAGAGATGGCTAAATTAGCTCACTCACACGGTGCTACCATTGAAGGAGAATTGGGACATGTAGGTGACAATGAAGGTTCTTATGAAGGTGAACACGGAATGGAAGATCCTTCGGCATTTTATACAGATCCAGGTGTAGCTAAGGATTTTGTGTATCAAACCGGAATAGATGCTCTCGCAATTGCTGTAGGAACCGCTCATGGTGCTTACAAACTTCCACCGAAGCTGGATTTTAACAGAATTGAGACAATCTCAAAATCCACATCAGTTCCGTTGGTCCTACATGGAGGTTCTGGATTGAGCGATGCGGATTTCAAACAAGCTATTGATTCGGGGATTAGCAAGATAAATATATTTACGGATATCAATACAGCTGCTGTTGAAGCTATGTTCAGGCAGTTTACCTCCTTTAATAAAGGAATGATTGATTTAATTCCGGCAACGGTCGAATCCATCAAAGTGAAAGTCCTGGAAAAGATGGAGGTCTTCAGTTCTTACAACAAAGTGTAACGTTAAAGGGCCTATCACTATGACAAATGGAGATGGGCCCTCTTTGATTAACTAAGTGAACAAGGGGTTTGGAACGTCTCTTAGGATGGAAAGATTATCAAGACGCAGCTTACGTAAGATATCAAGTGTGTCATGCTCGGAATAATAGTTTTCGACCGTGTGTAAAGGACTTCTTATCTGGATTGCTTTGCTCTCTTTCGAAAGCCTTTTCTTGTATTCCGCCGGCGTACATCCAACATTATCCAAAAAAGCTTTATTTAGATATCTGTAGTCGGAAAATCCACATTCCAAACAGATATCAAGGAGTTTCATATCTCCGGTCAAAAGCTTCTTTGCATGATTGAATCGAAGATTGTTGATGTAATCCTGAAAGGATTGATTCAAATGTTCTTTGATAAATTGTGAAAGATATGTCATCGAAAGTCCTTCGGATTCTGCAATGTCCGAGAGCCGTATTTTATGCGTATAGTGCTCATCCGCATAATTCAAGATCCGGGTCAACCTGTCAACTTTGAGCATAGTTTTGTTTTTTTCATCGTCACTGATTTCATGGTAAGGAAGTTTGTTTAGAAGGACGCCAAATAACAAATTCAACATGCTCATACAAGAGAACTCGAAGCCTTTTGGCCGTGCAAAGTATTGGTATGCCATTTCAGTAATTAATGATGTTATATATTTGTACGAATCTCCGGTTATATGCTGCTCTAATCTTGCAGAATCAAAGACCAGATTTGAGATTCCCCGAAAATAGCTTTTGCAGAAATTAGGGGAAATCTGCAAACATAATAAGGTTGATTTGCTTTCGGTCCGAATTTCATGCGGCTGGTTGGAATTCAGTAATATGGCAGAACCGGCATCAAGCTCATACACTTGTTGTTTGGATATA
This sequence comes from Paenibacillus sp. EB106-06-01-XG199, assembly GCF_058791575.1. Lineage (NCBI taxonomy): Bacteria > Bacillati > Bacillota > Bacilli > Caryophanales > Paenibacillaceae > Paenibacillus > Paenibacillus sp. EB106-06-01-XG199. Next base: position 709,678 of record NZ_JBYTDQ010000001.1, on the reverse strand, counting down.
ATGGCTAGTTTACCTTCCAGTACGAGATTGATCTCCAATTCCCGGTGCAGATGGGATGTACGATAATCCATATCGATCAGGAAGATGTTTAAATATTTGATGCTCGGATGGTCTATAATCTCAAATTCTCTTTTCATGAGCTCCTCTTCTCCTTGCTGGCTGTGCGGATTTCCATCACCGGTTAAATACACGACTTATTGATATAAACTTCTAATAGCATTTTAGCAGAAAAGATAATCCTAACTAACAGAATGATTCCAAATCATTATAACATTTTGATGCTTAAAGCCAGTCTATTCTCAGGCTCAGCCAAAATTAAGAATCAGATATAAATGCTTGAATTCCTCTATATCATCGTCAAAATAAGCACATCTATAATTATAGATGGGTGGAATTCTGATCAAATTTGCATTATGGAGAACGTGTACGACAGAGTGTTAATGAGCAATCAACTTGAAAAACTGAAAGGATGAATAAAAATATGGAATTACAGAGCTACGAAATCAATCATATTGAAAGACTGAGAAAGTTGGCACCTGAGTGTATGGTGCTGCTAAAGTCAGATGGTAGCTTTCCGCTGAAGACACCGGATAAGCTTGCCCTGTATGGCAGCGGCAGCAGACGTACAATAAAAGGAGGCACCGGTTCTGGGGACGTAAATGTCCGAGCATACACTACGGTAGAGCAGGGGCTGGTTAAAGCCGGATTTGACATTACCACGTCGGATTGGTTGGACGCCTACGATGCTGTCTGGGCAGAAGAATACAAGACGTTTCGAGCGGGCCTCAAAGCGAAAATAGAGGCGGAGGGAATGAGCGGGCTGTTGGAGACTCTTGGCGTGGCCATGCCAGAGCCGGAATATAGCATTCCCCTGGAGGGCGATGGAGATACGGCAGTCTATATCCTCGCCAGAAACAGCGGAGAAGGGGCGGACCGTCAGCCGAAAATGGGAGACCTGAAGCTCAGTGCCGCAGAGATTCGGGACATTCTCCAGCTGGCAGAGCAATATCCTAAGTTTCTGCTGGTCTTAAATGTGGGCGGTGTGGTCGATTTGTCGCCAGTCATGGAGCAGGTGAAGAATATCCTGATTTTGTCGCAGCTTGGCATGTCGGTGGGCGACTCCTTAGCTGATGTGCTGCTGGGGAAGGCCTACCCCTCTGGTAAACTGGCTTCTACTTGGGCGGCCTGGGAGGATTACTGCACGGTAGGAGATTTCGGGGAGTTTGATGATACCCGGTACCGCGAAGGAATCTATGTAGGCTATCGATATTTTGATACAGTGGGAAAACAACCTCTGTTTCCTTTTGGATTTGGGCTAAGTTATACCACCTTTTCTTTAGAAGCGGGAAATCCGACGTTGCAAGGTACCCAAGTGACAGTGCCCGTGACCGTAACAAACACGGGAGCGAACCGGGGGAAAGAGGTGGTGCAGTTGTATGTTTCTGTGCCGGACGGGAAACTGGACCAGCCATATCAGGTACTGGCAGCCTTCGGTAAGACAAGGGAGTTGGCTCCGGGAGATACGGAAAACATGGACCTCTGCTTTGAGATGGAAAGTCTGGTATCTTACGATGCGGAGAACAGTTGCCGGATTCTGGAGGAGGGAGATTACATCCTTCGCTTAGGTAACAGCAGCCGCAACACAGATGTGGCAGGCAGAGTATATCTGAAGGAGACGGTTGAGGTAGAGCGGGTCAGCCATGTGGGCGGCACTCCCGATTTTCAGGACTGGAAGCCGGAAGGGGCTAAGAGAGGTCTGGGGAGCTTAGGAATTTCGGGAGAACGGATAGCGCTTCACCTTTCCGCTTCCGCTTTTAATCCAATAACCTATACCGAACCGAAGGTGGATAAAGAAGCTGTGGCGTTGGCAAAGACTCTGACGGATAGTGAGCTTGCCTATCTGTGTACCGGTGTTTTTGTGGACGATGAGACCAAGCACCTCATCGGCAATGCTGGTGTAACGGTGGCCGGGGCAGTAGGGGAAACCACTACCATGCTACGTGATAAGGGGATTCCCAATCTGGTGATGTCGGACGGTCCTGCGGGGCTGCGGCTGAGTCGGCAATACGGTTTGGATGAGCAGGGAGCGTACCCTCTGGAAGCAGAGGAACAGGAAGCCTTCAAGGAGCTTCTGCCGGAAGCACTGCTGAATATTCTGCTGGGCATTTACCCCGCTGCTGCAGGCCAGAATCGCAATGGCGAAATCCGCGAGCAGAACTGTACGGCCATTCCCGTGGGTACGGCCCTTGCCCAAAGCTGGAATCCCGAGCTTTGCCAGGAATGCGGCGACATTGTGGGGGAGGAGATGAAGCAGTTTGGTGTGCATCTGTGGCTGGCACCGGCGATGAACATCCATCGCAATCCACTCTGTGGCAGGAACTTTGAGTATTTCTCGGAGGATCCTCTTATTAGCGGCAAAATGGCTGTTGGTATCATCTTGGGAGCCCAGAAGCATCCGGGCCGCGGTGCTACAGTCAAGCATTTTGTCTGCAACAATCAGGAGACCAACCGCTTCAATTCTAATAGCGCAGTCAGCGAACGGGCATTGCGAGACATTTATTTGCGGGGCTTTGAAATTGCCATCAAGGAAGCAGCGCCACTGGCGGTGATGAGCTCTTACAATTTGCTTAACGGAGAGCATACTTCCCAGCGGCATGATTTGATGGAGATAGTGCTTAGGGAAGAATGGGGGTTTGAAGGTATCGTCATGTCGGACTGGGTGCCCGCCGGCAAGGCGTCGGAAGAAGGACAAAAACATCCTAGAGCCTGCGCCTCTGGCACTATAGCGGCGGGCAATGACATCATGATGCCTGGCGGCCGGAAACACCATGAAGATTTGATAAATGCTTTGAACAATGAGGCGGCGGCTTATCCACTGACGCGCGCAAATCTGGAAAAGTGTGCTGCACGGATGATAGCTATGGCCTGGAAACTGGCCGGAAAACAAGATTAAATACTATAATTGAAGTAAATAAAATCAGTCAGGCTCCCGAGCGAACGTTTACGTTCCAGGGAGCCTTTTACAGTAAGAAGCACCTAATCGAATAAGAAAACAATACTCATGTTTAGATTGCTCTATATAGTTACTGCGCTGGTAAAACTATAATTTTAATTAGAACATCAATATTTTCTGGGAGGATAAATATGTTGAAAATAAATTTCAACAAGGGTTGGGAAATTGGCGAGAACATCACTGCATTAACGTCTGCAGTAACTGGCAAAAAGAAATCAGCAGAGATCATAAATCTTCCTCATGACGCAATGATTACAACGAAGAGAAATGCAGGTGGACCCACTGGCCCCGGCGGGGGGTATTTCCAAGGTGGAAACTATGAATATGTTAAGCGATTTACTGTATCCGAAGATGACAAGGGTAAAGTGATTTTCTTGGAATTTGAAGGTGTATACATGCATGCATTCGTATTTGTGAATGGAGATTTAGTAGGCAATAATCAGTATGGGTATTCAAATTTTTATGTGCAAATTAATGATTATCTACATTATGGCCAAGAAAACGAAGTGAAAGTAGTGTCTATGAATAATGCGCAGCCTAATACACGCTGGTATTCTGGCTCTGGTATATACAGAAATGTAAGTATTATGAAAGCTGATCCAGTGCATATTATACCTGATGGAATTCGAATAACAACGATTCATTCAGAGCCTGAACTAGCCATTATTCAGATGGATACCATCCTAAAAAATGAAAATATCGGGCTACAAACAGGCTTTATTATGACTGAAATAAAAGATGCTAGTGGCGATATAGTTACAACAGAGACCACGAAATTTAGTATAGCCTCTAATTCACAAAGCTCGTTACGACAACGGCTTACAATCATGAATCCAAAGCTGTGGAATTTGGATATACCATATTTATATATATCTGAGATAAGAATACAAATCGAAAATCATGTAGTGGATCTGGAGTCCATTCCTTTTGGCATTCGCAAGCTGCAATTAGACAGCGTTAATGGATTGCGAATTAACGGAGAAACGGTGAAATTAAAGGGGGGTTGTATTCATCATGATAATGGAGTGTTGGGAGCAGCCACTTTTGAGGATGCTGAATTCCGGCGTATCTACAAGCTGAAGGAAGCAGGCTATAACGCGATAAGAATGTCCCATCATCCGATTTCAAGAGCAATGCTTCATGCATGCGACAGAATTGGAATGCTTGTTCTGGAAGAACTTGCGGATACATGGACGGTTCAAAAAGTAGAATTCGATTATGCTATTAACTTTAACGAATCATGGGAAATAGTAGTGGAGCGTATGGTTGGTAAATCCTATAATCATCCTTCCGTTGTTATGTATTCAATCGGAAACGAGTTAATAGAAATCGGCTCAGCTTATGGAAACATCATGGGAAGAAAAATAATAGAAAAGATACGAAGTTTAGATGATACACGTTATATTACTAATGGTATCAATTTAATGATGACAGCAAAGAACTTAATTGATGAGCTTATAGAAAGCTTAGGAATTACTGACGTCAGTAAGATGACCAGCGGTGAGATTAATGAAACGATGCAGACGCTCGGTCCCTTAGTCAGAAAGATTATGGAGGATGGTCAAGCTTATGCGAATGTTCAGGAAGCTTTCGATTCTCTGGATATATCCGGGTATAATTATTCTCCGGAGAGATACCTGATAGACCGCAAACAATCAAAACATAAGGTATTTTTAGGGACTGAGACTAACCCCGCTTCTTTAGATAAAAACTGGAGACTTGTGAAGGAGCATGGCTTCGTACTCGGGGACTTTTCATGGACAGCCTGGGACTATCTTGGTGAAGTAGGGATAGGTGCTGTCAGGTATGGGGATGAACAGGAAAAAGGTTTTTATGGACCTTATCCTTGGCTAACTGCGCTGACAGGTGATTTCGACATCACGGGTTATCGTCTGCCAATTTCTTATTGGCGTGAAATTATTTGGGGAGGGAGGAATCATACTCCTTATATTTCAGTGCAAAACCCTGAACGTTATGGACAGGAAGCCAAGCTTAGCAACTGGGGCTGGACAAATTCCATTAGCAGCTGGACATGGCCAAATTATGAAGGTCAAGGCATTGTGGTTGAAGTATACTCGGATGCCGAAGAAGTAGAATTATTCATTAATGGAAAGTCTAAGGGCAAACAAACTGTTGGTAATGAGTTTAAAGAGTATTATTGTACCTGGGATACCATTTTTGAACCTGGAGTTGTAGAGGCCATCGCATATAGAGAGGGTAAAGAAGCCGGATGTTATCAACTGAAAACCGCTGGTGTACCGAAATTAACGGTAACAAAAGAAAGAGAGCAGATAACTGCAGGGACGAATGACCTCTGTTATGTAAATATTGAGCTTGCAGATGATAAAGGAATATTGAACACAGCAGTAAACAAAAAAGTATCCTTCACATTAGAAGGACCTGCAAGCGTTCAAGGAAGCGGAACTGGAAGAGGAAAAACAGAGGCGAATTATAATGACAAGGAGCATGAAACCTTCAATGGCCGCATGTTAATTGTTGTTCGGGCCGGGGAAGACAAAGGGCTGGCCAGATTAACTGTTGAGACAGAAGGCCTGCAACCAGTAACAATAGAGATACCTGTCGTATAATTCAATATAAAACAGCAAACACTAATTAAGGTGTTTGCTGTTTTTTTCAACATGTTACATTCAGAGCTTTCTGTATCATTTTGCCTTGGTCTATTGATTCAACTATTATCTGATGATACATTTGTTACACAAAAAACATCATCATTCTCAGGAGGAAATAATGAAGATATTAAAAAGAATATTGCTAGTTGTGTCTATTGTAGTTATTGTAATTATTCTGGCAGTAGTGGCGATTTTTTTATTTCAGTCATACCGCAATGATAATTATCATAAATTTGTAAAGACTGACAAGCCAATTGAAGCGAAATATACAGCACTCGGACCAAATGAGGTTTCGTATGTAGAATTCGACGCAAAAAATGATAGCTATAAAAAATATGAGATTTGGTATCCGTCCGAAATGAAAGATAGTTCATCAGCATATCCCCTCGTTGTAATGGCAAACGGAACGGGAATCACTGCATCAAAATTTAAATCTGTTTTTAAACATCTTGCTTCATGGGGATTTATTGTTGTTGGAAATGAGGACGAAAATTCGCGAACCGGAGCTTCATCGTCTGCAAGCCTTGACTTTATGCTGAGTCTGAATGAGGATAGCGAGAGCGATTTTTATGGAAAAATCGATGTTGATAACATTGGGATCGGCGGACATTCGCAGGGAGGCGTGGGAACAATAAATGCCGTAACCAATCAGGAGAACGGTGATTTCTACAAAGCCATGTTTACGGCAAGCGCCACTTCAAGCTACTGGGGACAGGAAAGTGTATTTGGAACAGATTGGAGCTATGACATATCCAAAGTCGATATTCCCTACTTCATGGTTGCTGGTACAGGGAATTTTGATGCGGGAAATGCAGAAGACATAAAGGCTACAGAAGGGCAAGGAATTGCTCCACTTTGGTCACTTAACACGAATTATTCCACTATTCCCGATACGGTTACCAAAGTTATGGCTAGGCGCGTTAACACTGACCATAGCGATATGCTGACCCATGCGGACGGATATATGACTGCTTGGTTTATGTATTGGCTGAAAAACGATCCACAAGCAGAAAATGCATTCTTTGGGGACGATGCTGAGATCCTTACAAATGCTCACTGGCAGAATGTAGCGAAAAACCGCTGAATACACCTTTAGTGTGGGAAAGTGTTAACTTATACAATTGCTATGAAAAGAGGTACCGGAGATCGTTTCCAGTGCCTTTTTTGCTTTGCGCCAACAAATTCAGCAGATAGTTCCTCCTAACTTTAAAAAGCGATATCTATGTTTGAATTCCATTATATTAACCTGCAAGTATGGAGCTCTATACTTGAGAAAGGAGCTATGCTTGATTATTGGCAAATAATATTTATTGTTCAAGGAGGGTTTCAAATGGTAAATGCAAACATCGACAAAATTAGAAAATTTACATTGGATGATGGGGAAATTACAAATGTAGAGTGGATGGAACGGATAAAGACGCCAGAGCCAAATCCTCTGGGATTTAAAATGGTGGATGGCGGCAGTTTTTACAGAGTTATCATGAAATTACACCCGACGGCACAATCCAATATAACTGTGATGATGTATTTGCCGGAACCGGAAGCGTGGAATGGTAAGTTCTTGGGAACTGGAAATGGAGGATATGCCGGAAGCATCGCAGAAGGCGCTCTCATGAATGGCATTGGCCGGGGATACGCCACAGCTAATACTGACTTGGGGACAACTCCAGATCCAAATGATTGTATTGGGCTTCCAGAAGTGTTGATTGATTATGGACATCGTGCGACCCATTTAATGACGGTGGTCGGGAAACAACTGACAACATATTTCTATGGCGAAGCTCCTAAATATTCTTATTTTGCGGGAGGCTCCACTGGAGGACAACAGGGTTTTTCGGAGGCTCAGAGATATCCGGAGGATTATGATGGTATCGTCTCTCTCTCTCCGGCATTTGACAGAGTCAGACTGCACAGCTTTTTTGTCTGGAACTGGCAGCAGCTTCATGGAAGAAAAGAGGCGACATTTACGCCGGAACAGGCACAAAAATGGAAAGACAGCATTGTAAAAGTATATGGAAAGGAATGCGGAAGTAATGATCTGGATCCATTTTTAGCTTATCCCGGCGGAATTAAGGGGAATCCTATGGACCATCCTGCTCTGCAGGAGGCAATTGAGGAGCAGTTGACAGATGGCCAGAAAGAGGCACTGCGCATTATTTATGATGGGCCAAAAGACCCGGTTACTGGTGAGCGTTTTATTACACCTTTTCTGCCTGGCTCGGAGGCGGAGTTCTTAAGTCTGGTCGATATGAGTAATAAAGAACAGTTTGCACACGGATTCCTTTTTCCATTCCGCTGGATTTGGGGAAAGGACTTTGATTTTGAAAAGTTTGATTTTCATAAGGACCTGCAGGAGGCAATAGCACAGCTGAGTCCAATACTGGACGCAACCAATCCGGATCTGAGTGCATTTAAAGCACATGGTGGAAAGCTGCTGGTCGTTGGCGGCAGTGTAGATGCAATTATCCCGTATACAGGATTTTTGGATTATTATCACAAGGTAGTTGCAGAGCAGGGAGGATTGGAAGAGACTAAGAGATTCTTCCGTTTTCTATTAATGCCAGGTTTTTCGCATACGGCGGGAGGAACTGGCGTACAAGAGGTAGGAATAATAGGCCTCACAGAGGTTCCGCGGGATCCGGACCATGACGTGATTTGTGCTTTGGAGCAGTGGGTTGAGCAGGGAGTTGCACCAGATAGGCTGTTGGGAACCCATTTAAAAAACTGGGGTTCAGAGATTGAATTTGATCATGTAAGACCGTCCTATGCCTATCCTTATGTGGCAAAATACACGGGAGGCGACCCCAAAAATCCTGAAAACTACATCCCGGTGGAAGACGCGGAGGCATATGAATAGATCATAGGGATCTGTAATAATCAGTGACTTAGCAGGGGAGTAACCAACGACGAGGAGAGATAGAATATGCAGGAAATTCATTTGGAACCATGGGAGAAGATTTCAGATGAGCTCCAGAAATGGCTGCCCATTATTGAAAAGAAAAAATATCCTGAGATTCCGGAGGAGCCGGAATTAGGAAAAGTCTACCGCATGTATCCAGCAGGAGGTCTCAGCGGTAATGGTACTCGCTTCCACGGCAATTTGCGGTTGGGAAAGGATCCGGGTAAACTGCTAATCTTTTTTAACGGCGGCGGAGTATCATGGAACGAATACACAGCGGCCAGACCCAACAACTTGTTCACCAGCCATCTGCCGGATAGTTACTACTTTAATACCACAGATTGGATGGGGGATTATCCCCTGAACAATAGCATTTTTGCTGCCAGGGAGGACAATCCCTTTCAGGAATGGACGATCATCAATATCCCCTATTCCACTGGGGATTTTCACTGCGGGGCTGGAGATTTCCCCTACATTGCCCTGGATGACACTCGGAGGACATTGCCTCACCACGGCTATTTAAATACCATAGCCCTGTTACGCATGGCGAAACGATGGGTGAAGAGTCCGGAGACCCTTTTGATTGCCGGAGTCAGTGCCGGAGGCTTTGGGGTGTCGTTGATGGCAGAGGATGTAATCAGCGAATTTCCAGAATGTGCAGATATCACATGTGTTGTAGACAGCTCCTTACTACTCAAGGAGGACTGGAGCCGTGTGGCAAGAGAGATATGGCACAGCCCGGAGCATATCTGGAAACGTCTGACTGGAGATAATATAACCTTGGATTCCTATTCAGCCCTGTACCAAAAATTTGGCAGCAGGGTGAAGTATCTGTTTGCCAGCTCTACCCGGGATGCCTTGTTGGTTCAAGCTCAAAATGCTCTATATGGCAAGGGACAACTTTATGATAAGGCTAGCGGGCTAAGATACCAGAGCACCCTGAAAGAAATGTGCAACAAGCTTGTTGAGCTTATTCCTACAGCAGGCCTGTACATTTTCGAGCATCCCATGAATGAACCAGAATACCACGAAGCCGAATTAACTATGCACTGTATCCTGGATTCTGCCCACATGTTCGAACACAGGGAAGAGGGAAAAACCGCTTGCGAATGGATAATGAGTGCCTTGCATGGCCGGGTGGAGCGGATCGGACTGGGACACCTATAATTACTAAGAGGGGAAAATTATATGGTTAGAACAAATTGGGTCTGGGTTCCAGACTGGAATGCAGAGGATAAGGAAGAACCAAGAATCATCTATTTTCGTAAGAAGGTTGACATTTATAAAGTTCCGGAGAAATTAGAAGTACAAATATCCGCTGATTCGAGGTATAAGCTATATGTGAATGGAAAACTAATCGAGATTGGACCGAGCAAAGGTGACAATGAAATTTGGTATTATGACACCGTAGATTTGGCGCAACATCTTAAGCAAGGAACAAATATTCTGTCTGTTGTTGTTCTTCGCTACCCTATGGAGCATACAAAAGGTAATAGCGGGATATTTCGTACACATACGCCAGGATTCTATTTCACAGGAGAATATCTGGATGAAAATGGAGATCATATCAGCTTATCTGCCGACGAGAGTTGGAAATGCTCAAGAGAGCCAAACGTTAAGATATTACCAGAGCAGAAGGTTTTGGCGCACTTATATTTCCTTGAGGAAGCCTCCGGCAATCCTGATGCTTTTGGATGGATGAAGGAGAATTACGAAGATAGTAAATGGCTGTCCGCAGAGGTATTAGGGTGGCAAATTGTGATAAATAAAGGGGGGAGTCCTGGTAATCTTCAAGCCAGAACAATACCTTATATGAACAAGCTCCCCAGAAAATTCGAAGGTATCATTGTGATTAGAGATTCAAAAGTAAAAGAATCAGAATGGAATAAAATGTTGGCTGGAGCAGGGGAAATTACTATTTTGCCACATTCAAAAGAAGTTGTTGAAATAAACGCCGGAGAGTTGATGACAGGATTTCTGAAACTCTCTGTGATTCATGGAAAGGGCGCTAAAATCAATATACTACAGTCTGAAGGATACGTTCTACCAGACGATCCGGATTCTCCGAACCTCTCTATGCCGAAAAAAGGAGATCGTTTAGACTACAAAAATGGTCATCTCCATGGATTTACAGATACCTATGAAGTTGCTGGAATAGGTAAAAACGGTAAACCTGAGATATATGAACCCTTTTGGTTTCGGACCTTCCGTTTCATCCAGATTGAGATTGTAACAGCAGATGAACCCTTAACAATAGCAAGCTTTGATTACCTAGAGACCGGATATCCTTTAGAAGTAAAAACCTGGGCGAAAACCTCGGATGAATCTATGCAAGCAATTTGGGATATAAGTGAAAGAAGTTTGAAAAGATGTATGCATGAGACTTATGAGGATTGTCCCTTCTATGAGCAGCTTCAGTATGCTATGGATACCAGATCACAAATCCTGTTCACATACATGACATCCGCAGATGACAGACTGGCTCGCAAGTGTTTTGACGATTTCAGAAGATCGCAGCGCTATGATGGCATGATAAGCTGTTCCTACCCAAACTATACGTTCCATAGCATTCCTGGATTCTCTATTTTTTATATTATGATGCTCTATGACCATATGATGTATTTCGGGGATAAAGAACTGATTCGATCCTATCTGTCGACGATTGATGGTATTCTGGAGTACTTCCATACACACCGTACACAGGAGGGAATCGTCGATAAAATAGGTGGACTTTTATTCCGGGATACTGCGTGGTCTTTTATTGATTGGACAACGCAATGGAATGACACATCTGGCGTACCTAAGGCAGCACTATCAGGGCCGATCACCATGGAAAGCTTGCTTTATATTATGGGACTTGAATATGCAGCCCAAATGGCTTCCTTTGCGGGAAGAGACGGAGTTGCTGATGAATATGTAGTGCGGGCGACAAAAGTCAGGGAAGCAGTCAGAGAAGTTTGTATGAGTAATAACGGGATGATTCAGGACGGACCTGATATAAATGAATACAGCCAGCATTGTCAGGTATTTGCTATTCTAACGGATACGATAGAGTTGGAGCAGGGAAGAGAAAACCTATTAAAGACCCTTAAAAACAAACAGGAGTATACACAGTGTTCTGTTGCTATGGCATTCTATCTGTACCGTGCACTAGAAAAATGTGATCTCTACGAATATACCAATGAGCTATGGGATGTATGGCGAGATATGGTGAACAATAATCTAACTACATGTGTGGAAGATCCAGTCGTGCAGAGAAGTGATTGCCATGCCTGGGGAGCATTAGCTCTTTATGAGTTGCCGGCAGTAATACTCGGGGTACGGCCGACCAAACCTGGCTTTGAAGAGATGGAGGTGAAACCTGTGCCTGGTCACTTTACTTGGGCTGAAGGAGAAGTGATTACACCTAAGGGGATGGTTAAGGTCAAGTGGACCAAAGTGGGAGACAATATAGAACTTCATCATCAACTTATAGAATAGTATTTATTTTCTACTTACAAAATCAAAGAAGGGGGAGGGGGATTATGAAACCGGAAAAGATGGATATGGCAAAGGTGCTAGCCATGCTGGCACAACCCAAGGAGGCACCGCCTCCTTTGGAGAATGTAGAGAAAAAACGTCTGGAAATCCCTTATATCACGAAAGAAAAAAAGGTTGAGCGACGACCGGTGAGACTGATCATGCCCAAAGGGGCAACATGTGCGAGGCCTTTGATTTTTGTTCCCCATTATGAAATGGGTGAGGATGCCATGGAACTGCGGGCATACCTGCAAAAGGGATGGGCGGTTGCATCTGCGGTGGAATTTGATAATAAATATAATGCACAACTGACAGATGATGACCTTGTATTTAACAATGCAGCTCTTTATACACTGCGTAATTTGCCGGAGATCGACAGAAAGCGAATTGCAGTGGTGGGAGGCAGTGCAGGCGGTTATATGTCACTAATGCTAAATGCTCTGCAATTAGGAATTTGTTGCTCTATAGCTAATTGTCCCATCACGAATGTATATTTTAATTTCTACCGGTATTTTGTTGAAGCAAACCAATTAAATCAGAAGGCAATTGAAGAGATGTCTAAGGCCAATGGTAAGGCCGAGGACAAGAAGGATAGACAGCCTTTAAATGTCATGAAGAGTGTGATGGGACTGCCATTACCTTTTTTGGCAGGCTTGTCGGGGTTGTTCCTGCCAATTCTACAAAACTTCCCGGATCCAAAGGATATGGCAAGATGGGAGGCGTTCTCACCGGTGGCTTTGGCAGAAATGTTTTGTAATCCGATCGTTATCAGTCATTTCACCTCCGATGTATTGGTACCCGTTGATCAAGTATCCAAACGATTTACTTATGCAAAGCCTGGAGATTCACTTCCAGATTCTTTCAGCACCAGGCTGCCAGAAGATATCATTGGCAAGTTGGGATATTCTTTGGAAGAACGCCTTCCCGAAGGGGAGACAAGAATAAAATGCATCCCTGCCCTAGATGCCAATGAGGATGGGATTCTTTCTTATGCAGCAGATAAAAGATTTAATCTCAATATCTATGATGAAGGGCCCGTAGAAGGGTATGGCAGTCACCGGATTCAGCCAGGAACAGGCAGGATAGATGATACTCCATATCTGGAGGAAATGCTGTCTATGACCGCGGCAAAGACGAATGTGCTGACAGTGGAGAAGCTGAAGCTTTTACTGGAACGGTATCAAGGGAAAAGTGTTCAGTTGCCGGCACATGAGGGCGTAGATGATGAAGTGTATGGTTCTTTGAATGTTTATCGTAAAGAGGTATTTGAGGAACTTTCCGAGTGGAAGAAAGACACCGGCGAGGATGCATGGAGAGCAGTTAGAAAAGAACTGCTGAATACACAAGTGGATGCCACTTATCAGGAAGAACTCCAGAAAATAATGGAACAGTTTTAGAAACAATAAGCAAATAGAGAGGCAGTAGATTAAATGGATAAGCACGATAACTCATGGGCTGATCCTGCTCCGGCAGGGTTGGTGGCTTTGGCAGTATCCTGTTTTTGCTTTTTTGCTTTATTTACCGAACGCGTAACCGGGAATGCGGCCCCTTTATTGGGGTGGTGGCTGCTTGGCGGTTTTGTAATTCAGCTAATCGTAGGAATTATTGAATTAAAAAAAGGAAATACGGTTGGAGGGAATACCTTTCTCTACTTCAGCGCTTTCTTTATGCTGGTTGGCGGATTTGAACAACTCTTTAAATTTTACCTTGCTAATAGTCCGTTCGTGCTGGATACCCAAATTGACGGTTGGGCATGGTTATGTCTATCCTTAGCATTATGGTTATTTACTCCGGCTTATTTTAAATCACCATTGCTTTTATGTGTTATTGTACTTATTTTGGACGTTGCTCTGCCCATATTGGCTCTTATCGATTTAGGCATCATATCCCGTCAACTTTCTTATATTCCTGGATGGTTGCTTTTGTTAGCTGGATTAACCGGAATCTATCTCGCAGCGGCTATAGTGGTAAATGACACATTTAAGAGAAAGATCTATCCTAATCCAGATCCTTTAATGAAGTTTACCGGACGTTCTTACCAACGAGAAAAGAAAATTATCACAGATTAAATTTCTGAATGTAAAAAGCGGGGAATATTATTTTCCGCTTTTTTATTATTGCAAAATCCTGGAGTCAAAAATTAATAATGCGATATGCATGTTTGCAATCCTATATATCGCTGTCAAATGCACAAACCTATAATTAATTTGTAGTGAGTCCTCTTCTTATTTCCAAAAAGTTAAATGTAGGAAATATGAGGGGGATTTTTTTCTGAATACTTGTAAACGCATACATTTATTGATGGAGGTGGAAATAGCTTTTTTCCAGCTTATGAAGGGAGATGAAAAATAGAAAATACTTTTGTTTATAAAACAGCATCAGTTTGTTTGTCAGCTTCAAATAACTCGATTGAGGAGTGTGTTAACGGATGATTAAGAACAAGCTGCTGGTTTGTCTTATACTAATTACTTTGGTTATTTTTCCATCGGGGCACTATACCAATGCCGCAGATGAGCCTGAACCGGAAGCTGTTTCATCCTTGTTTGATTTAAATGAACAGGGGTATTTTACACAAGCATTTTCTAAGACGATAGATATGAATGGCCCGTTGAAGTATTCCCCTCTTGCCGAATTTCTAATGCAGATGATGGCAGATGATGCTAAAGCGACATTGGCAAGTCTACAAAAAGTTAGCGACATTTATGAAAGTGCAAGTGTGACTTTCTATCCGGACGGAAGAGCATGGTTTTCTTATAAATTTACTGATGCAGCGTATAATGCGTTTAAAAGTGTGGACTCCAGACAAAAACAGTCTGTTAACGTAGTGTCCAATTCTTATAAGGTAGACGCTGAAAAAGGTACAGTTTCAATAACCAAAGATGTCATATTTGAAATGAATATTGAAGATGAGACGTTATCCAGAACCTCGTCTGTAGTTTTAAATGAGGTGTTTTCAGTAGAGGGAGAGGTGGTTGAACCCCCAAAGGAGGAACAACCTGTGGCCGCGTTTACTGTGATGAAGGATATTTCTTATGGAACCGATGAGTCGGATCAAAGAACGAAAATGGATGTGTACGTGCCCAAGAATAGGGATTCCAGTAAAAATAACGGTGCATTTCTAATCATTTATGGGGGGGGCTGGACCAGCGGAAGTAAGGAGGAAATGGAGAGTGTGGCAGAGCCTTTCGCTTCTGCAGGATATGTAACAGTTGCCATTAATATGCGGAATGTATTTGTTAACGAGACTACCCAAAAAACGGAAGTGACCGTCTATGATATGTTAAACAACGTTCATGACAGTATAAAAAAACTAAAGGAATTATCAGATGAACAAGGGTGGAATATCAAAGAAATCGCCTTGTTTGGCGGTTCTTCCGGAGCCAATATTGCGATGAACTATGCGTATTCAAGAGGAAGCGATATGGCAAATTTCGATACAAGTGTCATTCTGCCAGTGAAGTTCGTTTCGGAAGTGGTGGGTCCGGTAGATATGCATGAATCAGCCTGGTATGGGGATGAAAATTGGCCGGATCGAAGCATGATGACTGCGCCGGGTGCAGGGCCATTGTATGCTATGTTATTGACCGGGGCGATTAACAATCCGAATTTAACGGAAGAAGAAAAAGAATACTATATTAATTCGATGTCCCCTGTACATTATGTACAAACAAATGGTGGTTTACCAACTGTGTTGGGATATTCCAAGGTTGATTATATACAGAATCCAAATAACGGAAAAACGTTGAAGGGATATCTTGATAACAAGAACATCAGAAACGATTTATTTACATTCCCTAAATCGATTCATGGGTATTATGCGGATCCTGAAGAGGCTAAGATGTTTTTTGATAAGTCTCTTGAATATGCAGAAACATACTTCAATGGAACATCAGCTATTGTCGACTTAACAGTGAAATCATCAACCTCCTCTACGGTAACTCTCGGTTGGCCGGCTGCTGCCAGAGGAGCAACGAATTTGTTGATAGAGCAGTCGCCTGCCGGGAAGAATCTATGGACTACAAGTGCCGCAGGTACCATTGCAACGGATGCCACGAGTGCAATTGTTACTGGATTGACTCCAGGAACCGCCTATGATTTTCGGTTGGTGGTCACCGGCGGCGCGAATACAGGCAACTCGAATACAGTGAGTGCGATGACAAATTCTGTTGTTCCGGAAATTCCGGCGAACCCGCCGTCTGCAGGAAGCAGCCCAGTGGTCATAGGGAATTCGGATTTGACGAAGCCTGGGACTACAACAACACTGGGGACTATAACAACAACAGAACGCAATGGCCAAAGTGTCGCGATAATCAAACTGGAACAAAAGAGAGTTGAAGATCTGCTTGCAACAGCAGAACAAGGTGCAGTGATAACGATTCCAATGACTACGATTTCCGATGCCGCAGCTGTTGAATTAACAGGTCAAATCATAGTCGCACTGGGAGATAAAAATGCGGTTTTAGAGCTTCGAACGGATCGTGCCGGATACAAAATTCCAGCCCAACAAATCATCAGGGCTTTATCCGATCCTAATGTAGATGTCTCTAATAAAGATCTGAAAGAAGTTACAATACAGGTCGAAATCACGAAACCGGGAACGGATTCGATAACACTCGTGGAGAATGCTGCGAATACCGGTAAATTTGCGCTCATAGGCTCTCCGACTGAATTTATAGTTAGAGCGACACATGAAGGTAAAACGGTTGAAATTACGAGCTTTAACACTTATGTTGAACATTTTATTGCCGTTTCTGACAATGTTGATCCCAAATCGCTTACTACGGGAATTGTCGTAGAGCCAAACGGAACAGTACGCCATGTACCTACCAAGATCGTTGTCATGGATGGGAAGTATTACGCTCAAATAAACAGTTTAAATAGCGGTGTATATTCCATCGTGTCACACCAGATTATGTATAGTGAGATGTCAAATCACTGGGCAAAAGAGGCAGTCAATGACATGGGTTCCCGAATGGTCCTGGACGAAACCATTAATGATAAATTTGCTCCGGACCAGGAAATCACCCGGGCTGAATTTGTCGCTATCCTCACCAGAGGGTTGGGACTAAAAAATGATGGAGATCATCTCCCGTTTGCGGATGTCAGCGAATCCGATGAGGATTACCATGAGATTCAGACCGCATACTCCTTTGGCTTCATTACCGGCTTCAATGACGGGTTGTTCCGGCCGAATGTTAAGATAACGCGGGAAGAAGCGATAATTATTATATCCAAGTCCATGGCAATTACAGGTCTTAAAAAGAAGCTTGCCGAGTTGCCCGTCAAAACAATGTTGAATCCATTTACCGATGCTGAGAAAGTTTCTAAATGGGCGCAGGGCGCAGTCATGGATTGCTTAAATGCCGGTATCATAATGGGCAGAGACAACTCAGTTCTTGCTCCGCAAACTCCTATCACGAAAGCCGAAGCTGCAGCAATCGTACTGCGGTTGCTGCAAAAGTCAGATTTGATCTAACTGCAAAAAAGGGTGCCGGACTTCGAATCCGGTACCCTTTTTCCAGTTTTTCGTTACAGTTAGATCTGCACGTTACATAACATCCGTTTTGTATCATTTTCTGCTTGTGTATTGATTCTGATCATTTCCAATGATACATTTGTAACGCGAAAAAAGTTACAACTGTATCATACAATTTGCCGAAAAAAAATAGGGAAGGGGATTTAGAGATGACACTTAAACAAAAACGCATCGTCATTTTAATTGCAGTTATTATCGTAGCCGCTGTGTTGGGACGCCTTACGATACGGGTATTTTTGAATTACTTATTCGGAGGAACACTATTTGGAGGTAACTTCTTATGAAAAATGAAGGAAAAGGAAGAAAAAAATTGTTGTGGGGATTTATTTATGTAGGTGTTTTTATTGTTGCATTTGCGGCTTCGGCAATATTTAAAATGACATACGATCCATTGGCTGGAGAAATGCAGGTGGATTGGAATGACTCCGTTGGGCGTGTATATACGGATATCGCCTATGATGAAGAGGAGCAAAATAAATTTGATCTCTATGTTCCAGCAGATAATACAAAGAAAACTTACGGACTAGTGGTATATCTCCATGCAGGGGGGTTTGCAGGTGGGGATAAGAGCGATGATGCCACTATGCTGAAATGGCTTACTTCAAAAGGTTATGTGGCCGCAGGTATTAATTATACACTTCGTGATGAGATTAACGAAGCCAGTGTGTACACAATGTCACAGGATATCAAAAAAAGCATTCCCGTTGTAAAAGCGGAAGCGGAAAAGTTAGGCTATAATCTTGATCGAATGGCTATATCCGGTGGATCGGCAGGCGGGACTCTGGCTCTATTGTATGCATACCGTGATGCCGCCACCTCTCCGATACCTGTTAAGATGGTCTTTGAGTTGGTAGGGCCGCCCAGTTTTTACCCGGAGGACTGGACCCCTTACGGTTTGGATAAGAGTCCAGAGGCAGCAGCAGACTTATTCAGCGTTATGTCTGGCAACACCATTACACCAGATATGATAGGAACGCCAAAGTATGAGGAAGCAATCAAAGATATTTCTCCGTATATGTGGATTGATGAAAACTCTGTACCTACGCTGGCCGGCTATGGAAGATACGATAAGGTAGCTCCGTTCGGCTCCGTCAAACATCTGATTAATGCTTTGAAGGAAAACAATGTTCCTCACGATTATTTCGAGTTTCCCCATTCGGGACATGGTCTGCAAAATGACACTAAGATTTATGCGAAATATATAGAGAAGATCAATGAGTATCTGGAGCGGTATATGGAAAGTGAATAAAACAGACTGGGACTAGGAGAGGAACATGAAGAAATTAGTTAAGGCTATCGGGATTTGTATTTTGGCAGTTATCCTCTTAATAGCAGGATTAAATATCAAGAACACTTACTTCCCTGCAAAAGAAGACGCCAGTGAAATAGATTTTGATACGATATTTGCACTTCAGTCGAAATCCAAAGAAGATCTTCCTCCTCTTCATCATGTTGAGCAAAGAACGACTGATGTAAAGTATATTAATAAGGAGGGTATTGTTGAAGCCAGACAAATGAAGCTATTCATCCCGGAAGAGGCACAGCAGCCAGTACCATTGATTTATATTCCTCACTACGAGATGACAGAGGATGCAGCGGAACTGCGCAATTACCTGGGTGAAGGATGGATGGTGGCTTCACCAGCCCATTTTGATAATAGATATAACGGACAATTGACCGACGATGATCTTGTTTTTAACAATGCCGCATTATATACCCTGCGTCATATGGAGGAAGTAGATGATCAAAGGATAGCACTGGTCGGCGGAAGTGCAGGTGGTTACTCAACCCTGATGCTTAATGCCTTACAGATGGGAATGAATGCTTCGATAGCGAACTCGCCAATTACGAATGTATATTTTAACTTTTACCAGTATTTCACTGAAGGAAGCAAGCTGAACAATGGCAAAATGGGAGGGGCAATGCTTAAAGGAGCCTTTAAATGGATTACTGGAGGGGCCAATAGAGATAAAGAAATGCTTAACGCGATGATGGATGTGCCGATTCCGTTTCTGGGCATGGTGTCTGGTATGTTCGAACCGATCCTAGACAACTTCCCGGATAAAGAGGATGTTGCGAGATGGGAAGCATTTTCTCCAGTAGGAGTTGCAGATTATTTCAGTAGTCCGATTGTAATCAATCATTTCACATCTGATGTTTTAGTTCCAATTGATCAAATTACGAGACGATTTACTTATGAAGACAATGGTAATTCGATGCCGGAGCATTTCTCAACAAGATTAAACCGCAATAATCCCGGAGGTCTTGGAAACTCTCTGGAGGATAAATTGCCGTCGGAACTTAAAAGAACAGAACACATTATGATTACGGATCCGAATGAGGATTCAACACTGCCTTATGATAATAAAAAGCCGTTCAACTTGAATATCTATGACGATGGACCGGTAGAAGCCTATGGAAGTCATCGTGCGACAAACGGAACAGGGATCATTGATGATATCCCGTATCTGAAGGAAATGTTCTCTCGCGGCCTGGCACAAACAGAAATGCTGATGCCGAGAAAAATGTTGTTATTGTTGGATCGTTATCAGGGAAAAAGCATTCAATTACCGGCACATGAAGGAATTGATGATACTGTATATGGGTCTCTTTCTATCTATCAGAAGGAGATTGAAGAGGAATTATCCCTCTGGGCAGGCAATCATTCTATGGATGAATTGGATACAATGATTCGAGAAAGTATTGCAAGTATTGATGATAGTACGGTACAGAATCGATATTTGGAAACTTGGGAAGAGATCAAGGTAAGAATGTCTTAGGATTCCAGATGAAAGATACTTTTTGTTAAAATCGTGTATCGTTATTAATCTTCATTAGGCTCAAACCAAATTGAGGTTTGAGCCTTTTCTGATTTCTACTTTTATTATTCGCTAGATTTAGAATGCGATACCTATGCTTGAATTCCTCTATATCATCGTTAAAATGAGCACATTTATAATTATTTATGAGTTTTGTTTTGTGTGCTCCGCGACACTTAATATACGGAAAAGGAGAACGATTTTATTGGAATTATATCCATACGAGTTAGAACATATTGAGATTTTAAGAAGCCATGCAGCCGAATGCATGGTGTTGTTGAAGGAGAATGGCGATTTCCCCCTTGTAAATACAGACCAGATTGCCTTGTACGGCAGTGGTGCGCGCCAGACGATTAAAGGCGGTACTGGTTCTGGTGACGTTAATTCCCGTTTCTTTGTCACTGTGGAGCAAGGGCTACAAAACGCCGGTTTTATTATTAGCACAAAGAAATGGATGGATGGATACGAAGAAATTCGCCAGCGGGCCCATAAGGTGTTTGTATCCGATATTAAAGTGAAGGCACAAGCAGCTAACGTCCCTGCTATTATGCTGGGAATGGGGGCAGTCATGCCTGAACCCGAATACGAACTACCGCTTGAAGGAGGGAAAGATACCGCGGTTTATGTGCTTTCTCGCATATCTGGGGAAGGATCAGACCGACATGCTGTGAACGGTGACTTCAAGCTTACACAGTCTGAAATCCGCGACATTCTCTTACTTGCAAGCACGTGCAAGCGGTTTATGCTGGTGCTGAATGTTGGAGGTGTAGTTGATCTGACACCTGTACTTGAGGTGCCCAATATTTTGGTGTTATCTCAGCTTGGTACAGTCACCGGTGACGCTCTGGCAGACGTACTCCTTGGCAAAAGCTATCCTTCTGGAAAGCTGACTACTACATGGGCTGTCGGAGAGGATTATTCTCACATTGGAGATTTTGGTAATGAGGATGATACACACTATCGTGAAGGTGTTTATGTCGGATACCGCTACTTTGATAGCGTAGCCAAGAGGCCTCTCTTCCCCTTTGGCTTCGGTCTGGGGTATACACAATTCAGCATAGATGATCCTGTTTTTTCGTTAGAAGGAAGTCATGTCAAAGTGACTGCTACAGTGAAGAATATTGGTTATGCTTCTGGAAAGGAAGTAGTACAGTTATATGTCTCGGTTCCATCCGGTAAGCTGGATCAGCCGTATCAGACACTCGCAGCCTTTGCCAAGACTGAAGAGCTCACAGTAGGACAGTTACAGCATATAACCATGAGCTTTGCAATGGAGGAGCTTGCTTCTTTTGATGCAGCGCGGGCAGCGAGTGTATTGGAGGCTGGTGATTATCTGCTGCGAATAGGTTGCAGCAGCAGAGATACCTGTATTTGCGGAATTGTAAGGTTAGACCATGAATTTCTCACTCAGCAGCTGTCACATGCGGGTGGTACACCTGATTTTGAAGACTGGAAGCCGCAAACGCAGCAGTATACCTACACTGGTGAAGCGGAGGAAATAGCTCAGGCCAAAGTGCTAATCCTTAATGCAGATGCTTTATCAACAGCATCGCAACCGTCTATACCAGAGATAGATCCCAAGGTAATTCAAATGGTCAATGGCCTCTCAAATAAGGAATTGGCATGGCTTTGTCTGGGGAATTATCGCTCCGATAATGAAAGCAGCAGTGTTATTGGCAATGCAGCTTTTTCGGTTGCAGGTGCTGCAGGAGAAACTACAGACCGGTTACAAGAAAAAGGCATTCCTTCTTATGTTATGGCAGATGGACCGGCAGGTCTTCGACTCAGCTGCCAGTATGGTGTAGATGAGCAAGGTATTTATTCAGTAGGGGATGCTGTTCCGTCTGCATTTCTAGACTTCATGGATGAGAATTTAATGGCTGCTCTTGGATTTAAGAAGTCGGGTGAATTGGCACGTAGTGGCAAGATTTACGATCAGTATTGTACCGCGCTGCCTATCGGCACTGCTTTAGCTCAAAGCTGGAATCTGGAGTTCTGCAGGACCTGTGGAGACATCGTGGGTAATGAGATGGAACGGTTTGGAGTACATCTGTGGCTTGCCCCGGCCTTTAACATTCATCGAAGTCCTCTATGCGGCCGCAACTACGAATATTTTTCCGAAGACCCGCTTATTAGTGGAAGAGTAGCTGCCGCTATTACGCTGGGAGTACAGAGTCATCCCGGTTGTGGCGTGACGATCAAGCACTACGTCTGTAACAACCAGGAAACTAACCGCTTTCGGTCAAACAGTGTTGTCAGCGAGCGTGCTCTTCGAGATATTTATCTGCGCGGGTTTAAAATTTGCGTGGAAGAAGCACAGCCATATGCTTTAATGACCTCCTACAATTTACTCAATGGTGTGCATACCTCTGAAAGGGAGGATATCCTTAATGATATTCTTCGTGAGGAATGGGGGTTTGACGGTATCGTGATGTCGGACTGGGTTGTTGCCAGTGTTAAGCATGGCGTCAAAAAATATCCTTATGCTACAGCAGCCAAGAGTATCAAAGCTGGCAACGATCTGATGATGCCGGGCGGGGAAGCAGATCATGCCGATATTATGGCTGCACTCGCTGGTACCAACGAAGCAGTGATACTGACTCGGGACGATGTGGTAAACTGTGCTGCGCGAGTCGCGCAGATGGGGTTCCGGCTTACAGAGGCCAGAGGTAGGCTAAGTAATACAATAGAAAATGAATCTGAATGATTTGGAAATTTATGAATGATATTACGGCCTGTGATTCTGATTCTTCCTGGTGAAGAATATCGTTTTTGTTTTGACCGGGAAACACCCTGGCTTTTGTGAAGCATTCTGATGTATAAGAGGCAGCAGATGATTTGTACAGATTAAAAGACCAAATCATCTGCTGCCCTATTTAGTTTAGAGTCTACAAGTCCGACTGACTGCTGTAGAGCCAAGTCAATTCAATCCGTATGCCGCCGTACTTACTCTGAGTAATATTTAAATTAGCGCCATAGCCAAGCTGAATAAGCATTCGTTGGCGTATATTCCATAACGCACACCCCATTGCATCATCCAACGGTTGTTCCATACGGTGTAACAGGTTTTGGATTGCTTCAAGCTCCATTCCCTTCCCGTCGTCTTCTACAACCAATGTAACCCGGTCCTCATTGTGGATACCCGATATATGGATAAACCCAGCACTTTGTTTCTTTTCAATACCGTGAATGACACTGTTTTCTACCAGGGGCTGAATAAGCAATTTGGGAATTGGCAGCGGCAGCATCGTATCTGGAATATCGATTTGCGTATTCAGCCGGCTAATCCGCAAACTTTGGATGTTCAAATAATTGCGGACAACACCCATTTCTTTTTCCAGCGTGGTGAGCGGATCGTTGATTCGTGTCGTATATCTAAAATATTCTGCCAGGTTTTGAGTCATTGCACTCACAGCTTCTTCATTCCCCATGCGGTTCATATTGTTGATGAAAAACAGACAGTTGTATAAAAAATGCGGATTAATTTGTGCCTGCAGTTGCTTGACCAAAGCCTCTCTGGAAATGATTTTTTCTTTGTATACATTCTCTATTAAATCCTCTATTTGCTGAGTCATATTATTAAAATTGTGATACAGAATGGCAAACTCACTATTTCCCGTTCTGCTAATCCGGTGCGAAAAGTCACCTTTCTGCAAATGACGGACGCCTTTCAATAAGGTAAGGATCGGCACCTGCACTTTCCGGTAGAAGAAAAGAAGTGTTACTATTCCGGACAAAAATAACATAACACAAGTGATATAAAAGAATGTCTGTGTCTTTACAATAGGCTGCAACGCTTTGTCAAGAGGTACATAATCAATCATATACAATCCTAATGTTTCAGCCTTCAAATAACTGACCATATAATCGGTATGACGGATCGTTAGTACCTCTGTACCTTCGTTTTTATCCCTCATCTTTAGAGAAATTTTGGAGACCAGGTCCTGTAACTGTTCTGCATTAGCGGAACGGTTAGCTATATTAATGGAATCAGAATAATAAAAGAAAGGATCATTATTGTCTAGCTTGGCAGAGTCCAGCAAATTTTCTAAATTAGCTTTGGGAAAAGTTACGCGAATGGTATACTGCTCATATTTCCTGTACATGGAAAATAATTTTTGAGACTCGTCAAGAATCCATTGTCCCTCTACTACATTCACAGGTGGAGCTGTGCGGTCCTGGAAAGATCCTACCCACTTGCCTAATAATATGGAGTAGATGTCAATTTGTACATTCCATCCTTGAGTGAAGCTTTGTAGCTTCATCTTGTCTGTGAGATTGAGCATTAGCTGATCTTGTTCGTAATTTTCCATCAAATCTACCGATTTCAGTAGACCCATCATAGAATCCGTAGTTAGTGCAACGGAAAGCATATCTAACTGGTCGACGTTATAATCTAAAGAGTTAACCAGGATACGCAGCCGGTTAAGGTTGTTCGTTTGAATATCGTTTTTTACTGTACTTAGGCTTGTCTCCACGGTATACGAGTACATCATTAATACAACAATAGTTGACAAAAAAATGATAATTACCGCGCTGAGGAAGGTCCGGTATTGTTTTAACATGACAACAATCCTTTACGAAGAGGTAATCCAATTATAAGAATTTGTGCTTTAGGTAGCAATGTGAATAGATTGGAATTAAACTTAAACTTTAGAATGAGTTATCAATGTTTAAATACCGACATGCATCGGGTTGTTATCAATGGAGAACATATTTTTGCCTAGAGACACATCACCAGACTATTAATAATGAGATATAGAATGTTGAGAATACGTTATTTATCTAGTGAAAGCGCATTCCTATAATGGAGAGGTAATCACATCAATTTATTCAGGGGGTTTGAATGAACATGAAAAAAAGAGTGCTGGTGACAGCTCTTACTGCAGCGCTGTTAACAACAGGAGTGCTGGGCTGCAGTAATAATAATACCCAGGACAGCGCCGCGAGTAACCAAGGGAACACGGAAACGAAAACACTAAATATCGTAAATGGAAAGATTGAACCGACTGCGTCGTTCTCCACAATAAGGTTGGACAATCCGGCGCTCAAATTCAGAGACGGGGAATCAATTTCAGACAATACATTTACACGCTGGACAGAGAGTTCCCTAGGAGTGAAGATCAAAACATTATGGACCGGTGGAGCTACAGACGGCTCCTTTACTACCAAATTGAAGCTCATGCTTTCATCAGGGGACGAGATGCCGGATGTTATCAGTTTAGGTGATTCCACTTCTATTAATATGTTAATCGATTCAGGCAAGTTTATGGACGTGGAGGAGGCTTTTGAAAAATATGCTTCTCCTATTTACAAAGAGGCAATGGCCGCAAAGGAAGATGCATGGCAGCCATTTATCCGGGATGGTAAAAAAATGGCGCTTCCGACTACCGATGCGGAATTCGGGCAGGGACAGTCGGTAGTGTGGTTCCGTCAGGATTGGCTGGATAAATTGAAGCTGAAGGCACCGACGACGATTGAAGAATTGGAAAACGTCATGGATGCTTTCGTCAATCAGGATCCGGATGGAAATGGGGCCAAGGATACCTTTGCTCTTGATTTTTCAATGAAGGATAAAATGGCGGGAGCGCCGATCGGAGATGTTACCTGGATATTCGGATTATTCGGAGCTGTACCGGAAAGATGGTATCCGGGAGAAGACGGCACACTTCAATACGGTTCTATTCAGCCTGGAATTAAACAGGCGTTGGCAAAGCTGAATGAGTGGAAGACTAAAGGATATGTAGCAAGCGATATCGCTTTACACGACACCAATTCCATTGTTCAGACGGTCGCCTCAGATAAAGTCGGTATTGTATGTGCCCCTTCCTTTTTCTGGGGGTATCCAGGCGCACTTTTACTCGCAAACAACCCGAAAGCTCTTTATGTTCCATATCCCATGCCTGAAGGTGTGAATGGCCAAAATATGCGGACGAATATGAATCTAATGAGTGCAATTTTAATCAATAAAGATATTTCAGATGAATCACTGCAAGCCTTCTTCCATTATATGAACTCGATGTATAGTGTATTTGAATCGGACGATCCATTTTATTTTAGAGGGTATCAAGAAGGTTACGATTATGTTGTCAAAGATGGAAAAATTGTAACGGATGATAAAGAAATCCCCGGTGGAAAGATTAATACCATAGAATATGTCTTTGGGTCGGCTTTAATGCATTCTACTAAGATTAAAGAGCTCTTTGACAAAATTTCCAATCGAATTGAGCTTACAGAGCAAGAAAAGGCATTAGCAATTATTACCGGGACTCAGGATGATTCTACACCGTCGGCAAGATCCGGTTTTGATGCCTATCTGGTTAGTAATAAGCAGGCATCAGCAAATGTCAGACAGTACTATGTGGGACCAATGACATCTACAATGTCGGCCAGAAACGAGCTGCTGCAAAAGATGCAGATGGAAGCTTTTACGAAAATTATTTATGGAGAAGCTCCAGTGGATTCGTTTGACCAGTTTGTGGAGAAATGGAAGTCCTCCGGCGGTGATACTATTACCAAAGAAGTAAATGAGTGGTATGAATCAGTAAAATAGCTTTAACGCAAATACGGCTTGGTGTGATCGAACACACCAAGCCGTATTTTTTTATTAGCCTCGGTTCCGGTAATCCTGTGGCGTTGTGCCGAAATGTTCTTTGAAGATTTTAATGAAATGAGGAGTTGCCTGGAACCCCAACCGATCACTGATTTCAGCTATTTTCAAGTCTGTATTCCGGAGGAGATGAATCGCACGCTCCATACGAAACTTATAAATATAGTCCCCAATCGTTTCATTCATAGCCGTCTTGTATATTTTGGAAAGGTACACAGGATGTAGCCCCACATAATCAGCAATG
The DNA here is from genome assembly GCF_058791575.1 of Paenibacillus sp. EB106-06-01-XG199. Taxonomy (NCBI): domain Bacteria; kingdom Bacillati; phylum Bacillota; class Bacilli; order Caryophanales; family Paenibacillaceae; genus Paenibacillus; species Paenibacillus sp. EB106-06-01-XG199. The sequence continues at coordinate 682,408 of NZ_JBYTDQ010000001.1, read as the reverse complement.
ATTTGCAGTGAAATGCCGTTGGACAAATGTTCATGAATAAATGTTCGGACTTTGGAAGCAATTTGCTGATGCGTATTTTCCATTTGGGTTGACGCATTAGATTTTAGGGTGAAAATGATTTTGTTGGCCCACTCGTGAATACGTTGCCGCGAAAGGTGCCCTTTCTTGTGAAGCAACTCATCGAATTCCGAGCCCATCTGATCATACAGGTTGGTGCTATTTGGCTGTAAGCAGATTGTAAATGAGGAAGAAAGGTACAGCAGTACCGTAAACAATTGGTCCTGAGAAAGTTCAAGCGATTGTTCGTCTGCATTCCCGTTAATAAGAAGGAATTCATCAATTTTGGCAATTGCCTCATCCCAACTGCCTGAATCCAGTAAAGTCGATAGTGCAGGCGGAGCATTTAACTTCTTGATAATGGAGCTCTGGGGCTGATCGCTTGTTTCATTGATAGTCAGGAAGTAACTTTTGTTACTTCCAATTTTCCGGTTTATGGCGTTGATTGAGGCCAGATACAGGTTTTGAAGATCTTCAGGAAACTTTGCGATATTGCTTAGGCAGACCGAGAGGGAGCCTTTCAGGAATTTCTGAACATGGCTCTGAAGCTTCACCGCGAACGAATCGACCAAAAGCAAAGCGTCATCCTGGTTACCTTTGATAAGAAAAACCAGATATCCTTGTTCAGTAACGCAGTGCCATAAACTAAAAAGATTCTCAAATACTTCTTCTGCGATGTTCGTTACTGCATATTCCAGAAGTGATAAGGAGTGGAGATCATACCCCGAGAAATCCTCCTCCATGCGGACAACCATCATCATATAGGGGTCATCCAACCGGAATGGAACGCCAACAAGGGCAAGGCGTTCTTCCAAAACTGCCTTGCGTATACTCTTATTCTTAAGCAAGTCATTAAGCAATTGAGATCTCAGCAAAGGCAAATTAGCTTCAAGTGTTTGTTTAATCCGTTGGAAGGATATCACTTCCTTCCATTCTTCTTCAACCAGTTGGACCGCTTTTTTGACGGAATTGATAAGCTCTCCATAATCAATGGGTTTCAGCAAATAATCCAGTGCCTGATAAGCCATGGCTTTTTTAGCATATTCGAATTCGTCGTGTCCAGAAAGAATGATGCAGCGAATTTTGCGTGAGTAGTGCTGCATGACTTCAATCAATTCTAACCCGGACATTTCCGGCATCTGAATGTCAGTGATCATAATATCAATGGAGTGTTTGGCCGCAATATGCAATGCTTCTTTGGCAGAGTATGCACAGTGCACTTCTTCAATCCCGTAATCCTTCCACGGTACAGTCAGTGCCAGACTGTCTACGACTGAGGTTTCATCGTCAACGATTAGAAGTTGGTACATTATTTTACTCCTCCGGATATTTGGCTTTTTCCATTTTTGCTTTGGGGTAACCCTATTATAAGAATCGGCAGACCAACTGGCAATGTAAGCAGGTCTAAATTTAGCCGTATATTCTGAATGAGATACGTATGTTTGGATTCCTTTATATCAAGTTCTAAAGATAAAAACCAATGGGAGTCCTCGGGCGGTGAACCCATTACTAAAAAATGGTCGAGTGGAATAAAAGCTTTACAATAGGTTTGGAGCAAATAGCGGCTTGTTAATCTAACATGCCAAGCCGCTATTTTTTTGCGGATTCCAATATTTAAAATGCGCTATCGGTCTTTGTATTGCTTTATATCAAGCGAAATAGCCCGTCTCTATAATAAAAGTAGAACATAAAGAATGAAGTGGGAGGATTTATTGTATGGGCATGAATTCGGCTGTACCAGCGGTACCGGTAAAAAAGTCAAAAAAAATATCCAGGCAAAAAGGAGGATGGGGGCTTTATCTTATGCTCCTGCCTGCCGTGGTGCTGACAGCTATTTTTGTCTATGTACCCATGAGCGGCCTGCTAATGGCGTTTCAGGACTACAAACCTTATCTGGGAGTCTCCAAATCGCCTTGGGTCGGGCTGGATCAGTTTAAATTTTTGTTTGAGTATCCTGACAGCATTCAAGTGATCTGGAACACGTTGAAAATTTCGCTCCTCAAATTGGTTGTGGGCATAAGCTGTACACTAACGTTTGCGCTCTTAATCAACGAAGTCAAGAATCGATTTCTGCGCACATCCGTTCAGACCTTTGTATTTCTGCCCCACTTCATCTCATGGGTCGTTCTGGGCGGTGTATTCATTCAGATGCTGAACCCTGAGTATGGACTTGTAAACCAACTAGTGAAAGCCCTAGGCTACGATCCGGTATTCTTCCTGGGTAGCAATCACTGGTTTGTACCAATTGTTATTCTTACGGATGCGTGGAAGGAATTTGGATACGGTTCGATTATTTTTCTGGCGGCTTTGGCCGGAATCAACCCCGCATTGTATGAAGCCGCACAGATAGATGGAGCGGGCAAGCTGAAGCAAATGCTGAACGTTACCCTTCCCGGCCTGATCCCCACGCTGTGCGTGGTATTGACAATTAACCTGGGTTTGGTGCTAAATGCCGGGTTTGACCAAATCTTCAACCTGTACAATCCGCTGGTCTATGAAAGCGGTGATATCATCGATACCTTCGTCTACCGCATCGGGCTCATCGGCGGGAACTTCAGCTTCGGTACGGCAATTGGACTGTTCAAGTCTGTGGTCGGTCTGATCCTGATTTTAGGCGGTTACCGCATTGCTTATAAAGTTGCCGGATACAAGATTTTCTAAGGAGTGTACACATGCAAACAACAAGTAAATTCAATGCTTTCCAGCTGGTTAATAATCTCGTCATGGTTTTACTTGCGGCAATTTGCATCCTGCCGTTTCTTCACATCTTATCCTTATCTTTGAGTTCAAGCGTAGCCGTTTCAGCTAATAAAGTGACCTTTTGGCCGATTGGCTTGAATTTTAATTCCTACGCCAAAGCGATGGAAGACTCTCAGATGCTTCGTTCCGTATGGATTTCGGTGCAGCGGACCTTTTTAAGCGTAACCTTAGGTCTGCTAGTGACCAGTATGGCGGCTTACGTGCTATCGAAAGGCGGAGGACGGAATGGGATTGCGGGCTATCCGTTTTTCGTCGGATTTTTCATCGTGTCCATGCTGTTCAACGGAGGGATGATTCCCACATACCTGTTGGTTACGAAAATCGGTTTGTATAACTCGATATGGGCTCTCGTTCTGCCAACGATGGTAAACGTTTTTAATATTATTTTGATCATGAATTTCTTCAAAGCCTTGCCGAAAGAGCTGGAGGAGGCGGCCTACATCGATGGGGCGGGACACTGGAGAGTATTTCTGAAAGTGATGCTGCCTTTATCCTTGCCGGTCTTGGCAACAGTCGGTTTGTTTGTGGTGGTAGGGGTATGGAACGAATGGTTGAATGGACAAATTTATATGAAACCGGATAACGTGCCGCTAAGCACTTTTTTGAAAGCCGCCATAGCGATGCCAAATATCGATTCCAATAACACGGAGGAGATGGCGAAATATAACTTCCTGTCCATGACTTCGGCGCAAATTTTCATTGGAGCATTGCCTATTTTGTTAATCTATCCATTCCTCCAGAAATTCTTCGCCAAAGGGATTGTTATCGGTGCTGTGAAGGAGTAGTCGAAGCAATACTTAGAAGGGGGAGCGAAGGTGTGAAGAAAAAACTACAGTCCATGGTATCTCTAGCATCTCTAATATTGGTAATGCAGGATCAAGAAAAGGATCCCTTGTTATTGATGCTAAGAAACTTAAAGAAATCAGTATACATGTAACTCATTAAGCATAGGAATCATCGCTGATGAAGGAAGGAGTTTGCTTTGCTTCAAATCTATGACTTAAAAACAGAGTATATGTCTAATCCAATGGGGCTCGATGAGCTGCGACCGCGGTTATCTTGGAAGTTGAAGAGTGACAAGATTGGTGTCATGCAATCTTATTATCAGATTGTGGCTTATTGGAACGGAAAAGTAATTTGGAATAGCGGAATTGTCAAAAGCAGTGATAGTCAGTACATTCGCTATGAAGGAGCAAATTTGGTAAGCAGACAGCAAGTGAGCTGGAAGGTTTCAGTCACGGCAACAGACGAATCCGGTATGAAAGAGACTGCCCACAGCGAAATAGCCCGATTCGAGATGGGGCTTCTTCAACCTGAGGACTGGCAAGCGAAATGGATTGAACCAGAAGCGGATGTAAATGCCGATGAACGGAAGCCCGCCCCCTATTTGCGGAGAACATTCGAAGTAAAGCCTGGACTCCAACATGCACGCATTTATCAGACGGCGCATGGGCTTTATGAGTTCTGGATTAATGGAAGGAATGGAACGGAAGATAAATTCAAGCCCGGATTGACCAGTTATTATGCGAGATTACAATACCAGGTTTATGATATTGCCGCGCTGCTCATGGAAGGCACGAACAGCTGGGCAGTCATGCTGGGTGATGGCTGGTGGCGGGGAGTGACCGGGGGAACGGTTAAGAATAACTTTGGCTATAGGCTGCATTACTTCGGCCAAATTGAATTGACCTATGAGAATGGTGAGAGAGAAGTTATTGGTACAGATGAGTGTTTCAAGCACTCAACAGGCGGGATGCTCGCTTCTGATATGCTGATGGGCGATATCTATGATGCCCGCCAAGAAGTTTTGAAATGGAAGTCTCCTTCGTATGATGATAGTTCTTGGATACAGGTACATTGCACAGCTGAACATGCAGATACACGGTTAATTGCCAGCAGTAGTGTACCAGTCAGAGAGAAAGAACATTTCACTGCCAGACCATTCCGGGATGCAGCCGGACAACTGGTTATAGATTTTGGTCAGAATATTGCCGGATATGTAAAAATGAAGCTCAGAAGCTGCAAAGCTGGTCAGAAAATACGTTTGGTACATGGTGAAGCTCTCAAGGACGGCTGTTTTTCCTTGGATAACATTAAGGATACCCCACTCCTGACTGCTGCATTTCAGGAAGTGGTGTATATCTGTTCCGGAGAACCAGAAGAAGATTATTGTCCTTTATTTTCGATTTTCGGTTTCCGGTATGTGCTTGTTGAGGGCTATGATGAAGAGATCCAGGAAGTCGACTTTACGGCTGTTGCCGTTTATTCGGATATGGAAGAGACAGGATTCTTTAGTTGCTCAAATCCGCTCATAAACAAACTTGTACAGAATAGCTTGTGGAGCCAAAAAGGAAATTTTATGGATGTTCCCGTGGACTGTCCGACTAGGGAGCGGAATGCCTGGACTGGTGATGCCCAGATTTACGTTCGGACGGCCGCCGACTTTATGAATGTGTATTCATTTTTTGAAAAATGGCTGAAAGATCTGACATTGGAGCAATATGCGAGCGGAAAGATTGGCATCACCTTTCCTTCTACAAGCAGCGTTCATAATCCGGAGGAACTGGAACGAAACATCAAAGACAATCCTTTGTGGGCGCTAGCCGGCCCAAGCGGAAACGGAAGCATCGGTGAAGACAGTGCCGGCTGGGGAGATGCTGCGGTGTGGATACCGTACATGATCTATCTATGCTACGGGGACAAGCAGATTCTGGTCAACCAATATGAAACAGCCAGAAAATGGGTAGATTATATGCTTGCATGTGCTAAGGAGCCTAATCCGCTTTATGAACAGGAACCGCAGTATCATAACTATGAAGACGGGGAACTGGATGCCTGTTATATTTTTGATACAAAAATGCATTATGGAGAATGGCTGGAGCCGATTCCTAAGAAAGTAACGGGTGAATCTGTTGCTGATGCCATTATGCGGATGCGGACACATGGAAACCCTCGTGTAGCTACTGCTTATATGTTTCGTTCCGCTGGGAATGTGGCACATATGGCACAGATTTTGAACAACGAAGAGGATTACAGGAAATACAATAAGATTGCAGAGAGAATCCGTAAAGTTTATGACAAGTATCTAATCGGGGATGATGGTGTAATCGAACCGGGACATCAGGCAGCTTATGTCCGCGTACTGGCTATGAATATCTGTTCCGAGGGTAAACGCACTAAAGTTGTAAATCAGCTAATTCAGGAAATTAAAAATAACGATTATCGGTTAAACACAGGGTTTTTGTCAACACCATTCTTGCTTCATGTGCTGGTAGATTGCGGATACCCGGAAGTGGCCTTCCGGATCCTGGAGCAAACCGAGAATCCAAGCTGGCTGCATGCCGTGCTGCTCGGCAGTACAACTATTCTTGAAAGCTGGGACGGCATGGACCGCTACCATGGTTCTTTTAATCACTACAGCTATGGCGCTGTCTGCGACTTTTTATTTAGCAGAGTGGCGGGAATTACTCCGCTATTTGAGGAACCAGGCTATCGGATGTTTGAACTCCGGCCAGTTCCGGGCGGAACGCTGACTTACGCAGAGGCAACTTACGAAAGTCTTTACGGAAACATACGCTCCAGGTGGGAGCATACAGAAAGTGGTCTGAATTATGAATGCAGTATCCCTGTAAATACACAAGCAAAAGTGTATTTACCGGATGGTCAATGTCATTGTGTAGGCAGCGGCGATTACAAATTTACAGTTAATGCATAAGAGAACTGCGCTTATTTGGAGGTATCTGTTTGAAGAATAACTACGAGAAAGAAATTCAAGCATTACTGATGAAAATGACGGTAGAAGAGAAAGTGGGTCAGCTGCAGCAATGCGGACCCTCGCTGGTAGGCGCCTTTGGCGTAAGCTTTGAAGAACTGGTCAACATGGTATTTGACGGGAGAATCAGCAAATCTGAATTCCAGAACATGATGAGCTCAGCCAAACAGGATTTCCATGAAGAAGACCTGCGGGCTGGGAAAATCGGTTCTTATAATGGACTAAATGATGCAAAAACTGCGAACGAACTGCAAAAAATTGCGGTAACGGAAACACGTCTGGGCATTCCGCTATTGTTCGGATACGATGTCGTTCACGGTTATCGCACTGTGACACCGATTCCACTGGCAGAAAGCTGTGCGTGGGAGCCGCAGCTTTGGGAAAGAACAGCCAGAATCGCGGCGGAAGAAGCGACAGCAGGTGGTGTTCATATGACCTTTGCCCCCATGGTGGACGTATCCAGGGATGCCAGATGGGGAAGGGTCAGTGAAGGAGCAGGTGAAGATGTGCTGCTCTCTTCCATCTATGGTGCTGCCAAAGTAAAAGGATTTCAGGGCGATGATTTGACCAAGGAAGATGCTATGGCTGCATGTGTAAAACATTTTGCTGCTTATGGGGCCGCTGAAGCAGGGAAAGATTATAACCGGGTGGATATGTCGATGCAGCGTCTGTTCGAGGAATATCTTCCGCCGTTCGAGGCTTGTGTCAAAGCTGGTGCAAGAGCGTTCATGCCGGCTTTTAATGATATCAACGGAATCCCCTGCACAGTGAGCCCGTGGCTCCTTACGGATGTACTTCGTAACCAGTGGGAATTTGACGGAATGACGATTAGCGATGCCAACGCCATTGCTGAATGTGTCACACATGGCATTTCCGAGAATATTGCAGATGCAGCCAAACAAGCGATTGAGGCCGGACTTGATATGGATATGACGTCGAATGCTTTCAGTGAAACGCTGGCTAAACTGATTGCAGAAGGTGCTGTGGGTGTGGAAGTTCTAGACAGGGCTGTGGCTAATGTGCTGCGAGTTAAGTTTGAACTGGGATTATTCAATCATCCCTACCGAACTTCCGAAGATCGTGAGAAGATGACCATGCTAAAACCAGCCTACCGTTTCCTGGCCAGAGAAGCTGCTGAGAAATCCATCGTTCTGCTGAAAAATGAGGCAGTCCTGCCTTTGAAACAGGGCATCAAGTTGGGGATTGCCGGTGAACTGGCCAATAACCGGGGAGAAATGACTGGTGCATGGGCCATTAAAGCAGACGGGGAAGACTGTGTAAGCCTTGTGGATGCTTGCACGGCTCAAGGCATTGACTATGTTTACCTTGATGGAACCACGGCTACTTCGGAAGAATGCGATGTTTATATTGCTGCAGTTGGTGAGTTGAAAAATCAGAGCGGGGAGGCAGCCAGCCGTGCTTCTATTGAGCTGCCCGCGGAGCAAATAGATCTACTGAAGAAACTAATAGAAACCGGTAAGCCGGTCATTGCGCTTCTTTTTAATGGAAGGCCCTTGGCGATTCCTTGGGTTGCTGAACATGTACCGGCAATTATCGAGGCATGGCACCCTGGTGTCGAAGCCGGAAATGCCATACTGAATATACTGTTCGGAAAGGTAAACCCTTCGGCTAAATTAACCACGACGTTCCCTTATGCTAGCGGGCAATGCCCGGTATATTATGCGCATATTAATACCGGCCGCCCAGGCGGTAAAAGTAAGTTTACTTCCAAATACCTGGATACACCGCTTGTGCCAGTGTTTGCTTTCGGGCATGGATTAAGCTATACAACCTTTGCCTATTCCGAACTTCAAGTGAGTGAAGAGCCAGAGGGCGTTACAGTATCAGTTAAGGTAAGGAATACCGGAAATCGCGAAGGGCTTGAAATTGTCCAGTGCTATATTCGCGATATTGTTGCGAAGCGTGTCCGTCCAGTAAAGCAGCTGGTTGATTTTTTGAAAATCCCACTGCAAGCAGGAGAGGAAAAAGAGGTTTTCTTTGATATTCCATACGATAAAATGGGCTACTATGATCTGAACATGAAGCATGTTGTTGAAGAAGGGGAATTTGAATTTTTTGTTGGCGGAAATTCAGTAGACTGTTTGTCCAAAACATTTAGGCTGTATAACTAGAAAGGGCTCTTATTGCTTGTTTTTATAAGAGGAGGCCAAGTTAATATGGAGATTCAAAAAATTACACTTAATCAAGAACGAAATGTCAGTTTGACTGCCATCCTCCAGGACGTGGGAGGCGAATTCATTAAAATTAAGAAACGCCCGGCGGTGTTAATACTCCCAGGAGGCGGATATAATATTTGCTCGGATACAGAAGCTGAGCCTGTGGCTTTGGCTTATTCAAAAGCGGGATACCAGGCATTTATTCTAAGGTATTCCGTAGGAGTGCATAAACAGTGGCCAAACCCTCTAAATGACTATGAAGAAGCGATGAAACTTATCAAGGCAAACTCAGCGGTGTGGAATATATATGATGACAAAATTGCAGTGGTTGGATTCTCGGCCGGAGGCCATTTAGCTGCCTGTGCTGCTACCATTTCACAGAACCGTCCTTCCGCCGCCATTCTGGGATATGCTGCTTTGGACCAAGATACTTGTGATATGTGCCAGGAAGGGCTTCCACTGCCGGTAGAGACGGTCGATGAATTTACCTGTCCTTGTTTTCTATTTGGAACGCGAGATGATGTCATTGTGCCTATCAAAAATACAATTGACTTTCAGCTTGCGCTTGCCAAATGGAATATTTCCTTTGAATCTCATATATATGCATACGGGCCACACGGATTTTCTGTCGGTGAGTCGTTCCTATTACTCGCTGAAGCTTGCGACCGTGTATCGAATTGGGTAAACGATAGTATCAAATGGCTGAAGGATATGCTGGGAGATTTCGGGGATCAAGAAATGACTAAGCCGGTATGCGAGCCAAAAATAAATGGGGATCTGAAGCCTTATTTGTCCGTTGACTGTACTATCGAGCTGGTGAGAAAACATAATGATTCTCTCGATACCAGATTGACAACCATTATAGGGAAGTTCGATGCCTTTAATAAAGAGCGTAACAAAAAGGGAACCAAACTTACTCCATTCCAGGCGAATATACGAATAAAAGATTGGCTTGCAATGCTACGGATTTCAGAAAAAGAGCAGAGTGAGATAGATATGTTTTTGAATAGAATCTCGAATCAAGCCATTTAATTCTTCTACAAGACCTTGGATCATCTAAACTAGCTGATTCGAGGTTCTTTCTTTAAATCTCACTAAAACACTATATTCGTGAAGGAGATCCTATGAAGATTACTCGTTTAAAAACCAATCGTATATATAATCCGCTGGGCTTTGACCTGGGGAAGCCGAGATTATCCTACACAGTAACCGATACAAAAGGCAAGAGACAGACAGCAGCACGTTATGTTGTTGCGTTAGATGAAGAGTTCCGTAACATCGTATTTGACAGCGGAGTAAGCGAGGATACCAATAGCCGTGCCTTCGAGCTTCCGCTGGAATTAAAGCCGCGGACACGATATTTTTGGCAGGTAGAGGTATGGGCCGACAACGGGGAACATGCTGTGAGCGAACCGTCATGGTTTGAGACAGCCAAGTTGGATGAGCCGTGGAGCGGGAAATGGATTACTCCGTTAATGGATAAGGATATTCATCCTGTACTGAAAAAGACCTTTGAGTTGCATGGTCCCATAGCATCAGCCCGGGTATATATTTGCGGATTAGGTCTTTATGAGATGTACATTAACGGACAAAAGGCAGGGAACGAATTCCTGACACCTAACTTTAATAATTATCATAAATGGCTGCAATACCAAACCTATGATGTAACCGGATTGCTGCAACCTGGTCAAAATGAGGTGGCGGTTAGCCTTGGAAACGGATTATACAAAGGGCGTTTTGGTTTCGACGGCCATTCGAGCGAGCTCTACGGTGATGCATTTAAGCTGCTGTACGAGATGTCAGTGACTTACAGTGAGGGTACAACAGATATCATTGTTTCCGATGATTCCTGGACTGCCGTACAAAGTCAGATTGTATCAGGGAATTTGTACGATGGGGAAATTTACGATGCTACATTCCATCCTTCTGTAAGCTACCCCGTACAAGAAGCTGACCTGAACTATGAACGTCTTAAGGCCAGACTGAGTCTTCCTGTTGTGATCAAGGAGACACTTAAGCCTATCAAGATCATCCATACTCCTGCGGGCGAAACCGTTCTGGATATGGGGCAGAACATGGTGGGCTGGATCGAATATCAGATCAGCGCTCCCAAAGGAAGCGTCATTCGACTTCAATATGGCGAAGTGCTGCAAGAGGGAAACTTTTACCGGGAAAACTTGCGTACCGCTAAAGCGGAGCACCAATATACTGCAGACGGACGGACAACGATAGTACGTCCCCACTTCACCTTCTACGGATTCCGGTATGTAAAAGTAGACGGCTGGATTGGAGAACTGAAGGGAGAGGATTTTACCGGATGTGTTGTGTATTCGGATCTCGAGGATACCGGACATTTTGAAACCGACAATCCTTTAGTCAACCGGTTGTTCCTTAATGCCAAGTGGGGACAAAAAGGCAATTTCCTCGATGTTCCTACAGATTGTCCACAGCGGGATGAACGAATGGGGTGGACTGGAGATGCTCAGATGTTTTCCGGTACGGCCTGCTTCAACATGGATTCTTATGCATTTTTCAATAAATATAGTGTTGACATCGCAAGTGAGCAGGAGCAGCGTCACGGAGAGGTGCCATTCGTTGTTCCTTCCGCAAGTGTCCAGGAGGGCGGGTCTAGCGCCTGGGGCGACGCAGCCGTAATTATCCCATGGAATGTGTATCTTCATTATGGGGATATAGCGATTCTTCGGCAGCAATTTGAAAGTATGAAAGGATGGGCCGACTATATTATTCAAAAAGATACGGAGTCGGGTGGACAAAGACTTTGGACGGTGGGTTTCCACTTCGGGGACTGGCTGGCTCTGGACAGCAGTAATCCAAATTCACCTTTTGGTGGAACAGATAAGGATTTCATCGCTTCTTCCTACTACTGTTACTCAACGAGTATTGTGGCAAAAGCAGCAAAGCTTCTTGGTAAAGAAGCAGAAGCTGAATACTACAGTCGTATCTCTAATGAAGTCAAGGCTGCTATTCAGGATGAGTTTTTCACTAAAAAAGGCCGGTTGGCGATCGACACACAAACTGCATATGCTGTCGCACTGTATATGGATCTGGTTCCAGCGGAGCATATCGACAAAGTCGTTACAGCACTGCGGAAACGCTTAAAATCTGACCGTAATCATCTCAAAACAGGGTTCGTCGGCACCCCTTACCTGAATCACGTTCTGACACGACATGGCTGCAATGATCTAGCTTATACCCTGTTGCTGAATGAAGATTATCCAAGCTGGCTATATGCCGTGAATCTGGGAGCAACAACGATATGGGAGCAGTGGAATTCTATTCTCCAGGATGGAACCATTAGCGGAACAGGTATGAATTCTTTGAATCATTATGCTTACGGTGCCATCGTGGAATGGATGTACCGTAGCATGGCGGGTATTAATCCCCTTGAAGAGGCTCCGGGCTTTCAGCGGGTGCTGCTAGCACCTAAGCCTGATGCACGGCTGAGACGGGTGAACGCTACTTTGGAATCTGTCTCCGGAAACTACCGGAGCGGATGGGAGATTAGTGAGGAAGGGCGACTGGAATTTGAATTTGAAATTCCGTTTAATGCTTCCGCCCATGTCCGGTTACCACATGCCAATTTGGAGGACGTAGAAATCCATGGCCTGAGGTTGAGACTGACTGACATCACCGGCGTGCAGCAGGGAGAAGAAGTCCAATTGGAATTACAGAGCGGCAGCTATTCGATCAGCTATTCGCCATTAAAGAGTTACTTAAAGGAATTAAGTACAAAAACACCCCTGGTTGAACTTTTGCGGCACGAGGAGGCTGCGAACCTAGTCCGTACGATGATGATTGAACAGACTGGAGTGAATCCAGATGATTTAGGTGCTTCGTTAGGCGTTTCCTCACTCCGGGATCTGGCATCTGTCTACCCTAAGCTGGAACAGATTCTAGATCAGATGGATGAACGTTTAGGCTCAATAAAATGATGGCGTGCAGACAATCATTCTGTGGATGATCTTGATTCTGGATACTTGGGAAAAGACTAGGTTACCAATATTATAGATAAAATATACACTTTCCAGTTTATGTCCGAGTATAAATCAGGATATGAACTGGAAGGTGTTTTTGCGTAAAAAGTCGTTTAACCGATACCACAAAGTCGGATAAGCAATGGCGGGCTGACCCGGAATTTTGTAGGATAAATCTATGGATCTTCCGTCTGACTTAAGTTGAGAAGCTTCATCCATTAAACGTATGTGAAAGCGAGTTGACTATAAATTCATGATCTATTTAGAGCATAAAGATTCAGCTGGTTTTTTTGCCGTAGAAGTTAAGCCGGATACTTATTTAATCGGATGCGAAGTTGTAGAGAACGGAAGCCACTGGGGCCGCAGCTTAGAATTTGGGAGTCCTACAGGGAATTCCTGGTTGATTAAGGGGGAAGAAATCTCACTATTAATTGATGCAGCGTTACCGTTGCCGGGCTTTAAAGCATTTGCAGAACGAATTGCACAAACACCGGTACAGTTGGTACTTTCCCATACTCACCCCGATCATATATACCGGCTAACTGAATTTGATGAATGCTGGATTCACCCAGATGATGAGGGCCTGCTTAAGGGAGAGTATGGATTAAATGATTACGAGGGCATTCCAGAAACCCTACATTATCTACGAGAAGGAGATGTTCTGGATATCGGCAATAGCCATGTTATTCACATTTTTCATGTACCGGGTCATACGGACGGAAGTATCTTGCTATTGGATGAAAAGACAAATTCTTTATTCACCAGTGATACTATTGCCAGACGCTTGTTGTATGGACTCGGGAAATGGATTCCAATCGACCAGTTTATCCATGATTTGGAGAGAATCAAAGCTTTGGATTTTACCTCTATTTATACCTGTCATGACCGCACCGCCCTGTCTAGAACGTTTATTGATTTTATGATTGACAGCCTAAAACAACTCCCGCAAGTCCAGCAAAGGATAGAACTCCTTGGGCAGGAGTTTATTCATTTGGTACGGGGAAATCAGAAAGAAGAAGCTTATTTCGATTTCGTAGTTCCTGCAGCCAGGAGAGAAGAGTGCATTGCGGCGCTAAAAAGAGTATAAAACTAGTTTCAGGCTGCCATTGTCTCATATGGAAGGTACACGTTGAGATCTCCTATATTTTCAAGTGAATTTACTAGCCATCGCTTAGTTTGTGGAAAGCTAAAATACAATAACCTGAGGGGTATTATGAAGATATTTCTTTTAAAAATTAAACCGTATGTTAATCCTTTGGGATTTGATCTGGGTAAATCAAGATTCTCATATGTATTAACGGATGCCAAAGGAAAAAAGCATACGGCTGCCCGTTATGTCTTGACACTTTACTAAGAATTCCATCAGACCATTTATGATAGTGGAAGAAGAGAGGGGTCAATTCGCTCGCCTTTGAGCTTCCGCTGGAACTAATGCCCGAAACCGTCACTATTAGTGTGTGGAATTATGGGCGGATAATGGAGAACATGTCAAAAGCGAAACTGCATGGTTTCAGACAGCGAAATCTGGAGAAAGACTTTTTCTTACATTAAACTTTAGAGGTTTACGACGAGTGGTGGTACATTATTCTGCAGTGAACCTACGGCAAGTCCTGCTGGCGAACCGCTCCACAACTCAGTGCTGGCAGTATTGATTCGCATTCAAGACCATAATAAGAGGTTATGGTCTTGATATGGTTATATTTCACTTTAAAAAGTAAAATCCTATCAAATAGCATGACTAAAGTCTCTTGATAGAGCAGAAGACCAAACACAATTAAGCAATTTCATTCGTAGACTGGTCATACCGATTTTGTTTTTTTAATATTTGTATCAAATAAATCATTGAAAAAAACATCATAGCAAATAATGATATGAGAAAATAAGGAAATATACTAATACTCAGGGTTTGGACGAGCAGTCCAAACAGTAGAGGCATTAACGTAATACCGACATAGGAAGCGGCCATTTGAGCGCCCATCATCGACTGTGAAATTTCTCTTCCGAAATTTTTCGGAGTCAAGTGAATAAGGTTGGGGAATATCGGTGCATTACCAAGACCTATCATAAATAAAGCAATAGTCAAAACCGTTACGTGTACAGGAAGCATCAGTACCACTATTGCGGCAAAGAGGACCCCCTGTCCAATATGAATTAATTTCCAACTCGTCAGCTTACCGGCTAATAATCCTGAAATTAGCCTGCCTACAGCTATGCCAACATAATATAAGGTGATACACTTTGCTGCATTATCTGCAGCTAATCCCTTCGTATGTACCAAAAATGTACTCCCCCATATCCCAGCAGTAAATTCAATTGCACAAGAACCGATAAATGTTAACCATACTACTCTTGCTGAAGATATCTTGAACAAATATGCTAAACTGACTGTTTTAAGGGTTGTGTTCTTTACTTCCAAATCATTCTGATTTAATCTTTTCCAAACGGGCAAAGATAACATGGCAATAATTGCAATAGCTCCTTGGATGAAAAAAACGGTTTTGTAGCCTCCCCGCCAGTTGTTTTGCTCAGTAAGGGCGAGCGACATTAAATATGGACTAACTGAAACTCCAACTCCATAAAAGCAATGTAGCAGATTCATATGGCTTGCCTTATAATGAAGCGCTACATAATTGTTGATCCCCGAATCTACAGCCCCGGCCCCCAGTCCGAGTGGAATTGCATACAGGCAAAGCCATACTATATTTTGTGAGTAAGAGAAACCAAGCAAGGCAATCGCAGTCATTGTGACACTAATAGCAGTAACCTTGCCTGTACCATATCTGCTAATTAACCTTGCACTGAATAAACTAGAAATTACCGTACAACCTGAAATGGCAAACGTTACATAACCTGCCGCAGAAATAGGCAAGCCGAACTCCTGGTTAATAGCAGGCCAAGCAGACCCGAATATCGAATCCGGTATTCCAAGACTGATGAATATAATGTAGATAATCACTAAAAGCAGTGTAGCCATAATGCCCTCCTGAGATTGTGATATTGTAGTGAATCCAGCTATAAACATCTAGACAGGAATATAAATATAACATAGGAAAGCATTGTTTTCTTGCAGTATCAACCGGAATTATAGTACAATATCGCCAAAAACAAAGAGGTGTCTAAATTGCAGTCAGTGGTAATCACAGATGAACAGCTGCGGGAAAAGGCAACACATGGTCCCAGGCAGTTCCCGATACAGATCTATCTTGACGACACCGACTATTATCCTAATCACACAATTAATCGCCATTGGCATGAAGAAGTGGAATTTGCCGTTATCCAGGAAGGGCAGGTGGATTATCGGATAGGTGAAGCGATTGTTAGTCTTCGTCAGGGAGATGGGATATTTATAAACGCGAGGAATATTCACGGTTATGAAGCGATGAACAGGGCGCTTGTGCCCAACATAGTCTTTTCCCCAGAACTGATTTCGGGCGGAAACCAGTTGGTGTATCAAAAATTTGTGCAGCCAATTGTGAGCTCTCACATATCGTTTCTTTATTTGAACAGTCAAATCGGTTGGCAAGAGGAAATCTTGCATTCCTTACATAAAGTCTTCCGCTCATTAAGTTCAGAGGAAGAGACTAGGGAGATTGATATACAAATCAACATTTCCTCTATCTGGCGTACGTTATATATGAATCGACACTCCTGTACTGAGTTGCGGCAGAGCACCAGTTTACAATCCACTCAGGCTAGGCTACGAATAATGATGGAGTATATTTATGAGAACTATACGGGAAAGATCCGTCTTGCGGACATAGCTTCTTCGGCCAAGGTAAGTAAGAGTGAAGCACTGCGCTGCTTTAAGGAGGGAACAGCTACTTCTCCCGTAGATTATCTGATTCATTTTCGATTAAACAGAGCCCGAGAATTACTGCAGACAACTGATTATACTGTTACCGAAATTTCAGGAATGGTTGGTTTTGACAACATAGGTTACTTTGGACGGATGTTTAAAAAAGTATTTGGTATTACGCCCCAACAACTACGAATTCTAGAGTGATTATAAAAAGAATATGGTATCTGTGCTCCTAGGATTGCCCATTTGCTAGTTAAGCCACATGACTTGAACCGAATTCCCCTTTCTGATTCGTGAGCGCTTCCGAATGTAGGTTGATACACTTGTCCTTTGCACTTATCTTTGAACGCAGCATTTCATAGTGGAGAATATCATTGAAATCTGTGTCCGCATATTCATCAGACTCAGTTTCACTGTATTTGAGCCTGTACACAGTCACAATAAGTTAATTTAAGTGAGCGTACAGCAATCATTTTAGTGCCGGCGTTATCAAAAGTCGTTTATGAATGTAATTGCTGCATAATGGTTTCAACTGATCCGTTGCGGTCAAATATTGTATAGTAGGAGGAAGTATTACTCCCGAGAGCAGACAAATGATCTCGTATTTCCTGCTCCTGTAAATCAGATAATTGTGCAAAAAGTTAGGAATCAAACAAGCAATTGTAAACGATAGGAGGCTTACTGGTCTGCCCATGAGAACCAGGTCTGAACACATGTGAACACTAATCGGAATAACAAAGGTTTTGCAGCTACTCTTAGACAATTAGACAATTATCAGCAACATTGAGAATGAAGCACGACGTATTATTCAAGAAAATGGAACACACAATCAGGGATATAACTTGCTGCACATTGTGTCACTCCAATTTCTTATTAAATATTAGTTGCTTATGTTAACCTCGTACTTGCACGGGGTTAACTCTGAGGTTTTCATTTTTATAAAAAATAAAAAATTTATTATAGTCGAGCATATTGCTTCGACCGGTAAGCATGCATAAAGTCAAAGTTTTCACGCTGGAAGTGGAATGAAATGAATACACTTTATAGCTGCCCCAAATACCGAAAGCTTTCTTCAATGGGAAAGGATAAATGTAGAGAAATAGCAGGGGAGAAGAAAAAGTATATAAGAAAGTTTTTCTGGCATAAAGAGAGATGTTCTTCAATTGAAGTAATATCTCTCTTTATGCTAAACTCATCTAAAAATCTCTTCCATACGATATGTCAGTCTTTGTGCATTTGACCAACCTGCTTTAACAAATATGTCTAGTACCTTTATTAATGAATGAAGACAATCAGGATTATCACGGAATATCACACGATATTCTGCTAAATACCGTTCAACGAGTTTAACAAGTAGATCAGCTGCCATCGATTCATATTGATATTCTCCATTTTGTCCAGCATTTATTGTGCGAACTATACGCATGAATATATTAACTGGATCCACTGGTATTAAGAACTCTAGTGTTTGAAGTAAGTGGTGAGTTACCGCAGGGATGGAGAAGTCAGCTAATTCATCTATTGTTTTATCAGCTTCCGTAAAGAATACCTTAGTCTTTTCCAGATCAAACGTAATAGTCTGCAGCCCCTTTGTAGCGCGTTTATTATTATGTGCACCAGAAGAAAAGTACACCGCCATATTAGCGGAATCAACGATTTCATTAATATCAGATAGTCTTTGCTGAAGCTCTTCGGACCACTGACCTTCGTTTTGTAACTGATCTAAAACACTCTGCCACTCTACCTTGACTACTTGAAGAATTTGTAACAGGGTATTCCAGCTTCTTGCCCGTATCGCGACATACTCACTTTTTGTATATTGCTGTTCTTGAAATCCTTTATTTAAAGCGTCTCGTAGCTGAACCACAAAGTATCGACATTCTTTAGAGCATTCTAATGGATTCAGAATGAAAGATCTGACCCGTTCCTTAGCTTTGGAATGATCATATAAAAGATATAATTGTTCGAAAATATCAATACATGAGTGCCGAAGACGATTATCTGGAGAGGTTCGGTCATAAATCTTCTCTGCAAGTGCATTGATTCTATCAGGGAATTTTGATGTTAACCGTTTTAGTACACCCTGAACTAGACCATAGAGAACTCCACGATTCATTTCCTCATTAGCTACACGATCAATTAACTCCCACATATAAGAATGAGCAGTACTATAAAGATTTAATAGCCGAATCGTGACTTGAAAACGCACAGCTGGAACTGGATCGGTTATTAAAATTTGCAATTTAGTTAACAAAGTAGGTGTCACAAGCGATTTAAAGCGAGCGAGCTCTGTTAATGCTTCAGCAGCATCAATACGTGCAGCTGGCTTACCCCAACTAGCAGTTTCATTAAACTGATCGTCATGTGTACTACTCATAGGCTCTGGGTTTATTGAAGCTTCTAGTAAAACAGAGAAAATAAATATTCCCATCTCCTCATCATAATTGATATTTTCGCATTTGGAAGCTTTAGCACAAGCTTCAGCCAAATACCCCCAAGTGTGATTCAGTTGTTTAGGATGTACTCCATCAATTTCGGCTCTTGAAAGAGCTGTCCAAAGAGCCTGTAACTGTGGCAATATTAGCTCAACATCTTCTAAAGTTGGTAGCGAGTTGCTATGTTCTTTGCAAAAAAACTCGACTGGTCGTTCTAATGATTGAATTCGAATGTTTGCTGTTTCATCTATCGGGACACCTCCATCAGCGAGGTACTCTCTTGAGCTATACTCCTCTGATTCCCAAACGGGAGAAAATGACTGTTCAGGCACAGCCTTTTCAAGTAAGTCAAGTTCAGTTATGCGCTGTCTAGCTTCTGAAGTACAAACATATTGAAGCGGTAGACATTCAAGAAGGCGATCACGTATACGTTCTCCTTGGCGTAAGTTTTCTGTTTCAAAGGTTAAGGGAATAGAGTCGATAACGTATTCGATTTTCTCCCTGTCTTCAAGTGTCAAATAACGATATACAGCTCCTAGATAATCCCCAGCTGCATTGCTTGTATCTCGATACATTAAAACAGGCAGTGCCCAACCCAAGAAACGAATTTCTATGCCTAGAGTGGAGGGATACTCAGTTCCGCAAATTAGCAACCGCCTCCATAGAGCCGCCATTCGATTATTCTTAATTAGCAGGTTAACAATTTGTTGGAAACCTCCAATCTGACTCGGATTTTTACCTAAATCAGATAAATAGGATTGGAAGGTGTCCAGCATATTGTGAATTTCATCTCCAGGAGAATGGAGCCCAGTGTCCCAAAAATAGCTTTTGTCAGCATGAATACTTGCGTTGAGACCATTTGCATAAAATCTTTCTTGTAATACGTCTACATTACGATCTTTATGTCTTGTTATAACATGATTCTCAACAATTGCAATTAATGCATCGATAGCTTCTATGGGTTTTACTTCAACAAAATTTTTAAACTCCGTGGCAAGTAGATACAATCCGCCTTCATAGTCTTGACTACGGTTTGATCTTAAAGAAACAATTTTACTATTTCCAATTGACGTAGTTTCCTTACTATCCTCAATATAGTTAAATGCGGAAATATATATTTCTTTTACAAAGGCGGGATCATGAATCATGATGGTCTTAACGTTGTCCGCCAATCTGGGCATTTCCAAAAAACCATACTTACTAAGTTGTTCTTTTTGAAGGATACGACTTAATAAATTGCTGGACTCAGGTGTATTGCTATGATAACTCTGACACACCCAGTTAATTGCAAGTGGTATCACACCTACAAATCTAATATCTTGCGACCAAGCAAATTGTAAGTAATTCCTAGATGCTCTACCGACGGATTCAAGTTGTTTTTTCGTCAAAATAATTAAGCGCTCAGATAATAAAGAAAGCAACATACGAACAATGTACTCGTTTTTATCAGAAAGCTGCTTACTCAAATATTCGACTATATCTACCCAGAGCTCTGCGGCTTTTCCTGATATTATACGTGTTAATTCCGCAGGGGGCATTGCAATTAATGCTCCTACCGTATGACGTAATGTTGCTTCTGCAATGTTTTTAGTAGACAAGGATTCAATTCCTTGAATCACTGGTAATATATCAGATATATTTGTGCTGAATTTTGCAGCAGTTACTGGGCCTATTAGTTTAGCGATCTCTGGCACATCACTGTTTTCAATAAAACCAAAAACTATATCCCAAAAAAGATAACGTGAAACGTCTTGGGACCATAAATGTTGGAAATGCATATCGAAGCTCGGCCTGATCGTTATGACAAGCTCAGATTTAGAAGTCAGTATTCTTGTAATATCAACTTGACTACGTAGCAGTATTCGCTCTACCGCGTAGTCAAACAGAACATGGTGTGCAAACGTTAAGTTTGAAGAATCTGGGTATAGTGTAGGCGAAGGCTGCCATTCAATTAACAAATGTTCACTGAGTATATGATCAAGATCTCGGGTTGTCTCCGAAGTAACTGCATAACCTCGTGAAACACGAAGTGTCCGATTCTCCACCATGTAGGAGACAACTCTGTGAATAACAGATTCTCTAGCATCACGGCGCCCATCATGAGGTTGAATGATTCGTTCTTCCCAATAATGATCAAGTAATTCTAGTTGTGTCTTAATGGGAGTGAGGTATTCAATTGTCGTGCCCTGACCGATTAGCTCTCCCATGAGTCGTAAATTAAACGGCACATGCAATAGTCTCTTCATTGATTCGTCCGCAGCCTCGATTAAAGATTTTAGTTCAGGAGATTGCATAGAAATGATACATAATTCTTCATTTGAAAATTCAGGGATTTGCACATGACATGTATTCTTTAATTCAGATTCACTGTACTTCTCGAGAGGAGGTTGACCAAAAAAAGCATTACGGATTTCCCTGCTGTGCCGCAAATCAAATTTGCGAATAGAAGTGAGTACTTTCCAACGATCGTTCCTTCGAACAACTCTAGTTACAAGATTTGTGAGTAGATGTGCTGTCTGTTCAGAACGTGCAGCATCAAGAGCATCAATAACTAGAAATCCAGGTTTATCTCCACTCCAATTTGTAAGCACATCTTCTAGAACATGACTTATCCCTAGTTGTTCCTTGAATTCAGAATGCGTCTGAGCAGTAATGTGATCTACTGCGAGAAATATCGTATCTCTACCTTCTTCTATAAATGAGGTTACCAAGTCGTACAGTACACCAGATTTACCGGTTCCAGGTTCACCAACAACTACTATTGATTGCTTTTCGATTTGATCACGTATTTCTTGAGTGCATCTTCGCTTAACTTTTATTTCATTTTTACCAACGCGTAGGATGGATAACTCACTTAAATCTGCTAGCGTCGCTTTAGTTTGCTTTGTGAGAATTTCGATATCGGATTGATTGCCTTGAACAACTGTAGGACCTATTAATTCAGAGCCTACCAAACACTCTTGTACAAGTATCTTTGCAGCAGCATATACCTGTGAGCTTCGATTAAGTGGTTTAGCGATGGACAAATGATCTTCATCCAGGGGGACAGGGTTAGCTCCAATACCAGGATGAGAAGAAGAAGGGTTAACAATTAACAGAGCGTCTCTTACTCGCCGTGATTCATAATAAGTTCGTGTTTTGAACCCTTCGACTACATGATTGCGATACCAATCAAAAAGATCACGCAAATGTGCATCATGCGCTTTTAAATCTTCAATAGCTAAAGTAGGGAACGCAAGACGGAATTTTGCTACTAATGTTGCGAGTTCCGCGCCTTGATGAGGTGTTGCAAGAAAGAGTACCCCACGAGTATTTTCAAATACTAGCCGTTCTGGAAAGCCTTCACCTGCGTCTGATGCCACTCTTAAGATTTGCTTTGTGAGCAGACCTCCTAAACTATGACAAATGAATACAACTGGTCTTTTGCCAAGGCCGTGTTGTACCAGTAAATCTAAGACTTGACGTGCGCGATCGGGGAGTGCCATAGCATATCCTGATTCCCGTTTTCTTTTTGGTAACCAGTTACAAAGACGAGCCAATTTCAAAATAGAAGCTGCATAACCAAGAGACCATACCCCAACTTCAGGAAAGTCTTGACCGAGCCAACTTGGCCAGAAGTAATCAGCGTTATTACTATAACGCCAAGTATTAAACGCATCCCCGCCAAGACCATGGACGAAGACAACATCGGCTTTGCGTTCTACATTTTCACATCCAGATATTGGGTGTAACTGACTCAAAGTAACTACCTCCTAAATTTATTATGTATATCTGACAGTTATTTGAATATGTATTTTATTTTAATATACTTTTAATTGGAATAATATGTGTATGAGTATGTCATTTGGTTTTCTATGATAAAATAGAGAAATAGTGAAGTACTCACTTTAAAAATGCTGTGGAGATGATAACTTGAATAAACATTTTAATCCGTATTTTACTATTGATGAAACGATATATTTTACTGATAGAGTAGAAGAGGTATCTATCTACAAAGCAAATCAAAGCAAATTAGCTCAGGAAATCAGCACCTTACTAAATGAAGCATATAACGCTGCTTATCAGGACGGTCTTTCAGCATCTTTAAATGATCATAATAAAGAACTGATTCAAAAAACGATGATGTTAACAATCGAGAATTCACGATTAAAGAAACAATTAAATATTAAAGAAAAATAAAACAGAGCACCCATTCCGGGGTGCTCTGTTTTATTAACCCAATTTCTCATTACTTTTAATTTGAGTTGCTTGTTTTGATTTAGATTTTGTACTTTTATTCATTTTAACACTTTTTTGTAATGCCTCTAGTAAATCAACAACAACTTCAGATTCTTGAACTGGTTTAGAAACGATTTGTTGACCACCAATTTGGCCCTGTTGCTTTACCTATGAGAAGAGGGATTATAGAACGGTTTTTCGAAATTCTAGAAGAAACAGGTTTCCATCGGTTACCGAATACAACAGGAAGCAATCCAGATGATCCACGAAGAACTGAACCTGAAAAAAATGCGTTGAAATTTAAAATGACGTTTGAACATTTAAACGAGCTTACTGACGTACTGATTTCTGATTATAATGGTAGACCACATGGAGGGATCTATCACCAGTCACCTCTAGAGCTCATGGGAAAACGCTTAGATTCCGGTTTACTTCCGAGGTTGTTGGAAGAGGATAAACGAAAGGAGGTACTATTTATGCAAATTACAAAGCCATGCACAGTAAGAGGTTCTTTGAAATCGGGAAAGAAACCATACATACAGTATCAAGGTGTTGAGTACAGAAGCGACAAGCTTGCTGAATCCGCTCATCTGATTAATAAAGAGCTAATCATTCACGTAAATGTAGATGATTTACGTACATTAAGAGCATTTTTGCCAGATGGAAGTGAATTTGATTATTTATCTGCTGCAGGAAAATGGTCTTTAAGTCCTCACACATTACAAACACGAAAAGCAATAAATTCTTTAGTTCGCCGGCGATTGATATTTCTTACGACTTGGGATGATCCAATTTTTATTTACACTGACTATCTCATTAAGAGTGCAGCTAAGGGAAACCGGCGTGATGCTAACAAAGTTACTCAAGTAAAAGAATCAGCAAAAAAACAAAGCACGGTAAATGAACCCGATGGCCAATCCATTTCTATAGAGAACGCCCGGGAAAAAAATGCTGCCTTAGAAAGAGCCAGAGAACACGCAAAAAAAACAACAAGTGGATAAAGAATTCACTGAATATAAGGAGTTAATGAAGCTATATAAAACAAAAATTTAGATAGGAGATTTTTATGGATACTCCACAAATAAAGTATGGGACACCTCCGATTGAAACAGGAGATTACATTATTCCAACCAAAGAAGTTATACGGTTAATGGCAGGAATAAAAAAGATAGTCAATAATCGCTTACCTGGAATGATTGTATATGGAAGACCGAGAATCGGGAAGACATGGGCATTACGATTTGCAATGGATCATTTGCCCACAAGCTTTGGTGAACCCTTACCAATTCTTTTTGCAAACTGTAATTCTTACAGAGTTCTGAGTGAGGAGCGATTTTAATCAGACCTCCTTAATGATTTCGATTTCCCATTTGAGGCGAAGCGTAATCCATCAGAGTTACGCAGATAAATTGTCAATTTAATGTGGGAAAAGGCTGATAAAACAAAATTGCGTCGCTTAGTTCTATTAATGGATGAAGCCAATCGACTAACTGTTCTTGTCCTCCGACATATCTTCTTATATTGTATATATTTGAACCGAACTGATAATAATTACGTAAAATTCTGATTTGACGAATAAATAAACCAATAATATAATTTGACTAGTACTTGATTTCGTTCAAGGGGTGTAATATGGATAAACACGTGAAGCTAAATTACATGAAACGGATAGACGAAAAGCTGTTAGAATTACCTTGGTACGTCACTGAATACATAGACAGTCGTAAGCGGAAATTATCCCACACTACACTTTTAAATTATTGTCACGATTTCATTATTTTTTTTGACTGGATGGTTAGTGAAAATCTATCTGCAGATATGCGAATTAATGTAAGCCTATCACAACTTGAAACTTTGACGGTGCGCGAAGTAGAAAATTTCTTGTCTTTCCTAGAGTACAAGTTAGGCAATTCTAAAATAACAATAAATCGAAAGCTCTCCTCTCTAAAATCGTTGTTTGATTATCTCCAGAACAAAGCAGAGACTTCCGAATTGAAACCATATTTACAGCGAAATGTGATGGCCAAAATGGAATTGAATGCTGTTAAAGAAAGTCAGGAAACGATCGCTAACCGAATCGAAGGTAAGATACTACGGGACGACGATTTCGAATCTTTCCGAAAATTTATTGCACATGATTATGGAGAAATATTCAAAGCAAACAAACGAATTTATAATTTCCACCAATTTAATCGTGAACGGGATACTGCGATTGTATCCTTAATTCTGGGTTCTGGTCTTCGGTTATCTGAAGTTGTAGGATGCAATTTAGAAGATCTTGATATTCATAAAGGTCTGGTGAGAGTAATTCGGAAGGGAAACAAAGAGCAGTATGTGTATTTTAGTGAACAGGCTTTAATGGATCTTAATAATTATCTTGAAGTTAGAGAATCAAGGTATAAACCAGACAAAACAGCAACATATCTATTTATGGCTGCACCAGTTGGGCGTAAAGGGACAAACCGTCGCTTAAACCAAAGGTCTATTGAGAAACTCGTTGAAAAATACGCTATCGCTTTTGGCAAGCCAGCACTGACCGTGCATGCGTTAAGGCACTCATTTGCAACACGATATCATAAAGAGAATAATGATGTACCACGGTTAAAAAATCAATTGGGGCACTCATCAATACAGACTACGATGATATATACTCATTTAACTGACGAAGAGATGCGAATTGCAGTTAATAAGATGGATATGTAGAGTTTAGCAGTATAAAATGACACAAAGTCGCATACTCGCTTGGAGGAATGACACAAAGTCGCATACTCGCTTGGAAGAATGACACAAAGTCGCATACCTGCTTGGAGGAATGACACAAAGTTGCATTCTCGCTTGGAGAATGACCATGGGGTTATAGATAAATAATTCAAAAGCAAAAATACTTAGGAGTATTTTTGCTTGAAGAGCGTAAAGTATGCGACTTTGTGTCAAAAGGGTATGCAACTTTGTGTCAATCAACAGAAACAGGCTTCAAAAAGGCTGCTGCACTTTATGAGCTTACTTCTATAGACATATGTACAAAATACGGGTTTTGTGAATAAGTATCAAGTAAATAAACCGGACCAGTCTAATTCAAGCAGTTTTTGCATCTGATCCGGCTTATTTATGCCTGTGGTATTATATAAAGATATTTTACAACTCTTTATCATTTTTTTAGAATATTAATTTCTTTTACCTATGATACTTTTCATTTATTTAATGTGTTCATTCAAGACGATATTCTGTAATTAGACTGTACTTGGTTATGTAACTCGATTCGTCTGAATTATCAAATGAATTTCTCCGGATCTTACTTAATTCTGATCATGCAGTCCCAACTGCACGATTTGTGAATATTTTGAATTCATGTCAGGTATTTTAAATTCTTCATCCTTCTGCTGCCTAAACCAAAATTTCATACTGGTTGTAGCATGAAATATCTGTTTACGCGATCTAATATGCACTCTTATACACGGAATAAAGTAAAACAGGCTGCCTCTTGGGCAGCCTGTCGTAGTTAATGTTATTTCCGAACCGAAAAAATGAACTTCTCCAATGATCCTATATCGGTAATGCTCTGATTACAAGCATCGCTCTCCAGACATACGTACTGGCCAATAGAAGAAATATTATCCGGCGAAGCGTTCGCTGGCTTGGTCTTAACCGTGAGGAATGCAAGCTCTTGATGACGATTACAGAACAAGCAGTACCCTTTCTTGTTAGTGGGCGTGATTCTTCCCTCGATACCAATGAACTGTCCTTCGAACGGATAGACAATAAATAATTTGTTCGTAGCTATGTCTACCCAACTCAGATACGTTACATATCGGAAGTCGATAGATCCTAAGTCAGGCACCTTCAGCTTCTTATTCTTAGGGAATAGTTTCTGAATCTGCTTCAACGTAATCGGTGGAAATGGCTCCAGACAGGGTTCTAATGCGCTCAGGTATCTCTGGAAATCATATGCACTTTCGAAGGTCGTTATTTGTTCGAGCATTTGCTGCTGATCATTTGTAAGATCAGGAATGGCTTCAATAATATTCGCTGCTGCACGATATCTTACAGTCTTCAAGACGTTTCGATCCGCGACGGTTCGCAGCGTTTTCTGCAGAAAATCCGTTTGTTTCTTAATGACGTTATATTGATGGTTTCTAATAAATGGTGTATTCATAGCTCTTCAGCCCCTTATTTTTTATATAAAAAACATAAGGTGCAAAGCCTATTATTAGAAACGATAAAGTTAAGGTTGGGCGATCGTATCCATCCTACCGCCCCCACGCAAAGTATCGCCCCAGATTAGGCTTTGCATGAGGACTTCCTAGCTAATGAGCAATTCTGCTTTGCCATCAGTAAAACCCCCAATCAAATTCACATGTGAAAAGTATATCAAGAAACACCAGGAGGTGCAATTTCTCTGTTTCCCTCTCACCTATTTTATTACTAACACATGTAGCGGTATCAAGATAAAAATACTCCCCGCTCTCTTGAAAATGTACCTGTAAGCTTCAATTCCTCTCCGCTCTGCATGCTCATACCTCAGCTCAAATGGAGATAAGCTCTTTACAATAAAGGGACCGTATAAATTATGCGGTCTTTTTAGCATGTTATCTGTAATAGTCAATGAGTGCGTCACTCAAGCTTAAGCAGTAAGCTCGTTCAGAAGGGATATATTGAACGTGTGGTATCTGAAACTGACAGGCGCCAGGTGCACTTGAAGCTTGGAATTAAGGGGCAAAACGTTGTCTCCGAAGAGGTTGGGCACGGGTCGTTGATGAGACCTTGAAGGCATATGGCCACATCGACATTCTCGTCAACAACGCCGGTGTTTCTGACCCGACTCCATTTATGGAACAAGCCGTGGAACGCTGGGAGAAAACGATGGGCATCAATGTAACCAGCATTTTCCTTGGACAAAACGCAGTCATTCCGCACATGATCGCGCCGGCGGAAGCGGCACAGGTCCATACACTGCCAGTAAAGGTACCGTACGTATGTTGACCAAAGCTACTGCTGTAGATTATGCCAAGCGTAACCTCCGCGCCAATTCTATACATCCAGGCTATATTGAAACTCCAATGACCGAGGATCTGCTCAAGGATGAAAAAATGAAGCAGTGTTTCTTCGCACAGACTCCGCTTATGCGCCTGGGCACAGCTGAGGACATCGCCAAAGGCGTTCTGTTCCTGGCTTCGGATGATTCCTCCTACATTACAAGTGTTGAGCTGCAATTGACGGCGGATACTACGCCAAATAAATAATTATTGGGCGCGATTCTGTCCTCCACGGCTGCAGGTTCCGGCGGCTTACCTTGAGTCGATCAGCGCCAAAGACCGCCAATAAGGTGAAGCTGGAACTGGCCGATGGGAGCATTGTGCTCACCTGTATGTCCCTCTCCCCAAAATGACGGAGAAATCTGTACGGATCAAGGGATGGCATTGAGCAGAACAATACGTTGCCCAGTATCTAATTAAATAATTAAATAGTCACATAGCAAAGTGTCCTCCTGAGACGAGTATCGTCTCCCCTGTAGGACACTTAAATCTTGTGATGCACCGCTATACCGCCAAATGTACTGCACCGTCTTTGTAAATATCTACTCTTTGCGCGCAGAGCAGCATGCCCAGTCCATTAGCTTGACCTTTTTCTCTTAAGTCCCTCTCTCTGCGTTCCCAGATTTCCCTGTCATGGATAATGTCATATAAATAGTAGCTCTCGGATTTAGCACCTTCCATCTCTTCCACGAAGATGAAGCTGCCTGGAAAAAGTGCCTTGAACCACTCAATAGCTTCCGTATGTGAGCTGAATACAGGGAGATCCTGTTCAAACCGCTCCGACAAATAACGTTGCTTCAGCCTGCCGATTCTTACGTAATAGTCATCAAGCGTTTGTGAAGTAATCATATCAAATCCCCCTTATGCTTCACTAAAAACTTTTTCCAAAAATATCATGTTCTTCAGCAGAGGGATATGATATTCTTCATTCTCGGGCACCAACAATCACTGGCACCACACCATTTATAATAGGGAGGCTATCTCTTTGGAAAACACGGATTGGATCTCACTCGCGGCAATGGTATTCACGTTGCTGCTCATGCTCAGGGTAATCAGTCTCAATAAGCGAGTCAACGAATTGCAGTCACAGCTGGAACGGATCGGCAGCCGGTCAGCGATGGATGGAGGTTTTATCAAGACGGGGATCGCTGCCCCGACGCCGCAATTTGTGCAGAATATGGATTTAATGCCGGATTTGGAGAACAGGCTGCGCCTGCTGCTGGCCGAAGGCAAGAAGATACAAGCCATTAAAGTACTTCGTGAAGCGCGGGACTTATCCCTAAAGGATGCCAAAAATTATATTGATGATATGGAGCGGGGGAAATAAGAAAAGCAGTACCCCCTGAATCAGAAACGGCTGCGCCTTCCTTAAAGGAATGGCGCAGCCGTTTCTTTGCAAGTATAAATAATCCTATATATCCTTACTCGAGAAGATACGTAACGAAATCAGATAAGAGCCAAATAGGATAATAATATAGGCCAGACCGCTGATAACCGGGATCAGAATGCTCTCGGTCTTGCCCGTGGTGACCCAGTTCGCCAGATCAGGTAACCATGTCATGAGCTTGGTCAAAGCGGCGAAATTAAGCATAATTAACATGATGAAAATAAAATTGACCACCTGAGTCCCTTTTTGGCCCAGCCAGTAGTGCAGCGGCAAGTACACTGCGGCTAGCAATGGGAAGCTCGCAATGCACAGGGCAAGCTCTCTCCAGGCAATAGGCTCTGTGGCCCGCCCGGCAATGAAAGCAACACCATACAGCAGCAAGGTACAAGCTAAACTGAGCAGGCAAGAAGGAAGCAGCACCAAATATTTGGCCATTACAATCTGCTGCCTCGGCATAGGAAGACTGATCAGGAATTTCTGATTGTTCTGCTGCACATCCACTGTACATGAATTGATTAAAATCAGCATGGCCGGAAACAAGGCGAACATGGTGTAGTTGTCAAAGTTGGTGTAGCCCATAATGATATAGTATGGAACAAGCAACAGCAGGAATTTTTGCAACAACATGAAGTCTTTACGGATTAGATACAGCGAGTTATACATGCACATCACATCCTTTAACAGTAAAATACATGATTTCCTCCAGCGTTGGCGTCTCACAAATTGCATTATCCTTGAAGAAGCGCTCCCCCTCTGCCCGGTTCCCGACCAGACCCTCGAAGCCGAGCGCACTTTCCCGAATCCCAAGGAACAAGCGGCGGACATCGCGGTCAAGCAGCTCCTTGCCGCCTTTGACCAGCAGATATTTCTCAGTCAGCGCTTCCTTCATCTCATTGAAAACTATCTTCCCGTCATTGATAAAGACGATATAATCGGCAATCCGGTCAAGATCTGTTGTGTTATGCGTGGAGAACAGAATCGACTTCTTCTCATCCTGGATATGTTCAGTGAGCAGATCCAGCATTTCTCTGCGGAACACAGGATCTAGACCCGATGTAGGTTCATCCATAATGAGTAAATCGGCTCCATGTGATAAAGCAATTGCCAGCGAGAATTTAATCTTCATTCCTTTGGACAAATCCTTAATCTTCTTGCCTGGCGGAAGCTTGAACAGCTCCTGGTATTTCAAGTATGTATTCTCATCCCAGCGGCTGTAAAAAGGAGCAATAATCTTCTTCATCTGCTTAACGGTAAGCTGCTCGTAGTAAATATTCTCATCTGACACATAACCGATTCTGCTCTTGATGTCCGGTTGATGCTCCTGGTTATCAAGCCCGAATAGGGTGATCTCTCCCTGATCCGGATGAACCATGCCCATGATCATTTTAATCAGCGTTGTTTTGCCTGCTCCGTTCGGGCCGATCAGACCGGTAATATACCCTTCCTTCATCGCCAGTGAAATATCCTGCAGCGCAAAACGGTCATAATGCTTGTGCAGGTGATTCAGCTCTATACAGTTACTCATCCCTTCTCCTCCTCATATAGCAGTTTCAGCATGTCCACAATCTCGGTGTATTGGAGTCCAAGCGCCCTGCTCTCATCAATGACTTCCTTCAGCTTAAGCTCCATAATCCGCAGCCGCTGCTCCTTGATAAATTCCTGATCAGCCCCGGACACAAAGGAACCCTTGCCGACGATGGAATTGATCAGCCCTTCTCTCTCCAGTTCCTCGTATGCCCGCTTCGTCGTGATGACACTGATCTGCAGCTCTTTGGCCAGCAGGCGGATAGACGGCAGCGGTGTCCCGGATACCAATTCACCCTGTAGAATCAGTTGGCGGATCTGCCCCACAATCTGGGCGTATATCGGCTCACCCGAGGTACTCGAAATCAAAATGTTCATGTTGCTGCACCATCATCCTTTTGTAACAATGTAGTTAGTGTATATATGTAATATATACATTATATATAAGCATGTCAATAATATCCTATTATAGGATGCAAACAGGCTGAACCCTCAATTGCTTGCGGGTTCAGCCTGAAGTGAACAGTCTCTTCTCATCATCTTCAACCAATAAATCCGGTTGTTCTTAAGAAATGGCACACGATGTCCAACTGGTACCCTACCCGTAAAGAGAAGTCCAGACTCCAGCAGGTCTCAACGGTGACCGCCTTCGTACCGAGAATTTCCTGAACCGCCTTCCGCGAGGTTCCATTTCGCTCACGCCGCCGGATATTGAAATGATAGGAAGACTTAGTTATGGACCGATTCATTCGTTTAACGATTTGCTTAGCCACTCTAGCTGTACGGCTTCCTGGGCTAATAATTAAAGTCTGGCCAACCCGTTTGGGATTTTTTTGTGAAAGTCCGTTCGCTTCATGCAGATCCAGATACCACGAAGGGCCATGGTGCTGTGCCAGCTGAAATAAGGCTCCTGCCAGCGAATGGCTGGCCTTCGATTTACCACGGTAAGGAAAGGTCCGGTTTAAATCCGGCTTGCCTCTGATCTTCTTACGGTAAGCCTTTTTATTCACCAGAGGGACTATAATAAGTCTGCCTTTTAGGAGGATCAGTTCTCTGCGGGTGAACATTCCCGCCAGATTTTGCGCTGCACGGATGCTGGCCGGTTCATTCCCGTGTATTCCAGACACCACCATAAAGACCGGGCCGGGACGTGGGCCACTTACGATATAATAGGGAGTTGCATAAGACGTATCTGGCGCAAGCATACTTTTCTCGACGAACACCAAATCTCACCTCCGGAGCGGTTCCGTAAATGAATATCTATATATAAGTATTCGTATTGCTGCTTAAAGTTTGGACACTCCGGGAAAAACATCGTCCATTAGCCTCAGCAGGCTCCTGTCTAGACACAAAAAGCCCGGTTTCCCGGGCTCTGTTAGTCATACTTTTATGCTATTGATACTGCGGGAGCCAGTCGCCGTGGGCAGCTATCAATTCATCACACATGTTCACAATATCATCCATCGACAGCTCTGCCGCCGTATGCGGGTCTAGCAGGGCCGCGTGATAGATATGCTCTTTTTTGCCGGTGATTGCCGCCTCGATGGTCAGCAGCTGTGTGCCTATGTTCGTGCGGTTCAGAGCGGCGCATTGCGGAGGCAGATCCCCTACAAAGGTAGGTGTAACCCCGCTGCTGTCCACTAGACATGGAACTTCGACACAGGCCTCCCGTGGCAAGTTGGTGATCAGCCCTGTATTCATTACGTTTCCGCCAATCTTGAACGGTACATTTGTCTCGATTGCTTCCAGAATATAAGAGGCATATTCATGCGAGCGTTCATGCTGAAGCTCGTGGTTGCCGACGAGTTCCTCACGCAGCTGCTGCCAGCGGCCAATCTGCTCCACACAGCGGCGCGGATATT
This sequence comes from Paenibacillus sp. EB106-06-01-XG199, assembly GCF_058791575.1. Lineage (NCBI taxonomy): Bacteria > Bacillati > Bacillota > Bacilli > Caryophanales > Paenibacillaceae > Paenibacillus > Paenibacillus sp. EB106-06-01-XG199. Next base: position 649,389 of record NZ_JBYTDQ010000001.1, on the reverse strand, counting down.
CGTCGAGCGGAATCTGGAAGCGTTCGATCAGCTCCGGGTAGTTCCTTTTTATAAAATAAGGATGGTATTCCGCGTTATGCTCAGACGATTCTGTAATGTAGTAGCCGAACTTCTGCATCATTTCATAACGTACCATATCTGTGTGAGGCTCCAGCTGTTTCTCTGCTGCACGGCGCTTAATCTCCGGATAAAGATCCTTCCCGTCCTTCGTGACCTCCAGCAGCCAGGCCATGTGGTTGATTCCGGCGATCTTCGCCTGCACTCCCGTCTGGTCGATTCCAAGGTGGCCAAATAATCCGGGGATACACTGCTGCACACTATGACACAGTCCTACTGTCTGCACACCGCCATAGGTGTTCATTACATTCGTCAGAACAGCCATTGGATTGGTATAGTTCAGGAACAGCGCATCCGGGCAGACCTCGCGTACATCCGCAGCAAAATCCAGCATCACCGGGATGGTGCGCAGATTGCGGAAAATACCGCCGATGCCCACCGTATCCGCAATTGTCTGCCGCAAACCGTATTTCTTTGGAATTTCAAAATCGGTTATGGTGCAGGGATCGTAACCTCCGACTTGAATCGCGTTAATGACATACTTGGCGCCGCGCAGCGCTTCTTTACGGTCGGAGTAAGCGTTAATCCTGCATGTGCTGCCGCTGCTATTCTTAATGGAGTTAAGCATGTTCTCTGAGTCCTTTAGCCGCTGATGATCAATGTCGAACAAGGCAAGCTCGAAACCCTGCAGCGCCGCTGTCGCTATGCAGTCACCCAGAACGTTTTTGGCGAAAACAGTGCTTCCTGCACCGATAAATGTAATTTTGGACATGAACAATACGCCTCCTGTTGGTTGCGGTAAGAATGCCTGCCTTAAGCAAATAAGGAGTTTATGCAGTGGTGAATAGGGCAGATGATTGCAGTAATGGCAGTCATTATCCGCTGTTTTCTTGCTATATTCACTATAAATTAGAACGCCGGAAATGAGTATGGAGAAATACAAGTGAGATATGGATCTTTGTTGCATTTGGAATCGTGATGTAGTAGCCTGAGATTAATTGCAATATCAATATGACTCAGTCATTTATGTATGGGAGGCCCATCAATGAATCTCGAACATTCGTACTTCACTGCCAGCTTTAATCTCGTACCAGAAGAGCAAGACATGGCCGTATTATTCAGTGGTGAAGGCAGACCCGTACCCGGTCACAAGATCGGCCCCTCAGTGCATGATTATTTTTTGATCCATACCGTGCTGGATGGTGAGGGCTTCTTTCAAAGCGGGAATGTCTCGCTGCACTGCCGGACCGGAGACACGTTTGTTATTTATCCGGGGTCCCTATTCAGTTACCAGGCAGACAAGGACAGCCCTTGGCACTACGTATGGGTAGCCTTACAGGGTGAAGCTGTTGCGGCACTGCTCTCCGATGCCGGGATTACCAAGGAACGTCCGCTGCTGCATTCGGGGAATACCCGTGAGCTGCACAGCCTGTACGAACATATTCGCTTGGCCTTCCAGCAATCCCCTTATCCCCGCCTGGAAAGCCTGGAGGCCTCCGGCTGGACCCGGCTGCTGCTCCACCAGTTTGGTCTGGCCAACCTCAGTGTCCTTCCAGCCCGTCCCAAAGAAATGCCTGAGGTCATTGACCGCCAGATCGACCAGGCGATCCGTTGGATCTCGCTGCAGTTCCACCAGCAGATCAGCATCGACCACATGGCGGCGACGTTGGGCTATCACCGGGTGCATCTGTCCAAGGCATTCAAACAAAAGACCGGTTTGTCTCCCAAGCAGTATCTGCTGAAGATGCGGATGGACAAAGCCAGGGAACTATTGGGGGGAACACTCACCATCGATCAGGTGGCCTCATCCGTCGGATTCAACGACGCCCTCTACTTCTCTAAGCAGTTCCGCAAATACACTGGCATGCCGCCGAGCGAGTATCGCGCCGTTCTCCGTGAGAGTTAAGGGGAAATGCTGAACAACCCTGACGGAATTCACCGGCAGGGTTGTTTTAAAACCTATTACTTTCTTACCGTCTTGTCAACATATTGACCTGTCAATGGATCATAGTGAGGACGTTCCCCGGCGATCTTAAGCTCAATTCGTTGCACCGAATACAGCAGCTCCCCGAAACCGATAAAAAACACGCCAATCAGGCAGGACCAGATGAACAGATAGATACCGGCAGATAATGTACCCATATTCATGGCGACAGGAATCGAAGCAATCAATCCAAGAACAATTATACCGCCGCCTAAATATTTTAAATGTTCGCCTTTCATTGACTTCCTCCTATCTGCAGAACAGACTCATTATAATTTGTTGAAATTCATCCCGATTAGACCTGCGACAAAACTAACCAGCAAGTAGACAATGATCATCACAAGCGAAACTTTAAACAGGTTAACCGAGCTTTTCATTGTTTACTTCACCTCCTGTTAGCCCGCCTAATGGGTTTCTTATTTATCCGATGAAAGAAAATGAAATCCTAAATTATTCCAACGGCTACTCGTGCTAATTGTAGTGTTTCAATACCTTCCCGTCAATGTTGCTCCTTGCAGCGTATTAGTTAATTGATGCAATTAGGGTGATGCGGTATACTGCTGTGTAGACTTTATACTAGTGCAGAAAAGATTAAGGAGGTTGTCTAATTGAAGGAGATTCGTATGCAATCAAAAGACCGCGCCGTAAGCTTCAGACTCATTGAAGAGTCTGGAGAATTTATAGTGTTTGACATGTCATTGTCTGGCCCTGCGCGGGATAGAACAAGCTACAGCGGAACAAGTTTTGAAGCGGCCTGGAAAGCTGTCGAGGCTATAGTAGGGGTAACGGCTATACCGGACGAATTCAAACCATATGCAACATTGAAGTAACAAGCAGAACGCAATTTTTTATGACATGAACATATAAATTTTAAAGAAAGGGTCCCAGGATTGGGACCCTTATTTATGTAGTCGCTTGAATAACATCGTCAATCATAATCCAATCATATTCAAACTCAATCTGTAATTTGACCTGTCGCATTTGCAGGTCCACTGACATGACAACGCCCCTGATCTTATGATCTTTCTCTGGATCGAACAGCGTGATCGTGATCTGTTCGTTGTAACGCTTGGAATAAGCAAGCACTTGATCTATCAGCTCCCATTCCTGAGCATCGAGCACGGGTTTGCTTCGCAGGCGCTGTCTTTCTTCATCCTGGATGATCCGGCGCTTGTGCTCCGGAGTCATCACCCGGCTGCAGTCGAATATGCTGTCAAATTTCTTCATGTTGTCTGACCTCCTCAGTCCCTATAAATAAGAACACTTGTTTGTATTATAACCATCTTAGAGAAATTAAAGCAACGGAAAAATCCGCCAGTTGAACACTGGCGGACTGAGAGCTAAACGTTATTAGATTGAATATTACACCAAGAAAGGTATGCCCGATTCACCGCGACGACCAGGTTATGGGGACAATTATTTCATGTTCTCCACCGGCAGATTCATAACGAAGTACTGAATAGCCAATTCTTTTTCAATCGTCTTCAATACATCTTCTTTCGTACTCTCGTACACAAACGTTTCCTGCTTTAAATAAGTCAATACAATATTGCAGCTATGGTCAAAACTGGCGAGAGCTTTGCTGTCTTTCTCTTCAAGCTCCAACCGCATTTGGGTAACCAGAATCAAATATTCTTCAATCAAAGCCATCCGGTACGCATCTTTCAATACGTCAGCTTGTCCCCAAGCATACATGCCCCCCTCTATTACTTCAGAAGAGTGCTCCACATACTCAAGACTTGAGTTCAATAGCAGCAATTCGATCCGTTCAAGGATTTCATGATAAATCCCTTTGATAACATTCCTTGTATCCACAGCCATTCACCTCTCCAACTCCATTTTTCTGAGAAAATCAACCTATCCGTCCTAACTGGAGGGTGCTTGGGTCTAGATTCACTGTAAACAGTTTCTTTAAGAATAACCCGGTTTCAAACTAATGTATATAATAATAATACAATATTGTAACCAATAGGTCTGTTAAATTCTTCTAATCCTGTTTAATGATAAGTAGAGATCATAATGCCACAGTTTCAAAAGGAAGTGAAACGAATGAGAAAAATAGAAATACAGTCGGCCTTGGAGCAAAGTATGAAGCAGCGTGTTCATCTTGTGAGCGGTGAAACTTTTACCGGCCTTTGTGAAATTGATCATCCTTCGGATTCTTTAAGCATTTCAACAAATAAAGGTATCCTTACGGTACCTTTTTGGACCATAAAACGTTTTGTTCACAGCAGAACATAGTCAAACCAGCCTTGCTTTTTTAAAAAAATCAACCCGCCAAGATACGGACTGGCGGATTGTTTAATGTACGCATTTCATGCAATTATTAGCTGAATTTCAATCCCAAACTTATATCTATAATTTACCATCCAAATGCCATGAATACAAGAAAATTCAACTGTAGCCTGAGCACCACCCGTGTGACGGGCAAGCCCGCCCATATCGGATTTTCACTTCAGCTCTTCGGCCGGTATGACGGCATGAATGACGAAGGTCTCAGCGTGACCATGACCTCCGGCAGAATCCGGCCAGAAATGACAGGTGAGGGTTTTGTGTTCCCGGGAGTGGTTCGGGCCCTGCTCGATGACTGCACTACAACCAGAGAAGCTGTTACCCTGCTGCGCAGCATGCCGATCTCCGATTACAGGAACTTTCTGGTTTCCGACAGGCACGGTTCAATGGCATTGATCGAAGTAGCTGGGGCACATAAAGAAATTAAGGTTTATGATGCCAGAGCGGCGAGCCTTCCCCAGCTTATCGTATCCACCAACCACTATACGCTGCCAGCCATGCAGCAACATAACCTTCAGCTGATGCATAACTCGCAAGCGAGACAAGAGGCGATGTACTCTACTCTCTGGAAAGCAGGAACGGACTACAATCCGCAGGAAGCAATGAAACAACTGGCAGAGCGGCAGCCGGCTGGCCTGTTATTCAGGTCCGGTTGCCGCTCTATTCATACTTTTTTTTCCGCTCACTGCATGGCTTTGTTTAGGATGGAATGTACAAAAGCTGTCTTGCCCTCCGTATAGGCTTCTCTGTCATTGCGGTATTGTTCTGCCAGGGCCAGCTTTACTTCCTCATACGCCCGAACCGCAGCAGGATGACTCCGCAGATAGTCCCGGAAAGCAATATGCTCCAGATAACCTTTACCGTCCTTGGGACATACATAAAGATGATATTGCATCAAACCGTCATCCTTCTCGCACTCAAATACCTCTCTGCCCTCAATCCCAAGATTTCCAAGATGCACATAACCAAATTCCCGGAACCTCTCGACAATACCAGGCAGTGCCTCATAGCTCTCCATCACAAGATCCAGGTCTATAATCGGTTTGGCCGCCAAACCTTCAATTGAGGTGCTGCCCACATGCTCGACAGCAATGACAAGATCTCCAAGGATCTCAAGCATCCGCTTTTTGATTCTGCTGAATTCGGCCTTCCAAGCGGGATTATAAGGAACCACTTCAATAGGAACAGGGCTTACAGCGATGACCGTCACCTTCTTTGCTGGGTTAGTTATTTTATTGTCAGCTTACTCTAAGCCTTCGCTCTTTGTAAATGATCCGGTACACACTCCAGAGAGGCTACGCACCCCCGATTTCAGATGGCTGGGATAAAATGCAAACCAGTTTCTCATACTATCTGTTAGCAGATGGAGGTGAAATCATGCCCAAAAATAGTGCCGATCCCAAACACGACCGTGCAAATAATAAAGCAGATAAGAAAAACAACCAGCAAAACCATGCACATCTTACTGAAGAACCCCAGATGTTAAACACCAATAAGGCTGAAGATTATGTTCCCAGTTTGAATGGTGTCACCAAAAATGAAACTTAAGCTGTAAAATTGTACAGCACACAGGCTGCTCCCCCGTCGCTGAATAACGGGGAGCAGCCTCTTCTTGTCTCCAAGTAAATATTTTTAGTTTTTCATTCAGTTGACTTGTCCCGTGGCTGAATGATAGGCTTTTCTTCTAAGCCTTGTTAAGGAGAATGCCCGATGAAAAAAGCGACCATGAAGGATATTGCCCGTCAGGCGAACGTTTCAGTAGCTACGGTCAGCTATGTGCTGAATAATGTGAAGAACCAGACAATCCCTGACCCGACCCGGCAGATTATACTGCAAATTGCCCGGGAGCTGAATTATGTCCCGAATCTCGCGGCGCGTTCCCTGGTCAAACAACGGACCGGACTGGTCGGCATTCTGATTAACCGGACATCCGCTTTGCCCTATTGGAAACGCCAAAATTACATGTCGCTGGTGGAAAGTCTGGAAGCGATGCTAACAGAAGCCGGTTATCATACTCTGCTTGTCCGTTTAAATCCCCTTAATCCTGCGATGGATGTAATCCGTGAACGCAAGCTGGATGCTGTCTTTGTGCTGGACGTTATGGATGAGATGTTCTACCGGATATCCGCCAATTTTGTGGAAGGCGTTCCTCTGATTCTGCTCGACAGCATCATCGATGACAGTCTTTTTAATCAGGTTAATTATAACTATCCCCAAGCGTTGCAGGCCGCTGTATCTTCCTCCACAGCTCCCTCCTGTCTGGTCATGGAGAGTTATCATAACAAGGCGTTAGCGGAGTGGATCCTTGCTGGATCGGGATTGCCGCGGGAGCAAGTTCATATTGTCAACAATTCCCAAGAGGCACAAAGTGAACTCGTGAGCTTTTTGACCCTTAACCGGGATAAGCATATCATCGCCATCAATGAATATTTGGCAAAAGCTGTTGAAAAAACTGCCTTGGCCTCTTCAATTACAGCCATTTGCACCTGCGGAGTACCGGAAATCCTGCTGGACAGTACGACAGTCATTCAGTTTCAGAACGATAGAGCACTGACCGCCTACGAATTAATGACATCTGTTATTCGCGAACAGTACGATTCCAGTCTGACAGGCAGCAATCAATTTTTGGTTGAAGTTCTCCAATAAATTCTTTATAATAACTTAAACGTTTAAGTTAAGTGATTACGAGGAGGTTTTGTTGATGAATTCTACCAGCGCTGAGATCGTGAATGCCCCTATGCCCCAAGTGAACTATCCGGTTTTACGTAAAAACAAAGTTTTCCTGCTGTTGTTCACAGCCAGTACGCTTACGATACTGGGAAATGCCTTTCACAGTCTCGCTCTTAGTCTATGGGTACTGCAGGAGACTGGCAGTGCAAAAATGATGAGCATCATGACTGTCAGCAACCTTGTCATCTGTTCGTTGCTGGGCAGCGTAGCGGGCACCCTCGCCGATCGCGTCAACCGCAGAACACTGATTGTATGTGCCTATCTGGTACAGAGCATCACTGTACTGGGAATCGCTTACGCCCTTACCAGCCCTAATCTCTCCTTCGTCCTGATTGTTTGTCTTACCGGAATTGTAACCTCTGCCGGACAATTTCAGTCTCCTGCCTTTCAGGCTTCCCTGCTGACTGTTGTCGGCAAAGAACATATCCAGCAGGCAGCAGGCTGGATGACCTTGTCAGAGAACATCTCCCGTACTGTTGGTTACGCGCTCGGCGGAATCTTTGTCGCTGCCTTCGGTGGCGCTTGGGCGATCTTTGTAGATGGGATGACCTTTCTGTTAGCCTTCCTGCTGGTGCTAGCCTCAGGCTCATTCACTGGTGTTACAGCCGCACGTGGACCCAAAAAAACGTTCAAGCAGGATATTTTCAGCGGTTTCCGTTATATTTGGAGTAATCCATTTGCTAGAGCTGTTACCTTACTGCTTCCCGTACTCACACTATTTTTCCTCTCCTGCCTCATGCTGACACAAGTCATGGCCGTGCAGGTATGGAAGGCAAGTCCGTTTCAGTTCGGTCTGATGGAGAGCTGCATCCCGCTCGGGTACATGCTTGGATCGGGCTTGATATTGACTGCCGGGAACAGGATCAGGCACCGTGGTCTGCTGGTCGCTGTCAGTCTCCTGCTGCTGGGTCCGCTGTACGCCCTGCTGTCGGCTATTACCTCAATGATGCTGGCCATCCCGCTCATTCTGCTAATCGGCTTCACCTTCTCATTCAGCACTTTACTAATTAATATCATCCTGAGACTCGAGGTGCCTGAGGACCTGCAAGGGCGGATGTTCGGTGTACTGGGGTCCTTAATGAGTGTAGGTCCCCCTTTGGGACTTGCTGTCTTTTCTTCGTCAGCCGACCATTTTGGAGCCTCTGGAACCATGCTTGCTGCCGGTCTTATCCTTTTTCTGTTCGGCATCGGAGCTGTATCCCGACTTAAAGTAGTTCGTGAATATAAATAAGAACTGGAGTGAAGTTCATTGGGACATACTGAATTGATTATGAAGTACTTGCGTGAAAATCCGCTAAAAAATGTAACCCCGTTAAAGATGATGACCGCTTATCATCAGGTGATAGACAGCTATCTGGTTCAACAGCAGGAACACTGGGGTATTCTGTTGCTTCTGCCTGCAGACGCTTACTCTTTTGATCAACGGATATATCCGGATGCCGAGAAAATAGTGCTGATGGATTACAGTAGCCCCGAAGTGCTGCCCGAGCTGCTACAGCGATTGCCCAGAGAAACGAATCTAGTCTTCAAAATTCAGGAGCAGACACGGATTGCGATTGCCGGTCAATTTCCGCTGCACAAAGTACGATGCTTTTATTCCTATAGTTCTACAGCAGAGCAACGTTTCGATCCGTACGCCGAAGCTGTACTAAACGAACAGATGGATGAACGGCTGCTCCCATTATGGCGGGCGAATGATTACAGCAAGGAAGAAATTGAGCATTGTTTTGCAGACGGCGCTTTTTCCATATCTATATTCATGGGAGACACGCCACTCAGCACCTGCCTCGTATTCCGCAACGAGGAACAAATCTGGGAAATCGGGGCCGTGCGTACGGCCGAAGCCGGCAGAAGAAGCGGACTTGCACAGCGGGTCGTCCGCACTGCGGTATTCCATACGCTGCAGAGAGGTTATATTCCAAGATATCAGGTGGAGGATACCAATATCGCCTCCATTCGTTTGGCCGAATCCGTCGGCCTTACGCTAGCTGTGAAGCTGGAGCATTGGCTAAATTATATAGAACAGCCGAAATGATCAAAAATTAATCACCGTAATATTCTGGAAATTGTTATATAATGCGAGGAGCAGCAATAACAATTTACTTATGAAGGAGTTTGTTCATGAGCTATCAACCGTTTGGACATCAGGACTATTACACGCCGCCACCGCCGCCGGCACAGACAAATGGTAAATCCATTGCCTCATTGGTGCTTGGGATTCTGTCCATTGTGTCACCATATATCGGGATTCTATTTGGGATTATTGCGATTATACTTTCTGCGATTTCCCTGAAAGAGATTCGTACCCGTTATGAAGAGGGAAGAGGTCTAGCCATCGCCGGCCTCGTCTGCGGGATTGTCGGGACGATTATTTACACCTTACTTATTTTACTGTTTTTATTCGCCCTTTTTGCTTTGAATGAAATAGATTCTGGTAGCATATTCCACTTCAGCACCAACAACATCTGATAGGCTGTAAGAAATGCAGGATTTTCGAGTAAATGGACTAAAAAGGAAGCTGAACCGGTTTCGATATTCGGTGTCAGCTTCCTTTTTTATTGCGGCGGGCAGCCTTTGGTCAGATGAATATTGATATTTTGCTGCTGGCGGTATTCAGTCGGAGTCAGTTGGAACCTTTTACGGAACATCTGAGTGAAATGGCGCATGTCCTGATACCCCACACGTTCTGCGATTTCAGCCAGCTTCAGCTTGGGGTTCAGCAGCAGCAGCTTTGCTTGTTCCAGCCGCAGTGAGGTGACGTATTCTTTGTACCCCTGCCCTGTCTTTTGCTTGAACAACTGGCTGAAGTACGCCGGGTTCAGGAACACGACAGAGGCCATCTTCTCCAGCGATAGATCCTCGTTGTAATGCTCCCTGATAAAATGCAGTGCAACGTCAATGGCCTTCTCTCCGCTTCCCTTTAGCGGTTCCGCCTCAAAAGCTTGTGAAGCGGATGCTTCCCTCATCCGTTTCACGACCTGCGGCACGGTATTGAAATCATAACTCAAGCCGGAATGCAGGATTTGAAAAGGCATCTTCAGATAATGGTTGAGATGGGCACGAAGCTCCTCCCGAAACGGTTCAGTCCGCTCGTTCTCCCTCAAGGTAACCAGGCCGAGTAAACTCTGCCGGTCGAAATTGACGACAAAACCGTTCCCATGCAGCTCGATCAGCTCGGAAAGTACATTCTCCACGATAAAATGCTCCAGGCGCGCGCTTTTTTCCCCCGGGTCCAGCTGTACCATCACCAAGTAAAAGTTGTGATAATCTTCGATGAACGGACCAATATCCAAATTGCCGATATCAAGGCCAGAGGCCAGCCGCTGGAATACACCTTCCCGCAGAAATTTGAGGCTAGCCTTCAGCCTTTCCCCCTGCCGTGAAATGTCGTTGTCCTTCTGGATCTCCAGCGTCAGATTATTGATAATCTCCTCCAGCTTGTTTTTGCCGATCGGCTTGAGCAGATAATCCCTCGCTCCAAGACGGATCGCCTCCTGTGCGTAGGAGAACTCACTATGAGCGGAGATCACGATCCATTTCACATAGGGATATCTGCGTCTGGAAATTTTCATAAACTCAAGGCCATTCATACCCGGCATTAGGATGTCAGTCAACACGATGTGGATACGCTGTTCTTCCAGCACCTTGACGGCTTCTTCGGCCCTTTCAGCCACAAAAACCTGATACTCCGGATACAGATGCTTAATCGTGCGTTTGATGCCTTCGCGGATAACCCGTTCATCATCGGCTATGAGAATGTTCACTTGTATGTGTCTCCCTCCACTCTAATCGGAAGCATGATGGCAACCTGTGTCCCTTCTCCGGGTAAACTTTGAATCTGCAGACCGTAACTATCCCCTAACATATACTGCAGCCTGCGGTGGAGATTCTGCAAGCCGATGCCGCCTTTGCCGCCTTCTTTCGGACTGTCTCCGTTTAGCGAATCCTGCAGCCGCTCCAGCTGTTCCGCATTCATGCCATTGCCGTTATCTTCAACGAATAACTTCAGAACATTCCCTTCCTCACGGGTGTACACCTTCAGGATACCCTGACGGTTAAGCGATTCCAATCCATGCTTGACAGCATTCTCGATCACCGGCTGTACCGTCATCTTCGGAACGCGGATATTCAGCCAGCGCTCATCGACTTCGGCGACAATCTGCAGCCTGCCTTCAAGACGGATGGAAATGATCTTTAGATAATGGCCGATCTGCTCCATCTCTTCCTCAAGGGTAACTTCCGCGCCGTCTTCCCACTGGCTGCTGTAACGGAACATGGAGGACAATGAGAGTACAAGCTCTCCCAGTTGCTCATTCCCCTCCTCATCAAGCATCCAGTAAATCATATCCAGTGTGTTGTAGAGAAAATGCGGGTTCACCTGGGACTGCAGCGCATGTAGCTCGGCGTTCTTCTCACTGACGGAAGAGAGCTTGACCCGTTCGATCAATTCCTCAATCCGCCGGACCATCCGGTTGAAAGAAGCGACGAGAATATTGATTTCCTGATAGGAAGACACATTAACCACGCCCCGGAAGTTTCCGATTTCCACCTGTTTCATCTCCCGGATCACTTTCTTGAGCGGTGAGGATATGGTCTGCGACACAATCGAAGCAATCAGGGTGGATACGATAATCAGAATGGAAATAACAATCAGCAGATATCGCTTCATCTCGATCAATTCCACATTGAGATCTTTGTCCGGAGTGATGCTCATTACCCACCACCCGGAGAAAGACAGCTTGGAGGCTACAATTAAGCGGTCTCTTTCCTGCTGCACAATGACATCCTTATCCCCCTGCAGGGACGGCAAATTCTCCACGACTGGTGACGGGTCCGTAGCCGAGGATACAAAACGCCCATCCTGAGACATCAGATAAACCTGGCTGTGCGCTCCCAGCTTCAGATTATCCAGCGCATCAAGAACAGGCTGCGGGTTCGTTTCGTACAGAACGATGCCTATCGGCTTGTGTTCATTGAGATCATAAATTTGCCGCCCGAAAGCGAATACAGGACTGTCCTCGACCTCATCAATGAGCGAATGCTCGTACACGCCGAGCCAGACCATTTTCCCCGTAGAAGCCTTAAGCTCATGGTACCAGTCCTCGGTGTGGTACTCCGGGTCAACCACGTTCATGTAGTTGCCGTAATTATAAATTTTGCCTTTGTCCATGATGACATGGATGCCTACCAGATCGTCCCGCGAATAAAAAATCGAGCCAATGATATTTGTGATAGTCTGTTCATTGATAAAAGCCACTGCCGGTTCATCAGTTGTTTCATTAAGCAGGCGAACCATCTCAAAGTTATTGCTGAGTGATTTGGACAGGGAATCATACCCCTTGTAGAGCAGGGTAAACAGCCCGGCCGTTTGAGCGACGTTCTTCTGCGACAGATCACTGATCTTTTCATGCAGCTGAACAGTAGTCCGGTTATAGTACAGCAGGCTGACAATCAGCAGAATACTGGACATGCAAAAAAGAAACAGCAGAAACAACCGATGGTGGATGGAATGAAAGCCATTTTGCATAGGACTCTCCTCCTTTCAACATCTTGTGTCTGCCGTTCCCTATTATAAATCCAATACAAATTTAATTGCAACGCCCATTAACCCTTAACAGCTCCTGCCACCATCCCTTTTGTAATCCGGTTGGACAGGAAGAAGTAGATCAGGATGACCGGCAGCGCGCCCATGACGAGGAATGCGCCGATATTTCCATAGTTGACTGAATACTGGCTGACAAAAGTGTAGACCCCGAATGGCAAGGTCTTCAGTTTCTCGGAAGAAATGAAGGTTGCCGCCAGAATATATTCGTTCCAGATGTTGATGAAGGTCAGGATGCACACCGTCATCACCGGCGGGATTGAAACCGGAAGAATAATGCTGCGGAAGATGCGGTATACACTGGCTCCATCGATAAATGCAGATTCCTCAATTTCATGCGGAATGTCTCTCATGAACCCGGATAGGATGAACACGGCAATTGGCGTGGAGAATGCAATATAAGGCAGAATCAGTGATAAATGTGTGTTCAGGATATGCATATTTTTGAAAATGATCATCAGCGGCAGCAGAGTCGCCTGCATAGGGATCATCATACCCATCAGAAAGACCATCATTACAATGTTTCCATATTTCCAGCGGAACCGTGAAATCGCATAGGCAACCATGGAGGCCAGCACAATGACGAAAATCATCGTAACCGCCGTAACAAACACACTGTTGGACAAGTATTTCAGATAACTCCCCGAAGTATAAGCTTCGCTGTAGTTATGCCATTGAAACGATTTTGGAAAGGAAAAGAAGCTGCCATCCATAATTTCTTCGTTGGTCTTCAGGGAATACAGCAACAGCCATAACAAGGGATACAGCTGGGTCACTACAGGAATGGCGAAAAGAAGATACACGATTCCTTTTTTGAATTTTCGCATGATCGCGCACTCCTTTTCTAATTGAATTTCCGCTCGATTTTATTGAATACGGTATTGATGAATCCGGTAAAGACCAGGCAGACCACAACCAGGAAGGTGGCAATCGCACTGCCGTATCCATACTTGAAGGACATAAAGGAACTGTTATACATATGGGTAGAGATTACATCGGTAGCATGTGCCGGGCCCCCCGCTGTCATGACCATGACCAGATCGAAGGCCTGCAGTGAACCGATAAACGCCAGTACAATTGATATTTTAAAGATCGGAACGATCAGCGGCAGGGTGATGTAACGGTCCGCCTTAAATCCATCTGCTCCGTCAATTTTAGCCGCTTCATAAAGCTCATCTGGAATATTGGACACCCCGGTATACTGAATCAGCAGATGGTAGCCGAAGAACTGCCAAAGCGATACGAAATAGAGTGCGAACATGGCAATCTTGGGTTCAGTGAGCCAGTTATGTGTCCAGCTGTCCAGTCCCAGGGAGATCAGAACCCCGTTCAGCATACCTCCTGCGGAAGCCGGATTGTAGACCGTTTTCCACAATTGGCCGATAATGACGACGGAAAGAATAACCGGTGTGAAATAGATCGAAACCAGAGTATTTGCTCTTTTCAAATAACGGTTAAGTAAAATAGCCATAAACAGGCACAGTGGAATTTCCAGCATGGAAGCCACCGCATACAGCAGTGTTCTTCTTACTGATGGCCAAAAGACAGGATCATTAAAAAACATATCTTTAAAATTGCCGAAACCGATAAACTCTGCAGAAGTGAGACCGTCCCACTTCAATAAGCCTGTATACAATGAAACCAGTATGGGAACAAACACAAGGCATACATATAAGAGCAGACCTGGCAATACGAAGACGGCTATTGTTCGTCCTGGCACCTTTAGTACTTTCATCTTTCCCGCCTCCTAAACAAGCAGATTTCTTTTTCTATGTCCATCATAGATCGATGCGAAGAAGCTCTGGTCAGCTCGCTTCGCATCGATAGATCATGGGAATGTTTCTATTGCTTCTTATTTATTAGCTTCGAATGCGGTTTGATGTTCCTTGCCCACTGCGGCGGAATCCACTTTTTGCACAAACAGGTTCTGAATGCTGCTCAAGTGAACTTGCGCCGTTGCCGGATTCATCGTATTGTCAAACGCCAGGTCACCGCCTTTGACTTCATTGAACAGGCCTGCAATGTTAATCGCAAGATCGGAGTAACCGGCAGCTTTCAAATCGCCATCTACTTTTTGGCCCAGACCTACGGCATTTTTCAGTTCAAATTGCTTCTTAGGATAGTTGGATGCGAAGAAGTTGAGGAAATCCTTGGTTTCCTGCAAATGCTCGCTGTTTGCGGAAATGGCAAATGCGCTGCCTGGTGCAAGCATAAATTCATTAGGGTCGCCTTTACCGTTAACTGTAGGGAATTGGAAGGCCCCTACTTTGCCGGCTACAGATGAAGCATCAATGGCTCCGGTTTCCCATGAACCGATAGACCACATTGCCGCTTTACCTGTTTTGAAGATATTGCCGCCTGCATTGGCATCAATGGATGTTGCACCATCAGGGAATGCGCCGGCTTGGACCAACTGCTGGAAGGCGTCTACTGCTTCTACGAATGCTGGATCTTCGAACGTTTTCTTGCCGTCAAGCACCTCTTGCAGGAAACCCGGGCCGCCGTTGGTACGGAGCAGAATGTTCATGAACAGGAATGAGCCTGTCCAGGAGTCCTTTTCACCGATCGCTAGGGGTGTGATTCCTTTCTCTTTGAGAATCTTTACATCCTTAAGCATTTCTTCGAATGTGGTTGGCGGGTTTGCAATTCCGGCTTGCTCAAACAGCTCCTTGTTGTAATACACCACCTCGATATTGTTGCCGTCAGGCAGTGCGTACACATTATTATTGAAGCTGTAGTAATCGAGCAATCCAGTTTGATACGTATCCTTCAGTCCGTTCTGCTCCAGCATATCGTTCAGTGGTGCGAACAATCCGGCATCTACAAACGGCTTCATTTGTGCAGCAGGGTTAACAATGGTGATGTCTGGCACTTCTTTGGAGGCCGCTTGTGTTTTAAGCTTTACTTTTTGCTGGTCTGTGTTCAATGTATCCAGTTCAATATGAACGTTCGGTTTTTCTTTTTCATATTCGGCCACCAATTCGCGGATCATTTTGTAGGCAGGTGTTGCAGGGTCAGGATAGATGTTCTGGAAGGTAATCGTTACTTTTTTGCCGCTGTCTTTGGTAGCTTCCGCAGCGCTTTTGGTGCTTTCCGGAGCTGCGTTGTTACCCCCTTTGTCATTGTTGTTGTTGGAGTTGCCGCATGCCGCCAAGGTTAATGCCATAGCAGCAGTTAAACCGATGGAGAATGTCTTTTGCATTTTTCTGTTGACCATTTGTTTGTTGCCCCCTGTCTTCGTGATATGTTCATTATCTTTCGATTAAGCGCTTCCAACAAGGTGGGAACTGCAGAATAAAGGTTTGTTTTTTCTATATATAAAATAAAGCTGTTCAGTGAAAATAAAGTATTAGACTAGAGTTGTTGATTTAGACTGAACAATTAATATAAAGCAGCGGCAGACCAAGACTTGATAAATAAAGCCTTAGACTGCCGCTGTTGTCATTAAACTATCGTTCCCCATTAGTTTAATAAACCACCTATTCAATTATCAGCTATCAATAACTTTTTCGATTCCATCCTCTTGTAAGTGTCGGATTAGACAAATGCACAATCAGCTGGACATCCCAGGTTCTCGAAAACTGTGCGCGCGGCAGAATCTACCGGCAGGAAAACCTCAATTTGCGGATATAAGCGGCCGCCTGCAGAAATCGAAATCTGTCTGTAGCGTACGGGAATAAGGTCTCCGGAGCTTTCCATTCTGGCTAGAATTGTTTGTATTTGATCAACATTTCCCCCTACATCCGGCACACTCAGATATTCGCACGCGTTATATTTCTGAACTCTATCCAGCATTTTTTGATACCACGCATCATAACGCGAGAGTATGTGCTCGCTCTTAAAGGCTTGTATTCCGTTTATAATGTGCTCCTCCCACTGCTTAAACGACGCCTTGTCAAACGTGGAGCGGGACCGGATAGGAAAACCAGTATTAAAATGTAAATCGACCCTATTCATTAAACCGTCATATGAACGGTCGAGAGGGATTTCGAACAATTGATGAAAAGGCTCGTTTAATCCCTTGATGTCCTGAGTATGTGTTACGACCATGGCTGGAAAAGGAATACTCCTCATCGTTTGCTGAGCCCACTCTAATGCACGCTCCAACGACCGTCCATACAATTCGGTCTGAATTGGAAGAAAACCGGCTGCCATAAGCAAATCGTTACGCTCGTCGGATGTACACTCAAGATATTCTGCAATATTTATTATCGTCTGGCGGGTCGGTATGCGGCGGGTACGTCCAACCAGCAGATTTTTATACGAAGGAAAAGCCTCGTCGTTCAGCTCTTGTTGAGTAAATCGTTTCAAGGACGGTTGAGGTCGATCGACAAGCTTTTGCTGGCGTTTTATCCGCAGGGCTTCAATTTCTCCCATTACGATTCTATGTCTGGAATTCTCCGTATCCATCTTCTCTTCCTTTCTCTTATGAAGTGTAGTTCTGCACTTGGGCCGAGCCTTCATTTAAAGTATACTCCTCATTGAAATGAAGGTCATCTAATGACCATAACCAACATGGAGGAAAACCGATATGATTCGTACTATTGTTGTTGATCCGCGTGCCCCGTCTCATTTGGCCTTCAAGGAAGTTGACGCCCCGCAGCCTAAGCCATGGGAAGCGCTTGTGCAAGTGAAGGCCGTCTCACTCAACCGCGGTGAAGTGAGTGACGCTAAAAATCAGGAAATATCTAGCCGTCCTGGCTGGGATCTCGCCGGGATTGTCATCAAGCCGGCAGAGAACGGCGCAGGACCGCAAAAAGGGGCCAGGGTTGTTGGTTTGCTCCCGATGGGAGCCTGGAGCGAGCAAGTGGCTGCTCCCGTATCGTTGTTGACCGAAATCCCAGACAAACTCACTTTCACTATGGCGGCTACCCTCCCCGTAGCAGGGCTCACGGCTCTTTATGCACTTCGAAAAGGCGGCATGCTGCTTGGCAAACGAATTTTCATTACAGGCTCTAGCGGCGGAGTTGGGCTATTCGCCCATCAGCTTGCAGTCCAATCCGGCGCATACGTTGTAGGTACGGCAAGCACGGAAGAGAAGGCTGAGCTTGTTCGGGAGGTTGGATCCGACGAAGTGATCATTGGATATTCCGCAATTTCATCAGCCAGCAAATTTGGGCCGTACGATCTGATCATCGATTCAGTAGGCGGCAATACACTGGCGGCGTTGCTGCCGCAGCTAGCGCCCCAAGGGATTTGCGTTGCAGTAGGATTTTCTTCCTCAAATACCGCAATGATCGATATGAAGAATATGGTGACCAGCGGAGGAAGAACCTTGTACAGCTTCTTTTTAGGTGAGGAACTCACTCGTCAATCAGCCGCGGACGATCTGAGTTTGCTGGCCCGGCTGGTCACAGATGAGCGGTTAATCCCACGAATCCAAGTGGAGGCGCCCTGGACCGAAATTGACACGGTTGCCCGTAATCTTATGGAACGGAAATTCTCGGGCAAAGCCGTGCTTCACTTAGATTGATTATATAAGTTTGCAACTATAATCCCAGGAATCTAAAAACGAATCTGAAAAAGAAACGGCAGTAGTACACCCTTACTCGTTTGAGTGGGAGTACCGCTGCCTTTCAATGAACCCGGCTATTTGACCTTTATATTTCGGTTGGCTTAATGAAGTGCTCACCAGTCTAATACTTTATGTTTCAGTCTGACACTTTATTTCTTCGGACAAAAGCATGCATATTGGGATTTCTCTTCCCTATATTGGCATGCCTTTGCAGAAAAATAGCAGCAGCCCGGGATGGATCATCCGTGGCTGCTGCCGCATCATTAATGCTATGAAGTTTAGATTTCATAGTGCTTCCGCAATACAGATTGTAGTAAACGCTCTAGTTCTCCACCCGCCACTGCTTAATCACATTCAGAAGCCCTGGCACATCCAGCCCATCCAGTGAAAAGGCTTTGCGCAGCAGCTCATGGGGGATGAATTCATCATATTTGCCGAGATATGGCGCTTCATCCTTGCTCAGCAAGGAAAGCGGGTCCGTCGCAGCGGTTGTTTCAGCCATGATCTCTTCCTCCAGCGTATCCGCATCTACACTGCCGGCGACTACCATATAATAAGGCTCCATCGATGTGATGGAACGAAGCCCCAGCCGGCCTTTCAGGTTATTCTTCAGCAGCCGTTCCAAAGTCCGGAACTGCCGGCTTCCCGCCCACGGCAGGATGAACATGGAATCGCCGCCTGCCGGCAGGACGGATCGCGTGAGCAGACCGCTCTCCTTGGCCAGGCGGCGGGCCCGTTCCAACCGGGCCGCTGCGCTTGGCGCCAGATACGGATACAGCGCCGTCGCTCCCAATACCTCACGGATTTTGGCCATGATCCGGGTATGCACATCACCGCCAGCACCAAGCCAGAGGGTATCAACCTTGCCGCGCGAGCCTTTGACATAGACGGCCTTATGTCGGTTGTCTACCTCCTCCACCTTCCACAGCTTGCCCGCCAGCGTGAAACAGTAGCCCGGTGGGGGTACGGTGGTAATGGAGCCGATTTCCTCGGTGCCATTATAGACGACATGCTCCTCATCGTCTTTGAATACAGCAAGAAAACGGAAATTGTTGACGATCTTCTCACCGGCCAGCCCGATCAGCAGTCCGCCTTCCTCCAGTGTCTCAATATGGCCCATGCCCACCATGTACTCCATGAAGGTATCGTAATCCGCCGGGTCAATTCCCCGGAAGGACGGCAGGCTCAGAACAGCTGCTTTCAAATCCTCCGGTTCGGCTTCCCCCATGCTCTTAAGAATGCTCATCGTCTGATGGTACAGGAGCCCAACCGGCAGCTGGCGCACATTCAGCGGCTCTACCCACTTCTCCCGCACATACAGCTCAATGACCGCAATCGCCCGCAGCAGCGTCCAGGGCATCCGCGCGGGCAGCTGCGCCTCCTCATCATCCTCCTCCGGGGTGACGAAGATCATCTCCGAAGCAGAGTCACCGCGTCTGCCGGAGCGTCCCAGCCGCTGGACGAAGCTGGCGCAGCTGTAAGGTGCCCCGAGCTGCAGCACCCGCTCCAGCTCGCCAAGATCTATGCCCAGCTCCAGGGTAAGCGTAGCTGCGGCTACCGCCGGGCCGGGACCTTGCCGGAGCGCGGCTTCCGTCTCTTCGCGCAGCATCGCGGAGATGCTTCCATGATGCACATGGAACACATCCCGCTCGCCGCGTTTGGCTGCCATGCGCCGCATCTCCAGAATCGCCTCCTCGGCGTCCGTGCGGCTGTTGGTGAAGATCAACGCCTTCTTCAGATGCGTATGATCGTAAATGAACCCGTAATAGGCCTGGCGGGCCCGCTCCAGGTGTTCAGCCTGCACCTCATCCCGCGCATCAGGGAAGGAGAAATGCTCCACACTCAGCCGGAGCTTGCGCCCCCCTTGCGGTGCGGATACCTCCACGCTCTCCCGCGTTCCGGCGGCCAGCCACTCGGTCACGGAAGCATAATCGCTCAGTGTGGCCGAAAGGCCGATCCGCCGGGGATGGCAGCCGGCCATCCGCGAGATCCGGGCCAATTGGCTGAGCACCTGGATGCCGCGGTCCGCCCCCATAAAGGCATGCACTTCATCAACAATAATGAAGCGCAGATCATGGAACAAGGCGGGGATCGCATTCGGGCGGTTCATGAGCAGCCCCTCCAGCGATTCAGGGGTAATCTGCAGCACCCCGGAAGGATTCTGCATCAGCTTCGTTTTATCCGCTTGCGGTACATCGCCATGCCAATGCCAAACCGGGATATTGCCTTCCCGCAGCAAATCATTTAACCGTGTGAATTGATCATTGATCAGCGCTTTGAGCGGCGCAATATAGAGAATCCCCACCGAATCGGACGGGCGCTCATAGAGCTCAGTTAATGCGGGGAAGAATGCCGCCTCCGTCTTGCCTGAGGCCGTACCGGAGGCAATCAGCAGGTGGTGCGGGGTATCAAACAACACGCGGCAAGCATCTACCTGAGCCTCGCGAAGCGTCTCCCACCGGTTCTTATAAATAAACTCCTTGATGAAAGGAGCCAGCCTGTAGAACGGATTGTCGCTCATAGGTCAAACTCCGCAAGAAATCCGTCCAGTTCGTTTTGCTCAGTCTCCGCCGGGTTTGCGGTGCGCTCGCCCACCAGCTTCTCGAACGAAATCTCCGGATGCTGGTGAAGGGTGTGTAGCAGATCCATGAAATCACGCACGACCTCGCGCGGGGTCAGCAGTTCGTCAGCGCCCAGTCTGCCCACGGCTTCTTCCATGAAATGCACCAGCTGCTCTTGGGCAAGTCTCGCTTCATAGCCGTAATGCAGTGCGTGGATATCCCGCAGCTTCTGAAGCAGCACCAGAATTTCCTCATGGGACAGCATGTCCAGCGCAATAATCGGTCCGGTGAAATTATTCAGCTCGGCTGAGCCGTAACGGCCCGCCACCAGCCGTGAACGCAAAGCCTCGTAGCTGAACAATCCGCGCCGCCCGTCTTCAACGAACTGCGGGGTACCTCCAATAAAGATGCCCAGCCGTTCCGCTTTGCCCTGCATCGTATCATTGAACATTGTCAGCAGCTTTTCGTAGTTGCTCTGGCGGGAGATACTGTTGGTAATCTTGTAGAGGTTAACACCCTCATCTATAAAGAGCAGCAGACCTTTATAGCCGATGGCACCTGTAAATTCGGCCCATAGCTTCATATAATCGTACCAATTGTCATCATCAATGATGACGCCTACGCCAAGTGCCTTGCGCGCCTCGGTGCGGGTGGCGAATTCACCGCGGAGCCAGCGCAGCGCATCCTGCTTCAGCTCATCATCGGCAAGCTTATGACCGTTCCAGTAAGCCGCCAGCACCTTGGCAAAGTCAAAGCCATGCACAAGACCGCGCATCTCAGAGGCTACTGTATAAATTCGCTGCTCCACCTCTTCGCCAAGCTGCAGAGAGTCAGGTCCATACCCCTTCTCCTGCATCACCGCCTGCTGAAGCGTCATAATCCACTTCTGCAGCATGATTTCGAGTGCTCCACCGTCTGGACGGGTCCGGGTCGACAGGTGGCTCATCAGCTCCCGGTAGGTTGCGAGGCCTTGCCCCTTCGTTCCTACCAGCCGCCGTTCCGGCGAAAGATCGGCATCCGCGACCACAAAGTCCCGGTCCATGGCGTAGTTGCGGATAATTTGCAGCAGAAAGCTTTTGCCGCTGCCGAATTTACCGGTAATCAGCTTGAAAGCCGCTCCGCCTTCAGCAATATTGTCCATATCCCTGAGGATGGCTTCCACCTCGGGACGCCGGCCGACAGCAATATGTTCCAGTCCGATTCGCGGCACTACACCCGCCGTGAGCGAGTTTACGAGTGCGGTTGTCATCCGTTTCGGTATTTTCAGTTCATTCATCTAGGGATTCACCTCTTCAAATATTGCAGCACGGGAATAAATTCCTCAGTCAATTCCTCACCGTCGATCAGCAGATCGCCGAGCATGTCCATGGCAAGTTCGTTAATTTCGTCAAACAGCAGCTCCGGCATCGTCCCCCCGGCAGCGGCCAGCTTCTGCACAGCCTTCATTCCATCCTCATCCGCGAGCGCGGACACCGCTTGCCGCTGCAGAGGTGTCAATACGAAAGCAAATGCCTCCCACTCATTGTCTGTACTGCTCGCGGCAGCGGGCGATACTGGAACACTTAGGGTCTCGGGAACAGCATAAATCTCTTCTATAGGATCCTCTTCTATAAAGGAAGGGACAGCGTAATCAAGCTCCGAATCCCCGGAATTCTCTGAATCCTCCAACTCTGCTGAATCCTCAGGCTCCTCTATAGTGAGCAGCGTCCGGACAATCTCGGAATCGTTCTCCAGCCGTTCAAGCTTCCTCTTGTCAATAACGACAGCCGGACCTTTCCCGGCTTGCTCTGCCTTGCGGAATTCCCGTTTCAGAAAACGGGTCACCAGCTCGTCCATATCCGCATCGACCTTAACGTCTTTCAGCCGTCCGCGGAAGCCCATCAGCTCACGCAGCTTGTTCTCGGTGAGCCGGAAAAGCCGCGTAATCAGGCTGCGCAGCGGCGGAGATTTACTGATCCTTACGACAGGCACAAGTACGGAGTAGCCGTAGAGCGATATATCATAAACTGCACTACGGAACAGGTAACGCTCCCGCAGTACCGGCGGGCCGGGCGGGAACATCTCCACCAGCTTGGACCCATGTTTGCGGGCTACATAGGCGTCTATTAATGCAACCACTTGAGGAATATAACACTCAGCCGCCGCTTTGCCTTCACCGGTGTAGAACTTGGATTTGCTGATATCGTAATCCGACATGACCGTCAGCACTGCAAAGGTCAGCTGCTCCGGTGCAGTAGTCAGGCACCTCATCAGCTCCAGCTCTGCCAGATCTCCGGCAAGTCCGCGCGTACGGGCAACGATGCCTGACAGCGGCACGTCTAATTTATGCACGAAGATGAAATCGGCAATCCAGCCGCCAAGATATTGATCCAACCGCTTGTATTGATCCCTGTAAGCTTCCCATAGCAAGGACAGCTGTCTGTACCCTTCCTGTGGTTCTTCCCAGCCTACTCCGTTAATCAGTTCATAGACATGCAGAAAAATATAAGAGAGATCAGTCTTCGGATATCTGCCATGTCGGACTTCATCCCGCCAGAAGAAATACCATCTGTATTGCGCTCCCGTCATATGCCCGTATGTAGGCCAATAACTCTTAAATGGAACAAACAGTGTCGCGGCTTCCCTTTGTTCCGCCAGTTCACGTGCCCGGTGTACAAATTGGCTTTCCGTAGTAGTTACCGGTTCCTGCTTCTCTTCCATATCCCAGAGCTGAAGCTGTACCGTCTCCTTCGGCGGTTCTTTCTTCTTCATCTTGGCGGCGGCTGACTGCGGCTGCACATTCCCGGCAGCTTCCCGTGGCGGAATCGGCATATTACTCTCCGTGCTTTCCCAGACCAGCTCTGTAAAGTGCGGCAGCTTCCCTTCATTATTCATTCTTCCATCGCTCCAATCCTGAAACGTAATCCGAGAAGACCCTGCTCCTGCTCTTATGAAAAAACGGTCCTGTTCACATGGTGTGAAGGAACCGTTTTGTTCTTCTCGAATTATCCGAAACCGCTGTACATTTCACATCTAATATTAGCATTGTTGCAGGATTAACATCAAGTAGATCCGGCAAGGAATACTCTCTTAGAGCAGCTCAGTTCCTTTCGTTTCCTTACCCAGAAA
This sequence comes from Paenibacillus sp. EB106-06-01-XG199, assembly GCF_058791575.1. Classification (NCBI taxonomy): domain Bacteria; kingdom Bacillati; phylum Bacillota; class Bacilli; order Caryophanales; family Paenibacillaceae; genus Paenibacillus; species Paenibacillus sp. EB106-06-01-XG199. The sequence goes on along the minus strand of NZ_JBYTDQ010000001.1, from coordinate 625,540 downwards.
CAACACTGCCAGCGCACCGATAATAATGGTTACGAAGAACAGCATAAAGATTGAACTGATGCCGACCTTATCGCCTACCAGAAAACCTACCAGCAGCGGTGCGATCACACCGCCGATCCGGCCAAAGGAGGTGGCCAGCCCTGCTCCCGTCGAGCGGATTGATGTCGGGTACAATTCAGGGGTATAAGCATACATGCCGCCCCATGCGCCAAGGTTAAAGAATGAGAGGCAGATCCCTGCAGCCATCAGCATGCCCTCGGTTGTCGCATTTCCGAACCAGGCAGCGCTGACTGCTGTGAGCAGCAGGTAGATTACCAGTACAAACTTGCGCCCGAACTTTTCAATGAAATAAGCGGCTGTGAAGTATCCGGGCAGCTGGGCAAGCGTCATAATCAGTACATACTCAAAACTCTTAACAAGGCTGAAGCCCTTAATCACCATTACCGTAGGCAGCCACAGGAACATGCCGTAATAGGAGAACACCACCGTGAACCATAAAATCCACAGCATGATCGTTGATTTACGGTACTCCGGCGACCAGACGATAGCAATGCGTTTACTCAGCGAAACCGGAGCTTTCCTAATTTCCGCAAACCGCGGGGAATCATCTATGGCACGCCGCAAATATAGCGCATAAAGTGCCGGTACGGCACCTATGCCGAAGGCGATACGCCAGCCGTAATCCGGAATAACAAAGTAGGCAATCAAAGCCGACAAGATCCAGCCTACCGCCCAAAAGCTCTCCAGCAGCACAACCGCCCGGCCTCTCTCTTTTGCAGGCATGCTTTCCGACACCAGCGTTGAAGCAACAGGCAGCTCTCCGCCCAGCCCGAACCCGGCTACAAAGCGCAGTACACATAATATCCCGAAGCCTGTAGCAAAAGCCGATAAGCCGCTGGCCGCCGAGAAGATCAACAAGGTCCATAGCAATACTGACTTGCGTCCGAAACGGTCGGCCAAAATCCCCGCCGCTGCCGCCCCTGCTGCCATGCCCACCGAATTAATACTGGTCAAAAATCCAATCTGCTCCGGTTCAAGCGACCACTCCTTGGCGAGCGCTGCAACCACAAAAGAAATCATTCCGACATCCATCGCGTCAAACATCCAGCTTAATCCCGCACTGAACAGCAGCTTCCTTTGCTTCGGATTTCGCAGTAGCGTCATTTGATTCAAGATCAAGCACCTCTTCCCTTACTCCGACTATTCTACCCTGATATTGCTAGTTTCTCTTACACATTCTAAGAGTGCTGCTTCTAAAAATCAAGGAATAAAGCAGCATTAAAGTATTGCCGGGCCAGGGCTTGAAAATAACAGGTTTGTACAGAAATTGCCGAGATCATCAGCATATTTTGCACAGCATCCCTTTGCGGTCTTGTCAGATGGCTCAGCCGGTTCATCAATTTATCCATTGCACTTCTTAGTGAGCTGTCCGTTTTCCAGGAATAATCTCTGTTTGCACTGCGTTCAGCCATCCCTTGAGCCTGCAGCGCAGGGCTGCGCTTAATCTCTTCGAACAGCTCCGCATACCCGTGATACAGCTGCGCCGGTTCAACCAAATCATCATCATCCCGTTCCGGTTTCAGGAAAAGCAGGCGGAATAGCTGACGTATACTTTCGAAATCAAGTGCTGCTTTTAGGTCATCAATGATAAATAGCAGCGCAGCCTGATTAACCGAATACTTTTTCCCTTCCCTCGGTGAGCCGAGATATTCCTTAAAGTCGCGCTTCACCCAATTTTGCATAGCGCTGGCACTCAGTGTGGAATACTCTATGAGATGTCCAAGAGCAGCAATGTCCGAGAGCGAGAACCCTTTGACGTTCCCTCTTTTTATGATCTTTTGCAGGATCGGCGGGATATCCGTAGAGAGGAACGCAGGCAGGGACATCCCCTGTTTCACCTCTTCGTGATGAAATTTCGTCCAGACCTCCTGAAGAATATGCAGCGGTTTTTGCTCTGAGCTTCCGGTCAGCGAGAGCAGCAGTCCAGACATTTCTTTTCGGCTTAAAGTAAAAGCTTCCATAGATGGCACCCCTTCGCCATTTGATATTTTAATGAAAAGTTCGTACAATAGGTTCAAGTGAACTCATAATATGAGTATAACCTATTTTAATAACGAGAGGGATGGTAAAGATTTTATGGGTATAGGACTTAGTTTGATGTTGGTGGCCATTTTGATTATTTTAACCGCTTTTTTTGTAGCCACGGAATTTGCAGTAGTAAGATTGAGAGGCAGCCAAGTAAGTCAAATGGTTCTCGAGGGAAAGAAGAATGCTTTAGCTGTACAAAGAGTTGCAGCGAACCTTGACGGTTACTTGTCTGCTTGTCAGCTTGGGATCACAATCACTGCCCTCGGTATCGGGGCGTTGGCAGAACCTGCATTTGAGCAGCTGCTGATTCCTTTATTCGATTTGGCTGATATCAGTCACAGTGTGAGCGAACCTATTGCCTTTGCATTGGCATTTATTATTGCCACATTCCTGCATGTCGTAGTCGGAGAACTTGCACCGAAGACGGCCGCTATCAACATTCCGGAGAAAATCGGTCAAATTACAGCCCCGCTGATTATTTGGTTCTACAAAATATTGTACCCTCTGATCTGGCTCATGAACGGTTCCGCCAATCTGCTTGTCAGCTTGTTCGGGATGAAGCCAGCCAGCGAGCATGGCGATGCGCACAGTGAAGATGAGATTCGTCTGATTCTGTCCGAAAGCTATGAAAGCGGCAAAATCAACAAAGCCGAATATGGCTACGTGAACCGGATCTTTAATTTTGATGAGATGCTGGCCAAAGAAATTATGGTGCCGCGGACAGACATGGTGTGCTTGTTCACCGACCACTCGCTGGCGGAGAATTTCAACATCATCCGTAAAGAGCAGTACACCCGATTCCCTGTCGCTGACGGCAGCAAAGATAATATTATCGGGATGATCAATACCAAACAGCTGTACCTGCAGTATGACAACAACCCGGATTTCGATTTCAAAAGCCTGATATTGCCGCTTCTGACTGTGTCTGAGGTAACCCCGGTGAAGAACTTGTTAACCCGTATGCAGTTAGAACGTGTGCATATCGCCCTGCTGCTTGATGAATACGGCGGAACATCCGGTCTGATTACGATTGAAGATATTCTCGAGGAGATTGTCGGGGAGATTCGTGACGAATTCGACGGGGATGAACGCAAGAATATCGAGAAGCTCAGCGACGTCAATTACTTGTTCGACGGCAAGGTTTCTCTCCTGGAGATCAAGCAGCTGACAGGTCTTGACTTCCACGATGATGAAGTAACAACCATTGGCGGCTGGTTATACAGTCACCTAAGCGAGCCCACTATCGGCAAAAGCATGAATTACGAACATGTTACGCTTACCGTCCGTGAGATGAACAAAAACCGCATCCGCAAGGTTGAGGTGCTTATCGGGGATAAGGACTCCCTGGAATCTGGGCAGAAAACGGAATAATAGCTAAATATATATCAATAAGGCAAAGGCGCTCTGTCAGGGAGCGCCTTTTGTTGTAGCTGAACTTAGTTAGACAAAATCCTGCTCATATAATATTCGTCCACCCAATCCCCGCTGACCATCAGTGATTTCTTCTTGATGCCTTCAATTTCAAAGCCGCGCTTGGTGTATAATGACACCGCTCGATCATTATGTGTCATAACGGTCAGCTCCAGGCGCACAATGCCGACGCCGGTTGCCCAGCTCTCCATCTCCCGGAATAAGCCGCTGCCGATACCCATTCCCTGATAATCCGCCAAGATGCCAATCACAATATACGCGCTATGCTTATTACGTCTTAGGCTTCCTCCACGGACGGATAAGTAACCCGCCAGCCTGCCATCTGCCACGGCGCCGAGCAGAATCGAAGTTTCGGCTTTGGCGAAGCTCTTAATCATCTCTGTTACTTGCTGCAATCCAGTCTGCCTCTCATCCGGCTCCAGCAGCATAAATGAAGATTCCTCATCCAGCCGGTGCTGCAGACTCAGGAGTTCAGCAGCATCCCCGGGAACCATCTCTTTCAGCGTTATATTCATCATTTCCCCCTGCTCGATCTTGCTCGGCATAATACTAATTGCTGATGTACTTCTTGAACAGCATACTCCCGCTCCCGTCATACCCGAGCGCCTCGTAGAATCGGTGGGCGGCTTCTCTGCTTGAATTGCTGGAGAGCATCACTTTAAGCGCACCTCTGGCAGCCGCAGCTTCTTCGGCAAATCTCATAAGCGCGGTGCCGTAACCCTTACCTCTCAACTGAGGGGCGATGATCACCCGCTCGATGACTGCGAATGGAAGGTCCCCACTCAGCGCATCCATGCAAAAATGCAGATGGACTGTACCAACAACCTGCCCATTATCTTCATACACATACAGAAAACTGTCCGGATTGCCGCCAATCTGTTCAATCCTCCGCGGGGATACATTAACACCCGGATGCTCCGGCAAAAGAATGCGGTATAGCGTTTCTATCGCGGCAGCATCCTGGGGCAATGCCTCTCTAATCATGTCGGAGTTCTCCTTATCATCCATCTAATATAGATGTTAATCTCCTTTAAAGACGGCAAATCATTAATACATTTTCGTCAGGGTCCTTGAAGTTAAACCAGTGATCATTCTCAATGTCAGTCAGGATCTCCGCACCGCTGGCTTTGACAAAATCATAAGCAGCATCGATGTCTTCCGTATTTAAATGAAAGGACGGCACCTTCAGAACCGACTCGGCCGTGAAAATTCTGCTGTCCAGCACAATACCCGGTCCTTGCATCGGCACCACATACAGATGACCGAACAATACCTCACCGTCTAGCGGAAGCCCCAGCAAGCTGCAATACCAGTTCTTTGATCTTTCAATATCACTGACCGGAATGAAGACGGCGCCAATCTGATTCAGAATCGGACTTGTCACAGCAAGTACAGCCTCCTCTATGCTTTCTCAGAATAGGTATTACTTTTTAGTAATTCGATAAAATATGCCAATTTCCTCCCCCCGCAAGTTGATCGATTGGAACTTATGATATAATCTGGACAGATGATATCAAGACGTCAGGAGAATGAATTTGGCTAATCTATTCCTCGGGCACCTAAGGCTGACGCCACCAAAAATACTATCGCTCGGATTCATGCTGCTGATTGCGGCAGGAACAGTACTTTTATGCCTCCCGGCAGCTTCGACAGGAGACCGAATCTCCTTTATCGACGCCCTCTTTATGGCAACTTCAGCGACCTGTGTCACCGGTCTCGCTGTCATCGACACCGGAACACAGCTGACGGTGTTTGGACAAATTGTCCTCCTGGTGCTGTTCCAGTTCGGCGGTCTCGGATTTGTGACCATGGCCACGCTGATTACACTTGTACTCAATAAACGGATCTCACTCAAAGAAAGGCTGCTGCTACAGGAATCCATGAACCAGAACTCCATGCAGGGCATCGTCAAGCTGATCCGCCGGGTACTGATCTATTCCCTGGTCATACAGCTTAGCGGATCAGCCCTGCTTGCCGTAAGATTCATGCTGGATATGCCTTTCGGAAAAGCGGTATATTACGGTTTGTTTCACAGCATTTCTATCTTTAACAACGCCGGATTTGATCTCTTCGGAGATGTGCACGGGCCATTCAGCGGTCTTACCCGCTACGTGGAGGATCCCATTATCAACATCACTTCCATGCTGCTCATTTTCCTAGGCGGTATTGGGTTTATCGTGTTATCCGACGTAATCGACTTCCCCAAACGCAAACGTCTGACCTTGCATTCCAAGGTGGTTCTCTCCACTTCAGCCATCTTGATTCTGGTCGGGGCGGCAATTTTTTTCTGGCTTGAACTGAACACCACGCTAAAACCGCTGCATGCCGGCGGCAAAATAATGGCCTCTTTCCTGCAGGCGATCACCCCCCGCTCCGGCGGGGTGACAACCATTGAGATTCCGCTCTTGCGGGAATCCACTCAGTTTCTGATGATTCTGTTGATGTTCATTGGTGCGGCGCCTGGATCAACCGGTGGTGGGATTAAGATTACTACCTTTGCCATACTGGTAAGTACAGCATATGCCAAACTGCGCGGGAAGGAAGACATCGTCATGTTCCGCCACCGGATCTCCAAAGAAAACGTGTACCGGGCCATCACGATGACACTGCTCTCATTGATGCTGGTAGTCATTGCCACCATGCTGTTGTCCGTGACGGAGAGTGCGGATTTCCTGACCGTGTTGTTTGAGGCGGTGTCCGCTTTTGGGACCTCAGGCATTACAATGGGGCTGACTACGGAGCTGACGACTATAGGGAAGGTTATGGTGATCATTCTGATGTTTGTCGGACGTACCGGACCGCTGACACTTGCCTATGCGCTTAAACCGAAGAACAGCAAGGAGCTCTACCGTTATCCTGAAGGCAATATTACGATCGGGTAGAGCTTTCGAACTTATACCTATATAAATATAAAATGCGACCGTTCACCGGCAGTGGATGCCTTCGTCGGTCGCATTTTTGCGATGCTATTCTTCTTCCTGAATGTCCTGGGTATCCAGTGCGGCATCCAGCAGCTGATTAAACAGATCGTCATCATTCTCCAGCAGCGTGTCAATCTCCAGGAACTGCTCTTCGCTCCCCGGTTCGCCGGCAAAGCTGAAGCTGTAATCCCATTCGCTTCCCCGTTTGCTGAAGAACGTAATTTCATACGGAGACTTATGATTGTCGAGCGTGAACACCGTCCTCCCGACATAGCTCTTATCTTCTTCGCGTTTCAATTCCGCTTTTATAATTTGTACGTTCATGCGCTTTCCTTCCTTTCATCTGATCGTCCACACTCTCCCAGTATAGCATTGAAATGAAAGCAAATCCCTCTCTTTCCGCTGCAATTGACTTTTTTCATCCGGCGGTTAATAATTTAATACAATGCTCATACAGCACTAAAATATAGTAAATGGAGGAAACCCAATGCTCAATTTAGAAGCGAAGCTTAGCAAATATGCAGATCTGGCAGTCGAAATCGGCGTCAACGTTCAACCGGGTCAAATACTGGTCGTCAACGCTCCCGTTTCAGCAGTAGAATTCGTACGGCTTATTACGGCCAAAGCCTATGCCATAGGGGCAAGTCTGGTCAAAGTAAACTGGAGTGACGAGAGCATTACCCGCCAGCAGTTTGAACATGCCGCACCGGAAGTCTTCACGAAGGCTCCAACGTGGTACGCGGGAGAAATGACCGAATTCGCCGAGAATGGAGCCGCTATTCTGACAGTAATCGCCGAAGATCCCGACGCACTAAAAGGCATTGATCCGGAACGTATCGCCAATTACCAAAAAACACGCGGTGCTGCGCTTACGAAATACCGTGATTACCAAATGTCCGATAAAATCAGCTGGAGTATTGTTGCCATCCCTACACAAGCTTGGGCCGACAAAGTGTTCCCTGATGTTCCGGCCGAAGAACGTGTGGATAAACTATGGGAAGCTATCTTCCACACTGTCCGTCTTGACCGCGAAGATCCGGTTGCCGCCTGGCAGGAGCATCTTGATACACTAGAACAGAAGGCTAATGTGCTTAATGCCAAGAAGTATAAAAGCCTGCATTACATAGCACCCGGCACAGACCTGACTATCGAACTGCCAGAAGGTCACATTTGGGCGCAAGGAGACAGCATCAATGCCAAAGGCCACACTTTTGTCGCCAATATGCCAACAGAGGAAGTGTTCACAGCACCGCTTAAGACAGGTGTTAACGGCACGGTCAAAAGCACCAAGCCGCTCAGCTACGGCGGCAACATTATTGATGATTTCTCCATCACCTTCGAGAACGGCCGCATCATCAGTGTAAGCGCCGGTAAAGGCCAGGATTCACTGGAGTATCTGATCAGCCTGGATGAAGGAGCCAAATATCTCGGCGAGGTTGCTCTGGTGCCTCACCAGTCCCCGATCTCCGAATCGAATATTTTATATTTCAATACCTTGTTTGACGAGAATGCTTCCAACCACCTGGCTATCGGTACAGCTTATGCCTTCTGCCTTGAGGGCGGTAAAGAGATGACCCAGGATGAGCTGATCGCCCATGGCCTGAATACCAGTGTCACCCATGTTGATTTCATGATCGGCTCACCTGACATGGATATTTACGGAATTACAGCTGACGGTACACGGGAACCGGTATTCAAAAGTGGAAATTGGGCGTTTTAAACACAGACTACAGATAGCGGAGGAGCAAAATCATGTTGAGTTTCAAGCAAAAGCTGGAGAATTACGCACTGCTGGCTGTAAAGATCGGAGTCAATATACAGCCCGGGCAGACGCTCGTACTGAATGCAGACATCGTTGCCGCAGAGCTTGTCCGCCTGATTGTGCGGAAAGCTTATGAGGCCGGTGCTAAGCTGGTCAAGGTCAATTATACCGACGAGTTCGTCACACGGACCCGCTATGATCTGGCCCCGTCGGCCAGCTTCCTTGAACCGCCGAAATGGCAGGCGGATGAGCTGGAGGATCTGGCACGCAACGGCGCGGCCATCCTGACGGTAATCTCCGCCAATCCGGATCTTCTGAACGGTGTAGAAGCCAGCCGGATATCCGATCATCAGCGCACCGCAGGCCAGGCTATGGCCCCGTACCGTGAAATGATGATGAACAATTACATCAGCTGGAGCGGCATCGCTTTTCCGTCTCCATCCTGGGCGGCCAAGGTGTTTCCCGATGCACCGCCGGAAGAACAGGTTGGCCTGCTCTGGGATGCGATCTTTAAGGCGGTGCGTGCAGACCAAGAGAACCCCGTTGAGGCTTGGAGCCAGCATTTAGGCGGCTTAAAGCAGCGCTGTGATCTTTTGAACGCCAAAAAGTACCGCAAACTGCATTATACCGCTCCCGGAACAGATTTGACTATCGAATTACCCGAAGGCCATATCTGGTGTCAGGCCGGAGCCGTGAATGGACGCGGGGTCTCTTTCCTGGCCAATATTCCGACAGAAGAAGTATTCACTGCCCCGCTCAAGACTGGCGCTAATGGCAAAGTCAGCAGCACGAAGCCGCTCAGCTATGGAGGCAACATCATCGACCGGTTTACGCTTACCCTGAAGAATGGCAAGGTCACTGACTTTACGGCAGAAGTCGGCCAGGATGCACTGGCTTCCCTGCTGGCCATGGATGAAGGAGCCGCTTACTTCGGTGAAGTAGCGCTGGTCCCTTACCACTCTCCAATCTCGGAAAGCGGCATTCTCTATTACACTACACTGTATGATGAGAATGCTTCATGCCATCTGGCACTTGGTGCTGCTTATGCATTTACCTTGCTGGAGGGCATCTCTATGACCAAGGAACAGCTTGCTGACAAAGGGATGAATCAAAGTCTGACCCATGTGGACTTCATGATGGGTTCCCCGGAAATGAATATAGACGGAATTACAGACGATGGAACTGCTGAACCTATCTTCCGCGCAGGTAACTGGGTTTAAGCAAGTTCTTAGGCCATTATGTCCTTTCGATGAATACCTTATTGCTACACCCCATTACTCTCTGTAGAGAGGGTAACGGGGTGTTTTTGCGCTTGCCTGAAGATAGTTAAAGGCATAATTAACCCAAATTTAAAGTTTTGTTCAAATAATATTCACAATATTGTTGAAATTAATTCACAAATATGTCACAATACAATTAAGGATTGTATTTCCAATCCAGTTTAGGTGTTGGATGAAGCCAATCAGTGCTGAATGATACTCACAAAACTTTTAGGAGGTCATCCTGATGAAAGAGTCGATATCCCAAGAGCTGGAACGGCCGGAGCATGAACGTCCAAGTGTTCAAGCCCCTACAGACTCAAGCATTATCGCATCCAATGCAATCAAATACACAGCTTACATCATGCTACTATTCGGTTTCTTATACTTTCTGATTGCATACCTGGCTCCTATGCTATGAGGTTGCTTCATTATATAGCTTTAATAGAAAGCGCTTACGGCTTTTGAGCTCCTGCTGGAGTCCATTAGCCGTTTTTATTTTTGCGTTGTTACATCTTACTGTCATCCAATATGAACCAAGTTCATATGGTTTTAATCTTTTATATTGATATTAATATTTCAATACTACTTGACATGTGAATAAATTATCGGTATGGTGTGAATGAATTCACACTTCACAATAAGGAGTAATCTATGCCAAAAAATACTTTCTTTCGTTTAGATGAAGCAAGGCGCGAGGAAATATCTAATAGTGCTATGCATCTTTTTGTTGATAATCTTTACGAGGATATAACTATGAAGATGGTTTTGGATAGTTTGTCCATGCACCCCGGAACATTTTATCGGTATTTTGAAGACAAAGATGACCTTTATTGTCTCTTAATACGTAATGTGACCCAGAAAAGAGCTGCGTATTTTAATAACAGTAATGAAGATTCCCTTTTCCGGTTTTTCCTTACTGGCTTATTTGGTAACGTTAATGGCATTGTGACCGAGCCACTGAATGAGTTGGAAATCAAACTCACTGCAACACTTTTTTACATTCCCGAGAACATTTTACTTAAAATATATCTGAATGTGCTAAAGGGCGAGTCATTCCCCTTAATCAAGGACATTTTACGCCGAATGAGAGTTGATGGATATCTCCGACCTGATATTGACGACGACCTGATTTCTTTTATGTTTGAGTCAATGCAGTTTAATTTAGTCATGTTTTTTAGGGAATTCGATATTAAGGACTCTATGCTGCAACATAAGATTAGCAAGTACTTTGCTGACTTTATGGGTCATGGGCTGCTTGAAGATCATAAATATTCTGAAATTGTTAGCGATATCAAGAAAGCCAAGGAGTAGATATGATTCACTGAAGATAGGATGTAATAGTTTCACAGTTTTGATAAGCGCTCATAACGCAATGTATGTATTTCACGCTCGCCACTTTTCTTAATTAAGGGGGAACAAGAAATTGAAAACTTATGACGCATTTCCAGAACCAATTGGCGGCTATACTGTCGGTCGAACCCAGATGGATTTTGAGTACACGGCATCAGATCACTCAAAAAGAGAACTGACGGCGTTTGTGTACTATCCGTCCGACAGTAGCGAAGGTAAGACTACATCAACGTACATGTTTCCTGAAGTCTACGAAATGTTTAATGAGCAGCCACTTGTCACTGCGTATCTTAAAGGGAAGGATGTTTTCTCTATAGATATCCAGACCCAGTGTTACGACGACCTTGCTCTCTCCGGGATGGAAAAGCGGTACCCGGTGTTATTCTATGTTTGCGGCGGGGGCGGTTCTCCAGAATGGGGTACAGTGATCTGTACAGACTTGGCAAGCATGGGATATGTTGTGGTAAGCATCGGCCATCCGAATAGCACGATGTATAAGCGTAAAGATGGGCGCCTGTTTAATGTATCAAAGGATTTTTCGGATGTCATTATGGCGTTTTCTGAAGATCCGGAGATGCTGGCGTTGGCTGGTAAGATGGAGATGCGGCCTGACGATGAAACTGCCATTGAGATGTGCCATAACGTGCTTACACTGCCGATACTTGCCAAGTTAACAGAGTATAGTGAATTACAGGCAGAAGATGTAAGGTATGTAGCCGATTATCTTTACAAACTGGACTCTGGAGAGCTGAATTCCATCTTTAAGGGCAGATTGCTCTTTGACATCGGCATGGGCATAGTCGGACATTCTTATGGAGGGCCTACGACGGCGATTGTTTGCCGGGACGACGACCGGTTCGCCTGCGGGATTGGCTTGGATAGCGGTGCGTTTGGCCTTCTCGACAGCGACCTTAAGAAACCCTTCTTGCTACTGTTTTGTGAACCTAACTATAACATGAATGCGATAATTGGCGCTAACAATAGCATGGAAACCTATTACTTCTCTGTTGATTGTGTTGCGCATTTAGATTACTGCGACATCGTGTTTACCAGTGTTAATGAGGAACTCAGAGGCGAACGGCATGCTATGGAGATGCGAAATCTTGTTACAGACTATACGAAGAACTTTTTTGATCATTACTTACTGCAGAAGGCTGCGAGTGTGGAAAGCCTGGCATACGATGGCGTGGACTTGATCAAGAAGACCAGCAACAAGTGACATAACCGGGAGGTTGCTGATAAACGCATCTCAAAGAGCTAGCCGTACAGACACAAAGCCGATAACCCTATTACGCGGGTATCGGCTCTCTCATATTTCAGGCTATGAAAATTTCTGTTCGATAAAAGTTTTAAAATACCACTGCTCACGGTACAGATGTCCTTGCAGTGCTGTCCAATATAGTCCACTACCCGGCGCAGGGATAGGTTGTAATCATTGGCAGAATAAATGTCGCTTATGACTGTTTCCCCTTTGTTTTGCTGAATGAGGCACTCCAACAAAAAACAACGCTTATCATCTCTTTGCAGTTTGCAATAAGTTCTTCCTGCGATTCGCCCAAGGCTTGTTTGAAAACTCCATATAAATGGAGCCGCATCTGTAGATAATGGAAAGGCATTAAAACAAACTTCTCAAGATCACACAGGTGCAATATAAATTACAAATTGACAAGTGATTACCAGGACAAGGCTTTGCTGATCCAGGCTATGGCAGCAGGCGACCAGTTGGCATCCATTCTGGAGCGCAGCCAAGCTATAGCTTCCTCGCGGGAACCTTCATAAGGGGTAAGGCCGTGAATTTCCATCCAGTGGCCTACGGTCTCAAACGAAGTGCTGCTCCAGCCATTTACTTCTCCCAAGTCATTTTGGCGTGCCTGAACTCCGGAGATTACAATATCAAGGGTGCCTTGCAGCTCTGTGACCGCATTGTCAAAAGCAGTCTTCTTTTCCTTTGCTTTCATATCACCCAAAGAACGCAGCTGGCGGGTATCTATACCCTCGTTGGCACGGATCACCTGCAGCAATGTCAATGCTTCTCTGCTGGCCAAGCCGTTATTGTACCGTTCTTCCAGTTCTTTAGCGCTGCCAGCGGCTTTTACAAATGCCGGAAACCAGTCCCGCGAGACGAGAATTGCCTTTTTCTTAATAAATTTGCCGTAGCCGGCCAGTCCCTCACCCGGAAACTGTGCACGCCAGCCCCATGGATCCAGCTCTGAACCGGTATGCCAGTTCTCGGCTTTGGTCAGCCCGTTTAATGACGGATGCTCCGGAATCAGCGAAGCAAGAGGTACAATACCCAGCTTGGCAATGACCTCACTCATCTCCTTATATGTTGTTACACCGCCCTGCACTTCCACGTTTTCCATCTCACTTTCCCCCTAACGGAATGGTTAAATCACTTAATGATGTTGTTCTGGACTGCTTACACTGTCTTCATGCAGCTGATCCCTGCAATAAATGTATCAATCAGCCGGGATAAGGTGATCTCCAAGTCGAGCGGCAGGCCGAAGCCTCCCTTGTTCTCCAGTGCAGTAAAGCCGTGCAGAATACTCCGCAGTCCCCGAACAGCATGCAGTTCTCCTTCTTCCCCAAGCCCGTAACCGGACAGCACATGCAGGATTAAGGATAAAATCTGCTCACTTGTCTCTTCCAGCAATGTGTTCCCTTGATCTGGTGCTCGCAGCGTTGTTTCGTATAGACCCGGATGCTGCCTTGCAAAGTCCACATAAGCCTGCCCTATAGCGTGAACGGCTGCATCACCGGCTATCCCCTCAGAGGCCTTAGTCATCGCAGCGTGAAGCTGTTCCAGGCCGTGGACGGCCAACAGAGTCCGTAGCCCTGCCAGTCCGTTAACGTGATTATACAACGACGGAGAGCGTACGCCCAGCTTGGCCGCGAGTGAAGCCAGAGTGACTTCTCCCATCCCCCGCTCATCCGCTAATTCTGCCGCAGCCAATACCAGCGTACGTGTATCCAGTCCAGCCCTTGGTGACATCTTATCTCCCTTCCTTTCCTAGTTGCAATTGAGCTTTGCTCACAGCTTGTTTCATGGCTTCCCCTGGCGCCTTCAGCAGGTTGCCGTGTCCAACGGCAAGCACCGCTGCAGACGTCCCTGCAAGCTTAATTGCGCTGGCCACAGCCTGCTCCTTATTCCAGGTAGCCATTGCCGGAAATGGAAACCATGGTACAACCGTCCCGGCCACCGCAATTCCCCTAAAGGTCTGAAAAGCATCCCCTACAATCAGGGCCCCGCTTCGCTGATCCAGAAAAGACATTGAGCCTGGTGTATGGCCGGGAGTACTGATTGCGGTTAAAGAGCCGACGGTATCTCCGTCATGGAGCAATATATCCGGTTTGGTGGATATTTTAGGTAAACTCCCTTTAATCGGAGTCTGCGGTTCACCTTGTCTAAGCGAACGGTCCCCGCCCAGTAAAGCTGCATCCCGCTCAGATATATATACTACAGCGTCAGGAAGCCGTTTCTTCAGTTCATCCAGCGCTCCAACATGATCTCCATGAGCATGGGACAGCACGATTCGGGTAAGCGGCAGGTTTAATTTAGCAGCTGTACGGAGGATCCCTTGGACACTAAAAGACATCGCCGCATCAATCAATGTTAATTCCTGCTCTTCTACAACAAGATAGCAATTGACCGGAAACCATCCTGGCATCCACGTAAGCTGCAGCAAATTTCCTTCTTGAGTAATTCTCATAAATACACCCCTTAAAAACTAATGATATTAGTTACAATATAAACTAATGTTATTAGTTTTGCAAGAGACAGCATCTTTAGGAGCTCATCCGTCTATTCCAGGTGCTTATCCGCATTTTGATTGGAGCGTTTAATCATGAACCATTGCATCCAGGTAATCCCGAAGAAAAAGACAACAGAGCCAACCAATGTGCTCATTACACTCGCAACTACATCAACTTCGTCCTTACCCAACAGGTCATAGCTGATCATCAATATTGCCCATATCAGCGCACCTGCAGCTCCACTGATCAAATTGGTTTTCTTGAGCCGCTGTACTTCCCCGGCCTTGCTCGGCAGGAGGAATAGTCCACCACGCATGCTCCGGAGCGTAACATAGAAACAAGCTGCCATCAGGATTAGGAAGCTGTCCAGCCAATACTTCAGATCCAAGTGCAGAACAAATACTTTAACAAAAACACTGGCCGCTATGCCCACAAACACAATCGTAAACCCGTGCGCCATTAACTTATGTACTTCACCTTGAATCCGCTCATCCTTGATCCCCTTACCTTTCATAACTACTCCTCCCAAAATATATCGTTTAAAGTTGTTCCCAGTTCCTTGCAGATGGCAATACATAACCGGATTGTCGGGTTGTAATTTCCCGCTTCAATCAGTCCTATCGTCTGTCTCGTCACGCCCACCGCCTCCGCCAGCTGCTCCTGGGACAGGTCCTTCTGAATCCGCGCCAGTTTCAGTTTGATGTTCTTCTCACTCACCAGAGCCCTCCCGGAGAATAAATTCACTTACCGCTCCATTGTAATCTATAACCGTCATTATGTACAATATATATTGCATCTACATTTCAATCCCATAGAAAAAAAGCATCCCGCAGGATGCTTCAATAAGAGCTAGTCCAGGTGTTAGTCCGGATTTTTGTTCCTAACAGCGGCTTAGGTGTTTATTCCACAACTCCACTCTCCGGATAGCTGTCTACAACTGTAAGTAGCTGAGCGGCTTCCTTGCGTGGACGGCTGGCGGGAATAATCTCCGGATAACCGGCATGGATCATCGCAATCACTTTCTCTCCCGGCTTCACACCAATCTTGCTGCGGAATTCCGGAGCGTAAATATAAGGATCCGTCTTCCAAATCGTACCTACTCCCCGTTCCCATGCCGCCAGCTGGAAGTTCTGCACAAGTGCGGATGCAGCGGCAAAATCCTCATCCCACTCTCTTTGACGCGGGTCCTCAGGGATCACGACGACTACTGTTAAAGGAACCGATGAAAGATATTCTTTGCGTTTGGCTGCAAATTCCGGATCAGCTGCCCCGCGCTTCAAGAATGAATAAGCAGCATCCCCAAGGAATTCCGCCCCTTCCCCCTGAAAAGCAATAAATCTCCACGGCTGCCGAAGTCCGTGATTTGGCGCCCATACCGCGATATCCAGCAGTTCCTCAAGCAGGCCTGCAGGCAGAGGTTCAGACTTAAACTGTTTAATGGAGCGGCGCTCCTTGATCACTTCGGCAATGCTGCCGTAAGCTGCAGACTGGTTCTGATTCATAAGGATTCCCTCCAGCACTAAGTTATGATAACCATTCTCATTGATTGTACATGATTCCAATTGCTTTTTCAAACTTGGGAATGTCCTGATCATGCGCTTCAAGCCTATCCTGTATCTTGGAGGTAAATACGCTTCTTTGCTGTACAGCCAAAAAAAAGCACCACCCGAACGGGCAGTGCCTGTAGCTCTTTTCGATCAGCCGAAACGGCCCATGATATATTCCTGGGTCATTTGATTCTCCGGATTGCTGAAGACTTTCTCTGTCTTGTCGTATTCCACAAGTGAACCTAGGTAAAAGTATGCGGTAAAATCCGAAATCCGCGCAGCTTGCTGCATATTATGCGTAACAATAACAATGCGAAGCTCTTCCTTGAGTTCCTTGATCAGTTCTTCCACTTTACCGGTCGATACAGGGTCGAGTGCCGATGCCGGTTCATCCAGCAGCAGAATCTGCGGATTAACTGACAATGCGCGGGCGATACATAACCGCTGCTGCTGTCCGCCGGACAACGCCAACGCTGAATCCTTCAGGCGGTCCTTGACCTCGTCCCATAATGCCGCACGGCGCAGACTGCTTTCCACAATTTCGTCCAGTGCCTGCTTACCTTTAATGCCATGGTATTTTGGACCAAAAGCAATATTGTCATAAATCGACTTATAGAAAGGATTCGGTTTCTGCCAGACCATGCCGATCTTTTGCCGCAGCTTGATCACATCAGTACCTTGAGCGTTGATGTCCACGCCGTCAATCCAGATGCTCCCTTTCGTTGTCGAACCGGAGATGTCGTCATTCATACGGTTAAGGGAACGAAGGAAAGTCGATTTACCACAGCCCGACGGGCCAATAAGTGCAGTAACAGTATTCTGGCCAAAAGGAAGACTGATTCCCTTCACTGCTTCATATGTGCCGTAAAATATACTTAGGTCCTCTGTTTGAAATGATTCACGCACCACAGGTTCCGCTATCCCCATCTCTTACTCCTCCTAAAATGTTTCTATAATCAAAGTTTTAGTTCATTCTTTTGGAAGCAGTCAGCTTGCGGTAAATATATCTGCCGAAATACCTTGCGGCCAGATTGAAGATCAATACTGTAATAACGAGCACGGCCGAAGCTCCGGCTGCGATTTGTACGGCATCAGGCGCCAGCCCTTCGCTGTTGACTTTCCAGATGTGAACAGCCAGGGTTTCAGCCGGACGGAAAGGATTAAGCGGTGAAGTTTGACTAAGCGGATTCCAGTTGGTGAAATCCAGACGCGGGCTGCTCATGCCAGCCGTGAACATCAGAGCGGCCGCTTCACCGAAGACACGGCCAGCGGAGAGGATCGTACCAGTGATAATCGTCGGCAGTGCCACGGGAAACAGTACAGAGGTAACAATCTTCCACTTGGATAATCCAAGGGCAAACCCTGCCTCTTTCTGCTGCTTGGGCACTGTACGGAACGCCTGCTCCGTAATACGCACCATCAGCGGCAGATTAAATACGGTAAGTGCGAGAGCACCGGATATTAAGGAGAACCCCAGATTGAAGGTGTTTACGATCAATAAGAGACCGAACAAACCTACGACAATGGAAGGGAAGGAAGACAGGACTTCCACGATCAGGCGGATAAAGTTCGTTAGTTTGCCTGGACGTGCATACTCCGCCATAAAAATCCCCGCTCCAAGACCTAGCGGTACAGTTATGATCAGCGTCAGCACCAGCAGGAACAGTGAGTTGAACAGCTGCGGCCCCACACCTCCGCCTGCGCGGATTTTTTGCGGTGCGGAAGTCAGGAAATCCCAACTGATATGGTTTAAGCCACGGATCAGAATATATCCAAGCAATCCAACCAGAATGGCTACAATGAGTAATGCGAAAAAGACGATAACGGTGGTGGCAACCTTGTCTGCTGTTCTCGGCTTCAAATTTTATTTCTCCTTTCGAGCATTCTTACGATGAGGACAAAAGCAAAGGTCATCAGCATAAGAACCAGCGCCATACTCCACAGCGCATTATTGTGCGTTGACCCCATCGTTGTATTCCCCATGCCAAGCGTAATTACGCTGGTCAAGGTTGAAGCCGATTCGAAAAGTGACTTCGGCACGAAAGGTGCATTTCCGATTACCATTTGTACAGCAAGGGCTTCACCGAAAGCACGGGCCATCCCCAGCACTACCCCCGTCATAATTGCAGGGAATGTAGTCGGAAGAATCACCCGGGAGATCGTCTGCCACCGTGTAGCACCGAGCGCAAAGGAGGATTCTTTTAAGTTTTGCGGCAAAGAAGCCAGCGCGTCTGCAGCCACGCTTGTAATCGTCGGCAAAATCATTACCGATAGGACAAGCGCGCCTGCAGCAACCCCGATGCCCTGCCCTGGCAAGGTATTACGCAGAAACGGCACAATGACGCTTAAACCCACAAAGCCGTAAACGACTGACGGGATGCCTGACAGCAGTTCGATAACCGGCTGCAGCAGCTTTTTACCCCAACCCGGTACAATCTCAGTCATGAACAGAGCAGCGCAGATACTGAGTGGACTTGCGATAAGCGCTGCAAGCAGCGTAACCAGAAATGAGCCGGTAATAAAAGGCAATGCTCCGTAAGAGGGATTGTCACCTTCCGGGGACCATTTTTTGCCGAACAAGAAATCAGAAAGCTTAATTTCACCGCTGGTAAAGTTAGCAATCCCTTTGGACGCCACAAAATACACCATCGATACAATGATTACTATCAATAGGAGTACACAGAAGGACATATAAGAACGCCCGATAAAATCTTCGATATGATGTTTTTCAATTTTGGATTTCTTAGGTTTTACACTCAAGCTGCTCCCTCTTTCTAAAGTGAAAAGAGAGGCAGAAGGATTCCGCCTCTAATCACATGAAGTTCTAATGGATGAAGTCTGTAAAGCTTGTCAGCCGGGAATTACTTGGTTGATACTTTGCCTTCTACATCACGGGAAACCTGCATTTTCGAAGCCGGGATATATCCAAGCTCTACTACATCGCCGTTCTGCACTTCATCTGTCATGATGTAGTCAAGGAATGCTTTGACATGTTCAGCAGGCTCACCATTTGTGTACATGTGCTCATAAGCCCACACCGGATATTTACCGGAGATAACATTGTCTACAGAAGGCTCAACACCTTCATAGTTCAGCGTTTTTACAGTTTCATCAAGGTAAGACAATGCCAGATATCCGATAGCCCCTGGAGTTTCACCGATCATTTTCTTAACAGTACCGGAAGAATCTTCTTGAATCGATCCTTCTTGGTCTTCTGTTTTAGTTCCAAGTGCAAAGCTTTCAAAGGTTGCACGTGTACCCGAGCTTGCTGGACGGTTGATGATTTGAATCGCTTGATCCGCTCCGCCAACTTCACTCCAGTTCTTAATTTTTCCTGTGAAAATGTCAACCAGCTGCTGTTTAGTCAGGCTGTCTACTCCAGCTTTGGGGTTGCTTACTGCTGCAATCGCTACAACTGCAACTTGATGGTCAACAAGTGATTTTGCTTTTTCTGCATCTGCATCCTTCAGCTTCTCTTCTGCGAACACATCAGAGTTACCGATATCTACTTGCTTCTCAGCAACCTGAGTTAAGCCCGTGCCGCTTCCTCCGCCTTGCACTTGAATATCAACGCCTGCGTTTGCATCCATAAAGCCTTCAGCTGCCATTTCAACAAGTGGCTGAAGCGCTGTGGAACCCGAAGCCAGAATCGATCCGCTTAATTCTGCGCCGCTGCTTTCTGTAGGTGTATTTGTCGCAGCTGCATTAGTTCCCCCATTATTAGTTGCCGCATTATTTCCTCCGTTACCGCATGCCGAAAGTGCTACTACACTGGTTAAAGCCAAAGCCATGATCCACGATTTTCTGAATTGCATTTTTGTTTGTTCCTCCTAAAGGTTTTGTGTGTGTCTGACCCATTGAATCTGCTTCTTACAAAACTCACTTTGGAAGCATTCCTCTTTGTGTATCTCTTATGACTCTTCCTATTCTAGAGCTCGTTCGTTAGAGAAAAAGCTTATGTTTGTAAAACGAAAGATAAAAATTCTAATAGAAAATGTATAACAGTATAGATATAATCTATACTAAGAAGATGTTTTATTAACTTATTGCCATCCAGACCGGAGGAAATTCATGAATATTGTGAAGCTGCAAATTGTAGTCCTGATTGAAAAATACAAAAAAGTAACGGATGTCGCTGCCGAAATGGGTCTAAAGCAGCCTACCGTTTCCTTTCATATGAAAAGCCTTGAAAATGAGCTTGGAGCCTCCCTCTTTCAATACCGCAGCGGGCGTGTGCTGTTAACCGATGCCGGACGGGCGCTTTTTCAATATGCAGTTCGTATTGTTTCCCTCGCTGCAGAAGCGGAACGGAGCGTCAAACAGTTCTCCTCCCTCACATCGGGGAGCCTTACGCTTGAGGCCGGGTACATGCCTGGTACTTACTTTGTTCCTAATATAATGTCACAATTTATCAATCTTCATCCGGGGATAGATGTGTCGCTTACGATACAATCGGATCACCTTGTGCGTGAACGGCTGAGGGGGCGGGAGATCCAACTGGGGGTACTGCAAGACAGTGATGGTGGAGATGACTCCTTTCATACACAGGTGGTTGCCCGGGATGAGGTTGTTCTTATATTTGCACCCGGTCATTCGTTTGCTCAAATTAAAGTGCTGTCCCCGGAGCTGGTGGCGCAGGAGCCGTGGATTCAGCATGATCCCGCTTCCAGCCTGAGAGCAACAGCCGACCAATGGGCACAGCTGAACAATGTGCGTGTATGGAATAATACTGTTGTGAATTCACCGGAGGCTTTTAAAGGGATGATTAGCGAAGGCGGAAATGTGGGACTATTCTCCAAAACAGGAGTTAAAGACGAGGTGGCCTTGGGCCGTTTAAGTTATGCTCCGCTTCCGGGGGTTTCGCCCGGGCTTGCAACTTATGTACTGGCTTGGCGGAAGGATTATACCTTAACTCCCTTGCAGCAGGCATTTGTGGAAATGGCTGCTGCTGAGAGCGTGTTGGTCTGATAACAGAACAGTTATATTGTAGTTAAGCACTATAGTATCTGGACGAAAACAGCAGCATCCATAACAATCTTAATTTACGCATTTTTTTTCAATCTTCGTCTACGCACTTCTTTTTTATTTAATGTCGTTAACTATATATATTAATTAATGATGTGAATTAAATAAACCGGTGATCCACTCAGGCTGATTGATTCAGCTCAAAGCAGACCACCGGTTCTATGATGAACATTTCTTATTAATTCATGCCGTTAACTATATTTCGATTCTCCGCAGAAACAGCCACCGTCCTTAAAAGGACACCAAAGCTATTCGTCGTAAAGTCAACGTTTCTCTGCTACCAGCGCAAACGTCTTGGGAATTCCTTTGTCGTAAACCTCAGACGACAGGTTGGGCTCCTCCACCAGTTCACGGATGACTAGACCACTAGCAGCGGCTGCCGTAACGATCTCCCCCAAAGTCCAGCGCCGCCAATAAACAACACTATGCTTCTCACCCGTCTGACCGCCTGAAGCAGGCATATACTTCGAGTAAGACACCTTCTTCTGTTCCAGCGCCGTATCAAAATAATCGCCGCTTACCTTGTGCTTCCGTACTTTAGCGGTTGATCCTTTAGAAGAAATCAGTTTGGTCGTCACCGGATGAAAATCACGCAGCACGAAGGTTCCCCCCGGAGCCAGCAAACGGCAGACAATTTCCATAAATGGGCTCAGGTCAGTGAAATAATGGACAATCCCCATTTCAGCAAAAACGATATCATACGTGCTGTCCAGCACTTCTTCGGGCAGCTTCAGCACATCCGAGATGATATAGGACAGCCCGACTCCGGCTTCCTGCGCCAATTCCTCCGCATACCGGGCGTTAGCTTCTGAGAAATCGGCAACAGTCACTTCAGCCCCCAGCAGCCCTAGGGCTACCGCCTTCATGCCGTTCGAGCCCATCAGATTCATCATCTTCTTCCCGCGAACCTCACCGAAATAAGCGTTTAACGGGAACAACCGGGACGCCGGGTCTTTAGTCAGCTTCGCTGCTGCCTCTGACGGAGTGCCGAATCTGCTGGTCCATGCGGCATAGGTATCCTCATTCCAGAGTTCTTCACTGGAAGGCGCAGCTCCCGGATTGTCTTGCGGTTCTTGCTCTAAGTCTTGATCCTTCATACTGTGAAATACCCCTTTATATTGATAAGTTGTCTGTTAGAATGTGTGCTTTAGGAGACGCTGGGCAGAGCCTCACTTCTCTTCGCCGCTTTCCTGCGTCCTGCATACAAATAGACTGCAAGTCCTCCCATTACCAATACTCCACCGGACCATTGGAGGATTGTCAACTGTTCGCCAAGCAGCAGGAAGGCCAGAATACTTGCACCAACCGGCTCTCCCAGAATATTCATCGAGACGGTAGTCGCCGAAGTGTACTGCAGCAGCCAGTTAAACAGAATGTGACCGAAGACGGTCGGGACGACTGCCAGCAAGACGAAGATTCCCCACTCCCTTGGCGGATAATCAAAGAACGGAATGCCCGCCAGCAGATTATAGACCGCAAAAACAATAACCGCTGCGATAAATACAATCAGGCTATACAAATACGGTGGCATGCGGGCAACCAGCTTCTGTCCGATCAGCAAATGAGCGGCAACCGCTGCTGTGCCGCCAATGGACAGCAAATCACCTTTTAAATTGTCAGAGGACAGGCCGATATCTCCCCAGCCAATAAATACAACACCAAAGATCGCAATGGCAAGTCCCGCTATGGCGGCCATACTGCTTTTTTCTTTATACAGCAAATAAGCTCCAAGCATAATAAACACCGGCTCCAGTGCCATGATCATCGTCGAGCTGGCTACAGAGGTGAATTTCAGTGAACCCATCCATAATAAAAAATGCAGGGCAAGCATCGCCCCGGACACAACCAGCAGCAGCCAGTCTTTACGGCGCAGGGCAAAAGCGGCACCGCTGTAAGGCCGGGCAAAGGGCAGCATCAATAGAGAGGTGAACAGCAGCCGGTACATCCCCTGAACCGATACCGGAGCGGATGACCATTTTATAAAAATAGAAGAAAAAGAAATAGCCACAATTCCAATCAGCATCAATAGCGGAATGGGAACAGGCGGTTTTTTTGAAGTCACGGCAGGCATCCTTTCGGCTCAGATAAAAGTCACTTATGTAAATTTACCTCAGAATCCGGAAAAAAGCAGCTTTTTTCATGAAAATCCGCAACAGAGGCTGCAGCTTTCTGAAAAACAACAAAAGCATGGCCTCCCGACCTGCGGCGGAAACCCATGCCTTCGTATGTTCCTCCGGTAACCGATGAACTCCTCTAACGTTAAGGTCTAAGTACGACCTTGATACAATCCTCTTCCTTGTCTCCGAATACCTGGTAGCCATACTCCGCTCTGCTGATTGGCAGCCGGTGAGTAATGATGTCTGTCGGATCGAATTTGTTCTCCTTAATCATCTTATAGAGCATCGGCATGTAATGAATAACTGGAGCCTGACCCATCTTGAGCGTAATGTTGCGTTCAAACAATTGCCCCAGCGGGAACATATTATAATTCAGCCCATACACGCCGACAAGCTGGATCGTTCCGAATTTGCGAACCACCTGGGCGGCCGTCCGAAATGCACTGAGTGATCCGCCTTGCAGCATCAGCGTTGTTTCGATTTTCTCCACTACAGACATCTTCGCATCTAGTCCTACACAATCAATCACCACATCCGCCCCGCCACGGGTAATCTCCTTCAGATGCACCTCTAAGTTCTTTATCTTAGCAAAATTAAAAATCTCGACATTATTCTTCTGCTTGGCATGTTGCAACCGGTATGGGATATGATCTACCGCAATGACCCGCGAGGCTCCCTTCATCCAGGCGAATTTCTGCGTGAGCAGTCCGACAGGCCCGCAGCCTAGTACAATGACCGTGTCTCCAGGTTTTACCCCGGCACTTTCCACGCCCCACCAGGCTGTTGGCACAATGTCCGAAAGGAACAGGAGTTTCTCATCCTCCATCTCGGCATCCTCGGGAATAACAAAAGGACCAAAATTACCGTAAGGAACACGCAGCAGCTCCGCTTGTCCGCCGGCAAAGCCGCCGTACGAATCGGAAAAGCCGAGATAACCTCCGGTATCCTTGGCCTCGTTGGCATGGTCACACTGGCTCTCCATTTCATGCTGGCAGAAATAACATTGTCCACAGGCTACATTAAAAGGAATGATGACGCGGTCGCCTTTTTTGACTCTGGTAACGTCCGGTCCGATATCTTCGACAATCCCCATCGGCTCATGGCCAATAATATAGTCGTCGTGCATGCCGGGGATTTCCCCGTTATAGATGTGAAGGTCCGAACCGCATATCGCTGTCGAGGTGATGCGCACAATGATGTCGTCCTTCTTTTCCAGCTTAGCGTCGGTTACTTCTTTAACTTCGACTTTCTTCTTCCCTTGATAGGTTACTGCCTTCATGTTGAGGACCACTCCTTCGGAAGTAGAGTTAAGAACTTAGCAAGGCTAAACTTGTTAGCAGCATACTATGTTATAACCCCAAAGTCCCGGTGTTTATCCGTTATCCTCCGAAGTCTCTCCTAAATGCCTAAGTACTCAAAGAAATCAAATATTTCTTGTAGCACCAGCCAGCCTGCAAGCGCAGCCGCTGCCAATAGAGCAGTAAGTAACACAGTCCATACCCTAATATTGCGTTTCAGTCTGCTTGAGCGTTCCATCCCCACTTCATCATCTGATTTCCAGTACCAATCACTGTCAAGTTTCATTAACTCATCACCCTTCCGCTAATCCAGTGGGCGGATGCAGCAGCGGAGAGTACATCATCAGGGCATGATTTTCGGCCACCGCTTCATCCCCTGCAAGCTCACCACTGCGCGTAAATACTCTGCGGCGGATGCTGTTGCTGCGGACATAACCGCCCCATGGCTTCAGACGGATTACATGATCAGCCTCGTATATCTCATAATGATAAAGCAGCTTGTCATCGCATCTCCATTCGCCGTACAGATGAGTATCATCCAGGTGCAGCTTCAACTGATATGTCCGGTCTGTATTGTTCTGAAGCTGCAGATCCAAATAATTATATGCACAAGTGGCCCCGCTGCCGAAAGGTTGCGTCCGCTGTTCGTCGGGAAATACATCATAGCTGTGGCGGTGCCGCTCGGTCACGGTCAGCGGGGTGTGCAGCGTCATCCAGTAGATCAGATTGGACAGCTGGCATAATCCGCCTCCTGTGCCGGAACGAAAACCACCGTAATATAGAACCATTCCGTCCAAGTAACCTTTACGCCGGGTTGGCTTACCGATCGTTTGCCAATACGAGAAGGTCTCTCCCGGCGAGATCACCAGACCATCCAGCCTGGCGACGGCCAGACGCAGATTTGTAATCTTATTGTACTGTAGCTGCATGTCCACATTTCGCAGTCTGCGCAGGAGCGGGGTTGAATGCCCGGCTGCCTTATAGGGCAGTGCCTCAGACCGATGTCTTGTTGCCTTGTTACCGCGCTGGATAAACCATGTCCAGTATCTTTTCCAGGTGAAATATCGCTTGCCGGCGAACAATCTCAACCTGGACCGGCGCACTGGCTTCATCGCAGATTTCCCTGCATTCATTGGAATTCTACCTCACGCTCCGGCCGAAGCACAGCGAATCTCCCGCCCAGCACTGAATTATGATGCCTGACAATCTCTTCACCGCTAAAATTGGCGTTGCCGAAAGTGCTATGCGCATCCTGGACCAGTACGCTGGAATACCCCATGCTGTAGGCCCGTCTGGTGGTTGTATCGACACAGAATTCGCTTTGCATCCCGCATATGACAAGATTGGTCACACCCAAACGCTGCAGCTCCTCATGCAGCCGGGTACGGTGAAAAGCATCCCAAGTCGGTTTCTCGACTATGGAGTCTTCCTCCTTCGGTGTAATTCGGCCGCTGATCTGCCAGGTGGGCAAACCCTTCGTATACTCCTCATCCTCGGTGTGCTGGATATAGACAACCGGAGCCCCTGCGGAGCGGGCTTTATTCAATAGCGATATAATCCGGTCCATCACGCCTCCTTCATCATGCAGCTTCACATTATAAGAGAACATGGCCTCTTGGACATCGATAATTAATAAGGCTGTTGTCATGTATGATCCCTCGCTATTCCCTGGTTTTCCAATAATTATACCAGAAGACTGCCTGAAGAATCCCCCTTGAGATTTTACAAATTCATCTTTAAACATTATGAAATTGTCATCCTTTTTATTTCCCGCGCTTATTATGCCAGATGAGTGCATGAAGCTGAGGGAGCACCCGTGCCCGGTTCATCTCTGGATCGGCGATCACCTGATTAAACAGCCATTCCAGCCTACCCAGTAGACGTACGGAAATGTCACCTTCCTCCGTGACATCCTCATTGCCCGGCTGCAGGAACAGTGGCACCTCAGGGTATCGTTTATGCACTGCTTTGGCATATTCATAATCGCCTCCGTTAAAGACAACAACCTTCAGGCTATGGGCAGCTTTGCCTTTATCATGCAGCTTCCCCATAATGCCATCAAGGATCTCCCAATCTGTCTTCATGCCCGAGCTTGGCGGCTTGGGGCTGATTGTCAGCACATCCACGTCGTTGAACCATTCCTGCCAGCGGCTGCCCTGGGTTTCGATTGCTGCTTGAATGCCCCGCTCGTGCAACCCCATGATGAAGGTACCCATCGCCTCACCAATTAGTGCAGGATTGCCACCGGAGATGGTTACACAGTCAAAATTATTTCCGGCTAGTGAGAGCAGTTCGGCCATAATCTCCTCTGGTGTAAGCATCCGCACCTTATCCTTGGCCGAACCATCCCATGTGAATGCGGAATCGCACCAGCTGCAGCGATAGTCACAGCCATAGGTACGGACGAACATGGTTTTCACTCCGATAACTGCGCCTTCCCCCTGAATGGTTGGGCCGAACATTTCTATGACCGGAATCTTACTCACAGTCACAACCCCCATGCATCCGGTAGGAGGGTCCATCCTCCGGAATATCCTCAGCCAGCACTTCCGCCCAGGAAGTGGGCGTCTCCCACAGCTTAACGGAATATAACGGCAACGCCACCTGCTTCAGCTTGTAGGCTATATAACACGCCATGTTCTCCACCGTCGTTCGGAAGGAGAGCATCGCTACCTTCGATCCCGTATTTATCAATGTATCCAGCACAGGCTCGTTACCCATCGCCAGAAAAGCGTGATCCAGCCGGTCGACCAGACTCTGCTGTACCGTGCTTTTAATATCGCTGAAATCAATCACGAAGCCTTCGTCCGAATGCCCCGCCTCCACGGAAGGTTTACCCTTCAGGACCACTTCAAGCTTGTAGGTGTGGCCGTGGAGATTGCTGCATTTCCCCTTATGTCCAATCAGCTGATGTGCAGCGTCAAAAGTGAATATTTTACAGACCGATACTTCGCCCAGCATTATAAGCCAACCTTCTTTCGCTCAGCCACATACTGCTCAAGACCACGCTTGCGAAGCAAACATGCCGGGCAGGTACCGCAGCCGCTGCCAATGATACCGTTGTAGCAAGTCAGTGTGTGCTGACGGATGTAATCAAACTGGCCCAGCTCGTCGGCCATCTTCCAGGTTTCTTTTTTATCCAGCCACATCAGCGGTGTATGAATGACAAACTCATAGTCCATAGACAGATTGAGGGTTACATTCAATGATTTCACAAACACATCGCGGCAGTCAGGATACCCGCTAAAATCGGTCTGGCATACGCCGGTGACGATATTGGCATATCCCAGCTGCTTCGCCAGAATTGCCGCAAAGGACAGGAACAGCAGGTTCCGGCCATCAACAAAGGTGCTGGGCAATTCATCCCCTTCACCGGATACAATTTCTATATCATCACGGGTCAAAGCATTGGGTGCCAGCTGATTCAGCAATCCCAAATCAAGAATATGCTGCTTCACATTGAATTTGGCGGCAATTCCCTTGGCAACCTCAATTTCAGCGGCATGGCGCTGGTTATAGTTAAAGGTAACGACCTGAACTTCCTCAAAGTGCTGGATAGCCCACACGAGGCAGGTTGTACTGTCTTGTCCGCCGCTGAATACGACGAGCGCTTTTTTATTCATTTCACACTCTCTCCTCTCCACGATCTGGGATCATCGGTTATCCACTTTTTCTGGATATAGGTCATGATTGATCAGCCGGTGTTCGGCCATCGCCTCATACTTGGTTCCCGGACGCCCCCAGTTGCAGTAAGGATCAATGGATATTCCGCCACGCGGGGTAAATTTGCCCCATACTTCGATGTAACGCGGCTCCATGAGCGAGATCAAGTCATTCATAATAATGTTGACACAGTCTTCATGAAAGTCACCGTGATTGCGGAAGCTGAACAGATAAAGCTTCAGGGACTTGGACTCGACCATCTTTTGCTCCGGAACGTACGAAATGTACATCACGCCGAAATCCGGCTGTCCGGTTACAGGGCACAGGCTGGTGAACTCGGGGCAATTAAACTTCACAAAATAATCGCGGCCGGGATGTTTGTTGTCAAACACCTCGAGAATTCCCGGATCATAGCCGAATTTGTACTGCGTCCCTTGATTGCCCAGCAGGGTGACCTCTTGCATTTCCTCTTTCAATCTGCCTTCTGACATGACAAAAAACCCCTCTCTTTTCCCCCGGCTTACTGCCGGAACTGGAAAGAAGAACGAGATTTCGAAAACATGGCCCTACTAAGAAATTACGCAGCATAGCAGGAAATAAGTATAGGCATCTCCCTATACTCCCTTAAGCCCCCTTCAACCGGAGACTTTACCTATGCATCAAGATGTCTTAGTTTTTTATAGAGGGAGTTTGCGAACCTCTCCTGCGATGTACACGCAGACTTCTTCTTAAGCTTATTATTAACGTCTTGAACTATAACATGATTGGCAGATGATTGACAACCCATAAGAATTTGCCTGCTAACAGACTTATTGCCATAGCTACTCTTTGCCGGTTCTCAGATCCATAGTACCAGAACGGTCATCCACAGCGGGAGCAGCAGACTCTCGAAAAGTAGCAGGCCATCACCGTTTAGAATACGATTTAAATTTTCCACGATTTCAATGCTTGGCAAAGCGGCGAAGAACGGATAAGTCCAGTCCGGCAGTGCCTGATATACGGAAGCATGCAGGAAAAAGACAAGCGCAGCAGGCTTCTGGCGATTAACACACGCTGCTTCCAGCCTTTGGACAGCTGCCAACCTTGGATTTCTGTCGGCAGGCTGCCAATCACTTCATCCACCCGACCCTTGGACACACCGTATTAATCGGCAAAAAGTTCAAGATTGTCGCGGATGAACTGCGTACATATAGATTTGGCAGCTCAAAGACAACCCCAATCTGAGCGCGAACCTTATTTTTTATATTGTGAAATATTCATGCCATTAATTAATATTTGTCCTTCACTGGGCTGAAGCAGGCCGGTCATCATGCGAATGGCTGTTGTTTTCCCCGCCCCTTTAGGGCCTGGAAAGCCAAATACTTCCCCTTCCCCAACTGAAAAGGACAGCCGGTCTACCGCCCGCTTCTCCTGAAACGATTTCGATACTTCCGTAAGCTGAATCAATGGCCTACCCACCTTTGCCTAAGGTTTGCTTTCCTTCAAGCTTATTCGTAGAAATTGAGAATATCCCAAGGAACTAATTAGATGTTGCAGAAATATGGATTCAATTTCAACAAAAGGGGTAACTTAGAATTTATAATCTCTTAAATAAGGATGGGATCAACTTATGGATCAAACGGTACAGAAGCTTCTAGATTGGCTCGATGCTCACGCAAACCAAACCATTGTAATCAAAAAGCAGGAGCTTGAAGATCTCGATACAGTCCACTTTCAATTGGAAAACGTAGAGTACCGCACCGCTGAGGATAAGATCGATAATTATCTGGATGATGCGCTTATCTTAAGAGGATCAGGCAATACCCTGAATGGTGATGGTGAACTTGTGCCGCTTCCACAGCATAGTTATGAAATTGCCGTCAGCGGACTACATTTGGATAATATTGGTGAAGATAAAGCGGAACTCCAGACAGACAGAGCCAAGTATGCTCTCTCCACAAGCTAATCGGAATACTGAGAGTCCACTGCACATAACTTAATGCAAAAAAATAGGCCGCGGTAATTGCTACCGCGGCCAACAAAATGAAGTTATTCTTCTCCGATAATTTCTACTTCAGTCTCCAGCTCGACTCCGAATTTATCCTTCACTGCAGCCCGCACATGCTGAATAAGTCCGATATAATCGCTCGCAGTGGCATTATCTGCGTTGACAATAAATCCGGCATGTTTACGCGATACTTCAGCACCGCCAATCCGGGTCCCTTGAAGCCCGCTTTCCTGGATCAGCTGTCCGGCATAACGGCCCGGCGGCCGCTTAAAGACACTTCCGCATGACGGATATTCCAATGGCTGCTTGGATTCACGCAAATAGGTCAGTTCATCCATGGAAGCTTTAATTAAAGCAGAATCCCCCGGAATCAGCGCGAATCTGGCTTCCAGCACGATATATTCACCGCTCGCAAAGACACTTTGTCTGTATCCCCACTGAAACTCATCCCCTTGCAGGGTGACCAGCTGCCCTGCCTTATTGATGGCAAGCGCACTTTGCAGCACATCCTTAACTTCGCCTCCATACGCGCCAGCATTCATATAGAGAGCACCGCCAACTGTTCCGGGGATGCCGCAGGCAAACTCAAGACCTGCCAGTTCCTGCTCCAGGGCATACCTGGATACATCAATGATCTTGGCACCGCACTGGGCGTACAGAAGATCTCCATGAATTCCCATACCGCTTAAGCCTGAGGTCTGCAGGACGATCCCGCGGATTCCACCGTCACGGATAATTACATTTGAACCATTTCCCAGTACTGTAAGAGGAATATCATTCTTCCGGGCATATGTAACAATATTTTGAATTTCCTCATAAGTGGCAGGTTCAGCCAGTATATCTGCACAGCCGCCCATTTGGGTGAATACATAATCCTTAAGCACTTCATGGCTTTTTACCGTACCGGCTGGAGCCAGTTGCTGCAGATCCTCTTGAATTTTGCTGATATTCATCCTTCATGCTCCTTTTACGCTATGAAAATAATAAATCTTACCTTCTATAATGTTTATGTTGATTCAGCTTTACTTTGAACTATGGCAACCACAACTTTAACAACGAACAGGCTCCCTTGTCAATGACGGGAGCCTGCTGTGGTATGCCTGCTATTTTAAGTATGAAACAATTCTTACAGTTATATCCTAAACCTGTGACGACGCAGCTTGAATACGGTATTCGGCTCTACGTGCGGCTCGTTCCTCTTCTTTAAGACGGGGGCAGGTATAGCAGACACTTCCACCTTCGGTTCGATAATACAGACAGCAGCGGTTACGCATGTGTACCCTCTGCTCTGGATCGGCAAGGGATTCAATCTTACGTACCTCTACATCAAATGGATTTCTGGGAAGCTGGAACACATCCGCAGCCAGGCCTTTCCTCAGATAACTGTAGTCGTCCTTCACGTGAATCAGAAATTCCTTATTGCTGTTGCCTGCTGCAAGCATTTCAATGTAGTAGTTGAACTTAGACGGGAGCTGACCCCAGATCTCCCCCAGTCTCAAACCGCTGGCGGCAGACATTGTACGCAGCAGCGGGCTTGCTGTGTTCCTGTAGAACTCTGTAAACACTTTATTACGCCAAGTAACCCGACCCTGTTCGTCAGCAGGCGCTGGCTCTATCACCCAGGAATTCAAAGAGAAGGCAATACGGCAATACCCGCTCGCCGGAATGAGATGAATGCGCAAATTAGATAAGTTGATCGCCGGCACATTGGAATATAACGAGACCGAATATTGTACTGCCAGCGCCACGCTAGAGAACCAGCCGCCGAAGTATGCAGCCACAGCCTTATCGTCCAGTGCCTTCATCAGCGGTCTGTAGCAGTCCATAAATGCTCTCATACCCTCTACATTGATCAAATCCTGCGCTGTAAATGAATATCTCGCCTCCTCTGGGGGAGATGGATAAAGATCAAATTTGCTGCCTATGTCCTTTATCTGTGCCTCATTCATTCGGTTTCCTCCTTAATTCCCCTAGCTAATCCTTCAATTGTCAATTACATGCCGACAGCTTTATAAGCAGCAAGCTCGTAAGGAAGGCATAAAGGTACACCTGTACGCGGATCGGGAACGATATCACATTCGATTCCGAATACTTTGCGAAGCACATCTGGTGTCATAACCTCCATCGGGTTCCCTTCGCTGATTACGGTGCCCGACTTGATCGCTACCATATGCTGCGCGTAACGGGAGGCATGGTTCAAATCATGCACCACCATAATGATTGTGCGGCCCTCTTCCTGGTTCAGCTTCTGCAGCAGCTGTAGTACTTCCAGCTGGTGAGCCATGTCAAGGAACGTCGTCGGCTCGTCAAGGAACAGGATATCTGTCTGTTGCGCCAAGGCCATGGCAATCCAGGCACGCTGGCGCTGTCCGCCGGAGAGGCGGTCGATTGGACGATCATGGAACTCTTCCATCCCGGTAACGGAAATCGCATTGGCGATAATCGCACGGTCTTCAGGGGTCATAGTGCCGAAGCCTTTCTGATGCGGGTAACGCCCGTATCCAACCAGTTCGGATACAGTCAGTCCGTCCGGAGCCGTCGGGTTTTGCGGCAGAATGGCCAGTTGACGAGCCACTTCTTTAGTAGATAGGGTATGAATCGATTTACCGTCGAGCATAACATTGCCGCTCTTAGGCTTCATAATCCGTGCCATCGTCTTAAGAATCGTGGATTTCCCGGAGCCGTTCGCTCCTACCAGCGCTGTGATCTTTCCTGTTGGGAGAGACAGGTTCAAACCTTTAACAATCGTAGCCTCCGCATAACCAATACTCAGCTGTTCTGTATTCAAACGTTCCGACATGATCTTCACTCCTTGAAAGTTTTATGGAGCATGAGCTCCTTTTGGATTAGCAATGTAATAAAACTGACTTCGTAAGCATCCGCTTAGTTTTATGGAGCATTTTGCTCCTTTAGATAATCAGGCCTTTGATTTGGCCAGTAAATATAGGAAGTAGGGAGCGCCGATCAGCGCAACTACAATACCTGTCGGTATTTCAGCCGGCTGCAGAATCCAGCGGCCGATAGTATCCGCGGTAAGCAGCAACAACGCGCCGATTAAGGCACAGGCAGGCAGCAGCACCTGATGCTTCGGTCCAACGAGCCTGCGGGCGAGATGGGGCGCAATCAGCCCCACAAAGCCTATGCCGCCGCTTACGGCGACACAGGAGCCAGACAGCGCAACTGCGGCGGCCAGCAGCAGAATGCGTTCCTTCTCCACCGGCATGCCCAGCCCGGCCGAGGTTTGGTCCCCGAGGTTAAGTACATTCAGCACCCGGGCTTTGTAGAACGCAAATGGCAGCAAAATGGCTATCCATGGTGTCAGCGCAAGCACAAATCTCCAGTCACCGCCCCAGATTTTACCGGCCATCCAGATCGCCACAAACTGATAATTCTGCGGATCCAGCCTTAACGACAGGATCAATTGGAAAGCATAGATGCCCGCACCTACAGCGATCCCGATAAGTATCATTCTTGTCGGCGAGAGGCCATCCTCGCGCCGGAAAGACAGGAGATAAATAAGTGCAGCCGTAAGACTTGCTCCGGCCAGCGCCAGCAGCGGAAGAACAAAGATTGGAGCTGCCGAGGTTGCCGGAACAAATGAGATAAAGATAATCACCGCAAACCCGGCACCGGCATTAATCCCCAGTGTGGAAGGCTCTGCCAGCGCATTGCGCGACAAGCTTTGCAGAATGCAGCCGGAAACCGCAAACCCTGTGCCGACAAGCAGCGAGATCACTATGCGCGGCAGCCGGAAATCAAAGAGAATCAGCTTTTGCTGCTGCGTTCCCTCTCCAAGGACTGTGTGTAAGACATCCAGCGGTGATAATCGCATCAACCCGGTGTTCATACTGACAACAAAGATGACCACGATAAGAACCGCAAGTGAGGTTAATATGGCTGCTTCCCGGATACGGCGTTGTTTCCCGGTGGGTGAGTGCAGAGCTCTGCTCATGACAGCTCCCCCTTCCGTCTACTAGCCAAGTAAATAAAAAACGGCACGCCGATCACTGCGATTAAAGCACCTAGCGGTGTTTCATAAGGCGCGTTAATCATTCTGGCTGCAATATCAGCAAATACAATCAGTAGACTGCCGAGTACTGCAGAGCAGGGAATAATCCAGCGGTAATCGACACCAACCAGATAACGTGTAATATGGGGGATGATCAGCCCCACAAAAGCAATCGGTCCAACCGTCGAAACCGCGGAACCGGCGAGAATCACTACAATAATAATCCCGGCTGTTTGCACTAGCCCGGTCCGCTGTCCAAGTCCCGCCGCTACATCGCGTCCGAGACTAAGGAGAGTAATGGATCGGGAGATCAGCAGAGATCCTATCAGAGCTGCCGCAATCCAGGGAAACAAAATACGAAGCTGTGTCCAATTCGTCCCGCCGATCCCGCCTGCCATCCAGAAGGCAATATCCTGGGACAAATGAAACAGAATCGCGATTCCCTGGCTTACCGCCAGCAGCATAGCACTTACGGCGGCTCCGGCAAGAGTCAGACGCAGCGGGGTTAAACCGCTATGGGAGAGTGAGCCAATCCCGAACACAAGAATGGCTGCCGCTGCAGCGCCGATGAAGCAGTACAGCATAATGTAGAGAAAGGAAGCAGATGGCGCAAAAGCAAAAGCTAACGCCAATCCTGCACTAGCACCGGCATTCAGACCCAGTAAGCCGGAATCTGCCAGCGGATTGCGGGTCATGCCCTGCATGATTGCTCCTGCGACGGCGAAACAAGCACCAACCAGCGCTCCCGCCAAAGCACGGGGAATCCGCAGTTCCCGAATAATCTGATGCTGCTGCAGCTCCGGATTAAACCGGAAGACTGCCTCCCATACCGTCGCCAGTCTAATATCCGCGGCACCTACAGAAACGGAAAGTGCCAGACCAAAGACGACAGCGGCAAGGCCCAAAATCAAAATAACTACCGCAGCAACCGGCCTTGTCTTCAGCGGTTGATCTCTTGACGAATTTGTATTGTCAACTATAGAACGTGTGGATGACACCATAAGTTTTCCCCTTAATAGGATGAGTTCAATGTTTTAATGAGAACAAATATCATTCTCATTATCGCAAATATCTGAATTATGTACAAGCTTTCACAGCTCGCACTTTCACTGTGAACGATTAAGTCAATGTCCTAAAAAAAGGTGCAGGCCATTGTATCTCAAGATACAAGAACCTGCACATCCCTCCACCGCTGAAGAGTTCTCTCTACACACAGTTAAGGCTGATTATTTCACGAGAAAACTCAAGACATCATCAATGGTTTTGGAGTTGGCAATGGCTCCGCTGTACAACCAGCTGCTGTCCGCGCTAAGTTCATGAACTTTTCCAGCCTTAACCGCAGGGATACCCTTCCAGATTGCACCGTTAAGAATGTCAGAGGCTTCGGTCTTGTCACTGTTCACCAGGAAGATATGATCTGCGGTCAGTTCAGCCAATTTCTCCAGCGTGATCGGATTCCAGGTCGCTCTGGATGCCGCAGGGATATCAGTAACCAGGTTGGGTTGCTTCAAACCCAGATCCCCGTACAATACAGCACCACTGCTGCGTGTTTCATCTACTATAAAGAAGTTCTTCGACACCAGCCACAGAATGGCGACCGAATCATCACCAATGGAGCTGCTGATTTTGGCTTTTGCATCTGCTGCTTTTAGATCGTAGTCTGCAATGGCTTGTTCAGCCTCAGTGCTCTTGTTCAGGAGCTCACCGATTTTGAGCAGCGATTTGCGCCAGTCTTTGCTAATCTTGTCACCAAGGACATAAGTAGGTGCGATTTTGTTCAACTGGTCATACAGACCGTTCTGCACACTCGACTCAGACTGCACAATGTGGAAATCCGGTGCAAAGCTGGTCACAGCCTCCAGCGGAAGATCATAGCTGATGGTTGGCACATCTTTAAGCTCAGCAATCAGATATTCCTGGGTTCCGTTTGTCACGGACCACTGCGCTACCGGGGTAACGCCCAGTGTTACCAGGTAGTCTTCCATGTAAGAAGCAAGGACGCGCTGCGGATTCGCTGGTACTGTGACTTTATGTCCCATGGCGTCTGTCACCGTTTTCTCTGTGGCCGGTGCCGTTGTTTCCGTTGGCGCTGCCGTTGATTCAGCCGTAGCCGTAGGTGCGGCGGTAGCTTCCGTTCCGGAATTTGCAGCTTTCTCATTATTGCCATTGCCGCAAGCGGACAAGAACAAAGTCATAGCCATACATCCGATCAATGCGAGCTTCATGCTGCCTGATCTCTTATTGTTCATCGAAAACATTAAATACCCCTCCTGTATGCACATGCATTAATGGTCAAAGGTGTCCGAGACCTTCGCCTTACTTTTTAAATGATATTGATTCTCATTATCCCTGTCAACAAAATTATTCGTTCTATAAAAAAAGGTTGCCTCCGCAAGCTACGGAAACAACCTCTGCTAACCATATTTAACTGCCTATTTGTGCAAATGATAGGGTACTGTTGATACAACTATATCTTTTTGATTCATTAGATAAGAGCGAATGAACAAGCTGGTCTGATTATGCAGGATCGCCTGCCACCAATGTTTGGTAATGAACTGTGGAATCAATACGGTAATATGATCTGTAGAAGCGGTCTTCCACTCTACGGTATCGATAAATTTCACCAGTGGGCGGATAATGCTGCGGTAACGGGAACGAAGTACAATCAGGCGTACACCCGGGTTCCATTCCTCCCATTTTTGCTCCATCTTGTGAATTTCCTCTTCATCAAAACCAACGTAGACTGCCACCACATTATCTGTTAATGACTTCGCATAACTGATCGAATGCAGCACAGCGCGTGTCACACCCGCAACCGGAACAACAACGGTACTTCCTTTAATCAGCGGTTTATCCGTAGCAGGACAAATGCGAAGCTGATCGGCTATATTCATATAATGACTATGAATGCGGTGGAATACGAACATGACAACCGGCAGGAAGATGAAGGCCATCCACACGCTGGAAAACTTAGTGATGATAAAGATAAGCGTAATCGTCAGGGTGGTCAGCATACCGATTGTATTGACTACAAATTTATTCTGCCAGCCTTTCGGCTTCGTTTTGAACCAGTGCACCATCATGCCAAGCTGCGACAGCGTAAAAGGGATAAATACGCCGACTGCATACAGCGGAATCAGCCCTTCTGTATTTCCGTGGAAAGCAGCTACAAGCACAGCCGACAATACTCCGAGAAAGATAATACCATTAGAGAAGCCCAGGCGGTCTCCCCGGACCATGAAGGCATGAGGCAAATATTTATCTTTGGCAAACATGAACGCGAGCAGCGGAAACGCCGAGTAAGCTGTATTCGCCGCCAGGAACAAGATGACGGCCGTTATCCCTTGGATGAAAAAGTACAAACCGCCCCGGCCAAACGTAGATTCGGCAATTTGCGACACGACGGTGGATTTCTCATTAGGAGTAATCCCATACCAGTATGCCAGCAGCGTAATGCCGGTGAACATCAAACCGAGGATGCCTCCCATCAGCATCAAGGTTTTGGCGGCGTTTTTTTCCGCTGGAGCTTTGAAGTTCGGAATGGCATTCGATACCGCCTCTACCCCGGTGAGTGCCGAACAACCGGAACTGAAGGCTTTGAGCAATAGGAACAGACTGACGTTGGAAACGGCGGAACCGATCTCCGGGATTTCGGCATGAGCCCCGCCTGTAATATATTTGTACACCCCGGCAATGATGAGTACAAAGATAGAGACCACGAACAGATACACCGGAATGGCAATAAATGAAGCGGACTCCGTCACCCCGCGGAGATTGATAATCGTCAAGATCAGAATGACGGAGACTGC
Source organism: Paenibacillus sp. EB106-06-01-XG199 (assembly GCF_058791575.1). NCBI lineage: Bacteria > Bacillati > Bacillota > Bacilli > Caryophanales > Paenibacillaceae > Paenibacillus > Paenibacillus sp. EB106-06-01-XG199. The sequence continues at coordinate 587,518 of NZ_JBYTDQ010000001.1, read as the reverse complement.
AATAAGGACAGTATGATTATGAAGACTCGGAAAGGCCGATGTGATCGCATCCGTTCCCGCCGAAGCACTAACTGCAACTGTAAGAATGTAATCTACTAATAAAGAGCCGCCAGCCAATAGGCCGGTAGGAACGCCGAGATTGCTTTTTGCCACGATATACGCTCCGCCGCCTTGCGGATAGGCAAAGATAGTCTGGCGATAGGAAAAAATAAGGATGGCCAGCAGGCCCAATACGGCTAATGCAATCGGCAATGAATACCAGATGGCGGTGAAGCCCGCGGCCACCAGTACAATGAGAATTTGCTCCGTTCCGTAGGCCACAGACGAGAGTGCATCGGAAGACAGAACAGCCAGTGCTTTCACCTTGGATAACTTTTCATGATCGAGTTCGTTCGACTTCATCGGACGCCCGATCAATAGTCGTTTTACCTTGCTTACCATTGTAGTAACAGTTCCTCTCTTTGTTGAGTTGAAACGGTAATACCGCGCGCCGTTTTCATTGGCAGGTTTCATAAATGCAGGCACAAAAATAAGCATACGGAAATGATCCGCATGCTTACGCATGCTCATTATCCCACCCTTGCTTACGAGGTTAGCTGGCGGATTCGGGCTGTGGTAGCCCTACGGTTCCGGTCAAATTGACCTGCCTCCGATTCACCCCATTGACGTTGCCGCCAAATTTGGTTCCCCCGTTTTTCCTTGCGGAAAATTCAGCGCATATTCAACTTCTCACAAGGACTAATGATAGTCTACAATAGCTTTTCAGTAAAGCGGTGAAAAAAATGAAAAAAGAATGAAAAAACATCCAAAAAGCTCAAATCCAAGACCCGGGATAAGTGGATCTTTCATTCTCTTTCATTATCCCAGCGTTCCGTGATTTTTGAGTGTTTTGGATGTTAATTGTGACAAAAATTTAGGGAATATTTATGCTCTAAATTCTGCTTAGCCTTTTCTTATTCAGCTGGCTCTTCTTGGCGCCCGGTCCAGAGCAAAATTGCGATTAGAGCAAAAGCAATCAACGCAAGCAGAGGTACTGTAATGAACCCTAAAAAGTTCAAATAATCCTCATTGCAGGGTACACCAATTGTGCATGGCAAGATTTTACTGAGTGCAGGAATTTTCTGCTCTGCGTAATGGTACAGGGAGATACTCCCGCCTATCAGACATAAAGGCAGCACATAAGGAATGATGCGTTTATCTCCCCGGTATGTGGCAATTCCGAGCAGAATCAGCTGAGGATACATAAAGATACGCTGGAACCAGCACAGCCTGCAGGGTTCATAATGCAGCACTTCACTAAGATACAAGCTTCCTGCTACAGCAATTACCGAAACAAACCAGGCCAGATATAGGCAGTGGCGTCTGCAGAAGGTAGAGAATTTCATCATTTGGCATCCGCCGAATCAAGGGCGATTTGCACCTGTGAGTCGATAGCTTCGATATCAAAGGCCTTGTCTACTTTCACTCCATTAACAAATACAGTAGGAGTAGAGGTCACTTTGCTGTCATCGGCTAACTTCATATCTCTCTGTAGTTCACTTTCATAGGTGCCTTCCTCAATGTCTTTACGCAAGAGGTCAAAATCTATCGGCAGGTTCTCCTTCTGCGCCAGGCTTACCAGGAAATCAGCGGTCGCCCACTCTTCGCTCTCCTCGCCCTGATTAGCATAGATTGCGTCAGAATAGGTCCAGAAAGCTTCACTGTTCTGATGATAGACAGACAAAGCTGCTAATGAAGCTGTTTCGGAATCCGGTCCGATAAAGGCCATATTTACGAAGTAAAAGGCCGCTTTGCCCGGAGTTACGTATTTTTCAACAAGCTGAGGTTTGATGGTACCGGTAAAGTCTGAACACGCCGGACATTTATAATCCCCGAATTCAACAATTTTGACTGGAGCATCCTCTTTTCCAAGTCTGTGCATCTCGCTGTAATTAAAGTCAGAGTTCGCTTTTGGAATCAGCATGATAAGAGCGACAAAGATAATGATAACTGCTGCTACAGTGCTGAAGATCAGTATTTTGGTTTTTTGCTTCTGCTTTTCCTGTTCTGCCCTGCGTTTCTCCTGCTTGCTCTGTTGGGGAGCCGCGGCACTGTTTCGTTTGTTTTTGCTCAAAGAGAGTTCCTTTCCGTCCACTCAGGACCCGGGTAATGAAAGTCATATAATTTAAAATTATATAATTAAAGTTCTCTCTTTGGCAAACTTCCATAGCAAACTTCAGCTCACACCATCAATATTATAAAAGGTAAACTTCCTCACAGGATAGAAATGCTATCGCAATGGAAAAGAGGACCAGCAGATCATTATAATTATTCTGATGATTTAGCATTTGGACCTTCCTTTCTCGGATAGATAAGTACAATTACACACAAAAGGCACTGCGCTTATTCTGCGCTAGTGCCTTTTGTGTGTAATGCTTAATAAGTTTATGCTCCAGCTTCCTCCGTCAAAAACTGCAGCTTCAATAGCTTAATCCGGGAAATCCGCTTATTCTCGGTTTCCTCTACCACGAACAGATGGCCGTCGAATTCAACGGTTTGCCCTTTTTGCGGCGGATTGACTTCTAACTTGGAGTATAGCCATCCGCCTATAGTATCATAGTCTTCCGTCTCCATATGAAGCCCCAGTGAGTCGTTGATCTCTTCAATCAGCATGAGGCCGTCTATGGAAAACTCATCCTCCCCCAGTTGCTCAACACCGGGACGCTCTTCATCGAACTCATCCTGAATTTCTCCGACAATCTCCTCCATAATATCCTCAAGCGTAACCATACCTGACGTACCGCCGTATTCGTCAATCAGAATGGCGATTTGAGTCTTCGCCCGCTGCATCACCTTCAGGAGTGCACTGATCTGAATGGACTCTGGAACGGTAAGAATCGGACGAATCAATTCATTGTACTTCGGCGCCTGATCCCGGATGAGATCCTTAATGTGGATAAAGCCAAGAATATGGTCCTTATCGCCATCACAAACCGGATAACGTGTTCTCATTCCGTCAAAGGCAATCTCAAGGTTCTCTTCTGCCGACAGATGACTGTTTAGACAGATCATTTCGGTTCGGGGGATCATAATCTCTCTGGCCATCGTATCGGCAAATTCAAAGATATTGTCCACCAAAGTCATTTCTGTATTGTCGATCAGCCCGCTCTTGTTGCTCTCCTGCATGAGGATGCGGATTTCTTCCTCTGTATGCGCAGTGGCCAGCTCTGAGGCCGGTGCCAGACGGAAGAAACGCAGCAGTCCGCCTGCTAACCCATTGACGAGCCAGATAAATGGATACATGATCCTGTAAAAGACGTTCATCGCACCGGCCGTTAGCAGAAGCACCTTCTCCGCTTTGTTCACCGCAATCGTCTTGGGTGCCAGCTCGCCTAGTACAATATGCAGCACCGTGATGAACATAAAGGCAATAATGAGGGAGATCACATATACGGTTGTTTCACCGAAGCCTAGGCTTGTTACAAGCGGTCCCACAATCGTAGCTATAGCCGGTTCACCCAGCCAGCCGAGTGCGAGCGAGGCAAGCGTAATGCCAAGCTGGCAGGCGGACAGATAAGCATCTAGATTGTGGACAATCTTTCTTGCTGCGGGTGCTCTTTTACTGCCCTCCTCAATCAGTGCTTCAATGCGGCCGCTTCGTACCTTGACCATCGCATATTCAACCGAAACAAAAAAGCCATTAAACAGCACAAGCAAAAGAATAAGACCTACATGTAATATACCGGGTAAAGGGTCGCTCAATTTATACTCCTATCCACCGTTCTTCGTATCAGGTGGATAGGCCCACCTCCTTCGATTTTTCAAAATGTTAGCTAGTGAAACGCCAAACGTTCCTTTCAGTTTCAATTTCCCAATGCCTTCAACTCCTGACTAGAATCACGGATTATAAATATATACATTATTATATTATTACTCACTCCATAAAAACAGGTGTAAACCGGAGTAAAAATATGATCTAGTTTTCCTTCTTATGGACATACTCCGTATAAAAGGTATAAAACAAGGTTAACGAATGCAAAAAAGGTTGTTGATACGCTTTTATATATGTTAAATCTTTCGCACCCGCTCCGTCAAACTTGTTGCCTTCAGCGTGATTATCTAATCCTCCAATTTCACACAAAAAACGGCATCCCCCATTTACAGGCGGGCTGCCGTTTGCAAGTTGTGTTCTATGGATAGTTGTTCAGGTGGATTAACGGAAGTTTCGGGCGACCGGTGGATTTCCGATGACTCCCGGATACTGGTAAGCAAGCGGCTCATCGAAGGTAGCATAATCGAAATAAATCATCAGCAGCACAGTTCTCTGTCCGGTAGCCGGATCACTGATAATGATATGATCCCGCCCGGCTGCTTCCAGCACACCTTTGTAAACCTTGGCATTCCAATCCTTGTTGTTCTCATATGTGAAATAAAAGGTCCCGATCTTGCCCAGGTTGAGGCGGAAAATGTTCTCAATGTAGGATTGTTCAAAGGCCGGGGCTGTGGTAGGCACCACGCTTCCTGTAGGCGTCATGGGGCTCCCGCTGGTGACCTGAGGTGGCATGCTGCCCATGCTCCCCATGCTGCCCATGCTGCCCATACTGCCCATGCTGCCCATGCTGCCCATGTGGCCGCTGGCAGGCATTCCACCTCCGTTCATGCCAGTGGAAGAAGAAGTGCTGCCAATCATATAAGTAACGGGACGGTAAGGTTGACCTATCATTTGTGTAAAACCTCCTAAAAGTTTTGTCAGCATTTGCTTCCTTGATTAACTTCGTGTAGAACATGGTGCGACAGCACAATTTTCGCTTGCCAGTTTCAGCGGGAGAGACAGATTACGGAAGCACGCTGACTCTCCCCGCAGGGCCGGCTGTACTAATATACAGCCGGGCAATCCGCGCTGGTTGGTGTAAAGAAGCAATGGGCTTTGTAGCGGCCGGTGTTCTGCTGGTTATACCAGGTGGCAGGACAATCGCCTACAGGACGAAAGAACCATAAGGCATTAGAGGCCGGCCATCGTCGTTCTCCGGCAATCACTCTTTTGGCCAGGCGAATGTCGGATTCCCGGGCACGCTGATAGAAGTACCCCTTCTGAGGCGCTTCAAAGCCACCTGGACTTTGAAACACCATATCGTTCATATTGCGGATATTGTTGAAGTCCAGGCAATTGCCGAGAATCCGGTTGACGCCGACATTCCCGACCATAAGCATCCCGGCTTCTCCGTCCTCTTCGGCTTCCGCCCGCATCAGCCGCGCAAGCACCTTCACATCTTCCGAGTTCGCTTTGATGACGGCCACACATTCTCCTCCTTTTGCTTCGTAGCAGTTCTGAAGGCATCCGCTCCTTACCGGACTTCTTACCTGCCTCGCAAGCTTCCACATCTCTTGACTGCTCGATGTATTGTATGTGCATTCGCCTAAGAGGTGACAGTTCACGCCTATTTTCTTCCCGTTACCTGGATAGCTTAGTTATGGCTCATAAATCATTTTGCGCGTCATTCCGCCGTCAATGATAAGCTGTGCTCCTGTAACGAATTTATTATCCGAAACCTCATCTCTATTGTAAACCGAACCAAATACATATCACAGACAGTTAAATTAGTCAGCTGTGGAGTAATGCAGGCTGCGCTGAAACCCGTGATACCTTGTGCCTTGGTAAGTCAGCACACCTCTGTCTCCCTCAGCGCTCATGCCGAACTCATTTCCGTCCACTTTAAATTCCATCCTGACACCTTCGTCCGTCTCATAGGTTAAATAGTAGGTTGTACTGGTGCGGCTGCTCTGATTCTCATCCTGAAGCTGCTGCTGGCGGACTTCACTGCGCTTGCTGACGATCCGGGCAGGAACGGTCAACAGGGGTGAGCTGTTGTTCCGGCTCCATTGAAGCAGCCCCCTGCCAGCAGATACAGCGACAATGCCAATCATCAGGGCGAGAAAAATCGGTATTACCGTCCCGGTAAGATCAAACATCCAAGAAGAATCCGGGCCTATCCCCATGACTTATTCCTCCTTAATCCCCATTTTTCAGCTTTCCGCATAACTGCAGTCGCTTCTGTACATGTATATGCCTGTTCCGGTTCATACAGCATCACAAATAGATGAAAACCATATTCGCCGTCAGCTGACGACAGGCTACAAACCAAAAAGACCACCCGGCTCTCAGATTTGAGAACACAAGTGGTCTTTAAAAACGTTCATTCTGCCTATCAATATTAAGCATGTACAAGATCTAAGAGTTGCTTGGTTTCGTTCTCTTCTTCCGGAAGCATTCCGTTGTCCGCCCAGCAGGCTCTGCATTGTTCTTCAGTTTCACAGAGGTGTGCATCATCACAGTTATAGCATAATTGCAGAAGGTTTCTAGTCATATAATCCGTTTCAAAAGTTGTCATTGTAATCTCTCCTATTCGGAATGAAAGTTTGTGAAAAAATGAACTTGCTTTCTATGTGTTAAATATATCACACGGACAGCGCTTTGTCATGTGATTTTTTTCACATTTTTAAAGAAAATTTTAAATACGTTTTTTTGCTTCATTTAAAGCCCAGAGCATCAATACATTCGGTGGGTATAGCTGTCTTGCAGTGAAGCTTTTACTTTTTCTGCGTTCATGCCAGGAAGTTTGGCGTGGTCAGATATCATCTGAGGAACATTCGGCAATTCAGCCTTCGCAATCCAAGAGTCTGGATTCCACAAGCTGGAGCGCTTTAACGATTTTGCACAATGCATATAGCATTCTTCCACTTCAATGACTATGCCTACCAGCGGAGTCCGCCCATGAGATTCCATTCGGACAAGCAGCTCTTCATCACGGACAATATAAGCACGACCATTCACTCTGAGCGTTTCTTCCAGACCCGGAATGAGGAAAATAAGGCCCGCGTTTGGATTGGACAGAATATTCCTTAACGAATCCATTCGGCGGTTACCCGGCCGTTCAGGTATGACAAGATGGTTGTCATCCAGAACAAGCACAAAACCCGGCGCATCCCCTCTGGGTGAGACATCACATAACCCCTCCGCATCGGAAGTGGCCATGATCAACAATGGTGACTTAGCGATAAACTGGCGGCAATGCTCATCCAGGGCATCAATCGCTTTGTTCTTCACCAGTTCGCTTGGATAACCGAGTATAGCACGTAATTCCTCTTCTGACTTGATTGTATTAAAATCATGCATCTTCTTCACTCCATATGTATGAATTTCATAGATTCACCTGCTACTTATTGTAACACAGGGAAATAATGACAAGTGGAAACGGTTGAAGCTAAAATTCTTATATTTTGAAAAAAAGAGACTGCAATCTGCAGCCTCCCCGCTAAATCAACTTACATTACCTTCCAGCTCACGCCCCCATTGGTTGTCTGCAGCAGGATAGATCGCCGAGTTTCTTTTTTCTCAATTAAGAGCCAGCCAACATCCCTTGAAATAAACTGCAGCTTCACAATCTCCGGATATTCCAAGAGCTTGGATTGCAGAACGCTGCTGGCCGGAAGTGTTGTCCAGGTTGCTCCCGCATTAATCGTCTTGTACATCAGATTTCCTTTCAAAGCCCAGCCGAGTTGAGAATTTAAAAAAGCAGGAGCCAGGTGGCGGTTGATCCCTGTCTGGATGCCCAGACCGAACGTAGTAAATGTCCAGCTTGCTCCGCTATTGGCGGTAAAATATCCGTTATATGTGATGGTAGCATCCTTATCTTTCTGGCAGGCCACCGGCAACCACCCGGATGCGCTGTTATTGCCGAAGAATTCCGGTTCTCCGGTGACCACTTTGTCGCAGCCTCTCCACTGTTCATTCACTAGAAACTCCGGTCCCTGACTCCATGTTGCTCCACCGTCTTGAGTCATGTAAATCTTGGGCAGCGCTCCGGTCTGGAGTGTCACGAATCCACGGTCTGTATCCTTAAAGATCATCCCGGTCGTCACGCCCGCCATCGGAATTGCAAGATTTGGCAGCTTCGGATTATATTGCTCGTTCTGCATAACCATATTCCAAGTGGCCCCCCCGTCTGCCGTTGCATACAGCGCTTTGCTTGCTTTAGTGGCATTAATATCCCAGGAGGTCATCAGCCAGCCATGGCTCGGAGAACTGAAGTAGATGGAAGAGATCGTATTCGCATCCGGAAATGAAGAGATTTTCCAGCTCAGTCCCCCATCGGTTGTTCGGAGCACAACGGTTTCCGTCGTTCCAAAAGCACTTCTTACAATCCAGCCGTTCTCTAGATCCGTAAAGAAGATCTCTTGGCTGTACACCGGATTAGACAGAAACTGCACATTTACAGAAGGTGAAATATTCGCCCAGGTTTCCCCGTTATCTTTGGTCATGTAGATCCGAAGTTCATTTTTGGTAACACCCCAGGCCAGTCCTGCAGAATCGGTTAACAATCTGAAATCCGTAAGCCGGGTCTGAATTTGATATTTAGGTGTATCTTTATTGACTAAGTTTTTGGCGTCGGGTGTAATCAGGGTAATCGTCTGCCCTTCTTCCGGCGCTTCCGTCGGCTGAGGTGGCTGAGTGGGCTCAGGAGCAGGAGAAGAAGAGCAAGCCGAGAGTATGAGTAGGCTCAGGAGAACCACCAGTAGCGTTCTCAGAACCTTGAAATCTGCTGTTTGGGATGACAAAGCTCTCTCTCCTCTTCTGTTATCGTTTATTTTTGATTCAGTTTGCTGTTTTTGTATCCGTACAGAAAATAGATCAGTAGTCCGACAGCCAGCCAGATGACAAAGCCGATCCAAGTCTCTCTCCCCAGATTATACATTAAATAAGCGCAGGTTGCCGCACTAAGCAGGGGGATGTATGGCACCCAAGGCACCGTGAACCCTCTTTTCAGATTCGGATGGGTACGGCGCAGCACAATTACACCCAAGGACACCACGAGAAAAGCGAACAGTGTTCCAATGCTGGTCAGGTTAGCCAGCCGGTCCAGTGGAACAAATCCGGTGAGCACGGCGATCAATCCTCCGACCATCCAGGTGCTGCGCACGGGGGTATGCGTTTTGGCGCTTACTTTGGACCAGCTTTTCGGCAGCAGCCCGTCCCGTGAGATCGCGAACAAGAGACGGGTCTGGCCGAAGAGCATAACAAGCAGAACCGTGGTCATCCCGGCAATAGCGCCTACAGAGATTAGACCGGCAATCATATTCTGGTCCACGAATCGCAGGGCGTAGGAAACAGGATCACTGACATTCAGGCTTTGATAAGGTACGATCCCTGTCAGAACCAGCGAGACAGTAATGTACAGCACGGTGCAGATTGCAAGGGATGAAATGATTCCGATAGGCAAATCACGCTGCGGGCGCTTCACCTCTTCCGCAGCAGTCGATATGGCATCAAAGCCGATATAGGCGAAAAAAACGGTAGCCGCCCCATTCACCACCCCATGAAAGCCAAATGGTAAAAATGGCGTCCAGTTCTCCGGTTTCACATAGAAAAATCCCGTAACTATGAAGAGAAGCACTACAGACAGCTTAATCACAACCATAATTGCATTAAAGCGGGCCGTTTCCTTGACTCCGCGAGTCAACAAATAGGAGATCAGCAAAATAATGATCATGGCGGGCAGATTTAGATAAGTGCCTTTGTCCGCATTATAAGCCCCGGAGAGTGCTGTGGGCAAATGCAGGCCGAAACCATCCAGCAGGCCCTGGAAGTAACCGGACCATCCACTGCTTACCGCCGCTGCCGCAACCCCATATTCCAGCACCAGATCCCAGCCCAGAATCCAGGCCAGTAACTCGCCGAAAGCGACATAGCTATAGGCATAAGCGCTGCCGGACACCGGGAGCGTTGAAGCAAATTCTGAATAACACAGTGCGGACAGCACGCAGGCAAACCCGGCGAGAATGAAGGAGAGCACAAGGCCCGGCCCGGCATGCTCCGCGGCTGCGACTCCTGTCATAACAAATATCCCGGTGCCGATAATGGCCCCTACACCAAGTGTTGTAAGATCCAGTGCACCCAGTGTCTTGCTCAGTTTAGCGCCATCGGCGCTTTGAGGCGCGGTCAGCGGTTTTTTGCGGAATAAATCCATTCTTAAATTCTCTCCTGTCGATGATATGAATGTGGAACTCCTAGGGTGCCGTGGTCAGCAGCTTCATGCCCAGTCCGACAAATATAACTCCGGCTGCGATGTTGGCGCCTTCCTGCACACGGGGCTTCTCCAGAAATTTGCTGCTGAAGGCACCGGCAAAATAAGCAAGCGCTCCGAAGATCAGAGCGGTCAGCACAATAAAGATAAGTCCAAGCACAAGCATCTGCAAAGGTACAACACCATAGTCATAATTCACGAATTGCGGCAGAAAGGTCAGAAAGAAGATGGCCACTTTGGGATTGAGAATATTCATAATCAGTCCTCTTCGCAGCAATGCCCTTTCATCCTTCTTCTCGCCATCGTTCACTAAGAGCGTTGCTTTACGGTGCTTCAATGATTTGTAGGCCAGGTTAAATAAATACAGTGCACCGGCAATCTTAAACAGGGTGAACAGCAGCGGAGATGTCTTCACAATGATTGACAATCCCAGTGCTGCAGCCAAAGTATGTACTGTATTCCCCAGTGCCAGTCCAACAGCGGTGTAGACACCTGCTTTCCGGCCATTCGTAATCCCCTGGGTAACAGCGAAAATAAGATCCGGACCCGGAATAAGGATCAGCAGAATGGCAGCCCCAAGGTACATAAATAGTGTAGCAATACTAAACATAGCTACCTCCTCTCTGCGAAAGCACGTTGTTAGCTTGCCCGTTTTCGGGTAATGGATTAAAAACAAGCTGCTTGAAAACACTAACTCCAGAGCTTATGATGGATAGGATTGGACACAAAAAAATCGAAATTCGGAGGAGATGGAACAATGGCCCCCCCATTTAAGCCCAATCGTGTCGTAGTTATCGGTACCGGTGCAGTCGGTACAACAACCGCATATACGCTGCTTCTGCGCAGACGGATGCCTGAATTGGTACTTATCGATGTCAATCACCAGAAAGCGCTGGGTGAAGCACTTGACATGAACCACGGCATGCCGTTTGTCGGCGGTGTAAAACTGTGGGCAGGAACCTATGAAGATTGCCGGGAAGCGGATATTATTATCGTAACCGCCGGCGCCTCCCAGAAGCCGGGTGAGACCCGGATTGATCTTCTGCGAAAGAACATCTCGATTTTTAAAGATATCATCCAAAAGATTACGAAATACAATCAGCATGCCATTCTGCTGATTGCAACGAATCCGGTAGATATCCTGGCTTATGCCACTCTTAAGATCAGCGGCTTCGACCGCAGACGGGTCATCGGTTCCGGTACGGTGCTTGACAGTGCACGGTTCCGCTATTTGATCGGTCTTCATAAAGAAATAGATCCCCGCAGCATTCATGGTCAAATAATCGGTGAACACGGTGACTCCGAGCTTCCGGTATGGAGCCTTGCCAACGTGGCCGGCATCGATTTGGGCTTTGATGAAGCGGAACGCAAGGAGATCTTTGAAGACACCAAGAACGCCGCCTATGAAATTATCGACGCCAAAGGTTCTACCTCATATGCGATTGCTCTTGCCCTGGACCGGATCGTGGTTTCCATTCTGAACAATGAAGGTGCTGTGCTGAATGTCTCCACGCTGCTGAACAACTATAACGGAGTTTCAGATGTGTTCCTCGGTGCTCCATGTGTCGTTGACCGATCCGGCGTTCGCGAAGTGCTGGATCTGCCGCTGAGTGAAGACGAAAAGGCAATGTTCCAGAAATCTGCAGAGAAGCTCAAAGCGGAAATTTCCAAGCTTGAATTGTAACCATTTTACTGGTTAGCACGGGGTTGTCCTGGTCATTTCAATGACTGGGACAGCCTTGTTTTATGCTTCCCGCACGCAAAAGAAACCGCCCTTCAAGCGGATGGAATATTAACCCCGCGAATAGAAGGACGGATTTTCCTTAAGTACTATAACATGAATCTTTTTTGCCTGACAATGATATTAATCTAATGCTTTAAATTTCCAAGAGCGTTCCCGACCCTTGAGACAGAGTTATTTTGTGACTGGCAATTTGTAATACTCTTTCAGCACTTGTTCCGCTTCCTTACCGTAAATATCAAATCCATTGTTGGACGAAGCCTCTTCCAGAGCGTAGAGCTTTGTACTCCAATCCCACCAGAAGAAACCGGCGAACCAAGGCTCATTCCAAAAGGTTTCAAGTGCCGAACGATAAAAGTTAGCCTGCTCGCTTTCCGAATGAGGCAGATCCTTATGCGTAAAGTCCCACGGCATAGTGGCACAGCCGAGTGCGCTGCGGCAGCCAATTTCGATAAAAACAAGCGGCTTGTTGAATCTTTCGGCTAAAGCCTTAAGCCGGGGTTTCTGCTTCTCCCAGACAGTGAGCATATTCGCATAGGAATCACCCGGCACAGAGGCTACAGGATAATATGCGCTGGTTCCGATGAGATCGACCGCATCGAGCCACTGAATCCCTTCTTCTTTGCCATGATTGGCATTGTAAACGATGGGGCCGGTATATAGGCTCTTCACCTCACGGATAACTTCCCGCCATTCTGCTTCCCTATATTCTGTAGCTACCATTTCACAACCTATACAGAACATTTCGCAGCCCAGCTCCTCTGCCAGCTCCGCATAATGCTTCAAGAAATTCGTGTAGGACTCGAACCAGGCTGCCCAATAGGCGTCTCCATCCTCAGGAAATCCGATCCGCGCTCTCCAAATCCCGTCTCTGGAGTTGACTACAGGCTTCAAGCAGACCTTCAGGCCCAGCTCCTTCGCGTTTCGCACCGCATGTTCGATATCCCGATCTGTCGGCGTATAACCGTAATCAAAGTGAATATCTGTTGAGAACACTGTATCCTGCCAGGTCCAGAAGGACAAAGCGATCCACTCACTTCCGGTATCCGCCAGCTTTTTCATCGAATCCGCTGCATAATCTTTCCGGTACTCTCCTCTTTTTGTTTCCCAGCCATAAGTCATTCCTTTAAAAAAAACTTCCTTCATCCCCAAGTCCTCCTATTAGTTAGTAATAACATGTTCTTTCGTGTACCATTTTCCGTAAATCATTGCTACAGAAATTAAACATTAGATGTAGTTCTTTAGTTCAACTAATATAGTTATTATTAAAAACCTTAATAACAGTTAGAATAAATCAAACAATTAATAATAACAAGTTATTTTTGTTATAAAAAAAGGCCCGAACCGCGTGAGTCATTTAGCGGCCGTGCCTATCAGTGAGGATAACAATTATTCTATTTGCTGGTTGACCTCAAGATAGGATGCGAATTCTGCATCCACTTCCAAAATGACCACATATCTGTGTTTAAGCTGGCAATTGTACAAAACAAGATATAATTAACATATTATTAGTTATGTAAACAATTCGAAATAATGATTTTTCTAGTTCTTCTGCGGAAACTGAATCTGCAGCCTGGACATGGCTTCTTCCTTCTCCCGGCTTGTAATATGCGTATAAACCGTTGTAGTCTGTATGGACGAATGTCCCAGCAGCTCCTGCACAGTACGCAAATCCGCCCCCTTGCGCAGCAGCATTGTGGCAAAGGAGTGACGCAGCTTATGGCTGGAGTACGGCCGGCGGTGAACCATCGGCACTTCCTGCTGAAAACGGCTAAAGGTGTCTGCAGCTATGCCCTGTATTCCCCGTATCGAGAGTCTGCGTCCTTTCTGAGAGATAAACATCGCCTCCTCTTTGCTAAGCCAAGGGGTGAGACGTTCGTTCAAGGCTTGCTGCAGAAAAGGGGCGACATCCTCCGGCACTGGCACATTGCGCCATTTGCGTCCTTTGCCAAATACACGCAGTGTACGCCGTTCTGCATTATAATCACTCAAATTCAGCGTATGGACTTCCCCCACCCGCAACCCCATATAGGACATCAGTAAGAAAACAGCCAAATTGCGGCTCCGGTATTTGCCTTCTACAGCAGACAAAAACCGCTGCAGATCCACTTCATCCAGATAGACCGGCTCACGGTTTTTTTCGGTTTTGGATTTCTTGATCCCGGCCGCCGGATTGGCTGTCAGCAATTCCAGCTCGATGAGTGCCTTAAACAAACAATTAACCGAGGCATGCTTGCGGTTACGCGTCGCATCACTTACCCCGCGTTCACGGACCGAGGTCAGATAGGATACTACTTGAAGCTTTTTAACGGATTCCAGACTTCTGCCATTCAGGCTCCCAAGAAACTCCCGCACATCAGCAAGATAGGATTTCTGTGTGTACGCTGTAAATCCGGCATCCTTCATCCAGATCAGAAAGGCCTCAAGCTCTTCTTCATAGTCAGGCCCCAATTTGTTCATGTATGTCCTCCTCCCCCATGATTTCAACAACTTATTGTACCACGGAATTTAATACACCTTCATTTGTATTTGTACTTCTCCACATTGCCGCATGTTTCTCTACCGTCAGCAAAAATTCCTGAAGTGCCGGCGATTTCCATTTCTTTAGATGGTAGACAGTCTGTGTAGCAACCCGCTGCGATTCATCATTCCAGTTCAGCCGGGCCAGCTTGCCGGCGGCCAGCTCGCTTCTTACCGAAATCAGCGGCAGGAATGAGATGCCGAGGCCGGACATGACACACTGCTTGATCGCCTCGATACTCCAGAATTCCAGCTTAGGATCGGGAAACACCCCCTGGCTGTTCAAATGACGCTCAAACAAAATCCGGTAAGTACAGCCTGTTTCTGTAAACAGGATGGTTTCATTCTTAAGGTGCTGCGGTTCGACACTCTCCTGCTGTAGCAAAGGATGATCCGGCGGTGCAATAAGCGTCATCTCTTCATGAATCAATGTTTCACTGCACAAGTCTTTATATTCCGCCTCCGGCTGCAGCAGAAAAGCCAAATCCAGCTCACCGGAGCGGACGGACTCTGCCAGCTCCCAGCAGACGCCTGGTTTCAGTGTGATTTGAACCTGCGGATATTGCCCGCGGAATTCCTTAATGATGCCCGGCAGACGGAAGGCGGCCAGCGATTCTGGCGCACCAATCCGCAGGACTCCCGATACTTCATTCTCTGCACGCAGGGCATTCTGGGCCAAAGAGTGCATCCGGTGAATTTCCTGCGCATAAGGCAGCAGGCGGCGGCCGGCATCGGTCAGAATAATTTTTTTGCTGATGCGGTCAAACAAAGGCTGGCCAAGCTCTGCCTCCAGCGCTTGAATTTGCGCAGTAATACTGGACTGGGCATAGTCCAGCTTTTGAGCAGCACGGGTAAAACTGCCTGCCTCTACGACTACTAGAAACGTAAATAAATGCCGCGATTCCATATGACTCTCACCAACCTTCCCGGAAGGAATGTATCATCGGTTTTTCGAATGGATAATATTCAAATTTCCCGTTTTTCCTATGGATACATTATCTGATACTCTATAACTAAATTCAAGGTAAAAGGAAAGCGGGATCTTATTTATGAAGGAAACTCATACATTGCAACGAAACATCGGTATGCCGCAAGCCATTGCCCTATACATTGGAGCTGTGCTTGGTTCAGGTATATTAATCGTACCCGGACTGGCCGCGGAAATGGCCGGTCCGGCTTCCCTGCTGGCCTGGGGATTCATGACCCTGCTGATTCTGCCTCTGGCTTTGTCTATGGGTCTCCTCTCCGCTAAATTCCCAAATGCCGGAGGTGTGTCCCATTTCGTCACTTTGGCCTTCGGTCCCAAGGCCGGAGCCTTGGTGGGCTGGTTCTTCCTGATGTCGGTGCCCATTGGCGGACCTGTGGCTGCGCTGACAGGAGCCGGGTATATGACGGCCGCCATGGGCTGGGGAGATGGAGCCCGAATCGCTATCGCCGCCGTGATGCTGGCCATTGGCCTGATCACGAACTGGATGGGCATGCAGGTCGCAGGCAAAGTACAAATTGCCGTCGTAATCGCAATCATTGCTGTGCTGGTATTCTCGTTTGCCACCGCACTCCCCCGCATGGAAAGCACGCATTTCACGCCTTTTGTTCCCCGTGGCTGGTTAAGCATCGGGCAGGCGGCAGCTATTCTCTTCTGGTGTTTCATCGGCTGGGAGGCAGTCTCCCATCTTTCAGAAGAGTTCAAGGACCCGCAGCGTGCAGCTGTTAAGGGGGTCACCATCGCCGCTATTATCGTAGGGGTGCTCTATTTCTTATCCGCGCTGGCTACAGTTGGAACCCAAAGCTACCTCCGTGGAGGCGCTGATTCCTCGCTCGTCTGGATCATCAGCCAGCCGCTTGGCGCATGGGGCGGCTTCATCGCCGGTCTTACCGGCCTGTTCATCTGCACCGCGACGATTATCGCCTATTCCAGCGCTGCATCACGGGTGGCCTTTGCCTTGTCCCGTCAGGGCTATGCTCCCAAGTGGATGGGACGCCTGTCCAACCGGTACAAGACGCCCACTGGGGCTATTGGTTTCTTGTTGCTTTGTTTTGCTGCAGTACTGCTCCTTTACGGCAGTGGCCTGCTCTCCATCACCACGCTGATCCAGTTCCCCAATGCCACTTTCATCCTGACGTACATTGGAGGCTGCGCAGCCGGAATCCGGCTGCTCAAAGGCAACAGGCTTGGAGTAACGATCAGCTGGATATCTTTTATCGCCACATTGGCGGTGTTTCCATTTACGGGGTGGGCAATACTGTATCCGCTGCTGATTACGATCGTCTTTATCGTCGTCGCCGTGTTGGGCAATAAACGCAGCTCCGGCAGCGGTTACTCTCAGACACTGGAACATCGTTAGTCGGCGCACAGGACCCTTGAATAGAGCAGGCCGCATCCTCTTTGCTGGGCAAGGAAGGTGCGGCCTGTTTTCTTTTGAAGGGACTGTCCAAATAACGGAAAGGATGCGCAAGCGGGAAGATCAACTGGAATGTAAGCGAATCTCTGCTGACTGAGGCGGTTTCCGGCAGTGGAAGTGCGGCATAATAAATGAAGGGTAACGACTTTACGCTGATTCTAAACAAGCGACCGCCGCCCACAGCAGCTGGTCACTTTCACTCTGCAGGGCAATACTTTCAGCGGAATCGTATGCGGAATGCTCTTCGAACATTTCATTGGCCTGCTGTTCAGTGATCGGATAGTCTTTCAATCGTTCTTCCTCCCCGGTTAGTCAATGAATATACGCTTTATCCCTAGCAAACCGTTCGCTTTTGGGCTAAAAGTTTTAGGGAGGTTAACGGGGACTGCTACGCGTTTCGTTTCAGGAAGGCCGCATACGGTTATGGATTGAAGAGAGATAGAACCCATATTTCATTAAAGGAGACGATAAACATGCCCGAAAATAAAAAGATCGTTCTCGAACCGGCAGCGCAGAAGTTTGCCGATGACAATGCAAAGCCCCCTTTCCTTCCAGACCTCGGTCCTGAAAAGGGCCGAGAAACGGTGGATACCGTTCAATCCGGTGAAATAAAAAAACCGGAGACCGATATCCAGGATCTCTCTGTTCCCGGTGGACCCAAAGGTGAGGTTCCGATCCGAATTGTTCGTCCGGTTAACTCTTCTGCTTCATCACTTCCTGTTATCTTATACATTCACGGTGCCGGTTGGGTATTCGGTAACAGCCATACTCACGACCGGCTCATTCGTGAACTGGCCGCCGGCGCGGATGCGGCCGTTGTTTTTCCGGAATACAGCCTGTCCCCGGAAGCTAAGTATCCTACAGCAATTGAGGAAATTTATGCGGTGCTGGAATGGATCTCCAATCATGGTTCCGAACATGGTCTTGACAGGGGTCGATTAACTGTAGCTGGTGACAGTGTCGGAGGCAATATGACTGCGGCCATCACGCTGATGGCCAAAGAACGCAAAGGCCCGGCAATCAGCAAGCAGCTGCTGTTTTATCCGGTAACCGACGCTTCATTCGATACGGAATCGTATCACCAGTTCGCCGAAGGTTATTTCCTCCAGCGTGAAGGGATGAAGTGGTTTTGGGATCAATATACAACAGATCCGCAGGAACGGGCTCAGATTACCGCTTCCCCGCTGCGGGCCAGCCTAGAGCAGCTCAGCGGTTTGCCGGAAGCCCTGATTATTACGGGAGAAGCCGATGTACTGCGGGATGAAGGCGAGGCCTATGCCGCCAAATTGCGTGAAGCGGGCGTAACGGTAACAGCGGTACGGTTTCAAGGCATCATCCATGACTTTGTCATGCTGAATGCGCTCGCGGACACGAATGCTAATAAAGGAGCACTGCTCTTAGCAACAGCGTGGCTGCGGCAGTAGTGCTGAAAGAAACAAGACAAGATATATGTAACGTGAAATCAGGCCAGCTTCGGGTGTATTCCGAAGCTGGCCTGATGCCTTAAAAACGGCTTAATTTCAGTAAAGTGTGCAGCTGCTCAGCAGTTATTTTTACAAATAAAATATTTAACCGCCTTCCCGCACAAATCCGCTGAAGCTGTAGCCTGGGTTAGTTCCGATTGTTATTTACGCTGACTGTAAAATTCCGCCGCTTTGGTCAGCATGTCCTTCAACGAACTGAAGGAAGTCGTATGACTGACATGCTCATTCAACTGATCCTGGGGCAGGGATTTCAAATCCTCCGCCGAAGATGCAGAGAAACCTCCGCTTTGCAGCAGCTCCTGCAGTGACTCAAAAGGCGTAAACTGTTGCAGAAACGATCCTGACAGCAACTGATCCAAAGGGAGTTTCTCCATCAATTGATCCAGCGGCAGCTGATCTAGTGGCAGCTTTTGCAGCAGATCGCCCACTCCGCCTTCTTTAACCGTATCCACCAGACCTTGTATTTTCTCACCGAATCCTCCAAAATTGAATCCCATAACAAGCCCTCCTGTAAAATCTTAGTTGCCCCTTATTACCCCAATCTGGACCGGTTGAATTACTTATTTACATATTAATTATTATGTTAACTAATAAACAACTTCCTTATTTTAGAAACTTAATGAGCATTTATACGTCTAACTAAATATGAACATTCACAAGGAGATGACTCTTTTGCCACAAGTAAAAACAATTCTCACATCACTTCTCGCTGTTTCCCTATTGTCATCCGGTACCACCCTAACGTTGCAAGGAACGGCCACTGATACCGCCTATGCAGCATCCGCCAGCGCCACTTCTGTGAAACCCGCCAAGGACACCTCACTCCCCTTAAAGTGGTCCACAACAACGGACGGCATTGGCATGTATGACAAACTGCCTATCTTGAACGGTATCCTCTATTACTCCGCCTACCCTACACTGTACGCCAAAAATATAGCTACCGGCCAAGTGAAATGGTCCTACAAAAATGGCGGGGAGCCTCAGATCGTGACGAACAACTCCGTCTTTTTTATTGACAATAACGAACAACTCGTAAAAGTATCCGCTGACACGGGGAAACTGCTGTGGAAGGTGAAAGTGTCAAAGTTCCCCATAGAAATTGGTGCTCAGGTCCGTCTGATTAACGGAAAAATATATTTCTCCAATGAACGTGGCGGTGTAGCTGTCTACCATCCGGTTACAGGAAAGAAAATTTGGGAGAATACGGATATTCCCATGTATGTAGGGACCATTTACGGAGAATATAAAGGCGCACTCGTCGTCTCCAGCACCGTAGATAATATACGCACACAATTTTTCGGACTAGATCTTGCTACTGGCAAGAAGTTATGGAGAACAGAAGGCTTTTACGAATATGTGGGTGTTCAGGATGGACATTTGCTGCTGCGGAAACAAGTAAAAGAACATTATGATGCTGAAACCACCCCTGTTGCGGGTCATGTATTAACACTGGTCCAATTGGACCCGGCAACAGGCAAAATATCAGGCCAAGAAGACTACAAGCCTCTGAATGACATTGACAGAATGAGCAATTACTACACTTCCATTCAGAATCCATATATCTACACGGTAGTTGGAAATCTTGATAAAGATGAATATACGCTAACACGGTTTACACGCAGCCAGGACAAAGAAACAGCGGAAAAAAGCTATGAAAGCTATGGCAGATGGCTGGCCGGCCCTACAAACGGAATGGCATTTTTTCAAAAAGGAACCCAAATCACCGGAGTCAATCTTAAGAATGACCGTGTTGTGAATTTCAACAATCCGGCAAGCAAGGTTGAACGTCTGCAGCGGGTTGGCAAGGCTGTTTTCGCCATTTACGAGAACGGGTACCTCTCCATTAATCATGCGGATACCGGAGCCTTGTACGGGATTATCAAAACCGGAGCCGGCTACCACTATTTTGGCAATGTTACGATCGAAAAAGGAATCGCACTGATCCCGACAGAGCGTAAATTGCTGGCCGTAGCCTTGCCTAAAGAATTGCAGTAAATGATCTTTACGTTTAGCGGTTCCTGCGAAGAAACTCCCCGATTCTCCGGGCAGCTTCCAGGAGCCGCTTTTCTTCTTCAACCAGCGCGATTCTGACGAACCCTTCTCCCTGCGAACCAAAAGCATCCCCCGGGATTACAGCAACACCAGTCTTCAGC
Source organism: Paenibacillus sp. EB106-06-01-XG199 (assembly GCF_058791575.1). Taxonomy (NCBI): domain Bacteria; kingdom Bacillati; phylum Bacillota; class Bacilli; order Caryophanales; family Paenibacillaceae; genus Paenibacillus; species Paenibacillus sp. EB106-06-01-XG199. The sequence continues at coordinate 567,157 of NZ_JBYTDQ010000001.1, read as the reverse complement.
AGCAGCTCTTGAGCAAACTTGCGTGATCGGCCAACTTCACCTGGAGTTCCCCAAGCTTCCGGAAGCCGTGCCCAGACAAACATTGTTGCTTTGGGCTTAACAACAGACCAGCCTTCCAAAGACAAAGCTTCAATGAACACATCGCGCCGATGCTCATAGAGCGGAGCCACCTCCAGTTCCCCACCTCCAGCCATCGCCAGCTCCAGCGCACATACCGCAGCCTCCTGTACCGGATTAAATACCCCATAGTCTACATTGCTCTTCAGTTCACGGAGTGCGCCAACAGCTTGGCGGTTGCCGGTCATAAAACCAACGCGGCATCCGGCCATATTAAAACTCTTGGAGAACGAATGAAATTCAACCGCCGTCTCTAGGGCTCCAGGTACTTGCAGGATACTTAACGGACGGTAGCCGTCAAACCCCATCTCCGAATACGCCAAATCATGAATAACCAGCACCTCCCATTTCCCGGCTAATGCAATCAGTTTCTCCATGTAAGCCAGATCGGCCGTAACCGCAATCGGATTGCCGGGAAAGCTGAGCAGGATAAAAACCGCCTGCTGCCATATCTCATCAGGAATGCTGTCCAGATCAGGCAGAAAGTCATTTTGTTCCAGCAAAGGGAGCTGCCAGGCCTTGACCCCTGCAATCGCCAGTGAGCCGGAATAAATTGGATACCCCGGATCAGGGACAATCGCCAAATCTCCGGGGTTGCAAATGGACAAAGCAAGATGGGCCAGCCCGTCCTGTGAACCCATCAGCGCCACCAGCTCTTCCTCATCATCCACTTCAACATCAAACCGCCATTTCATCCAGGCTGCCGCTTGCTTGCGGAACAAGTCACTTCCTTTGGAAGCGGGATAGGAATAACTGTTCTCCCTGAGAACTGCATCACTTAACGTTTGGCGAATCTCAAGAGCAGGTGCCTGATCCGGACTGCCGATCCCAAGGTCGATGACCTCAATGCCCGACCTCCGTGCTTCTGCTTTCCATTCGGATACCTCGGAAAATATGGAGGAACCTAAATTCGATAGTTTATCCGATCGCCATCCCCGTTTGGAACTGCTTTCTGTCAAAATCAAAACCCCCAGCTGTTTTTCCAATTAGTATAGCATGATTTCTTTCACCCGGTTTTACACAAAGCTCACATCAGGAGGTTGCAAACAATTAAACCATAATATAGATTAAAAACCTTGTTAAACCAATACCATCCCTCAAATCGGCACAACCACATGGTTAGATGAACCTATTAAAATGGATCTCAGATGAAACAGCGTATAATTTATGTTATACGCTGTTTTTTTTGGCGTTAAATAGACTATTTGCATATACTCTCTAAATCTCAATTGCGGCAATCATTTGGATTTCTCTGACATCATTTCACAATGCGTGAAGGATAAGAACTTGTACCCTTAGCCGTAATATTTGCGTTAACACTACCAAATACAATAAGCTTTTATTTAGGCACGTTCTTATATTATAAATTTAGATCGTTATCTAATCTGAAATAGCACCATGTTGTTGTCCTTCGACACCTCGGTTCAGCAAATCCCAAAATTGTTCAACCATGACCGATGCCGGATACGGCATCGAACGGATTATCCACCATTCCAATACACCCACTGCCGCTGAAATTAAAAATTGGACCGTAATGTCCCTGTTCAACTCCCCATCGAGTTTGATCGAATCCAGATGCTCGTTCAGTCTTTGCCGAAACATTGTCTCCATTTGGTTTCGAAAAACCGTGTTTCCCTTGCTCGTCAGCATTAAGGAATAGAAAGGAGCATGCTGCTCCAAATATTCAAACGTGCGTAATAGCGTAGTTTTGGAAGGGAGATGAACCATCTTATCATCTTCAGACATACAATTGCGTAGTAACTGGTTAATCTGAGCTTCCATGTGTTGATCGCGCAAATCGTACTTGTCATTGAAATGCAAATACACCGTTCCTCGATTGACATTCGCTTCCTCAGCAATTTGATTGACCGTTATGCTCTCGAATTCCTTTTCTGACATCAGCCTCATAAAAGCATCAAAAATCGCTTGCCTCGATTTTTGAATACGCCTGTCCATATCCTTCTCCCCTTTATCCCATACAGAATGAACACATCGAAGTCCTCTGTTGAAAAATCAACAACCGAGCTTATTTTAACCATTGAACACCATTTATCGCTCTGGTACATTCACTATATAAAACATATGTTATTAATTCAACACATGTTCAATTTAAGAGGAGGTATACAAAAAATCGATATTTTAATTTAAAAGAAATCAGGAGGGTTTACAAAATGAAACTTACAGGAAACACGATTTTCATTACAGGCGGCGGTTCGGGAATTGGACGTGCATTAGCAGAAGCTCTCCACAATCTTGGGAATAAAGTTATTATCGCTGGTCGGAGTAGAGAACGTCTGGAGGAGACAATCAAAGCGAATCCCGGCATATCCGCAGTGGAATTGAATGTACAAGATCCTGCCAGCATAAAGGCGGCCGCTAAGCAGTTAATCGAAGAACACCCGGATTTAAATGTTTTGTTTAACAACGCCGGCATCATCCAGTCCGATGACGCGGCGGGCGTGATTGATGAGGATGTTTTGGTTTCGACTGTCAAGACAAACTTGCTAGGTCCAATTCGTATGACTTCTGCATTGATCGAGCATTTGAAGTCCAAAGAAGAAGCGGTTGTCATCAACACGACTTCGATACTTGGATTTATGCCATTAGCGGCGACTGCTCTATATTCCGCAACGAAGGCAGCACTTCACACCTATACGCTGTCCCAACGGTACATGCTTAAAGACACAACGGTAAAAGTATTAGAAATTGTGCCACCATGGGTTCAAAGCAACAACGATGAACCGCGTGCGATGCCACTTGCATCATTCATTGAAGAAACGATAAAGGTACTTGGTACGGATACGGATGAAGTTCTGGTTGAAGAAGCAAAAATGTTTCGAAATAATCCTGGCCCGAATGAAGGTGTTTTTGTGACCCAGTTTAACGATACGATGAAGTCTAAACCTCCAAAGATTCATTGATCCACCTATAATTCTTTGAATCTGCCAGTAACCCCGGCATCAAGCGCTTTGACTCAGAAATGGCTTGGCTTGCGGCCCGTTCAATTATCGTTTATTTTGATCTCAATAGCGACAGGTCCTTTGCATTAATATTAATAGACACCTCTTTCTCCCTTCGTTCCTTTCACGCTGCCCTCAATTTGGGCATACGATAAGATATCAAGCGCGAAGGTGGAACAGAATATGTCTAAGAACAAACGCGGCAAAGCATTATGGCGGACTCCCTCCCGGAGCAGAGGAACCTGCCCGATCTGTGGCAGTACGCGAATCAAGCTGCTCTATATCGGCAAAGGTGTTACCGGCGAGAAGCTTAATGTCTGCAAGAAATGCGAGGGCAAACAAGCAGGTTGAGAAGATTATGCCGGAGAAAGTAATCTTCTTTCTGAATCATAAGACAGGAAGAACAAAGGGGAGTGCCGGTGTTGCGGCACTCCCCTTTGTTCTTCTAATTAATTCAATTCATGCTGGGGCACCCAATTGCGGACACTGTTATCTTCAAGAATTCCCAGAGTAACATCCGAGATATGCGGGTCGGCCAGCAGCTTGTCCCTTACCTTGAACTTGATATCATCTGCGTCGGCAAGTGTCATTCCCCGTCTCAGCTCAATCAGTCCCTCTACATGGTAATTCCCTTCACCACAGCAATGCATGTATTGCCGATGGCAGCCGAGCCTGAAGATTTATTGTCTTTTTTGATCAAACTCCCGTTTGCACCTCATTCGGCTTTATCTGCCGCAAGTGATTTGATTTGGCCTTTTGCAGTTGGTCTATGGTTCTAATTAACCCGTTGCGGCCAAATTCTATCACTGGCAGGGGAGGCATTGAATTAACCTGTTCTCTTCTGCTACACGCTCATTTCAATACAATCTGATGGTACGCTCCCCGCTTGCCGTATCCAGAATCACTTCCCGCTCATGCTTCCAGGTAGGGCTGCTCAGCCCAAGCACGTTCTCCGGATCCCGATCCTCACCCCGAATCATAACCGAGTAGTCCTGGTTTTTCAGCTTATGCATGAATAATCCAAAATACCGGCTCCGGTAAAATTCTGCGAAATATTGGCTTTCCCCTAGTGTAGCGATCCGGTATTTCACAACCAGCAACTCTTGATTCCGGGGGGAATGCAAATATTCATATTGCCAGCCCATAAACGACGAGCAGAAGTATTTCACCCCGAACAACAACAGGATTAAGGAAACTGTCGGGAACAGGAGCAGCTGTTTTTGGAGCAGAGCCAGAGACACACTTAGCAGGATTACATGATAAAGGACAATATATCCCCCCGATGGGTGAAGCCGCGGTCCAGGCGAATAATCCAACAGTCCAAGAAGGACAAGTAGTACATCGGAAGCAAGTAAGATTCCAAGTAAACGAAATGCTATTTTTTTGCGGGCAGTCAGCTTGGACAATATAAGGCCCTCCCTTTTCCATCAGTAATATGCCTAATGATATAAGCAGGAGCAGATGCAATAAAGAGAAATTACCAGGTTTTTCTTTCCTGTTTTATTGTTTTAATTGCCAGGTTAGTCATGCTTCACATACGGGTCTCGGGGAAACCCGGTTTGATCCACAGCCTGGAGATGTCCAGAAAACCAAAAGATCCCGTATGCAAGCCGAACAGACTCTGATTCAGCTGGGCTCTTTTGTTCATATGACAGCCATAGAGGACCCAACAATTCTCGCGCAGAATCGCTTCCGTCCGCTCCAGAAGTTCGCCTCTGCCTTCTGCAGGCAGTTCTGCAAAATGCTCCAGTTCCCGCTGTAATTGATCCCGCTGACTGTCTTGAAGCAACGCGTGCAGATGGTTGGACTTGTTCACAAAGTAATTAATCATTCCCCACTGCCAATCATCTTCGAGTACCTCTTCCGCAAACAGGAAATCCGCCTGCTGCTTGACTTCCTCCATGTTGTATTCCTTGTAGGATATCAGGCAAATATGCAGACCGATTCGCTCCGCACGCTGCTGCAGCCACTCAGCTTCTTCAAGCTCATCCTTTCTGGGAACATAAGCAAGCGTTATCTCTTCTCCGCTGTACCCGCTGGATTCCAGCAGCTTTGCCGCCTCTTCAAGTGAATGCTCTTTCCAGATTATGCGGCGGCTATTCCAAGGCAGGAAGCTGTCTGCCGGTGTAATCCGGTTACCGCCCAGTTCCCTGATCAGCGCAGAAGGGTCATAAAGAAGACGCATCGCCTGGCGAAAAAGCAGATTGTGCTGAATGCCCTCTTTGCGAAAATTCACGATGATATATCTGCAACCCAGCGCCGGGTAATCAATACTGTTGCCGGAGCAACCATCCGAATAGGAGCCTGAAACGGCGGCATCCGGCAGCTGGTATTGGCGTGTACCGGAGCCCTGATCCGGCAAATACCAGATTTCGACCCGGTCCAACAGCGGACGAATGCTGTAGTAATCATCAAAGGCTGCAAGCACAAGCACATCTTCATTCAAATTCATCAGCCGGTAGGGACCTGTTCCAAGGGGTTCCTGGTCATTATCAGCATCAAAGGGCAGAATCGACATGTGAATGGAGCTTAAGAGATGAAGAAAAAAGAGATTGGGAGATGATAGATTGAAGCGGATCCGGTGATCCCCCTCAAGCTCTACTTCTTCAATCCCCCGAAAGTGCCATAATGCCGAACTGTCCAGCTCCACCAGCCGCTGCAGCGTACTTTTCACATCCCGCGAGGTCATCACCCTGCCGTGATGGAATCGAACACCTTTGCGCAAATAGAAGATATAGCTGGTATGGTCCTCATTCGCTTCCCACATATGGGCCAGAGCCGGATGAAAGGAATCACTGACGGCATCATATGTAACTAAAGTACTGCAGATTTGTCCGATCAGATAGGCTTCAAAAGCTGTGTACACAAAAGCGGGGTCAAGCTTCTCCATGCTGCGGTTGCGGGTAATCCGCAGGACATCAAGTCCTGTAGTCGATTCTGTCTCGCTCTGATAGCCCATTTGTCTATTTAACAAGGTTAATAACCTATCCTTTAGCGGACCTTTGACCTCAGGCAGCCCAATTAACTCGATTGCCTGCTTTATCTTCCCGCTGCTAATCAGCTCCAAAAGATAATTCTCCAATATCTCTTCCACAGTGCGTAAAAAAGTCATCGCCGAGGTGTGGCCTCTTCCCCGTCCTGCCTGCCACTGGATGAACCCCTTCTCCTCGAGCTTGCGCAGAATAAATTTCACGTTGCGTGGCGTGCAGCACAGCACAGATGCCAGCAGCTCAATTGTCACCGGAATAGGCACATGTATAGTAAAGGGATTATTAATCTCTGAGGCAACCCGTAAATAATGTGTAACGTTATTGTCCATGATCCATGCTCCTTTAAAGGTGAAACGGGGAACGCAATCCTTACACTTTTACTTCCCCCTTTTATCATTACAATTATACATAAAGCAGCTTTGATTAGCAGGTTTAAAAATTCAGCAACCAGAGTAGGAGATTCACATTATATGAAACAACATTTGCAGCACATCCATCCCTTAGCCTGGACCATTATTATCGGGACAATGTTTGGACGCCTGGTTACCTCCATGAGCATCCCCTTCTTATCCATCTATCTCACCCAGGTGCTTGGCGCTTCCGCGACCCAGACAGGCTTTACGGTAGCTGTCAGCTCACTGGCTGGCGTGCTGATCAGTTTCTATGGAGGTTATATCTCCGATGTTATCGGGCGTAAAATCGTAATGCTGGTCTCGGTCTTCGGCTGGGCCTGTGTATTCTTCGGCTTCTCTGCCGCCCAGCATTTATGGGTATTCTTCCTGGTTAATACCCTAAACGGCCTATGTCGTGCCGTATTTGAACCTACTTCTCGCGCCTTACTGTCGGATATTACCCCACCGGACCATAAACTGCTCGTGTTCAATTTAAGATACGCCGCCGTCAATCTGGGTGTTGTTTTTGGTCCGATTATTGGCCTGCAGCTGGGATCTGCAAAATCGACCTTCCCGTTTCTGATTGCCGGAATTGTGTATATCGCTTATGGGCTTGTGCTGTTTATGCAGTTCCGCATCCATCATTCCACTCTTCCGCAGCGTTCCGAAGTCCGTGCTCCAAAGCTGCGCGAAGCACTGGCAACGACCACCCGGGACCGGGTATTCCTGCCCGTACTGCTGGGTACAATCTTCTGTGTACTGGGATATGGGCATTTCAGTTCCACACTGGCCCAGTATTTAGCAATGAATACCCATTTCACGAACGGAGGACAGGTCTTCTCCTATATGCTGTCCCTAAATGCCGTAACTGTACTGGTGGTCCAGTACCCGATTGTCCGCACGGCAAGCCGATTCTCACCGATTGTCCCTTTGATTCTGGGGAATCTTTGCGTAGCGCTGAGCCTGCTGCTGTTCGGAATTGCCGGTGGAGTGGCACTGCTGATGTTCAGTGTCGTATTGTTCACCATTGGCGAGGTACTGCTCTTTACAATGATGGACATGCTCATTGACCGGATTGCCAAACCGGAATGGAAAGGTACATATTTCGGAACCATAGGCTTTAATAATCTCGGCAATGTAATAGCTCCTATCCTGGGGGGGCTGCTGCTGGATCAATTCGGCGCCGCAAATGGACCGGCTGTCTTTGTGCCCCTGGCCTTAACCACCGCCTTGGGGCTGCCGTTCCTCATTACAGCCCACAAACGACTCAAGATCAGAGAAATGGGCGCTGGTGATGTAAACGTATAGTAACCAAAAACCCGGATAAGCTTAGAAGCTTGTCCGGGTTTACTAATGATGAACATTGCACACGCAGAGTGGAATTTGTTCGTTTAATCACACATTAAAGACATACTTTGAAAATAGCCCCCAGTAGTCGTAATCATATTCTTGCGGATAGCTTATCAAATGTTTTGAACGATAAATCCTAGTTTTAAGATACTTGCCCATCTCTTAATTTCCTCTTGAGTCGGGTTCCACGCATGTTCAATATCTCTGAACAAAATCCAATCTCCCTCAACTATAGTTTACATAATATTATTTATGTAACCTTATTCTCATAAACTTTCTTTCTGGTAACCAATGTCATCCGGTTCAAGAGTTCCGTTCACATAAGCATATCTCATCAACACATTGCCAATGAACATCCCGGGGGAAATCTGGATAGACAGTTCAGCCGTAAGGACATGATCCTGAATGAAGTATCTGACAATGTTTCCGACAACCGGTTGATCAAACCATATACCTGCATCACTTTCATTGAACTTAAAAGGATAATCCTTGCCAGAAACTGAGATCGTGTATTCCCGCTCGCCGTTTCCCTTTTGCAGCACAGAGGAAATTTCATTTCTTACACTGTCTTTAGGATCGGAAACCGGAATCTCTGTAAAATCAGCAGTCAACACATGAACCTCCGATTCACGTACACCTGTACCAGTAGCTGTCGTAAGTACAACAGCAATTTCATCTCCCTCTACGCCGTTCAAATCACTGAGGATGACCTTCGGATAAAAAGAGGGGTTGGAGGTATTGCTCCATTCATAATCTCTGGACTCATTATCGAGTTGAACAGTCAACGGGGAGTAGCCGCTCTCCGGCTTGCTGACCCCGTACACAGCGATTTTCTGAGCTTTATCTTCCGTCAAAAGAACCTTATGATTACCTGTACTATTATTCTGCTCCGCATTCTGTGACTTGTCCGTTGTACATCCGCTAAGTAAAATAACCCCTGCTGCTACAGCGCTAGCAATCTTGTTCACATTACTCCTCCTCGCACTGCCCCCAATAGGATTGATAAAATGTCAATGCTTAAATTATCGCATAAGCTTTAGAGGATAATGTGTAATTTTAGTTGCAAATCATTTAAATTCCAGTAACTATTTGCAGAGCTTGATCATAGATACTTATGCTGCAAAGCAGTTATTTTCTGCTTAATGTACTCTCTGAGTAGGGGCGGTTCAAGAATCTCGATATCGGTGAGCAGCGCCAGCGCCTTCAGACAGGCATTCTCATAGCTGTACATATTTACAGTCAACAGGAGAAATCCATCCTCTTCACCCTTTTGCATAACCTCAAGCCCGTTAACAAGTTCCTGCTTACCCTGTTCTATGCGAAGGACCACCGGATAGTGTTCTTCAGCCCTCCGGCTTTGTTTAAAGCTCTCCTCCCCGCTGCTCCAATACTTCTCCAAAGAAAACTCCGCCGGAATTCTATATTTTTCCTCCAGTAATTGTACCGCTTCGAACCGCTCGCATTTAAAGGTGCGCATGCCCTCTGCCTCCTCGCAATAAGCGGCCAGATACCAAGCCCCTTGTTTGACTACGAGGCCGTAGGGAAGCAGTAACCGGGAAGAAATTTCGTTATTGACCTTTCGGTATTGAACGCTAATCTTTTGTGATTTCCACAGCGCAGCACGCAGAGTCTCCAGACACGGCACCGCATTCCGTTCCGTCCACCAAGGGGTATCATCGAAATAAAAGACATTTTGGGCTTTGCGGATATCCTCCTGATAAGCGGCTGGCAAGGACTTTTCCAGCTTTAATAACGCGTTCCTCAACTTGAGGCCCGATTCGCTGTTCCTTCCTGATTGAAAGCCCATTCCCGTTAAATAGAGCTGAACCATCTCGTCCCCGTGCAGCTGCCGCAGGTTGACCGTGTAGCCCTCCATTAGCGAAATCCCGCCACTCGGCCCAGGTGCAGATATCATGGGAATTCCAGCCTCCGCCAGAACGTCTATGTCTCTATAAATGGATCGTACCGAGGTTTCTAGTGCGGCCGCCAAGTCACTTGCTTTCATTTTCCCCCTGGATTCTACCAGTAACAATATCCCAATCAAGCGATGCAAGCGCATATATTCACTCCTGTCCTGCCCACGAAATTATTAGGGTTTGAAGCTTCTCGAATTCTTGCCACTCTGTTGTCAACAATAGCAGTGTACTATGAAATATATCAGAGAGAAGGAGCTGCTGCAAATGAATATTGGTATATTAGGAACAGGTTTCGGAGCATATCATGCCGCCATATTAAAGAAACTGGATAGCATTGACCGGGTTGTCATCTTTGGGAGGAACGAAGACAAGCTGCATAAGCTGAAGGAAGAGCTTGGGGTTGAGATCACATCGTCAATAGAGGACATTATGCAAGATTCCAGACTGGATATCATTGATATCTGTCTACCTTCCCCACTACATAAGAAATACACTCTAGAGGCAATGAAAGCCGGCAAACATGTAGTTTGTGAAACTCCGGTTGTGCTAAGTTTAGAAGATGCGACGGCAATGAGAGAGGCTGAGCTTCAATATGGGAAAAGAATTCTCGTCAATCAGTTCATCAAATTTGATCCGGCCTATCAATATCTGTATGAAACCACACAACAGGAGAAGTATGGCAAGCTGCTGCATGTGTCTGTCAAAAGAGAAACCCCACCACTTTGGGGGAATCTGGGGCTTGGCACCCTCCCTACAAATCTGATGATCCATGAGCTGGATTTCATCACCTGGCTGCTGGGTTCAACTGCTCCCTCCTCCGTATGGGGAACAAATGGCGGCAAGGAGGAACAAGCACTGGTCCGTGTATCCTTTGAGGAATCCGGGGTCTCGGCGGAAGTTAGCGTTTCTTCGTTTATGCCTGATTCTTACCCCTTTACAGTTGGATATGAGGCTTACTTTGAACAGGCAAAGCTGGTCTTTCATGAAAGTGATGACATGCAGGGAAACATCGATTCTGCATTGTATGAATACAGCAAGGCCGGCAAGCAAGAGATCGTTCTGGAGAAACAGGATCCATACAAGCTAAGCCTCCAGCATGCGATTCACTGTTTACAAGACGGCTCGGAATCCGTCCTTTCGCTGAATCTAGCACTCCAGTCCATGGAAATAGCGCTTGATTTGAAGCAGCGGTTAACCGGCTCTACAGACTAAGTACGAAATCAGTGAATTAATTTTTAACGATCGGGGCTGTGCCCCGGTCTTTTTCCTGGGTTTAGTATGCAAGTTCGGTGTGTGTAAGGTATGGCTCTGGAGTATCAAAGAAACGCTGTAGTAAAGGGTTTCTGTTGTGAATTTTTCATATGTTGAAATATTATCTAATAAATACAAGCATCAGACCTAAATAAAAGAAACGGCGGCAGCCATGGACGAAATAAAGTCCTAGACTGCCGCTGTTTTTTGAGCTATCGTTTCCCTTTAGATTAATGACCTGTCTGAAATCGGAATAAAATGCTGCCAACTACACAAATGTCAAAACAAATGGACTCCGCCTCTACCGGAAATTTTCTACACGCTCATGCAGAAAGGCGCCTAGCGTGCGTGGCTCTCTGCCGAGCAAGCGCTTCACAGTGTCATTTGGACTTTCTGGAACCACCGTAGACATGGTTTGAATTTCCACAACGTGGTTCGCAAGCCAAGGAGGCATATGACTGTGCTCGATAAGATTACGGAGTAGTACTTGAGGTTCCATGTTGATGTAACTTATCGGCCGATTAAGCAGGGCGGATAGTTGACTCGCGATCTGGGGATAACTGAAAATCTCCGAACCAGTAAGCGTATATATTTGGCCTGATACCTCGCGGTTGGTTAGGACTTCTGCGGCAACATCTGCGATATCGCGACAGTCAATGAAGTTACACGGTGAATCGCCCATGGAGCCAAAGAATACATTTTGGGTTGTGATCGTTGGTGCAAGGCGCATTAAGTTTTGCATGAACGCATAAGGGCGCAACACGGTGTGGATGAGGCCCGATTCCCTCAGCGTTTTCTCAATTTCTTGATGCCAGCCCGCCACAGCCACTGGAGAGCTCTGCTCAAAGGCAGGGCTGGATATTTTTACGATGTGTTTGATTCCAGATTCGGCGGCAATCTGAATGATCGAAGTTTCCAATTCGATTTGTCTTGGACTGTTAGACATAGCAAGGAAGAGCTGGCTAGCACCTGTAAACGCGCGGCGCAGCGATTCTGGGTCGGAAGCCTCCACCCATGCGACCTCGATAGTCAATCGGCCTTTTTCTCCGATCTGATCACGCAACTTCTCTGGCTCTCTGCTCAGCGCCCTGACAGGTACGCCTAGATCAACCAAACGTTCCAAAAGCGCACTGCCTATCGTGCCTGTTGCTCCCATAATAACTATCATTTTTTTCTTCTCCTTTTGGATGAAAAATTAGTTGTGACGGCAAGACGCCACCGCCATGTCACTATCGTGCTTGCTATGAATCCAGACAACGGGAAATCGATCCAGACACGTTCGGCCCAGGCCAAGTGATAGCTTGGAATCATGATTTCTAGTGAAACAGATGTCACCCATGCAGCGTATAGGCCAACCGAGGACCCGGCCAATGCGAACACCCCTACCACAACCAAGTGAGGTGCACCGATGACCCATCGCATATGCCCCACCCGGCTGCGCAACAAAAGGCCAATCATCAAGGCCATCAAGGCCGATGCACCGCCGATTGTGGTCAATGCCCCTATTTGAAGCCCCCTATTGGCACTAACCAATCCCCCGATACCTGCCATGATGGCGGGAGCGGCATAGGCCATTACAACTTCACGCCATAGTACAAAAGTCTTTTTCTTGGAGCCAACAGCCTTGATGCCGTAAACATCATCTGACTGATTCGGGTATTTCATCTGGTTCATTTAGTTGCTCCCTCCTTCTTTGAAATAGTTCAATGATTGCTTTCAGTGAAATATAATTAGGTTCCTAACTATATAAGAGTAAAAATAGGCTAGCATCACTAGCCCATTTTACTCATTACTGATTTTTCCTTTTGGTTTCGGGCCTAGTTCGCCCGTAAGTGCTGAGATGCCTTGTGTAACTCGGCCTAGCAAGTCAAGAAATACGCTGCGCTCCTCGATATTAAGTAAGCCCACCATTGCTTCCAGCCAAGCGAAATGCTCAGGAGCCATTTCACGGAGCTTCTTCGCTCCTTCTTCCGTCAAAATGACCGTTCTCTGACGGCCATCGTCTGAGCTTAATCGCCGGGAAACTAGGCCATCCCGTTCAAGAATGTCGATAAGACCAGTCACTGTAGCACGTGTAACGCCTAGATGCTCCGCTAATTGCGAAGGCAACTCTTCTCCTTCGTTGTCTTCAAGATCTGCCAATAAACGATATCGCCCTGTTGATAAACCGAATCTAGAGAAATGAATCTCCGAGGCATGCCCAAGCTTGGCTCCCGCTGCCATTAGCCTAGACGCGACGAGTATAGCCTGTGCGTCTATGTCTAGGTTATAGCGATCAATCTGACGCTTAGATTGTACAAGTGATGGAATAGCGTCAATGTCATTTATTATTTTATTATTGTTGTTCATATATATAGTATGGTCCCTAATTACTTTTGTGTCAACACATTTTAATAACACATCAACACAATTTCCAGATATGAAGAAAGGCGGGGCCTCATCAACCGAAGATGATACCAAATATAATGGAGTTATACAGTTGTATTTGGTTATGTAGTCCTGCCCGTTAATCCTTTACAATATAACGATAAAATAGAAAAGAGCTGCTAAGACAAAACGGTATAGCGCAAACCATTCCAATCGAAGCCGTTTAATCAGTTTGATAAACGTCACTACTGCAATCATTGCCACAATAAAGGATGTCATAAAGCCAAATAACATTAGAAAAAAATCGTCAGAATTCAGCAAATCGCGACTATCGTACAAATCCAACAAGCTTGCACCAAACATAACAGGCACGGAAATGAGGAACGTGAAATCTGCAGCGGCTTTTTGGCTAGTGCCAAGCAAAAGACCACCCGAAATCGTCGAACCCGATCTCGAAAATCCCGGCCACAATGCCAAACACTGGAACAGGCCAATCCCGAAAGCCTGTTTATAATTAATCCCATCAATCGTATCAGCGGTTTCAGTTCTCCTACTCCGTGCAGCAATGATCATCAATACTCCACCCACAACTAGACCGATCAAGACAGGGGTTGGGCCGAATAATTTGCTTTTTATTGTGTCCTTGAAGAGAAGATATAGGATTAATGCTGGTAACATAGCCAAAATCATATGAATGACATTTAATCCCTTACTTTTGGAAAAGTCCATTCTAATCATATTAGCCCCAATCTTCAAATATCTCCTCCAATAAAGAATTAGAACTGCCATCACTGCACCCAACTGTATAACAATTTTAAATGTTATTGCCGCGTCTCCCTCAAAGCTAAGCAAATTGCCTGCTAAAATAAGATGTCCAGTAGACGATACCGGTAAAAATTCAGTTAAGCCCTCAATTATGCCGAGTATGATTGCTTTAATTACATCACTCATCAGTGGATAGCCCCCTTTCGAAAATAAGCTCGTACAACAATTTCTAGTATAAGGGGGAGCATATCTATATTCCCATCGCTTAACATAACAATATTCAATTTAGTATGACATAATTGTCACATTGCTCATATTCTCTATTGAATAAGTGATCATTAAACAAAGACGACTAGTTAACATAGTATTGATTATGTTAACTAGTCGTCTTCGTCTTCTTTTATTAGTCAATTCATCGCCTGAGCAAAGCTCGTTATCCTGTCCAAAGCTAACCCTGTATTGCCTTTTTCCTTTCCTTTGGCAAGCCGGAGGATTAATTTGTCCGCTGCGGACATTTTATCGGTGTAAATCTCATCTCCGAATACTTCCTTCACAAGGGCTTTGCTGTACAATTCTTCAGGAAAAGCAAGTCGGAGCTCTTGCTCCGCCTGCTCTCCCTTCAAGCCTGCGCAAATGAACAGCCCGAGACGTTTGCTCTTCAACATCTCCTTATTTTCCTGGGAGAATTGCGCCATTTCCTTGCGGATTTTCCCGTAATAGACGGAGCCGCCTAAAATAATATTGTCATACGCAGTAAGCGGCGGAACTTTGACGTACTTAAGATTGATCGCTTCCACTTCGCCCCGCAGCTGGGATTTCAAAAGATAGGCTGCCTTCTCCGTACACCCGTATTTAGTGGCATACAAAATCAATGTCTTCATTATACCCGCTCCTTGTCAGCTTCCAGAATGGAACTATCCTGATGCTATCGCTAGCATCGCCTGCAAATGACGTGAAATCAAGGCTTCCTTCTGTTCCTCCGGGGGATTCTCCACAGTCAGTCTGATAATCAACCCGAAGGCTGCGCTCCAAATAACTTGGGCAGTCAGCTCCAGTTCACGCTCACTTTGTGACCCCAAGCCCTTGAACCTGCGGAGTGTTGCGCACAGCATGCCGATTGCTTTCCGTTCCTGTGAAGCCCCCATATGCAGCACCGCAGTATGCCTGAGGACTGCCGCAGAATCATTAAGCAATATATTGCGGTATTGTGTCCCCTCCGCTATAGCCATATGGATAAACTGCGACAAAGAGCGGCTCAACGCCTCCTCCGGTAATAATTCTTCACTGTTATGTGCCGTGGCAGCGTTCAGTTTCTGAAGCAGATTGCGATACCCTTGCTCCAGCAGTTGCCCGATGATATCCTCTTTCCCCTCAAAATAGTGATAAATAATCCCAGGTGAATACTCCATACGTTCAGCTATTTTGCGGATCGACAGCTTCTGTATTCCATTCTCGGCCACTAATTGGCCTGCCGTTTCCAGAATCAGTATCCGCATAGCTTCCCGCTCACGCTCTTGCCGGCCTTCTTTGCTCATGGTGACTCCTTTCAATAATCCGATTAATTAAACAATGTAATGTTATTAAACAACGTTCAATATGTAATTCAAATATATATCTGTACAACTCGTATTGTCAACATGTATAAAACTTTTGAATGGATCAGCAGCGGTGCATATAATGAAATAGGCTAACTTTACAGCGGCTACAAAACAACCGATGCCAAGCTAGCCCATGTACTGCTCTATGAATTAATCCGCTCCAATACGCTACATCATCCCCGTTATCAGCAAATTTACGCCTGTTACGTTTACAAGCACTCGCATGATCTATAAAGTATGGATCACGCCTCTTGCTCAAGCTATAGTGGATAATGATGCTTCAGACTAATCTCCTTATGAAATAGATGTTTAATTATCGTACCTCTTTTTCCAATCGTCAGACCATTCCTTAAAGGTTAGACCTGTCACTTCTTCAAGCGTCCTTCCGTCCAGCGAATAGGCGCTTCCCATCAGCAACTCGCCTTCTTTAAGCGGAAACGAAGTCCCGCCAATCACTTCTCCATCGGCCATCAGGATGTTAACATTGGTGGTATCCGTCAGATATATTTTTTCGAGCGGATGATTAGATACGGTGAACTTATAAATGGTTATTTTTTTCCCTAGATAATCATCCGGGGAAGCGGCTTGAACACCCCACATCTGCTGATAAGGGGTCGATTCTGGACTTCCATACAGCAGCTTTTTAGTCAACGTGTATTCAAAAGCCTCGTCTTCTGTAGAGATGATCTTATAGCCTTGCGCCTTAACATAGTCATATGCAGTTTGTTCATCCCTTGCAGGTTCTTTACTGCAGCCCATTAGAATCAGTAACATAAAGCCGATCCATATGCCAAAATATCTGTGTGATCTCATTTCACCCCTCCATTTCTTCAGACCAAGCAGGTGCTGGAGTTGCTACAAAGACGCCCTCCGCCGGCATCAACACTCCGAGCGGCAAGGTCCGATGGGCGGAAAAATCAGCAGAGATTTCTTCCCCTTCAATTATGTATGTCCTTCGCAGCTGCCGTTGGCGAGAGTTCAGAAGTTGAGGATACTCCGGTCTGAATCGCTTCTTGCGCTACATCAGAAGGCATATTCGCAAGCTTGTCATCACCATTCTTACAACCCGTAAATAACGCAGACGATAGCGCAATACAGACGATCCACAATTATTGTTTCGTCATATCCATCTAAAACTGCCTCAATTACCAGACGCTGGAAAACAGCAAAAGTTGCGATTTCAAACAGTATCAGATATACCGTTGTGGATGAAAACACTTAGAGTGAAGCGCAATTTATTTTTTAATCTTATTAATACTTAATGTACTGAAGTACTGACTTGGGTTACCTTGCTTTGGATTAAAGCGCTCTTTAAATTCTCCATGCGTATAGCTGCCGATCACCCGGTGCCAAAAGTTGCGGGCAGGCGTATTGGCGCGGATCTGCGACACCTTCCAGTCACCCGGAAACATATCAAACAACCGGTGGGCTGCCCATGTGCCTACACCGCTGCGGCGGTATTTCTGCATCACAAAAAATTCAGTCATGTAGTACTGCCCTTCCGGGTTGCGAAGCAGACGGTCCACCAGTGCGAATCCGGCAATATGCCCATCCACCGTAAACAAATAAGCGAATTTATTGTTGCCGCTGTTCCAGTAAGCTTCAAGTCCGGGATACGCCGGAAAGCCGCCATCACGGTCTACCTCAAGATCCAGGTAACGGGTAAAGTCATACAGATAGAATTGCATGAGTCTGCTGATCGTCTGCTTTTGCTCCTTGGGAACCAGTTCGATTCCAAGCTCCATTAGGTTCACCTCTGCCATTCACGTTTACTTCACATCATATAACTTTGTCACTTCTGGAGCAAGCGCACCGCCCTCTCCGTTTACCGGAATCAGGCCATATGTCGATAGAAGACATTATGTCTGATCCCAGAATGGATGTAATAGATATCTGCCTGCCCTCTCCGCTGCATAAGACTTACACTGTGGAGGCGATGAGATGCGGCAAACATGTATTTTGCGAAACGCCGGTTGCCCTTGAACCGGAAGATGTATAGGCTATGCTCCCGGATGAGCAGCAATACGGCCGCAGAATTCTCGTCAATCAATTCATCATATTCGATTACGTCTATGAGTACTTGTATAAAGCGCTATACTTCCGAGGGCCAAGTAGATATTCCCGCTAATCCCGAACAATTTCTATGAAAAAAGCTTGCTACTTGAATGGAAGTACATCGCGATTGAATCCGTTGACTTTTGCCGCCCGTTATGTGATTTCATCCTTTTTCCTGGTGATTGTGATTAGGTAAAGATATGTGTTGTAGGTGGGCGAATGGGCTAGATGAAGCATTAGGTTTTGATTTTTCTATTGTGAAATATTCATATAATGAATTTTTATAGTAATGTGGAAAAAGGGGACTTATTCGTTGATGCCGACGGCTCGTGATTTATCTCTTTTAGACAAAACCGGAAGATTGTTAACATAATTATTATTATGTGAATTCGTGACCTTCCCAAAATCAATACAGCGGCAGCACTTCAAGCAGAAACCTATACATCCTTATATTTGAACAGAATCATCTGTTCTTGCTGCCGCTCTTTTGCTCTTTCATCGCATCCGTATGATACTCCTTGCCATTGGCTTGCTTCCCCTCAACTCCGGGACATTTTAAGCACGCATTTGTCTAGCTTATCCACCGATAATCCAGCTCCAGCTTCGTGCCCCTTCCCCTTGACCCTGCGCAGAATCCATCTGTCCAATGTTGATGTTTTCTCCGGATCAATCTCATCACCCAGGATCTCCTTGAAGATGCCCTGTTGTACAAAACCTCAGAATGAGCTTGCTTCAGTTCCTCCTCCGCCTTCTCCCCTGTCATTCCTGCATAGACGAACAATCCCCAGCCGCTTGTTTAACAGCTCCTGCTGATATTTGGACGTAAACAACGCCATTTCCTTGCGGATTTTGCCAAAGTAGATGGAGTTGCCCAGAATTACCGTGTCATATGAAGCCAGGGCCGGCACTCTGGCCTATTTTAGATTCATAACCTCAGCCTCTCCAAGCCTGGATTTCAAAAGTATTGCGGCCTTCTCTGTACATCCATATTTACTGGCATACATAATCAATGTTCTATTCCTCATAATATCCGCCCCTATTCTATGGGTAATGAGTTTGAAGACTATCCCGGTTCCTGTACATTGCTCAATACAAGGTACAAACAAACAATAACACCCAAATGAAACGCAGGGAACGCTACCAGCTCTACTGTAGATACACTTACTCCCGCCCTCAGCATCCCAATGATCATGGCTGTGATGGAGGTTAGGAGAGCAGCGGCTTTCACTATGACTACAGAAGCAAGCAGATAACCATAAGGCCGCCTGCGAATGAGCAGTACCCCGGTAATTGCCGTGAGCGGAACAACAATAGCTAAATCGAGTGCCTGAATCACTAATGTGCTGTAATGCTCCAACCCTACAGGGGCTGTCTCTTCCCGTAAAGAACTAGCAAGCCTGCCCAGCCATAACATCATAATCATAAACGCGGTAAACAGCAGGAAAACGCCGATGCTTGTGGCCGGTAAACTGTGTTTAAAATAACGTTCTACCTTCTCCCGCTCTAGGGACAACAGTGTCAGAATAAAAGCAAATAAGCTGGCTGAGAACAACATGACATAGATTAGAAACAGCTGATTGTACATAGACAGGAAGCTGTAAGACGCATAAGTATATGTAAAATATCCCAAGGCTCCAGCTAACAGCAAACGTCCTCTGACCCTCCCTCTGAAGCTCATAACCAGTGACACAACCAGCAAAGGAACCCCCAATACCAGCGTAACTCCATCCTGGGCTATCGCCTGAGCAGCAGCGGAAACTGAATCGTGTTTATATATCCCACTACCATATAATTCGACCTTGTCACCCCAGATAGAGGTAAAAGATTCAGACCTTCTTGCCGCCTCCGGGCCGTGACCTGACAGCAATCCGTACCCCGACGCAATTATCGCAAGGAGAATAATTAAACCCGTTAAAATGCCAACTGATCGTCTATATTCCATTGGCGTCTCCCCCTGGTCGAATAGTCAAGCAGAAACGGCTTTGCCGTCCTTTAAAGGACGGAACCGTTCCAGCCCCCGATTCCTCCGCTGTTGTCACCCGAATGAACTGCGGCAGCGACTGGCTTAGCTTCTCCTCAGCCGATTCTTCATTCTGCGAAGTGTGTAATCGGGCTGTTAGTCCATCAATCAACTTCCTGTACCCCTGCTGTAGAAGCTGCTCCACAATAGCCTCCTTTCCCTGAAAATAGTGATAAATGATTCCGGCGGAATAGTCCATCCGTTTAGCAATCTTGCGGATAGATATCTGCTTCATCCCCTTCTCGGCCACCAGCTCACCGGCTATTCTCAGAATCAAATGACGCATCGCTTCGCGTTCCTGCTCTTGCCTTTGTTCTTTGCTCATGATTTCAAAATTCCTCCATTTGCGTTTAGAGCAGTGAATTTAACACTGCAATGTTTTTGAACGCTGTTCAATATACATTATATGGTACTATACTGCTGCGGGATGTGATTATTTTGATATTCTTAAGGAATCTCATTTCCAAATTGTATAATTTCCTAACAGAAATAGAGCCTGAGATAGCCCCGGCGGGCATCCCAAGCTTTAGATTTATCATTCAGTTGCCGAATTAAGTTAACATAATTATAGGGTAGCATTAGAATGAATTATGAAGATTACACACCCTGCTGATCGTCTGCTTTTGCTCCTTGGGAACCAGTATTCCAAGCTCCATTAGGTTCACCTCTGCCTTTCACGTTTACTTCACATCATATAACTTTGTCACTTCTGGAGTAAGCTGCCTGCCTCTCATTCCCGGTCCAGCACAAAACATGATATGATAGATTTAGACCGCAACACTTCAAACCTAAGCAAACTATGAAAAAGGTGATTGTTATCAGCATCCAAAAAAACAGCGACCGGAAAAATCTCGACCAGAGGCTGCATCTTATGCCATGGTTTGTACAGCAATTCATTGACTATAAACGGCCGGATCTGTCGCCTTCAACCCTACTGGAGTATATCCGTGATTATGAATCTTTTTTTGGGTGGCTGCGTGTGGAAGGTCTGTCAACGGCCGGCAGTAATGCTGAAATCACTCTGCTTGATCTGGAAACACTCCATATGGACAGTATTGTCGGCTACCGGCTGCATTTAACTACCCGCGCCGAAGGAACGAACACCCGGGTGACGGTATCCCGCAAGCTGTCTGCTCTGCGCTCCCTGTTCCATTACCTGAGCCAGATTGCCGAAGATGAGAATTTCTACCCGCTGCTGAAGCGCAATATTATGGCCAAGGTGGAAATCAAACGCATTCATAAACCGAAAGATACCGCAGCCAAGCTAAAGGGGAAAATTCTCGAAGACGAGGAACTGCTGGAATTCGTAGGTTACATCTATGAGGGTTATGGCAGGGACGTTGAGGCTAACAAGCAGGCATATTACTCCTTTCAGTTGAACCGGGAACGGGATGCCTGCATCGCCAGTCTGATCTTGAATTCCGGCCTGCGTGTATCCGAGGTGGTTAATCTCAACGTGGATGATCTGGATGTGAATAACAAGCTGCTTTATGTATACCGTAAGGGCAATAATGACGAGACCTTCAAAACACCTGTGTATTTCCGCGAGCAGGCCAAGGATGATCTCTCGCTCTATCTAAGTCTCCGCCAGGCCCGCTACAAGACGCCAAAGAGGGAAAAGGCGTTGTTCATAGCATTGCCCAATGGCAGCCAGGAAGGGAAACGGATGACAAAACGGGCGATTCAAGAGATGATTATCAAATACGCCAAACGTTTCGGAAAGCCGTATTTGACTGTGCACAAGCTGAGGCACTCTTTCGCCACGGACTATTATCTGCAAAATGATATCTACAAAACCAAGGAGCAGCTTGGACACGCTTCGACCGAAACTACCGAAGTCTATGCCCATCTTACGGACAAAACGATGTCCGAAGCGATTGAACGGCGTGTAGAGAGCTGATGGCATCACTGCTGCTCTGAAGGAAACATGTGAAGCTGCATTCGAGCGGAGTTTTGTTCTAATGCTGAAGAGTATTTAATTTTTATTATTGTAAGGAGCATACCCATGTCAGAGAATTACAATTATTCACCATCCGGCCCGGCCGGAGCTTCTCTCGTTTTGCAATCTGACTGCGAGAACTGTTTTGGCTTGTGCTGTGCGGCGCTGCCCTTCGCGGCTTCGGTAGACTTCGCGATGAACAAGAACGCCGGACAGCCCTGTCCCAATCTGCAGACGGACTTCCGTTGCGGTATTCATACTGCTCTGAGAGACAAGGGCTTTCGGGGCTGCACAGTGTATGACTGTTTCGGGGCAGGCCAAAAGATATCCCAAATCACCTATGGCGGCAAGGACTGGCGGCAGGCTCCCAAAACATCATCACAGATGTTCGAGGTATTCCCGGTAATGCGTCAGCTACATGAACTGCTGTGGTATCTCACCGAAGCACTTCATTTCCAGTCTGCTGCCCCGCTTCATAGTGCGCTGTCTACCGCTCTGGAGAAGACCGAACAACTCACGAACCTGAAGGCCGAGGCGCTGCTGGCACTGGATGTTGCTGCACACCGGGGGGAAGTCAACGAATTGCTCCTGCGTACCAGTGAACTTGTGCGTGATACGGCCCGGAGGGAGCTGAAGTCGGTTCCCAAACGACAAGCAAAATATGGCCGCGGCGCGGATCTGATCGGCGCCAAACTGAAGGGTGCGGATCTGCGGTGCGTAAGCCTGCGGGGAGCCTATCTCATTGCCGCTGATCTCAGCGGTGCAAATCTGCAGGCTGCTGACCTCATTGGCGCAGATTTCCGGGATACTAACCTAAGCGGAGCTGATCTGACCGGCAGCCTGTTTCTTACACAAGCACAGCTTAATGCAGCCAAGGGCAATACCTTAACCAAGCTGCCTCCAGCGCTTGCCCGTCCTGGTCACTGGACATAGGATCTTCAACAATAGCAGCCCCAGTCTTCCGTTACCATGGAGGACTGGGGCTGCTGCTCCTTATGACTTGATTTTGAAGAGACTGTTCAATGAAGCGCGGATAGAATTTTTTGGGTTTTCTATTGTGAATTTTTCATATGTTGAAATTTTGAAAATAATTCCGTTGCTGCCACAAAAAATCAGCGATTGCCGCACTGTCGTTGATGCTGAATTGCCGGATTCCCGGCTCAATCCACACGTTGTCCTTCATTTCCTCCCAAAATGCGGCAGCGACCTTATTCTGCGCATTGTTCAGCAGGCTCAGGTCTTCTTCGTTATGAACCAGTACTATTTTAGGATAAGCTTCGTGTTTGAAGCCCTCAACGAGCACATAATCATAGCTGGAAAAAGCTGAAATCAGCTCTGCCAAACTGCTGCTGCGTTCTTCGATCACCGATGTTTTTCTGCCGCTGGTGATGGCAATTGCGGATGCTCCGGCCTGCCGTTGCTGCCAGGTATCTGTCCCCGGATGATCCATTTCATAGTCATGGGCATCATGTTTAATCACCGCCACAGTGCAGCCGTGCCGCTGCAGCAGCGGAATCAAGCCACAGATCAGCGTAGTTTTGCCGCTGTTTTTATAGCCGACAATCTGGCATACGGCAGGTGGACTCTTGTCGCCACCGCCATTCGATTCCGCACCCGTTCGAAGACTTCCCACGGGAAACCGGCTTGTCCTGCCTGCATTTCTGCTGCAGGTATGGCTGTTCTTGCTTTTTCCATCCCTGCCTCTTCCTAGCCTTGAGTTGCCAATGTTCAGCCGCGCAAAGTCCCGGCCTGTCTCACTTCTTTTCTTGCCCCGCTTCATCATGTTTCTGCTTCACCCCTGATCTCTAATTCACGCACGCTCCCGCATGGCTGGTAGAGTCCATTCAGCCCTGAAGTTCTCCCGGCAGCTTTAGCACCCTTACCTTAGCGCCGGCGCTCAAGCCGCGTTCTTCCGGCGGAACGACAATCAGACAATCGCTGTCCTTGATCGTTACCATGACCGAAGATTCGTCGATTGCTGCCGGATAGGCATACAAGCAGCCGTCACGGAATTCCAGCCTTGCGCGCACATAACGTGTATAATTGTTCACCTTCGAATAATCTGCGCCAAGCACAGCCGTCCATTCCGGCAAAAAAGGCAGCGTAGCCCCCTGCATCAGGGAAATGACCGGCCGCGCAAACAGATGAAAACCTACGAAGCAGGCTCCGGGATTTCCGGACAGTGCCAGCAGCAGCTTGCCTCCGCGAACAGCAGCTGTTGTGACGCTTCCCGGGCGCATCGTAACTTTATTAAATAGCATGTCGCCGCTGTTCTCCCGGACCAGATCACCCATAATATCGTAGTCCCCCACCGATACACCGCCCGTAGTGATCACCATGTCATAGCTGTCCAGAGCCATTTGCACTTTGCTCCGGGCCAGCTCCAAGTCATCTATGATTGCACCCAGCATGAAAGGCTCACCCCCGGTCTCCCGCACCAGCGCTTCCAGCATCGGTGAGTTGCTATTACGGATTTTTCCGGGTTGAAGTGGCTCATCTACCTCCAAAAGCTCAGTACCCGTAGCGAAAATCCCGATCTTAGGCCGTCTCAGTACTTTGACAGTATGTACTCCAAGCGCTGCCAGCGCAGCGATCTCACCCGCAGCAATCTTCCCTCCTGATTGAAGTACAATCGCCCCTTCTTTCAGTTCAAAACCCTGCGGGGTAATATTGCGGCCGGCCTGCTGCGGCTTGCGGAGTCCGACAAAACTTTTGCCATCAGCTTCCCGGGTTTCCGTGATCTCCAGCATCACAACCGCATCCGCACCTTCAGGCACCTGCGCCCCTGTCATAATTCGCGCGGCTGTTCCGGACGTTATACTTACAGCAGGTACAGCTCCGCATGGAATATCATCCACGACTTCCAGCCAGACCACGTGGTCTGGCCCGCAATCCTTAGTATCCCCGGCGACCAGCGCATACCCGTCCATCCCTGACCGGTTAAATGCCGGAAAAGGATGCGGCGCAATCACCGGCTCGGCCAAAAAACGCCCGCAGCTCTGATTCAGCGGTACTTCCTCACCATCCAGCAGTTTTGCATATTCAATCACCCGGGCTTGTGCTTCTTTAACCTGGAGTGCTTTTCGATGAAATTTACGATCCGGCGTATCCTGTCTGCTATTCATAAGAACCCTCCGTCCTCTGTCTCATGTGGCATCATGTGCCTACTGTTTGCTGCTCCGGTACAGAACTATTTTAACATGAGGCCCGGGAAAGTGATATTGGATATGAGTGTCTGTTCTCGGTATTTCCCGCTTAGCTTTACAAGACAAAGAAAAAAGGATACCCGCTATAGAAGCGAAGGTATCCTCTAATCCCCATTTGGGATGCAAAAAAAACAGGTGTTGAATTACGAAGCCCGGATCACTTTGACATCTCCCGGAATTACTTTCTCGCCCTCATAAAGCATAAACCGCCCGTTCTGCCATTCCACCCGCAGCAGCCGGTAATCATCGGACTGGTACTGCCAGACATGCTGCTCTCCGCCATTGGTATACGGCGTCTGTCCTGTTACCGCTGCGAACCCTTCGTATTCTTCCTCAAGGTGGAACGTGTAACCATCCAGCTCCAGCGTAGAGGGTACCTCAGCAGGATCATCCAGCCGGCCGTCAATCGGTTGATACAGACTGTACTGCAGCTGTTCACGCTCCTCGATATAGAGATAGGAGATCTTGCTTCCGTCACGGAGTGTCAAGACAACCGCATTGCGGCCGCTGGTTTTCGTCCGTCCCGTTACTTCATAAGTAACCAGCGACACTTCGCAAATATCTCCCGGGGAGAGATGCAGCATACTTTTTGGTGCAGCCGGTGCTTCTGTTTTGGAAAAAAGATTACCTATACGTTTCCATATACTCAAACTCCATCATCCTCCTGCTATATTTAACCTCGTATATAAGCCGCAATAATTAATGCCCCCGTTACATGCAGCGAGCCAGCCAATAATCCATAACCGATTTTGCCCAGCTGGGTGCCATAATCAAGATTAAGCTTACCCCAGCGGCTCAGCAGCAGGCGGACTGACTTTTCAAGGAAAAACAAAAGAACAAAAGATACTATCGAGACAATAAGCGCATCTCCCAGACCCTTTGAAGTGGAAATGGATGCCGATAATATGTAGGCTTGGGCCAGCAGTTTCAGTACGAAACGCGTTGTGACCGCCATATTACCTGCCTTCAGTTCCTCCAAATCATTATAACGGGTAAACAGCGAATCCACGAACATCAGTACACATAGAAGCACTGCGCCGCTCACCGTCCATACAACCATGGACACCAGTGTTTGGAAATCCATTGCTTTAGCCCCCGCTTATTCAGATTGCTGCTCCTATCCGACCACATAGAGAAGGCGAAGGAGAAACCGCTAGTTCCGTCTCCCCTTCGCCTGTGAACACCGGCTTTAGGACCGGTAAGTCCATATCCTATTGTTTGTCGTATTGCTTCATCAGCGCAGCCAGCTCATCTTCTACAGCTTGGTCCTTGCCCAGCTTCTCGAATTCATCGTCAAGCGATTTGTTCCCCGAGCTCATCTCATTGCTGGCTTCTGCCTGAGCTTCAGCTTGCAGCATTTTTTCTTCCATGCGCTTCAATCCGGCAGAAGCCGAGTCAGAGCTGAAACCGCTCATTGCCTTATTAATTTCTGTTTGCGCCTTTGCGGCATTGAAGCGGGCTACCAGAGTCTCACGTTTGTTCTTCATCTGTGTGAGCTGCTTGCGCATTTCATCCAGCTTGGCACGCAGGTTGTCGGCTGAAGCTTTATTCTGCTCGAAGCTTGTTTTGTACTCCACCAGCTTGACTTCAGCGGATTTCTTCTCTTCCAGCGCGCGGCGGGCCAGATCGGCATTGCCGGCTTGGGCTGCCGTATGCGCCTGCTGGTTGCGCTTGGCTACAAGTGCTTCCTGCTCTTCATACAGCTGTTTGAATTTCTTCTCGATGGCGATCTGGGCAGCTACCGCTTTCTCAGCATCCTCCAAATCCTCGGTCATGTCACGGATATATTGGTCCGTCATTTTGACCGGGTCTTCCGCCTTGTCAATAATCGCATTCACATTGGACATGGTCAAATCACGCAATCTTTTAAATATAGACATCGGTTCATTCCTCCAAAATAAAAGTTAATTTCTCATTTGGTATCTTTTACGCAGAGTGGCGAGAATCGTTTCAAATTTATTGCGTTAAATATTGATCCACCTTGCTGTATACGATTTCTACAACTTTAGTGATGTCCTCTTTGCTCAAATCATCATAATGAATGCCCATAACCACCGTGACCGTCTTACCCAGTGCAGCCGATACCTTGAGCGCGATGGCTTCACTGATTGTATGTTCTTTGTGATGGGGGACGGCAGAGGTGGATACGCTGATGTTATCACCGTCAACATATGCGGTGCTTGCCGCACCGATATGGCGGACTCCTCCGGTAATGAGCAGCAGTAAATCACGGCCTACAGCTATTGCAGACAGTTCAATGTCCTCTGGATGGAACTCATAAGCAACCAACCCGATCTCCCCCTTCCCATTATATTAACCTTGAAGCACGAAGATATCTCAGGTCAGCGGAAAAACAGTACCTGCAAAACTTGGGAGAGCTCACACAATACCGCGGATCTCGTCCAGGGAAGAGATGTTCTCTGTTAGCATGAACTGCTGCAGTTCCTCCACAAGCGTGCTGCCTGCCCGCAGGTTCATGAAATTATAGGTTCCAACCTGGATAACCGTTGCTCCGGCCATAATAAATTCTATAATATCCGTTGCCGAGGTAATTCCGCCCATACCGATTACCGGAATGGACACCCGTTTGGCTACCTGATGCACCATACGCAGCGCCACTGGCTTGATCGCCGGACCGGACAGTCCGGCATACAGATTATTGAACACGCTGCGGCGGCGGCGGACATCGATCTTCATCCCTGAGATCGTGTTGATCAGCGAAACCGCATCCGCTCCCTCTTCCTGGCACATCACAGCCATTTCGGCGATATCCTCGGCGTTGGGTGACAGCTTCACGGCGAGCGGAAGTTTCGTTGCTGCTCTGACCGCACGCACGACCTCCTGTGCAGCAGGAGTCTTGACACCGAAAGCGATGCCTCCTTCTTTTACATTGGGGCAGGAAATATTAAGCTCAATCATGTCCACCGCAGTTGTACCGGCTAGACTCCGGGCTTCGGCATCCCGCTGGATCAGCTCGGCACCGAGCACATAATCATGCAATGTATTGCCGCCAAGATTCACAATCCGCGCAGTATCCAGGGTCTCCCAATAGGGAAGTTCCTTGGCCAGAAACCCTTCCACTCCAGGGTTCTCCAGACCCACACTGTTCAGCATACCGGAAGCCGTCTCATAGACACGAACACCGGGGTTTCCGGCCTTGGCGTTAAGAGTAAGACCTTTGCCGGAGATTCCTCCCAGCATGGACACATCATAAAGCTTGCCATACTCACGGCCGAAGCCGAAGGTACCAGAAGCCATGACGATCGGATTCTTGAAATGTACGCCTGCTATATTGGCAGTTAAATTAATCATGGAAGAGCACCTCCTCCGCCAAAAAGACCGGCCCGTCCGCACATGCCTTACGCTGCCCGTCTCGGCAGGACACACTGCATACAAGACATGCACCTATCCCGCAGGCCATCCGGTTCTCCAGTGAAAGATACACGCCCGGTATTTTGCCTGCAGTCTCGGCTGCGAAGCCTTTTAATTGTGCTGCTTTCAGCATAGGGTGCGGTCCACAGACAAAAATATGATCATAGCTGGTAAAATCAACATTGTCGAGAATCAGGCCGCCGACATTGACCGTCAGCTCCGCCGCCAAGGGACGAAATGCTTCCGTACGGAAGGCTTCCCGGCTGAATCCCAAATAAATGTCGCTGTTCGGAAGCTTCTGCGCACAATAATAAAGCGGAGCAATGCCAATCCCCCCGCCTACCAGAGCAACCTTCCCCTCAACTTCGGGAAAGCCATTGCCAAACGGCCCTTCAAGATCAATGTTATCTCCGGGTGTCAGACCGGCAAAGATTTCAGTGCCTTCCCCGACCACATGATAGAGAAATTCGACACCGTCATCGTTTACTTGATGTATGCTAAGCGGTCTGGACAACAGCGGATAGGCTCCCCATGCCCGCAACATGTAGAATTGACCCATTTCACCGCCGTAATTCCCTTCAACCCGAAGGTGGTACACTCCATCAGCCAGCCGCTCGTTAGTTATAACTGTCGCCACGTTATCAAGCTCCTTCAAATTTAATCTTATTAACCATGCCCTAGAAGGAATTTAAAATCTGTGACATATTTCACATTGGTAGAGTGCTATTTTCTGTGCCATACCCCGCGCTCATAGGGTTTCGGCACATTCGCTTCGTCTACCCCGCCAAGCGCTTCCTCTGCATGCAGCGCCCAGTAAGGGTCACTGAGCATTGCCCGGCCAATAGCTACGAGTTCCGCCTTCTCTTCGGCAACTATGGACTGGGCTTCTGCGTAGTTCTCAAGACGTCCTACCGCTATAACCGGAACCTGCAGTCCGCTTCTGATATATTCAGCGAGATCCACCTGATAAGCCGGACCCGCGTTAGGTCCGCCATTAGAGCCGACCGGTCCTTCTCCGCCAGAAGATACATGGAACATATCTACGCCAGCGTCTTTATACCGGCGGCAAATGTCCAGAGCATAGGCTTCATCATAGCCGCCTTCGACATATTCTCTGGCTGATACTCTCATCAGCAGCGGCATCTCTGCGGGCAGTACTTCTCTAACTGCTTGGACCACCTGTTCGCCGAACAGTGCTAAATCAGCTCCGTACTCATCCTCTCTAATGTTGGTGAGCGGTGAATGGAACTGATGAATCAGGTATCCATGGGCACCGTGAATCTCTACCGTGTCAAAACCGGCTTCCACTGCCCTGCGCGCGCCCTCACGGTAAGCCAAGACAAGCTCTGCGATCTCTTCTTTAGAGAGGGCCTGAGGTGTTTTGGACTTCTCATCGAACGGAATTGCCGACGGAGCAACCGGCGGTTCCGCATCCAGAGCCTTGCGGCCTGCATGACCTAACTGAATAGCAATTTTGGCGCCGTACGCATGGACCCCATCCGTAATCTTACGGTAGGCCGCTATCTGGTCATCGCTCCAGATCCCGGTGTCGTGGTTAGTGATTCGCCCATCTGGATGCACACCGCTCATCTCTACAATAATAAAGCCGGTTCCGCCAACGGCGCGGCTGACATAATGCACGAAATGCCAATCATCCGGTATTCCGTCCTGCTTGTGCACCGCATACTGGCACATTGGGGGCATAACTATCCGATTCTTTAAAACTAAAGCCTTCAATTCATAAGGCTTGAATAAATCAGTCATTTCCGATTCCAACCTTTCCGGTTATCCGATTTATAGTGGAAGCGAATCTCCCATTTCATTAGTATACACGTAAAATTCACGGCAATAAATCTCAAACTGTGAGCATGGAAGTCCAGCATAAATTAGCCTCCGCTTGGGGATAACAAGGGAGAAACAGCAGTGCGCGAAGTTACATAGGAGGTGTGGATGAATGGATAAGCTGCTAAAAGGGCGGAAACTGCTCATTCTCTTAGCAATTACAATGGTTCTGCTTAGCCCCGCGACCTCTGCAGAGCTTGTTTCAGCCTCTTCTCCCCTGCTGCAGCAACCGGAAGAGCACGGAACCCCTCAGCCACAAAATGCTGCCGAAGACGAAGTAGAGGCTATCGCACCCGGTTCTTCTTCTTCCGCAGCGGCTGCCCGGCGGCAAAAACGCAGCAGAACTCTGACTCTAAGCCAGCTGATGCGCAAATATCCGGAGACGATTATGACCAAGGGGCCCCGGAACAGGATGATCGCCCTGACGTTTGATGATGTTCCTGACCCGCGTTTCACACCGCAGCTGCTGGATGTTCTCCGTAAATATCATGTGAAAGCGACCTTTTTTGTCGTCGGAAGCCGGGCGGAGAAACATCCTGCACTGGTGCAGCGGATGATCAGGGAAGGCCATGTTGTCGGCAACCACTCCTATAATCATCCGGAATTCGGGAAGCTTAGTGTAAATGAATTCCGGACACAAATTGTGCGTACCGAAAATATTATTGCTGCTCTTGCCGGGTATAAGCCACGATTAATTCGCCCACCGTATGGAGATATCAGTGAGCAACAACTCAAATGGGCAAAAAGTCACGGCTACAAGCTGATCCATTGGAATGTTGATTCTTTGGACTGGCGGGGGTTGTCAAAATCACAGGTGAGAAACAACATTCTGTCCCATGCGGGCAAGGGGGCGATTGTGCTGCAGCATGGCGGCGGCGGCCAAGGAAGCAATCTTCGGGGGACGATCCAGGCGCTCCCGGAAGTTATTAATATCTTGCGCAAGCGGGGCTACACTTTTGTAACGGTCCCCCAGATGCTTCAGGTGGATAAAAATAAGTAACTATTTAATTGGCTTTAGCCTCTACGTTGTTCATTATTTCAACTGATAATAGCAAAAGCTTCGCCGTCCATTTAGGAACGGTGTTCGTATGAAATTAAAATAAAAAGGAAACGAGCTGCCATGATCTCCGGCATTCATCGTTTCCTTTTGAGTGTGGCTTAATAGCGGCGTGGAGCCTTAAAAGCAGACTATTCAATAATGTACAAATTCACGTACTGAAATCCAAAATCCGATACGAAGCTTTGGCTTCCGGGAATAAAGATATCTATACGGTTGCCTTTGATCGCACTTCCCATATCCGTGGCCGTGGCCAGAAATGCCTGCTTCGGCAGCCCGGGATGCGAATGTCCGGTCACCAGCACCTTCGTGCCGAGCGGAATCACATTCGGGTCTACAGCAATCGTGCCCAGCTTAAGCGCATCGCCGAAATAATCGACCGCCCCCCATTTGCCGTTCTCACTGGCTGCTGAGGAGTAAGCTGTAGCTTTGGCCTGAATAATCTTGGCATAGTTGAATTCTTTCCCCCAGGCTTGTACTATATTGGATTCCTTCTCCACGTTCAGGCTGGTCGAAATGACGGAAGCTGGGAACGAGGTGTCTGCAGCAGCAATAAGTTTATTCTCACGTGGAATGGTGAGCTTAAGCCCCGGATAAATATTCATGCTCGCAACCGACTTGTTGGCGTTCATGAGTTCATCGACACCGATACCGTAGTAGTTCGATAGTGTATAATAGGTGGTAGTTTCTCCTGCAATATGTACGCTGTCCGCCTTGGCGGGGACTGCATGCAGCAATGTACTGATGCCAACAGCAGCAGCAAGGGCTGTAATGGCTCTGAATCTGATCTTCATATTTGCCTCCTTCATTAGTGGGTGCAAGAGGGTTCCCGTGAGGGAATATCTCGCACCAAGATAACTCTGGACGTATGTACCTTCTTCTTATGCCTTATGCCGGCATATCCAGTGCAGTAGTTTGTAAACTAACAGTATTGAATATATCACAATTTTGTAACCAATGCCTAAGAAATTGTTACCATTCTGATAGAATTTACTTTTTCTCCACGCATTCAGAGGAATACTTTTACATAGTAATTATATTTTCCCATTACATTAAGAGGTTTTTTAAGATATTCGGATATTATCCGCGAAAATTTTACACAGATTTAACAATTCCCCCTTCGGCAAATAGTAGAATGGTAGAATACGATAAAGTTATTAAGACATTGAAGCACACTTGGAGGGTCTATGAACGCAGAAGAGAAAAAAAACAACCATAGCAGTCCAGCTACTGCTTACCTCAACCGGGACTTAAGCTGGATCGAATTTAACCGCCGTGTACTGCTTGAAGCGCAGGATCTGGATAATCCGCTGATGGAACGCGCCAAATTCCTCGCGATCGTATCCAGCAATCTGGATGAGTTCATCAGTGTGCGTGTAGCCGGAATTCAGGATCAGATTAGAGCCGGCTATACGAAAAAAGATTTTACCGGCTATACCCCCTCCGGATTGTATAAACGTCTGATCAAGCGGGTCACCAAAATTATTGCCGACCAATACCGCACCTTCCGCGATATCTCCCGGCATTTGCATAAAGAAGGCATTGTCTTTGTTAACTATGAGGATCTGACCCATGCTCAGGAGTTGTCGATTGAGCAGTATTACCGCGACATTATTTTCCCTGTTCTGACTCCGATGGCCGTTGATCAGAGCCGTCCGTTTCCGCTTGTGCACAGCCAGTTCATCTATCTGGCTGTGGTGCTGACCCGTAAGAACAGCCAGGAAGAGGATCCCTATTTCGCCATCCTGCAGATCCCTTCCAACCTGCCGCGGTGTATTCCGCTCCCTCACCGTTCCAACAGCAAAAAACGGCAGTTCGTCTTTATTGAGGATGTTATCCGCCATCATATTCAAACGTTATTCAGCGGTTATGAGCCGGTAGCAGTCAGCGAGTTCCGGCTAACCCGCAACTCTGATCTGACGATTGATGAGGAAGGCGCAGAGGATTTGCTCGAAGAGATTGAAAAGGAGCTGCGCAAACGCCGCCGGGGTGTTCCCGCCCGGCTTGAGGTGCAAAAAGGGATTCATCCTTATGCCCTTGAACAGCTGCAGGCCGAGTTCGAGCTTGAGGATTTTGTCTTTGAAATTGACGGGCCCCTTGACCTAGGGTTCCTGCGGGGATTCGCAGGCAGCCTAAAGGGCTTCAGTTACCTGTTTGATGCTCCGATAGTGCCGCAATATCCGGCGGAATTTGAGGAGAATGAGGATTTCTTCGAAGTGCTGCGCGAGCGCGATGTGCTAGTGTACCATCCATACGAATCCTTTGATGCGATGAGCGACTTTATTATTCAGGCTTCCGAGGATGAGCATGTCATGGCCATCAAGATGACCCTGTACCGGGTCAGCGGCAACTCGCCGCTGATTACCGCCCTGGCCAATGCCGCAGAATCGGGCAAACAGGTTACCGTGGTAGTAGAGCTGAAAGCCCGGTTTGACGAAGAGCGGAACATTGCCTGGGCACGCAAGCTGGAACAATCCGGCTGCCATGTTGTCTATGGCCTGGTCGGGCTCAAAACGCATGCCAAAGTAACGCTGATCGTCCGCCAGGAAGGGAACGAACTGCGCCGCTATGTACATGTCGGTACCGGGAACTACAATGACAGCACAGCCAAAGCCTACACCGACCTCAGCCTGTTCACTGCCAATAATGAAATTGGGCTGGATGCCTCAGAGCTGTTCAACCAAATGACCGGTTATTCCGCCAATTATGACTGGAATGCCTTCATCGTCGCTCCGACCAACATGAGCCTGTCGCTGCAAAAGCTGATTCTCCGCGAAGCCGAGCACGCGGCAGCCGGCAGACCGGCACGGATTATAGCCAAGATGAACTCTTTGTCCAATCAGGAGGTCATCGACAGCCTGTACAGTGCAGCCCAGGCCGGTGTTTCCATCGATTTGATTGTACGCGGCGTCTGCTGCCTGCGCCCGGGCATTGAAGGCCTGAGTGAGCGGATCACAGTCCGCAGCATCGTCGACCGTTTTCTTGAGCATTCACGCATCTATTATTTCGAGAATGGCGGCAAGCCGGAAGTGTATTTATCCAGCGCCGACTGGATGACCCGCAATCTGACCCGGCGGATTGAACTGATGTGTCCGGTGTTAGACAGTGGCATCCGTAAGCAGATCGTCAAGATTCTTGATCTGTCGCTTAAGGATAACGTGAAAGCCAGCTTCCTTCAGCCGAATGGATACTACGAAAGGCCGGACGACAAAAAGGCTCCCTTCCGGAGCCAAGTAGCCGCTTTGGAGGTCAGTCATTGGAAAGGGAGCCGAGCTTTACCTTCACCGACCAAGCATTCTTAAATGCTTTTAGGGCGTTCTCAATGTCTTCCTGTCCGATATGCACCTCACCTACACCTTCAAGCTCCAGATGAAGAGTATTGCCGTGCAGCTCCGCATTCAATCCGCGGATTACACCGATCTCGGTGCTGTCCAGAGCAATGCTCAGCTGTACGAGCGTACCCAGCTTATGAATCCACTCCTCGTCGGAAGCCAGTAAAATGTCCTTATGTGTCTGGGACAATTTCTGCTTCCGGCTTTTTGTGCTGTAGGAAGCAATAAGCGCACTGAGAATCAATTGCCGGTGGGTAAGACCCCGAATCGGTGAATTCATCAGCCAGTAGCGAGTATGCCGTTTCGACTGGTAGTAGTTAATATTCGACCCTGTACGATGCAGCATGATGGAGACATAGATCAGCATCTTCTGCTCTTCGCGGTCACCTTCATGTCCCAATGCGCCAAACAGACTCATCGCAAGCTTGCAGATATGTTCCAGATGCCCTTTAGAAGTGCGGATATCGAAGCGGATTATCGTATCCAGACTGAACTCCAGCGCACTGTCACACACCGGCTGCTCAGGATTTAAGAGGTCATGCAGCATGCCTTCCCGCAAACCTTCCCCGCTGATGAGTGCCTGACTGGCTCGGATATAGTTGTAAACTGTATGGAAAATGACCAGCCCCGACACAATGATGTCCGCCCGGCTCTTGGACAACCCTTCCATATCTTTCCGTTTCTCATAAGGCGTATCAGGCAGTATCTCCATAAACCGGTCTATCATTTCACTGGAGAGTACATAACCATGAGAATTCGGCAAGGAATACTCCCTCATCTTCTGGTCCAGCTTGCCTAATGAACGGAGCGTTCCCCCGAGGCCGTATAACGGCAGACCAGCACTGGTGCCCAGCCACTCATGCTCGACTAGCCTGCCAGTCACATAAGCCTGGAGCTTCTTCACTTGTTCGCTGTTCCAGTTGCCTTGGTGGCTGAACATGAGGTTGGTGTTGACCGCACCGAATGGAAAGGAAATGCTGTGCTGATAGCGCCGTCCGCGGAACAGGGTAACCTCCGTACTGCCGCCGCCAATATCAATCACGAACCCGTCCTGAACATCAAAGGCATTAATGACACCAAGAAATCCAAAGTAAGCTTCCTGATAGCCGCTGATCACCTCAATTGGAATCAAGGAAGCCTCTGAAAGGTATGTAATGATCTCGGAAGAATTTGCGGCGTTGCGGATGGCCGCTGTCGCTCCTGCACGGATCCTATCCACCTCAAAAGCGCTGCAAATCTCCTTGAACTGGCGCAAGACAGGAATAATGGTGTCCATATCTTTCCGCTCGAGCCTGCCCGCTTTTGTAATCTTCTCACTTAGCCTTGCAGAGTATTTGCATTCCTTGATGATTTTGTAACCTCCTTGCCGCGTTGTATCATAAATCACAAGACGAATGGAGTTGGAACCAATATCAATGATGCCTATCCGGCAGAGATCATCGCTCATCTGTATGTACCCCCTTCAAGTTGATCGAGCATATTTATATACTATATCACCCATTTAGGTCTTAACCAAAAGCAAAACGGCCGCCGGAGTTATTTCCAAGGGCCGTTTTGTGCGTTTATAAGACTTTGCTGAGGAAATCGCGGGTCCGGTCATGTTTCGGATGGCCGAAGACTTCCGCGGGTGTCCCCTGTTCTACGATATAGCCGCCATCCATAAAAAGAATCCGGTCACCCACTTCACGGGCAAAGCCCATTTCATGAGTGACAATAACCATCGTCATCCCATCTTCGGCCAGCTTCTTCATCACTTCCAGCACCTCGCCGACCATCTCAGGGTCAAGCGCCGATGTCGGCTCATCGAAGAGCATCACATGCGGCTGCATGGCCAGTGCACGGGCGATGGCGATCCGTTGTTTCTGCCCGCCGGAGAGCTGAGCCGGGTAAGCATCGCGTTTATCTTCAAGCCCAACCGTCCGCAGCAGCTGCATCGCAATTTTTTCAGCTTCCGCCGGCTGTTGCTTTTTTACTTTGAGCGGAGCCAGCATGATATTCTGCAGCACCGATTTGTGCGGGAACAGGTTGAACTGCTGGAACACCATGCCCATTTTTTCACGCGTTACATTAATATCATGTTTCTTCGCTGTGATGGACTCGCCTTCAAAGGTGATTTCTCCCCCAGTGGGCTGCTCCAGCAGATTCAGACACCGCAAAAAGGTGCTTTTGCCGGAGCCGCTGGGTCCGATGACCACCACGACTTCGCCTTTTTGGATTTCTAGGTCAATGCCCTTCAGGATTTCCAGCTTGCCAAAATGTTTTTGCAGGTTGTTAACGGCGATCATCCGTATTCAGCCTCCTTTCGAGAATGCCAAGCAGCTTAGATAAAGTAAATGTAAGGATGAAATACATAATGGAGATAATAATCAGCGGTGTAAGCCCCTCATAAGTAATGGCTGTAATATTTCTGGCCTGGAAAAGAAGATCCGCCACCCCGATCATCGAAACAATTGACGACTCCTTAATGATCGTAATGAACTCATTGCCGATAGCCGGCAGCACATTCTTCAACGCCTGGGGAAGCACGATGTAGCGCATGGTCATCCCTTGTTTCATCCCGAGAGAACGGGCTGCTTCCATTTGGCCGCGGTCCACGCCTTGAATACCGGCACGGAAGATCTCGGCCAGATAAGCGGAACTATTAATCGTGAGTGTAATCGCACCGGACTGAATCGCCGAAAATTCCAGACCTAACTCCACTAAGCCGTAATGGATAAGAAAGAGCTGTACCAGCATTGGCGTACCGCGCAGAAATTCAACCCATGCAGTAGCTATAAACCGCAGCACGCTCCACTTGGACATGCGCAGCAGGGAAACTATAATTCCCAGGACAAAGCCGCAGAATACCCCAATCAATGCCAGGAGCAGGGTATATTTTAAACCGGAGAGAAAAAGATTGCGGTATTCATATGCCATATCGAATAAATTCATTGCAGGTCTAACCTCCTGTCTTCAAGTAGGATTTCAAAAAAATAGAAAACAGCGGATCACCGCCATTTTCTGAATAGTGTAACTGTACTCTGCATAACTGTCTTTACTTCTGAAAGTGCCGGAACCCGAGCTTCCTTTATTTGCTTATGGAAAGGTCACTTGCAGCCGATACGTACTCTTCAATTTTGCCGTCTGCCGTCAAACGTTTCAAGGTTGCATTCACTTGATCCAGCAATTCTGTATTGCCTTTCTTCACTCCGATAACGTATCCGTCATCTTCTACCACAGGTTTGGCGTCAGTAATGACGAGGCCCTTCACGTTCTTCACGAACGATTCGGCAACAGGCCCTTCCATAATAGAAGCATCTACACGGTTAGATTGCAGCTGCATAACAATCTCAGTCATTTTGGTCAGCGAGGTCAGCTTCGCCCCTTCAATTTCTTTGGCGATATCTTCCTGAATCGAACCTGTCTGAATGCCAATCTTGGTATTCTTCAGGGCATCCATAGTAGCAAATTTATCTTTATCAGCTTCACGAACGACAACCGCTTGCTCTGCTTTAAAGTAAACATCAGAGAGGCCGACTGCTTTTGCACGTTTTGGTGTATAGCTCAGTCCGGAGATAACAATATCCACTCTTCCGCTCGACAGCTCATTCAACAGGGAATCAAAAGGAAGATCCCTGATAACCAGTTCAGCACCCATATCAGCAGCGATGTCCTTGGCAATCTCGATGTCAAAGCCTACGATCGTATCCTTGCCATCTATCATTTTATGGAATTCGTAGGGCGGAAATTCTGCGCTGGTTCCCAGCGTCAGTGTTTTGGCTGCAGTTTCGCTGCCCGCGTTGCCATTCGATGCCGCAGTTTTATTATCATCATTGTTATTGGTACCACAGCCGGTCATAAGTCCTACCGCCAGCAGCATGCCTAAAGAAAGTTTACCCCATTTTTTCATCTGTATATCTCCCCTATCCTGTTTTGGTACT
Organism: Paenibacillus sp. EB106-06-01-XG199; assembly: GCF_058791575.1. Lineage (NCBI taxonomy): Bacteria > Bacillati > Bacillota > Bacilli > Caryophanales > Paenibacillaceae > Paenibacillus > Paenibacillus sp. EB106-06-01-XG199. Next base: position 528,708 of record NZ_JBYTDQ010000001.1, on the reverse strand, counting down.
CTAAGTTGTGCCTTTGACCGATTTATTATAAATCACTCCGCATGAATATGCAAAGACAAATTTGTGACAAAGCCCCCGTAAATCAAGGTTAGAAGAATATGGTGTAAGCATGCATTACGTTCCCTCATTTTGCACACACCCTGACTTGAAGTATATACTATTTACTATCTCCAGCTACTTCCTGGAATAAACGGAATTGGTTCACAACGACCTCTGGAGTGGTAATAACATGCAAACTGTGTGAAAAGGATGCCTGCGAGGTCAGTTTGTTCGAAGTGGTTTCAATACTGAGAATGCTCACAAACATAAGCTTATGCTTTCGATGTCAGTTTATTCGAAGTGTTTCAATGATGAGAATGCTCACAAACATAAGCTTATGCTTTCGATGTCAGTTTGTTCGAAGTGTTTCAATGATGAGAATGCTCACAAACATTTAGGAGGTGCAGGCCATGCTGTTGGAAGCAATGTACCATGTTCCCCGTGACAAATGGGCTTATGCCTACGATACAAAAACTATACATCTGCGTGTTCGCACCAAACGTGACGATGTGGACTGTGTAGCAGCCCTTACAGGTGATAAATATGATTGGGATCATACTTTTTATGAAATCATGATGGAAAAAGCCGCTTCCGACGACAGATTCGATTATTGGGAGGCTGCGGTCCGGCCTAAATATAAACGGCTCAGCTATACTTTTCGCGTCAGCAAAGGACAGGAAAATGTATATTTGCTTGATAACGGCATCCGTTCGGAATGCCCTCAGCCACCTAACCACTTCTACGAGTTTCCCTATATACATCAAATTGATCTGTTCAAGGTTCCCAACTGGGCCAAGGATGCGGTGTTTTATCAAATTATGACCGAACGTTTCGCCAATGGCGATCCCACCAATGACCCGGAAGGAACCGAAGCCTGGGGCGGAACTCCGAAGCTGGATAATTTTTTCGGCGGAGACTTGCAGGGAGTACTGAATCATCTTGACGATCTGGATGAGCTGGGTATCAATGCTGTATATTTCACTCCGCTCTTCCTCTCCCCTTCCAACCATAAATATGACATCATGGATTATAAAAAAGTCGACCCTCATTTCGGAGATAATGAGCTGCTGAAACATGTAGTCGAGGAATGCCACCGAAGAGGAATACGGGTGATGCTGGACGCCGTCTTCAATCATTGCAGCGACAAGTTCCCGCCTTTTCAGGACGTGCTGGAGAAGGGTGAATATTCGGTTTATAAAGATTGGTTCCATATCAACTCCTTCCCGGCTGAGATAGTCGACGGTATTCCTACGTATGACACTTTCGGCTTTTTTGGCAATATGCCCAAATTCAACACAGCTAACTTCGAGGTCAGAGCCTACCTGCTGGAAGTCGCCGAATATTGGATCAAGGAGATCAAAGTAGACGGGTGGCGGCTGGACGTTGCCAATGAGGTGGATCATCATTTCTGGCGCGACTTCCGCAAAGTAGTGAAATCCGCCAATCCGGAGGCCTATATCGTTGGGGAGGTGTGGAGTGACTCCCTTACGTGGCTGCTGGGCGATCAGTTCGACTCGGTGATGAACTACCCGTTCTCAGGAACGGTGCTGGAATTCTTTAATGGCGGTATGGATGGTATCACCTTCGGACAACGGATCGGCGCTTTGTTGATGAGATATCCGCAGCAGACAAACGAGGTGGTCTTCAATTTGCTCGGCAGCCACGACACTCCCCGTTTGCTGACGGTGGTAGGAGAAGATAAACGGCGCCTCAAGCTGGCGGTTGTTTTCCTCTTCACCTTTATGGGAACACCTTGTATTTACTACGGGGATGAGATCGGCCTGACCGGATCAGAAGATCCCGACTGCCGTAAATGCATGGAGTGGGATGAAAAGAAGCAAGACCGCGAGCTGTATGATTTTTACCGGATGATGATCTTCCTGCGCAAAGAGCACAAAGCCCTTCGGGAAGGCAGATTCCGCATTCTGGTAGCCTGTGAAAATGACCCCTGCATCGTGTACGAACGTGCGGATGAAATCATTCATTTCACGGTCTGGATGAACAATTCCCCGGAGCCTCGCACGCTTAGACATCCGATGGAAACTGATGACTGGCAGGATGCGCTTACCGGCGAACCGGTTGCCCCGAAAGAGGGGATTATGCATATCTCGCTTGACCCTTATGGTTACCGGATTCTGTGCCGTGCGTTAAATTGAAGAAACAGGCGTCAGCCCATAATAAAACCAGTCAAGCACGATAAAGTGTCTGACTGGTTTTGTTATGCTATATCCACTCGAATTTAATTATTGTGTAATTTTGTTGTATATGTCGATATACTGCTGGGCGGAAACATTCCAGCTGTAGTCACCGGCAAAAGCGTTTTTCGTAACTTTTTTCCAGTGTTCCGGCTTGCGGTAGAACGATACAGCCCGGCGCAGTGTATGCATCATGTCATGTGCGTTGTAATCCTTAAATGTGAAGCCGTTGCCTTCGCCAGTTTCCTCGTTATAGGCATGAACGGTATCATTAAGTCCCCCCGTCTCACGGACTACAGGAATACTTCCATAACGCAGCGCCAGCAGTTGGCTGATTCCGCAGGGCTCGAACTTTGATGGCATCAGGAACAGATCGCTGGCCGCATAAATTTTGCGCGATAAAGCGTCATTGAACAGAATCTGCGAAGAAAGCTTGGTCGGGTACCGCCATGCCGCTTCACGGAACCAGCGTTCATAGGATTCGTCCCCTGTGCCAAGCAGTACAAATTGAATATCATCGTAATACAGCAGCTCATCCAGCACGCGTGTCAGGAGATCAAGGCCCTTGGAATCAACCAGCCGCGTAACCATTGCGACCATCGGAATATACGGAGCTACCGGTAGCCCTAACTCCTGCTGCAGGCCCAGCTTATTCTCAGCCTTCTTCGCCAGATTTGAACGGTAACGCGTAAAGATTTGCGGATCGGTGTTGGGATTGTAGCTCTTGGTATCAATGCCGTTAACAATCCCGCTGAGACTGTCTGCCCGGGAAGAGAGCAAGCCATCCAGACCATATCCATAATAGGCCGTACGGATTTCTTCCGCATAAGTCGGACTGACCGTAGTCACATGGTCACTGTGGACAATCCCGCCCTTCATATAGTTCACGTTACCGTAATACTCTACACCGCTGAAGTAGCTGTCATCCAGGCCAAGCAGCTCACCCAGCACGGAATAAGGAAACACGCCTTGGTATAGCAGATTGTGAATGGTAAAGACAGTGCGCATTTCGCTGTAGAACGGAACATGCCGGTAATGGCCCTGAAGCAGCATCGGAATGACTGCAGCATGCCAATCATGGCAATGCAGCACATCCGGCTGAAAATTAATGGCCGGCAGGCATTCCAGAACCGCCCGGTTGTAGAATGCAAACCGTTCACCATCATCCAGATATCCATAGATGCCGTCACGGCCAAAATAATATTCATTGTCGATAAAATAGACCGGAATACCCTCGTAAATAATCTGTTCAATGCCGCAATACTGATTTCGCCAGCCGACAGGAACATCCACTACGGCTACATGCTCCATTTGCGAAGTGAACTTCTCCGGAATTCCCCGGTATTTTGGCAAAATCACCCGTACATCCACTCCTGCGCCCTTTAGCGCCTTGGGCAGAGCTCCAATGACATCAGCCAAACCACCTGTCTTAACAAAAGGATGGGCTTCGGCTGCAGCAAATAAAACTTTCATTCAGATTCCCCCTTAAATGTACGAATTCTCTATTTCAAGCTTGTTTGACCACCTTGCGGCCGGATTTCTTGAGCACCAGAAATCCAAGTGCCGGAATGGTCAGCTCTATGCTGTTCAGCTGGTTATGCCATTCTTGCTTGCTGCTCTTCATAGGCTCATTGCTGGCACCCGAGCCGCCAAACCGAATATCCTCAGAGCTGAATATCTCCTCATAAGTTCCCGGGCGGGGTACGCCAATCCGGTACTGACGCCGTTCCACCGGCTGAAAATTGATAATTACAAGCAAGGTATCAACGGGTCTCTTGCCTCTGCGGATATAGGACACAATACTTTGGCCATTATCGTCGGCATCAATCCACTGATAGCCTTCCATATCATGATCCAGCTCCCACAATGCTTTTTCCGCCAAATACAGCTTGTTCAGCGCAGCGGTATAGGCCAGCATTCCGCGGTGGCTTTCATAATCCAGCAGCAGCCAATCGAGCTGCTCCTGATCCTTCCACTCGATAAATTGTCCGAATTCTCCACCCATGAACAGCAGCTTTTTGCCGGGATGGGTAATCTGGTAGCCCAGCAGTAACCGGAGACCGGCAAATTTCTGTTCATAAGAGCCTGGCATCTTGTCCAGCAGCGATTTCTTGCCGTGGACCACTTCATCATGAGAGAGCGGTAACGTATAGTTCTCGGCATAGGCATAACAAATTGGGAAGGTCAACAAATTATGATGAGCGGGCCGTACCCCGAAATCATGTTCTATGTAGCCCAGTGTGTCATTCATCCAGCCCATATTCCATTTGTAATTGAAACCGAGTCCCCCTTGATGAGCTGGAGACGTAACGCCAGGCCAGGCGCTGGATTCCTCCGCCATCATCAATGCTTTCGGATAATACTGGAAGATTGCTTTATTCAGCTGTTGTATGAAACGTATGGCTTCAAGATTCTCAAGACCCCCGTTTTGATTGCGTCTGAACTGATGGCCTTGCTTCTCAAAATCGAGCCGCAGCATGCTTGTAACCGCATCAACTCTCATGCCATCTATATGATACTGCTCGAACCAGAACAAGGCATTTGAAATCAGAAAGGAGGAAATTTCCGGCTTGCTGAAATCAAAGGAAAGCGTGCCCCAGCCCGGCTTCTCGGCCAGCATAGGGTCCGCATACTCATATAGTGGTGAACCGTCAAACATTCTCAGTCCATGTGCATCCTTCGCAAAATGGGCCGGAACCCAGTCAAGAATAACCCCAATGCCTGCCTGATGCAGCTGATCAATTAAATACATCAGCTCATGCGGCTCTCCGTAACGGCTCGTTGCGGCAAAATATCCGGTTCCCTGATAACCCCAGGATAAATCATAAGGATGTTCAGCCAGCGGCATAAACTCCACATGGGTATAACTCATCTCCTGCAGATAAGGGATCAGCAGATCGCTCATCTCCCGGTAAGTGTAGAATTCTCCGTCTTCCTTCTGACGCCAAGTCCCGAAATGCATTTCGTAAATGTTCATCGGCGCGTTATAGGGTGCTTTATTCCGCCGCCTCCAGGCAGCGTCTCCCCAACTGTAGCCGCTAAGCTCCGCCACCACTGATGCCGTCGCCGGACGCACTTCAGCCTTGAAAGCATAAGGATCAGCTTTAAGGAAGCTTTCGCCATTCGCTGCGACAATCCTGTATTTGTAAAAAGTTCCCGGCTCTATGCCCGGAAAAAAACGACTCCAAAATCCTGAATCGGGTATCTTATATAACGAGTCCACGTCCTGCGTTCCATCCCAGCCGTTATGATTACCAGCCAGTCCTACATATGTCGCATGAGGAGCCCACACGGTAAAGCGTACGCCGGTCATTCCTTCTTCAGCGGCAATGTGCGCGCCCAGCATCGTATAGCTGCGATAATTCGTGCCCTCATGGAACAGGTAAATATCATCAAATGACGGGAGGTTTTCTGCTTCTTGTATGTCAGGCAAATCATCACCACCTTATTATATAGGATGCACCTATAACATTACCCGAATGTTGGGCGTTTGAAAATGATTTTACAAGCAAAATAAGCTTTCACAGAATAAAGAAAATATTCATGTAATCTTTCTTGCGGTAACGCAATATATTTCACCTATGTCGTTTCAAGCGCTTGTGGGGAGTTTATATTACAAGCATTGACAAAAAAATGGGAGGGATAACAAATGAGTAATAAAAAATGTATCGCCATGCTCCTGGCGGGTGGTGAAGGCCGCAGATTGGCCCCCCTGACCAGCACAATGGCAAAGCCTGCAGTCCCTTTCGGAGGACAGTATAGAATCATTGACTTTCCCCTCAGCAACTGTGTGAATTCCAATATCGACACTGTAGGCGTACTGACGCAGTACGAAGCTACTTCCTTGCATCAACATATTGGTGAAGGGGAACCCTGGGGGCTTCACAGCACAACTGATCAGGGGGTCAGACTGCTTCCTTCGGGAGTTGAAGGCCGTGAGAGCTATTCTGGAACAGCTGATGCCATTTATAAGAACATTGAGTTTATTGACAATCAAAATCCTGAGCATGTACTGATCCTCTCGGCAGATCATATTTACCATATGGACTATCGAAAAATGCTGGATTACCATATCGACAAATCCGCCAAAGCCACCATCTCGGTAATGGAAGTGCCTTGGGATGAAGCAAGCCGCTTTGGTGTGATGAACGTAAATGAGAAGCTGCGAATTTCTGAATTTGCCGAAAAACCAAAAGTCCCTAAAAGCAACCTCGCTTCGATGGGGATTTATCTATTCGAGTGGAAATACCTGAAAGAACATCTTCTCCGTGATGCCGCAAATCAGGCTTCCAGCCATGACTTCGGCAAAGATGTGATCCCGACGATGCTGGAGGCCAATGATGAATTGTTTGCCTTCCGTTTTGAAGGCTACTGGAGAGATGTAGGTACAGTAGGCAGCCTCTGGGAAGCGCATATGGATCTTCTGCAAGCCGATAATGGCTTTAAGCTCGACAACTCGAAGTGGCCAATGTACAGCCGGGCCCGCCGGACCAAACCCGCTGCAGTTAAACCACGTATGCCGTCGCAGATCAAAACAGCAGATTGCCTCATAAATGAAACTTGCCTTCTGGAAGGCAGCCTGCAGCGCTCTGTAGTGTTCGGCGGCGTGGAAATCGGCAAAATGACCATGATTAAACAAAGCGTTATTATGCCGGGTGTACGTATCGGCCGGGGCGTAGTAATTGAAAATGCAATTATCGGTGAAGGAGCTGTTATCAAAGACGGTGCTGTAATTAAGGGCAGTGTGGACAACATTGTCGTTGTCGGTCCTAATGAGATTGTGGCCGCCAAACCTGTCATTCGTACTCAGCCTTCCCGCCTATTGCAGGAAGTGTACGAAAAAACCGGACGTCTGCGGGCTGAAGGACTTCCTTCTTAAGTTATCAGCATCCCGTCAGTCTCCAACCTATACAAGAAAAAGCAGCAGTCTCTGATAACCGGAGCTGCTGCTTTTTTCTTGTATATTTACTTCCTGTCGCTTTACACTCATAAAGAGCCTATTACAGTAATTCGGGTCCGGTTCCACCCTCTGCTGCAACTGGAGGCTGTTCCTCGGTCAGCGGCAAAATAACAGTAACCTGCGTTCCTTTGCCCAGCTCACTATCCAATTCCAGCTTTCCGTGATGAAGCTCCACAATTTGCTGGGAAATGGCAAGCCCCAGTCCGGTTCCTCCGTTCAGCGCGTCGACCTGGAAGAAACGATCGCGGACTCTGGAGAGGTGGGCTTCGCTGATGCCAATCCCGCTGTCCCTGACAATGACAGCCAGCTCCTCCTTGGAGAGAATGTGGGTGGACAAAACAATGCTGGAATCTTCGGGGGAGAATTTCACGGCGTTGTCCACCAAATTCAGGAATACCTGTTTCAGCCGGTTGGCATCTCCTTTGATATAGATCGTCCCTTCACATTCCAGCAGCAGATGTATACGTTTCTTCTCCGCTTTGGCCCATACATTCAATATCGTCTCCTGAAGCACCACTTTGATATCGATAAGAGCAATGGATAACTTCATCTCATTCTGCTGCAGCTTGGAGAAGTCGAGGATTTCCTCCACCAACCCGATCAGCCGGTCGCTTTCCTTAGATATAATCCCCATACCCAGCTTAGTTTCCTCCGGGTCGTAGCCACCTGAAACCAGTGTTTCGCTCCAGCCTTTGATACTGGTCAGCGGCGTCCGCAACTCATGGGAAATCGAGGAAATGAAATCATCCTTAATCTGATTGCTGCGGATAATTTCATCTGCCATATAGTTGAGTGTGGTTGCCAAATCACCAATCTCATATTTGTAGTCACCTTTGATCCGGGTCGTAAATCTGCCTTTGGCCATCTGCGCCGATACTGCCGTAATATTATTGAGCGGCTTTACGATGGAATTGGCAAGACCGAAGCTGAAGAGCATAACAATAGCCATTACTGCTCCACCGATACCGATGGATACCAAGGTAAGATTCAGCAAATCTGAGTTGATTCTCTCCATGGACGTAAGGTACCTTACAATAAAAGAATCGCGGCCGTTAATGTGCAGCATTTTGGATACCGCCATAACGCTCTCATTCGTCCCTGCTTGTCTGCCTACCCAGCGTCCGATGCTTCCGCCAACCGCTTCTGATACATCGCTGGTAGTAATCGTACGGTCAGGCTGAAATGGCGTAGATCCGGTAAGGATATCACCGTTTAGGGTCAGTATTTCCAATTCCGTATTATCCATATCGAAATATTCAAGCAGCTTCTGAAAATGAACGGGCGAACCCTCGTTGGAAAATGTAAATTTATAGAAGTTTTCCGATATTCCGATCTGGGTAGTGATTTTATTATAAACACTATCGTAATAATACGTCCGGATGGCCAGCAGAAAAATAACCTCAACGAGGAGGAGCGCCACGAAGACTACAAGAATATAGTGCAGTACAATCTGTCTGCGCATCCCCTTCTTGATCATTGTCCTTGACCCTTCCATTTATAGCCGTGTCCCCATACGGTCTGTAGGTATTCGGGTTCTGAGGGATTATTCTCAATCTTTTGGCGCAGCCGGCGGATATTTACATCAACAATTTTTGGATCGCCCATGTACTCCTTGCCCCAGACATGATCCAAGAGCGAGTCGCGGCTGAGCGGCGTGTTTTCTTTTTCCAGGAAAAATTGTACCAATGAAAACTCAGTTGGCGTCAGTTCGATGCCTTCTCCGCTGCGCTTAAACTGTTTAGAAATCAGATCGAGCGTAAACGGCCCCGAATGAAATGAGACCTTTGCAGACTGCTCCCGGTGAACATTGACACGGCGCAGCAGCGATTGTATACGGGCGATCAGCTCCGTAGGACTGAATGGTTTGCTGACATGGTCATCCGCACCGACTGAAAGGGCGTAAACCTTATCCTGCTCCTGGACTTTTGCCGTAAGAAAGATAATCCCAAGCCGTTCATTCGTTTCCCGGATGCGTCTGCACACCTCAAACCCGTCAATGCCGGGAACCATTACGTCCAGGAGTGCAATATCAATATCAGGAACCGTAGTCAGCTTGTGCAGTGCTTCATTGCCGTCAGCGGCTTCCAGCACCTCAAATCCGTTGCGCTTGAGATTAATAACTATAAAACTGCGGATGGATTCTTCATCCTCCAGGATTAATACCTTACTCATCGATTCCCTTCCTTTCTATAGGCGAGGTGATTTTATTGTTGTCGCCCCCGCTTGTGTTCTGCTCAACTTCTCCCCGGTAGCCGATAAACTTATCAAGATCAAATCCCAATATTTTCCATCCACTGCTCTTTACACGCTCCCACTCCGCCGGAGAAAAGAATGAGATTTCTGCAACCGTCTCACCGGTATTAGACAAAATAAATTTAAGTGATTTGTCCTGAACCGACTTGGTATCCACTGTAACATTCTCATGCCATTCCGGTAAAAGATCAATCCTGAAGCGGTCCGACGGATCACGATATTGCAGCGCGGAAAAGGTTAAGCCGTTTTTGCCGTCCCATTTGTAATAAGAATTAAAATAGGGAATCGTTTCAGGATCAAAATATTCCCAGCCCTTCGGCGGCTCCAGCAATCCGATTTCGATAACACCGTCGCCGTCGATATCCTCGCTGACAATCTTCCTGTCTTTAAAGGTCCGGGCATCTCCGGGGATCACCACACGCAGCTTATTATTCTCCATCACTACCACTGTCGTGTATGCTGAGCGTGAATCCACTGCCGAATCCAGTACTATACCTTCTTTATGCTCTGCCACTTTACCTGAGACAATATTGTAATAATTACTGAAATAAGGATCAAGATCGTCAAGCTCATCCAAAACCTTAAAGCCGTCGTTGTACTGATAGGTAGTAATTGTCGCAAACTCATTGCGTTTAAAATATACAACCGTGATGTCTTCAATCCCGTCTTCATTGAGATCATCGACCATATATTTCGTGTAGGGCTGGGAGAGCACTTCCTCCAGTTCTCCGCCGGAATAGGAGTAGACCACCATCCCTTTCTCTACACCGCGTGAATAACCGGCAATGATATTCTGCTTCCCCTCACCGGTTACATCCCTTAAATCAACGGAATCCAATTCCGTTCCGCCACCGTCAAATACCAGCTTCTTCTCCCAGACATCATCCCGCTTCTCCAGGATCATGCCGTGAATCAGTACGGCCTCGTTCTTCGTCGAATAGAAGACGAGCGTCTCCATCGTTCCGTCCTTGTCCAGATCCTCAGTGAAAATAGAGCTGTCATCGTCACTCACCGGACGGATCAGCGAAGCTCCCGCCGGCATGTGGGACGTGATCGCCGTCATCAGCGAAGCCTTGTCGGCAGACAGCTCCGGCGCCTTCATCCGCAAAACAGGATCGCTGATGAAGGTGCAGCCCGACAGTATGGACAGAGAAAGAGCTACCGCCGCCAGACGTCTCAGAACTCGATTATTCAACTTCATCACTCTTTCCTTGTTTCGTGGTGTAATGTTTACAGATGCAAGCGTTCTTGTGATGTCAGACGGCGGCCCTTTACATCATGTTTGATCCGGCCGTCTTCAAGCACCCACAGCCGTGTAGCATAACGTTCCGCCAGCTCTAGGGGCAACACCGTCACTACCGTCAGCCCTGTCTCTTTGCAGAGCTTGCGCAGGGTTTCCAGCACTCCCTCCGCTGTACGCGGATCAAGACCGGTAACCGGTTCATCTGCCAGAATCACCTTGGCTCCGTGAACCAGTGCCCGGGCAATCGCCACCCGCTGGCGTTCTCCGCCGCTTAGCTGGCTTGTCTTCATCTTGGCCTTATCCAGCAGACCCAATAAATCGAGCTCGTCCATCGCGCCCATGTAGTCGTCTGAACGGACCATTCCTGTTACCATCCGCCAGAGGGGTGTTTGTGAGGACTGGCCTATCAGCACATTCTTAAGCGCAGTCCGGTTCGGATTGAGCTCTGCATTTTGCTCCAGATAAGCCCACTCCCGGCGGATCTTCCGTTTGCCGGTAAAGACATTTCCGAGAATATTGACTCCATCCACCCTGAAGTTCCCTCTGTCCCATTTCTCTTTCAGCGCAAGGCAGCGCAGCAGCGTTGACTTGCCGCTCCCGCTGGCTCCCAGCAGTACAACAAGCTCACCTGGTTCTAATTGAAAGCCAATGTCCTGCAGAACAGGCATTTTTTCTTCCCCGACTGCTTTGGCTAAATGTTCAACTGTGATCATAGTTCAGCCTCTCCCTGTCTTTGACTCTACTCTATAGTGTACTCTGAAAGCGTGATCGATTTCCATGCGAGCATCCGTTCTTATCTTACCTCAATTCAGCTGGCGTGGCGAGAATAATAACCCTGCTAAACCGAACAATATATAAAAAGCGCCCAGCAGGACAAAAACACCGCTTCCCCAGCCAAATTCTAGCAGCAGTCCGCCGATGCCCGGTCCCACAATGCTGCCGATACTAAAATGAAAGGAGGAAACCACATTTGCCGCAGGCAGCAAATTGCGCGGAAGAATATCCGCAGCGTAACTTAGACCCAGCGAGAAGAAAGAACCTACCAGACCGCCTGCCGCCATCAGCACAACCAGCGTCAGCAGGAAATGATTACCGGACAGCGGCAGCAAGGTAAAGGCCAGACCGCCACTCACACCGGAAAAGATCAGAATCTTCTTTCGGCCGTAGCGGTCGCTCCATAACCCCAGCGGCAGTTGAAGCAGCAGACCGCCAATACCGGCGAATGGCAGCAGCGCAGCAATCTGATCCGTGCTGTAGCCAATGCGCAGTCCGTACACAGGGAAATTGCTGTTCAGACTAGCTTCCATATAGCCGTAAAGAAGTGCAGGAATCAGGGCATACCAAGCGAGGCTGTAGCTCCGCCCGAAACGCCGCGCTTGTCCCTCCCCATGCTCCACTTTATCCGGGTGAGAATCCGGCAGCTTGATAAGGACCAGCAGCAGCACCAGTACAAAAAGCACAGCGATGATCAAAAACGGTGCAGCCTGGCCATATCGCAGCAGGCTGATCCCAATCGGGCCGAGACTAAATCCGAGTCCGTAGGACATCCCATACAGCGAGAGATTGCGCCCCCGGTGCTCCGCAGGTGTCATGAGCAGCACCCATAGCTGCGCGGCATAGTTAATGGCTGAGTCTCCAATGCCCACAAACAGGCGCAAGACAAACCAGACCTTGATGCCCGGCAGCAGCGGGAACAAGAGCAGCGCCACCAGCACAAGGCTGAGCCCGGCAGCGATCAGCCTCTTGAAGCCGATGGCGCCAAGAACCCGCTCGGCTACCAGCGTCATCGCAAAAGAGCCTACATATAAAGCAGCGGCATTAAGGCCGTTGAGCGAGGAAGAAACCCCTTTTTGCTCCAGCAGAATGGAGAGCACCGGAAGCAGCAGCCCTTGGCTGAGCCCGGCAGCGATAATAACTGTAATTAGAATCATATAATTCCATTTGTTGTTCAGTTTGCTTGTTGCGCTGAGCCGGTCTGACACGAATGAATCCTCCTAAAGGTTTTGTGAGCATATGCTTCCTTAGTCACTTCGAACAAACCTGGCTTCGGAAGCTCAGGGCTATGTAATACAATAGTTAAGCCAACGGACGTGAAACGGCAAACACCGAACATTATAGTGGACAACCCTCTTCAAAACAAGAGATAATATATAGAAGTGACGGATTTCCCTGGGGGTGTATGCTTCATGAGCTATGAACTAAAAATTGATGTCTCGCCTGTATATGAACTGCTGGACAGTTTCATGATATATGTTACCGGTAAATGGATCTCCAATCTGGATATAGGTCCCGACTGGGTCCGTGATCTCGACGGCCGCATACCGCCGCAGCAGGTATCCGCTCTGAAGCAGGCTGCCGAATGGCCTTTTACTGACTATGATGTGCTGTATGCCTGGGCTTATAACCGCGGGCCAGGCTCCAAAGTGCTGCAGTTCCTGGACGAACTGGAGTCCTCCTCACTGGAGGAGCGCTTCGGGCGCCTGTCTCCCCTGTTCCCCGATTTTACGATTGAAGAATGCAAACGGATCAGGGACAGCTATGCTCCGCTTCTTCGCCTTTGGTATGATCAGTACTTCCGTCATGTGGAGCATAAGATTCTGCCGCTGCTGATCGAGGACGCCTCGGAGAAGAAGCTGCTGGAGAGTAAAATGGACCCTGGAGCGCTGATTGAATACGCCTCAGGCGGAGTGGTAGTCGGAGACATCCCGGATTTGCAGACTATTGTGCTGCTGCCTACAGTGCACAACAGGCCGATTAATACGTATTGCTTCTATAATACCTTAATGATCATTCAGTACCCTGTAGATGTGCCTTCTGAAGACGAGGACGAGCCGCCTACCGTATTGCTGCGCCTGACCAAGGCGCTGTCGGACCCGACGCGTCTAAGACTGCTGCGCTATGTGGCTAATGAGCCCAAGACCCTATGGGACATGCAGTCCGATTTGAGCCAGTCCAGTGAAATGCTTATGCATCATTTGCTTATCCTGCGGGTCGCCGGTCTCCTGCGCGTCCATCTGGGCAGTGAAGGAGAAGGCAATGAACGTTACAGCATCCGCGCGGACGGCGCCTCGGATCTTCAGATGTTCCTGGAATCCTATATTCGTTTATAATAACAGTACCAAACAGAGATAAGCGAATGCTTACGAAGCGAGTTTTGTACGAAGCCCGGCCGATAAGTATCTGCTAACAAAACTTTTAGGAGTGAGCGTTATGAAATATTCAACACAGCAAGTAATTTTCGATTTGGACGACACCCTGGTGCACTGCAACAAATATTTTGACCTCATTCTGGGGCAGTATTTCGAACTCATGTCCGACTGGTTCAGCGGCTTCGGTCCTACTACGGGTGAAGTCCGCACCAAACAGGCCGAGATTGATGTAGAGACGGTAAGCACCAGCGGACTGGCCAGTGAAAATTTCCCCAAGTCCCTCATCGCAACCTACCACTATTTTTGCGCCAAATTTAACCGGCCGACCGATCCCTATCAGGAGCAGCAGCTGATGAAGCTTGGACTCAGTGTCTATGATCAGGAAATCGAAGCCTATCCGGGCATGGTGGAGACGCTTGATTCATTGAAACAGGACGGTCATGATTTATATCTGTATACCGGCGGCGACGATACGATTCAACAGCGCAAGATTGAACAGATGAAGCTGGATGTATATTTCAACGACCGGATTTTTATCCGCCAGCACAAAAATGTAGAATCGCTGGAAAATATTCTGAGCAGTTACCCGTTCGAGCGCCAGCGCACCTGGATGATCGGCAACTCTTTGCGCACCGATGTACTCCCAGCCGTGACCGCAGGCATCAACAGCATTTACCTGAAGCAGCAGAACGAATGGCTCTATAACCTGATCGAGCTTCAACGTGAAATGCAGCAATCTGTAGTAACCATTTCTTCCATTCACGAAGTAACCCCGGTAATCCGGACAGCGGCTCTGCGGCAAAATCACGGGTGACAAAAAGACAAGTCCTTGTTACAAATGACATAGGCAACCTCCTGGCAGTGTGATTATACTGTTTGAGAAGATTTTCATCTCATGCAGGAGGTAGGAATGAACAAGAAGAAGACGAACCCTAAGAACGCTTCGGATAACAGACGCTTACTCCCCATGCTGCTGGCTGTAGTTGTGGTTATCCTCCTTGGTGTGCTTGTCTATATCACGACGGGCAACAAAGACGATGAAGCCATAGTATTCGACAACCTGCCTAACTACACGGATGTAAAAGGCACCATCGTGGTTGACGGGCTGAAGTATGAGAAGCAGCCGCATCTCGGAAGCGAAGATGCCAAGGTCAAGGTCATTGAATTCGCCGATTTCAAATGCCCTGCCTGCAAGAAATGGACGGCAACTTATCTGGATACGTTCATTAAAGATTATGTAGATAGTGGCAAAGTACAATTTTATTTCATGAACTTTGCATTTATTGACCGGGATTCTTATCTTGGCGCAAGTGCCGGCGAAGCCATCTATAAGCAGAGTAACGAGAAATTCTGGGAGTATCTTCACAAGCTATATGAGAATCAGGGTGACGAGAGCAAGATCTGGATTACCCAAAAGTTCATCCTAGACTTCGTGAAGGATAATATCGATGGCCTGGACTATGCTCAATTTGAGCAGGATGTTCAGAATCACACCTACATGTATGATGTGAAGGAAGACTTTAAGATTGCCGGCTCTTATGGAGTGAATGGCACACCTAAATTCATGGTGAACGGCGTTCTCCTGCCGAACTCTTCATATGAAACACTGGCCGCTGCAATCGAAGCCGAACTGGTCAAATAAGAAAGTAATGCGTTTAAAAAGAGGATGCGCTCCGGCCGGAAATCATTAGGCCAGGGTGCATCCTCTTTGATTGCTCGTAAGATTTAAACTTTGCGTTTTATTCTACGGTCAGTTGACCTGTGCTCACATCAGAGAGTACCAGTTTGCCCTCTTGCGGCGAGCCGTCCTCGCCGGCAAGCTTCAGCTTGCCTGTTTTGCCTTTCTCAATCAGCGCCTTGACCTGGGCATCACTAAGGGTGCGGCCGTGATTTTCCTTCCAAATGACAAATTTGCAGCCTTCCTTGTAATGGGAACAGCCATACCCTTTGCGGCCCATAAAAATCGTTCCACCGCAGCCGGGCCGCGGACACTTCCCGATGATTTTTGGTCCGTCATCCCCTTTGGCCGCAGCCGCTTTTCCGGCAGCTTCCGCTCCTGACTCTCCCGCCGCTTTGCGGGGCTTCGCCTCAACCGGTTTGCCTGCCGGCTTGCGTGCCGCACCGGCTCCGCTTCGTCCCTTGGCTCCGCCTTTCAAGGATGGCGTCTCCCCTTCAAAGGAGGTTTTGGCTGCCCGGGACTGTACCCGGACTTTGTCCACAATCATCGAGGCGAAGCGTTTGACGTTCTCCATAAACTGCCCGTCCGCCGCCGTGCCTCTGGCGATTTCATTCAACCGCCGCTCCCACTGGCCGGTCATTTCCGGTGACGTCAGCAGTTCAACACCTGCACCACGAATAAGCTCAATGGCAGTCCTGCCCTTTTGCGTAATGGCGATTTTTTTGCCCTGCATTTCCACATAACCCACGTTCTTAAGCCGTTCAATCGTCGCCGCGCGCGTAGCCGGTGTGCCAAGGCCGGAGTCCTTCATCGCGTCGCGCAGCTCCTCATCCTCAATCTGTTTGCCCGCACTTTCCATTGCTTTCAGCAGCGTGCCCTCCGTGTAGTGCTTAGGCGGCTGGGTGTCCTTCTCTTTGACGATCGCATCACTGCACAGTACCTCATCAGCAGGAACCACTGAGAACGGTTCATTCACTTCAATTTCTTCTTCCTCTTCATCTTCCTTGCCTTTGCCCTTGGACGGCTTGGCCTTGTCCTTCTTCTGATCGCCGTAAATCACTTTCCAGCCGAGGGACAGCAGCTCCTTGACCGTAGTTTTGAAATTTTCGTTCTCCACCTCAGTAAGTACGGTATGAACCTTATATTCAGCAGCCGGATAAAATTGCGAGAGGAAGCGGCGCACAATCAAGTCGTACAGCTTGGCCTCATCTGTGCTAAGTCCCGATGCTTTGCGGTTAGTCGGCAGAATGGCATGGTGATCTTCAACCTTCGAGGGATTGCAGATAAACTTATTGCCTTTATGGACCAGATTCCGGTTGGCGCCTTTGACCCATTCGTCATACGATGTTCCTTGCAGGGCGGAAAGCGTCTTGTGCATCTCCGGGATGTTCTGCTCGGTCACATAGTTGGAGTTGGTCCGGGGATAGGAGATCACCTTATGCTTTTCATATAATGCCTGAGCAATATCGAGCGTTTTTTTGGCGGAAAAAGCATGCTTGCCGTTCGCCTCGCGCTGCAGCAGCGTCAAATCATATAACTTAGTCGGATACTCTTTCGTCTCTTTGACCTCATAAGAAGCTATCCTGCCCGGCTTGCCCTTGACCTTGGCGGCCAGCGCTTCAGCTTTGGTTCCATCCGTCAGGCGTTCCCCTTGCCACATCCCTTTGTAGGTCATCTCGTTCTGAGCGAACTGCCCCTCCACTTCAAAAAATTTAAGCGATGAAAAAGCTTCGATCGTCTTCTGGCGGTCATAGATCAGCGCAAGTACTGGAGTCTGCACCCGCCCGACGGACAGCAGCACATTATGTTTGGTCGTAAACGCCCGTGAGCCGTTCATGCCAATCAGCCAATCCGCCTCGCTGCGTGCTCTGGCGGCTTTGGTTAGGTTTTCGTACTCTGAACCGTCCCTCAGCTCCTGGAACCCTTTACGGATCGTCTCCGGAGTCAAATCGGAAATCCACAGCCGTTTCACTGGCTGATTCAGCTTCAGATGCCGCTGTATCAGCGAAAAGATATGCTGCCCCTCCCGCCCCGCGTCGCAGGAATTGACCAATAAGTCGCTGCGTTTGGCCAGTTCACCAATAACTTTCAACTGGTCAATGGTACGCGCATTGGGTACCAGCTTGAACTGCTCGGGGATGATCGGCAAATCATTGATATTCCATTTTTTATATTTGTCGTCATAGGCTTCAGGCTCGGCCAGCCCGATAAGATGTCCAATCGCCCATGTGATGATGTACTGCTCCCCTTCCAGATAGGAACGGTAATTTTTGGCCTTCGGTTCTATTGCGGCGGCGATATTCCGCCCCATATCCGGTTTCTCCGCAATAATGAGTGTCTTCAAAAAGTATCGCTCCTTAACCTTTCATTCTTCCAAAATACGTCCAGTAGTCTATTATACCATTATGTTTAACGTATTACCTGCTATTAATCAGTATAAATTGAGCACCAAATACATGCGTTCATGGAGAATACCAAGCTTTTTTATCATTAAATACAAAGAGCGGCTCCAGCTTCCTTTGCAACTCCAGTTAACGGTGATGGAACCGGATGTGAATAAAAAATACCCCGCCAGTATAATCACTGACGGGTTGTCGTTTTATTTTTGCAGGTCTCTTAATACTGCCCCAAGGTCAGCGGTATACTTGGTCAACCTTAAGCTTATCTCTGTACGCATAACATCACGAGTTAGTCCAAAGCGTTCCTGGTACCCCCGGCAAAAAATTTTATAATATACCAAAAATTCCTCCTGTTCATCCGCCAGCACCCTGATATTCCGCTGCTTCAGCTCTTTTTGTAACTGATAGGTATCCTCAATAATTCTGCGCTGTATGGCTTGCCCGGCCATTAAAAAGGCGCGTTTAAGGATGTTTCCTGAATGTTCGATCTCCTTCAGGCTCTTGCTAACCATAGTATCTAGGTAAGGGAGCAGTATGAGGTCACGAACCATTGTCCGTTCAGCGACGGTTATCATTTTACTTACCTCATCATCCTGCTTCTGCTCATACTGCTCCACATGTTCGGTCATTAACATTTTGGTTTTCCATCTCTCATTCCCGTTTAATTTACTCATTTATAATGTCCTCCAATCTGTTCGGCCCGTTCCAGGGCAACTCCAGATTCGAGCAACGAAGAAGCACGTATAAGCGCTCGGCTACCGTACCGGGTTTTGATTTGATCAATTGCCCGTTCTCTGTTGTATGTGCGGATACGGTCATCAAATAAGGTAAGCTGCATGACACTGTCATCGCTCAAATGCGATATAGATATAGCTAAACGGCTTATAGGCATACCGGTCCAATTATCACAGAATAAGCGATATGCCGCTGCTGCCACCTCATGAGTTAAAGACGATGGCTCCGGCAGTGTCATTTGTCGGCTGTATGAATTTGATTTATCACCATCGGTTTCTGATACCGCTATAGACACCGTTGCTCCCATATAACGGTATTTCCGCGCTCGTTGGCAAACCTCAATCACCAATTCAAGCAAGACAACCTCAATTTCAGGTAGTCGGGTATACAAATTCCAGCGTAGAGCCTTACCGTGTCCTACTGATTTGATCTGATGGCGTATGCCGGTAACTACCGGGCTGGGATCTATGCCACGGGCAGTCTGCCAGTAATACTCCGCCTGGATATCACTCTGCTTGCCCATGGTCGTGCGCATTCTCCGCTTAAACTCACCCAACTCCATACGGGCGATATCTCCAATTGTGGTAATACCCATGCGGTAAAAATTTTTGCTCATTCGACCAGCCACCATAAACATTTCATGCACTGGCAACGGCCAGAGCTCTTTATCTAAATTGTCGTAATCAAGCCTGAAAATTCCGCCGTCCTTCTTCTTGGCAAAGTTGTTTGCCATCTTAGCAAGTATTTTTGTCGGTCCAATCCCCACTCGGGTCCAAACACCAGTTGATAACATGACATGCTGCTGAATGGAGTGAATTACCTCCTGCAAATCTCCTCCAAAAAAGCTCAATGAGCCTGTCACATCCAAAAATTGCTCGTCGATACTGAAGGCTTCAACAAGGTCGGTATACCCGTGATAGATTTCTGAAATCAGCAGAGAGACCTTTATATACGTACTCATCCGTGGCCGGATGACCACGAGATCCCGGCATTTAGTCATTGCCTCTCCCACTCGTGACGCGGTGGTTACACCATAGGATTTAGCTATGGGGCAGGCCGCTAAGACAATGCCGTTCATCCGCGTTGGATCTCCGACTGCGACAGGCTTATCTTTGTATTCAGGGTGGGCAGCTTTTTCAACGCTTGCGTAAAACGATTGGCAATCTGAAAGTAAAATGATTCGGTCCTTAGGCATATCGCTGCTCCCGTGATGGATGCCACGCGAGGATATTAGAAAGCAGAAAAACTCGTGGACGGCAGACTGTTAAGCAAGTAGCCCGAATGCGCCCATTTCGTATGTCCAATATTTCAATTCGCCTCTGAGTGATCTCTCCCAATTTGTCCAGGTATATAATTTCGATGGTTTGGCCGATGCTCATTTTCATGATTGATCGCCTCCGATAAAATAAGAACATTTGTTTGTATTATAACCAAACATACGTTCCTTATACAATAAGTAAGATATTCTTCGAATGGGATAAAAAAGAAAAAGAATTACTCACTTACCTTATTGCATACAATGAAAAAGATTAAATTACAAAAAAACCCACCGGAGGCAGTGGGCAATATTAAACTATTTTTCTTACTCTATTAAAATACATTGAACCAAATTATCAAATTTATCTTTACTTGTCGAAATTTCTATACACATTCTCTCTAATCTCAGATTCCTTTTCATTCGAGATATTAAAGTTGATTTTAAAATTACTAATAGTACTTACTCATGGTTCGAGGATATTTGAGGGTGAATAGCAATAAAATCTTGAAATCGTGTCAGGAGTTTTTGACTCTCATTTTATTAGGTTAGTAAAATGATCTTGTTCTCCTTAGTAACAAAGTCCGTAAAGATTTTAAGTAAAGAGCACATAGGGGAGTTTCCTTATCACACTCTATGAGGTCGCTCCCAATGTTTTATGTTTTTTATCCATCTATAATAGGCGCAACCTGTATACGTATTACTTTGACAAAGGCCGGACTAACTTCTTTCCTCCTAGGCAATTTCCTTCCGAGTCTTTTTCAGATCCAAACGTTCCTGAAGTAGCTCGGGAAACAGAATCGTTGTGACATCCAATCTCGATGTTGTCATAAACAAGGCAGTTGGTCAGGATAAAGGCTTTCAGCGCTTCCTTACTTACGTCTTCTGAAGTACCATCGCATTCGGTGTCTTGTTCCTCGCCCTGGTTGCCTTCGCTGACATTCCCTCCGGAAACACTTCCACTTTCTTCATCTTTAACTTATTGCCGTCTCCCTCGCCGGTCAGCCATTTCTGCCTCCAGACTCTCTCACTGATCTCTATCCACATGAACGTTGTCAGTCTCAGCCCAATTCTGCTGCCCTTCTTTACCTTGATCGAAATGAACTTGATGAATTTTGAAATGTCTTAGAGGAGTCTGGCATCGACGATGATTTAGAACCCTTTTATTATTTGTTGTTTAGCGGATCTCGTTCAGGAGAATTTTGCGCTTTGGAGTGGCCTGACAAATCCCTTGTTCAATACGAATACCCTTAGAGTTCGCAGAAATGGAACCATTATTATTTTTACCACAACATTCGGGGTGGCGATCAGCAGGGAAAATGAAGCTTTTGGTTTCTCTGCTGCAGATGTCCCCCCTGCTGCCATTGTGGCAACCGGGCAAATTCAGTATACGGTTGAAATCTTCACCAATGCAGCTGCCACAGATACATTAATAACGTTCAGGCGAGAAACTTCAGCGGAATTGCCGCATCAAAACCGCCGCAAGCTGCTATCAAACTTTCAATTCAATTCAAAGTCCCGGCAATCCGCATAACCGCTTCTGTAATATCCAGTACTTCCTTAGTACTGGCTTTGCGGTCCATATATTCAACCTTCTGCGCTGTAGCATCCTTGCCTACAACAATCGCAACCGGAATACCGATCAGGCCGAAATCCTTAAATTTCACCCCGGCACGCTCATCCCTGTCATCATAAAGCGTGTCAATCCCTAGAGAGGTAAGCTGCGCATACAGTTGTTCAGCCACCGCAATCTGCTCTTTGTCCTTTGTTGACATCAGTAGAATATGAACATTGTAAGGCGCGAGCGCTTGGGGCCAGATAAGACCCTGTTCATCATGATTTTGCTCGGCTACGGCAGCCAGCAGCCGCGAGATGCCGATCCCGTAGCAGCCCATAATCATCGGAGCGCTTTTGCCTGAATCGTTCAAATACGTGGCTCCCAGCTTCTCACTATACTTGGTTCCCAGCTTGAAAACATGGCCGATTTCAATTCCCTGATGAAAGTGCAGTACCCCTTTGCCGCAATTCGGACAAGCCTCACCCTCCACGGCATTTCGGAGATCACCCGCATGCTTGAGGCTGAAATCCCGTCCGGGTACGACACCGCGCAGATGGTAGTCTTTCTCTCCGGCACCCGTTATGCCTGACTCCATGGCCGCAACTGCCGAATCAACCAGCACGGTCAGCGAAAGACCGACTGGACCAATATAACCGCTCTCTACTCCCGCGGCATGCTGCACAGCATGATAATCTGCCAGGGAGATGTTGCTAACCCCGATCATTTTGGCCACCTTATGTTCGTTGACCTCATGATCACCGCGAACCAGTACGGCATAAAATTGACCGCCAGCTTCATAAATCAGCGTCTTGATGATTTCCTCAGGCTGGATATGCAATTCGAGCTCGAGTTGTTCAATCGTCCGGATGTCCGGCGTATGGAACTTCTCCACCGCAGGTTGGTCCCCTCTTATCGTGCGTACTTCTTGCACTCCCTCAGGAGACCGAACTTCAGCCAGTTCCAGATTTGCAGCATAGTCGCAGACGGAGCAGACGCCAATGGTGTCCTCTCCGATTTCGGAAAGCGCCATAAACTCGTGGCTCCCGCCTTCACCGCCTATGGCCCCGGAATCGGCATGTACTGCCCGGTACAGCAAACCGCAGCGTTCAAAAATCCTTTGATAGGCGTTATACATTCGCACATAAGATTCGTCCAGCCCATCCCAGCTGGTATCGAACGAATAGGCATCCTTCATCAGGAACTCCCTGCCCCGCAGCAGCCCGGAACGCGGCCGGCGTTCATCACGAAACTTGGTCTGAATCTGGAACACAGTCAGTGGCAGCCTTCGGTAGGAATTGATCTCCCCCCGCACCAATGAAGTTATTACTTCCTCATGGGTTGGCCCCAGTACAAACTCCCGGTCATGACGGTCTTGAAGCTTGATCAGCTCCTTGCCGTAGACCTCATATCGCTCCGACTCTTTCCACAGCTCAGCAGGCTGCATCGCGGGCATCAGGATCTCCTGTGCACCCGCGGCATCCATTTCCTCGTGGACAATTTGTTCAATCTTGCGGAGCACGCGGCGGCCAAGAGGCAAGTAGGTATAGATTCCGGCCGCCAGCTGGCGGATGTATCCTGCACGCAGCAGCAGCTGGTGGTTTGCGGTCTCGGCTTCAGCCGGAGCTTCGCGAAGGGTTGTGGCAAGTAGTTGACTTTGACGCATAAGGTTCAGCCCTCTCTGGTTTGGTTAACGCAATTTCTCAAATCTTCTTAAGAAAACGCAAAAAGACACATTCGTCAGGGACGAATGCGTCGTGATACCACCCTATTTCAACCGCCAATCTGTGCCTGGCAGTCCTCAAATCCGGATAACGGCCGGGGCCGGCAGCACCTTAATGTCTTCCAAAGTGCAGCAGCTTTCAAGGCAGGGTACACTTCTCTCGCTTCATGAAGGACCTTTCAGCCGGTGAGTCCCCTCTCTGATCCAAGCGATTCCAGAAACGTAGATCCTTGATCAACGCTATTACGCTATTAGTATGGTATTCAATTTAAAGGATAATGAAAAATTCGTCAAGCCTGCTGAGAGGTCCATCAGTTTCCAATCTCTCCAATTTCAGTGCAATTAATCCTTTACAATGTAAAATTATATCAGAATGTATGTTAATTCTTTCATATTCAAATATAGACATATGAAATTATTGTGTCAATAAACCGAATATATCATTATAACATTCAAGGAGCAGCTGCTTACGACCTAATCTGCTTCTATGCAATCAAGGGGGAGTCATAACAATGTACACAAATATTAGAAAAATCATCCGCAAACTCACATCCCGTTCACTTCAGAGGAGGATGATGTTAATCTTCACGATTATGCTGGTTATCCCAGTCCTTCTCGTGAGTTACTTCTCCTACTCCAGTGCAAGCAAACAATTGGAGCTGAAGATGCAGGAATCTACACAGGCCAGTGTGAATTTGCTAAAAACTACAATCAATGAAACGGTAAATGCAGCTATGAAAAATGTTCAGCAGCTCAGCCAGCAGCTCACTTCCGCGGACATTGATGCTCAAACACCGGAAGCCCGTGAACTCATTGAATTGTTCATGAAAGAACATCCAGAGCTGGAGATCCTTACGGTGGGTAATGAAAAAGGCTCCTGGATGAAGGCTCCGGATCCCGGCAAGCAGCAGGATTACGATCCACGAACCAGAGAATGGTACAAAGCGGCCATGCAAAATGCCGGCAAAGTTACCATCGTGGATCCATTCGTTTCCGTCACTACAGGCAACTATAACCTGTTCATCTCTGAAACACTAAAAGACGGCAAAGGAGCAGTCACCACCAGCCTTAGCCTTAAGGCGATGAGCGAACGAATCAACCAGGTGAAGCTGGGAGATCACGGCTACTACTATGTCGTTGACCGCAATCATAAATTTGTGTCCCATCCCGTCAAAAAAGCAGGAGAAGATATCGACGACTATGTGGTGAAGCTGCTTACAAATGAGGGTGGAACGCTATCCTATACTAATCCGGATTCGGGTCTTGAAATGCGGGGATATTACACCACTGATCCAATTACCGGCTTCACGATTGTCGGTGTCTTAACCACACAAGAATTCTCGGATGCCTCCCTGCCTATACTCTATACCGGCTTAATGGTTCTTGGAGCAGCCCTGATTGTTGCATTGGTATTGATGTACTTTATTGTCCGGGCAATCTCCCGTCCTATCGCCAACCTCAACAACTCGGCACGCCGTGTAAGCGAGGGTTATCTGAATGAACGAATTGTGATTGACCGTACAGATGAGATCGGTCAATTAGCTGAGAACTACAATCTCATGGTCGACTCCTTACGGAATATCGTGATTGATATCTCGGATACGTCCGGACTCTTGGCTGCTTCGAGCCAGCAGCTGACAGCAACTACCGAGGAGAACTCCAAAGCAACAGCCTATGTAGCCGGGCTGGCAGAGGAGTCTTCGAATGGTGCCGAAACTCAAACCGCTGCGATGATTGAAACGTCGCGGGCGATGGAAGAAATGTCCTCCGGCATTCAAAAAATAGCCGAAGCCGCCTCATCCATCGTTGATTCCTCGACCGATACAGGAGCAGATGTGCTCGTCGGGAGCCGCAAGATCGAGCAGGTCAGCAAGCAGATGAACGCCATCCGGGAATCCACACAACTGTCAGCTGAGTTGATTGGACAATTAAATGGCCTAAACAGCGAGGTCTCGGAAATGAGCAGCGCCATTTCCACTATCGCTGTACAGACTAATCTGCTCTCATTGAATGCAGGAATCGAAGCCGCACGCGCCGGGGAACATGGCAAAGGATTTGCAGTAGTTGCCGCCGAGGTACGCAAGCTGGCTGATCAGTCTAAAATGACTGCTGGCAATATCCAAGACACTATTGTTCAGATGACTGAACTAATCGATCAGACCTATGAAACTATCCAGAATAGAGTGTCGGCAGATGTCGAGCTTGGGATGCAAGTAACCGAAGAAGCCAAAGAAGCCTTCGCGAGCATTGAACATTCCACAGCCAAGATCAACGGACAGATCCATGACATCTCTGCGATCACTGAACAAATGTCAGCAGGTGCAGAAGAAGTCGCAGCATCTGTCCAGGAGATCTCGAACATCTCGCGTTCCGCTTCCGATGCCTTCCAGAATGTAACAGCTGCTACCCAGCAGCAGCTTGCCTCGATGGAAGAGATCACCTCTTCATCGGGTGAGCTGTCCAAAATGGCCGGAGATTTGCAGCAAAAAGTCGAACACTTCAAGCTTGAAGATTAGGCAGCCGCCTAATCTTCACCTGTCAGCTAAATCAGCTCTAATTTAAAGAAGCCGTCTTCCACAGCTTATACTGTGAAAGACGGCTTTTAAGGTTTCATGTTCAGATATTCATTATAGATTAGACGAGAACTGTCGATCCCATCAGATATTTATCGACTTCACGTGCAGCTTCGCGTCCTTCATTGATCGCCCAGACCACAAGACTTTGCCCACGGCGCATATCACCGGCGGCAAATACTTTATCCACGTTCGTGTTGAACTTGCCGTAACGGGCCTTCACATTGCTGCGGCGGTCTGTCTCAAGGTTCAACTCCTCGATCATCTCTTGCTCCGGTCCGTCGAACCCAATCGCAATCAGCGCAAGCTGAGCCGGATATACAGCCTCAGTACCTGGAACCGGCTGATAAATCTTACGTCCGGTCTCATCCACCATCCGGCGGATTTGCACGGTATGAAGTTCCTTAAGGTTGCCTTCTTCATCACCTACGAATTTCGTAGTCATGATGGAGAATTCACGCGGATCATCACCGAAGATTGCCTTGGCTTCCTGCTGTGCATAGTCAAGCGTATACACATTCGGAAACTGCGGCCAAGGATTGGCAATCGGATCTCGCTCAAGCGGGGCTTTGTCATGCGTACCAAACTGGGTAATGCTGTTGCAGCCATGACGGAGCGAAGTTGCCACACAGTCAGAACCGGTGTCACCGCCGCCAAGCACAATAACATCCTTACCTGCAGCAGAGACAAAGTTGCCATCCTGCAGATTGGAGTTCAAGTAGCTCTTAATCGTGCCGTTCAAATAATCCATCGCATACATGACGCCCTTAAGCTCAGCTCCCGGGACGTTGAAACGGCGTGCCTTAGTCGCTCCGCCGCAGAGGACAACCGCATCAAATTCATCGACCAGCTGCTGTGTCGGAATGTCTTTGCCGATCTCTGTATTCACTACGAAGTTCACGCCTTCGGCAGCCAGCAAGTCAACACGGCGCTGCACGACACGTTTGTCCAGCTTCATGGTCGGAATTCCATATGTCAACAGGCCGCCTACACGGTCACTGCGTTCAAATACAGTTACAGTATGTCCTGCCTTGTTAAGCTGGGCCGCTGCAGCCAGACCAGCGGGTCCGGAGCCGACGATGGCTACTGACTTGCCGGTACGCTTCTCCGGCGGACAAGGCACAACCCAGCCTTCCTCAAAGCCCTTATCAATGATGGCAAGCTCTATCGTCTTGATCGTAACCGGCTGGCCGATCAGACCGACGGTACAGGAGCCTTCGCAAGGTGCCGGACAGATGCTGCCCGTAAATTCAGGGAAATTGTTCGTCTTATGCAAGCGTTCGAGTGCTTCCTTCCACAGTCCCCGGTACACCAGATTATTCCATTCGGGAATGAGATTGTGGACAGGGCATCCTGAAGTTCCGCCAGCCATATCAATACCTGTATGACAATAAGGGGTTCCGCAATCCATACAACGGGCGCCTTGTGTCCGAAGCTCGTCCTCGGTTAAATGATGGTGGAATTCTTCCCAGTCTTTCACGCGCTGTTCAGGATCCCGGTCTCCTGGGAGCTGGCGCTTATACTCCATAAATCCAGTAGGTGTAGACATATTTACGTTTCCCCCATCCGTTCTCTTCGTGTTGATGTATAGTACATTGTAACATATTGCGGCAGACTCATGTCGTTTCAGCGCAATGAAGTACCTGCACATTCTATACTACTTTTAAGTTTAGCATTTCTAATTTTAATTATAGTAGCATTCTATACTTTCGCACTGTAATGGATTAATCTGCTGATTATTTGTACTATTTCACATGTTGTGTCAGAGAAAACGCTTTTTCTTCAAACCGTACGTTCATAAACATAGAATCGGTAATCATACGGATTTTTCTCATCGCGAATTCCTGGGGTGTTGGAAATCTCTGTCCACTCACTCCACTCTACCTCAGGAAATTTCGTATCGCCTTCAAACTCATGTTCAATCCGGGTCACAATCAGCTTATCGGCATACGGCAGGAACATCCGGTAGATCTCCGCACCGCCAATAATCATCAGTTCATCACCCTTGCCGCCTTCAGCCAGCGCTTCCTCCACGGTATGCACGACCTTTGCTCCCTCCGGAGCATAGCTGCGGTCCCGGGTAATAATAATACTCGTTCTGTCCTTAAGCGGCTTGCCCCCGAGCGACTCCCATGTCTTACGGCCCATTAGCATTCTTTTGCCAAAAGTTTCGGATTTAAAAAAGGCAAAATCACGCGGCAAATGCCAGGGCATATCATTGTCCTTGCCGATTACACCGTTAGCACCCATTGCCCATATCATGCTGATGCTCATATTTTAGCCCCCTTTTCAAGGAATCATCAGAAATGTATCCAACAAAGACTATATGGCCACTGGTGCTTTAATTCCCGGATGATGAACATAATCTGTAAATTCAAAATCTTCAAAGGTATAATCAAAAATACTGTCCGGCTTTGTGAGAATCTTCAGTGTAGGCAGCGCATAAGGCTCTCTGGACAACTGCTTAGCGACCTGCTCCAGATGATTTGTATAAATGTGCACATCGCCTCCGGACCAGATGAAATCACCAACCTCAAGGCCGGTCTGCTGGGCGACCATATGTGTGAGCAGGGCGTAGCTGGCAATGTTAAAAGGCAATCCCAGGAAAGTGTCCACTGAACGCATCGTCAGCATGCAGGACAACTTGCCGTCCGCAACATAGAATTGGAACACAAAATGGCAAGGCGGCAGCTTCATCTGCTCAATCTCTCCCACATTCCAGGCACTGACGATATGACGGCGGGAATCGGGATTATGTTTGATCGACTCGATCACATTCGAAATCTGATCAATAATCCGGCCGTCGGCGCTCTCCCAGGACCGCCATTGGGACCCGTATACGGGTCCCAGCTCCCCGTTCTCATCTGCCCATTCGTCCCAGATCGAAACACCGTGCTCCTTCAGATAGGAAGTGTTCGTCTCTCCTCTAAGAAACCACAGCAGTTCATAAACTACCGATTTCAAGTGAATGCGCTTGGTTGTCACCAGCGGAAAACCCTCTTGCAGATCAAAGCGGAGCTGGCGCCCAAATACGGATATCGTACCGGTACCTGTCCGGTCGCTTTTTTCCGTGCCATGATCCAATATATCCTGAAGTAAATCCAAATATTTACGCAACAGTCAGCGCTCCTCTCCTCTTTTTCTTTAATCATTTTACCATGAGCTGGCCGCCTTGCAACATGCCAAAAAAAAGGCATTATCATACTCGCCATCTTTGCTGATACATTGGGAATGGACAACATTATTTCCATGAATGAAGAGATCGGATCATCCGCAAAATAAAGACCGACATATATGAAGAACAAATTCTCAACAAGAGGCGGTGAACTGGTATGCAATGGATGCGTTCCTTTCTAGGAATGGTAAATAATCGAAGAACTATTATGTCTTCTTTATTGGCATTAGGTGTTGGAGTTACTGTTTTTGGGATTAGACAGCGGCGCAGATTAAACGGGAATGCCTGGAATCAGATGATTCAGCCTGTGCGAAGAATATTCTAAGTACAAAATTAATAACATCAAAAATAATCAGCCGGGTATCTAATAAACCGGCTGATGATAATATGAAGAAGGTGATATTCAATGCCCCGAAACTATATAAATGGATACAACATGTATTATGGAGATTGCGGAAAAGGAACAGCGATTGTATTCATTCATCCTCCGGTATTGACAAGCTTGAATTTTCAATATCAGGTGAGAAAATTGTCGGCAAATTTTCGAACGGTCGCTTTTGATATTCGGGGCCATGGTCGAAGCGAGGCTTCCAAGAAGGAAATTACCTATCCGTTAATCGTTGAGGATATCAGGCAGTTGATGGATCATTTGAAGATCGAAAAGGCATTTTTGTGCGGATACTCAACCGGCGGCTCGGTTGTACTCGATTTTATGTTAACCTGTCCCGATCGGACATTGGGAGGCATTGTGATTGGCGGAATGTCGGAAGTAAGCGACAATAGGTTAAGAAACAAAATAGCGCGCGGACGCTTCCTCTCTCAAATCGGCGCTGTCATTGCAATTGCCCTCTCCACTGCTTGGACTCAAGCGAAACCCAAGCTGTCTTTGATGCGATCAATATTTAACGATGCTAAAAAAACAAACGCCAGAAACGCTGAACAGTATTATCAATACAGTTTGAATTATAACTGTACGGCACATTTGGGAAAGATACATCAACCCGTATTGTTGATTTATGGAGAAAAGGACACACCCTTCCACCCTTACGCCATGCTGCTGCAAGAACGACTGCCTGTAAGTGAGCTTGTTTTTATCAAAAACACCAAACACCAAATTCCTACAAAAGCAGCGGGTAAATTGAACGTGCTAATCGAGCAGTTTATTCATCGCTGCGGGCAATGATATAGGAAAGCATTTGAAATAACCTGCAGTACATCTACTCCGTTCTCTTTGTCAAAAGGTTAAGCAAATAAGCTTTTAAATCGATAATTCGTAAATAGTCAGGTTTTTGATCCGTTCCGGCGATGATCAAGGGAACAAGCGATTCCATTTTACGAATGGAACCGTGCCCGCCGCCACCCTTATGCGTTGGAGAACTTCTGTCCGCCAATTCATATCCCGGTTTTGCTGTGACCACCAAAAATTCCCCTTGATGTGAATGGAGCGCACCTGACAACCGCTTCAGCACATCGGGATACTCATCATAATTCAGTGAATGAGCAGCAGCGTTTACCTTGATATCCAGTACCTCACTGTTCTGTTCGACCGTCCATGATTGTCCATAAGCATCAGTCAGATTGCCTTTGGCTTTGAACTTGAGCTGTTTGACTGTTGATCCCTGAATTACGTAAATCCAATCCTTTTCTTTCCAAGCAATAAAATCGATACGCGGGTCATTCTTCAGTACATTTGCCACATCTCTAAGGGAACGATCCGCTTTTAATGAATACACATAGGCCATGGTTTCATTGACTGCGAGAATGATTTCGGTCTCCTTTGTTACGGGTTCACCCGGACGTAAAACTTGGGCATCTCCAAACAAAGAAGGCAGATCGATTACCGGATTTTGTTCAGCAGGCAGAATTTGAGTCATTCCACTGTCCCCTACAATGATGATAATCGCATCCTGCAAAGCTTTTTCCGGCGAACCGAATGTTTCCATCAGAGACTGAAGCTGTTGATCCAACTTTCTAACCCCATTTAACTCCGTAGGGCCTTGCTTGTGCAGCTTACGGTCCATATCGGGCAAATATACAAATAAAAAATCCGGCAATGTCTTGTTTTTAATCAAATATTTCACGGCTTCTATAGCGAAATTATTATTAATCCCCATCCGGTTTATCACACTATCGGGCAAATTTTTTATACCTTCAAACGGATTAGACAACGAACCCAAGGAGAAAAAATCCGGACCTTTCACCTGAATTTCTTTCGGCAAAGAGGCAGCGCCTTGAATCCAGCCAGGAATCGACAACTTATGATCGGAAGCCCCCCGGTAAATCAAGCCATTTATCGATCCGGACTTTAAGTCCAGCCGGGCTAAATCTTCATAGATCGTGGGTAAATTCCGGTTTAAGTGACTCCCGTTTAAATGGATTAGCGCATCGGTTAAAACCGGGTGAATTCCGTGTCCGAGCACTTCCAGCGGCCCGGTCCCGTAATTGATTATTTTCTTGTTGTCCGCAGAATACCAGGTCAGACCCGGTACACGGTGAACATCCGGATACTTTCCGGTGAGCAACGAACTGTCGATCGTGACGGACATCGTGGGAAAAGAACTGACGAGGTCTTTATAATATTGCCCGTGATCGATCAGGAATTTAAAGGCGGGAAGCTCTTGCTTTCTGATTCCTTGGTCGATTGCCTGAGCCATTAAAGAGTCCGCAACAAATAAAATGACTTTCTTCGTATTTTCTTCATTTGCTGATTTTATCCTCATTAAATCCGTTTCTTTAGGTTTCGGATTTTGGCATCCAAAAACCAGGATAAAGATAAGCATCGCCGGCAAAATTCGATTCCACTTTTTTCGCATAACAGATCACCTACTTAATATACATTTTGTCGCGGAGATCTAAATGTTATTCAAGGGATATATTGGATTTCAGCTCGCAACCGGAGCAAACTGTTCCATAAAGCTGATCAGATACCGGATCAAACCGTAGATCTCATTTTCATCATTGCGGTACTGCACCATATTCCCGGACGAACTAATTATCGGCTGATCCAGCCAAACTCTATGCTGTACGCCAAGCCTCTATCACGAATCTGACGGCCTCAGAAGAATAGGGCAAGCTATACTTGGGATATCGCAAGGCATTGGAATATACGATATAGTCATGGTTTTGGCCTTTTTTATTCACTAATCCTCAGTTCTACTTTTTGTGACGTTGCCTTTAACACAGCCCTTCCTCCTACTGGAAAAGTAATTATTGGCGAGGTATGCCCAAAGTTCACATCGGCGATGACAGGGAGTTGTGCCAGCTCCTTTTTGGTGTTGATAATTGTACGCAGTGACTCCTGTGTCACTCGTGATGCTCTTTGAAATCTGCCTATCACAATCCCTTTGGCCAGTGCGAAGCCGGGCTGAAGAAGCAGCGACTGCAGATCGCGGTCAAAGTTCCCCGGGCGGGATTCATAGTCATCTTCCACAAAAAGAATCGCGTCCTTCAGGCTGGGCATATACTCTGTCCCCTGCAGCAGATTCAGTGTGCATAGATTACCACCAATTATAATGCCTTCCGCATAACCTTCGTGAATGGCATAAGGCCCGGCGTTTGCTTCGAATACACGATTTTCCTGATCTAAGAACCAGGCATCATCGCTCCACTGCACCGAAGGCAGCACATCCACTTCTTCATCTTCCATCATCATTTTGACAAAATAATCTACAGTGTATTCAATCCCGTGACGCATGGACAGTGTAGAGAAATGAGGACCGGAGTAGGTGATCAGTCCTGTTTTGGCATAAATGGCATTCTGCAGCACCGTAATGTCGGAATAGCCGCATAACCGTTTGGGATTTGCTGCAATCAAGCCGAAATCCAGCCCCCGCAGCAGCTGGTTGCAATTGAAGCCACCAAGCGTCGTCAATATCCCTTTTACCGCAGGGTCGCTGAACGCGCTGTGGAGATCCTCAAGTCTGGAGTCCACCGAAGACGAATCGGAGTCATCTCTTTCATAAGCATGCTTGGAAAAAGAAACGGTAAACCCAAAAGCCTCCAATTTCTTTGTTGCTGCCACGATTTGCTCTTCTGCTATAACCCCTAAGCTCATGGAAGGTGAAATAATCCGGATTTCATCACCGGCTTGCAGTTTTGCTGGCTTCATAGTCTTCACTCCCCTTGTACTTGATTTGCTCCAGCAGCAGATCTGTAAGGTCATTTACAGGCAGCGTACCGTCTGCCACATAGTCGGATGAGGGGAGAACGGTATGAAGCATTGCCAAGTATGCCTCCCGGCCTCCACGCAGGTATCCTTCCATCTCCCGGGTCACATCGCTGCTTGCGGAATCTTTATAATCTCGGATGAATCTTCTGGCCATAGCCACATCAAGCGGAGTGTCGATAAATATAGCAAAATCAATAAGCCGGCTTAGTTCATTATGTACATAGGCGAAAGGATAATCGAGTAAAATATACTCCGGCCGGTCCGCTCGGGCAAGCAGCCCTTTCAGGTCAGCCACCAGGGGCTCAAGCTTCCACTCGTTATAGTCTGCCCCACGTTCCATCCACCGGTCAAACTCATCAGGCCAAGGGAAATCATAGTCATCAAAAAACAAAGCAGCCGAGTTCACCAGCCGCTCCTGCAAGATTCTGACGGCAGTCGTTTTGCCGCCCCCTGAGACGGCTGCTATGGCGATAACACAAGTTCTGTGTGTAATGTTCCTCTCCTCCTTATTTACCCGCTTACGATGAAAGGACAGCTGTATAGGCCCGTTTCTTTCTTGATCTTACCACAAGTAGTTTCGGCTGCCATCTGAATAACTATATGTAATGCGTTAAAAAAAGAGGATGTCTACCAAGCCATTTGCATGGCTCGGCGGACATCCTCTTATTGTTGTCTGCCGAAGCAGTCTATAATTTATAATTTATTATTTAATTACGTGAATTGGGTGGCCTTCCACAAGCTCAGCCGCTTCCATGACGATTTCGCCAAGGGTTGGATGCGCGTGGATTGTCAATGCGATGTCTTCGAGCGTAGCGCCCATTTCAATCGCCAGACCCAGTTCAGCAATCAGGTTGGAAGCTTCGATACCCACAATTTGTGCGCCCAATACGAGGTTGTTCTCGCTGTTTGCCACAATCTTGATAAAGCCATCCGGAGCGTTCAAGGAAACTGCACGGCCATTACCTGCGAACGGGAATTTGCCGGCTTTTACTTTGTAGCCCTTATCCTTCGCTTCTTTCTCGGTCAGACCCACACTGGAGCATTCTGGATCGGTGAACACAACAGCCGGGATGACTTTGTAGTCAACAACGGATTTGTGTCCTGAGATCGCTTCAGCAGCAATTTTGCCTTCGTAAGAAGCTTTGTGTGCCAGAGCAAGGCCTGGAACAATATCGCCGATTGCATAGATGTTAGGAATGTTGGTACGGCCCTGATGGTCAACTTTGATCAAGCCGCGCTCGTCAAGTTCCATACCGATCAGATCCAATCCCAGCTCGCCATCCGTATTTGGACGACGTCCTACAGTTACAAGCAGGTAATCCGCAGTAATTTCCTTGGACTCGCCGCCCACGGAGTATTTCACGGTTACTTCCTTGTCGTTCTGTACAGCACTTTCCGCTTTGGCATTAGTAACAATCTCAATCCCAGTCTTCGCCATGTTCTTGGCAACCAGACGGGTCATATCCTTGTCAAAGCCAGGCAGAACTGTATCCAGACCTTCAATGATGGTTACTTTAGTGCCAAATTTGGAGTACATTTGGCCAAGCTCGGCTCCGATGTAGCCGCCGCCGATAACGATCATGCTCTTCGGAATTTCCGGAAGATCAAGCGCTTCGGTCGAAGACAGAATACGTCCGCCAAATGGGAAAGGCTTCAGTTCGATCGGACGGGAACCTGTAGCAATGATACAGTTGTTGAATTTGTAGCGGGGAGATTCATGTTCATTGAACAAACGGGCTTCGTTTGTATTGATGAACATAGCTTCACCGCTGAATACTTCAATTTTGTTGCCCTTCATCAAACCGGTTACGCCGGTTGTCATTCTTTTGACAACGCCGTTTTTGAATTCCTGTGTTTTTGCCCAGTCCACTTTGACGTTCTCGGCAGTGACACCGAAAACTTCACCGTGCTGTGCAGCTTCGAATTGATGGGCTGCAGAGATCAGAGCCTTGGAAGGAATACATCCGCGGTTCAGACATACACCGCCGAGTTCCGATTTATCCACAATCAGAACCTTCTGGCCGAGCTGGGCGGCACGAATTGCCGCCACATACCCGCCGGGACCTGCACCAATTACCAATGTGTCGATTTCGATTGAAGCGTCTCCGACTACCATTAATTACACCTCCATAACTAACATATCAGGATTTGCGAGCAGGGTCTTAATATAATTCATGAAGTTCTGTGCTGTTGCACCGTCGATGATGCGGTGGTCAAAGCTCAGGGACAGCGCCATAACAGGAGCGGCTACGATTTCGCCGTTCTTCACAACTGGTTTCTCAGTGATACGTCCAGTACCGAGGATCGCCACTTCAGGGAAGTTGATGATCGGTGTAAAGAACATACCGCCAGCGGAACCGATGTTGCTGATGGAGATTGTGCTGCCTCTCATTTCGTTAGCTGCCAACTTACCGTCACGTCCACGCACAGCCAGATCGGTAATGCTGCTGGCAATCATCCAGATGCTCTTACGGTCAGCATCCTTGATAACCGGAACGATCAAACCGTTGTCTGTATCTGTAGCGATACCGATATTGTAGTATTTCTTGTAGACAATTTCATTGGACTCTTCATCAATCATGGCGTTAAGCGCCGGGAATTGACGGGAAGCGGCCACGAGTGCTTTGACGATAAACGGAAGATAGGTCACCTTCACGCCTTTCTTCTCAGCAACTGGTTTCATACGGGCACGGAAAGCTACCAGCTCGGTAACATCCACTTCGTCCATGATGGTAACGTGAGGCGCAGTGTATGCGGATTTAACCATCGCATTGGAGATCGCTTTACGGATACCCTTGAATGGAACGCGTTCTTCTTCAAGGCTTACATTGCCGGATGCTGCTGGTGCAGCTTCTTTGGCCTTGGCTTTTGGTGCTTCCGATGCTGCTGGTGCAGCAGCAGGTGCAACTGCTGCCGGTGCAGCGGAGCCGCCTTTCAGGAAGGCTTCAACATCTTCATGAGTGATCTTGCCGTTCTTGCCGGAGCCGTTCACCTTGGAGATGTCAACACTCTGCTCACGGGCAAACTTGCGCACACTTGGCGTAGCAAGTACATCGCGGTTTGGAGCAGGAACCGCTGCTGGTGCAGCTGCTGCCGGTGCGGATTCTTGAGCAGCCGGAGCTTCAGCGTGGCCGCCTTCCTGCTGTGGAACTTCGCCTTCTGCAGCAATGATCGCTACAACTTCGCCCACACGGCATACCTGTCCGTCCTTCACACGTACTTCAAGCACTGTGCCGTTAACAGGGCAGGGCACTTCTACTACAGCTTTGTCATTCTGTACTTCCATTACGATATCGTCATCGGTTACTTTGTCGCCGACTTTGATATGCATCTTTATAATTTCGCCTTCATGCAGACCTTCGCCCAGTTCAGGGAACCGGTATTCAAAGTTTACAGCGCCGCCAGTTGCAGGGCTGCTGGTTGCCGGAGAAGACTTAGTGTCAGCTCCGCCTTTGGCTGCATCTGCTTCTTGAGTAGCCTGTGCTTCCGTATGGCCGCCCTCCTGCTCAGGAACATCGCCTTCTGCATCAATAATTGCCACTACTTCGCCTACGCGGCAGACTTGACCGTCTTTGGTGAAGACTTCAAGCACTGTACCGTTGACCGGACAAGGAACTTCTACAACTGCCTTGTCATTCTGTACTTCCATTACGATATCGTCATCGGTTACTTTATCGCCGGCTTTGATATGCATTTTGATAATTTCGCCTTCATGCAGACCTTCGCCCAGCTCAGGGAACCGGTACTCAAATTTTGCCACCTTGATAACCTCCTAATAGTTATATAGCCGATGCTTCTTCAACTAACTTCTCAGAAACTCGCTTCAAAAACATCCGCTTAGTTTGTGAATACCTCAAAAGCAAATCAGAAACGGGTGCCGCCCTTTTACAAGGACGGCAAGGACGTTTCTTCTTAGAATTCCATAACTTTCTTAACAGCTGCAACTACGCGTGCTGGTGTAGGAATCCAACTATCCTCGATTTGCGCGAACGGATAAATGGTGTCCGGACCGGCAACACGAAGCACTGGCGCTTCCAGATGAAGAATAGCTTTTTCATTGATTTGTGCGATTACCTCTGCAGCCACACCGGAGCTCTTTTGCGCTTCTTGCACAACGATCGCACGGTTTGTCTTCTTCACAGAAGCAACGATGGTATCAATATCAATCGGGCTAACCGTACGCAGATCGATAATTTCAGCCTTGATGCCTTCCTTTTCCAGCTGATCGGCCGCTTTGGTAGCAGTATGTACCATTAGACCGTAAGAGATAATTGTAACATCCGAACCTTCGCGGACAACATTTGCTTTGCCCAGCTCGACGGTATATTCACCTTCAGGCACTTCTGCACGGAATGCATGGTACAGGTTCAAGTGCTCCATGAAAAATACCGGGTCATTATCACGGATCGAGGCAATCAGAAGTCCCTTTGCATCGTATGGATTGGAAGGAATAACCACTTTGATCCCCGGGCTTTGAGCGATCAGGCCTTCGAGGGAATCGGTATGCAGTTCAGCCGCTTTTACGCCGCCGCCAAATGGAGTACGGAATACTACAGGAGCATTGAATCTGCCCCCCGAACGCCAGCGCAGGCGTGCAGCCTGAACGACGATTTGATCGAGTGCTTCAAAGATGAAACCAACAAACTGGATTTCAGCAATCGGACGGAATCCTTGCACGCCCAGACCAAAAGCCAGACCGCCGATGGCGGATTCAGCAAGCGGAGTATCAAAAACACGATCTTCGCCAAATTCTTTTTGCAGCCCTTCCGTTACACGGAAGACGCCCCCTACATTCCCTACATCCTCACCGAAGATAAGAACGTTAGGGTCACGGTTCAGTTCAACGCGCATTGCGTCACGAATTGCTTCTTTCATATTCATTTGTGCCATTGCCTGATATCCCCCTTATTCAAAATCGGCTTTTTGTTCTTCCAGATGTTTCGGAGTTACCTCGAACATGCTGTCGATCAAGCCAGGAACGGTCATTTTTTCGGTTTGCTCTGCTTTTTTAATCTGCTCGTTAACAGTCGCTTTCGCTTCTTCTCTTACGCGCAGCGTATCTTCTTCGGTCCAGAGGCCTTTCTTCTCCAAATACTTGGCAAGACGGGCAATCGGGTCCTTCTCGTTCCATTGTCCTTCTTCTTCTTTGGAACGGTATTTGCTGGCGTCGTCGGAAAGGGAATGCGGACGGAAACGGTAAGTCACAGCTTCAATCAGCGTAGCTCCTTCGCCTTTGCGTGCGCGTTCTGCAGCTTCCTGCACCGCGGAGATTACTGCAAAGACGTCCATGCCGTCGATCTTAATACCGGGAATACCAGCTGCTACTGCTTTATGTGCGATGGATTTGGCAGCCGTTTGCTTCGCGAACGGAGTCGTAATCGCATAGCCGTTATTTTGAACAAAGAAGATTACCGGCAATTTGAAGCGTCCGGCAAAGTTAAGACCTTCATAGAAGTCGCCTTCAGAAGAACCGCCGTCACCAGTGTAAGTAATAGCAACGTTTTGTTGTTTCTTCAATTTGAAGCCCATTGCAATTCCGGTAGCGTGCAGAATTTGTGCACCGATGATAATCTGAGGCATAAGAACATTTACACCTTCAGGAATCTCACCGCCATGTTGATGGCCGCGGGAATATAGGAAAGCCTGGTATAATGGAAGTCCATGCCATACCAGCTGCGGAATGTCACGGTAGCCAGGGCATACGAAATCTTCTTTCTGCAGGGCGTATTCACTGCCCACCATGGTTGCTTCTTGTCCGGATACCGGCGCGTAGAATCCCAGGCGGCCTTGACGGCCCAAGTTGACCGCACGGTCATCCCAAGTACGGGTAAATACCATACGATACATGATTTCTTTCAATTGATCATCGGTAAGTGTAGGCATCTTATCCTTGTTGATAACTTCTCCATCCGGGGAAAGTACCGAAAGGGCCTCTACGTCCTCTGTATACACTTCATAAGGAACTCTAGTCATCATTTTCACCTCAATAAAAAAATTTGAATACCATTTGAATATCAGCGGCCTCTGTTATAGAATTATTATACACCTGTTTTATCTGTTTCGTCAAAGAAATACGCATAAAATTTATGTTTTCATAAATTTTGTATGTATAACAGGTTGATAAATATCCTATAACAGATTAGGGTTTTTTAAGCAAGTAAATGATTAATGCCACATTTACCGCTTGGGTAATTTTAACGCACCGCTACGTTTAATGCAAAATCCGACAAGAAAGGTGACGATTCAGCTATGAGCGAACCTGTTTTTCTGAAACGTACAATTATTAAGCAAACATTATGGAGCGAATTTCTCCAGGAAGAACGCAGGCTGCGCATTTATCTCCCCCCCGGTTATAACGAAGTCCTCAGTTATCCGGTAGTGTACTGCCAGGATGGGGAGGAGTTCTTCAACTTCGGCCGCATCGCTACTCTTGCCGGGCAGCTGATTGTGGAAGAAGATGTGGAACCTTTCATTATTGTTGGAGTGGAAGTAAATGTCCCCGTGCGAACACAGGAGTACGCCCCCTTTGGCAGCAGGTTTAAGCATTACCTGTCTTGCTTTGCCGAAGAGATTATTCCCTTCATTGAACATAATTATCCGGTTCGCCGCACCCCTGATGAGCGGATCATCGCCGGAGACTCCTTGGGCGGCAGTGTTTCTCTGCATTTGGCACTGGCATATCCCGGGCTTTTCACCCGTGTCCTTAGTCTTTCCGGTGCATATTATCCGGAGTCACGCGAAATCATTGAGCAGGAAGAGGACCTCTCCTGGCTTACTATTAATATGGTAGTAGGACTGCAAGAAACTGAATACCAGACGGATACCGGAGTTTACGATTTCGTGCAGATGAACAGGGATACCAAGGCTTTGCTGGAATCGCGGGGCGCTACAGTATCCTACCGCGAAAAAGACGGGCGTCATCTCTGGGGATTTTGGCAAAAAGAGCTCCCAGAATCATTACTCTATTTCTTTAACTCATGAAACAGGTAAAATGGGCAAAATAGTGAACATACTGCGAACATATGTATGTTTGCCAACTGATTACGCTTTCAAATCATGACGGGCATTACGGTGCCCGTCCTTTTTTTGCAAGGGCGCCAACCGATATTCTGGAATGTGGCGCCCTGTCTAGAGCTTCTCTGCAATAATCCGCTCCAGCAGTACATCACAGCCGGCACTGATCAGATCATAGACCTGCTCGAAGTTACCGGTGAAATAAGGGTCTGGAACCTCGCGAAGCTCTTCATCCGGCAGCAAATCCATGAAGAACAGCAGCTCAGCGTCCTTCCCCCCGGGAAGCTTGCGGACATTCTCCGCATTCGACTTGTCCATGCACACTATATATTGAAACTTTTCAAAATCACCGCTGCTAACCAGGCGAGCTGTCATATTCTCATAGCTGATTCCCCACTGATCGAGAATACGGCGGGTTCCTTCATGCGGTGCTTTGCCAATATGCCAGTCACCAGTACCGGCAGAATCCACCGAGATTCTATCGGATAGCTTGCGTTCACCAATTTTATGGCGGAGCACCGCTTCTGCCATAGGCGAGCGGCAAATATTGCCCAGACAAACGAATAATACACTTACGATTTCTCTCACCTCCTGCAATTGTTTCCTCAGTTATTTAATCTGCACATTTCATAAACGAAACGTACTCTATTCATTTTAGCGTTGTCCGCATCAATTGTACAACTTTTCAATCTGCATTATACTTGGTCAGGATGACAAACTATATAGCAGATTTAAAGGAGGGGATTGTATTGCCATCCAAACGTGTTGTTATCTTTGCCGGCGGCGAGCTGTCAGAGGAGTTTTTACTTCTATTAGATGAAGAAGATTTTATTATCGGCGCTGACCGTGGTGCCTTGTTTCTAATATCCCATGGGTATACACCCGACATTGCCGTTGGCGATTTCGACTCTGTCTCCCCGGAAGCCCTGCAGCAGATTGAGGCAGGAAGCAAAAAAACTATCACTTGTGACCCTGTGGACAAGGATTTGACCGACAGCGAGATGGCACTTGAACTTGCACTCAACACCCAGCCCGAGTCGATTCTGCTGATCGGTGTGACCGGCACACGGATGGACCATACACTGGCCGGGATCCAGATGATGACAAGAGCACTACAGCGCCAGGTAAGCTGCTCTGTGATGGATACTCATAATTATATCACCCTGACCGGTTCACAGGCGCTGGTGCATGAGCGGGGGTATACTTATGTCTCTTTACTTCCTCTGACTCCTGAAGTTACAGGGATTACACTTCAAGGTTTCCAATACCCGCTTACCGATGCCACGCTTAAGCTTGGCCAGTCTCTTGCTGTAAGCAACCGTCTGTTAGAGGGGTGCGGAACAGTTACTATTGAGAGCGGTCTGCTGCTGATTATTCAGAGTAAAGATTGATTTACATATGAATTCGGAGACATCGTTGTAACCTTTGTTTCAAAACGAAAAAGCCGGGATAACCCTTGTCACAACAGGGTTTTCCGGCTTTTTTATATCGAGATAACCGTCAAATATTAATATTTTGTAACTTTTAATGCGATTTTAATAAAACGCTTACAACCCATACCCAGCTTGGTTTTGAACCCTCTGTTCCATATTTTAGGGCATGTATAACCTGCTATACTACGAAACAGAGAAAGACGAATGAAAGATAGATACAAACCTGGGAGGTATTACAACATGAAAAAGCAACAATGGTTTAAGCAAGCAATCGTCGTAGGAATGTGCACCACAATTGGCCTGAGTACACTGATGGTGACAGGAGCCGGTACAGCACCCGTTGCTGCTGCATCCGTGACGTCGTCCTCTACTGGACAAAAGGTTGTTAATTTCGGTAAAAACTATCTG
The DNA here is from genome assembly GCF_058791575.1 of Paenibacillus sp. EB106-06-01-XG199. NCBI lineage: Bacteria > Bacillati > Bacillota > Bacilli > Caryophanales > Paenibacillaceae > Paenibacillus > Paenibacillus sp. EB106-06-01-XG199. The sequence goes on along the minus strand of NZ_JBYTDQ010000001.1, from coordinate 486,753 downwards.
GGTACCCGTTATCAGTTCGGCGCATCCACTTCTACTACCAGATATTTTGACTGCTCTTCCTTTACCAAATACATTTTCGCCAAATATGGCGTCAATCTGCCGCGCACATCTGCAGCGCAATCGAAAGTCGGAACTTATGTTTCCAAAGCTAACCTTCGTCCAGGCGATCTGGTATTTTTCTCCAGCGGCAGCAGAGCTAACGGCAGAAACGTAACTCACGTAGCTGTATATGCAGGAAATGGCAAGATTCTTCACACTTATGGCTCTCCGGGTGTAACGATTTCGGATTTGAACTCCGGAAACTGGAAAAGAACCTACCTCAAAGCCCGTCGCGTACTGTAGTTTTCTATTAAATATTTTTTAGCGCTTACTCTGCACCGGAAGTCACTCCGTCTCTCCCCCTTCCGGTGCGCGCATTACATATCCGGTTCCACGTACGGTATGAATCAGCTTATTCCGATGGCCCTTGTCCACTTTCAACCGGATATGCCGGATGTAGACATCTACTACATTCGTATCCGCTTGAAAATGGTATCCCCAGACATGCTTTAGAATCTCGCCGCGGGGACAGATTTCCCCCAAATGCACGGCGAGGTAATACAGCAGATCAAATTCTTTGGGGGTCAGTGTAAGGGAATTTCCGTCCCGGCTAACCAGCCTGCGGCTGGGGTCCAGCACCAGTCCATCGACCTTAAGCCTTGTCTCATGGCCCCTCCGGTGTCCGGTGAGCCATAACAGATTCATTACCCTGCATTTGAACTCGCCTGCATGAAGCGGCTTCTTCAAGTATTCATTGCCGCCCGCCTCAAAAGCCGCAACTACCTCTCCTTCCGAATTGCCGCTGGATATGACTACTACTGGCAGAAACACGCCGCGTTCTCTAAGATCCGCTATAATTTCCCATCCCTCCCATCCTCGGGCGTCGTACAGCTCCGTTAAGAGCAGTACGGGCTCCACTCTGGACAGCATTAAGCGAAGATCCTCAAGATCTTCGCTTAATGCTGTTTGCAGTCCAAGCTCATGCAGAGTGAGCTCAATGAATTGATGCTCCTCTTCCCTCCTGGTTCTGTCTTCCGCAGATTCTTTACTGCCAAGGATTGCCCCGGGCGCAAACCATACGACTACCTCATTCATGGACATCCCCGCCTCACTCATCGTTCGATAGCGGCCGTGCAGCCGCAGATATTCATTAGAGTTCCCGCAAAGCAAAGAGACCATTCCTAAGAAATGGTCTCTTTGCTGACTTCTATTAACAATTATTTCACAAAATCAATCTCCTGAAAGCCAGCCACCTCAGTGTCCCAGCGTTCACGCACAAAAGCCTGATGACTGGGGTGATTATTATAGGCCTCGTAAGCCTCCTGATTATCAAACTCCATCGAGAAGCCAAAGTCATATTCACATTTGGCACTCACCTGGCGCAGCATCTCAAAATTGCGCACCACCGGAATAGCGCTGAGAATATCCTCTCCGGCTTTCAGAAATGCCGCCGTTTCCTCAGAATTCACCGGATGTTTTAACGTAAAGATTGCCATGTGACGGATCGTTCCATTGTTCATTCTATTCTCTCCCCTTCATTATCCGAAATACCGGTGATAAAAGCTGCGGGCTGCTGCAATATCACTGGTTCCATGAATCAAAGCCCGTCCATCAGTGAAAATGACCATGCGGTAAGGCCCGTCTGTATAGGAAACAAGATAAGGATTGCTCTCTACCTTGCCGGCCCCCAGTCTGGACAGCCGGTCTGCCGTTTCCTGCAGATTAAGCTTCTGCCGCCGTGCCGGACGGATCTGCACGGTGTCCCGGCCACAGAGCACATCGCTCCGTTCCGTATTCGCCGCGGTCAGATAAGGATAAACCGGCTGGCTGCCGCAGGACGGACAATCACTCTTCTTGGCAGCTTTGACACCGATCTCCTGATGTTCATTGCGCCACACATCAAAGGTCAAGAGCTTGTTTCGAAGCTGTTCCTTCCGTCCTCCGAGCAGCTTCAGCGCCTCTGCTGTAGCGTTAGCAGTAACGAGCTGCACTGCCTGCGGCAGAATCCCCGCCGTATCACAGGTATCCCCACCCAGAGGTATAGTCCCCAGCAGGCAGTTCAGACATGGTGTTTCTCCAGGCAAAATCGTATAGGTAATACCATAGCTGCCTACGCAGCCCCCATAGATCCAGGGAATACCGTACTTCATCGCCATATCATTTATAATAAGCCGGGTATCAAAGTTATCAGTGCCATCCATGATGAGGTCCACGCCGTGAAGCAGGCTTTCCAGTTCTTCAGCACGTACATCCAGCACATGCGCTTCAACCTTTATTTCGGAATTGATGTTCTCCAGCCTGGCTTTGGCCGCTTCCGCTTTGGGCATACGCCCGATAGCGTCCTCCTCGGTGTACAGCTGCTGGCGCTGCAGATTGCTCCACTCCACATAATCACGGTCGGCAAGAATCAGGCGTCCCACTCCGCAACGCGCCAGTGTCTCGGCAATCCCCGTGCCAAGTGCGCCAGCTCCAACAATAAGTACACTGGAACGTGCTAGCCCCTGCTGCCCCTCAATCCCGAAAGGTGTAAAGCGTACCTGGCGTGAATATCGTCCATCCCGGCCTGAAGAATGGACAGCAGACTCTTTTTCATGTTCATTATGGCTCATCCCGGAAACAGCCCCCCATATTTAAAAGCCGGGGAACAGCACCAATAACATTGCTCTTCCCCGGACTTTGAAATTCAACTATACAGATTGCGCCGACCACTGCTCAACATCCCAAGTCTTTGTCACCCAATCTTCGTAGAAATCAGGTTCATGAGATACAAGCAGAATGGTACCTTTGTATTCCTGCAGGGCACGCTTCAGCTCTGCCTTGGCGACGATATCAAGGTGATTTGTAGGCTCGTCGAATAGAATCCAATTGCTTTCGCGCATCATCAGCTTACATATACGCACCTTCGCCTGTTCACCACCGCTCAACATGCTCAGCGGACGGGTAATATGCTCATTTTTCAATCCGCAACGGGCCAGATGGGCGCGCACTTCATGCTGGTTGAGACTGGAAAATTCATTCCAGACATCATCAATCGGTGTAATGTTAGCAGCCTTAACCTCCTGCTGGAAGTAGGCGGAACTGAGGTAATCGCCCAAGTACGTTTTTCCGCTGTATGCGGGAATCACGCCGAGAATCGTCTTCAGCAGCGTGGATTTACCTACACCGTTGCAGCCGACAATTGCAATCTTCTCCCCGCGTTCTATCGTCATATTCAGCTTTGGCAGCAGCGGACGGTCATAGCCAATCTCGAAGTCGATGCCTTCGAACACAGTCTTGCCGCTCGCCCGGCTTTCCTTGAACGAAAACGTCGGCTTGGCCGCTTCTTCTGGACGTTCAATCCGTTCCAGACGGTCGAGCTGCTTCTCACGGCTCTTCGCCCGTCCCGAGGTGGAAGCACGCGCCTTGTTTCGCTGAATGAAATCCTCTTGCTTCTTAATGAATTCCTGCTGCTTCTCATAAGCATCAATATGCTGGTTCTTGTTCATGTCAGCCATATCAAGGAATTGCTCATAGTTGGCCGTATAGCGGGTCAGCTTGGCAAATTCAAGATGGTACACGACATTAACAACCTTGTTCATAAATTCTGTATCATGGGAAATCAGCAAAAAGGCATAAGGATACTGCTTCAGGTAGTTAGTAAGCCAGTCAATATGCTCTACGTCCAGATAGTTGGTAGGCTCATCGAGCAGCAGCACATTCGGTTTCTCCAGCAGCAGCTTGGCCAGCAGCACCTTAGTCCGCTGTCCTCCGCTGAGCGAAGCGACATCACGGTCCAGGCCAATTGCCGTCAATCCCAACCCGTTGCCCATTTCCTCAACCTTCACATCAATCAAATAGAAGTCTCCGATATCCAGCTGTTCCTGGATTTCCCCCATCTGTTCCAGAAGCAGTTCCAGCTCTTCCGGAGAGGCATCGCCCATTTTCTCGGTAATCGCCATCATATCATTCTCCAGCTCAAGCAGCGGCAGGAAAGCATCCTTCAGCACATCGCGCACGGTTTTACCCGGCGTAAGATTGGTATGTTGATCCAGATAGCCATAACGCACCTTGGGAGTCCATTCCACTCTCCCGCTGTCCTTCAGCAAAGTTCCGGTCAAAATATTCATCAGCGTCGATTTACCGACGCCATTCGCCCCCACCAGACCAACATGCTCTCCGTCGAGCAGCCGGAAATTCACATTCTTGAAGAGCTGCCGGTCTCCGAAGTTGTGGGAAACGTCTTCTACTGTAAGTAAACTCATAAATTCTCCGTAAGCTCCTATCTATATTTAAAAATAAGCAGTATTCTGTCAATACATACAACGACCATTTTAGCACAAGTAAGCGCAAGCCTGAAATAGGAATTTAACTGAAGGAAAGATATATTGCAATATAATTCCATTCATTTACGTTCTTTTCTGAAAAAAACCATAGCGTTTTTCATAATTCTTCTTCTTCATGCTTTCACTTAGCAGTTCATCCAGAACCTCCAGCAGCTTCCCTTTCCGTTGAAAAGGATCCTGCTGGAGCGGCAAATTGTATACCCTCCCAATACCGAGCGCAGATTCCAGTAACAGTGCTGCTGATTTCCCGGCAAACGGCAGACAAATCCGCCACTTCGGCTGTGGTACAAGCCCGTTGCGGCGCAGCCAGTGAAGAGTATCTTCCAGTCTCCATTCAGCTCCCGATGTAATCAGCATCGGAACCTCGCTGTCCGTGAACGCCTCAAACGCAGCCTCATAACCGCCTGTTCCAAGGTCGAGTACTACAAACTGATATCCCCTCTCCAGTATTTCTTTCATATTCCCATGTTCTGGACGCTGCCAGAAATGCAGCTCTTTCCATTCCAGAGGAAGAACTTTACTGGTGGGGAATCCCCCGGCCACCGGAAAATCAAATAGGCTGCGGATACGATCATAAACGGATGAATCCGGGCTGAAATCCACCCAGGCCGTCATCCCCTTCCTGGAAAGGCTGCTGGCCACTGCCAGAGAGGTATGTGTCGTGCCGAGGCCCGAAGCTGTCCCGAGCAGCGCCACAATGATCATTTCCCGTTTCGTCTCCGGACCGGAAACCTGCATCTCCCGGAATGTGTAATTCTCCACCGCTGCTTCAATCGGCTCCAGCGCACGCAGCACCTCCTCGGCGCATTGATATCTTTCTTCGGGATGATGGCGCAGCAAACGTCTGATGACAGGAATCAGCTTATCTGGAATTACCCGGCGCAGCTTGGCCTCCATGCCCGGTTGCCAGCGGCTGTATTGACCTGCAGAGGCCATATACAACATTAGCGCTCCCAAACCATAGAGGTCTGAGAAAGGCCCGCTCTGCCCGCTGCCGTATTGTTCCGGGGCGGCGAAGCCGACGGTCCCCAGCTTCTCGGTATCTTCACCTGCACCGCTTCTGTAGCTGCGGGCAATGCCAAAATCAATCAGCATCAGCGAATTCGATCCGGTCAGCATAATATTGGAGGGCTTCAAATCACGGTAAATAATCGGCGGTTGATGCCCGTGCAAATAACACAATACCTCCAGCAGCTGTTTGACATAGCTGATCAGCCGTTCAGTCTGTATCGGTACAGGATGCCCGTCCATATATTGGCTAAGGGTCACACCTTCGATATAATCCATAACCAGATAACAATATCCTTCTTCATCCGGAGGGTAGAAGTCGGCAACTCTCGGGAATAGCTTGTGGTTCAGCGAGATGAGCATATCTGCCTCCGCCAGAACGGATCCGTAATTCACTTCGCCTTCAAAGCACATGCTTTCCTTCACGGCCCAGCGTTTGCCAGCCAGCCTTATATCCTCCGCCAGATATACATAACTCATTCCGCCCGTACCGATTAAAGCAGTGATTTGGTACCTGTCTCCAAGAAGCTGCCCCACTACAAGCTTCGATTCATAATTCATCCTTATTTCCTCCTTGTCCTAGCCTGATACAAACAAAAAAAGAGGGAGAGCCACCGTTATACAGCTTAATCCGGCGATTCGCCGGAAGCGTAGATAACGGGATGCTTTCCCTCTAAAACTAAATTATTTATGGAATGAACTACTGCTGTTACCTAAACAAAGATTCACTTAATACTTGATCATATACAGTGTAATCTCGTCACGGTTATGAAACAGCTGCTTCGCCCGCTGAATCTGCATCCGTTCACCTTCAAACATACTGATGATTTCCTTAATCATCGCCAGTGGCTTCTTATGCATTAGCTTCACTGTAACAACCGCCGTTCCACCCGGCGTGAGACTGTGCAGCAGCCCCGTAACCAGCTTCGCCATCAGCTTGGGGCTCCAGCTCATATCGCAGACCAGCAGATCAAACTCGTTCTCGCGGAATTTCACTTCACCCGCATTTTTGCGCAGAATCTTCAGTCCTGGCTGATTGCGCAGCGATTCATGCATCAGTGCCGGGTCAACTGCCGTCACCTTGAGGCCGCGTTCCAGCAGGAATGATGTCCAGCCGCCCGGAGAAGCACCAATATCGACCGCATTGCGAAAGCTGGAGAACGGAATGGCAAATTCCTTCTCCGCCTCCATCAGCTTAAACTTCGCGCGTGAAATTTGTCCATCCTCCTTGCGGAAACGGATCATTCCTCCGTTCCAGCTGGACAGGTTGTCCTCAGGCCGGGACACTCCGGCATACAGCGCTTCTCCGTCTGCATATACAGATATCACCCACGCCGGTTCCTGTACGGTGAATTCCGCACCCAGACTCACGAGCTGCTCCTGCAGCCATTCCCGAAGCTCGCCGGGACTGTCCTGCCAGAAGGAGCTTCCGCCTTTGCGCACATGCAGCGAAACCTTCCCGCCTTCCAATTCTTTGCGCCGGCTCAGATAGGCTACAAGCCGTTCCAGGCCAGACGGGTTGCCCTGATCCTGGAACTGCACGGGTTGAATATGCCGCAGAAAGATCGGCAGATTCTGCGCCAGCAGGCTGGATACCTCTTCCGGCTCCGCTTCCAGTGTCGCCAAGAAGATCTCACCCGGCAGCAGCAGCGTACTCTTCACCGCGCCGAACAGGCGGCGGAGCTCTTCCTGGGCATAAGGTGCAAAGCCGTGATTGGCGGTGCAGATATAACGTGAAAGGGTCTTTTCTTCCGGAGCAGCTGTCTGCTCACCGTTCTCTTGTATACTATCGTTCAAATCATTTGCCTCCAGGTCTGATTTTAATCCAGGGACGACCGCTATCCCATTCAACTTCTACGGGAATATCAAAAGTAGCCAAGATCATTTCTTTGGTTAATACTTCTTCTTTGGGGCCGGAGCCTGCCAGCTTCCCGTCACGGATCAGCGCCACATGAGTAAAGAGCGGCACAATCTCTTCCACATGATGTGTAACGTAAACTACGGATACATCACGCTGCTTCAGCTTGTCGATCTCGGCGAGCATTTTTTCCCGCTCGTATAGATCAAGGCCGGCACAGGGCTCATCCATAATCAGCAGCTTCGGCTCGGCCATCAGGCAGCGGGCCAGCATCGCCTTTTTGCGTTCTCCTTGGGACAAGGTGCCAAACGGATGATAGGCCATTTCTCCGAGATTCATCTCTTCAAGCAGCCTTTTCGCCTGATCCTGAACAGATTGTGGAATCGCCTGATAAAATCGCAGATAAGCATAAGCACCGGTAGCTACCACTTCCCACACAGGGTCGGTGAGCGACAGCTTTTCCATCAGTGACGGGCCGATATAGCCGATTTCCTTGCGCACTTCCCGCAGATCGCACTGGCCGTATTTATAGCCCAGAACCTCAACAGATCCGCTGCTTGGAAACAAATAACCAGTCATCATCTCCAGAATCGTTGTTTTACCGGAACCGTTCCGTCCAAGAATAACCCAGTTTTCGCCTTGCTTCATTTCCAGCGACACATCGTAAAGAATCTGGCTTTGCTCCCGTCTAAGGGTAAGATGTTGTAAAGATATCATTTATGAGGTCACTCTCCTTATGTATTCCAGCACTTGTTCTACAGAACCCACTGCATAATGAATCTCCGGTTCAGAGCAGCGGTCCGCCGGGACCACCAGCAGTGCAGGGACACTTGAAATACGGTAGAGGTTCACGAGCTCCGGAAGCATGTTCACATTCCCGCCAGCCATTATCAAATCCTGGGGCAGCAGATGAGCCGCTACCTCCAGCATCCGCCGGGCAGCCTTACAGGTCCCGCAAAGCGGGGTATACAGAAAAACAACAAGTGGTTCACGCCCCTGCTTCAGCAAATCCAGCAGCCCGGATTGATCCATTTCAGTAATTTCAGTCATATGCATCCCGCTCCTGCAGCAATTCCCACTAGTTTCTCAGCTGTGATCGGGCCATGATGCAATACGCTTCCCTCAGGTCTTGCAGTATACAACAGCTCATACATCTCTTTGCGGCCAGCTGTACTTGAGGTATGCAGATAGATCTCCCGGGGATACAAGCCTTCCAGCACGATTCGTCTGGCCACTTCAGCCCCATTGTAATCTTCCGGCCCCATGTCATAATCCAGCGACAGGATACCGACCTCGCATTCACGCAAGAGCAGCAGACATTCTTCCGTTGTCCGGGCCAGCGTGAAGCCGGTAGGCAGCTTTCTTAGATCATCCATATAAATATTTATCACGGTCTGTCCTCCGCTTCATACCAGTCCAGCACGGCAGCAATCTCCTGACGGTGGGTGCCGTCCGGCCCCTTTCCGGTTTCCAAGGCAACTGCCAGATGACGAAACGGCTCTGAGGTCAGCAGCTTCCGCAGATTCTCTGCACCAATATGGCCTTGTCCGATTTGCGCGTGCCTGTCACGGCGCAGCCCATAGGGATAAAGGGAATCATTCAGATGTACGGCAACGAGATGCGGCCAGTAATGCAGCGCAGCCCCCCGTTCCAGCAGTTCCTCCGTATGCTGCGGATTCCAGATCCCCGATGCAAAAGCATGACAGGTATCAAAACAAAATCCGATCTTCTCCGGAAAGCGGCTAAGCTCGCGTACCTTAACCAGCTCTTCCAGCGTCATGCCTTCATTGCCATGATTCCCGGCCTGATTCTCAATAAGCAGTTTGGTCCGGCCATTCCAGGCGACCAGCGTGTCATTCATACATTGTATAATATTTTGATAGCCTTGTAACGGCTCTATTCCGGCAAAATGTCCGAAATGCACGACTATCCCCAGCGAACCGCAGGCCTCTGCGATTTCCAGATCATTCAACAGCGACGCTACCATGATCTCACGGGGAGCCGCACCTTTGGTACCGGCCGCCATATTCGTCGGGTAAGGGGTATGCGCGATAGACACGATTCCCTTCTCCCTGCAGAAGGCAGCGCAGTCCTCGGCATCCCGCCTGTCCACCGGCTTCAGCTTCAGACTGCGCGGATTCTTCGGAAAATATTGAAAACATGCCGCACCGCTCTCCCAGGCGAACCGGGCCGCACGCCCGTATCCGCCGCGAATGCTGACATGAGCCCCGATTTTGGGGTTATTCTTCATGCTGGCAATCCGGGCAATAGAACACTTTACGCCCGGATTGCTCCGTCTTAATTATCGTTCCCCCGCCGCGCAGGCATGGTTCGCCCTCACGGTCATATACCTTGCACTGGTCATTGTAAGAGCCGGTAACTATATCGCCGGCCATAAACGGCATCTCCATATAACCGCCGATTTCCGTTGCCTCCGCCAGTACCTTGCGGATACTCTCATACAAGCGTGTAATCGCCTCCGGCGATAGATTCTGAACCAATACCGAGGGCAGCAGCCTTGCCTCAAAAGCAATTTCATCGGCATAGCAGTTGCCGATACCGGCCATAACCTGCTGGTTCACGAGCAGGCTCTTAAGTGCGCCACGGCGTCCCTTCAGTAGTCCTGCGAAACGTTCCGCGGTCATTCTGCGGTCCAGAAGCTCAGGGCCCAGCTTGCCCATTGCCGCTTCGCTTTCCTTAACCGACAACAGATGAAGGTATCCGAGCCGCAGACCCATAAAGTACAGGATGTTCTCGCCAAAGGCCAATTCCACCTGTGTACTGCGATCCGGACGTTCTTCCTCTGTTCCATAGTAAAGCAATCCGCCGAGCATTAAATGCAGCAGTAGCCTGCGGCCATCGTGAAGGTGGAACAGAATATGCTTGGCACGGCGTTCTACAAACACAATGCGCGCACCTACCAGTGCATTGACAAAGGCTTCAGTGTCCATATTTATTGTTTTTTCTCTATTCACAGTTACACCCGTGATTGGAACATTTATAAGATGCTGGCTAAGCAGCTTTCGGTAATTCTCCATTTCCGGCAGTTCCGGCATATTCACATCGTCCCTTCTAGGTTGGTAAAGCAATCACAACATTGACATTATACACCGAGCCTTACCATAAATTCAGCTAAATCAGCATAAATTTCATCTGGTGTTACGCCTGTTATCTGTTGATAATGTTCATAATTGTCCGCTGTAGTCAGGCCGGTAAGCACCAATATTGTCCGGCAGCCGGCTTTTACCCCGGCCGAAATGTCAGTCCGCATATTATCCCCGACAACTACAGCCGTCTCCGGTTTAATTCCCAGCAGCGCCGTTGCATAGGTGACCAGGTGCGATTCCGGTTTGCCGATGACTACAGGGGACACACCGCTTGCGGCTTCGATCGCCGCCCCCAGTGATCCCGCTCCCGGCATGATCCCATCATCGGAAGGCAGCATCAAATCCGGGTTCGTCAGCACAAATTTCGCACCTTCCTGAATCCAGCGGGAAGCCTGCGCCAGTGAATCATATGTAAAAGAACGGTAAATCCCTTGCACCACATACTCCGGTTTCTCCGTCACAATTGACAATCCTGCAGCTGTACAAGCTTCAATCAATCCCTCTTCCCCAAGTATCGCCACCCTTGCCTTCGGTGATTCCTCGGCAATATAACGGGCTGCAGCCATTGAGGAAGTGCAGACCTCTTCCGCCTTAGCTTCAATGCCCATCCCGTTCAGATGTGCGGCGACAGCCGCCGCTGTCCGTGACGAATTGTTTGTTACAAACAGAAAGGGGATTCCCGCTGAGCGCAGTCCTGCTATCAGTCTGTCAGCGCCGGGAATCATCATGCCTCCGTGAAATAATGTCCCGTCAAGATCAATCAGCAAACCTCCGATATCTTTCATACCGCTCCCTCCATCCCCAGAATATTAATTAATGCAATTAATAAATCACTCAATTAATTAACATTAAATAAACCACAGCAATAGCAGACAAACCCGCAACGGTTCGGCATTTTCTCTACTGCTTCGTGCTGTTTTAACGAGTCTAATCTTTAAAATTTAACATACATCGTCGAACGATAGCGAACCGCTGTCCTGTTGGTCTTTTTATGGCAGTACAGTGTCATTTCCTGCGCTTTCCCGGAAAATAATTTAATTCCCCGGGCCATTTCCCTCTGGCTTCAGGGAGTTTCGCCGATACACCGGAAAGGTGCAGAACTCTTCTGCAAGCAGTGTATTCGGGAAGATCGCCTGCGCTTCTTCCAGCAGTGGAGCAAGCTGTTCCTGCGAGATATAACGCGAGCTGAAGTGTGTCAGTAACAGTTCCCGTCCTTCCGCTTCATGAGCAAGCATAGCCGCCTGCCGGGCAGTGCTGTGATGATATTGATAGGCCATATCCGCCAGGTCATGGGCGAAGGTTGCCTCATGGACGATAAGATCAGCACCCTGTGCCAGCGGCAGACTTCCCTTACAAGGCCGTGTGTCGCCCAGAATGGTCACGATGCGTCCTTTTTTCGGCTCGTTGACCACATCTGCAGCGCTAATAAGCGTTCCTTCATCGGTAATAACATTTTCACCTTTCTTCAGCTTGCCGTAAAGCGGCCCCGGCTTCAACCCATAGCTTCGGAGCAGTTCGGTATTGAGACTCCCCGGACTGTCTTTCTCTGTTACCCTGTAACCATAGCTGTCAATCCGGTGCTCCAGCAGGCCAGCCTCCACCTTAAAGCTGTCGTCTTCAAACACGAGACCTCCGGTATGCTCTACAATATCAAGCTTATATGGAATACGGGACTGGCTGACGGATAATGAAATATCCAGAAAAGCCTTCAGGCCCGGTGGACCATATACAGTTAGCGGAGCAGTTCCACCCTGATATCCGCGGCTCGACAGCAGACCCGGCAAGCCAAACAGGTGATCACCGTGCAGATGGGTAATAAACAGCTTCTCCAGCTTACCCAGTCGCAATGGAGAACGCAAGACCTGGTGCTGAGTGGCTTCTCCACAGTCAAACATCCAGAAACTGCGCCGTTCCTCAAGCAGCCTTAGGGCAATTGAGGTAACATTGCGCTGTAGGGTCGGCACACCTGCATTAGTGCCCAGAAAATAAACCTCCATAATAATCCTCCTCTCTTTTTTCTGTAAAGACAAAAACATCTTCCTTACACCTATGAAATGCATTCTACCTCTTTTACGATGCGAAATCATCTTTCTCTGCATTTCTTCCGCTCCAGCTTCGTTCCCAGCAAAAAACCTCCCGATTACGGGAGGTTCCGCTTAGAAGGATTTCACCTTCAGACCAGTCCATGGGGAGTGGGAAGCTTACAGCTTCTCTACGTTGAAATACTGCGCTTCTGGATGGGCGAAGACCATCGCTGATACCGACGCTTCCGGCTCCATCATGAAGCCTTCGGTAAGATGGACACCGATATCCTCCGGCATAAGCAGCTTGAACAGCGGCCCTTGATCCTCCAGGTCCGGGCAGGCCGGATATCCGAAGGAAACGCGGATCCCTTGGTACCGCGCACCATGTCTCTGCTTCATCGTCATATCTGCAGGGTCCGGGAAGCCCCAGGTATCCCGCATCATGTGATGAACACGCTCAGCAAGCCCTTCAGCAACCTCAAGCGCCACTGCCTGCAAAGCATGAGAACGGAGGTAATCCCCCTTGTCTTTCAGTTCGGTCGATAATTCACGGACACCATGACCGGCGGTAACGACCAGGAAACCGACATAATCCATAATTCCGCTCTCCACTGGCTTCAGGAAGTCGGCAAGACAGAGAAAAGGCTCGACATTCTGCCGCGGGAAAGTAAAGGTATGCAGAACCTCTGCAGTGTTCTGCGGGTTATAGATCAGTATATCGTTGCCCCGGGACTGTGCCGGGAAAAATTGATACATGGCATGAGGCTTAATGGTGCCCTCCAGCATCGCGTGATGCAGGATGTCATCCACTGTCTCCTTCAATTCCACGGTGCGGGCATCCCCTGCGGCAAGCTGTGCTTCCACCGAACCGCGTAATCCCAGGTGATGGCCCAGCAGCATCTGCATATTCACATATGGAATGATATGACCAAGCGGATAACCCCTTAGCACATGGCGCTCTACGTCCGGCGGAGTAAATACAGGTGCATCTGCTGAAATCTTGGACCGGACGGCCCGGGTCAGCACCGGAAGCTCCTGCTGCGGTGCCACCGCAACCGCCGCCTCCGCTTCAAGGCGGACCTCTTCTTCGATCTTGGCCCGCTCCAGCGGATTCATCAGCCGGTTAGCGATATCCAGACCATCCATCGCATCTTTAGCGTACAGTACCAGGCCGTCATATTCAGGCCGAATACGATTTTTAGTGAATTTACGGGTCAACGCGGCACCGCCTACCATGATCGGCACATCAATACCTGCTGAGCGCAAATCCTGGGCAGTCAGGACCATCTGCTGCGCCGACTTGACGAGCAGGCCGGACAGGCCGATTGCATCGGCCTTCTCCCGGCGGAAAGCCTCAATGATATTTTCAGGTGGTACTTTTATACCCAGATTAACGATCTGGTAACCATTGTTGGAGAGAATGATCTCCACAAGATTCTTACCGATATCATGGACATCCCCTTTGACGGTGGCCAGCATAATCTTGCCTTTCACCGATGTCTCGTCCTTCTGCATAAACTGCTCCAGATGGCCGACAGAGGCCTTCATCACTTCAGCGCTTTGCAGCACTTCAGCGACAATCAGCTCATTGTTGTTAAATAACCGCCCCACCTCGGACATTCCAGCCATAAGCGGCCCGTTGATGATTTCCAATGGACCACTTTTGGTCAGCGCTTCGTTAAGGTCAGGTATCAAACCTTCCTTCGTTCCTTCAACCACATAGGAAGCGAGCCGTTCCTCCAGCGAAAGATTGGAGATCTTCTCTTTCTTCTCAACCTTTTTCTCACGGAAGGCGGCAACGAAGGCAGACAGAGTCTCATCATTCGTATTGTAAATCAGCTGTTCAGCCAGATGACGCTCTTCTTCCGGGATGGAAGCATAACGCTCTACCTTCTCCGTATTCACAATGGCATAATCCAGTCCGGCCTTCGTACATTCATACAGGAAGACCGAGTTCAGCACCTCACGGCCCGCTTCCGGCAGTCCAAAAGAAACGTTACTGATCCCCAGTATCGTATGCACGGAAGGCAGGGCTTCCTTGATCATGCGGATGCCATCAATAGTCTCTTTAGCAGAGCCGATATACTGCTCATCCCCTGTACCAACAGGGAACACCAGTGTATCAAATATCAGATCCTCTGCCGCCAGCCCATATTTGTTCACCAGCAGATCATAGGAGCGTTTGGCAACCTCCAGCTTGTCTTCCGCTTTAATGGCCTGTCCGGATTCGTCAATCGTGCCTACGACAATCGCAGCCCCGTATTTATGAATCAGCGGTGTAACCAGTTCGAATTTTTCTTCACCATCTTCAAGGTTAATGGAGTTAATAATCGCTTTACCCTGGCAATATTGCAGCGCCAGATCAATAACCTTGGGATCGGTTGTATCGATCATCAATGGAACCTTCACCTTTTTGACTACCAGCTCCAGAAACAGCTTGATGTCCTCGATCTCATCGCGGTCCGGATCCTGTACGCAGACGTCAATGACCTGAGCTCCACTTTTGACCTGTGCCCGGGCAATCTCCGAGGCTTCCTCGTATTTTCCTTCCACGATCAGCCGCTTGAATTTCCGTGAGCCGAGTACATTCGTACGTTCACCTACCATATAAGGACGGTTGTCACTCTCAACATAAACAGGCTCAATGCCTGATAATGCGGGCGGATGACATCCCTCCAGCTGGCGCGGCGGATAAGCTGCCAGTGTCTCAGCCATCGCCCGGATATGATCCGGTGTCGTTCCGCAGCACCCGCCGGCAATATTCAGCCAGCCCTTCTCGGCAAAACCGGCCAGCTTGCGGGCAAGTGAATCCGGTGACTCATGATAGTTCCCGTTCTCATCCGGCAGCCCGGCATTGGGATAGCAGCTAACTGCTGCCGAAGAGATTGCCGAGAGTGACCGGATATGATCGCGCATAAACTCGGGTCCGGTTGCACAGTTCAGCCCGATGGAGATCGGCTTCAGATGCTCCAGCGAGATATAGAACGCCTCAATATTCTGTCCAGCAAGCGTCGTGCCCATCGGTTCGATAGTACCCGAGATCATGACCGGCAAAGTGATGCCTGCCTTCTCAAAGGCGTTGCGGATCCCAATGCTTCCGGCTTTCACATTCAAAGTATCCTGGGAAGTTTCCAGCAGCAGGGCATCCACTTTGCCGTCAATCAGCGCTATAGCCTGCTCCTCGTAGCTATCCACCAGCTCCTGGAATGTTACGCCTCCGGTGACCGAAAGCGTTTTTGTTGTCGGGCCCATCGCCCCGATTACGTAACGCGGGTGATCGGGCGTTTCAATCTTTTCAACAGCATTTCTGGCCAGCCTCGCAGCTTCCAGGTTAATCTCCCGGGCCCGCTGAGGGATATCGTATTCGGCAAGCACAACCGAGGTTGCGCCGAAGGTATTCGTCTCGATCAGATCTGCGCCTGCTTCAAGATATTGCTCATGAATAGTCTGTATAACCTCCGGACGGGTGAGCACAAGCATCTCATTACAGCCATCCAGCTCATCCCCGCCAAAATCCTCTCCGGTAAGTGGCACCTGTTGAATCATCGTGCCCATTGCTCCGTCTAAAATCAGTATCCGCTGCTGCAAGCTTTCAGCAAGTGTGTATTTAGCCACTTCATATCCCCCCAGTAAAACATTAGAGTAAGTTTAGCAGAATAAAGCGGAATCGAAAAGCCTTCCTTTCCACTCTGCATAATAGTTTTTCTTTATAGCCAGCCGCTATCTCTATTTCATTATGGCTGCACTGTAAGTTCTTTAGTCGGCATAGAGTGCTGTGTTCTAGCTGTTACATGCGAAGTCACATCATATTTGCCTTCCTTCATCAGGATCGCCTCAGCTTTATATGTACCGTTGCCGGAGAGCTTGCCTTCAAGCTCCTGCTTGTCTTCTTCATTATTCTTATTCACAATCTCAAAAAGCACCGCCTTCGCATCATCCACAGCTTCACTCCCCTGGGAGACCACAGCCTCAAAAACCACCTTTTGATTTACCGATACGTCCACCGGATTCCAGCTCAGTTCGACGTGAATCGGCTCCATAGAGTGCTCTGATCCGTCATGCATATGGCTTGATTTCCCACTATTACCTGAACAGCTTACAATCATTGACATCGTCACAATCGTAAAAAGAGTAATCAGCTTCTTGGGTTTTATCATCCGGAGTCCTCCCGACCAAGGTAGAATTTATAATGATATTTCCAGCTTGTGGTTGCATTCTTTTACTATTATACACAACATATTCGCAATTTTAGAAGATTGCTTAAACTTTCACGCCTTTTTCGTGAAGTTAGTCATATACAGATGGATTATCTCCCTATTATAATTGGCCAACCTCTTTGTTTGAGCGCAAAAAAGCCAGCATCCCATTAGGGATACCGGCTTCTCAAAGGTTACACTATAGCGATTGTACCAGGGGGAGGAGCTCAGAGAGATGGCCGATTCTATAATCCGGCTGAATCTCAGGATTTGGTAATTTGCCGGTACGGTTGATCCAGACAGTAGTCAGACCAGCGGCCAAGCCGCCCTTAATATCCGTCGTGAGTTTGTCGCCGACCATGATCCCTTGTTCAGGGGTTATATCCAGCAGCGAAAGAGCATGCAGGAAGATATCCTTGTCCGGTTTTCCTTTGCCAAAGCTGCCTGAGATAACTACATGATCAAAATAGGGGATAAGCTCAGGCACTCCGTCGAGCTTCTCCTGCTGCAGTGACGGGCAACCATTCGTAAGCAGCAGTAGTTTCACCTTACCACGTAGTGCATCAAGCACCTGTAACGTCTCTTCATACATGTACGGCAGGCTACGGCGCTCGGCAGCAAACCTGTCTGCCAGCGTTTCGGCAAGCACCTCATCTTCGACACCGAGGGAGGCCAGACCACGCCGCCACGATTCTTTACGGTATACAGGAGCCAACTGTTGGAGCTTACGGAACTCCGGCTGTTCTCCAGCTGAGAAATTGGACCAAAGTGCTTCATAAGGATTAATCCCGATCATCTTTGTAAAAGGGAACGTCTCATAAGTTTCATAAAGATTCCTGGCTTCCCTGCGAACAGCAACTTCAAGCTCTTTAGGATCAATGGAGTCACCTGCAGCTTCACATGCATTGCGGAAGGCTTCTTCAACACTCCGTTCATCCCAGAGCAATGTATCGTCAAGATCAAATAGTACGGCGGTAATTGGCATTAGATTTCTCCCTCTCCCTACGCTGTTATATCTTCCTACTCGTGTACTACTTCGATGTTATTGGCTTTGCCGAACTCCTCCAGGCGTACACCCATGGCCTCAGTGTTATAGCGGTTAATCAGCTTGGAGAAAATCCACTGTTTGCGCTTGCCCTTATATTTAAGCACGACCACTCCACGGGACAAAGTGATCTTCTCAATATCTCCAGCTTGCAGCCAGCGTTCACGGTTATACTTAATCGTAGACACTCTGTTGCGCTCAACCTTCAGATACGGACGCCGGAAGAATAGAAGTGCCGCCAGCGCAAAGTAAAGAACGACGCCCAGCCAATTGGCAAGGATGCCGCTGCCTCTGGCCTCGTCGATCGAGCCTACCACCCAGAACATAATTCCAAGCAGCATTAGAACAACAGGAAATGCAATGTTGCGGCCCTTAAAGATATCACTATTTTTCGCAGCTGATTTTGACGAAGAAACATAAATGGAATCCTTGCCCTGCTTCTTTCTTTGCTTGTTGATCTGCTGTGTGTTGCGTTGAACCATTCTTTCCCAAGAACGGGCCATGTCAGTTCCCCCTAGTCATCCTGTAATATCTATGAAAAAGACACACTGGACTAATGTTTGAGTCCCTTGTTGCCTTGTTCATGCTCATCATTATCCACGATTTCAATAGTGTCGAGCTGGGCCCGGAAGTTGCTGCGGATGTTGCCCAGATAAATCTCGCGGAGCTTGGCCCGTTCAGCCAATTCCTCTTCACTCAGGCCGCCATTCTTCTGTTTGCGTGCCAGTTCATTGATGCGTGCGACCAATTCGTCAATATTCAATACTTTCCCCTCCCCTATAAATTCATTCTAACTTTGCCATGAGAAAAAGAGCTTGTCAAGGTCTCCCCCCTGAAAGCTCTTTACGTCAGTCTATACTGCTTATGATGAAGTTAATACACAGGCAATGTCAGTATATCTCCAGCCTGAATGTTCCCGTTCTTCAAACCGCTTGTTTTTTTAATTCCTTCTATATATACGACCGTCTTCATACCCGCTGGTTTGTTCTTTAGGGCGATACTCCAGAGCGTGTCTCCGCGTTCAACTACTACCCGCTTTTCCTGCTTCACTAATGATGCTGAACTCGCAAAAACATTACCAACAACTGTAAATCCCGATACAACAAGCATAAAGACCAGCATTAGCTTCACCAGATACTCTTTCCGGCATAGTCCTATGATCTCCGAAAATAAAGCGGCGGCGGATTGTTTCATTTCATTCATATGATTAGAAGCAGATTGTCCTCTAGTTGAATTAACTTCACCGGCCTCTTCGTAGATGCTGCGGTATGTACTGTATTTTAACATTGTCATCGTCCTCCAAACACTTGTTCTTACTTTCGAAAATAATATAACACGAACATGTGTTTTGATCAATAGATTTTTTAGAACAATTGTTCGCTTTTTTCCGTATCCATAAATGTGTCAGTTTTCAGCACCGGCATTGCCTTTTCCCGCCATTTTCAAACCGTTATTGGATACTAATATGGTAAAAGGCTACTATTTCCACTATTAATCTCAGATTGTTAGAACTTATGTTTGTACGAACGGAAGTTCTATGTTATAATTTTCCCAAACATACTATATGGGGTTGATTCCGATGTCAAAGATTTCGAGTCGTCAGCTGGCGATCCTGGAATTTATACGTAACGAAGTCCGTAGCAAGGGTTATCCTCCGTCCGTCCGGGAAATCGGTGAAGCTGTAGGCTTGGCCTCAAGCTCCACAGTGCACGGCCATCTGGACCGGCTTGAGAAGAAAGGCCTTATCCGCCGCGACCCTACGAAACCGCGTGCAATTGAGCTGCTCGGCCAGGAAGATTCCGAGAATGTACATCAATTCGTACAGACGGTTACCCGTATTCCTGTCGTAGGTAAGGTCACCGCCGGGGTGCCGATTACCGCAACGGAGAATATCGAAGATTACTTCCCACTACCTTCCCACTATGTGGGAGATAACAAGGTATTTATGCTCTCCGTTCTCGGTGACAGCATGGTGGAAGCAGGTATTATGAATGGTGACTATGTAATCGTCCGCCAGCAGCAGACTGCTGACAACGGCGATATCGTCGTTGCCATGACCGAAGAAGACGAAGCTACAGTCAAGACATTCTACAAAGAACGTGACCACATTCGTCTACAGCCGGAGAATCCGGCTTATGAACCCCTCCGTCTTAACCGCGTTACGATTTTGGGACGAGTTATCGGTCTCTTCCGCGATATCCATTAATATTTTTGTTCATATTTAAGGGCTGCTTCACTTGAAAAAGTGAAGCAGCCCTTTCCCCTTTTCAAATGGTCATTTTACTCATCACGAACATTTGTTCTGTTTATCCCATATAACAATTCCTTCGAACAGCAACAGCACTCCGCACATATTCTGATAGCAAAGGAGTGCTGAATCTATGCCTAATTATCGGATTATTGTTGATTTGTCGCAGCGCATGCTTTATTTGCTTGACAATAACATCGTTACCAGAGGGTTCCCTGTCGGTATTGGCACCATGCTTACCGTTACACCGGCGGGAGAATACACTATCATTAACAAACAGCCTAAGCCTGGCGGACCCTTCGGTGCATTCTGGATGGGTCTATCCAAACCACATTACGGCATTCATGGAACGAATGACCCTTCCTCCATCGGACATATGGTCTCCCATGGCTGTATCCGCATGTACAATGAGGATGTGCTGGCCCTTGCAGCAATCGTGCCTATTGGAACACGGGTTACAATAAGGGATTAACAGCATGGTGATCAGACAAAAGCAAAAACACCCTAAGGATCACAAAAAAATGATCGAGGGTGTTTTTCATTGTGCTTAATATGGGTCCTTCCTGTCTGCCGATTCATACCGGTCGCGTATTTCACGATTTTTAGCATATATGTACAAATCCAAAGCTATTATTCCTCTCCGGGCAAGTTTAACCAACAGTACGAATGCGTAAATACAAGCTACAACCGATATGAGCCACATCAATACGCTAAACACGCCAATACCATTAAGGAAAAAAATCTCACGATGCATAGACAACTTTCCTCACTCCCCTGTGTTCATAAATATGAAAATACCCCACCGTTTTGGCAGGGTACAGTTATTCCGTCATTATACTGTTGGGTGGAACAAATTGTATATGATCTTTATTTCAGCAGATTTGGCCTAGGCTCTATCGGAAAGGCTGGTTTGTTGTGTTTCGGCAGCCTCATCAGAGGAACCATGTCCGGGACCCAGCAAATTCAGCACAATCACACCAATGACGATTAAGGTTATTCCTATTACGCTGCCTGTATTTATTTTTTCTTTCCAGATCAGTACCGAGATAAGAACTGTAGCTACCGCCCCGATTCCAGACCAAATTGCATAGGCCGTATTTAATGGAATAGTCTTCAGTGATAACGACAAAAAGAAGAACGAGCAAATAAAACTAATCAGCATTACGATTACAGGAATAATTTTGGTGAATCCTTGCGATGCTTTGAGCATCGAAGTTCCTACAAGTTCGCTGGCAATGGATATCGCCAAAAACAGATACGGCACTTACTTCTCCTCCTTTACTCCGTCCATCAATTCTTTGTAAATGCGTTCTTTTAACTCCTGATCTGGCGGTGCCAGTCCAAACTTTTCTGCAAACCAGAGTCCGTCGGTCACCAGTCGGGCAATGGTTGCACGAAGTGGATCCACACCGTCATTTTCAAAATTGTGTTGCCATTCAGCATATTTCTCCTGCATGTTTGTCAACAACCCTGGATTCGTAAATAAAGCTGCTGCCAGCACCGAGTTCATGTCACTGCCTTCTCCAAAACCATAAAAAGTAGATTCAATGTACGCCCTGCTCCATTTACCAGCTTCTCGCTGGTCATGCTCTACACGGCTCTGAACATCTTCCGTAAAGTTTCGGGTCAGCTCATCCACCATACCGGAAACCAGTTGTTCCTTGTTAGGAAAGTGATACAGTAAACCGCCTTTGCTCACGTTGGCCGCTTTGGCCACAGCTTCCAGAGTTAAGTGCTCCACCCCTTGATCACGAACAATGGAGGAAGCCGCTTGCAAAATCATTTTTTTCTTAGAGCTGTTGTTATGTACAGTCACCTTATCACCCCCATTTGAACTGTACCGTCTGGACGGTTTTTTGTCAAACCAATATAAGTATAAATAACCTGACTACTCCGCAAGCAAAAATATATTGTGAATACGCTATCCGCTTGCAATGCCCACAAAATGGGTAATAACTACCATATAGTTTGAAGATCAGCTATTCGTTCCGCTATTGGCCGTTCTCTTTAAGTTTGGTTACGCGCATATGTCTTATCCATACTTATGTAAGGTGAATGAATGGGCTATCCTAGAGTTATACAGGAATTCAACCTTACAGGCGGGAGGAAAAAGATGAAAAAGAACAAACCATTCTATACAATTTGGTGGTTCTGGGTGGTCTTAGTAGCCGCCGGCATCATAGGGTTGGTTACCCTCGGGAACGATGACAAGTCAGATGATCATACTTCTTCGATTACGGCGCTAGCAACACCGATGGTTACTGCCAAGCCAACAACTGAATCAAGTCCATCTCCAGCAACAAAACCAACGACTAAGCCTACAGCAGAACCTACAACTGCCCCACCCCTTTCACCTTCAGCCGAACGAACTGTCAACGCCACTCAAGCAACGTCTGCTGATCAAGTACCTTTATCTGCTGACGAGGTGCTGGCTTTTACTGCCAATCTTACAGGTAAAACTTTTATAAAAGACGTAAACGTCGGGACAGACAATATAACGGTTACTTTTTTTGAGACTTACCAAGCATATAAAGAAGCGAACCCAACCTCCGGCATTACAAAAGAAGATTACATCGATTACTTTTCTACAGGCGACCAAATAAACAAACTGCTCATGGAAGAAACAAGCCGATTATTTGCGCAATTCCCCGGAGCTGCTTCGATTGACATGGTGATTCCCTACGATGGGAAAATCTATTCCGTAGCTCTCACGCAAGGAGAAATCGAGCGATTTTATAACGTGGACTTCAGTACACTGGCTTCCAATGAGATATGGAGAGAGAAAGTAAGCAATCCACACTTCAACAAAAGAGACCGGCAACAATTCGTTGAGCAGTTCATCCAAGTAAATTAATAAGTAGTTTGTGATGTACACCGATTAATTGTATAATCTACTAAATATTAACTAGGAGTGACCGCAATGAGTAAACTCACGCGTTCAGACAAAGCTATCGTTTCCTTTTTACTTGGTTTCGCCTCCGTGTTCATTATTGCATTCTTCGTAATTCGATATATTGTGCAAAATGTTTCATTTGCTCCATAAAATCCATAATCACTTTCGGCACCTGTATGGGAAAAGCTTAAACATAGACATCAATACCCCGTCATTATAAACACTGACGGGGTATTGTTCGTCAAAGGATGGTGAACTATTTTCCAGTTACAGTAGCCGTAAAGACTAAAGGTCCGGAGACAAAAGCAGTAGTTGCCGGAGTCTGATTCTCAATGATCAATTGATAGTTTTGTACACCCAGTGGCGCTGTTTCTACAAACAATTCTTCAAGTGTTATATTATTATCAAAGACATTAGTTACCAGATTATAGTAAATTTCAGTACCAGCCCGCCAAATACGCACAAGAAGTCTAATATTTCCGGCTCCGACTAATCTAACACCAATTAAGGCCCTTAATTCCACCCTATGGTTAAATGACTTGGGATTTGCAGGGTCAATAAACACCGACAACGATGCAATCTGTACGCCTCCACCATTATTAGGAATAGGCAAACTGATACCATTAGTAATAGGAGTTACAACATTATCACTATACGCAATAACCGTTTCTGCCATTTCATCATCTCCTCCCAGTTCTGCTTTATACTATTCTTGGGAGATGTTAATGCGTAGATTAATAACACCCGGCTAAACATCTTTTTTAGTTATTGCGCTAAGTAAAACTGACAGGATCGGAGAAAAATAATGAATAACATATTAATAGTTGAAGATGATATCGCTTTGAGCGATGGTATTGTAAAGAATGAAATCACAGGTATGCAAAATACAGTAGTAGTGATTGGCGGAACACTTAGCTTGATTATTGGTTTAATTGGTGTACTGATTTGCAAATGCGATATTAACTAGTATTTTGACCCGTCGCCAGGAATTTGCCATATTGCAAAGCATTGGTATGACCAATAAACAATTGAAAACAATGCTTATCTATGAAGGGCTGTACTTTGTACTTGGTACCAGAGTATGCTCAAGCTTATTAGGAAGTCTATCCTTACTCTTGATTGCAAAACCCTTTACTGATTTAATGTGGTTTATGAGTTATAAATTCATTATCTGGCCCTTGCTCGGTGTACTGCCTATTCTATTATTACTTGGAATCTGTATTCCACTAGCCAGCTATTCTCTAAGCGGCAGAAAAAGTATTTTGGAACGGCTTCGGACAGCTGAATAAATAGCTAATTTCTCTTACTTTTTTTATCTTAATACAAACAATCTATCATTCACTCTCATAAGCTGTATTAGCTACATGAGAGGATAGGTGAAATATATGAGTATTCAATTTTTAGATATGCGTATTGCCCAAGATAGTACATCTGATACACCAGCGTTAGGGCTAAGTTCATCTTCTTTTCCCTACACGTTTGGAGATATAGGATTACAGACAACAAGTGTTTCCCCTGAAAATGTTGGCTTGGTCCGGGTGACACTAAATGCGTATGCCCGGCTAACGTTATCCGCTTCTTCAAGTTCAACTGTCGTCCCTAATGCTACCTTTACCATACTGCGAAACGGTACTCAGATCTTTTCCACCGTCTACCAAAAGCCAGCTACGCAATTTGAGTCTATCTATGAAATGAGCGGACTGACCGCCGTTGACTACCCTCCTGCTGCAGATGTACTTTCAGGTCAACTCAGATATACCATTTATGTAGTTACTAATTATGGCATTACTTTAGGAGCAAGATGCTTCAGTGGGAGCGCAGTAGCAGGTAATGGGTAATGATCTTTTTAGTTTGTATCCCCGGAGACTACGGGGATTTTTTATTTAGTCACTCTCATCTAACTTGATCCAATCCCAATCATCCTCTGAGGCCCGCAGTTTTATACCTCGGCGCTCCTTGTCTACACTTATAAATCTCATAACAATCCCCCGGTACATTTGCAGCATACTTCTCCTAAGAATAATCGTCTAATACGAGTAGCTTCTGCACAGCATGGTCCAAATGTGCAAAAAAAGAACGTCCACCAAGGACGTTCCCTAATTTTCTTTATTCATTTTCAACATTCCAGCTAATTACGCATTACTTTCTGTTTTACGCTCTTGACTTGCATGTAATGTTTTCATTGCAAATCTTGCTATTGGCTGCGCAACCAACAGTTCAATCCAAAAAGCTATCCCAAAGTTTCTTGGCCAGATGTGAAGGAAGTTTTTAAACGGTTCTAGGCTTATTTGTTTGGTCCCAACCCATGTACCGATAATCCGATAATAAAATAGATAACACTGTGACATTCAATAAAGTATTCAATAGAACCCTGGCGTTAAAACCGTCGGTTTGTCCCATGAATTTTGGCATTACTTTCCCAACCACTGGTCCTGCAAGTAATCTTACCAATAAAACTACGATTATCCACATGAATGGAATAATCTTTAGTGTATCTATATACACTTCCTTACTGAAACCAAGTTCCAACCCCACAATAATAGGAGCAATAGTATTTACTGAAAGAATTGAAATAATCAATAAAAATAATATACCTTCTTTTGCGTTTCTAGGCAGTCTTGTGTCTCCATGCATGTTTGTCATCTCCGTGAATAATATTTCAGATGGCAGACGTATCATGAGACATATATTTTCGGTCAATAAAAAGACCGTACTGAAACTTATTAGATTCCCCTGTTGGTTACTTCAATAATAAATATTCGTAGTATGGTCCAGACATGCATCTCTACAAAGGAGATCAAATGCGTTTGCTCCACGCGCAGTATTTCGGTTGCCCGCTCATACCAATCATGCCTCTTCTTATAAAATAAAGCACATGTTACATAATCTTAAGATAGTAGTATTTGGAGTATGGAGGTGTATACTTGACTACTAGTACGTGGTTATCCATTATGATAATAATCATCATAGCTGCTGCACCCTTGATTCTAAAGCAGAGTAAGAAAAAATGAATCACTGATAAAGGGGATTGGGCGGTTAACCTCCTCTGTGTGTTATTATGAAAACAAAGGGGGAATTACCTTGAAAATACTAAATAAACTGTACACCGAGTATTTAATTATCCCTCGTACCTTTCGTCTGTTGATGTTGTGGGAATGGATCATTTTATTTTTTATTGCCGGGTATAAATTTGGCTGGTTTAATTGGAGTTAATAAATAGTCCGGTAATTTTTGAATCAAATACGACCTTCGTACCGTCAAATGAATTAATTTATACCCTATTCCTTTTTTTGCACAGCAGATGGGATTCGGATAGGAATCGAGAGTTTAATGCCTTTACCTACTCAGAGTAAGCACTTAGACTTTAATTAATGGGCTATGACAGCCCCTTAAACCTAATTATACAAAATCTATACGATAGACCTTTTTTCACTCATGGATAAAATTTTCCCTCAAACAAAAAAACCTCAATAATTACGCGTTAAGGGCTCCTTTATTTCAGTAATGAGTCATGTACTGATCTCTTTCCCTCTCGTAAACTTAGGTGTCTTTGATATCTCCTCTGTAATATTCGCCCTCTTGGAATATCCGTGGTTGTTTTTTATCCATTCTTTACATCGCATACGTATAAGTGGAATAAACACTGCCTTCATTTGCCATAGTTGCAAACCTAACGCCTTCCGTTTTTTCAGGAATAACTTCGTTGCATCCGAAACATTTGAGGCTTCCGTGTTTTAACTACCTTGTCAAGTAGAACGTCCATCTTACTTATCCTCCCTTGGAGGCAGAGAAGGGCTGTAACCTACTCTATCCCCTTATGTCATGTATCTTCGCACTGTGCATTAACCTCAACGCAATCAGATTTGTTATAAGTGCTTTAGTCATAACATTATTGGATTCATGCTGCCTTGGATATTTGGACTTATATTTCCTGCTGCTCGGAGAAACAAATCCTAGCCTTAGGTCTGGTACAACTCCATTCCCAAGACTGTTTTGAGCCTTCTCTTCACCACGTATAATGAAAGTAATTGAAAAACGTGAGAGGAAGGACAGGGAAAATGAATGATAAAGTGTATACTAGGCCGATTGGAGTGCTGGATTCCATACAAGTTCCTGTAGAATCACAATCTAAACCTCGCAAACGTGGAGGAAGTCCCAAGACATATCGGAGTATTTTGTATTTCTTAATATCATTGCCGATCACGATTGTCTATTTCGTGTTTATGGTGACAGGGCTAGCGTTATCCATTGGATTAACACCAATTTTCATCGGCATTCCCTTGTTTTTTGCAGTAGCTAAGGGATTAGATTACATCGTAAATTTTGAACAAGAGCTAGTAAGATCATTGCTGGATATTCCTAGATCGACCGAGGAACACAGATCAGATATGCAGAAGGAGGTAGCAAGCTTCCTTCAACGAATAAAATTGGGTTTTCATGGTGCGGATTTTGCACGTAACATCATGTTGATTATGGGGCGGTTCGTTTCCAGTATTGTCTTCTTTTCACTTACGGTAGCGATGGTAGCGACTGCATTGAGTCTGATTACACTACCTGTGCTTCATCAGATTTTTCTGCAAACGATGGATTTGAACATTCTTGAGAATAGTGTGTTTGCTTTGTTTAATATCCACTGGACATTACCTCAACAGTATATTTCTTATGTTGTAGCTGGATTGGTCGTTGCCGTGATCGCATCTTGGGCGATTCGGTTGCTTATGGATGTACAGCGTAGAATGCTGCTTGTACCCTACGAGGAAGTACAGCAGTATTAATAGTAATGAAGAGGGTTGTCCCTAAGCCATGAAATGGCTGTCTGGGACAGCTCATTTTTTTAGTGCGCCCAGTATTAGCGCTATCTCTTGCATTAAAGTCCCGAATGGCGAAGGCAGTTTCACAGTTTGCGTCTACTGCGACACTGATCTACTCTTTAACACTACTAAGCGTGTTATATGCCGCCTCTGCCATCTCTCTATGGCTGGCGGTGAGCAAATCCGACACGGCAACAATGCCTTCCAGTGATCTTCCAAATACGTAGACATAAGAGTGGCAAATACAGCAATATCCTTATCTTCAAATGATTGAAGCAAGCGCAACTCCTTAGCCTTTAGGCTCCGGCCAGCAGCCGTGCTGAGTAGGTCAACAACTGGCTTAATCTGACTCTGGCGTTCTTGTTTCTCGTGTTCTTTCTGTTGTAGGATTGCTTGTTTCCGGGGAAGCTCTTCACAAGCGTTACTGAGAACTCCACGTCAACCTCTTCCGCGAACCAAAACATGATGAGTCGTCGCAAAAGATCTTTCTTACAATACTGGAACTGCCTTTTGATCGTCAATAGCTGCTTTTACGATATCTCCAGTAAATTCCCCTCTGTTTGCTTTAGTTGGATTTGATTTTGTGATGAGCAAGGAGATCCTTCTTCCAATCTGGAATTTCCTTTTGGCCTTCGGTTTATTTGATCCCAGACTACTATAGGTCTTTTTTCTCCTTAATCTGCTTTTCGGGCTTCCAGAATGTTTTATGTGCTTCCTGCCTGCTGTCGAGCTACTTTAATCTTGGATCACCCCCTATTCCGGGGCTGAAATGATGTGCAAATAACTTCTTTATGCCCGCATCTATTTGTGGTGAGTTTGTGGTAACCCATCTCCTCGAAGACAAATCGCCCTTCCTTCCCACACAAAGAAAAGCCCCCAACGCTTACGCGTCAAGGGCTGCTGTATTCTAGTAAAGAGTCATGTACTGATCTCTTTCCCACTCGTGAACCTGGGTGCGGTAGATATCCCACTCGATTTCTTTCAGCTCGTAGAAGTGAGCCAGTGCATGTTCGCCGAGGGCTTCGGTGATGACATGGCTGCGAATCATTTCGTTCAGCGCTTCCTTCAGATCGGATGGCAGGCTAGGGATGCCTTCTTCAATCCGCTCTTCTTCGGACATCACATAGATGTTACGGTCGATTGGAGCCGGAAGATCCAGTTGGCGCTTGATGCCGTCAAGACCTGCCTTCAACATTACAGCAAGTGCAAGGTAAGGGTTAGCTGCCGGATCCGGATTGCGGACCTCGATGCGAGTGCTCAGCCCTCTGGAAGCAGGGATACGGATCATCGGGCTGCGGTTGCTGGCGGACCATGCTACGTAGCAAGGGGCTTCATAACCGGGAACCAGACGTTTGTAAGAGTTCACTGTCGGGTTCGTGATTGCAGCAAACGCACGGGCATGCTTCAGAATACCTGCCATGTAGTAACGGGCTGTCTTGCTCAGGCCAAGTGTGTCGCTCTCATCGTAGAACACATTCTCTTTGCCTTTGAACAGGGATTGGTGAGCGTGCATACCGGATCCGTTCATTCCAAAAAGTGGTTTAGGCATAAAAGTAGCATGCAGGCCGTGCTGGCGGGCTACCGTCTTCACGACAAGCTTAAAGGTTTGAATTTGGTCAGCAGCTTTGATGGCATCAGCATATTTGAAGTCAATTTCATGCTGGCCGGAAGCAACTTCATGGTGGGAAGCTTCAATTTCAAAGCCCATCTCTTCAAGAGTCAAAACGATTTCGCGGCGGCAGTTCTCTCCAAGATCCATCGGCGCCAAATCGAAATATCCGCCTTGGTCATTCAATTCCGTAGTCGGGTTCCCTCTCTCATCAGTTTTGAAGAGGAAAAACTCAGGTTCAGGTCCAACGTTCATCGCGGTATAACCCATTTCTTCGGCTTCTTCCAGACAACGCTTCAGAATACCACGCGGGTCTCCGGCAAACGGTGTTCCGTCAGGCATGTACACATCACAAATCAGACGGGCAACCCGGCTGTCCGTCACCCAAGGGAAGATTACCCATGTGCTGAGGTCAGGATAGAGATACATGTCGGATTCTTCAATCCGTACATAACCTTCAATGGAGGATCCATCGAACATCATTTTATTGTCGAGCGCCTTTTCGAGCTGGCTAACAGGAATCTCTACATTTTTGATCGTTCCGAGCAAGTCGGTAAATTGCAGGCGAATAAAACGGACGTTTTCTTCCTTGGCGATGCGCATAATATCCTCTTTAGAAAAGCTCACTATACCCTCTCCCTTTCATGTCTCTTTATGTTATTTATTAAAAAACCGGGAAAGTTCGCCTTGAATAAGAGAGACTTGTCCCGGTCTTTTACCGGAAACCAGTTCCTGCTTCAGCAAACGATGAAGCTGTGAATCGGACAACTCTCTACGTCTAACCTCTGTATCAGGGGTAATAACCGTAGCTTCTTCGGATTCCTTCGTGACTGGGTTCATCACCTGCTTGATGCCGGCAATGTTAACACCCTTCTCGATTAATGCTTTGATTTCCAACAGGCGTTCCACATCATTAAATGAGAACAAACGCTGATTGCCGGAGGTACGAGCGGGCACTATCAGACTGTGCTGCTCATAATAACGAATTTGTCTGGCAGATAAATCGGTTAGCTTCATTACAATACCTATAGGAAATAGTGCCATATTTCTGCGGATTTCATCACCCATGACTCATCCAACCTTCCAATGATCTTTTTCTCATCTCATTGTACATTTCCTGGTTTCGCGTGTCAATGGTGTGTGAGTTTTTCTTACAGAAGATTTCTATCCCGCATACTTTGCAGTGCCATCAACACACCGTACTTCACATGAGAATAGGTTAATCCGCCTTGCATATAGCCAATATAGGGCGCCCGGATCGGCGCATCCGCAGATAACTCCAAGCTGCCACCCTGAATAAACGTTCCTGCCGCCATAATGACAGGATGTTCATAACCGGGCATATCCCAAGGCTCAGGCACAACATGGCTGTCAACGGCTGCAGCACGTTGAATCCCCTGCACAAAGGCAATCAGATGCTCCGGCCCGTCAAAAGCAACCGCCTGGATCAGGTCCGTACGCGGTTCATCCCAGGCTGGTTTGGTCGTAAACCCGCAGCGCTGAAAGACAGCAGCTGCAAAGATACTCCCTTTGAGCGCTTGCCCCACCGTGTGTGGAGCCATAAAGAGCCCTTGGTAGAGTCCGCGTGTTGTTCCCAGCATCGCGCCCACTTCTCCGCCTATCCCCGGTGCTGTGAGCCTGTAGGCCGCCAGCTCAACAAGATCGCTGCGTCCGCAAATATATCCGCCTGTCTCAGCGATTCCCCCACCCGGATTCTTGATCAGTGAACCTGCGACGAGGTCGGCTCCCACCTGGGGAGGCTCAAGCTCTTCCGTAAATTCTCCATAACAGTTGTCTACGAATACAATGACATCCGGTTTCAACGTTTTCACTTTTGTTACCATATCGCCGATTTCAGCGACCGTAAAGGAAGAACGCCAATCATAGCCCCGCGATCTTTGGATTCCGATAACTTTTGTATGGTCATTTATAGTAAGTGCTACTTCGTCCCAATCAGCTTTCCCCTCGGCAGTTAAAGCGGTCTCACGGTAGCCGATACCAAAATCGGCCAAAGAGCCTGTCCCGTCACCGGGCTTGCCAACTACTTTATGCAACGTATCGTATGGGCGTCCTGTGATGTACAGCAATTCGTCTCCTGGACGCAGGACGCCAAAAAGCGCCGTAGAGATGGTATGCGTACCAGAAGCAAAATGAGGCCGAACCAGCGCTGCCTCCGCACCAAATACCTCAGCATATACAAGATCCAGTACTTCACGGCCCCGGTCATTATAGGCATAGCCGGTAGAACCGGCAAAATGAAAATCGCTCACCTGCTGCCGCTGGAACGCCTCAATAACCTTCCATTGATTGTGATCCACTATCCGGTCGAGCTTTTTTACCGCACTTTCAATTTCAAGTTCTGCAGCCTCCGCCGCATGTAAAATATCCTCTGCAAAAACAGCCATTTCCCCTTGTTCTCCCCTTACATTACATTTACTTAACATCAAGAATTAGCCCCACACAGTAGGATTCGGCTTCGAAAACAGAAGGAGATATCCATGCTTTGTGGGGACACTCAATGCATTCCTTAATTTATTTGAGACTTGCTCAAAATGATGGTTTATTCCTGCACTACGAACTCCGTTAACTTGTAGCCCCATTTCTCATAATCCTCTTTGTTTAAGCGGACATTGTAGAGCACATCATTCTCCTCGTACTGCTGCTCGAGCACCTCTCCTACACGGTAGAGCAATGAAGACAGGTCGCCACGGTCACCCGGAATCCGGAAGGTCAGAGTATCCCCTGCCAGCGAATCTTCGATGATCTCCCGGATCAGGGTTAGATCCTGAGGGTTAAAAGCGCTGATCTTTAAATATCCCGGGCCCGCAGGAAGCATTTCCAGCTGTTCCGGCTGACAGATATCGCTTTTGTTGAACAATGTAATTTGCGGCTTTCCGGCAGCTCCCAGATCCGTGAGAATCGCTTGGACAACCTCCATTTGTTCCTCACGCATTGGAGAAGAGGCGTCGACTACATGCAGCACCAGATTCGCTTCATTCACTTCCTCCAGAGTGGCACGGAAGGATGCCACCAGATCATGCGGCAGATTCTGTATGAATCCAACCGTATCTGTTAACACAACCTCTTTGCCTGAAGGGAGCTGCAGTACACGTGAAGTCGGGTCAAGTGTGGCGAATAGCTGATTCTCAATATATACATCCGCATCCGTAAGCTGCTTCAACAGTGTCGATTTGCCAGCATTTGTGTATCCGACAAGGGCCACCTGTACGGCACCGCTCTTGCGGCGGCGTTCACGATGCAGCTCACGGGTCTTCACCACTTCGTCGAGCTGGCGTTTCAGTTCATCAATCCGGTTGCGGATGTGCCGGCGGTCCGTCTCCAGCTTGCTTTCCCCTGGTCCTCTTGTACCGATACCGCCGCCGAGCCTGGACAGGTTCTTGCCCTGCCCGGAGAGGCGCGGCAGCAGATAGGAGAGCTGTGCCAGCTCTACCTGAATAATACCTTCCCGCGTCTTCGCCCGTCCGGCAAAGATATCCAGGATCAGCTGGGTGCGGTCGATAATTTTCAGATCCAGAGCTTCCTCCAGATTGCGCACCTGCGCTCCGGACAGCTCCTGGTCAAAGATTGCCGTATTCGCACCGAAACCATCTGCAGCCATCCGCAGCTCTTCTACCTTCCCCTTGCCGATGAACCATTTGGAATCAGGAGTTTCCTTGTTCTGGCGCAGCACGTCCAGCACTTCGACACCGGCTGTCTCTGCCAGCTGCACCAATTCCTGCAGGGAAAGCTCCGGGTCGATGCCGGTGCGCTTAATTTTGTCCGTCACCAAACTGACTAATATTGCCCGGTCCTGGATATCTGTTTGTGTATCATGTGTTGTCGCCATGCATTCAATGCTCCTTATCTCCATACCCCACTGAGGTATATCATCCGTTAATCGTATTTTGTTTTACAGCTTAAAATCTTCAGTCCGCAGTGTCATCAGCTCCTGCTTGCCGGGGCTGTTGCTCTCGTACTGGTTCAGCAAACGTACTGCTTGTGCACGCACGGCTTTCTCAATCGAATTGCGCACAAAGCGCGCATTGCTAAAGGCATGAAGGCTTTCCGTCTTCTCCACCAGCAAATGCTGCTTTAACTTGAGTATCGCCTGCGGCATCAAAATATAATCGCGCTCTTTGGCCATAAGTTCGGCAATCTGCAGCAGCTGATCAATTGTATAGTCGGGAAATTCAACCTGTATAGGAAATCTTGAAGGCAGCCCCGGATTGCTCATCAGAAAATAATCGATCTCGCCGGAATACCCGGCCAGGATCAGCACAAACTGGCTGCGGTGATCCTCCATGGATTTTACCAGCGTATCAATGGCTTCTTTTCCAAAATCCTTATCCCCGCCGCGGGCAAGACTGTAGGCTTCATCAATAAATAGGATGCCTCCGAGCGCCTTTTTCACCAGGTCACGTGTCTTCTGGGCGGTATGTCCAATATATTCGCCGACGAGATCTGCTCTCTCTACCTCGATCAGATGCCCCTTGCTTAATACACCCATTCGCTGGAACAGCTTAGCGACAATTCTCGCTACCGTCGTTTTACCGGTTCCGGGATTGCCCTTGAAGACCATATGGTAAGCCTGGCCGCCACTGGCAAGCCCTGCCTCGCTGCGCATCTGGGTGATCTGCAGAAGCGCATATATCTCAAATACAAGCTCCTTGATATTATCCAAGCCAACAAGACCATCAAGTTCCCGGCTTAACTCCTGGAACAGTCCGCTATGGCCGTGATTTTTGGGGAGCGCGGTTCCACTGCTGCTGTCGATCACCGCACTGCTCATCGGAGGGGGATCTTGATTCCGCAGCACAATATTGATTTGCC
The DNA here is from genome assembly GCF_058791575.1 of Paenibacillus sp. EB106-06-01-XG199. Taxonomy (NCBI): domain Bacteria; kingdom Bacillati; phylum Bacillota; class Bacilli; order Caryophanales; family Paenibacillaceae; genus Paenibacillus; species Paenibacillus sp. EB106-06-01-XG199. The sequence goes on along the minus strand of NZ_JBYTDQ010000001.1, from coordinate 452,763 downwards.
TTGACGGTCTGCCTTCCTCCCGCCCGCTTGCTGCCGCTACGCGTCCGTTCACCTTATTCACCTCATTATCCAGGGCTGACTGCTCTAAGTAAGTCTATTCCGGTACATGAGGTCTTATTAGCAGTTTCAGGATTTTTATACTTAGCAAATGATTTACAGAAATAACTGCTGCAGCTTCCATTTGGTGTAGGCCAGGATTTCACGGGATTTATACTTGGCCATCGACATTACCTCTGACTCTGTAAGCCCCAGCTCAGGTGCAGCATAGCCCAATTCTCTGGCAATTTCCTGCGCCCGCCGTCCATGAAAATTATGCGTAATAATAACCGAAGACGTCATCCCCTCACGCTTCATGATTTCCTGGCTGAACAGCAGATTCTCGTACGTGCTGGTAGACTTGTTCTCCATAAGAATATCTTCTTCCGGCACACCTTGCTCCACCAGATAATTCCGCATTCCTTGACCTTCAGTAAATTTGTAGTCTGGATCATCCAGCCCCCCCGAAACAATAAAGGTGCTGAACATTCCCTCCCGGTAGAGCTTTAGCCCGCAATCCAGCCGCTCCTTTAGGCCCGGGCTTGGCTTATCCCCCCACATGGACATGCCGAGAATAATACCTGCATCCGCTTTCGCCATAGGCGATGTTGTAGCTGCACTGTTAATGTTATTAAACACAACCGCACACCATAGGAGGCCTGCTGCCACAATCGTTATACCTGCAATAAGCAGGTTGCGCTTACGCCGGGAGCGGCGTTTTCTGGACACTTTGCGTATTGGGGATGAACCTCTTTGGTAAACGTACCATTCCATTTTTTATTTCCTCCTGAATTCTCCGTGATGGAATAATTCGGCACGATGCTTCAGTGAGAGAGAGAAATAAGGAAAGGCATGTGCGTCAATACTGCGTAGAATGCTCTTGGCTGTTGCCCAGGCCAAATTATAGTCGCTGTCCGTAATGTCTTCCCTTTCTAGCGCTTCCTCAAGCTCATCCTCATCCAGCAAAAACACCTCTCCGTTCCAAAGCACCACAACGTCCAGGTACAAATCATCAAACCATGGAACGCCTTGATCCGTGACGCCTTGAACTTTGCAGGTGTCAATGTACCATTGTACGATATTCTGTCGTTCGTCGAACATAGCCGTCACAATATAGTGGCTATCCTTGGGAAAATATTGCAGCCAAGAATACCCTTTGTCCGCTATGCGGTATGTATGCCTTCCATAGCTCTTCCACAGTGGTTCCTTCAGCCCGTAAATCGTATAAAGAGTGATATAACCGCTGAATTCCCGGGTTTCCACATAGCGGCAGGCGAAATGTCGGCGCGTAATCCGGCGCCAGTTGGCCCGGTCTCCGAATTTACGTTTCATATGAATTACCCTCTCAAGAAATGGTGTCTTCAGCTTAACACATTTAAGAGACACACTCAAAACATCCCGTAAAAAAACAGAACTGCCGGTAACGTAATCAAAGGTTACTGCTTCTGGATTAAAGGAAATATTTAAAGGTCCATTCAAAAAAAAGGACTATCCTTCCCCATCTTGGAGGGGTAAAGGATAGTCCTTTGGATGTTATTGAGGAGATTGACCCTCATTTGAAAATCCGTTCTCCGGAACTGTTCCCGCCTCAGTACTGTTATCCGTACCAGCATTTCCTGAACCGGAGGTTTCAACAGGTGTAATAGTTGGCAGCGGGGTTGGTGGAAGCGGAGTAGCCGTTGCTTCCGGCGGGGTTACAACTCCACCCCCGTTACCGTTGCCACCTCCATTGCCATTGCCGTTCCCATTGCCATTTCCATTCCCGTTACCATCGCCGTTGCCATTCCCGTTACCATCGCCGTTGCCATTCCCATTGTTTCCACCGGGATTGCCGTTGCCTTCGCCGTTTCCGTTACCCTGTCCGTTGCCTTGATCATCTGTCGGAAGATTCGGATCAGGCGTTGCTTCCGGTTCCGGTGTCTGCAGTTCATCCTGAACCATTACGGTAACGGTGCCCGATGGCTCGCTCTCCACATCCAGTTCGGGATAATAAGCTGTTACATAATATTCGTAAGTCAGTCCAGGCATGGCACTAATATCACCCATTGTGAGAGACTTTGTACTGAGAAGTGAAGTGAATTCCGTCTCCGAGGTTTCCCGGCGGTAAATCCGGTATTCCACTCCTGCAACCTGAGCCGCTTCCCAGCCAAGGTTCACAGTCAATGTTGAAGGATCATATTCAGCGGATAGACCCGTGACAGGCTGTACCGTTTCCGGAGTAGCCGTTGGTTCGGGCGCACTCGCACCTTCCGGTTTAGGGAAAGATTTTTCCGGAATCCCCTCCAGAGCCTTCTCCATAACTTTACCCCAGAAGGCCGCTGCAAGCGGACTGCTGTTCTTGAGCAGATGTGTCTTGCTCGGCTTGTCATAACCCATCCACACTGCTGCGGTCCATTCCGGTGTATAACCGACAAACCACACGTCACGGTTGGATTTGATCCCGTCGTACCCGCTCTGGGTAGTACCGGTCTTGCCGGCAACCGGACGGTTGATTTTCGCTTTTTTACCTGTACCGTCCTGTACAACTTCCTGCATCATTTGGGTCATTTGGTAAGCTGTATCCTTACTCATCACCCGCTCAGGCTTTGTATTGGCCTTATAGACCGTGTCCCCGTCACTGTTGGCAATCGATTTAATCGAATACGCCTCACGCAGTTCACCGCCGCTGGCAAAAGCACTGTAAGCCTGAGCCATTTCCAGCGTATTGGTTCCTTTGCTCATCCCGCCGAGGGCGAGTGACAGGTTCTTGTCTTCATCGCTGAGGCTGATCCCCAGCTTCTTCGCAAACTGGAAGCCGGTATCCACACCAATCTCATTCAGCAGCCAGACCGCCGGGATGTTCTCCGACTTCGTTATCGCCTGACTCATGCTGATCGTTGATGAGTAGCCATGCAGGTTTCTCGGACAGTATTTGCCGAAGCACTGCTTTTCATTGCTGAGCATTGAGGAGCTTGAGAATTTCCCCGACTCCAGAGCAGGAGCGTAAGAAACCAAGGGTTTGAAGGAAGAGCCCGGAGAACGACGGCTGCCATTAACACGGCTGTAGCCCTTCTTCTCATAATTCCGTCCGCCCATCAGCGCAACGATGCTGCCATTCTCCTGGTTGATGATGGTCATCGAACCCTGTACCAGCTCCTCATCCACACTTTTTTCGAAATTGTCGCTGTCGGCAAATGCATCTTCTACCGTCTGCTGGGCGTTTTTATCCATCGTTGTATAAATTTTGTATCCGCCGATGTTGAGATCATCTTCGGTTAATCCAAACTTATCTTCCGCCTCGTCTATAGCATAATCAATAAAGGCCTGATAACGCTGTTTGCTTTCGGGCGGTTTGTAGTTGTAATTGACCGCTGCGGCTTCAGCCCGCTCCTGTTCAGTAATTTTCCCCTGTTCATACATCAGCTGGAGCACTACACCGCGGCGTTCCTTGGACAAATCCGGATTGCGCAGCGGATTGTAACGGGACGGCCCCTTCGGCATAGCAGCCAATGTGGCGATTTGCCACAACTTAAGTTCGTTAAGATTGCTTTGACCAAAATAACGGATAGATGCTGCCTTGATGCCGTAGATTGTGCCACCAAAGTTAATCCGGTTCAGGTATAACGTAATAATCTCATTTTTGGTCTTCTCATTCTCAAGCGCTACAGCAATGGAAACCTCAGTCGCTTTGCGGAAAAATGTCTTATCACGTGTCAGAAAGATATTCTTCGCAAGCTGCTGGGTGATCGTACTGCCGCCTTCCACCATGCTGCGTGCAGCGATATCCTTGACGGCTGCTCGGCCGATCGACCATAAATCCACACCCTTGTGTTCAAAAAAACGTTTGTCTTCTGTAGCAACAAAAGCCTCGATCAGCTGTTTCGGAATATCTTCATACTCTACCGGATCACTTTTTTCCAGTGACAGTTCACCGATCAAATTTGCATTGCGGTCAAAAATCTGTGTCGGCGGGTTCACGCTTAATTTATCCTCGTTCTCATTCAGCAGTTTCTGCCCGTTCAGCATAATAAACAGGTAACCGCCAAGCGCACAAAAAATCGCCAGCGCCGTTGCAAAAAATAAACTCCACAGTACGCGTTTCTTGGTTAGAAACTTCTTCTTTTTCTTAGGCTTCCCTTTGGGACTCGCAGGGGTGGTGCCCCTGTCTCTATTGCGGTTCGTCCTGGAAAAATCGTCTCTAGACATGCTGCCTCCTGACTCCCTTTCGGAAACATCTTGAAATTGTATACACGAATGAAAAGAACAACCTTCACAGGTTGCTCTCTCGCACTCTCTATTCAAACGCTTTATAAACAAAAAGGTTTCACTACAAGGTTGTAAAAAATGTTATTCTTCGCTTCCGCTGTCCTGCATCAGCGATACGCTGCGCTGTGGCGTGAAGGTGGAAATGGCATGCTTGTACACCATTTGCTGGCGTCCGTCACTGTCGATGACAATTGTAAAATTGTCAAATGCTTTGATGATTCCCCGGATTTGAAAGCCGTTGGTCAAATATACTGTAGCAGGGATATTCTCTTTACGCAGCTGGTTCAAGAACGTATCTTGGATGTTAATGGACTTGTTCATATGACGTACCCCCAATGGTTCAATTAGATTGTTCAGAAGTATATTCAAGACCTGAGAGAAACTTTCCTGCTATTATAGCACGTATTTTTGCAAAATTCTCTGAAAAGTTTTGCTCGTTGAAATCGTCGATCCACTGGATTTCCTTCATGTGGCGAAACCATGACAATTGTCGTTTGGCGAATCGGCGGGTATCGCGTTTCAGCAGTGTCACAGCCTCGTCCAGCGTCGTTTCTCCCGCGAGATAAGCGGCAATTTCCTTGTAGCCCAATCCCTGCATGGACACAAGAGTTCTGCTGTAGCCGTGATCCAGCAGTCCTTTCACCTCGGCGACGAGACCTTCCGCCAGCATCTGATCGATTCGGTCTTCAATACGTTTATATAGTATTTTCCGGTCCATTGTCAAACCTATGAGGCATAACTCATATGGAGACTCCTTCTTCTGAGCCTCATGGGACGCCGAAAGCGTAACCTTTGTCTGGTGATGAATTTCCAGTGCACGGATGATTCTGCGGCGGTCATTCGGATGCAATCTGGAAGCGCTGGAAGGGTCTACAGCCGCCAGTCTGGCGTGCAGGGCTTCTGCTCCATGCTCCTCGGCAAAGGCGTCCTGCTCGCTGCGGAACGCCTCATCCGCCACGGCCTCAGAGAAGCGGAAACCGTAACACAGGGATTCAATATACAGTCCCGTTCCACCCACAATAAAAGGAAGCTTGCCCCTGGCGCTGATCTCCTCGATCAGCCGGACGCCCTGCACCTGAAATTCTGCGGCGGAATAGGCTTCTTGCGGATCATGGATATCAATTAAATGATGCGGAATCCCCTTCATCTCCGCTGGTGTGATCTTGGCTGTGCCGATATCCATTCCGCGGTAGACCTGCATGGAATCACCGGAGATGATCTCTGCACTGTATGTCTCCGCGAGCTCCAGGCTTAGCCTTGTTTTGCCGACTGCAGTCGGCCCCAGCAGTACCAGAACCTTAGGTTTAGTCTCAGTTGTCAATGTGTATCACCCCGTACGATGTTTTGGAGCTGCTGCGCAGCTGTTCGGTAAAGCCCAGCCGTGAGAATTCACCGCTTAAGGCCTTCTCTTTGAGCAGGACAGCCTTACGTGCTACTCTGACTGCCTCAGCGACACTCTCCCCGGTCAAGGCCGCTGTGTTAGCGAAACGGCGCAAGGGGGATATCGCCGCAGAATCCGTCAAGGGAACCCGGAACATCGGGTCGAAGTAGACGATATCGACACTATTGTCCGGCTGTTCCCGCAGGTACCCCAGATGTTCACTGTGCACAACCTGGATGCGGCGCAGCGCTTCGTTTACTTTCTGCTGGCCGGAAATGTACTGGCTCATGCCTTCAAGCAGCAGCGCATACAGCGGCAAGGAGCTTTCCAGCGCAGTCACCACGGAATCTTCTCCGCCGTGGACGGCAAACAGCAGAGAATCGCTGCCAAGCCCCGCCGTACAATCCAGCACGCTGTCTCCCGGCAGCATTCCGGCAGCTTCCAGCATGGGATCAGATTCGCCCTTCAGGATGCGTTTCGCCCGGACAAAGCCCATACTGGGATGAAACTCCATCGGTGGCAGACCCGGCGAGATCAGCCGTACCGCCTCCTGCAGAACTACCAGAATCTCCTCGTCCCCGTAACGTTCCGCCAGCTTTGGCATGGAGAACCTAGCCCTAAGCACATAAGGTGCGCCCGTGCGCCCGGCAAGCTGCTTAGCCCGCAGCTCAATTTCCGGTATCGGGTCAAAGCCCGTTGTTATAATCATGATGCCTCCGATCTGGTACGCATTAGAGCGTTAAAATAGAAATGAACAGAGATTGCAGATCAAGAGCTGTAAGTGAGCTGGCTTACCTCATATGCAGTGCAGCTGCACTTACATGACACGTTTGAACAGCTTCTCCAGGTCATAGGAAGAGAAAGAAACCACAATCGGCCGTCCATGCGGACATGTATATGGCTGGCGGCAAGCTGCCAGCCTGGACAGCAGAGCCTCTACCTCCTGCTCTGTAAGCTTTTGATTGGCCTTGATGGACGCCTTGCAGGAGCAGAGAATGGAGGATTTCTCACGCAGTTTGGCCAGGTCGATGTAACGTTCGCTCAGCACCCATTCCGCCATTTCCTCAATGACCGCCTTCTCATCTCCCTCAGGGAACCAGTACGGCAAGGAACGGACCAGAAAAGTCTGTCCTCCGAAATGCTCAAGAAATACACCTGCCTGTTCGAACCAATGCAGCCTTTCACTGAGCTGGCGGCTCTCCGAAGGGGTGAATTCCAGGGTGATCGGCAGGAGAAGCTCCTGCGAAGCATCCTCGGGACGCCCGAATTTCTCATAATAATATTCATAATTAATCCGTTCATGTGCCGCATGCTGGTCAATCAGATAAAGCCCGATGTCATTCTGGGCAATAAGATATGTCCCATGATGCTGGCCGATATAATTCAGCTCAGGGAACTGAGGAAGCGCAGGATCTTCACTGCCGGCTGGAGCATACAGCTCCTCTGCTGATGGCATCCCTCCCCGGGTCGGCATTGCCCCGGCAGGCTCGCGGTAGCTGCCGCCAGTCCCTTCACGCGGCAATGAAGAAGTACTGCCGCTGTATAACGCAGCAGTCTCCCGGGCCACCGGCATTGCGCTCTGAGGCTCTCCTGTCCGCTGCTGTGTGTTGCCCGAGTAGCGTTCTCCTCCTGCAGCACCGCTACCGAAGGAGGAAGCACCGCTGATTCCGCTGTTCCAGGAGCCCGGTCTCTCTGCAGGATGGTTAGCATCCAATGTACCCGCTTGCTGCAGATCACTCTGCGGAGCAACACCGGAGGGCATATCACTTCGCGGACCAGCGGTCCGCGGGTCTTGACTGTCTTGGTCATTACGGGCCATTCCTGGCAGGCCATCGGCTGGCTGAGGAATGGCTCCTTTCGGAAAGGCAAACTGCTCCTGGATAAAGGAGCTGCTGCCCTTGGCGCCTATTATTTCTTTGCCCGGCCGCGGAATCAGACTCTGGCCCAGCAGAACCTTGCGGATCTCCTGTTCAACAAATGCGTACAGTTCGATCTCCTTGCTGAAACGCACCTCCAATTTCGCCGGGTGTACATTGACGTCGACGAGAGACGGATGCATGTCCAGCTGCAATACGAGCAGCGGATAGCGGTTAATCGGCAGCAGCGTGTGATAAGCCCGCATAATAGCCGCATTCAGCCCGTTACTGCGGATGTATCTTCCGCCTACAATCGTGGTGACCGCATTGCGGTTGGAGCGGGTCCACTCCGGCCTGCTGACAAAGCCGGCAATCCGGTAATCCGGATCTTCTGCTGAGATCGGCAGCATCGCCTTGGCCGCTGATGTACCGTAAACGGCAGCAATCACCTGTAACAGATCGCCATTGCCAAGTGTATGCAGCAGCTGATTACCGTTGTGATGCAACGTAAAGGAGATGGACGGATGAGCCAAAGCCATCCGGTACATCGCATCCGAAATATGCCCCAGCTCGGTTTGGATGCTCTTCATATATTTCAGCCTTGCCGGTGTGTTGAAAAATAATTCCCTTACTGCAAGATCACTTCCCTTGCCGGAAGGTGTATCCTCGTTGCGGATCAGCTTCCCGCCTTCGATATCAATCAATCTGCCTTTACCATCATCACTGCTGGCAGTCAGAAGGGACACCTTCGAGACAGCGGCGATACTGGGCAAAGCCTCGCCGCGGAAGCCAAGGCTCGTGATCAGGAACAGATCGCGTCCATTCGCAATCTTGCTGGTCGCATGGCGGTAGAAGGCGGTCTCGCAGTCCTCTGGCTCAATACCTGAGCCGTTGTCTTTGACGCGGATGCTCTGCAATCCGCCCTCTTCAACAGAAACCTCAATTCGGGTGCTGCCGGCATCAATCGCGTTCTCCACCAGCTCCTTCACAACGGAAGCCGGCCGCTCCACAACCTCACCCGCTGCAATCTGGTTGGCAATATGCTCGTCCAGTACATGAATTTTAGCCATTTTGTATTCACCTCGCCAATAGTGATGTTTGTTCTTCGCTAGAATTACGCTTACTTGGAAAAACCCTAAGTTACAGCTCCTTGGCTTTTTGCTTAAGCTCATTCAACAGGCCCATTGCCTGCAGAGGGGTCATATTCATCAGATCTGCACCCTGAACAGCGGCAACCAGCTCTTTCAGTAGCGGATTTTCTTTAACAGGTGCAGGTGCGGAAGCCGCTCCACCTTTACGGTTCCTGCGCGGCTCTTCTTCCCCAAAGATCGACAGTTGTACGACTTCAGCGTCTTCTGCATCCGGCAAGGAGGCCAGCGAGACGGCAGCTTCGGTGTAAGCTGATCCGCCTGATTTGCTCACGGCGGCTGCATTGCCCGCATGCATGAAGGCAGCATCCTCTCCTGATGGCAATACATCCGTGTCTTGCGTCCGGCTTGCAGATAGTCCACTTGCCTGTTCCTTCACACTGTGACGACTCTCATAGGCAGTTCCGTATTGCAGCGCAGGCGAGCCCGGAGGTGCCGACTGCTCAATGCTCTGGAGCAGACCATATGCCCGGTCAATAATACCTTCCGGCAATCCGGCCAACCGGGCACAATAGATGCCATAGCTGCTGTCGGCAGCTCCCGGCACAAGCTTGCGCAGGAAGTTCACTTTGTCTCCGCTTTCTTGCACGGCCATAGAATAATTCTTCAGCCCTTGCAGGCTCTGCTCCAAATGGGCCAGCTCATGAAAATGCGTCGAGACCAGTGCTTTGCAGGCAATGGTATCATGCACGTATTCAATAACCGCCTGGGCAATAGCCATGCCCTCGCTTGTTGAGGTGCCCCGGCCCAGCTCGTCAATAATAATAAGGCTGCGCGATGTTGCTTTCTCAGTCATGACCTGAATATCGGCCATCTCCACCATAAAGGTGCTCTGCCCGCCGATCAGGTCATCCGCCGCTCCAATCCGTGTAAAGATCCGGTCTATCAGCGGAACCTCCGCGCTTTCTGCCGGAACAAAGCAGCCGATTTGGGCCAGAATGCAGATCAGGGCCACCTGGCGCATGTATGTGCTTTTGCCAGCCATGTTAGGGCCGGTGATAAGCAATATATTGCCTTCATTCTTGCTCAGTGTGCTGCCGTTTGCTATAAATGCAGAATCTTTCAGCACCGCTTCTACTACCGGATGCCGTCCACCTGTAAGACTCATGTCATAACCGTCGGATAGCTTGGGTTTTACAAACCGGTGCTCGGCGCTGACCGCAGCAAGACATTGATACACATCTATTTCCGCAACCTTCTCCGCCAAGGCCTGCAGCCGGGGAATTTGTGCGCCAATACGGTCCCGCAGCTCGGTAAACAGGCTGTATTCGAGATCAGTCATTTTGTCCTGGGCTTCGAGAATCAGCGCTTCTTTCTCTTTCAGCTCAGGGGTAACATAACGCTCTGCATTCGCCAGGGTCTGCTTGCGTTCATATCTTCCTTCCGGCAAGGAAGCAAGATTGGAGCGGGTAATTTCTATATAATAGCCGAAAATTTTGTTGTAGCCGATCTTCAGCGACTTGATGCCTGTAGCCTGGCGCTCCTTCGCCTCCAGCTCGGCGATCCAGCGTTTACCGCTGCTGCTCGCTTCCCGCAGCTCGTCCAGGCGCTCATGATAGCCTGTCCGGATAATTCCCCCGTCCCGCACAGACACCGGCGCATCTTCGGTAATTGCCCGCTCGATATCCTCACGCAGCTCTGCACATTCATCCATGGTGGAACCGATCTCTCTCAGCGTCTCTGAACCTGAAGTCAGACACATATCTTTCAGGGCCGGTATTTGTGCCAGTGACTGCTTCAGGGCATTCATATCGCGTCCGTTGGCACTGCCGAAGGCGATGCGCCCGACGAGCCGCTCCAGATCATAGATTTCTTTCAGCGCCCCGCGCAAATCCTCACGGACAATGAACTGGTTATAGAGATAATCTACTGCCTCCAGTCGACGCTCAATCGGAGCCCGCTGCAGGAGCGGCTTGTCAATTCTGCGGCGCAAAAGACGCCCGCCCATCGAAGTTTCGGTGCGGTCCAGCAGCCAGAGCAGTGAACCTTTTTTGGAGCGCTCGCGCACCGTTTCAGTGAGTTCCAGATTGCGGCGTGTGAACGGATCCAGAATCATATAGTTGCCAGGCTCATACGGCGAAATCTGGCTAAGCTGTCCCAGGGAACGCCGCTGGGTTTCACTCAAATAGGAAATGAGCATCGCCAGACATTTGCCCCGTTCACTCTCCAGACGCACCCAGGCCGCTTCGCCGAACTGGCGGCGGGCCAATTCCTCTTCGCGTTTCTCCCAAGGTGTGTACACGACCGGCTTCGCCAGAAGTGAGGCCTCACTGCGCAGACTCTCGAGCAGGTTAGCATCTCCGATAATCTCGGCTGGCTCATAAATGCCGATCTCGTCACGCAGCCATTCCGAACCTGAAAGAACGGAAGTGACATACAGCTCACCCGTAGTCAAATCGCAGGCAGCCAGAGCCATCATCCCGTCCTGCTCGGTCACGCAAACGAGGTAGTTGTTGCTTTTGTCCGTAATAATTTTGCCGTCCATTACTGTACCTGGTGTGACTACGCGGACAATATCCCGGCGCACCATGCCCTTTGTTACAGAGGGATCATCCAGCTGCTCGCAAATCGCAACCTTGTATCCCTTTTCGATCAAACGCTGTATGTAACCTTCCGCGGCATGGTATGGCACTCCACACATCGGAATGCGCTCTTCGCCCCCACCCTCACGGCCGGTTAAAGTAATCTCAAGCTCTTTCGAAGCGAGAACCGCATCCTCGAAGAACATTTCATAAAAATCGCCCAGCCGGAAAAAAAGGAAAGCGTCCTTTGCCCCTTCCTTTACCTTTAAATACTGTTCTATCATCGGCGTATATTTTGCCATCATTGACCTCCATACCTATCTTCTGTGTTCTCTATTATAACAGAAACATGCAAGGCAAAGTCACCCCGGGAAGTCACAATAAGAGAACACCAAGAGAACACCAGAGCTGGAACGCTGCCTGCATCGGGTGCATTACAGATATTGTTAATTATAGCCATTGAAGATCAGCATGACCATATGATGTGCTTTTTCAATAATTTGCTGTAAAATTATAAAGGAATTATTATACATTACTGAAACTGAAGGAGGTACAAGCTTGATACGCAAACTGAATGAAGCCGACCGGGAAAATTTGATGGAACTGGTAGGCAAAAATCCGGCTATCAATTTATACATTATCGGAGACGTGGAAAATTTCGGGTTCGAGCAGGATTTCATGGAGCTTTGGGGAGAAAGTGACTCTGTAGACGGGCCGTTAAAAGCAGTGATACTGCGTTTCTACGGAAGTTATTTGCCATATTCAGAGGGGCCTTTTGATGCGGAGGGTTTTGCGGAACTGCTGGGCAGAAACAAAAACGCCGAAATGATCTCCGGCTCTTTAGAGGTCGTGCGGACACTCAGTAAATGGTTGAATATCCGGCAGGAAAAAGAGATGCTTTTCGCCGAGCTGACAGAGATGAATGAGGAAATCCGTACAGCGGCATCCGCTCCTGTGCCCATCCGAAAAGCCACGACACAGGATGTGGATGCTATTTGTGCATTGACGGATGTTATTTCAGAGTTCACCAGCAGTCCGGAGGACGCGCGTAAAACCCTGCATAAAACGCTGGAAAGCGGAACCGGACGCACCTACTTCGTCGAACAGAACGGGGAGGTAATTGCTACTGCGTCAACCGCAGCGGAAAATTCGCGGTCGGCGATGATAGTCGCCGTAGCCACCCACCCGGAATACAGGGGACAAAAATTAGCTTCACGGGTAGTCGCACAGCTTTGTGCCGATATTCTGGCCGAGGGAAAATCACTATGCCTTTTTTATAACAATCCTCAAGCAGGCTTAATCTACAAAAAACTCGGTTTCCGTGATATCGACAAATGGTCCATGACTTATTTACATAAAGAAAATCAACTTACAGGCGCAGGTATATAAGCCTCAGGGCGACAGAATTTCCAACACGATTACCGCTGATTCCTCATGGACTCTTTCCCGGTCCACAGCGGACGGATATCCCGCGATTCATCCCAGGTCTGTTCCGCGGAGATGCAGCGGAACAGCGGTTCTACGTAAGGGGCTGCGCGTGCGTAGCCGTCCAGTGCGCGAAGCTGGTCCTGCAATGGAGCCCAGGCGGGGCGCAGCGGATCTTTGCTGCCGCTGTAATAGGCGGCATGCAGCTCTTCCCGGTCCAGCGGGCGCAAGGTCAGGTCTTCATAGCGGCTCACGATCAGGTGAGCCAGGAAGACCGCGCCTTTGGCGATGACCGGGGCCACCAGGAAGCTCGGCAAGGTCCGGTATTCAAAGCCGCCATGCGGCTGAATACGGAAATCGCCGAGCACCCCGTAACGCGGACGCCGCGCCGCAGCCCGGGCGTCCTCCAGCAGCAGCAGCGGCAACGCCAGATAGTTGTCGAGCGCACGCAGCAGCGGCGCCGTCAGCCGGACGCCGCTGAAGTGCAGGTGGCCGCCTAGGGCCCAGCCCTGCAGCGGCATGCCTCCCGCCCGCCAGCGGAGCGAGCGGTCGGATACCATCCGGTCCGCCGTGGCTGCGGCGGACATCAGCTGCGCCAGCAGTGCGCGCGGTTCCCCGCGCGGCGCAGGGCGCAGCTCGGCGACCGGGAACATGCCGCGCGTTCCCGGAGGTCCGGCGTCGCAGCCCGCGACGCCGTCTACGGGCAGGAACCGCGATGCGGGCACGACGCGGCCGGAGGTTTCCCGGAGCAGAAGAAACTCCGGGTCCATGCCCATCAGCATGCCTGGACGGCCAGGCAGCTCCCGGGCCAGGTCGCGGTCCAGTGCCAGCGACGCTGTACGGTAAGGCTCCGGCAGCGGCTTGCCGGCAGGTTCCGCAAGCGGGAGGATCTGTTCCACAAGGTATCGCCTTCCCCGCATAGCCTTTAGCCGGACTTCACCACTGTCCAGGCCCAGGCTGTATAAAGCTCTAACAGCAATTCCCCTCACCAGTCCGGCAGTTCCGCGCCGCTCCGGGACGGGACTGTAATGCGCCTGTTCACCGAGTATTCCGTAATCTCCGGGATTTCCAGGGTCTCCATGATCTTCATGGCTATCAATTTCACCCTCATCTAGCAAGCTAACACCGGTGCCCCCGGACACACTATCCCTACCGATTGAGGCAGCTGGGCGGGTATTCCCCGCTGCAGCACTCATGGCCCGGCCGGTACCCAGCGGTGTGATCACAAGCACCGCCAAATTGAATACTTTAACCAAGTATTGCTGTTTGTGTCTGTCCATATCGGGACCCTTCTTATATGTATGGCCATTTGCAACAGCTATTCTTCCGGCTTGCCCTGCATCCCTCTCCAAGCGATTCCCGCCGGCAGACAGAGCAGCCTCCAGTCCACAGCGCCGCAGCCGGAGCTCTTGTTGCTCCGGAGTTAGCTGCAGGTACTCCTTTAATCCTTCATTCACGCTGGCTCCTCCCTAGTGGTTCGTTCCCCTAACTTTAGAAATAAATAAAAAATAAAAAGGAGGGCATTCGCCCTCTCGCCGCCGCCCCCACTACATATAATGGATTATAACCCACCCGATATTCAGTTGGCGGCGGCGCATTCCTTCCTTACAGCTCATCATCCAGGGCGTCAGGATCCAGATCATCGAAATCAAAGCTTTCACCGTCGAAATCGTAATCCTTGTCTTCCGGATCATCCGTTTGGTCAGTGACAAACACGCGAACCTTGGTCTCAGCCACCAGTTCCGCTTCGAATTCCCGCTCTACGCGAAGTGTCACACTGCCGCCGCCCGGAGAGACACCGGCTTCCACACAATTGGGTTCCTGCGTTGCCTCCGCAGAGACCTCTACCGTGGAAGCACGGTGTCTCGGATCCAGATACGACAGCGGAATGAGCTCCACATAGGAGACCGTTTCCTTGGCTACCTCGGTCTGCTTGTTTTTGTCGTACGAATACCAGATGTTCACATCGTAAGTACCGATTACTTCGATTCCGTTTCCGGCGGCAACCGCTTCGTACTGGTGGTTAATAATCCAAGCCCCCAGAATACTTGTCGGATGATGTGGCGGAGTCACGGTATGAGTTGCGGTAGAGAACTTACGACCTTTGCCGCAAATTGCCTTCGTAATGATCTCCCTTGTTTGACGTTTATGACTTAATGACATCTTTAAACCTCCTCCATACAATCATTCACTATCAAGTGTATGCACGTTCTGGGCATTTGTTGATTGTTAGAGTAGAAATAAATTTGGGTAAGCCCTCCATGCGCCCCGTTATAAGATTCATAGTTCATTTTATTGCAAAAATCCCCCGGTTATGAGTACATAGCAAAAAAACGGACAGCCCATAGGGCAACCGTAGAACTTCCGTTAAGCCGCGACTCCACTCCCGCTATTGTAGCCGTTATTCTTAATATCAGAACAGCAAAGACACCCGCAGCAACCGCCTGCGGGTGTCTTCATACGGGGTTTTATAGCGGTATTACCCGCATAATCCCCAAATCCCGGTGCCTGCTGAGATCAATGAAATCCTCATCAATATTAACCAATGGCCGCAGCGGATCATGCGCGAGAATCATGATGATTTTGCCTATCCGCCCATCCGAGAGCACTACTTCGTTGCCTATCATTGACTGCATCAGCTTATTGATAAAGACACTGCAAATATAAGGGTCAAGCTTGCCGTAGACATTATCCTCCATCTGCCTCAAAACCTCATATAAAGGCGAGGCCTTCCGGTAGTAGCGGTCAGAAGTCATCGCATGGAAAATATCCACCACGGCAACTATTTTACTGAAATCCGTAATCCGGTGACCCAGAACACCGAAAGGGTATCCGCTGCCATCCATGCGTTCATGATGCTGCAGCGCAACGAGTGCCTGCATATGATTGGTGCCGACCGTGTCCCTGATCATCTCGTATCCAATAGTGGTATGCTTTTTCATCATCGCAAGCTCTTCTTCATTCAGGGGTCCGGGCTTGGACAAAATTTCAGCAGGTATCATAATTTTCCCGATATCATGAAGCGTTGCGGCAATGGTCAGCATACTTAGTTCTTCCGGTTTCAGCTTGAGCCACTTCCCCAGAAGTGTAGACAAAATTCCGACTGCAACATTATGTCTGTATGTATAATCATCCTTAGACTGCAACGCAGCCAATATTCCGTAAAAATCGTTTTTCTCACTAACCCGCTGGATAAAGGGAATGACTTCATTGCGCAGCTCAATCATGGGCAGCCGTTTGCTCTTGTTAAAACGTAGTTGCTCAAAGATACTCTCCATCGCAGACGTGCACTCGTCAACCGCAATCTGATAGAAAGCTGCACTGTCCACTTGAACCACATCATGCGGCTCGAGAAAGATTTTGTGCTGACTGATCAGACGGATATGATCACTGCTTAACAAAGTCAGTGCGGGCAGAACAAACACGCCATTATGATTGAAGAGATTCTCAACAAGCTGTTTACCGATATATTGTTCATTGCTGTTGTTCAACAGTCCTCACCTACCTGCGCAGAAATTCACCTATGCGAACTGTCTGCAGTAATTGGAACTTTCACTGCCCCATCTTCTAATGAATAACACGTTAATCCTGTTGCCTGAACAAAAACTGAATGACGGGACAATTACCAGCTCACTTTTAGTTCTTACATTTCTTATCGTTATTTTACGCGGCAATGTTAATACCTCACCGACATTTACATTTTTTAGATTACGAGGATCACCGGAAAGTGGCCGGTCGTTTCAGCGGTTTGGCTTCAACCGGAACCTTATGGCGTTTGGCAATTTTCAGATAAAGCGCCAGCTCCCGGCAGAGCTGCAGAATCGCAGAACGGACCTCGAACTCTTCACGGGTTTCCGGCAGCTCCATCCGCTCGAACTCCTGCTCAAGCGCATCCAACAGCTTCTCCGTCCGTCCAGTGTATTCCTCTGCCAGTACATCATTAGAGAGCTGATCGAACAATTCGGCAACCATATCTCCATGCGGCAGCTGCCGGTACACCTGGGAGAGTAATTGCATCATATTCTGGATCGACTCCAGTTGCTCCTTTCGCATATAGAAATAAATATTCCAGGCCTCATCCGGATGAATCACATGGTTTTCCATTTCCCTGGACGCAGCCGTCAGCCCCCGCTGTACGGCCTCGTTCGCACCGATAAGCTCCTTACCGTCCCAGATATAACCCGGGTCCCGCAGCGTCCTTGCCATTTGTACAAATATAATCGAAAAGTACTTGTCGACCTCCTTGCGGATACCCGCAATTACCCCGCCGGTCTGCGGCATATAGATCAGATTGACCAGCCCCGCCGATCCCAGGCCCACAACCAGCAGCTCAATCTGCTGCAGCAGAACATGAAGTGACAGTTCAGCTTGTCCGAACACGCGGAACACGATTACCGAGCTGGTAACGATGCCCTCCTTAAAGCCCGATTTAACGATCAGCGGGAAACCGAACAGCACATACAAGCCAAGTACCCAATAATGAAAGCCCAGGATGAAAAACAGAATACAGCCTAAAAAGAGTCCCACAAGCGAGGCTGAGAAACGTGCCATTATCGTTCGGAGACTCCTTTTACGCGTAGTTTCCACTCCGAGGATCGCAAGCAGGCCTGCGCTCTGCGCGTTAGGTATGCCTATTGCGGCTGCCAGCAGAATGGACAGCAGCGTCGCCGCCGCTGTTTTGATAATTCGAAATCCCATGTAAATACCTCTCCTTGGCGTTTCATCATTCAGGTAAAGATATAAACATGGTACAAGATTTTCCGGGGAGACACAATATGACATGTTTCTCACCGTCTCGACAATAACAGCTTCTCCACATAGACAACCATCTGGTACATCGCCGTAGCCACCGCTGCAATAATCAGCAGACTGGACATGACAAGAGTGAAATTGAACACCTGAAAACCATATATAATCAGATATCCAAGCCCCGACCTCGCTACCAAAAATTCACCGACAATTACACCCACCCAGGACATGCCAACGTTTACCTTCAAGGTAGAAACAACCGTAGGGAAGGATGCCGGCAGGATAACCTTGAAAAACTCCTGTACTCTTGTCGCCCCAAACGACCTGACCACCTTCACAAGATTCGGGTCTACGTTGCAAAAACTGTTATACACAACAAGAGTCGTAATGAGAACAGTGATGGATAAAGTAGTGATGACGATTGCAGTAAATCCGGCACCGAACATCACGATAAAGATAGGCCCCAGCGCCACCTTAGGCATACTGTTGAAAACGACCATGTACGGGTCAAGCACCGCTGATAAAAAAGGCGACCACCAGATGATCACTGCCAGCAATGTTCCAAGCAGCGTTCCGAGTACAAAGCCGACCACGGTCTCCCCTACGGTTATGCCCAAATGCGGCCAGAGGCTTCCGCTGATCATGTCTTCCCAGATCTGACGGAAGACCTTCGTCGGATAGCTGAACAGCAGTTCGTCAATCCAGCCCAGCCGGGCCCCTGCTTCCCATAGCAGAAAAAACAGCAGCAGCAGACTGCCACGCACGGCCATGACCCTGCTCTGCCAGCGCCGTTTTTTCTTCCTGTAATCGTTATGTTTCTGCTCCAGCCATTGTGCGCGGGAAGCCGTTATTTCGCTTTGCTGACTTGATTTCATACGTCTTCCCTCCCAGCCAACTCCATTTCCTTCCAGACGCCATGAAAAAGCTCCGCGAAACCGGGCAAGTCCCTCGCATACAGCGGGGGCGTATTGCGGATTTCCTCCGGAACGGTAAATATCTTACGTATTCTCCCCGGGTTCCGCTGCAGCAGTATCACCCTGCTGCTGACGGCGATCGCCTCTGACAGATCATGGGTAACCAGTACCGCAGTGGTCCCGCGGCGGCGCAGCGTCTCAGATACCAGATCCTCGAGCTGCAGCTTGATTTGATAATCAAGCGCAGAGAACGGTTCATCCAGCAGCAGCAGGCCCGGGTCGGTAGCCAGTGTCCGTACCAGTGCCACACGCTGGCGCATACCGCCGGACAGCTGTGACGGATAGGCTTGCTCTTTGCCCTCCAGCCCCATATCCTTCAGCAGCTCCAGCGTCTTTTGACGTGTGTTTTCGTTCAGATTTCCGGTGAGCTCCAGTCCAAGCAGAGCGTTGTCCAGGATCGTCCGCCAAGGAAAAAGGTAATCTTGCTGGAGCATATACCCTACCTCCGGGGAGGGACCCTTGAGACGATGTCCGTTAACGAACACTTCGCCGCGGGATGGACTGAGCAGCCCGGCTATGATCGACAACAGTGTCGTCTTGCCGCAGCCGCTCGGCCCGACGAGACTGACGAACTCTCCTTGTTCTACACTGAGGCTGAGGTCCTCAATGGCCAGAGAAGCCTCGCGGTCACCCAGATAGGCATGCGTCACTTCCTCCAATTGCACTACTGGCAGCATATCAGCCCCTCCTAACCCTTAGTCTGAAGACAACGCTACTTGACGTTGTCTTTCGCATTTTCCGCAAAGCTGTTGTTCACAATTTTCTCCGCCGGAACCCGTTCTTTCAGCTCTCCGGCATTATCCATAACATCCAGCAGATTGTTCCACTCTTCGCCTTCCACGACCGGATCGACGGCATAGGTGTCCTGCTCTTTATAGCGCTTGATCGCGGAGATCACAATCTCACGCTCCGTTTTATCAAAATACGGAAGTACCGCATCGGCAATCTCTTCTGGACTATGCTCTTTCACCCATAGCTGTGCACGCTGGATTGCATTGGTAAATTTTTGCACAGTATCACTATTTTTCTTGATATAACTACCCTTGGACATAAAAGCCGTATAAGGTAGGTAACCGCTCTCCACCCCAAAGGATGCCACCACCTGGCCCCGGTCTTCCCTCTCAAAAATGGAAGCCTGTGGCTCAAACAGTTGTACATAATCACCTGTCCCGGAGGCAAAGGCACCGGCAATATTGGCAAAGTCGATATTTTGAATCAGCGTGAGGTCCTTTTCGGCATCAATCCCTTTGTTAAACAAAGTAAAGGCACCCGCCATTTGCGGCATACCCCCTTTTCTTTGTCCGAGGAAGGTCGACCCCTTTACTTTATCCCAGTTAAAGTCCGCATCCGGTTTGCGGGCGAACAGGAATGTACCGTCCCGCTGGGTCAGCTGGGCAAAAGTGATAACGGGATCATCCGCTCCCTGCTGATAAACATAAATTGAAGTCTCCGGACCAACAAGCGCCACGTCAATGGCTCCTGAGAGCAATGCGGTCATTGTTTTGTCACCGCCGGGTATAGTCTGAAGCTCCACATCCAGCCCCTCTTCCTTGAAGAAGTTCTGGGATAATGCCACATATTCGGGCGCATAAAAGACGGATCGGGTTACTTCGCCGATCTTCACTTTTACCGCAGCCGAGTCTCCGCCGCAGCCGGCGAGCACTGAAAAACACAAGGCGAGAATCATGAGCGACAGTGACAGCTTTTTCTTGTTTTTCATTCTTCATTCTCCTTTCTTCCCGGGTCTTTTTGCCCTTGTTTACAGCATATGCGAATACCAAAAGAAAGGTTAAAGAGAGTAACTTTCAAGTGAAAGAACTGGCGCGATTCGACTAAGATATCAATAAAGCGCTTACTATATTTTCATATTAATGAAGCTATTTATTGGAGGGGTCCGCAACAGATGAAATACAAGCCTTTGACCTTGCCTAATCGCTCATGCTGCGCACTTTGACCATTTGCAGGAATATCACTACCATGCTTGCCGGATGCTCTGACAACAACACAAACGCCGTCCAGGCTACCGCTTCTACGGCACCAGAACTTTCACCTGCGCCTTCAAGCGGCGGATTACTTGAATGATTCCGGTTAGCGGCAGCAGGCAAAGCATATCTACGAAGATCAGGTATCGGATAGAAGCGAGGCAACAACTGCCAAAAACGTGGCATGGTGGCAGGAATTCCGCAAAGCGATAATCGAGGTAAACCGCTAGCTTATATCGTGTGGGAGGTATGGGAGAATTCAGCTGTTTCCGTAGGGGGCCTATCTGGATCATGCCTTTGATTCGGGGTTTAATTTCAGCCTGGCCGAAGCAGTGCTGAATTCTGCCAATACAGAAAAAGACAGTGGGATTGCCTTTTACTCTGGAGCGAACTTATAAGCTATATTCGCAGATTTCAGGGGGGAGCCTTAGCCAACTGGCGAACAATCCGGATCATGCCAGAATGGCGCAGCTATTCTGCTGACCTTGCCGGACAACCCGTTTATTTATTATGGGGAAGAGATAGGAATGCTTGCAGTGAAGCCCGATGAAGGCCTACGTGAGCCTATGAAATGGACTGCCGATGGTCAAGGAGATGGCCAGACCACCTGGGAGCAGGCGATGAATAACACCGCTAATTCCGGTGCTGATGTGGAGAGTCAGCTGCAGAACAGAGGTTCTCTGCTGGAGCATTACCGTCAGCTTATTTCCTTGCGCAATGAAGTACCTGCACTGAGAGACGGTGGAATTCGCGAATATTCTTCCGGAAACAGAGGCATTATGGCCTTCGAACGGATCACTGCCGGAAAGCAGGTATTGGTGGTTCACAATTTAACTGGCGGGACACAGAACATTTCGCTACATCCCGGCACGAACACCGTTACTTATTCTTCAATAATCAAGACGTTCCGGGGAAAAGCGGGTCAGGCGGACAACATGCTTACACTGCCTGCTTATTCCACAATTATTCTGGAGTAAACACTGGAGATGTTTGCAGCACCCACTCATAGAGAGCAGAGCATATCTGCGCTTTCGTAACCGGAATGGCAACCATCCAGTCCTCCGCGGCTTCGCAGCTCATACGCAGCAGCCAGCCGCTGGAGGTATCTTCAATAAAAAAGGCATGCTGGAGCTTACACTCCTCTTTGCTGCGTGAACACAGCTTAAGCTCTCCTTCAGCCGTTTTGTTCTTCATGACCTTCGCAAGCTGTGCGGATTGCAGCAAATCCCCTGTTTCCGCTGTCAGACATTCTGCCAAAAAACACAAGCTGTAGGTTGCGGCGCTTTCTTTTAGCTCCTCATATCTCCGTCTGGACAGATGCAGACATGGTACATCCTCTACGGTAAACTCTGCAGGCTCAAAGCAATTAAACAGATAATAACAAGCACGCTGCACCTTCTGTGGATCGCTCAGTCTATAGACGAAGGAATCTGAGGGCTCAATGCCTGCGATCAATGTTACATCCTTATGTACCTGCAGGCAGATATCCTGTACTTGCTCACCTTCACAGTATTTTAACCGGCATATTCGGTCCGCGGATGCTGCCATTTGCATCAGATCCGAAATTTCCTTCCCCGCTGGCTTATCTGGGAACAGAAAATTAGCTAAATATACCTTATCCTTTTTATTCACATTGATATATCCTTCCCGGATCCCGCTAACCTTGGAATCACACTGCAATAAAAAAGTCCCAAACTATAAAACTTGTAATCTTTATGTTATCATAAGCTAATTTTAAGGTAAAATTAAGAAACGAGGGGTATGATCTATATCATGAAATACTTGTAGCGAGGTGATTTCAAAATGAGAATGCTCATCACATTTCAGAACAAGCTTGTACCTGTATACTTCACTACAGAAAACAAACAGCCCACCCAGAAGGTTATCCGGTTGCTGAACAGCACGCTGGAGCTCAAAATCCAGAAGGGCAAAAGTGCTCTTCAGAAATGCTTAAATTCTCTGATTAGTATCGAAATTAAAGGCTCTGAAGCTATATTGCACAGTTATAGTGAAAATGATTCATTGGCTCTATCCCTCTATTAATTAGAGGGGTATTTTTTTATGCAATAAAAAAGCACACCCCTTCATTAAGATGGGATGAGCTCCGCTCGTTCTATATGTTGGCCGGGTATCTGTACGTCAGCGGCATATCTCAACTAATCCGGTGATTTCTGTTCTCTTCCTTTTCTGCCTTCTGAATCCGCAGTTTGAACAACTTCACTAAGTTGCGACGAGTCTGCTCTTCGTGACAGTTGTCCAGTTTTTTAATGATAAAACGGTCAATGGACATATCAATCGCTCCTTCTTCAATAAGTTGTATTGCCAACCTGAGGTGAGGAAATCTTTTCCTATAATCCTTGTAACACCTATATAACCGGGTCCTGTATTCCTTAAACTTTGCCCAAAAATGAAAAAGAAGCTGAGTCAGAGCGCTTTTACTACATATTGATGTTCTGCCAAAAAAACAATTCGTTTATAAAGAGATGTAGTAGCCCTGCAAAGAAAAGGCCTTTGCTGTCGAGCGAATAAAAATTTATTTCGACTGTTATTTACAAACTAATTATTAAATGCTATATTATTGATAGTAAGTATTAAATATATATTTAAGGAGAAATCATATGTCTAATGTACTTTTCATCAAAGCCAATAACCGCCCTGCAGATCAATCCGTAAGCGTTCAGCTTTACAACGAATTCCTGGCAAGCTACAAGGAGTCCCACCCGCAAGACGAAATCACTGAACTGGATTTGTTCGCGGAGCAACTTCCTTATTATGACAACACGCTGATTACCGGTGTTTATAAAGCTGCACAAGGCTACGAAGCTACTCCTGAAGAAGCTGCCGGTGCTGCACTGGTTAAGAAATACCTGGATCAGTTCCTTGCCGCTGACAAAGTAGTATTTGCTTTCCCGCTCTGGAACATGACCGTTCCGGCTGTACTTCACACTTACATCGACTACCTGAACCAGGCTGGCACTACATTCAAATACACTGCTGAAGGTCCAGTTGGCTTGCTGACTGGCAAAAAAGCAGCTGTACTCAATGCCAGAGGCGGCATCTATTCCGAAGGACCGGCAGCAAGCGCTGAAATGGCCGTCAACTTCATCATGGGCAACCTGAACTTCTGGGGCTTCAAAGATACTACTCAAGTGATCATCGAAGGCCACAACCAGAACCCTGCACAATCCGCAGAAATCATCGCAAGCGGATTGCAACTGGCCAAGACTGCTGCTGCATCGTTCTAAGAACACGCCAGCATTAAAGGTCCGGTTCTAAAGATAGACATCTGCACTTTAATTAGATATATGCATTGCAATTAGCCGGACTTTTATTTATATATAGCAAGGGCGCAGCTTCTCTGGAGCTGCGCCCTTGCGTTACAAGAGGGGCTCCTTACAGCCATTCTAAGGCTTCAAGGGACCCTCTTGTTCAGGTTACTGTAGCTTAATTATACTGTTCCTCAATATTCCTCCAGCTCCCGGCGCCAGCCGGAATTTCTGGAACGGGAAGGCGCTGCCTTGGTCGCAGCGGCTGCTGTTTTGCGCTTCTGCTTCACTTCTTTGCTGCTCTGGTACAGCAGCTCCTTCTGGGTTTTGCGGTAATTCAGCAGCCGTTTTTCTTCCAGCTCTCCGGTCGATACTGCCGCGAGGACTGCGCAGCCCTCTTCTCGTTCATGTCTGCAATCGCTAAAGCGGCAATCTGCTGCCAGACTGCTGATATCCCCGAATGCGAGATCAAGTCCGCCTTCATCCTCCCACAGCTGCAGTTCACGCATTCCCGGGGTATCGACAATGATACCGCCGTCCGGGAGGATGAACAGTTCCCGGTGAGTGGTCGTGTGCCGCCCCCGGCTGTCCCCTTCCCTGACATCCTGGGTGAGCTGCAGGGTTGCTCCGCTAAGCCAGTTAACCAACGTTGACTTCCCGCAGCCCGAGGAGCCGGTCAGGGCCACTGTCTGACCGCTGCCAATATAGGGCAGCAGTTTATCCCGCCCGTCTCCGAGCAAGGCGCTGACTGCGTACACGGCCACTCCGTGTGCTGCCCGCTCCATCTCTGCAATTTTGCTCTCTGCATCATCACACAAATCCGCTTTGGTCAGCAGGATCACCGGGTTTGCCCCGCTGTTCCAGGCCATGATCAGATATCTTTCCATCCGCCGGACATTAAAATCGTCATTTAACGCACTGACAAGGAATAAAGTGTCTACGTTGGAGGCCACAATCTGTTCCTCATTTGTATTTCCCGCTACCTTCCGCGAAATCACACTTTGCCGGGGCAGCACGCCATGAACAACGGCATGTTCTCCGCCATCCATCATCACCAGCGACACCCAGTCACCGATTGCCGGATAATCCCCGGAATCGTTTAAGGTATGTCTGAGCCTGCCTGCCAGCTCCCCCCAGGTTTCTCCCGTTTCTGTCATAACCCTGTACTTGCTGCCGAAATCGCCGACAATTCTGCCGGGTACAAATGTTTTGTTTTCCAGACTTTGATGCAATTCGTTCCACTTGTTCATCCAGGTTTCATTCCAGCCATATTGTTCTATTGTCATCTAAATCCTCCTGATTGTTTAGTTCGTACACTCCCGGCCCGGCTTCGAAAGAAGCCGGCGGCGGAAATAAATCACTTCGTTTCTTCTGACTAACGTGTATTACGGGAACACAAAAAGCCGCCGGAATCCTCATTCCGGCGGCGGACTTCACAGAAACTCTCCCCTGCACTATGGCAAGGGACAATTTCTGTGAAGTCAAGATCAGAGCATGCCGGTCCCCACCACGAAGAGGAGGATCAGCACATTTCTGTGCGTGAATCCGGTATGCACGAATACAATAACCGTATCCGTACTTACCGATCCACACAAAAAAGCCGCCGGAACACATACGGTTCCCGGCGGCTCTAAAAGGCATCGTAGAGCTTACCCGCAAAGCTGCGTGTTACTTACACTGCAGCTGCTGTTCCCGGAAGACACGTATCCACAACAGTTGTTACCAATCGCGCAATTGCAATATAAACTGTCATATAACATCGTCTCCTTCCGAACTAATATGCTGTAATAATAAACTTGCCGGCAGCATATTGTCAACATCAAAGCTAAAGAATCCCCTTCAACTCATCAAGCTCATGGATGGTTTTCCATGGATGCACATCCAGCTTGTCATCCCATTCATGATTACGCTTCAGCCAGATTGTTTCCATACCCGCCTTGCCTGCACCCCAGATATCGTTCACCGGATGATCGCCGATGAACAGCGTCTGTTCCGCTGTTGTGCCCAGACGCTCCAGTGCAAGACGGTAAATAGCCGGATCCGGCTTGCTGATTCCGGCTTCGCCGGAAATGACTATCGTCTTAAAGAAGCCGCGCAGTCCAAGAAGATCGATTTTGCCATATTGGATCTGTTTCTTGCCGTTCGTAACCAGACCCAGAATATACCCCTGCTCCCGGCAGTAGTTCAAAATATCTTCGGCGTACTTCATAAGCGCTCCGTGCCCGGTGTAGGTCTCATCATAATAGGCCCGGATGTCCGCAGCCGACACTGCCTTCGCCCACGGCAGCACCTCGCTGAGCTCGGCAAAAAAACCATCCTTGTCCCGGTACCCGTCGGCATCCCGCACAATAATATCCTCTACTACCCGCCGTGCTTCTTCCGGCTGCAAATGCCCGAGGAAATCACTTACAAATTGTTCGCTGAAACTGCGGAAGGTTGAATCACGGTCCATGAGCGTGTTATCCAGATCAAACAGTAGTGCTTGTACTTTGTTCATGCAATAATTCTCCTAATCTATAAATTCTTCCGGAACGTGTTACCAGTAATTCATTGTACTATGCCAGCATGAACAAAGAAAAGACCGTTCTGCTGACAGGCACCTCAGTGCCCCTCAACTGAACAGTCTTCCTCGTGTTAAGTGTAAATCGTTCATTCATTCAAAATGCTCCGGGCGATGGGTCAGCATCATCTCTTCCTCCGTGATGTACAGCGGAAATGGCGGTGTTTCTTTCAGATAACGTTCAGTGTGCAGCAGGCGGTAATGAACCTCCGGCAGCCAGGTATCCTCAAGCAGCGGTAGCTTGCCGGTGTCGTTAATATAATTATCCACAGCCGACTGAACCATATCAATATAATAAGGCACCATCTTGTCAGCTTCCTCAAAAATTTCGAAGGTTTCCCGCGACATGTAAAACTTCTGATGAGGCACTCCGCCCAAATATCTCTTGAGCCGGATAAGGTCAATGCTCTTATCCTCCAGAATCAGTGCGGTACGGTTGATCGGAGCAGGCATATCTTCTTCAAATTGCCTAACAGCTTGCTTGATCTGCGGCAAAGTAACAGTGAGATGAACGGGAGGTGTATTTTTTTTCGCGCGTTTGAATATCATACTGAAAGTCTCCTTTCGAAGTATATGTCAGATAACGCTTACAATTCCAGTTTATTCGTTATTCGGACATTTAATCAGTCGAACCTTCAATTGTCACAAAAAATCCCCATATATTAGATCATTATTTGACATTTTCCCAGTGAGTCCACATCTCAGGAGGGTTAAGCTCGTATTTGTCATTTTCCCGGTACATAAACTGGTGCATGATGAACTCCCGGCGGATCGTGGCATAATCTTCATGGAATGGTTTGATAAACTCGTTGATTTCTTTTTCCGTATACATCACACCGGGTTCAAGCTTCTCAACCATATATTGCAGTGCAATCAGCTTCTTCTTGTATTGTGCGGGAATCTGGCGCAGCCGGCCGTCTTTGGCAAAAAAGTTGCGCAGCACTGAGTCCTTCAGACTCTTGTCTGTAGATAACTCGTCCATATCGTCTGCCCCCTTGGCAAAAATAAATTTAAGCGATGCCTCTGAACCCGCCTTGATAAACTCGGGGTTCAGCGAAAAGTAAACCGTATTCTTGTCTCTGCGCTCCTTGATCATTGCGGCCTCACGAAGCTTGGCAGCATGATGGGTTACGGTAGGCTGTGATAAATTAAGTTTCTCTGCCAGCGCCTGTCCGTGCACCTCCCCCTTGGACAGCAGCAGCAGCATGCGCAGGCGTGTCGGGTCGGATAAAGCTTTATGGTAATTCACAATTTTCTCCAGCTGCATCGGGGTCACTCTCCTATAACATTTGCAAGCAATTTTCACAATCAAACTATGTTTAGATATATATCTAATTATACTCTAATCCAAACTCCAGAGCAATAACGATTAGCTGAATATGCTGCACAGATAGCAAAAACATTAAATTTAAGGTACGATTTAGAGAAAAGAAAGTATACACCAGGAGGTTGCCATCCATATGAAAGACGTCATTATTATCGGGGCAGGTCCGTGCGGGCTTTCGGCCGCAATGGAATGCCAGCGCCAAGGGCTGTCCAGCCTGATTATTGAAAAAAACTTTATTGTCCACTCCATTTATCTGTATCCGACCAGCATGCAGTTCTTCAGTACAACCTCTTTATTGGAGATTGGTAATGTACCTTTTACCTCACCCAATGACAAGCCTTACCGCCATGAAGCACTCGTCTATTACCGCCGCGCCGCCGAGCAGCATGGGCTCGATATTGCCGCTTACGAAGAAGCGCTCACAGTCGAACGTCTGGAGGACGGAAGCTTCGCAGTACATACGATCACTAAACGGGGGGAACAGCTAACCCATGCAGCCTCAAACGTGGTGATCTCCACCGGTTACTTCGACCAGCCCAATATGATCGGCATCCCCGGGGAGGAGCTCCCTAAGGTCACGCACTATTTCGGTGAAGCCCATCCCTATACGGGGATGAAGGTTACTGTCATCGGCGGCAGCAATTCAGCTGTGGATGCGGCACTTGAGTTAATGCGGGTGGGCGCTTCCGTAGATATGGTTTACCGGGGAGCCAGCATTTCGCAGAACATCAAACCGTGGGTACGGCCAATCTTTGAAAGCATGGTGGCTAAAGAAAAGATAACGCTCCATCTGGAGTCACGGGTAACCGAAATCACCCCCGGTTCAGTCATTGTTACTAAATCAAACGGTGAGACACTTGAACTCGACAATGATTTTGTACTCGCCTTAACCGGCTTCCGCCCCAGCAGGACACTTTTGTCTTCCGCAGGGGCAATCATGGACGACGAACAGGATAAACCTGCCTATAACCCGTCCACGATGGAAACTAACATCCCGGGACTTTATGTAGCCGGAGTTATCGCCTCCGGACGTAATGCAAATGAGGTATTCATCGAAACCGGACGGGGTCACGGGAAGCTGATTGCGGATCACATCATTTCAAAACGGCTTATTTAGGATAAGGAGTGTTTCGTTACGATGGATATCACCTCGCTCCTCCTGCTGGGCCTCGCAGCCCTCGGCATTATCAGCAGCAATTCGCCGGTAACGATCGCAATGGTTGTGCTGCTGCTGCTGAGGGTGCTTAGACTGCAGCAGGCTTTTCCGTGGCTCGAAAAGTATGGCCTGACTGTCGGGATCATCATCCTTACCATTGGCGTGATGACCCCGCTGGCGAGCGGTAAAATATCGCTGCAAATGATCTGGCATTCCTTTTACCACTGGAAATCGCTGCTTGCCATTGGGATCGGTATCCTTGTTGCCTATTTGGGCGGGCGTGGAGCAGTGCTTATGGGCAGCCAGCCTACGATCGTTGCCGGCCTGCTGATCGGCACGGTTATCGGTGTCGCTTTCTTCAAGGGCGTACCCGTAGGTCCGCTGATCGCGGCAGGTATCCTCTCCCTGCTGATTGGACGTGGATAATAGTTTAAAGATGGAGACAGGCAGGCCACTCTACTCACTGTGAGCGGAGTGGCCTGCCTGTTTGGCATGTCCAGATGGGGATGAAGCTTATAAACCTGTTCCCTCAACCCGGTATTTCTCCTCGAGTTCTGAGCGGTAATGGGGGTCATAGCGAATGAGCTTGGGAAGTGAGCAATCGGGCATTCCGCTGTCGCTGCCGTCCGGATGAGTGCCCGTTGGCTCAGTTAGGGCCTGTTCCTTGACTCTTCTGACAACCTCCTCGTCTATTTCTACCGTTTCCTCATCCAAAACTTCTGCATCAACAATGCTAAGCGGGACGAGCACTGTTTTACAGATCTCCATGCCACTGTGATCTGTGAATGACACATGAATGCTCAAGCTGACTAAACCGCAATCCATAGGCTGGATTGTATAGATCCTCAATAAAAGGTCATTTGGTATTTCGGGCTGCTCAATAATGACTCTGCCACTGGTATCCTGTGGATAACCCTTTGCTTTCCCGTCCCAATGGATCCCTGCTGGAAGCTGCAGTTCAAGTACCGCTTGCTTCCCCCCGCCAAGTGGCTCCAAATGGACCCAGAGGTGATTCATTCCCTCTTCATTCTCCAGCACAGACTTTGCAAGACGCACCTCGATCGTGATTGCCGCTCCAGTCATGGGGTGTTGCCTCCCTTCAGCAGCCGGTTCACCGTTTCTACCAGCTCGGACTTTAGTTCTGCAGATATGCGCGGACTAACCGTAAGCATCACATCTTCATTAATGACTAGGGTCTCATTGCGGAAAATATGCTCCGTTTGGTAGAAACGCAGACGGTCGCCAATCTTAGCCACTTCCTCCGCAGGCAATTCCGCAAGCTTCTCTTGAATATCTGCCAGACTCTCCCCGCTTTTGGACAAGGTGAGGATCGCCCGCAAATATTCCAGATGCCGGCCGGTATAGACCCGTTTGTTGCCGGATAATTCCAGCGGTGGCAGAAGCCCAATTTGCGTATAGTACCGTATCGTTCTTAGATTCATATCCGGCTCTTCCCGCTGAAGAAGATCGGCAAGCTGTTTGCCGGTATAGGTATTCATCCAACCATCCTCCACTTCGCAAAAATGATTTAAACTTCCGACATTAGTTACACTTCACTGTTATAGTTACAGTATACTGTAACTTAAATTCAAATGCAAAGAAAAAGCGGCTCCCGAAGGAACCGCATGGCAGTACACTCTATTCATGCATCCAGCCGCTGCACATTGAACAGCCGGGCGTAACTTCCGTCAAGCGCCATAAGCCCTTCGTGGGTACCCCGCTCGGTGATCTCTCCATTCTCCAGCACAACAATCTGGTCTGCATGGGTAATCGTGGACAGTCTGTGGGCGACAATCAGCGTTGTGCGCTCGGATGAAAGCGACTGGAGCGCCTGCTGGATCAGATGCTCCGATTCCAGGTCCAGTGCCGAGGTAGCCTCGTCAAGAATAAGCACCTTCGGGTCCTTGAGAAATACCCGCGCAATCGCCACGCGCTGTTTCTGGCCTCCTGACAGCTTCACCCCCCGCTCTCCTACCTCAGTTTCATAGCCATCAGGAAGCTGCATGATGAAATCATGCGCGTTCGCCGCCTGCGCTGCAGAGACAATTTCCGCCTCACCAGCCGCCGGATTGCCGAAGAGAATATTCTCACGTACCGAACCGCTGAACAGGAAATTATCCTGCAGTACCATGCCGACAGTCCGCCGCAGACTCTCCTGTGTCAGCCCCCGGATATCATGTCCATCCATTCGCAGATTGCCTTCACTGATATCATAGAACCGCGGGATCAGACTGATTAGGGAGGACTTTCCCCCGCCGCTCATCCCTACAAAGGCCACCGTCTGTCCGGGGTTTATCCGCAGATTAATATCCTTCAGCACATATTCGTTCTCATCGCCATATTTGAACCATACCTGATCGAACTCTATATCTCCTGTCGGATTGTTCAGCGGCTTTGCTCCAGGCTGATCGACGATATCGTAAGGTTCGTCCAATAGCTCCATGACCCGCTCCAGCGATGCAGAGGCTTGAGTCAACACGGTGGAAGAATTGATCAGCCGCCGCAGCGGGGCATACATCCGGTCCAGGTAACCGAAGAAGGCAACAAAGGTACCCAGCGTCAGATTGCCGTGTATCACCTGATATCCCCCATAACCGATCACAAGCAGCGGGGCGATGTCCGTTAAGGTATTGATAATAGCAAAAGTAACGGCGTTCCAGCGCGTTTGGGCCATCGCCTTTTCCAGAAACTTGCCGTTGATAGCCTCAAATTGCTTCTGGTCCACCCGCTCCATCGTGAAGCTGCGGATAATCGCTATGCCCTGAATCCGCTCATGCAAATAGCCTTGAATCGCTGCCAGCGCCTGGGAACGGTCCTTGGTCAGCAGCTTGAGCCGCTTATAAAGTGTGTTCACGGCAATGCCGTACAGCGGCAGGATGGCTATGGATACAAGCGCCAGCACCGGATTGAGGTAGAACATGAAACCTAGTGCAAACACGAGCGTGAACATATCCAGCCACACGTTCATCATCCCGACTTCCACGAGATTCTTTGACTGCTCCACATCATTGATGAATCTGGATATAGCCTCGCCAACCTTAGTATTCTGATAGTAACGCAGTGACAGGCGCTGCAAGTGGCTGTACAGCTTGTTGCGCATGTCGAACAGCACTTTGCTTGTGATCAGCTGGGCAAAATACTGACGGAAATACTCAACAGGACCTCTAACAATGACGAATAGGAATAATGCGCCTCCGAGGACATACATCAGCTTCGAGACACGTTCCGCGACAGTCAGTGCGGAGTTGCTCAGAAGATCATCCACCACATATTTCAGAATCAGCGGCAGTGTCAACGGAATGCTAAATTTGATCATACCGATAATAAGCGTCAGCACAATCCATTTCATATAAGGCCGGACAAAAACAAAATAAGATTTCCATTGTTTCACAGATGGTTACGCCCTTTCTCTTCACCTTGTTGACTGGGTACTGTTGACATTTGCGCTCCACAGTGTTTTTATAATTTTAAGTCCATCAGTACGATTGCAGTACCTGAACTTCAGGAGGATAACGATGTCTAGACAATTTGTGACAGAAGCGGTCATGATGGCAATTTATGGCCAGCTTCTCATCCCGCAAAGCCCTGTAGAATATATAGTGCCCTATACAACCATCATGGAATTGTATGAACTGCGGGACAGTGACGAGCCGTTAATGAACCGGGCGGATGATGATCAGCACGTCAAATTGAAGATCCGTGAACTGATCGCCTATTTCGAGGAACCGCTCAATTCCAAGAAGATCAACCGCTGTCTGGCTGTTCCATGGGCCAAGAGCTCCGGCATTCTGCTAGGAGGGCAGGCACAGATCACCATCATCAACAGCATTGATAATGCTACATACGGAGAACTGTTTGATCCGATTGAAACTGAGCTGCTGCTCTCTTCCCAGCGTGAGAAAGTACCGATTCTGACCGACCAATTCGAGCTCATTCAGCGCATCATCGAAGGCGGAGTCCCCGTCCAGGTGTATGACATTGATGACTTTGATTTCGCTATGGAGGAAGAGACTTTCCGCAGCTCGCACTAATGACGTTTTAGAATTTATAGGCCCAACCTTATAGATTCTTGTATCCGTAAATTCTCTATCTGAAAAAGCCCCTGCCTTTTGGCAAGGGCTTTTTCAGACAGCAACCTGTGCTGTAGCATAGCCAGACTGCACTGGGCAGAATTACTCCTGCACTCCACCGGCCACCGGCAGAAGCTCATACTGGTAGTCGATATCATCCTCAGCCTCCACATAGACAATGGATAGGCTGTATCCCTCCATATACCACAAGTCCTGCTCTTCCATATAAAAAATCAGGCCTCCCTGCTCAGTCTTCACAGCAGGACGTCCCGGCAGTTCGGTGGCGATCCCCAGTGAAAACCCGGGATGCAGGCCTCCTCCTGAACTGTAACGGGGAAATAACCGAATGTGCGCCCCTGTCTGCAGATCTAATTCCCGCTTAAACCAGGTGGCGGCTTCTGGGCTGATTACCATCTTCATGTCTTTTAGCTCCTCCCGTTTTTACTTATCATACTGAAAAAAAGTCCATATTCCAAATTATCGCAACGTATTTTATCATACTGCTAATTCGAAATTTGTTCAAAATTACATTTGACAATTCTTAACTGCGGATGATAAACTCTGAACATAACGAAGCGTCTTCAAGTTATTACCAAAACTAAGGAAAGGGTGAGCGCGGTGTTTAACCTTGTTAAAGTTGATTTTTATACTATTGTCGGCAACTGTACACAACTGAATACCAAAGCAGCCCAAGTAGTGGAAAGCACCTGAAGAATCATGTATGTAACGCGTACATCTTGATTTCAGGTTATGCAAGTCTCTTCCATGTCTCAGTGCTGTCTTAGCACCGTTGACATGATAACTGCTGTATATCACAGGCATATCATCCGTTTTCGGATGATATGCCTTTTTGTATGCTGTTAAGGGCTGAACCACTATTGACACCATTCCAACAGCCGACAATACTTCAATACGAAAGGAAGGGATTTCCCTTGTTCTCCGTTCTCCGAAATCTCGGTTGGTTCTTCCGCCGGGAGAAAAGGCGCTACACTGTAGGCCTGATTTTATTAATTGTAGTTGGTGTGCTTGAACTGCTGCCTCCTCGTCTGCTCGGCAATGCCATTGACGAAATCGTACGCGGCTCGATAACCTCCGGTTCCCTCATGAAGTATATTGGCCTGATCGTCCTCATGCTTCTAATTATTTATTGGATCACCTACATATGGATGCATAAACTGTTCGGGGGTTCCAACCTTGTGGAGCGTCTGCTCCGCTCCCGCTTTATGAATCATCTCATGACGATGACTCCTTCCTTCTTCGAGCGCAACCGTACCGGTGACCTTATGGCCCGGGCAACCAATGATATCCGGGCCGTATCGGCAACCGTAGGCTTCGGGATGCTGACTCTGGTAGATTCAACGGTTTACCTTACTGTTGTGCTGCTGGCCATGGGCTTTCTGGTCAGCTGGAAGCTGACACTCGCGGCAGTGCTGCCGCTTCCGCTGATCGCCATCGCCATGATTTACTATGGTAAGGCCATTCATGACCGGTACAGTCTGGCACAGGATGCCTTCGGAGATATGAACGACCAGGTACTGGAATCCGTATCCGGTATTCGTGTGATCCGGGCCTACGTACAGGAACGTATGGACGAGAAACGATTCTCCGACATTACGGAGGATGTATACCGCAAAAATATGGCGGTAGCCCGTGTTGATGCCTTTTTCGAACCAACGATCCGCTTTTGTGTGGGACTAAGCTATATTATCGCGCTTACCTACGGTATTTATCTTGTATTCCGCAATCAAATTACACTCGGAGATTTAGTCTCCTTCAATATGTATCTGGGGATGATCGTGTGGCCGATGTTTGCGATCGGTGAGCTGATCAATATTATGCAGCGCGGCGGAGCATCCCTTGAACGGATCGATGAGACGCTGAATTCCCGTCCCGATGTTGAGGATATTGCTCATCCGGTTCCGGTTGAACACCCGACGCGTATTGAGCTGAAGGATGTAACGTTCCGTTACCCCACTTCGACCATCGACAATTTGAGCGGCGTCAGCTTCTCCCTCTCCCAGGGACAGACGCTCGGGGTAGTCGGACGCACAGGCAGCGGCAAATCGACATTGCTGAAACAGCTGCTTCACGAATATCCGTCCGGTAAAGGCGACATCCTGATCTCCGGTGTGCCGATTGGGCAAATTGCCCTCGACCGCCTGCACGGCTGGATGGGTTATGTGCCGCAGGAGCAAATTCTGTTCTCCAAATCGGTTCGCGAGAACATCCAGTTCGGCTACAATAACGCCAGCGACGAACGGATTATGGAAGCCATCACGGCAGCAGCTTTCCAGAATGACCTCGGTACCTTGTCTGACGGCCTGGATACCTTAGTGGGTGAACGCGGTGTCTCTCTTTCCGGAGGCCAGAAACAACGTGTCTCGATCTCCAGAGCCTTTATCTCAAATCCCGATATTCTGATCCTGGATGATGCGCTTTCTGCCGTTGACGCACGTACAGAAGCCAAAATAATCGAGAACATCCGCTCGGAGCGGGCCGGCAAAACCACGCTGATCTCCACTCACCGTCTCTCTGCTATTGAGCATGCCGATCTGATCGTTGTGCTGGATAACGGACATATAACAGAGCGGGGCACCCATGAGGAGCTGCTGAACATGAACGGCTGGTATCGTGAGCAGTTTGACCGCCAGCAGGTGGAGAACAATTTAACGAATGAATAAATGATGAGCATAGGCTTTTTGAAGCTCCCTAAAAACGTTTAGGAGGTGTCCCTGTTGACACAAAGTACGGGCAAACGCCTGCTGCAGTACGCATTAACTGCCAAAAAAACATTTATCGCAGCACTACTGCTGCTTACTATTGGAGTGGGAGCCGAGCTGGCAGGGCCTTTTATCGCCAAGAGCATGATCGACAATCATCTGCTGGCCATAGAGAAGCCCTACTTCCAGACAGACTCTTCCAAGGATGCCGCTGAATATAATAATTCCTTCTACAAACGCGGGGACCGGTTTGCCGAAGGCGAAGCCAAGGGCCAGGAAATCCGCCTGCTACAGGTTGGAAAAAGCTTCTACTTTATCAATGAAGCCGTAGCGCAGCCTGAAGGCGAGCGGACCTTCCGTGACGGAGAGATGCATATCCAATACGGAGACACTCTGAGTGTCTATCCTGCCGAGAAGCTCTCGGCAAATGAATTATTCGCTTTTTACAAGCCTGAATTCCCCGGCATTTATAAACTG
Organism: Paenibacillus sp. EB106-06-01-XG199; assembly: GCF_058791575.1. Lineage (NCBI taxonomy): Bacteria > Bacillati > Bacillota > Bacilli > Caryophanales > Paenibacillaceae > Paenibacillus > Paenibacillus sp. EB106-06-01-XG199. The sequence continues at coordinate 416,869 of NZ_JBYTDQ010000001.1, read as the reverse complement.
GTAGGACTGTACGCGATATTCCTGGTCATCTCGATCATAGCGGAATTCGGTAAAACCTACTGGCTGCAATCGTCGGCCAATCAGGTCATCCGCAAGCTGCGGACCGATGTATACGCCCATATCCAGCGGCTGCCGGTTTATTTCTTCGACAATCTGCCTGCGGGTAAGGTCGTCTCCCGGGTTACGAATGATACGGAAGCGGTCAAGGATCTGTTTATTGCCGTATTATCCAACTTCAGCACAGGGATTATCAATATCATCGGCGTTTATGTCGCCCTGTTCCTGCTGGATATTCACCTCGGACTGGTCAGTCTGTTCATTGTCCCGATTGTGATCCTCTGGATCGTGCTGTACCGCAAAGTTGCCACCAAATATAATACCATCATCCGTTCGCGGCTTAGTGAGATCAACGCCATCATCAATGAATCGATTCAAGGGATGTCAATCATCCGCATTTTCCGCCGCCAGAAGCAGAGCAGTGAAGAATTCGAGCGCCTGAACGATGATTATCTGAAATATCAGAATAAAATGCTTAACCTGAATGCCTTCACTTCGCACAACCTGGTGAACTCACTGCGCAGTCTCTCCTTTGTACTGGTATTATGGTACTTTGGATTCGGCAGCCTGGATGGCTCTACCTTTGTGTCGCTGGGTGTGCTGTACGCCTTCGTCGACGTGCTCGGACGGATGTTCCAGCCGATTACCGGGATGGTCAACCAACTGGCCAATCTGGATTCCTCGATGGTCTCTGCCGGCCGCGTATTTACACTTATGGACGAACCCGGCGAGCCGGTAACCGATGGTTCCATGCCGCGCTACAAGGGAGATGTGGTGTTTAAAGACGTTTCCTTTGCTTACAAAAAAGACTTCGTCCTGCGCGACATTTCCTTTGAGGCCCGCTCTGGTGAAACTGTCGCTCTGGTGGGACATACCGGCTCCGGTAAAAGCTCGATCATCAATCTCCTGTTCCGCTTCTATGATCCGCAGCGCGGAAGCATTACCATTGATGGTCAAGAAGTTAAAGATCTGCCGAAGCAGTGGCTTCGAAGCCATATGGGTATTGTGCTTCAGGATCCTTACTTGTTCACAGGGACCATCGCTTCCAATGTCAGTCTCGGAGACGAGCGGATCACACGGGAGCGGGTGGAACGGGCACTGCGGGAAGTCGGTGCGGATAAGCTGCTGGCTCATCTGCCCAAGGGCTTCGACGAGCCGGTGGTGGAGAAAGGCAGCACGCTTTCAGCCGGCCAGCGTCAGCTGATTTCATTTGCCCGGGCGTTGTCCTTTGATCCGGCCATTCTTATCCTGGATGAAGCGACCTCCAACATCGATACGGAGACAGAGAGCATCATACAGGAAGCGCTGGAGGTGCTGAAGAAAGGCCGCACCACCTTCATCATCGCTCACCGCTTATCCACGATCCGCAGTGCGGATCAGATTCTTGTCCTGCATCACGGTGAAATCGTTGAGCGCGGCAGCCATGATGAGCTCATGGCGCTGGGTGGACGCTACTTCCGCATGTACCAGCTTCAACTCGGTGCCGGTGCCGAAGCAGTAGCCAACTCGGCTTCCGCATCTTCTTCCGCCTCTGCCGCAGTCCTGCAGCCTTCGTTCAAGCAGGGCTAGTGATTCAACAGCTTCTCCCCAAAAAGAGACAGTTCCTCATGTATTGAGGAGCCTGTCTCTTTTTAATTTACTTAATAGTAATACTTCCTGTAAGTTTGTAATCGGATCTGCTGCGAGATATCCTAAAAATGAATTCATGACCAAGGCATACGCACCGTAAAACACACCTAAAGAGGTAAACGTTTTTTGATTTTTAAAATAAGACATGCCCACAAAACAGAAAAATAGAGCAACGGCCCCCCATACTCCGATAAAATATGTAGAACCAACTCCAATGCTTATGAATATCATTAGCCAAATTATTATTTCTTTGACACTAAAGTGATAGCGGGAAACGGATTGATAAATAAAAAAGAAGCTTATTATTTGAATTATCATTATTAAATGGATCATTTTAAACACCACCAGTCTTCACACGAAAAATCCCCTTTACCACCAATTGTCATATTAACTTAATGACACTTTCCAGTCTATCACTAAACTTCCCATAGTCCTGCTAAATTGTATTTGTATACAGAACATTTGTTCTATATAATGGAAACTAATACATGTGATTGGAGTGATTGATAATGATTACTTACAATATAAGCAAGCGGCAGGCTAGGCTTTTTTTATTACAGCATCAGGGGCTAATCTCCGGCGGTCTTCCTGGCAGCAAGACGGGGATTTATGAATTCGTGCGCCATGTAGGCTGTATTCAGTATGATCCGCTGAATATTGCCGGGCATAATCATGAGCTTGTGCTTCAGGCACGGATTCCCGGCTTTATTCCCGCTCAAGCCAATGAGCTTCTATACCAGGACAGGCTGCTGATCGACGGCTGGGACAAGAACATGTCGATCTATTGCACAGAGGACTGGCCCTGCTTTCAGCGGCTGAGGGAAGCAGCCTCCGGGCGTCACCAGGGAAATGAACCTTTGGAAGCAACGGTGCTGCAAGTCCGTGATGCGCTAAGTCAGCGCGACCCCCTCTCTTCTCTGGACCTGGAAGGCAAAGAGAAGATTAACTGGGCCTGGGCCCCTGCCAGATTGTCTCGGGCAGCTCTGGAAACCATGTACTTCCGGGGTGAAGTGTCCATTCATCACCGTGTGCACACACGCCGCTACTACGATTTCACGTCACGACTGCTGCCGGAGCAGGTCGTTGCAGCAGCCGATCCCAATCCCACGACTGAACAATACCATGACTGGTACGTGCTGCGGCGCATTGGCAGCATCGGACTCCAGTGGAATAAGTCGGGGGACGGATGGCTTGGCATATCCGGTCTGAAGAGCAAAGAGCGGACCGCGGCAGTGCAGCGTCTGCTGCAGAAGGACAGCCTGCGTGAGGTGCAGGTGGAGGGTATTAAGCTGCCGCTTTACATGCGGACAATGGATGCGCCCGAGCTTGAAGCTGTGCTGCAGCTGGGGGAAGAGGCAGAAGATTCCGCAAGTAGATTTTCTCCGGGAAGTTTCGCCGCTGCTCTGGCTCCCTTGGACAATCTGTTGTGGGACAGAGAACTGATCCGGCAGCTGTTCGGATTTCATTACCGCTGGGAGGTATACAAACCTGTGGCGGAACGGGAATATGGTTACTACGTGCTTCCGCTCCTGTACGGTGACCGTTTTATCGGCCGGTTTGAGCCGGTCATGAACAGAAAAAGCGGCATCCTTACCATTACCCGCTGGTGGTGGGAGCCTGAAGAGGTGCTTACTGCAGAGAGGGTGCCCGCACTGCGGCAAGCTTTGTCCTCCCTAGCGCGCTGCACTGGAGCATCCGCTATTCAATTTGCCCCGGAGGTAATCAAGGCATGTGGACTTGAAGCGCTGGAGACAGCAAATCTGTAGCACAGCTCCTCATTAAACACAAAAGAACTCTCCTATGAACAGCATTTCTGCTATCTGGGAGAGTCTTTTTGCCCTTCTATGTATACACGTTAGCGAAGCGGTTTCTGCACGATATAATCTACGAAGCCCTGAGTGATCAGTTGACCGTCATATATTCGCTCCAGCACCCTGTCTTCCTTATACAGCAACTTCATCCCGCTGAACAATTCATCCGGTTCTGTAGCGGTATAGTAAGAGTGGATCACCGGCAGATCATCGTCAAACTGCTCGTACTGGTTCTGTCCAAGATCGCCGCCTTCACCGCAGCGGAAATCATTCACCGTCAAAAAGTTAACAAACATGATCCCACCAGGCTTCAGCACTCTCTTCATCTCTTCTATGGATTGGACGACCTCCAATTTCCTCATATGAAAGATAGAATTATAGGAGTAGACGAAGCTGAATGACTCATCATCAAAGGCAAGCTGCCGCATATCCCCTCGCTGTATATCCAGTTCATAGCCCTTTTCTGCAGCCCAGGTCTGAGCTATATCTATTTGCTCCGGATTACAGTCTATGCCGCTGGCCACATACCCATACTGGGCGAATAAGCCAAGTGGAGGACTGTCTCCACCTGCTCCGCAATCCAGCACAGTCCGCTCAAGATCACTTTCATTACAGAAACTAAGGTATCTGTACAGTGGAATTTGCTTATAAACTTCATTCACATTAAATCCTCCTCCTCAAGACCCAATTTCGTGTACATCTCCGTGCAGTAGCCCTGCAGCTTGATTTCCAATCTTCTGGCCTTGTTCTTGAAACGCTTCAGCTCACGGATCATGTGGGCCCTGCCAGCCGGAGTGAAGGTCTCCTGAATGCGCTCCTTGAAATAGTCATGGACAATATGGTTGCGCTGCTTCCAGACTGCTTGCAGCTGCACCGTCTCCTCTTCCGAGAATGGAAAATGATGCTGGATTTCTTTGATGAGCTGGCCGAGTGAATTGCTGAGTTTGCGCTGATACAGATCTGCGAGATCCGCTTCAGTAGGTGTCTTCCCCTGAGACAGCTTCGTAAGCAGCAGCAAATTGGTCAACTGCTGCTCCAGAGCCTGACAATAATAGACTGCCAGCCCGAAATAAGCAAATAGCTCTTTGGATTGTTCACTCTCCGGTATTTGTGTATCCTTCATCTTTCCTCCCGTTTCTCTCTCTTCATTTTTTCATAAAATGAATTCTAATGGCTTCACGCCAAGTCTGTTTCTCACAAGTTTTTGTTAACATCCATTCGGCTGGTGCGGTACAAATAAAAGCAGATCAGCACGGAAATATAGGCCAGCGCGTGGGCGAAGGAACCCAGCAGTGATGAAGCAGGCAAATCATCCGCGTTCATCAAAGCATCCATAACCGGTGACACCGGCGGCAGCAGGATAGGCATGACAGGACCCGGGACAAGCTCCTGCAGTTTGGTACCGCCTATAGACAGCGTGATGATGATCAGCATTGATCCCGCAGCATAGCTGTTTTTGGAAACCCAGGAGGACTGCAAATAGAGCGAGATTGCAATTCCCAGGAACCCCAGCAGCGCATGTCCGGCTAAAGCAAGAAATAAACGGTACCCTCCCACGGGATCGCTAAAATTCCCCGTAACTATAGGATACAGCACAATCACGAGGCTGAGCAGCAGAGTAAGCACCCCCATTGTCAGCATTTCCCCAATGCTGTGCTTAACCGCACTTCGCAGATGAACCACAGCTACCTGCCGCTGCACCGCCTGCTGATGATTCAGAAAGCTCAGTCCCAGCCAGGAGCAACCGACGAATAACATCACTGCCGACGCCGCATAGCTGTTCATCACCGGGTTAGGCTTATAGGAGTAGAGAATCAGCACAGCGATCAGAGTTCCGGCAACGGGAGCGAAATACCGCTGAGAAAAGGTATAACTGCGGAGAAAATACGCGATCAGCGATCTCATAAAGGTTGTTCCTCCTGGACAGTCTTCGGATCCATCCATTGCATAAGCCCCGATAAGCCGCGGCGCCGTTCTACAGAAATCACCGATCCGCCCGCATCAAGCACATACCTGAGACATTGATCTGTCCATTCCCTTTCCACAGTTAAACCGGAACATTCCATCCCGTACTCATCCCGAACCGCTTCTATACAGATCACCCCGGGCATCTCCGCCAAAGCCGATTTTTGTTGAGGAGCAATAGCTGTGCACATTATGTATGTGGAAGGCTTATCCTGCAGATCCGCTGTTTCTGATACCTTCATGACCGTTTGGCCTGCTTGAAGCACATGTACGCCATCGGCAAGGGTTTCCACACAAAGCGGCTCATGAACGGAGAATACCATCGCTGTACCGCCTTGCTTCAACTCTTGAAGAAGTTCAATCAGCGTATGCTGTGCCGGAAGATCCAGGCCGGACATAGGCTCGTCAAGCAGCAGCAATTCTGGCTTCGGAAGCAGACTTTGAATCAGATTCACCTTTTGCAGCATACCTTTCGAATAGCTGGTCATGGGATACGTCCGGAACTGCTCCAGATGAAAAGCCTCCAGTAGCGCTGTTATGCGCTCTTTCAGTCCCGCCTCCGGCATCCCGCCGATCCGGCCCATACTGCGTAAGTACTGTTCAGCAGAAAATTTAAGACCCGGGAAAGCCTCGGGTGCATAACCAATCGAAATCGTCCCCTTGCTGCGCTCAATTGCCCCGGATGTAAGCTGGGTAAGTCCAGCTAAAATGGAGAGCAGCGTACTTTTGCCGGAACCGTTACGTCCGATCAAAGCCAGAGCCGTTCCACTTTCCACCGCGAGTGAGACTTCACGTAAAACTGGGCGTCCTCCATAAACCTTGGTAGCCCGGGTAAGTTCAATCAAAGGGCCGCTGCAGTCCGTCAATCGGTGTTCACTAATACTTCGAAACGCCATTCGGCTGTCTTCCCCCTTAGCCAGAAGCCAAGCTTGCTTAACGCATCTAATGGACAACTGGTTCTTCCACTCTATAATTCGCCGGAACTGCACTGAATTCCTTTGAGAAAGAACAGATTGAAGATCCATTCCATACAAAAAAACCAGAACCGTCAGTATAATTACTGCGTTGGTCTGGTCTTGTATAGTCTGCTGCAAAACAGCAATTTTAAATTTATGCGTACACCTCAACGACATCGCTGATTAGACGGCAAGCTAATGCGGCATTGCGGCAGGAATCGATGCATTCCTGGCAATGAGTATGCTCATGTCTGCTGCTCTCGTCGGCACAACGTTCGCAGATTTCAGCACATAAGCGAAGGATTTCCGCTACAAATGGACTTTGACGGGTCATTGCCTGAACGGCGAAAGAGCAAATGTCCGCGCATTCCCGGTCAAGCCGGATGCTCTCCCGAAGTGATGCTAGATCATATTCTTTCAGGCTTGAGACATAGCTGTAGTTACAGGCGTTCATACATTTTATACAAGCGTCAATGCACTCCTGATATTGAATTCGGGTCATAGCCTAATACCTCCTGCAATTATTATAGGGTATGCCTATCTATTAACCTGCAAGAAAAGGAACGAACCAATTCCCCTGTCAAAGGAAGCTTGATTAAAGGCTCCTCTTCACTGTACCCGGCCGGATCAAAGTACGCTTCTCCAGCTGAAGCAGCCTGCTGCGCAGCTCGCTTGAAGAGAAGTGCTCACCGATAAATACTGCAACATCAGGGACATCGCCCTGAGGAGTTATTTTCATGAAATCAGCTTCCCTGTAGGCATATTGGAACAGAAAGCGGCTCGCAGTGTCATTAAAAGTTACGATCCCCTTAGCCCGGTATACATCCCGTGGAAGCTCCTTAACGAACTGCTCGAACTCCTCACTGTTCACCGCATGTTTAAAATAATGGGTATATGCCATTACATGGTCATGGGTATGATGGGATTCTCCCCCAGTCTCCGTACTTAAACCGCCGTCTGCCGGACCGGCTGCTTCATCCTCTGCATCCGCCTCTGGACGGGCCTCCGCATGAACTCCGCCGACGCTGCCAAGCAGCACTTCCGGCTCCAATTCACAGCGCACCGCAGGCATGATCTGTGCGTAGGCATTCCATTTGCGCAGCACGGCGGATATCTCTTCCGCTTCCTCTGTGGTTACGCGGTCGGTTTTGTTCAGTATCAGCACGGACGCGCAGCGGATCTGCTCCTGCATCAGCCTGTAGGTAGCGCCCTGCTGGGACCGGTACAGCTCCAGCAAATGTGCAGTATCCACAACGGTAATCAGCCCTTTAAGCTCTACCAGCTGATACAGCGAGGTTTCGGTTACGGCATCTACGATTTCCAGCGGGTTCGCCGCACCTGTCGCTTCAATGATAACAACATCGGGTGATTCTTTCTTCACCAGCGTAGTCAGTTCCGTACTGAGATCACCGCGGCTTGTGCAGCAGATGCAGCCACCCAGCATTTCTGCCATCGGTACGGATTGTTCAACCAGCAGCCCGTCGAGGTTCACCTCGCCAAGCTCGTTCATGATAACTGCCGGTCTGAGTCCCTGTGTCTTCCAGTGAGCCAGCAGCCTTTGCAGCAGAGTCGTCTTGCCGCTCCCCAGAAATCCTGACAATATGTAAACTGGCAATGCCTGTTCCAAGTTTCATCTCTCCCTACAAAATTCCGTTATGGTAGCGAGTGTACTACAAGTGCCCATATGCATGCAAGGAGGCCGGAGTCGAGGGGGGATTCCGCCTTCTGTCAAGGCCGCAGCTTGTCTTTGACTAATCCTTCCTCTAATATGGGTTAAAGAAGGATTAGGCTGAGCGCATGCCGTCCGGTTGGACAGCTGTCAGCCATAATGAATGATGAAGGAGCTGGTCTGCATGTCATCTGTAGAGGAACACCGGCGTGAAGCGCCCCAAACGGTGGCCTGCCATATTATAACGGTCTCGGACACGCGTACCCTGGAGACCGACACCGGAGGCGCCCTGATAGAATCTATGCTTAAAGAGGCTGGATTTGTAGTCACAGGCCGCGACATCGTCAAGGACGATTACAAAGATATCCGCGAGCTGATCTACAAAAGCTCCGTGCACTCCGGCATCGAAGCCGTACTGCTGACCGGGGGAACAGGGATTTCACCGCGGGATACCACCTACGAAGCCGTCGCTTCCCTGCTTGACAAGTCGCTGCCGGGCTTCGGGGAGATTTTCCGGCTGCTGAGCTTCACGGAAGATATCGGCTCCGCTGCGATCCTCAGCCGGGCTATAGCCGGGACGATCGGCAATACGGCTATCTTCTCCATGCCCGGTTCCACCGGTGCAATTAAGCTGGCCATGGGACGGCTGATTATTCCTGAGCTGCGCCATGTCATGCGTGAAATATATAAACAGCCGTAACTGGAATATAGGACAGAGTAATGGAATGCCCATTTTTACTGGAGGATGAACAAATGAGCAATCCCATAAAGAGATAACAGATCTTGCAGATCACAATAATGCTGCCCTTAAAGGCGAAAGAACAAATGCGTGTACTTTATTCACGCGGTGTTCTTTCGCCTTTTTCAGCTGTGGAAAAATCCGTTGACAACCGGGGCTGTGAAATTTATACTATTGAACACTTTACGCGAAAGTGGTTTTTGATTAACCAAATGGTTAATCGGAAAGGAACGAGATGAGCTCACTCTTAACCTTGCAACGCAAGATCAAAACCGTCATTAGTCCGTATCATGAACTGCTGTGCAGTCTGCATGTGCTGCATCAGCCTCAGCATCATCCGAAACGGCTGCATTGGGCCAGGGAACTTACAGCGCAAATGCCGCACTTGTTGTGCGAGGAGATTCAGACTATCGGGAAGATATCGGACGGATGGCTGTCCCTGATGACACCAGAACGTCCCGGCTCCTCCTTGACATGCTCAGAAGGCATCGCACTGCTCAAGAGTCTGCCCGATGCAGAATTTATGCACCTTTTGCTGAACAGCAAGGTCTCGCTTGGAACGATTCTTGAATGGCAGCAGGGCAAGTTAGCAAACCCTCACGGAGAACAGCCGGATGAAGCCGGGCTGTTTCTGCTGAAGAATCTGAAAGACGTCCGCCACCTGCTGCTTGTTGTGCTGGAGACCTACGAGAGGGATTATTTCCGCAAGGAATGGGATTACATCGCTCCGTGGATTAGCACAGCCGCCACACAGTTTCAGGCAGATGTAATCCGCTCGGCCGAGAAGGCACTGAATTCGCTGCACCCGCGCCTGCTCGCCGGGAACGGAACCTTTACCGCCCAGAAGGCAGTCACCTACTATTTTCCCTATGAGCGTCTGCAGCAGGTGTATGTATTGCCTTCAACCTTCATCCACCCGCATCTGCTAATGGACTGGAGCGAGGATACACTGACCCTTCCGCTGGCCGTGGATATCCCTGGCCTGCCTTACAGCGAAGCACCTCCGGAGGATCTGCTGCGCCAGTTGAAGGCGCTCGGTGATGGAAGCCGCCTGCGAATTCTAAAGCTGCTGTGGCAGGCTCCGCATTGCACGAAACAGCTGGCCCCGCTTCTCGGCATCTCAGAAGCGGCTGTATCGAAGCAGTTGAAGCAATTGGTTGAGGCCGGACTGGCGGGTTCCGAGAGGAAAGGCAATTACTTGTTCTACTTCTGCAACAAGGAAGCCTTTGACAGTCTGATCAACCTGCAAAGGCAATTTTTCGAACAATAACGTTGATTACTGAAAAAGGAGTTGTTTCTTTGTGTGGCAAACCGCAATCGCAACCGCAGTCAGGAACCAGAGATCCAATCTGAGAGCTTACCCCTGGACCTTTACCTTCGGTCATATTATTGAAGGAGGCTATCTTGTCCTCATTTCTTATTTCTCGTATTACTATTTGATCCGGGGCGAACTGGATACGCAGTTCTCTGTTTTTGCAGGCAGCAGCAACTATCTGGCCTATGTAATCATTGGAGGAGCACTAAGCATTTTCTCCACCAGCATGATCATGAATGTCTCCCGTGCGCTGATGACAGAATGGCGGGAAGGAACTCTGGAAGCGCTGCTGCTCTCCCCTTCCAGGCGGAACGGATATTTTCTGGGCAACGCCGCCCAGCAGCTGTACCGCAGCGGTTTTGAACTGATCACGATCCTGTTGTTCGGATATCTGGCAGGCCTTCGGCTCCCCACCCCCCATCTGTTGTCGGTATTGACCAGCGGACTGCTTTTCTTGCTGTCCTGCTATGCGATGGCTCTGGTGCTGGGAAGCATCATGCTGTACACAAGAGATACATACATCGTACAAAACACTTTTTTTGCGGTAACTACGCTGCTCTGCGGATTTCAGTTCCCGCGGCAATATTTGCCCGGTTATCTGCAGCAGGCAGCCGAGATTTTTCCGCTGACCTCTGCACTTGAGCTTCTGCGCAGCAGTCTGCTTACCGGGGAGGAAGTTGGACTGCGTGATGTTCCCCTGGTCCTGCTGCTGTCGTTCCTTTACATCGCAGTAGGCTTATGGTGCAACCGGCGCGTTGAGCGTGGAATGTTTGAACGATTTTAGCCAGTGAAGGAGTGAATAGCAAATGATTCAAATGAATGAGGTTACCAAAACGTACGAAACGAGGAACAGAACCGGCTTATTCCGCTCCGAGCTAAAAAGAGTGACTGCCGTTAAAAACCTGTCGCTGAACATTGATAAAGGGGAAATTGTCGGATTGCTGGGCCTGAATGGTGCTGGCAAAACGACAACCATCCGTATGTTATCCACCCTGCTTGATCCCACCTCAGGGAATATTCAGATTGACGGCGTCTCTTTGGCCGGAAACCGGCGTGATGTGCAGCAGAAGGTCAACATGATAGCCGGTGGAGAACGCATGCTCTACTGGAGACTCACAGGAAGAGAAAACCTGCAATATTTCGGCAAATTATACGGTCTCAGTGCTTCCAAAATTCGTGTGGAAAGTGATCGACTGCTTACTGAAGTCGGCCTGACTGAAGCCGCAGACCAGCCTGTGGAGCAATATTCCAAAGGAATGAAGCAGCGCCTGCAGATTGCCCGCGGTCTAATCAATGACCCGCAATATTTATTTCTCGATGAGCCGACACTCGGGCTGGATGCGCCTATTGCCAGGCAGCTGCGCAGCACTGTGCGGCAGCTCGCCAAAGAGCAAGGCAAAGGCATCCTCCTGACCAGCCATTATTTGCAGGAGGTTGAAGAGCTCTGCGACCGGGTGTATGTACTGAATCGCGGCGAGCTGCTGCTGTGCGACAAGCCGGAAGCGATTGTCCGGCAGGTTGCCGGATCGCAGACCGCCCATCTCGATGTCACCGGTTGGGATGAAGCCTTGCGCCCGCAACTGCTGGAGCATCTGGGCCAGCTGGGCCATCCGGCAGAGCTGGCGGGCAGCTGCCGAAGCGATGAATCCTCATTCGGGAGCGATGCCTTCTACCGCATCTCCGTGCAGACCCCTTCCGCCGACAGGCTGATTACGGAGCTGCTGCCCTGGACCGCAGCCAACGGTCTGGTGATCACCGGTTTTTCCTGCGACAAGCCCAATCTGGAGGATGCGATCATTTTGCTCTCAGAAGGACGGGTGTCATGAGGCCCGGCGGTTTATGGCTGACGGTTGCAGCCGAGCTGCGCAAGCAGCACCAGAACCGAACGAAGGGCCGGACTGTGTTTTTCTCCCTGCTGTTTTGGCCGGCGCTCGCCTTTTTGACTTCCTATTATTCGATGAAGCCTTATCGCAGCGGAGAGGGCTCCACGCTCTCGCAGGTTATCCCTGACGGCAGAATCCCCCTTTTTTTGCTGAGCGGTTATCTAGTCTTTCAGCTGTTCTGGACAGCTGTAGAATCGGCATGGCTGTTCGAATTGGAGCGCAAAGGCGGAACGGTGGAGACCGTCTTCCTGACCCCGTCCTCGAAGATGGGTTTTCTGTATGGGCGTTCTCTGTATTCTCTGCTTCACGGCATCTGGATGTTCGCCTCCTTTTCACTGCTCACCTTCATCTTTGTAGCGGATATGTCCTCTGTAAACTGGCTAGCGCTGCTGATGGTCCTCCTGGTAACGCTGGCAGCGGCCATAGTCTGGGGAGCCTTGCTCTGCGCGGTATCCTTGTTCTCCAGGGAATCTTCGTTTCTGTACTATATCTTCCAGGCACCGATGCAGCTGTTCGGGGGCGTACGCATACCTCCGGCGGTCTTCCCGGCTTGGGCTACAGGATTATCTGCACTGTTCCCGGTCACCTACAGCTTGATTCTGGTACGCGGGGCACTATATAACAACATCGGCACAGACTGGTGGTGGTCTCTCGTCATCCTGATTATCGGCAGCCTCGCGCTGATCGGCTGCACCCGCTACACGCTCCACCGGGCAGAAAGACATGCCAGAATGAAAGGCAACTGGACTTTATTTTGATACTATCACAGCATTACGCTTGGATAAGATTTAGCTCACCTTATACCACAAGAAATACAGATAGAAACAGGCCAGCCGGGAATCGGGCTGGCCTGTTTCTATCCGTTGCGGGATCTCCCTCAGTTTGCTGGTTCTTTGCATTTTACCACCATTCAATGGGCACCCATATGTCCCCAAAGTCCGTTAAAGAACGCTTTTACCTTTTTAGAATATTTGCCCCTCTCTTTATCCATCGAGGTGTACACAATTGGAATCCCGGCTTTGTTGCCCGTTTCTGATTCTGTCACAGACGTTTCTCCTGGTGCGACCGCTCCATATACGTCCGGAATATTGCCTCTTAGCTCTGCCCGGATGGTGAATAATTGATCTGCATCATGTTGTGAAGGCTGGTAAGAGCCTGTCAGCATAGTTCCTACAGTCCAAACGGCAGCAAGCCAACCAGCAATATAGCGCTTCATATCCGATACCCCCTAAGCCAAGTATTCTTAGATCCTGTTAACTATAGGATGGCTGGGGGTTCAAAATATATACAGCAGGATTAGAGTAGCGGGGGATCCGTATGTACGTCTTTATCGGGATCCGTGGTTATCCAGCGTGTGAAGACAACCTTTAATCCCGCTCTTGTAGGAGCACAGACATGAGGACCCGCCTGTACACCGGACTCATAAGGAAAACGGGCGACCCGCAGGGTCCGCCAGGGATGCGACTGCGTTCTGGCTCTGATGATGACTGCATCCTTCATGCGCGAAGCGCGGAAAGTTACGGTCTCTCCGGCCCATTCTGCCACGGGAGACAACGACCAGTCGGAGTATCCGTCAGTTACAACCGCACCGGCATGAGGCACGCCATCATTCATCTCTATGCCTGCTTTAATCCAGACTGTAGGGCTATGCCACAGCATAATTCCCGCCTGATCATATAGTTCCGTGATGTCCTGCAATGAAAAGCTGATCTCAACAGCTTCTCCCTCCTTCCATGGAGCCAGCAGTGCATGCCCGTTGTCATGCTGAAATTCATACATCGTTTTTTGCCAATAATCGCTGCCCTCTACTGCTTCGACAATCAATTGATCTCCCTGTACGGTACAGCTCTTCGGTTCATTGGTCCATATCCCGTCCTGCCAGTTGTTCGTCTTTACCATTTAGGCACCTCCACATTCCGTTTTCACATCAGCCATTAACTTAGCTAGGCACAAATTACCATAACAACAATATAACCTAACATTGCGTCGGGATGAAGCTTATAAATGCTGTCCGCTTAAGTTAAACACGGTGTGGAGGCAAAATAATACCTGATTTATGCGGGAACGCTAATGAATTTTCTATCAACAGCTCTGCCTGATCCGAACTATGGAGAAGCATTATTGCCAAGTGTAAGCTTGATTCTGTGCAAATAAACCCGGCAGAAGAATCCGCCGGGCTTTGTGCTTATATTCTTTTAAATAGTGAAAAATAATATATATAATGGCTTACAGGTTGACTTTGATCTTACAAGTCTGGATGCTCATGTTTCGCTTTCAGACGGTTCCAGCGGCGTTGTACTTCGTTCTCAAAGCTGCGTAGCGCAGGCTCGTTCTCAGGCTTCAGCAGATGGCGGGTTTTGCCCATCGTCTTCAGCCATGCGGAGACCTCCACCCGTTTATTCTTGTCTTCCGGATTATACGTAATGTTCGTCGATCCTTGCTCTACTTCATAGAGCGGGAAGAAACAAGACTCGACAGCCAGGGATACGATGTCGGTTCCATCCTTGTCTTCAGACATCCAGTTCAGCGGGCAGGCAATCAGAATCTTGCCATAGACCAGACCTTCATTCTGAGCATACCATTGTGCTTTGGCCGCTTTCTTCAGCAGATCCTGCGGGTAAGCCTCACAGCCGGTGAACACATAAGGAATGTTCGTAGCCGCCATAATTTGCGCGGTGTCTTTATGCTGTGTTACTTTGCCCTGCTGGGTTTTCCCGATGCTGGATGTCGAAGTACGGTGTCCGAGCGGTGTAGAATACGATTGCTGTGCGCCTGTATTCATATAACCTTCGTTATCGTACTCCACGATGATCATCTTGTGGCCGCGCAGCGCTGCACCAATGGCCGGTCCCATACCGATATCCATCCCGCCATCGCCGGTAACCATGACAAAGGTAAAGTCCTCTTGCAGGCCCAGTCCATCCAGCTCACCGCGGCGTTTGCGTTCCCAGAACATTTCCACCACACCGGACAGCGTAGCTGCACCGTTCTGGAAGAGGTTATGGATAAACGTCGATTTGTGGGACGAGTACGGATAACCTGTTGTGGTTACCATTGCGCAGCCCGTATGATAAAGCGCTACGATATCTCCTTCAATCCCTTTGAAGAACAGCTCCAGGCCCGAGAAAATACCGCAGCCCGGACAAGCGCCATGACCCGGTGACAACCGTCTAGGTTTCTTCATCAGGCTACGGACCGGAGGCACCTTCACACTCAGCTTGCCGGTCACTTCATCCTGCTTCACCGTAATCAGGCCGGTCTTGAGCGACTCGAAATTCATCGGTTTCAGCAAACGTTTCGGGGCTTTTTCAGCTTCACCAGGATTATGTCCATAATAATCGAACGGCACCTCTACACGATCCGCGACCACAGCGTCCATGGCGAGCTGGAAGAAATGATGTCCATCTTCAGCGAAGAAATCCTTACCGCCCAGTCCATAAATGCGGCTGATTACCTTGGTAGTGGTGTTGCCGTAAGTGAACAGGGCCGCCTTGATTTCGTTGACCATATTGCCGCCGTGTCCGCCAACAGAGTCAGCGCGGTCCCCGACAGTGATCGCTTTAACATTCTTCAACGCTTCGGCAATTTGCTTCTGCGGGAAAGGACGAATCATATTTGGCGAGATCGCACCGGCTTTGATGCCTTGCAGGCGAAGCTGATCTACCACATCCTTGATAATTTCGGAAGCGGAGTTCATCAGAAATACCGCTACGTCCGCATCCTCCATCCGGTATTCCTCAATCATAGGGTAATGGCGTCCGGTCAGCTCAGCAAATTCCTGGGCGATTTCCTCGAACACTTCACCGGCATTGTACATCGCTACCGATTGCTGGTAACGGTTGTTGATATAATCCGGTTCATTCATATAAGGACCTACCGTAACCGGATTATTGCGGTCCAACGTATCGGTAAAACCGGTTGGCGGCTGTTCGCCTACGAACTTCTGAACATCCTCGCGGTGGGCGAAAGCCTGCACACGACGTTTCTGGTGGGAGGTGAAATAGCCGTCAGAAGCAACCATAACCGGAAGACGGACCTTGGCATGCTCTGCCAGCTTCAGCGCCATCAGGTTCATGTCGTAGACGGACTGCGGATCACGGCACATCAGGATTGGCCATCCGGTGTTCAGGGCAAAATACAAATCCGAATGGTCGCCATGAATATTCAGCGGACCGGAAATGGAGCGGCAGACCAGGTTCATGACCATAGGCATCCGCGTACCGGCTTGTACAGGCAATTGCTCCAGCATGAACATATAGCCTTGAGCACTGGTCGCGTTGAATACGCGTCCGCCTGCTGTAGAAGCACCATAACAAATCCCTGCCGAGCTGTGCTCGCCATCCGAAGGAACCAGCATAATATCATGCTGTCCGCTAGCTTTCATCGTATCAAGGAACTGGGCAACCTCCGTCGACGGGGAGATCGGGAAATAACCCATGACATGGTAATTAATCTGATGTGCGGCATATGCCGCCATTTCATTTCCTGATTCATACAGGAATTTCTGTTCCACCTTGGCGGAACCTACTTCTTTTTCATAATCAATAGCCACTGTTCATTCCACCTTTCTTCAGAAGATTAAGACTGCGATATAAGATCGAATTGATGATGCACCGTATGACTGTCCGCATAGCCTTCCTTCTCACGCAGAATGGACAGCGCAGAGGTCGGACAGGCGCCTACACATTTCAGGCAGCCCTTGCAATATTGATAGTCAATGCCCAGCAGGAACATTTGCGAGCGGCCCTTGCGGTCGAGCCGTTCTTCCCAGACAAAACACTGATCGGGGCAAACAGTATCGCACTGTGCACAGTGGATGCAGGATTCATTCTCATATGCAGGAATCATTCCGGAACGGGAAATACTCAGATTCTTGAGGAAGCTGCTGCCCGGGTTAATGATGGTACCGCCCATCGGCTGGGTCTCATAGCCCAGCGCTGAAATGTCGGAACGTACATATTCCGGCATGCTGTCGCCCTCAGGCAGCTCAAAGTCCATAAACTTCACTTCATTGAAGCCCCGTTCAAAGGTGGTAATCGCCGATTGTACAGCTTGCGGATATTTTTTGCCAAGAGATTTCTCAATTACGCCCTTCATGGTTTCGGTATCCAGGAAAGGACAAAGCCGGAACAACGCACCCAGCATCGCCATATTGACCCGGTTCTTTTCTTTCAGGGCAATGCTTGTCGCATCGATCACCGCGATCGTGCCTGCCTTCATCTTGAGCAGCTCTTTCAGCTCCTCCGGCGTCTTGGCCGAATTCACAAGAACGGTACTGTGCTCATAAATGCCGCTGGTCACATTGACGGTTTTGGCCAGTGCTTCATGGAAAACCCCAACGACGTGTGGACGCTCAACCGGCGAAGTATCGCGGATATGTGTGTCCAAATCACAGAAACGGATATGGGCCTTTACTGCTGACCCCTTCTTCTCCGAGCCGTAAGACGAAAAACTGACGCCGTTCAGACCCGCGCCCACCACGCCCGCTTCCGCGAGCATCTTACCGGCCAGATTCGCTCCCAGCCCTCCAATGGACTCCAGACGAATCTCAAAGAAACCGAGATCGTTCAATTTTGGTAATTGTACCACCGACATAACCCCTTCCTTAGTGTCAAGTAGAATAACATCCTTTTGACTTTTTCAACGATTGTAACTTGAATTTGCAAGTCGCGAAGTGACATATCTTGCATTTTCCACGCTTTGGGAATCACATTTATTTATGGATTTTAGATGATTTCTTTATACGCGACAGAGTGGCGTTACTTTAATAGAAGGTAATCTGCCATACAAGCAACAATATATGAAAATTGTGTGAAAAATCCGTGTTTCCCAAGGTTTTTGTGGATACAAGGTCACCCTTAATTTAGCAATAAAATTAAAAATTAAGATGTTAAATTTATCACATTAATCATGATAAATATCACAGTTAGCATACACTTCCCAGCAAAAAACGGGTCTGAAAATCGCAAAAGCCCATCCGGAGATGGGCTAGGATTGCTGTAATTCTCAAAGGTTTAGTAAGTCCACCAGTTACCCGACATCACAATCATCGAGAACAGCTTGATGCTGTCTTCATAGTAATCTTCCGCTGCGCTGCCTGCCGTATGGCTCCAAAGTGAATTCAGCCAGCTCTGGTTAGCCGAAGAGGTCATGGCACTCACCCCGAACGGAGCATAAAAAGCACCGCTGTTGTAGCTTCCGAAGGTGGTCCCATTGAGCTTGTAGCCATCCTTAATATTGCCCGGCGTATTGCTGGCTTTAGTCTTGATCCAGCTGCTCAGCTGGTTAAGCTGGGATAAGGCCCGGTTGTCTCCTGAGATCAGGTAATCGGTTGTAATCCGCCATGGGGTACGGCAGGAATTATAATTATAGTGCCCGTCGTTGGCATCCTCAAGGAAATTGGCTGGCGCCGGTTTGTAGACCCCTCCGGAATAGACCACGAAGTCGGGCAGCAAACCGGTGGTAGCGCTATAGCCTGTATACAGGCTGTTGATGATCGTATAGGTTTTATCTGTAACATTTTGCCAGCGGGTATCCCCGGTTGCCGCTTGAAATGCCTTTAAATGACTCAGCATAAAGTCCGATGGCCGGGTAGCGGTATTGTAAGAGCCGCTGTTCGCCCAATCGCCGAGACGGATGGTCCACTGCGTCTGATTGATTTCATCGTCCATAATTGCATTAATAATATGATTGGCTGCCTGCAGATAGTTAACTGTGCCGCTGCTGCCCCACTGCTTGTCTGCGAGCAGGAGCGAGTAGGCGATATCCATATCACCGTCCGTAGCAGAATCTTCCCCCTCGATATTCTCAAAGCTGCTGTTCTGCTTCCACGACATCAGGTAAGGATTAAGAGAGCTGGGATGTGCAGTGTAATAATTATACAGTCCATCGAAATAAGTCTGTGCGTTGCTGTCATAACCACCCATAAGTACCGTGAACAGCATACCGTAGCCATGGGCTTCGGAAACGGTTTCGCCAGCCGAATTATATTTAACGTAATATTTGCCTGTGCCTGCCGGTTTCAGATAAGCCGCTTTCCAGGCATTCCATTTTGTTTTTACAGAGTTGTCCATACTTGTCTGTGTGACATGGTTAGGCTTGATTGTGCCGCTCGTATAAGTCGTATGCTGAGGGAAAGGTTTGTTTACAGCAGCAAATGCCGAACCAGCCGGTAGGAGAAGTAGCGCCAGACAGAGTAACAAGAAGCTTTTCCAGCCAAGTTTATGCTTGCCTCGACTTTTCATAAATGATTCACTCCTCAATAGTAGAATAAGAATCAATTGCGAAAATAAACCGGCGAAACCAGAACTCCCCCCTCTCAATTGGATCAATGAAACTTTCCGGCAGCAGAAATGAAAGTTAAAGCGTTTTAACTTTCATGACAAAAAAGATAATTCAGTTTCCTGAATTCGTCATGAAAGTAAGAACATCTTTAATATATAATCTCTGTTATTTTCTGTCAATCCGTATTGTGTCTTGCACACCGAATTGAAGGTAAAAAGCTGCCCCATCCGCAGATTGCCTGCAGGGGACAGCTTGTCTATCACATTCTATTAAAAAGCCTCTTCTACTCGATATCCTGCTGCATATGCTCTGCAATCAGTTGCTGCTTGCGGTCCCACACCTGCTCGCTGAGATTCACGCGGTACACCTCAGGATTAAGTATGCGCAGATACTCAGGCCAGAACAGGTCGAGCTGCTCCTGATGGTAGCGGCGGATCTCATCCAGCTCCGGTAATTTATAAACCTGGAAACCATTGACGTAGATTGGCTCCAGCATCGGCAGCGCCTCGTAACGTTCCACATGCTTCTTCATATAGGGGTGCAGCGGATTGAACAGCTTCAGCCGGGCACCACTGCGCGGGCCCGTTTCTTCAGGGAAGCTGATATAATCGGCCAGCGCCTTGCCATTGGTGCCGACAATCCGGAACACTTCCTTCTTCCCTGGCGTAGATACTTTCTCGGGGTTGGAGGAGATTTTGATCGTTGGTACCATTTCACCGGAAGGGGACTCCATCTCCACCAGCTTGTACACTCCGCCTAGGGAAGGCTGATCAGATGCCGTAATCAGCTGTGTTCCCACACCCCAGGTATCTATGGCAGCTCCCTGCGACTTCAAGTTCATGATCGTGTTCTCATCAAGATCATTGGAAGCGACGATCTTCACATACTGCAGTCCAGCTTCATCGAGCATCTTGCGTGCCTGGCGTGACAAATAGGCCAAGTCTCCGCTGTCGAGCCTGATGCCGTTCATGCGTTTACCCTCCGCCTCTAGCTTCTTCGCGGTGTTAATCGCATGCGGCACACCGCTGCGCAGCGTGTCAAATGTATCCACCAGCAGCGTAACGCCATCCGGCAGCACCTTGGCATAAGCATCAAACGCCTCCTGTTCGCTGGCGAAGCTCTGTACCCAGGAATGGGCATGTGTGCCCTTCGTGGGTATGCCGAACATTTTACCGGCCAGCATATTGGAGGTGGCATGGAAGCCGCCGATATAAGCCGCACGTGCTCCCCACACCGCCGCGTCGGCTTCCTGAGCACGCCGCGTGCCAAACTCCAGCAGAATATCATTCGGTGCCACCTGCTTGATACGGGAAGCTTTGGTGGCGATCAGCGTCTGATAGTTCATGAAGTTCAGGATGGCTGTCTCCACAAGCTGAGCCTCCATGATCGTTCCTTCCACTCGGATCAGCGGCTCATCGGGAAAGACAAGCGCTCCTTCCTTCATGGAATGGATACTGCCCTGGAAATGAAACTGCAGCAGCTCCTCCAGAAAAGCAGGTGCATAATTCTCTTCCTGCTCGGACAAGTAACGGATGTCTTCCTCAGTGAAACGCAGTTCACTGATGTACTGAGCGATCCGCTCCAGGCCTGCGAACACAGCAAAGCCGTTCCCGAAGGGAAGCTTGCGGAAATAGGCTTCGAATACGGCCTTGCGTTTGTGGCTCCCGTTGACCCAATGGGCGTACATCATATTAATCTGATATTTGTCCGTATGTAGAGCAAGCTCTCTCCTCATATCCTCATCTCCTAGTATCTTCACTGCTGCATCTGCAGGTCTATAGTTTTCTCTATTTTGCAGTAACCACTTTTGCTCCGAGGCTGCCCCGGAAATGACCCAGCGCCCAGACATGCCCATCGGCATTGAAGCTCGCTACAGCATCTTCGTGTATGATGATTTCAAAACCTTTGTTATATGCATCCACTGCAGTATGCAGCACACAAATATCTGTACATACCCCTATCAGATGCAGCTCGGCAATCCCGCGTTCACGCAGTTTCAGCTCCAATTCCGTGCCGCTAAAGGCGCTGTAACGGGTTTTGTCCATCCAATAGATGTCTTTCTGGTTCGCTTCATATACGTTATGCAGCTCCCCATACAGCTCACGCCCCCGGCTGCCGCGCAGATTATGCGGTGGAAACAGTCTGCTCTCCGGATGATAGGAATCATTGGCTTCATGTAAATCAACCGCCATCACCACGAAATCGCCACTCTTCACAAATTGCTCCGTCAACTGGTTCACTCTGGACGCAATGTCTATGCCGGGCTGTCCAACAGGCAGGCTGCCGTCAATAAAATCATTGGTGAAATCGATCACGATTAATGCCTTCATCTAGTGACCTCCTAAAAGTTTTGTGAGCATCTACTCCATTGAATAGCTTCGTACAAAACTGCTTCGAAAGCATACGCTAAGTTTTGTGAGCATCTACTCCATTGAATAGCTTCGTACAAAACTGCTTCGAAAGCATCCGCCTGGTCTTGTAAGTATCTGCTTTAAGTATAAATTGATAATAATGGCTCGTGGTCCGTAAACATATAGAGCTGGGCAGGGCGCTGGGAGTATTGGTTGGAGCTGAGCGGATTGCCTGCTTCATCGCTTACTTCCTTTAATATACCCTGCCTGCTGCGGGTTGACGTAATTTTGCGGATAAAGTTCGGTTCCTTAAATTCCGGCACTACGGTCTGAATGACCTGATACAACTCGCTCAGCGTAAAATGCCGCGGTAAAAACTGTCTGGCTATCGTCGTCTGCAGCATTTGCTGCTGAATCCGCAGATAGGCGTCGTTAATAATATCACGGTGGTCAAAAGCCAGCTCCAGCTCTTCGAGCGCTTCCTGCAGCGTAAACAGCCCTACCTCACCCGCGTCATCGGAGGCTTGTCTCTGCTCCAGCATCCACTCCTCCACCAGTGCGAAAAAGGCGTGGCTGATAATCCAGCCGCGCGGATCCCGGCCCGGTGTACTGTAGACACCAAGGTATTCCAAATGTCCGCCGTCCACACCGGTTTCTTCCTTCAGTTCACGTGTGGCTGCATCATATATAGATTCATCTTCCTGGCAGAAGCCACCCGGCAAGGCCCACATGCCCTCGCAAGGCCATTTCTTCCGACGGATCAGCATGACTTTCAGTTCGCGCAGCGGAAGCGTCTTCGTGACCGTCTTCCGTTCCCGTTTGGTCAAGGTAAACATGACAATATCGGCCGGAACTCCGTCCGGTGTACGGTACTTTTTGGCGTTATAGTTTTGTTCCGCGTTCTCGCTCACTCTAGATCATCCTTTGCTGCAGCTTTAATTTAACTGTTCGTATCTTTTAATGTACCAAACCTGAACTTCTAAAATCAATTAATTATGATGTCCTACCTGAACAAAGGGACGGATCTGCATCCGCCCCCAGAAACTTATTTAATCGCCGCATGTGGACGGAGGCGCTTCAGTGCCGGCTTCCACATTGATTTTTTCCGACACGGTGTCTCGGATTACAGAAATAACGAGCTGCAGCAGATAGTTAATATCGCTCTGGCTCTGCTGAAATTCGTTCACGACCGGTATGCCGTCAATTTCATCCTGCAGCACTTCAATTTCACGCTCAATCTTGGCCACCATCTCTTTATTCTTGAAGCTCTCAAAGGCCACAATCTCCTTCTGCTTCTTCTTGATCGTGGCGATCAGTCCCTGCACCCGCTCATGATTCAGAATCTTTTGCTCGGCCTGCTGGAAATGCTGCACCTCTTCGCTGGTCGAAATGAGTGAAGCGAGCTCCTTGGCTTTGCCCATAATATCCTCGCGCACGATCAGATCGCGGGTATTGTAGGTCGGCATGCCGTATTCGTTCAAACGCGGTTCTTCCTGGGTCACTGACATCGCTCCATTCCTCTATAATTAGAGGACAGCCGCGGCTTCCGCCACATAGTCCCCTTTAATGTACCATGTTTTCGTATCGGTAATTCTGACTTGCACCAAACTGCCGATGAGATCCTTCGAACCTTCAAAATGCACCAGTTTGTTGGCACTGGAACGGCCCGAAAGCACCTGAGCGTTATTCTTGCTCTCCCCTTCCACCAGCACCTCGACCAGTTCGCCCAGCATCCGGTCATTGCTGATCCGGCTCTGCTCTTTAATGAGGTCATTCAGCCGCTGCAGGCGCTCGCTCTTCACCTCAGCAGGTACATTGTCCTCCATCGCAGCTGCAGGCGTACCCTCGCGTGGTGAATAAATGAAGGTATAAGCCATATCATATCCTACTTCACGCACCAGCGACAGTGTTTCTTCGAACTGTTCCTCGGTTTCACCGGGGAACCCCACGATGATATCTGTCGTCAGCACGGCAGCCGGCACACTGGCCTTAATCTTGCGGACAAGCTCCAGGTAAGCCTCGCGTGTGTATTTGCGGCTCATTTTCTTCAGAACGGCAGTACTTCCGGACTGTACCGGCAGATGAATATGCTCTGCAAGATTGCCGCCTTTTCCCAGTACTTCAATCAATTTATCGTCAAAATCGCGGGGATGCGAAGTCATGAAGCGGATGCGTGGAATGTCGATCTTGCGCATATCGTCCATGAGGTCCCCGAATGTATAATCCAAATCCGTAAAATCCTTGCCGTATGCATTCACATTCTGCCCCAGCAAAGTCACTTCCTTAAAGCCCTGACGGGCCAGCTCCCGAACCTCGGCGATGACATCCTCCGGACGGCGGCTGCGCTCCTTGCCCCGCGTAAACGGTACGATGCAGTAGGTACAGAACTTATCACAGCCGTACATGATATTCACCCAGGCACGCATCCCCTCCCGTTTCTTCGGCAGGTTCTCTATGATGTCGCCTTCCTTGGACCAGACTTCAACTACAAGCTCCTTGCTGTAAACCGCTTCCTTAACAAGCTGCGGCAGCCGGTGAATATTGTGCGTGCCAAAGATCATGTCAACGAAGCCATATTTGGACATGATGCGGTTAACCACGCCTTCCTCCTGTGACATGCAGCCACAGACCCCAAGCAGCAGACCCGGTTTCTCTAGCTTCAGCGTCTTGAGATGGCCCAGCTCCCCGAACACCTTATCTTCGGCATTCTCGCGGATCGCACAGGTATTCAGCAGAATAATATCAGCCTCATTGCGGTCTTCGGCAGCGAGATAACCCATTTGCTCCAGCATACCTTTCATCGTTTCCGTATCATGCTCGTTCATCTGGCAGCCGTAGGTGGCGATGAAATAATAATGTTGTTTGTGGCGGTTTATCTCCCGGAACTGCTCCATGGCCTGATTTGTATCGGTATCTTCAAAGTTTATAACTTCTATTTCCTGCTTGCCCCTGCGCTTGCCCTCTTTGTAGTCCGGGTTGGAATTGATCTGTACGGTACGTCCTTTGATTCTATACGTAGTTTTGCCTTCTTCTTCACTGATGACTTTGGCATCAGAAAAATCAAAATACTTCGAGTAATCTTTCGAACCACCCTTGCCGAATTTTAAGTCCGGTGAGTTATTCCCCATTGTCATTATTCCACGTCCTTTATATTGAAGCTTTGTAAAATAAACTCTAGAATTTTATTCTTGCTAATAAAAAATTATAGCATAAGGATAAAATGCAATCCAAGTTTTACAATTTTAAAAGACAATCTGGTAGAATAAATTAAATCCCCTGATACAATTAGAATTCTACATACTAATAAACCCTCCTACATAATAAGTAAGAAGGTTCGTCTAAAATTATTATTCCGTACATTTATTATCTGCTATTATCTGCGGATATACATCCGTAAATAGACCAAATCGAACTTGGAATCCTTGACGCAAATACAGTAAAACATCTTCATAGCTGCACATCATCTCCCCTGAAAAGTATTGCTTGTTCCAAGTTTAACAAAGCACCGCTACACATACGTTACACATTTCTACAAAAAACCACATATTACGATAAAATATTATATATTTTTCAGATATAATCATTCTATAACGCAACGTAGAGGGGTACAGCAATGGCTTATATTTCAAGGGATGACACCGACATCCATTATGAATACGAGACGGCAAAAAACACCAGTGACCGCACAGAAACCTTGGTACTTATCCATGGTCTGGGCTTTAATCTGAGTAGCTGGGACTTTATGGTTCCATATATGACTGACAACTACCATATTGTAAGATATGATCTCCGGGGACATGGATTGAGCGGAAGCTCTAAGACTACCCTTGATAAACTGGCCGCATTATTTGTCGAAAATTTGCGAATGCTGCTGGATGATCTCCAGATTCAATCCTTCCATATCATCGCCCATGGGGCAGGGAGCATTATTGCCCTTTATTTTGCCAAAGCGTATCCGGATCGAGTAAGAAGCACTGTTCTTTTGTCGCTTCCCTTGTTCAATTCGTCTGGGACAGCCAATAAATATAAGGATTACCGCAAAAAGCTGATGACTTATCAATCCATGCTGGCGCTTGCGGATCACGTGATTCCTAACGCCACCCTTTATCCGCGCTATAGCGCTGAAACGGAAGCGCTGTATAGCGCTTTTGCCAAAGTCACCTTTGACGTTTATCTGGAACTGCTGGATTTCTTTGCGTATGCACATAACGAGATTATGGATCTGTTCAAACAGCATACCCATCCGACATTAATGTTGACTGGGGAACAGGACCCGATGTATCCTCCCTATCTGTCCAGCCTGATTGCATCGGCCAATCCGAATTGCCGGTTTATGACCTTGTACAATGCATCCAACATGGTTTTTTATGATCAGCCGGAGGAAACCTTTAAACAGATTGAAGTCTTTCTGAAGAGTAAGTGGATGAACAGGGCTCCTTTGGACCCTTTGCTGTTAAATTTGCATTCCGAATTACTGGACATGGTTAACAATAATCCGGACGATAACGCCCCATCCGTACAATTGAAGATCAATTTACTCAACAGATTTACGGTTGCCGTAGATGATATTCCGATTATTAGTGGCTGGGGAAGGAGAAGCGCCAAGGATTTGCTGATTTATTTGCTGCTGAATCCCGTCGTCACCAGAGACCGGCTCTGTGAAGAATTATGGCGGGATATGGATCTTGTCAAAGCCAGAGGTCAGCTTCGGGTATGCCTCACCCATCTGAAGCAGCTGCTGAACAATGAGGTCACGAAGCTGATCTACAGCGATAAACAGCAAATTTCCCTGCAGACTGCTGTGGACTCCGATGTGCTGACTCTGCTGGCGGAGATTAACCGGGCTAATGAGGAAACTAATCCTGAACTGAAGGAACCACTGATTCATTCTGTTTTTGCGCAGATCCAGCCTGACCTATTCAGAAATCTAAACCAGGAATGGAACCTGCACCTGAGAGTCAAAATGGAGATTCAACTGGTTACACTTGCCCATCAGCAATCAGATTATCTCGCGTCTCAAGGCAAGTTCACTGCGGCTATAGCGTTTTTAAAATATGTACTTTTATTTAATGCGGAAGAGTTCGATGCCTACGAGCGAATCGCTAACCTGTATGAACAAAATCAGCAAAAGCATGAAGCGAAGAAATGGCGGCTCAAGGCGGAACAGCTGCAGCACACCAAAAGTATGTAAATTGTTAAATCATCATTGCTTCGTTAAATAGACACAGGCATTATTGCCTCCGTACCCATGGCTTGTAATCAGTACTTCGGATGTGGCTTTCTGGAGAGTCTTTGTGATTAATGGAAGATGCTCATAGCCATGTTGATCTGTCCGGATGGTTCCGGGAATAAAATGATGCTGAAAGCCGAGCAAGGAGGCAATAATCTGCGCCAGGCCGCTGACACTGAACGGATGGCCGATCAGCCCTTTGATCGAGGTCAGCGGTACTTCATGCTGAAAGATATCCCTGGAGACTATATCCTCGATTCTGTCATTAGCGTCGTAGCCCAAGGCCTGGCTGTTAAAATAGTCAGGTCTTTTGTTGCCCAGCACATCATTTACCGCCTGCTTCATATTCCTTCCGGTTTTGTCCTGGCCATTCACCGATTCAGCGTCATTATTCGTAGACACGGCATCTATATACCCATAAATAGTTGCATTGCGGCTAAGCGCATGTTCCTCGGTTTCCAGAATCAGGCTGGCTGCCCCCTCCGACAATATGAAGCCTTTGCTTTTTTTGTTGAACGGCGAGCCGGAGTTCCAGATTTCCTGATTGAATGGCAGCGCTCTTATTTTTCCGAACCCGTACACTGTCACTTTATTGTTGCTGCTATCCGCTGCCCCTACAATTGCCGTGTTTATCTTTCCACTTTGCAGATACAGCATGGCGTCCTCCAGCGCTTCAAGTCCGGCAGTGCAGCCGGTCGTTACCGTCTTCGAGATTCCTGTCAGATGAAAAAAGCTGGAGATGGAGGAAGCCAGACTGTGATAATGCACCAACCCGCAGCAGTAAACAGGCATTTCTCTGAACTTGCCGGCAGATGCGTAATGGACCATATCCTCCAGCGGAGTTGTACCGCCCATGGTGGTCCCAAAGAACACCCCCGTCTTATTGCCAGGGTCCGTCAAATCTAGTCCAGCCATCACTAGTGCTTCGGCGCTTGTACTAATGGCCAGCTTGGAGATTCTCGGCAGAACCCGGTACTGCTTATCCTCCAGCGTCCCCAAATCCCCAAGAACTTCACCAACCCATAAAGGCTCCTGATTCGGTGTAATATCATTTCTGGCTGTGAAATCATACTCGCCGCTGATCAGATGATCCAACAAATCGTTGTTGTTCTCTCCGTTAGGAACCTTCACGCCAAAACCGGTAATTGCTATTCGCTTATTCATCGTTCTCCACCCTTTTCCTGATAATTAATAAAAAGAAAACACAAAGAGGACTTCTCCCACTTGCGCGTTTTGGATGCTCCATCCAAAACTCTCCCATGCGGTTGAAGCCCTCTCTCTCATGATTGCCTTCCTCCTAAAGTTAGTCGGCTTCCGTTCAGTTCAGTGTCTTTGTAGACTCGAACGTAAACGGAATGATCTCGTCCATTCTGCCGCTTTGCACTTTGGCCGGCCACTGCGGATCACTTAGCAGCGCTCTGCCGACCGCCACCAGATCAAATTCCGCTTGTTGCAGCTTCTCCAGCAGGCGTTCGATGTTATCTTCCTCATTTTCCTCCTTCACCGTACTGGTGAACTCGCTGTTGAGACCTACAGAACCTACCGTGATGGTTGGTTTGCCGGTAATTTTCTTCGTCCAGCCGGCCAGATTCAGCTCGGAGCCTTCGAACTCCGGCAGCCAGAAGCGGCGTGTGGAGCAGTGGAAGATATCGACTCCGGCATTGCTGAGCGGTGTCAGGAAACGGGACAGCTCTTCCGGTGTTTGGGCAAGCTTGGCAGAGTAGTCTCCGCTCTTCCATTGCGAGAAGCGCAGCACAATCGGGAAATCCGGTCCAACCGCACGGCGGCAGGCATCAATAACCTCGACCGCAAAGGTAGTCCGCGCTTCAAGATCACCGCCATATTGATCGGTGCGCTGATTGGTCTTCTCCCAGAAGAACTGGTCGATCAGATAACCATGTGCCCCATGCAGCTCAATACCGTCAAAACCGATCCGTTTGGCGTCAACGGCCGCCTGGGCAAAAGCAGCGATGATACCGTCGATCTCCTGCTGCGTCATCGGCTCTGTAATCTGCTGGCCGGCCAAATTCAGCCCGGATGGACCAATCGGCAGCGCTTCGGCATTCGGTAGCTCGCCAATGCTGCGGGCCATGCCGACATGCCAGAGCTGCGGAATGATTTTGCCGCCGGCGGCGTGAACTTCTTCCACAACCTTAGCCCAGCCGGCCAAAGCAGCCTCCCCGTGAATATTCGGAATATTCGGATGGCTGACGGCTGACGGATGGTTGATCGCTGTGCCTTCGGTTACAATCAGGCCCACTCCACCCTCTGTGCGTTTGCGGTAATACTCGGCAACTGCTTCGGTTGCTACCCCGTTCGGTGAATATGCCCGGGTCATTGGCGCCATTACGATCCGGTTTTGAAGGGAAAGCGTTCCAACCTGAAAAGGTGTAAACAATTTATCGGTATTCATATACTACCTCCATTTAATAATATAATTACTTTAAGTAAGGATATTATGACGCTAGTTGAAGGCAATTGCAAATCCTGACAGCAGATCTTCAGGACAGCCGCTGCTGCGAAAAAAACCGGACAAAGGCAGATAATCTGCCCATGTCCGGTTGCCCTTCGCAATGAAGTGTATTTTATAACTCCAGGATGCCGGCTTTGGGTGTAACATGGAAAGCCGCCGCCAGATCCGCCAGCTGGCGGTCGGTAATTTTCTGTTTGATTTCTCTGCCAGCGATCAGGTTATAGACAATCGCCGCTTTCTCAATCGTTTCCACCAGACCAAAGGTAGCATCCATCGTACCACCGGTCACAAAAATGCCATGCTGCGGCCAGATAACTACCCGGTATTCCTTCATTTTATCGGCTGTGGCGCGGCCGATTTCACTGCTGCCGGGAACGATCCAAGGAATAACACCCACGCCGTCCGGGAAAACCACCAGACATTCGGTGCACATTTCCCATAAGGTTTTGGTGAATTTCAGCTCATCCAGATCATGCGTGAAGGTCATGGCAATGACATTGGTAGCGTGGGTATGCAGTACGATCCGGTGGTTGGGGTCCACCTTCAGGCGCTCAATATGGCTCATGAAATGGGAAGCCAGCTCGCTCGTCGGCACGGCGTTGTTGCGCAGACCCCAGAGCACTTCTACACTCTCGCCGCTGTCCGTGACACGCAGCACACCGAGATTGGCTTCCGGGTCTTTGATTACATTCCTGAAATATTTGCCGGAGCCGGTGACGATGAAATATTTGCCGGCCAGCTCAGTGACCGGGAAAGTCAGGTTAATCGTCCGCAGCGGCTCCCGTACGTTAATGTATTTAGCAACCTCATCCTCTTCCAGCAAATAGCTGACGTTACCGCCGTTCAGCTCATCCCAGCCGAGCGACCACATGTGATGGGTAATCTCCGACATTTCCTGAATAAATGGCGCCTCGATGCCGGCAATGTATCCTTTGGACTTCATTACGGATGTACTCATATGTCTTCTCTCCTTTATATACACTGCTTAATTAGTCACGTCTTGGTTAGCCGTTGCCTATCTTGCCGCCAGCACTTCCTGCTCGTAGCTCTTGACCTCAGCCAGCCATTGTTCACGGACCGGTGTATTCTGCGAAGCGCAGTAATAATCCCAAACCGCGCCAAATGGATAAGACTTAAATTCTTCGACAAGTGCGAGCCGGGAAGTGTAATCACCGGCCAGTTCAACAGCCTTCAGCTCCGCTACTGGTTCCAGCATCGCACGCAGCAAGGCTTTGAGCGTGTTGCGTGTGCCGATAACCCATGCCGCAATATGATTGATACTGCCGTCGAAGAAATCCAGACCAATATTCGTGCGCGGCAGCAAATCTCCGCGGACCAGCTCCCGGGCAATCTCCAGCAGTTCATCATCCATGGTCACCACATGGTCACTGTCCCAGCGGACCGGTCTGCTGACATGCAGCAGCAGCTGCTCGCTGAACATCAGAATGGAGGACAGCTTATTCGAAATCACTTCAGTCGGATGGAAGTGACCGGCATCGAGGCAAATCGCTTTGCCCCGGGTCAGCCCGTAGCCCATATAAAATTCATGCGATCCGACCACATAGCTCTCCGAACCGATGCCGAACAGCTTGCTCTCCACGGCATCAATATTATACTGTGGATCAATCTCTTCGCTGAACACTTCATCCAGCGACTCTTTCAGCCGTATCCGCGGCGCCAGCCGGTCCACCGGGGTATCCTTATAACCGTCAGGCACCCAAAAGTTGGTGACGCAGGGTTGTCCAAGCTCACGCCCAAAATGTTCGGCGATCCGCCGGGAAGCCTTGCAATGCTTAATCCAGAAGCTGCGGATGGCTTCGTCTGCATGGCTCAAAGTGAATCCGTCTGCCGCATTCGGATGGGAGAAGCAGGTCGGATTAAAATCAAGTCCAAGCCCCTGCTCCTTGGCCCAGTCTACCCACGATGCAAAGTGGCGCGGTTCCAGTTCGTCCAGATCCACCTTTTCATCTGTGTCGGCATAAATCGCATGCAGGTTGACCTTGTGTTTGCCCGGAATCAGCGATAAGGCCTTCTCCAAATCCTGACGCAGCTCCTCTGGTGTGCCGGCGCGGCCGGGATAACTTCCGGTTACGGCAATCCCGCCGCTAAGCTCCTTATCCTTAAACAGAAAACCTCTAACGTCATCTCCCTGCCAGCAGTGCAGTGAAATCTTGATCTGTGCCAGCTTCTCCAGTACTTCATCCACATTAATGCCATGAGCGGCGTACAGTATCTTGGCTTCGTTAAAGCTGTTCATG
This sequence comes from Paenibacillus sp. EB106-06-01-XG199, assembly GCF_058791575.1. Lineage (NCBI taxonomy): Bacteria > Bacillati > Bacillota > Bacilli > Caryophanales > Paenibacillaceae > Paenibacillus > Paenibacillus sp. EB106-06-01-XG199. Next base: position 385,249 of record NZ_JBYTDQ010000001.1, on the reverse strand, counting down.
ATGCTCTGATCCATGGTGCATCCTCCTAAAAGTTTTGTGAGCATCTGCTCCATCGGTTTACTTCGGGCAAAACTCGCTTCGAAAGCATAGGCTTAGTTTTGTGAGCGATACTTCCGGGAATACTCTTCGAGCAAACTTGCTCCGGAAGCATACGATTTAGTTTTGTGAGCATCTGCTCCATCGGTTTACTTCGGGCAAAACCCGCTTCGAAAGCGGAGCTTATGCGCTTTCACCTGCAGCCGTTTCCGCTGCATTCAGCTCCTCCCAGCGGACCAGCAGCCCGCCAAGCTGCGGCATAGGCCGGGGTAGATAGGATTTGATCTCAAACGATTGCCCGATCAGTGCTCTGGCCTCGTGGATGTCCGAGACCTTGCCCGACTGGATCAGCTGTACCGCAATATTTCCCAGTGCGGTAGCTTCAGCGGGTCCTGCAAGGACCTCCTTGCCGATTACGTCTGCGGTCAGCTGGCACAGCAGCTCGTTGTTTGCTCCACCGCCGACGATTTGCAGCACTTCGATGGCTGTGCCAGTAAGCGCTTCGAGCTCTTTCAAATAGCTGCGATAGGACAACGCCAGACTGTCAAAGATGCAGCGTGCCAGTTCACCCGGCGACTGCGGAACAGGCTGGCCGCTCTCGGCACAGAATAGGCGGATTTCTTCTATCATATCGTCCGGATTCAAAAAACGCGGATCATTGCAGCCAATCAGGCTGCGGAAGCCTTCAGCGGCAGCGGCCTGTTCAGCCAGCTCAGCGAAGCTGTAGCGGTTGCCGTCCAGCCTGCGTACCTCCTGGATCAGCCACAGTCCCATAATGTTTTTGAGGAACCGGTATGTGCCATAAGCACCCCATTCATTGGTATAGTTGGCTTCTCTTGCACTCCGGTTATTAATCGGCTGATCCAGTTGAGCGCCAAGCAGCGACCAGGTGCCGCTGCTGATATATGCTGACGAACGCCCGCTTTGCGCCGGGATGCCAAGGACGGCGGAAGCCGTATCATGGGTTGCCACGCAAATGAGCCGGCATTCCGGCAGATCATACTGCTGCATCAGTGAATCACTGATGCTGCCTAGATCTTCACCGGGCTCGGTCAGCCCGGCGAACTGCGCTCTTTCAAGCTGAAGCAATGCAAGCAGCTCAGGATCGAAATCACGGCTTGCGAGATTGAGCAGCTGAGTGGTCGAAGCATTGGTGACCTCGTTGATCTTCCGGCCGCACAATCTATAGTAGAGATAATCGGGCACCAGCAAAATCTGATCCGCCTTAGCCAGCTCTTCACGGTCATGGACATACAGCTGGTATAACGTATTAAATGTTAACTGCTGAATCCCCGTCTTGGCATAAACAGCTTCCGGAGAAATGAGCTTCGCCACCTCTTCCATGACCCCATCCGTCCTGCGGTCCCGGTAAGCATATACCTCCTGGATTCGGTTTCCCTCAGCATCCAGCAGGACGTAATCTACAGCCCAAGTGTCAATCCCTAGGGTGCATTTCGTCACGCCTCCGGCTTTTGCTTTTTGCAGCCCGATAAGGATCTGCTCCAGTAAGTAATCCACATCCCAGAAGCAGGAATCGTTGCGCTCGGTGAATCCATTGCTGAAGCGGTGAATCTCCTCCAGGGTGAGACTCCCGTCCACGATGGTTCCGAGCACTAGCCGCCCGCTGGAGGCGCCGATATCGACGGCGATATGATTGTTCATAGGGAATCTCCTTATTAAAAGATGTTCTAGAGGATTTTGCGGAATAGGGCAATGACTTCTTCTTTGGTAGGAATGAATGGATTTCCTGGTGCACAGGCATCCTTCATCGCATTTTCAGCGAGCAGGTCAAGATCAACCTCATCTACACCCAGCTCGGATAATTTGGCCGGTATGCCGACTTCCTTGGACAGCGCTTTAATTGATTCGATTACGAAATCGGCGCATTCCTTGTCGCTTTTGCCGTTCACCTGCAGGCCGATCGCCTTGGCGATACTTCTGAATTTCTCCGGTACATATTTGGCGTTTTCTTCTTCTACATATGGCAGCAGCATCGCATTGCACACCCCATGCGGCAAATCATATACTCCGCCAAGCTGATGCGCCATGGCATGCACATATCCGAGTCCGGCATTGTTGAAAGCCAAGCCTCCAAGAAAAATTGCGTAAACCATCTGCTCACGCGCTTCAATATCATGGCCGTCTTTCACCGTGCGGGCCAGATTGGCAAAAATAAGCTCCACCGCAGCTAATGCCGTTGCATCGGTGACCGGATAAGCTCCTGGCGTCACTAATGCTTCAATAGCATGAGTCAGGGCATCCATTCCTGTTGCCGCAGTAAGCGCGGCCGGCTTGTCGACCATCAGCTCAGGGTCATTCACCGAGATGGTGGCAATGCTGTTCTTATCCACCATAACCATCTTCACCTTGCGTTCCTCATCCGTAATGACATAGTTGATCGTCACTTCGCTTGAAGTTCCGGCGGTAGTGTTCACCGCAATAATAGGCAGCGATTTATGCTGTGACTTGTGTACACCTTCGTACTCTGCGATATGTCCGCCATTGGTAGCAACGATGCCAATGGCTTTGGCTGTATCCTGCGGCGAACCACCGCCGATAGACACCAGATAGTCGCATTCATGCTGCTTCAGGAAATCAACGCCGTCATGGACATTTTTACAGGTCGGGTTAGGCTTGACTTCATCATATACAACATAATTAATTCCCGCTTCATCCAGAACAGCCAGCAGCTTGCCGGCGATTCCGCTCTTGACCAGAAACTTATCGGTGACCACAAGCGCTTTCTGCAAATTCAGCTCTTGAATGTACGGGCCGATTTCCTTCAGACAGCCTTTTCCCATAATGTTGATAGAAGGAACATAATAAACATGAGTACTCATTGATTGACCAGCCTCCCAGGCAATTTATATACAGCGTTTACAAGTTAACACTCTTTCCTCTGCAAGCTTGGTTTCATTCGGCTGTGGCACTTCAGGCTGGTCTCTGAAGATTCGCAGCGGACCGGCTCTGGCGCTCCTCTAAGAGGCATGCGCTTTCAAAGGAATAATGATATCCTCATCGTATCGCCCCCGATCTTTGTTGTCAACATTTAAAATAATAATTATGTTGTTTTTATTTGTTTATTGTCTGTTTCACGAAGGTTATAATAGAATTAATGTTGTTTCTCCTTAGTTTATTGCAAAACACAGATCGTTAGGTCTATATTTATAAAATAGTTCTAACTCCGGAAAGGTGATTATATGCTCGCAGCTGAAAGACGCAAAAAAATAATAGATTTGGTGCATCAGGATAAAAGAGTTCTGGTCTCTGATTTAAGCCGCATGTTTGAAGTAACGGAAGAAACGATCCGCAGGGATCTGGAGAAGCTGGAAAAGGACGGCATTTTAAGCCGCACATACGGGGGGGCTATGCTGAACAGGCATACCAATGAGGATCTGCCGTTTGTCACCCGGGGCGCTATCAATACTGATATCAAACGCAACATCGCGCTTAAGGCGCTTGAGCTGATTAATGACGGTGACACGTTGATGGTCGATCCCAGCTCGACATCCTTTGAATTCCTCAAGCTGCTGGGCAACAAAAACAATCTGACGGTCATTACAAACTCCATCAATATTTTGCATGAGTTCGCCAGCTCCGGTATGAATATTATTTCCTCCGGCGGATCTTTGCGCCATCGTTCACTCTCTCTTGTGGGCCCAGTCGCCCATGACACAATCCAGCGCTACAATGTCGACACTGCCGTGATCAGCTGCAAGGGTATTGATATGGAACGCGGTATCACCGATTCCAACGAACCGGAGTGCGAGCTTAAGAAATACATGCTGCGGCAGGCCGAAAAGGTTGTGCTGCTCGCCGACCATACCAAATTCGACAAAACCGCCTTTACACAGCTTGTTCAGCTTAGCCGAATCGACGTGCTGATCACGGACCGCAAACCGTCAGAAGCCTGGCTCAAGCGGCTCGCGAAGGAGCATGTTGAGGTGCTGTACTGACCTCTGCGGGAAGGCCTGGACGCCCAGGAAGATAGTTGTGGCAATAGGAGACGTATGAAAGCAATGGAAGAGTAAAAAGTGGCAATACGAGGATATTACTGGGGCAATAACAGGGCTACAATAGGGGTGTTATAAAAAATAAGAGCGGCACTTCCCTCCTTTAAGGATGAGAAAGGCTGCTCTTATTGGGATAGTTCATGCTTAGAGTCGGTAGTCTGTACACGGTAGGGTTTAGACACGACAGAGCGGAGCTTCATTTGCCGCATGTACACACTCACGGTGCGTTCGGTAACGGTATAGCCCTCTTGGTGCAGCAGACGGGTGATCTTCGGACTTCCATAACGCTTTTTATGATCGGCAAAATGATACTGGATTCGCTCCATGATCGCTGCTTTGCGGAGTTTCTGTGTGCTGGTTTCTCCCGTCCGCCACTTGTAGTAACCGCTCCTTGAAACGTGTAGGGTGTCGCACATCTTCTCCAAGCGAAACTCGGAGCGATGGTCCTCCATAAACTGGAATCTTAGTTCCTTGGTTTGCTGAAGATGTGCACCGCTTTTTTTACAATCGCCAGTCTTCTTCTGTATCGGCAAGTTTGAGTGCTTTCTCCTGGAGCTGACGGGTCGCCTCTTTCAACTGTGCCTCGAGTTCCCGTACCCGGTCCATACTCGCCACCGGTTCATTCTTTAGCTACCGATATTGACCCATCCACTGATGCAGCGTACTTTTCGGGATGTTAAGCTCTTCCGCTAAGTCACCCAAGGTCTTCGTCTGTTCTTGAATGAACTTCACGGTTTGCTTTTTGAATTCTTCGTTATACCGTTGTCTTTGTTCTCCCATGTGAACACACCTCCGTTGCTATCATTATCGGTCCGTCCGTTAACGGGTATCCACTATTTATTCTAATTGCAGCGCAATATGTGCATGGCGGCGGTTCTATACAATGCGTACCGGACTCCAGTGACGTTATTTCGGAAAATACCTTGTTTCCGGTCACATAGCGGACTCCAGAGATGTTATTTTTCATTCCCAGCGCCATTTCGCCGTTTTTTCCGGGAATAACGGCTATACGGTCCGTAAGAAAGACATTACGGCCTATTATTATAGAATAGCGGCTTTACGGTCCGTTAGCCGGTCTGGTAACGCAGAATGCTGTATCGTTTGAGCTTAGACAACAGTTGCATGAGTTGCGTCAGTCGTATCAGTCGCATCAATTCACGTTAATCACGCCTTTCACATCAGTCACACTTCTCACATCAGTCACATCAGCCACCCATTCACAGCATCTAAAACGTCAAAACAGCAGCCTCGTCTCACTACCTACCCAATCTGCCTGATTACATTACCTCTCCCTTAGACAGCATGATGTTAAGAATTGTCGTATCCGTTGCGGCAAGGCCTTCCTGGACCAGCCTCTCCATGTTGCGGATCGTATCTTCCACCTCTTCAAAAATCACCCCATCCCTATCGGTGGGCGAAATATTGTTCATGGCCAGTGTAGCTGCCTGAATTGCTGCATTGGTAGCTGTGGAGATTTTCAGCGCGCAGGTGGATTTCGCACCGTCGCATATCATGCCTGACAATGAGGCTATCGTATTCTGTATCCCGTGCTTAATCTGCTCCAGGCTCCCGCCCATCAGATAGATGATCCCGCTGTTGGCCCCTACTCCGCCTGCGATGCCCGATCCGCATAGCGGGGACAGACGCCCGATATAATGTTTGACATGGACGGTGATCAGATTGCTGAGGGCCAGTGCCCGCGCCAGCGTCTCCTCGTCTTTGTTCATGAGCCGGGCGAGCTCAATCACCGGCAGCGTACACGCTATGCCCTGATTCCCGCTGCCTGCCGTTGTCATCACCGGCATTGCACTGCCGTCCATCCGCGCATCGGAGGCTGCAGCCGTAGCAGCGATAACCTTGTTGGCCACATCATTGCCAAACAGATTGACCGCCGATTGCTGCAACATTTTTTTACCCACCTGCAGTCCGTAATCTCCCCGTAATCCCTCATCGGAGATGGCCTTGTTCATTACCGCACCTTCCAAAAGAAACTGAAGGCTGGAAAAATCGGCGGTCCGGACGAACTCAAAAATCCCGTCCAGGGAAACCGCATAAACCTCAGGGTCCAATTCCTCGGATCCCTCACAATCCGCCTTGTCTTTTGGCAGATCAAGTGCGATCCCGTCCTTGGACAGAAAGATCACATGCGTATGCTCTTTGGCAATAATCGCTGTAGCTGTGTGGCTCTCACTGTGTACCCGCGCCTCAATATACAGTTTCTCGGGCGTGTTTTTCAGCTCCACTTCAAGCAGCTTCCGGTCAATGATCTCGTTGGCTTTACTAAGCTCTGCCTGGGACAGCCCTGACAATATCTCGAGCTTCTTATGGGACCGGTGAATCACCGCCCCCAAGGCAGCTGCAATGGGCAGACCGTTTTGTCCGGTACCGGGGATACCTACCCCCATAGCATTTTTAATAATATTCCCGCTAAGAAACAGCTGAATCGACGTGATTTCTTCCTGAACCAGCTCCGCTGCTAAGGAGACTGCATAAGCGACGGCGATCGGCTCCGTACATCCCTCCGCCGGAACTACTTCCTTTTTCAAAACATCCAATAAATTAACCATGTTCGATATCACCATTTCCTCTTGTTGTCGGAGCATTTCTTATATAGTACAGGAATATTGCCGAGAGATCGACCCTTCTTCTCTGGAAATTGTCCGTTCATGCCATTTCTCTGGCGGTCTTAACCTGTTTGCATTGCAAAAAAGCAGCAAGCCCCAATACCGCGATGGTATTAAGTCTTGCTGCCTATTGTTATCCTATGTGCTTCCAGAACTTCTTATTTGCTCTCCACTGCATGGCCGCCGAATTCGTTGCGCAGTGCGGCGACCACCTTGCCGGTGAACGTATCGGTTTCAAGCGACCGGTAGCGCATCAGCAGCGCCATGGCGATGACCGGTGTCGCTGCCTGCAGGTCAAATGCCGTTTCCAGCGTCCATTTGCCCTCACCCGAGGAGTGCATAATCCCTTTGATCTCGTCCAGCTTGGCGTCTTTGGAGAAGGCGCGTTCTATCAGCTCCATCAGCCATGAGCGGATGACGGAACCGTTGTTCCACACGCGGGCAACTTCTTCAAAGTTGAAGTCATAACCGCTTTTCTCCAGCACCTCAAAACCTTCGCCGATTGCAGCCATCATGCCGTATTCAATCCCGTTGTGCACCATCTTCAGGAAGTGGCCGCTGCCGGACTTTCCGGCGTACAAATACCCGTTCTCCACAGACGTATCACGGAACAGCGGTTCGACCACTGCCCAGGCTTCCTCGTCTCCGCCAATCATATAGCAAGCGCCATTGCGGGCGCCTTCCATCCCTCCGGAGGTTCCTGCATCCAGGAAATAGATTCCCTCCTTGCTCAACGCCTCATGGCGGCGGATCGATTCCTTGTAATGTGAATTTCCGGCCTCGATAATGATATCGCCTTTAGACAGCAGCGGTGTAAGCTCAGCAATAACAGAATCGACAAACTGATGCGGAACCATAATCCAGGCAACCCGCGGGGTTTCCAGCTTATTAACAAGCTCGGCGAGACTTTTCGCCATAGCTGCACCTTTAGAACCCATCTCCTCCACCGCAGCGGCATTCACATCAAACGCTACAACTTCATGATCATGCTCCAGCAGGTTCTGGCCCAGATTGAAGCCCATTTTCCCTAAACCGACTAATCCTACTTTCATTAGATATCCCTCCGAAAATTATTAATTGGATTTTATAAAACCAAGTGCGCAATTAGTTACAAAGGGCTTAATCAAGCACCCGGCCGGATGGCCACAGGATCGGTCTCATGAACATCATTCGGCTCTTGCTGCTCCGCAGGGAGCTCTTCATCCAACCACCAATGATCCTCTCCAAGCAGCTCATCGGCCGCATCCGGTCCGTAGGAACCCGCTGCATACGAATGAAGCGGCAGAGTGCCTTCCTCAGCGGCTTCAATAATCGGCTGAACCCACTGCCAGGACAGCTCGACTTCCTCCCAATGGGCAAAGAAAGTAGCATCTCCAAGCAAAGCATCGTAAATCAGGTTCTCGTAAGCTTCCGGCAGATCCGGATTGCCGGATTCATGCTTGATGCTGACCGGCTCCAGCTGCCCGTGCTGGCGCGGATTTTTGGTGTTCAGCTGCAGTGAGATACCTTCGCCGGGACCGATTTCGATCACCAGCAGGTTAGGATCAAGATCCAGCTTCCCTCTGTTTTTGTTATGCAAATCATTAAACGGTTCTTTGAACTCTATAACGATTCTTGTTGATTTCTCTTTCATCCGTTTACCGGTACGGATATAAAACGGCACCTCACTCCATAATGGATCATCAATCCAAAGGCGGGCCGCGATATAAGTCTCATTCTGCGAAGAACCTTCAATACCCGGTTCGGAAGTATAGCCGGCTACCTCGTTGCCCCGGATTTCACCAGCAGCATATTGTCCACGGACCACATGCCGGTCCACATCTTCTTTCAGCAAGGGACGCACCGAGCGGATCACATGCCGCTTCTTGCTGCGGACATCTTCCGGCGTACTGCCCTTGGGAAGCTGCATCGCCATCATCATCAGCAGCTGCAGCATATGGTTCTGGAACATATCGCGCAGAGCGCCGGCTTTGTCATAATAACCTGCCCGTTCCTCTACCCCAACCGTCTCAGCGGCTGTAATCTGAACATTAGCGATATAGCGGTTCTGCCACAACGCTCTCAGCACCGGATTCGAATATTTCAGCACTTCAAGATTCTGAACCATCGGTTTACCCAGGAAGTGGTCGATCCGGAAGATTTCCTCTTCTGTAAAAGCTGCATTCAGGCTGTCATTCAGCTCCCGCGCCGATTTCAAATCTCTGCCGAACGGTTTCTCGATGATCAGGCGTTTCCAGCCTTTGGTGTCACCGAGTCCGCTTGTGTTAATGTTGCCGGCAATCGGCCCGAAAAATTCAGGACCTACAGACAAATAAAACATCCGGTTCTCCGGAATGTTCAGCAGTTCCTCACGGCGCTGCACATGCGCCAGCAATTTTTTATAATCCTCCGGACGTCCAACGTCCAGCACGCTATATTCAAAAGCCAGCAGGAAATCCTGCAGCTCCGCCGATTCTTCTACCTTCCGCCGGGAAAAGGTGCGCAGCGAATCCAGCACTTGCGCCTGGAAGGTTTCGTTACTGAGCTCTCTTCTGCCGAGACCAATGACCGAGAGAGGACCGGAAAGCTTGCCATCTGCGAACAAGTTATATAATGCAGGGTATATTTTACGTTTTGCCAAATCTCCTGTGGCGCCAAAAAGTACAAAGGTTGATGATTCCACTTTCATTCCTCCCGTTGTTGTCAAATGTTTATTAGGTTACTTATTATTACTCGCAAACTTTTATAACACCCATCATACGACTGCAAAAAGTATTCGTCAACCTCATTCTGACATTTACGAAAAGTACTTATTTTCACGAACTTTTTACTATGCTATAGTAAGGAGGATATTAATAATAACTGTGAGGGGTGGGAAAGGCAATGAAGCAGGATTTCAAACCGTTGCTCGCCAAGGTGGAACAAGCCTATCATATCATCGGGAAGAAATGGGTTAATCTTATCATCCACGTTTTAATGGAGGGGCCCAAGCGCTTCAGCGAGCTGCATGCCATCATCCCTGATTTAAGCAAACGAATGCTGAATGAACGCTTGAAGGAGCTTGAAGAGTGCGGGTTGCTAAATCGTGTGGTCATCCCGGACCGCCCCGTAAAAACGGAGTATTCGTTAACGGAAAAAGGGCAGGAGCTTGGAGCAGCACTCTGCCATGTGGAGGTATGGGCAATGAAATGGTTATAGCTCCAGCCCCTTACCGTAAAAAAGAGGGAGTACCCAAGCCTTAACGGCTTCCGGTTCTCCCTCTTTTCGGGTTACTATTATTTGCAAATGTCTGTTAATTGTTAATTACTGTTCCGATTGTACTCTGCCAGCACATCTTCCGCCGAAAGCGTATTGCTATAGACCTTCAGTTCGTCGATTAATCCTTTGAACGGTGGATTCCAGTAATTAATGCCCAAAGTAAACACGGCATTCTTATTGGTAAACACATCCGGGAAACCCGTGCCGGAGAATTTCTCCGATCCGTTGATGTACACTTTGACTTCACCTTCACGCACTGTAAAAGCGACATGTGTCCACTCATTCAGCGGGATTAGCAGACCGGTCAAAGCATCATACCAGGCCGTTCCTGACCACAGCAGCGTCTGTCCGCCGGCATTTTGCAAGACCAGGCTGATCCAGCTGTCCGTGGTGCTTGCACCGAAAAAGGCGGTAGTGAAATCCGTCAGCTGCGCAGGATTTAACCACATGGAGACAGAGTAGGTGCTGCTGTTCAAAAGCCCGTCAGGCAGCCGGATCCCGGATGCACCATCGAAGACAGCCGCCTGTCCGGCAACACCTGTCCCATAGGTAATACTGCCGACCGTTGCACTGTCCACTTTGTCACCAGTTACCTTGCCCGCCGCAGACAGCTGCAGCGAATCCTGCAAATTGCCGTCAAACGCATAATATGCTATTTTCCCGTCTGTAACCTTCACTTGATAGCTGGACGTAACCGTGCTGCCATCTGTCGCCTTTGCAGTAATACTTGCATCCCCGACCTTCAGAGCCGTTACTACACCTGTAACTGCATCGACAACTGCGACTTCGGGAGTGCTTGAGCTCCACTCCAGCTGCTGGTTGCCGGCATTGGCAGGCAGTATGCTGACCACCGGGGTATAACTGTTGCCTACAGCTACTTGTTGAACTGCTGTACCGAAGGATATCGAGGTCACCTTCGTATCCGTTTCCGGCTCACCATTCACCAGCCAGCCCACGGCTTCCTCTGACAATGCTTTTTCATAGACCCGGAACTTGTCAACCAGACCTTTGTACGGGATATCCCAATAGTTGACGCCGAGGGCAAACACGCCGGAATCATCTGTAAATACGTTGGTAAATCCGCTTTTCGTCGATTTCAGCACACCATTCACATACATTTTGACTGTACCGGCATCGTTGGTAAAGGCCACGTGAGACCATTCACCCGCCTTAATCTGCAGGCCTGTATCCGCATCCATCCAGGCCTCACTGCCAAACCACAGCCGGGTGGTTGCGACACCGTTACCGTAAGGAAGCAGACTGATCCAGTTCGTATCGGACTCCGCTCCGAAGAACGCAGTCGTAAAGGCCGTCAATTCATCCGGATTCAGCCACATGCCCACGGTATAAGAGCTTCCGGAAATCAGACCGTTTGGCAAACGGATGCCGGAGCTGCCATCTAATTGAGCTGCCTGTCCGTCTTCACCGCTTACATAAGTGACCGTACCGCCGGTGTTGTTCACCCGCTTCCCCGTTACCGTCCCCGCTTCAAGCCGTCCGCCGCTTTCCTTGAGATTGCCCTCAAAGTCATAGGCGCCAACTAAACCATCCTCCAGTTGACTGCCGCTAAGTGCTACAACACCTACTGTGAAGGTTTTGGTAGCAGTCGCATTGCCAAGCCGAATCGTAGCTGTCAATTCCACAGACGTGTCACCGCTGCCGGCCTCCGGCCGTGTTACCTTCCCGTCATTTCCAACAATGGCTTCATTGGACGAAGACCAGGAAATCACAATACCGCGTACACCTTCGCTCGGCAGGGTTAGATCCTTGTACACTTTACTTGTGTTACCAAGTGTCAGGCCGCTTGTAGCATTAGCCACCAGTTGCTCATCGCTTAGTGTTTCCAGCGCACTGCCCCAGACGGCAACACCTTGATCTGACATGGCGGTGAAGGACATGACATGATCTTGGCGCGTGGAATCCCACAGCTTGACGAATACACCTTTGTACAGCCGTTTAACCGCAGTGCCGTTCTGTGTCTCGTTGATGAGCAGATCAGCATAATAATCGTCTTTCAGTTTCCAGGTCCCGGTCACCGGTCCTGTAATGGTTCCGTCTGCCAGGAGTTCAATACCAACGCTTGATTTAATTTTGGCACTGATATCCTTGCCATGGTTGATAAACTGGTAGGCACCGGCAATGTCTTCCGCCGCTACTTTGCCGATAGTTTCGCCGGAGTAACGGTGCGGCGCGACCACCGGCCAGCCGTCCTCGTTCATAAACATCTGATGTACGCGAAGCTCATGAGCTTCGCCCCGGTAAGGGAACCGGGTATGGAAGAAGTTAAACGTCTTCCCGCTGTCTTCATCGTAATATACCGAATTGTGGCCGGATGAGACATAGCCATAGACCGGGAATTCCGGATCGCCATTCACGTTGGTGAACAGGAAGTTGCCCAGCAGCTTGTTGCCGTATGCCGAGTGGTCACCATCTGTGGTGAGCACAGCATCCTGCCCTGCTGCATCCTTGTAAGGTCCGCTTGGGCTGCTCGAACGGAACTGCCGCATACTGTAGCCGCCATCTGCCGCAAGACCGCCATAGGTTACATACAGATAGTAGTAGTCAGTCTTTTTGTCGAACATTACATACGGGCCTTCACCGGATTTATAATTGCCTCCCGAGATTTTGGTTCCAAAATAGCGGTCGATGATTCTGCCGTCCGCTGTCATCCCGTCTTCTCCGGGATACTTTGGCCCCCCGGTTGCAGGATCAACCTCCAGCACGAAAATCCCGCCCGACCATGATCCGTAGGTCATCCACAGCTTGCCGTCCTTGTCATAGAACAGCGTAGGGTCAATGGCGTTTGTGTACATTTTATTGTTATACGTACCGTCGGTATTAAACCAGGCCGGATTCATTGCCTCCAGTGTTCCATCATCTATCAGCGCCTGAATGTTGGTATTCGTCCATTTTTTGTTAACATCACTGTTCGCATCATAAGCTTCGCCTGCCGTGAAGCCGGAATACAGCACGGTTCCCCCGTAGGTGTAAGGTCCTTTAATATTTTGCGAAACGGCGTAGCCAATGGCTGAACGAATATAGGTGGAGGAAGTGGAATAATACATCATATAAGCGCCCTTGGTTCCATCCTCGTTTACATAGTCCGTATTCCAGAAAACATCAGGTGCCCAAACGGAGAAACCGCCTTTGCTGTCGGAATCGTTCTCCCCGGCCCAGGCGAAGGATTCCGCCAGATTCGCGGAAAGATCACCGTAGAGTACATTATCCGGCGTTTTATAGCCGTTGGTGAAAGTGCTCCAATTCATCAAATCTTGCGACTCAGCCGCCTCGATATGCGAACCGAAGACATAATACGTATCGCCGTCCTTCACAACTGAGGGATCATGCACAGATACATTGCTGAACACCGGCGCGGTCACCAACGGCGAAACCACCGGTGTCGCCGTTGGTGACGGCGTTGGTGTCACACTTGGTGTCGCACTTGGCATCGGACTTGGTGTCGCTGTCGGTGATATCGGGGTCCCTCCCCAGCTGCCCGCAGTCGCCGTAGCCGTTGCCGTTGCCGCTGGTGTTTCCAGCTTGATCAGGGAACTGTAGGCCGGGTCAAAAATCACTTTGCCGCTGCCTTGGACAGTAATCTGCTCCTTCACGCCGACCTTCAGATTTTTGATCTCTGTGCCCGCTTCCACACGCAGTCCCGTCTTACCGTTAAGCGTCATGTCCGTGATGCTGCCTCTGTTTAATACCAATGTCGGCTCACCCAGTGCATTCACGACTACCGAGTCGAAGCTGCCGCTAAGCTGTACCACCGAATTTTTGGACAACGTCTGTTCCACTGTAATTTTACTGAAGCCCGTCCCGGTTGCAGCTGCATCCTCCTCAAGCTTGACGCCGGACTGAACAATGACGTCCGTTACAGAGCTGCTGCCTTTGGCTATGACGCGCAGCTTCCCGTTCTTTTTGTTCACCACCAGCCTGGAAGCCGTTGAATTGCTCATGACAACGCTGTTTTCACCGCCGCCAGTGACAACTATTTTGCCTTCGACCTTTACGTTGTCGAGGGTAATGTCCCCTTCAGCAATGCCTTCGGTGAGATACAAGTTGCCCGCAATGCTGGCGTTCTTGAGCTCCACTCCGGCGGTGCTGACAATAACATTCCGGGCAGTCAAATCGCTGTAGGTTCCGCTCTTAAGGATGATTTTCCCGGACAGCTTACTGATTAACCGTAGTGCCTCAGCTCTCGTTACCGCTCGTTTCCCCTTAATGCTGCCATCCTCATACCCGCTGAGGAAACCGTCTCCCAGCAAAGTAAGTACAGCTTCCCTGCTCCACTCCGGCAGCTCCGCGGCATCCTTCGGCGCTGTAGCAGCGGCCGAAGCATCAAGCTGGAACAACCGGTACAGCATCACGGCCGCTTCCTGACGGCTGACCGTTTGGTTGGGACGGAAGGTTCCGTCGCTGTAACCCGACAAAAAACCGGCTGATACCGCTTTCATAACATCGTTATAATAAACGCTTCCTTCCGCAACATCACTAAACCTGCTCTCGCTCAGAGTCTGCAGATTAAATACTCTGCCTACAAGTGAAACCCACTCTGCGCGGGTGATGTTCTGCTCCGGTTTATAAACACCGTTCCCATAACCCGTGAGCAGACCATTATCTACCCATGTCTGAAAATCATCCTGTGCCCAGTGGCCTGTATAGTCAGGCGCTGAGATTTTGGCGGTAAGCTGCCCCGCCTTGCTGTTATCGTTCACAGTCCCGGAAGCCGCCATGATCGGCGAAGGTACAAGCAGCAGCAGCGCAAGAAACGAAGACGTTAGCTTGCCAGTCATCTTGTTCAAATGTGAGATCCTCCGATTCTAAAAAATAGTCATGCCTGGCCTTGCGATTACAATATCAGGAAATTAGCGGACTACTTTCTGGTATGCGGCACCTCCCCTTTTATCACCTACAAATAAAACGCTTTCATGTAGTCATTAAAAAAATGTTCTGCCGTAAGGTTTAGTTTATTTTAGATAAATTAAAACTAAAATATCATAAGTCGGCTTGAACGGTTTTATTTTAACTGTACAATCGACAATTAGTCAATTAGAATTTTATATTAAAATAAATCGTTTTATATTTATGTTGATTATAAACTTCAGCAAAATAAAAAATATGAAATGAAACGCTGTGATAAGCTTCAGGCTAGCAAACGAATGTATATCACTGCTACAGGAGTCGTTGACGAGGGAGTGCTTATGATACAATAAGAACACTAACGAAAGCCAAAATGTGGAGGTGGAAGTTCGTGTCAAAGTTTGAAACAACCGGGGTCATCACGGCGAATGTGTACAAGGTAAGCCCGGAGCAGAAAGAACAGCTGGAGCTTCTGGCAGAGGAACGGCTTCAAAAGGCACGTGAGGAGGCAATACCGAATATTCTCAAGCGGTACGAACAGCGGCAGAAAGAGATCCGGCAGTTAAAGGATTCATCGAAGAAATAAGCAAAAACCGATGACTATTATAGATCGAGTCGGCATTAAATGATAACGGGATCATTTATATTGTCACTACAAGTGGAAACGGCTTCGCCGTCCTCAAAAGGACGGTATCCGTTTCAGCGAGAAATAGAAGGATAATTTATAGCGTGAAGCATATAAATTCTTATCTTTTAAAAAAACCTGCAAGCACAAATGCGCATGCAGGCTTCTTTGATAACTATCCATGTACAGAATCCAAAAAATGCGAAGACTGCACTCCGCTTACTTACCGCAAGCAATGGAGGTCCTTGGGCTAATTCACTACAGTAATCCGTAAGGCCATATATTGCTTATTAGGCAGCTCGATGCGGTAGTCTCCTCTTACTAGCTCCTGCACAGCAGTGATGGTCATATTCCACGTATCGATAATTTCAAGCCGGTAATCATGATCGGGTGGCAAAATCAGCTTCTTATAAGCCGGCCGCTGATTGCCGTAATAATAGAGATAATATTCGCCTGCCTTCCCTGCACCTCCATCCAGCATGGGCATGGGGAGCGGGTCGATACCCTCTTCAGGTCCCTCCTCCATGATACTGCGGAGGAAGGAGATCCGCTCGGCACTGTCCCCGTGAAGTTCTCCCCCATGAGACCACCATAAAATATCGCCGGGATGCACATAGGTTTCGCCATGTCCGGCATATCCGCCCCGCACCGCCGCCTCCCAAAAACGCCGCACTAGCTCCTGGGCTGTGATATTGCCCCAGTCATGGTTGATATTGCCCTCATAACAACATTCATCAACAAGTACCGGCTTGCGGTAGGTATTGCGCCATTCCTTGACCCGCAGAAGATCAGGATGCTGAATACTGCAATGAGTCACCCACGGTTTGCCGTGATCATAGAAGCCCTGCCAGTTATGATTGGAACGCAAATGCTGGTATGGATCAAGCTCCTGCACCAGCTGAAAATAATGATCCCAGTCTTCCGTTTTTTTCGCCCGCATCAGATCATGTTCATTGGCCATCGACCACCAAATATTCCGGAAAGCCGCCAGCCGTGCAACGACATAACGCAAATAGAAGTCATCACTTTCACGGTCCATTGAGGAGAAACCCCAGCGGTCATACGGATGGAAAAGAATAATATCCGCCTCAATCCCCAGCTGCTGCAAATCCAGAATACGCCGCTCCAGATTGGCAAAAAAGACGTGATTAAATCTGCGGAAGTCCCAGCCCCCGGATACAGAGCCCTGAAAAGCATAGTCCGCTGGATCAACCAGATTATAGTCATAATGCTTGGGGAAAATGCACATGCGGATTTTATTGAACGGCCCGGACTTCAGCGTTGCCAGGGTCTGTTCCTGCAGTTCTTCCCTCTGATGAGTCCAGGCATAGCAAGTGGTGCCGAAGGAAAAATGTGGTGAGCCATCCGCATAGGCAAAATGATATTGATTGCTCACACGTACCGGCCCATGGTTACCTTCTCCAGCTTCCACGCAGACAAATTCTCCACTGATACCATCCAGCTCCGCGATGTTGCAGCGGGTTATATATGTCCAAGTCCCCACGGTGTCAGGCATGAAACGGACTTTATAGCGTCCTTCGCCATCATAGAAACCATCTGGCCGGAGCACGCGGTTGTTGTATTTAAACTCGGCGGTCAGGTCAACATCCACAAATGGATTGCCGCTGCAAGGCCCGTTCAGCTCCAATTCAAACAAACCCCAGCGTTCAGCTTCCTGTTTCATTCACAAGCCCCATTTCCTCTTATTACCTGCGCCATTATCCTTCCAGTGCTTTATATTCAAAAAAGTCAAAATACGCCTTTTTACTCTGCTGGTCCAGGTCCTGAGCGCAGACTCCTGCATAGGAGCCGGTGAACCCGAGTTTGCCGCCATATTCATCGGAAAGTGTGCCGAAATCAAGCGGTGTGCACATCGCTGTCCAAACCTCCCCGTCCGGGGAAGCATAGAACACGATATCCCGCCCGTTGATCTCTGCCTTGAGATAATAGCGCTCCCAATCCTTCACCGAGATTTGCATGGAGGAGATTTCATCGTATTTACCGGCTCTGCACAGCACAACGCCAAGGCTCACGCCGCGGATCTCATCGGCCGTCACCCGCAAATAATAATAGTCACTGTCATCGTAATAAAGTACCAGTCCCGCCATTTCCATCATGCTAACAGGACTAAACTCCATACAAGTGGACACCCTGCAGGCAAAATGCTGGATCGGGCGGGCGACTAGACTCTGATTATGCAGGGAAGCCAGCGATTCTCTGCCAGTCAGACGCAGAAAACCCGGACGCTCCGTCAAGCTGACCCATGAAGGATCAAAAGGAATACGAAGTCCCTGATAGGGATACCCTAGCTCTTCGCTATCGAACTCATCACGTTCCGGCAACGATTCAAAGGGATGCGGCGGCAGATCCGGCGCCTCTGTCACAAGAGCAGGCAGCTTCCCGCCATGCGCCAGCCGCAGCCAACCGTCTTCGGTCCATACACAGTGCTGGATCGCCGTCTCCCTGCCGAGCGGATTCATCGTCCCCGTCCCGGGAATCGGCCGTGTGCACAAATGGGCCATATACCATTCGCCATTTTGTGTTTCCACCAGTGACCCATGACCGGCCTGCTGGAAGGGATAGGTCAGATCATGGGCGGTCGTCATTATCGGATAATCGGGATCTGTTTCATAGGGTCCGGTCAAGCAGCGGCTTCTCGCCATGGTGACCATATGGTTCACACCTGTGCCGCCTTCAGCAACAAGCAGATAGTAATAACCATTACGTTTGTACAATTGTGGACCTTCCGTAACACCGGTCGGTGTCCCATTATAGATTTCGTGCACCGGACCGGTCAGCTTACCGGTTGAGAGATCATATTCCTGCATAATAATGCCGGAGAAATTGCTGTGGCTCTTGCGGAAATCCCAGCGCATATTAAGCAGCCATTTCCGGCCGTCTGTATCATGGAACAGAAAGGGATCAAATCCGCTGCCGTTCAGCCGGACCGGCTCACTCCATGGCCCCCTAATATCGGGCGCTGTAATGAGGTAGTTATGCAGATCCTTATACACGCTCTTGCGGGATTTCACATCCGTAAACAGCAGATAATACAACCCGTTATCAAATGAAAGCGCCGGTGCCCAAATGGAACCAGAACTTACGTTGCCGCGCAGATCAACCTGCGAAGACTCCGTCAGCACACGGGTAAGCGAGTGCCAGTGAATCAGATCACGTGAATGGTGGATCTCAACACCCGGGAACCATTCAAAGGTGGATGTAGCAATATAATAATCATCCCCAACCCGTAAAAAGGACGGATCGGGATGAAAACCGGTCAATACCGGATTCACAATCGGTTGCGCCATAAATTCTAAACCTCCAGGGATGATAGAATTGTCTATTTAAATTTTGGATTTACAGTTAATATCGTAGCGCTTGCAGCGGTTGAAAGTTATAATGAGTTATTATAAAATGTTTGTATTTTGTCATGATGGAGGAACTATGAAGCAGCTATTCGAACCTGTTATTTTCACGGATCACAAGTCGCTAATCTGGGACTATCAGCTATACACTGATGACTATTACAAGGGCTACTACCACTGGCACCAGTGCTGCGAGATCATGTATATCCACAGCGGTCAGGGCAATGTTGTCGTCAATCAGCAAATGTACGATATCCGCTCCGGCATGCTGTTTTTTTTCCAGCCTTATCAGCTGCACCGGATTTATTCGGAGGTCTCTGCGGAATACCCATTTGTGCGCAGCATTTTCTATGTGGATCCGCATACCGCCGAGAATCTGCTGAAGTACTTCCCCAAGCGCAAGGCGCTCTTCTCTGCCTTATGGCAGGGCAAGAACACCTATTGCGGATTTGATCTCGGCAGTCAGAATGAGGCCATACAATGGATTTATAACCAGTATGATCAGTGCCGGACCCATTCCCCAGTGGAAGATTCCGAGGATATTACAATGCTGATTACGCAATTACTGAGCTGCCTGGGAACCGGCGGCAACATGTTGATCCAACCGGAGGAACGGCGGAATCTCCGCTATTCCGAGCAGATCATGAACTGGATCGAGGAGCATTACCAGGAAGAGGTGAACCTCGAGCAGCTCGCAGCGGAGACCCATTTGTCGAAGTCTTATGTCTCGCGGATCTTCCACCAGGAAACGGGAAGCCGCCTGGTCGACTATCTGACCGCCCGGCGGATCAAGCAAGCCTGCCGCCTGCTCAGCACAACGGACATGCCTGTGGAGCAGATCGGTATCACGGTCGGTTTCCCGAATGCCTCCTATTTCAACCAGCTGTTCAAAAGAGTCCTCGGCACCACTCCCCTAAAATACCGGAAGAGTAACTAACGGGTATCTTCGCTCACAAAAACAATATTGCGCGCATATTCATTGATCAGCATTAGGTCTGTGCGCGCCTCTCCTATCACTTCGCCATTGATCTGCAAATTGATAAATGATACACCGTCTACGCCCCGTTTTCCATCGTATCCATAAATACGGGAAGGTTGGATGTCAGCGCCGTCGAAGCGTACATTGCGGAACGTAATATTTTCGATGCCCGAGCCCGGTTCCGGATTGTAATCCTTGTTCATCACCACACGCAGATCCAGCAGCTGACCCTGCTCAATCCGCTCCACCCTGATATCGCTATACAGGATATTCCGCACCGTATTGCGGTCCCCGGCATTAATAGCCAATGCTCCCCAATAATTCTCCTGAGGTTCATGATGCTCCAGAATATCGATATTCTCGAACACAATGTTCTCGATCAAATCCCCGCTCCGCCGGTGATCTCCATGGGTGCCAATCATCAGCGGATGAGCCACATCGGCCCATAGAATGGAGTCCCGTACACTAATGTCCCGGCTGTCTCCATAGAAATCCCATCTGGAGCCGTAAATGGCGATGCAGTCGTCGGAATTCCGCATGAAGACATCACGGATGTCAATATCGCTGCTCGCCATGATGTCGATTCCGTCGCTCCAGCCCCGTGTGCTGAATGACTTCAGGTTGTTGATCGAAATCTTAGCAGACTGCCCGATAAACACACTGTAATGCGGCGGATCAATGACGGTAATTCCTTCCACATTCACCCGTTGCGAGAAGACAATTCGCACACCGCGAAAAGCCGAAAACCGGTGGAAGTCCGCCAAATAAATGACACCCCGCCCGTGGATGGTTACATCCTCTACTCCTTCACACACCAGTGAACCTACTAGGACTGACCCTCCGGCAAGATATACGGTCGTTCCTGAGGGTACCGGAAATACCGTTTCTTCGATGTAATGGGTGCCTGATGCAAAATAGAGTGTTTGCGGCATTCCGCCTTCGGCCTCTCTGGCCGTTGCGAGCAGGCTTAACAGATCGGGGGTCCGGTGAATGCCAGGCTGAATCAGGTGCACGTTGGCATACCCAGGCTGAGGCACATTTTCCTCCTGCTCATTCGCGAACAGATGCAGATTACGGAAACGGTCGCCGTTAATTTCCACCGAAAGCTTTTGCGGGCCGTTCAACAGGAAAGAGAGTTTGCGGCCATCCTGCTCAAATTTGATATTTCTTGCTGCCGGAGCAATGTTCACATGAGTAATTTCTGTATAGAGGCATGTGATTTCCACTTCAGCCATACCCTGCAGATCAAAAAAAGCGAGCGATGTCGGGCGGACCTGATGCATGTCCACTTTGACCTCGTAAATCAAAAGCGGCTGCCATTCCCCTCCAACCGGACGAACCTTAACCCTGAAATCCTCCCTGAGCGGTATGTTATTGGGAGCGTTATAGATTTGCACTTGGTTCATTGACCTGAGTCCCCCCTGTAATTTTCCTATTTATATTATAAAGTTCAGGGACTGCACAAAAGTTTGGCAACGTTATAAGAAAATGTTTGTATTTTGTCGCTTTAGCAGTAGTTGTGGAATTAGCGAGTGATCTTTATCCAGCTATGATCATGACAATATTTCGATATTTTCGAATATCAAATCACAACTTTGACCGTACGGATAGCGATATACTGGGGGCACATCTAATCCAATGGAGGAATCGCAATGAGTAAAACGTATTGGCAGGAAGTCATGGACAGACTCGATACTAAGGTAACGCGCATGGTGGAGCAAATCGGCGGCAAATGTCCGCATTTCGCCGGAGCAGGCGGCAAATTTGACGATATCGGCTCAGACTGGTGGACGACGGGCTTTTGGCCGGGCCTCCTGTGGATTATGCATGATATGACCGGAAAGGACCTGTACAAGGAAGCCGCCTGGCATTGGGACGCCACACTTGAGGAATGGTTTGTTAAACCGACCGTTGAATTACATCATGATGTAGGTTTTCAATTTCTGCCGACAGCCGTAATTAAGCATACTTTGACCGGAGATGAGGATGGGCTGCGCAGAGGACTTGAAGCTGCCAATTTCCTCGCTGCACGCTACAATCCGGTGGGCAAATTCATCCGTGCGTGGAATGAAGATAAATACGGCTGGGTGATTATCGACTGCATGCTGAATATCTCTCTGCTGTTCTGGGCGAGCAAGGTCAGCGGCGATCCGCGGTACAAGCATACTGCTGTGAGCCATGCCGAAACGGCGATGAAATATGGCGTCAATGAAGACGGATCGACCAAACATATTCTTTCCTTCGATGCGGAAACCGGAGAATACATCGGGAACTTTGGCGGGCAGGGCTATTCCGCCGAATCCTGCTGGAGCCGCGGGGCAGCCTGGGGACTTTATGGCTTCATCAACACTTACCGCCACACCGGGGATGAGCGTTTTCTGGATACGGCCAAGCGGATTGCCCATTATTTCATCGCGGCATTGCCTGAGGATCACGTGCCGTATTGGGATTTCCGTCTGGAGGATGACAAGCGGATGTTCAGAGACAGCTCGGCTGCATCCATCGCTGCCTCCGGATTGCTGGAACTCGCTGAAGTTGTTCCACCCGGTGAGAAGAGACTTTACGCTAATGCTGCAGAACGGATCTTGCGCTCGCTGACAGAGAACTACGCCACCTGGGACCAGCCGGAGCATGAAGCCATTTTGCTGCACGGTACGGGCAGCGGAACCTCCTTCATCGACGTGTCACTGATTTATGGAGACTACTACTATGTGGAAGCTGTCTCGAAATTGAACGGATGGCAACATCGCATTTTCTAAGCTTGAGAATGAATGATGTGACAATAAGAAACGCCTTGCTCTCCAAAGAGGACAAGGCGTTTTGTATTGACACTTATAGATTATTGTTGCTGTGCAGTAGCTTCGCTGATCAGTTTTTCCGCTTCCATCTGGGTTAACTTTCCAGCTTTCACCTGTCTCTCGCAATAAAGCTTTATTGCAGCCAGCAATTCTTCTTTGGTGTCATAGGGACCGATGTCTGATGTATTCCCGTTGTCATCAGAAATTGTCATTTCGTGAGCTGTAGATACTTCTATTTCTCCAGGGTTATACGACAATATCATGTCATCTTTTCCATCCACCGATTTTGAAACCTTTACACCCTTCTTAATATCCTCCAATATCCCCTCATACATAGCTATGGCCTTATTAACCTTCTCAGGTGTCCATTCATACCAGCCATCGGTCGGATTCCAGCCTTTTCCGCCAATGATGGATTTCAGCGCTTTCTTTTCTTCCGCAAGCCATGCTTTATATTCTTCATAGGTCCACCATACAACCTTTGGCTGTGGATTTGCTTGTTCATAGGCTTCTTCACTCGTCCACGTTTTCCCGTCATCGGTGCTGATTTGAACTGCCCCAGTTTCATCGCTATAGGAATAAGCAGTACCAGACGACTGACCCGCTGCACCTGCCTGACCCTCAGAATCATCCGAATAGGCGAAGTCTTCATTGTCTGCAATACCGAGTTCCTTTCTTTTCTCTGCGAATTCCTTCTGCAATGCTTCCTTCTCGGCTGTTGTCTTGCTGAACTCTTCCGTGCTCCGCTTTTTGATTCCGGCCAGTTTGCCATTCTTATAGACTGCATATACATCTACAGTTCCATCCATCATAGACTGGCCGACTCCCGCCTGTTCATCAAAGAAATCACGGACTTCTTCATTTTGATACATTAACTCATGGCTTTTGGCATCATAGACCAGGCCGTAGGGTTCATAAACTGCCATCGAATTCTCTTCAAAACCACTGCCGGAAACAGGCTTAGCCGCACTGGTTGCAAAAGCAGTAACGGTACCCGCAATCAGCAGCAATGCCGCAGCAGATCCAAAGACTGTCGTTTTTTTCATTTTCATAATCGCGATAATCCTCTCTTCAATTGAATTTTTACTGAAGCTGTTAAATAACGGAGTCGCCTTGCTTTTCTTCTCCTCCATCCCAATCAGCGTCATGGCATACGCCGCTTTTATGGGTTCTCCGAATGTCCTCACAACGGTTTCATCACAGGAGAGTTCAATATCACGATTGACCAGGATATACATCACCCACACCATAGGATTGAACCAGTGCAGACACAGGGCAAATGTCAACACCAGCTTTGTCAGAGCATCAAAACGCCGGATATGCACAAATTCATGGGTAAAAATATACCGCAACCGCGTTTCATCGGTCCAATCCATATCTTTAGGCATGAGAATTACAGGCTGAAAAACCCCATAGGTCAATGGCGCTTTGATTTTATCAGATTGTCTGATTTGTACCTGCCGGCGCAGGGGATGTTCCTGCAGCCATCGAGCGGCGAAATCATTCTCGACCGGCAAAGAGGTTTGAAATTCTCTGCGGCATTTAATATAGGTCACGATAAAAAACAGGGCAAAGGCACACATTCCCAGCAGCCCAATGACCGCAAGGAGTGGAATGGATGCTGGTGCTGGTGCCGAAGCTGGTACTGAAGACGCGACATTTCCAATGGACTCCGCTGTCCCAGAAAAATTCACATTATGTAAGATTCTTGTTGCTTCTGCAGGAGGCGGGGTTGATGATGTTGTCTTCAATACCCGTTCCAGCCTATCTAAGCCTGTGTAGAAACTGAAGGTAGACGGGATCGAGAACGGAATAAGCAAGCGGCAGAGCACCACACCCCAAAGTACAAGAAACGTTTTCTTCGGCAGCTTATGCAAGGTCAATGCACGAACAACCACGATCGCAATAATGAGTACAGCCGCAGTAAGGCTCATTTGAAAAACATCCATAAGCCAGCTCATTTCAGTTGCTCCACTAGCTGCTTGAGTCTGGCAATTTCATTAGCGGATAGTTTTTTCGTGTTCAAAAGAGAAGCAAACAGCAGCTCTGTGGAGCCGTCAAAGACCTTGTTAATCAATTCAGCCGTTTCTTGTTCCTGTACCTGTTCTTTAGGAAGAATAGCCCGGCAGAGGAAATTAGGTTCAAGCCGTTCTATGGCGCCCTTGTCGATACATTTTTTGATTACGGTGTAGGTGGTGTTCTTGTTCCAGCCCACCTGCTCACTCAGGATTTCAGCAAGCTTCTTGGCGGTTATGGTGCCTTCCTTCCATAAAACATCCATGACTTTGAGCTCAGAGTCAAAAAGTTTAATTTGAATGTGGATCATCTCCTTTCAGACTATTGCAATAGTTTGTAACACCATACTACTACGATCGTCTACAATAATCAAGACTATTACAGTAGTTTCTAAATTTTTTTTCTCTTACAGGATTTCCAAATCTCAAAATAACAAAAACGGTTCCCCGGTCATGATCTAACCGGAGAAACCGCTTATTCTGGTGTTTCTCTATATCAGGTACCCGCTTGTTGCTGGAGCCCTCTGCTTATTGTTCATCCAGCCACAGGATAGCTGTTACCCCGCGAGGGTAATATTTGCTGCCGGTAATTTCCCCGGAGATAATCTGGTCGCTCCAGCTCCAGATGGAAAGCTGCGGATGTGTGAGCCATTCCACATGCGCCCGGTCCGCTTCCCGGCCGGCTTCACTCCATTCCAGCCCAAGAATTTGTCTGGCGATGAATTGGCAGAGATACACTTTGCTCAGCCAGCTGTTGTTGCTGGTGGAGGAGATTTTCCAGCCGCCGTTCTCGAACAGGCAGACACCCTGCACAAGAACCGCCTCCAGATGCCGCTCCAATGCCGCGATATAAGCGCCGAACCGGCCTCCGCGTTCCAGTGCTTCCTTGCAGCCTGTGAAATACGGGAAGACCAGACCTTCAATAGCCGGGATGATCTTCGAATCATTCCCTTCCCCAATCACTGCCGGGATATAACCGTCTTCCGTTACGCTGGCAACAATCGTTGCTGCGCAGCGTTCCGCCTGAGCTCCGGCTGTTTCTGACAGTTCTGTGTTTCCATTCTCCCGGAAAATCTTCTCCATGGCCAGGTAAGCCGCCCAGCACTTCCCGGCAAGATAGATGTTGTTGCGGGCCTGGCCAAGCGAAACATCCAGGCTGTCATAGGTGGTAATTTCGGCACCGCCCATTGTGCGCGAGCTGTCGAGGCCCATAACTCCGTTTCTCTGCTCCGGGTCCGGATGATCGCGGTTCAGCATACTTTGCAGGCAGCTCTCCAGCACGGTCAGATTCCGCTCCATCCAGGAAAGATCGCCTGTATGCTCCAGATAGACGGCCGACGTAAGAACCCAGTTGACCAGCTGTTCATGGGTCATATGCGAGAAGCAGCCGTCAATGCCGTACATCTCATAGGCGGAATAACCGGGACGTGATACAGTATTTGCCACTCCCATATCATGGGTAAAGCTGAGACCTCCAGGGTATTCCGTTTGGTCGCCAGGGAAGCGGACCGTGTCGGTGTAGCTGAATCTGTCTACGAACATATTAAGCTCGTTGCGGACCGTCCATGGATTCATCTTCAGTTCATAGAACAGCTGATCGACGGTAAGGTCGAAGGTGTTCATCATCCGGTATTCGCCTTCATTTACGATCCAGAACGGCTTGCCCTTGTAGTCCAGCAACTGCGTCGAGCCGTAATAGCTGCGGATAGCATGGGCCAGCATAAAGGTCTGATCCCTACTAAGGCCTGTGTTTTCCAGGAGGCTGTTCGCCTGCAGCGCCTGCTGCTTCAATTCATCAAAATGCGACAACGCATATTCAGCCACGGACTCCACATTGTTGAAATAGCGGTTGTAGTAATAGGAAGCATCCATACCGGAGGTAACGTAACCTGACCGGTGGAAGCTGACAGCGAAACGGTAGGTCTTCCGGACGCCAGGCGGAACATCCATGACAAGAGCTCCTACCCGGCCAAGGCCAAAGGTCCAGTTCTCCTCCAGCTCCGACAGCAGAATATCCTCCAATTTGAAATGCATGGCCGACCTTGCCGTTCCCTGCTCTGCGGCAATCGCCACAAATCTTCCTTGCCCGACACCGGCAAGCTCTGCGGAGCAGTCATCCAGTCTTCTCATCGCACTATAGGGATCGTTGCCCTGGAAGCCAAAGAATGCACGCCGCTCAACTTCACCGGCAGTGTTATCTACTTCAAATTCCACCAGCAGCGCCGGCAGCAAAATCCCCTTCAACTCTTCTTCTGAGGCCGTCTCGGGGTCCGGCACGGACCGCACCGGCGAATAAATGCGGAAGGTCAAATCACCGACCTGCCAGCTGTCTGTAGTCAGCTTGAAATCCCGGACAATTTCCCCGTCCGCAAACGGAAAGAGGATCCGCGGTTTAGACGGTTTAGGATCAGGATTCTCGATATCGTAGCGCTTGCTCTCATCCTCCCCGTCATGCTCGTGAAACGGCAGTGTATCAAAGCCGCTGCCATCCTTCCGCTGCAGTCCGATAAATATATTCTGTCTGGGCGGCTTCCCGGCTTCCAGATCAAAGCCGCCTCCCGCACCCTTAAATCCTAATGTAAAGCTGGCAAAAGAGCCGATCGGTGAATGATGGGCGTTGAAAAACTGATTCTGCGGCATATCGTAAAAACACTCCCTCCAGGCTGATTCCCGGCGGCGGCCGGGCTCTATCTCTATGTTATCTATGCCGCCCTGGGTGCGACAGGGCCAAAGCCGCCTATTATTTGGGCAAATCAATCGCCTGGAGCAAGCTATGCTATAATAAACCCATATTCTATTCGAAAATGAGGATGGCAATGAAGTCAAATGATCCCGGCATTCAGCATTCCCTGGACGGCCGGATGTCTCCGGACATCCAGGCAGCTTTTCATATTTTTGCCGCCCACTGGCGCAAAGTAAATACGCAGTGGCAGTATCCAGTACATACCCACCCAATGTTTGAAATCAATATAGTTCTGCAGGGCAGGCAGCAAATGACGGTCGGCGGCCGCTCTTATGTTCAGGAAAGCGGAGATATTCTATTCATCCGCCCCGGTGTACAGCATTCCAGCCTCGGCGCGGATTCCGGCAATGAAATGACTTATTTCTGCCTGCATTTTGATATTGATGATCTGATTCTGCGGCGTTCCCTAATGACGATGGATACGGTCAGTCTCAGCGGGAGCAGCCCGGAGCTGCGGTCTATCCGTTCCGCGCTGGACATTATCATCAGCAGGGTGATTCTCTCCGAAGCCAGCGATTCGCAGTTGAACCGGTTAATGATACTGAACGCCTCATTGCAGCTATTCACCGCACTCAGCGGCTGGGTCTTGGCCGAAATGCCTGTTGCTTCTGGAAGCGCACTTCCGGGAGTCACGGAGAATACCGTTGCCCTGGCGAATGCCATCGAAGGCCTGTTGCAGGAATCCGTCTTCACGGCAGAAGCTACAGGCAGCCGTGGCGACGGTATTGAAGGCATCGCAGCACAGCTGGGTTATAGCCCGAATCACTGCAACCGGGCCTTCCGCCAGATCTACGGGATGTCTCCGAGACAATATCTCTCCGATCTGATTATCCGCCATGCCAAGCTGCTGCTGCTTGACAACAGCCTGTCCGTCGAAGCGATTGCCCATCGGCTCGGTTATCGCGACGTCTCCCATTTCAGCAAACAATTTAAGCGCTGGACCGGTCTGCCTCCAATGGGCTACCGCAGGCTTACAGCTGATCCTAAGCTGTCAAACGATAAATCAAGCTAAACATCAGGGAACCGGGAGGATCATATGAAGATATACAGCTTTGCCAAAGAGAGCGGTAAGTCCATTACGGCTTTCAATTCAAATTTTATAATGTCGCGTATTGTACAAACCGAACAGGCTGCCCATATCGGATGTATGCATCTACAAGAGAATGGCGTAATCGGTTATCACCAAGCCGTTGTGCCGCAGCTGCTGCTGATCATAGAAGGAGAAGGATATGTCCGGGGAGAAGCAGCAGAATATGTCCCGGTGCAGGCCTGGGATGCAGTATTCTGGGAGAAAGACGAATGGC
This sequence comes from Paenibacillus sp. EB106-06-01-XG199, assembly GCF_058791575.1. Taxonomy (NCBI): domain Bacteria; kingdom Bacillati; phylum Bacillota; class Bacilli; order Caryophanales; family Paenibacillaceae; genus Paenibacillus; species Paenibacillus sp. EB106-06-01-XG199. The sequence continues at coordinate 356,647 of NZ_JBYTDQ010000001.1, read as the reverse complement.
ATGAAACCAGAACAGATACCGGATTAACCGCGATTGTTATTGAAAGTGAGACGTTAAATCCGGAAGCATTTATGAAAATGCAGCAAGGCCGCCCCCTGTGATCTAGGGGCAGCCTCAACAATATATTTATGCTTAACCTTTGGTAGCGCCTGCGGCGATACCTTTAACAAAATACTTTTGCAGCGATACAAAAACAATCAGCACAGGCACAACGGACATCGCCGTTCCGGCAAAAATCATATCCCAGCGGGAGGAAAATTCACCGATATAGCGGTAGATTTCCACGACCATCGTTTTGGCTTCGCCTGAAGGAAGCACGAGCATCGGCAGCAGAAAATCATTCCAGATCCCCAGACCGTTAAGCACAACCATGCTTGCCGTAACCGGTCCCATAAGCGGGAAGACAATTTTCCAAAAAATCCCGTAACGGGAGCAGCCGTCAATCTCTGCCGCTTCCTCAATTTCCTGCGGAATGCCTTTGACGAAGCTGGTGTAGAGCAGGCAGCCAAAGCCGACGGCCCCGGCCACATAGACCAGAATCGGACCGGCAAGACTTCCGTACAACCCGAACATTCTCAGCTCTTTGAACAAAGGGATCATGTATGCCTGAAACGGAATCATCATCCCGGCCAGGAAATACAGGAACATAAATTTGGTCCAGCGGACATTTCTGCGTTCGATGGCGTAACCTGCCATAGGAATGATCAAGACCTGAGCAACGATCGAAACCAGTGTTAGAATCAGACTGTTCAGGATCGCCCGGGGAAATTCGGTTTCTGTGAGCAGATATTTAAAGCTGTCCAGATATAATCCCTTAGGGAACGCAATGGCATCCTTCATGATTTCAGCGTTGCTTTTAAAGGCAGACATCAGGTTAAAGAAGATCGGGAAAAAGAAAATGATCGCCAGCAGCAGCGTTACAATAAACAGGGAAATCTCCCAGAGTCTTTTTTTCGTATGAATCGTCATATTACATCTGCACCTCACGTTTCCGGAGGAATTTAACCTGGATGACCGTAATAATCATAATGATCAGGAACAGCACCATTGCCAGCGCCGTACCAAAGCCCTGCCTTAGTTCGCCAAAGCCGACTTTATAAATAATATAGGTCAATGTCTCGGTATCAAAGCCGGGGCCCCCATCGGTCATTACTGCAATCTGATCAAAAATCTTCAGCGCACTGATCATGGAGAGCACCATACATACGGTCATCGATCCGGCTAACAGCGGGAAGGTAATGTGGCGGAATTGCTGCCAGCCGTTCGCACCGTCAATGCTTGCCGCTTCATTCAGCTCAGCAGGAATGCCTTGCAGCCCTGCCAGATAGATGATCATGTAATACCCCGCGCCTTTCCACACCGTGGACAAAATGATCGAAATCATCGCATACTTCGGATTCCCGAGCCAGTCTACCATCCAGCTTCCCAGCCCGACACTATCCAGAATCTGATTAAACACACCAAAGTTGTAATTCAAAATCATGGCCCAGACAAACCCCATTACAATCCCGCTGAGCAGAGTAGGGAAATAAAAAATACTTCTGAACAGATTGCGGAACCAGCGCACTTTATCTACGAGAATGGCCAAGGCAATAGCGGCGATATTCTCCAGCACGACCAGGCTGACCGTCATAAGCAAAGTATTCTTCAGCGCGTTGTGAACGCGGGGGCTATGCCAGATTTCCACAAAGTTAGCGAACCCGATGTACCTCACATCTTCGCTGATGCCATCCCATGAGGTGAAGCTTAAATATATACTTCCTACAGTAGGAACAATAACGAACAATGTATAAATCAAAAATGATGGCAAAATAAACATGAATGCGTAGGACTGCCACTTCTTCTTTTTCTTCGGAACGGCTGCCGCCAGCGGCTTGTCTGCTCTCTCTATTGCTGTAGCCATAGTTACTCTCCCTCCCGGAGATGCGCCGGTGAAGAGGAGTGGTTCACCTTATACGAAGGCACTCCTCTTCCGGACGCTCTTTCTTTACTGTTGGTTAGCCTTCACTTGTGCATCGTATTCTGTATCGGCTTGTTTCATATAACTAGCTACATCTTCATCATTCACAACCAAATCCTGCAGCAATTTATAGTACCAGTTGCGGAACTGCGGCGGAATCTGGTTATCCCCCCACCAGTTGTTGATCGCCAGGGATTTGGTAACGTTAGGATCAGCAATCAAATCCAGGGCTATCTTCATTTGCTCGCCCGTCTCGTAGGTTACCTTCTCTTTAGTGGATGGAATGGCATTGACGCTGGCCAGATACGGTGAATATTGTTCAGGTGCAAAGAAGAAACGGATAAAGTCTTTAATGGCTTGTGTTTTGTCGGCGTCTTTGGCGGCTTCAGCGGACAGAGACCAGCCGGCAGGTGACGGAAGGCCAATTACGTTCACTTTGCCTTCGCGGTCAGGAATCGCATAGAACCCGAAATCGAAGTTTGGATCGGCCTCTTTAATTTGTGAGAACATCCATGTGCCGGAGTAGAGCTGAGCGGCTTTGCCGGAGACCAGAATAGATGCCGTCTGGTTGTCACCGGTGCTTAGCCAGCCCTTGTCGACGTAATTCTTGAACAGGTCTTTAAAATCTGTCATGGCCTTAACCACATTGGCATCTGTAAAGCTGACTGTTTTGGCCGTACGTTTGGAGTTCCAATCCGGATCCTTTGAATACACATCGTCGATCAGGAATTTATTCACCCAGAAGCCCATGTGGAAAATATCCTTACCGCCAACCACCAGCGGGGTGATTCCGCCAGATTTCAGCTTTTCCTGGATCGCCAGGAACTCATCATAGGTTTTGGGGAGTTCAGTAATTCCGGCATCGGTATAAGCTTTTTTGCTGTAAATAATGCCTTGTGGCACGTTGACGGACAGAGGAGCGTTCCAGACCTTGCCTTCTACTTGCGGAGGATTATCGAATAAATCCAGCAGGTCGGTTGGCAGCTCGACAATTTTTCCGGCATCGGCAAATACCTCGGTATCACGCATTTCCACCAAATCCGGGAATTCGCCTACCGCATCTTTGGTTTTCAGCCAATCGAGATAAGCGGCGGAGGTCGTTTCGCTGAGATCTTTAATCTTCACATTCGGATTAGCTGCCATAAAGGCTTTGACCGAATTGGCAATCGCCTGTTTCGTTGCAGGATCACCGGCGGCGTATCCGATGGTGAAACTAACCTCTTTCTTCGTATCCGTCGCTGCCGCGCTCGGAGCATTGGATGCCGCCGACTTATCACCGGTATTGGCATTCCCGTTATTATTGTTGTTGCTGCCGCAAGCCGACAGGATAGCCGTTGCAGCGAGCAGCGTCACAGACAGCTTTGTCATTGTTTTTGTAATCATCTGTAGGACAACCCCCTAATATTTTGTTAGCATCATTACAGGAAAACACTTCGTACCTTCGTACAAAACTGACTATGAATTTTGGAACCTGCTGTGGAACCGGAAGTAGGCTTCAGACTGGAAACTGGGGTTTGATGTGCGCATCATCTTTTCGAAAGCGTTTCCTTGCTACTAGCATAGCACCCGCCGATTCGGGTTAGAATGAAGTTTCTTAAGGCTCATGTGCGGTAAATTTAAGAGAAATAACCAAGCAGCAATGGCTGGTCCATTCCCAAAAAACTCAAAAAAACAGAGGTCCGGGGACCTCCGTCTGTATAAATAGGCTACTTTATAATCAAGTTTCTTCAAGATACTTGCCCTTATTAAGGCTGGTTTTCCTTTACCTGCCTGTCGTATTCTGCATCCGCTAGCTTCATATAATCTCTTACGCTGCCCCCCTTCACTACCATCTCCTGCAGCAGCTTGTAGTACCAGTTGCGGAACTGCTGAGGGATAAGATTGCTGCCCCACCAGTTGTTGATCTTCAGTGATTTGATCACCTTCGGATCCTTGATCAGGTCCAGAGCTGCCTTCATTTGTTCACCCGTATTATAGGTAATCTTGTCTGTGGTTGAGGGAATCACGTTCAGCCGGGCCAGGAAGGAGGAATATTGTTCGGGGGCAAAGAAAAACCGGATAAAGTCTTTAATCGCCTCTCTTTTGTCAGGGTCACCTGCGGCTTCCGCCGACAAGGACCAGCCTGAGGGAGACGGCAGTCCCACAATATTTATGTTGCCTTTACGGTCTGGTACAGCATAAAAGCCATATTCGAAGCTTGGATCAGCCTCCTCTATCTGCGAGAACATCCAGGTTCCGGAGAAGAGCTGTGCCGCCTTGCCGGATACGAGAATGGAAGCCGTCTCGTTATCTCCGGTGCTGAGCCAGTCTTTATTCACATAATTAGTGAACAGATCCTTAAAATCACTCATCGCCTGAATCACATTATCATCTGTGAAGCTGACGATTCCCGCAGTACGCTTGGAGTTCCAGTCCGGGTCCTTGGCGTACACCTCATCAATCAGAAATTTATTCACCCAGAAGCCCATGTGGAATATATCCTTACCGCCGACAACCAGGGGAGTAATGCCGCTCGATTTCAGCTTTTCCTGGATGTCCAGGAATTCATCGTAAGTTGCCGGCAGCCCGGTAATCCCGGCAGCGGCATAGGCTTTTTTACTATAGATAATCCCTTCTGGCATGTTTATGAAAAGCGGTGCGTTCCAGACCTTGCCCTCTACCTGCGGCGGGTGATCGAACAGTTCCACTAAATCGGACGGCAGCGGGACAATTTTGTCGGCAGCAGCAAAGGCTTCGGTATCACGCATTTCAACCAAATCCGGAAACTCGCCCACCGCATCCTTGATTTTCAGCCAATCCAGGTAAGCGTTTGAGGACATCTCGGCAACATCGTTGATCATCACATGGGGATAGAGCTGCATGTAGCTTTTGATCGCCGCCGCAATAGCCTGTCTGGTTGCCGGGTCACCGGCTGCATAAGCGATGCTGAATTGAACCTTTCTCCCGCTCTCTGCTTCAGCATCGTCAGCTCCTGTAACGTCAGCCCCATGATTCGCAGAATTACCGTTATAGCCATGATTACTTTCACAAGCTGTCAGAATGCCGGTGGTCATTAGCAGCAGTAAAGACAGCAGGTTAAACATTTTTTTACAGAACATAAGCAGGGACCTCCCGGATGTAATGTGGGATTATTCGCTAATCGGAAACAGCAGTGTAATGGAGGTCCCTATATGCTCACGGCTGCTGACGGACAATCCGTACGCCTCACCGAAGCTGGATCGGATACGCTCATGCACATTTTTCAAACCAACATTTTTGCTGGGGGCTTCGGCGTCATTCAATGATTGGGTAATACGCGCCAGTTCTTCCCTGTTCATGCCGATACCATCATCGTACACGGTGACCGCAAGGACATTCCCCCGACGTTCCACCGTGATGCCTACCTTACCTTTTCCTTTTAGCCGCAGGCCGTGCTGAACCGCATTCTCCACAATGGGCTGCAGCGAAAGTTTCAGAATCTGCCAATCCATCTGAATGTCAGCAGCAATGTCCAGATGAAGCTCATACCGGTTCTCAAAACGGACGGAAATAATATAAAAGTAATTCTGCAAATGCTCCAGCTCACTGCCAAGGCTTACACGGTCTTCCCCGTAATCAATGACATATTTCAGCTGGTTGGAGAGGGCAAGAATCATATCGGCTACTTCCCCGGCTTCCTTGTCCACCGCATTCATACGGATAACTTCAAGCGTATTATATAGATAATGGGGGCGGATCTGGCTTTTCAGCGCATTCAGCTCTGTTTGCTTCTGCTTGATCTGGGCCACGTACGCCTCATCAATATAGACCTGCAGCCGCTCCACCATCCGGTTGAATCCATGCGCCAGCCGGCCCATTTCATCATTGGTGTTCACGCTGACCTGAATGTCCAGTTTGCCCGATTCCACCACCGTCATCTGCTTTATGAGTTCACGGATCGGAGCGGCAAGCCTGCGGGAAAACCAGACCCCCATAATAATCATTACAAAGGCACAGATCAGAATGGCGATGTATACGGTGGTTCTGGCAGACAGAAGCTGCTCGAACAAGCTGCCCCGGTGGATCTTGGCGATTAACTTTCCCTGCAAGAAAGGGATATCCTCACTGAGGATAATCATTTCATTGTTCTGCTGAACTGGCTGTGCGATGACGTCTGAAGTCTCTTTTTGATTGCTGAAATAGACTCTGCCTTCACCGTCCAGCAAATACAGTTCATCCTTCTCCCCAAGATTCAGCTCTCTGAAGAACTGCTGGAACAAAGCGGTATCGATATCGAGAAAAAGTGTTCCTACAACCTTCGGTTCTTTAGTCACACGCCCTGAGGTATCAATCAGACTGCGCCCGATGGTGAACACTTGTCTTTGCGACTGGAAGAAATAGTTATCTATATGTGTAGGAAAGATTTCTACCTTCGAGGGGTTCTCTTCCATCTTCGCCAGCCATGCCGGGATTGGGACCGGTTCACCGGACAACGACCGGTTCTCTTTCTCCTGGGAATATATCTTGCCGTCAGACTGGCGGACAAATTGCACTCCTGTAATATAAGGATCGCTGAATAGCAGCGTCTTCAGAAAGGAGTCGATCGGAATGGTGTTGATCTGCTCCCGCTCATTGACATTGGTCGCCTGGTTCTGTGTATAGCTCTCAATAAAACCTTCATAACGGCCGGTATACATCAGCTTAGAGGTTTCATTATATTGATTAAATGCGGTATTCAGATTGTAGCTCATATACAGTACCATCTGCTGCAAATTACTGGTAGTATAGCGCTCCACATAGCCGGAGAAGGTCTTCACGGAGAAGAAGCTGAGTGCAAGCAGCGGTATCAGCCCGACCAATAAAAAGGAAGCGGAAAACTTCACGAAAATGCTCTTGGATCTGCGTCCCCAGATCAACACGAACACCCCTCTTTTCTCTAAGAAAAATATCTGTTAATTTCTGACTGAATGTTTATATTCCTGCGGCAGCTTGCCATATTTCTTCTTGAACATATCACTGAAATGCCGGGCATTATTATAACCCACCAGTTCGGCAATTTCATACACCATCAGGTCGCTCTGCAGCAGCAGGCGCAGCGCATGGCCCATTCTGACTTCTGTGAGATAGGATTTGAAATTTTGCCCGGTATGCTTTTTGAAGAAACTGCTGAAATAATATGGATTCATATAAACCAGTGACGCTGTTGACTCCAGAGTAATGTTCTCCGCATAATGCTCTTCCACATAAGCCTTCACCTGCATGAGCTGCGGCATCTCTTTCCCGCCAGCCTTACAGGCCAGCTGGTCATACATCTTATTGACGACATCCTCAAATGACTGCTGCAGCTCAGCATAGGTTGGCGCATCGGTCAATATCTCCAGCAGAGGCTTGTCGTCCTGAACCAGCAGCCCGGCGTCCACACCATAGCCGACAAGCTCCTGCTCCAGCTGAATAATGGCATTGTAGATATGGGAAACCGCCTGATTCCGGCTGTCTCCTGACAGAAGCTGTACCGCTTCCTGCAGTTTCCCGGAGCTCTCAGCAAGCTGCTCCTTATCCAGCGATTTAAGCGCTTCCGAAAGTGAAGCTTGTAGGGAGACCAATTCGGATAATGGGAACGAGGCTTCCTGGCGCTCCGCAATATCCGGGATAACCCGGTTTAATCCGGCAAAATATCGGGCCTTGAGGCCTTTGAGCGCACTGCGGTAAGATTCCACCGCCTCTTCGATGCCACTCACGGACTTGCCGACACCGATAGACACCTGCAGCTTCAGAAAGCTGTTGATTTTGTGGTGAAGATCTTCCATCAAGCGCTGCGGCTCCCCTTCATGCTCGTGTTGAAGCAGTATCCCGAAGCGCTCTCCTTTGCGGAACACATAACCGCTGCCCGCCTCTTCTACGGCTTCCTTGATAATGTTGGACAAAGCGAATTCTACCAGCTTGCGTTCGCGTTCCTCCCAGCGGGTGGGCATCCCGCTGTATTCGTCAATCTCCACGACACATACGGTGGCATAACGGCTGATGGCTATATTGCCCATTCGTGCCAGTGCCGCCGCCGCTCCTTTGCTGCCGTCGGTAATCTGTTCGAGCAATTCTTCAATGGTTACGGAATGATTCTTCCGTTCATAGGATTTGAGCATTTCCTTGTTCCGCTCTTCTTCCGTTTCCTGGCGGATTACGGCGACGGCTCTGCTCACGACCTGCTCCAGCTGACCGGTGTTCACCGGCTTCACCAGATAATCAAGAGCCCCGTACTGCAGGGCTTGCCGGGCGTACGAAAACTCCTGATAGGCGCTGATAAACACCACCTTGATCGGAAGCCCCGACTCATGAATATCGCGTATAATATCAATTCCGGTAAATCCCGGCATGCTGATGTCGCTAATTACAAGGTCGGGATTGCAGGCAGCTATCATTGATTTCAGCTCAATGCCGTCACACGCTTCTCCGACAATATCCAGACCAAGCGCATCCCAGGAAATAAGCTTCTTGAGCCCGCGCAGGATTACCGGTTCATCATCCGCCAGCAGCACCCGAATATTTCTGTTCATCGCTTTCCCTCCGCTTGTATGTTCGTTCATTAGTTCCCATCTTAGCAGACTAGCTTCCCCTATTGTACAGTGTCATTATAACCAGATTGCTCCACCTATACTTTACCACGGAAGAAAGGAATGCCGGGTGCAGCTTTTTTAACAGATAAGCGCAGTTTTTTAAGATGTCTTAAGCATCTATATGGGGAGCTTACGTGGTACAATACGGCTATAGAGTATACATATAAAGGGAACGGAGGTTGATCCTGCTGATCTATATTATTAAATTCGTCTACAGCTTCATTCTGCCGCCGGGCCTGTTTGTACTGTTGTTCGCCGCGGTAGCCGTGTGGTTATGGCGAAAAAACCGCCGCCCCGCCCTGGTGCTGCTGGGCATCACGCTGTTACTCTACCTGTCCATGACCAGCCTGATTGCCGATCCGCTAATCGGCAGTCTGGAGCGGAAATATGACCAGCCAAACACCATTGACGGCGATGTTATTGTGGTGCTAGGCGGCGGCGCTTCCTCCGGCAACCGGGATCTGGACGGTGAAGGCAACCTGCTGGGACCGGCGGCGAACCGGCTGCTGACTGCTGCGCGGCTGTACCGCGAGACCGGGCTGCCGATTCTATTCTCCGGCGGACAGGTCTATGCCGATAGCGGGAATGAAGCTGACATCGCCAAACGCCAGTTCATCGGGTTAGGAATCCCCGAGGCTGATGTACTGGCGGAGAACCAGTCGCTGAACACAGAGCAAAATGCCGTAAATACGGCTGCGCTGATGAAGGCTCACGGCTTTAGCCGTCCCGTGCTTGTAACCTCAGGCTTTCATATGGCGCGTGCCATGCTGGAGTTTGAACATGCCGGGCTATCTCCGCTGGCCTTTCCCACTGATTACATTGCCAGCCGGGAATCTTCCTTCTATCCCGGCAAGTTCTCCCCTTCCCCCGGTTCAGCGGAGAACACCGGAATCGCACTGAAGGAATATCTGGGGATTCTGGCAGCACATTTTTAAGAGCAGACACAAAAAGACAGCGGCCCAAGCTTCCCCGGGCCGCTGCTTTTTCTGCTTCATTCTATTTAATCAGATCGCAATACTTCGCATTGACCATTCCGGCGAGTTCATCCGGTGCAAGCTCAATCTGCATACCGATCTTACCGCCACTAACCGCTATGCTCCCCAGCTCCTCCGCGCTTTGCTCGATATAGGTCGGATACAGCTTTTTCATCCCGACTGGCGAACAGCCGCCCCGGACATAACCGGTCCATTTCAACAGATCCTTCAGCGGGAGCATTTCAATCTTCTTCTCACCCGCAGCTCTCGCGGCTTTCTTCAGATCGAGCTCTTCGGCAACCGGAATGACAAACACATACAGGTTTGCTCCGCTATGCGAGACCAGCGTCTTAAAGACGGTTTCCGGCGGTCTGCCAATCTTCCCGGCTACCGCAGTTCCGTGGATGGCCCCATCCTCATTATCATAGCTATGTATTTCATAGCCAATTCCCTTGGCATCCAGCATCCGCATGGCATTCGTTTTGGTTATTTGCATCCTTCATCAACCTTTCCGGCAGCCCCTCTTAGCTACCGATTTTTTGCACGTAATTGCTTCTATCTATTATATCATGGACATTTACTTCATCAATAACATCAATCTTAACAAGTTCATGAATGACTTCAAACATTAACAACACCAATTATCAAAAACACCAAAACAGATAAGGTCCAACCTGTAAAAATCATCCACCGCCTAATCAAAAATGCTTAAACATTTGTAGCGGGAATATCACCCGCTAATTATGAATATATCCTTCTTTTGAACTATGTAGCGGGAATCCGTACCGTTAATATTGATGAATATTAAAATTCTATTGTTATAAGAATTATTAGCAGGCGAAATTCCCGCTAGTTACTCCAATCAGATTGTTCAGTTTTACCTAGCGGTAACTTTTCCCGTTAAAAAAGATCGGTGTTATGAGACAGTAGTTTGATGTTATACAACCGCTCATTGCATGCCTTCCTCCTAACCGCCTCCGTGTGGCAAAAAACCGCTGCCGAAATGTGCCAGCGGCTTCTACACTCTTTCCACTAGATCTGTTGGATCAAGGCAACCACACTCATTCCACCACTCCAGCTGGATCACAACATCCGCGCTCATTCCACCACATCGACTGGATCGGCAGCATCTATGCTCATTCCTGATTCAATCAGCGGTTATAATACGATTCTATCCCTATGGACGTACTGGTTTACTTGCTCGTCACTCCGCCAGAACAGCACGAATCGTGATAACCCCCGCCGGCGGAACCTCCATGGCGTAAACCCCGCTGTTCCAAGCCATTGACTGTATCGAAACCACGTTTCCCTGGCAATCCCGGACAATGACCTCCCGTTGACCGGATTCCCGGTCCAGTTCCACTACGATACGGGAGAGCAAGGTACCGTTTATAATCAAAACCAGATCTGGCAGGTCCCCGCTCAAGGGAATAACCGTATCCTGATAGGCAGCCATTGCCCACTTCTGAGACGTGCGGGCAATGACCAGCGGATACAGCAGTTCGGGATGATACGGTTCTAGAGATCCGTCTAACAGCACATCCCGATGCTGGCGCCAGAATGACAGCCAAAAGGCCAGCATCTCCAAATGCGGCCGCGGGAGCCGGTCCAGCCGGACCGAAATCTGCGGAACGGAGAACAACACATTGATAAACTGCAGCGCGGCATTAGCCGCAGACTCCTTCGGATGCCACATCAGCATATCGGCATGAGCCGCAGTGCCGCCGCAGATCAGGCGGATATCCAGTGTTTTGATCCGGTTCTGCAGAGCATCATTCGGGCAGTCGCCGGCACGGAACATATTGCCGTATTTGCGCATCAGCGGTCCGATGTAATTTTGGCGGAATTCGATCAAAATCTCCGGTTTCAGCTGCCGCAGACGGGAGATCACGCCGCTGAGCAGCATATCAACAGCTTCCGGCACGGAATGGGTATCGCGTCCGCTCCCATTCTGCGCTTGAGCATCCAGGGTCTGTACCTCATAAAAGCTGTCTACAAAGTCGAGCTTAAAGCCGTCAAGATCCCACTCCACCAGCGCCTGTTCATAGATGGAGGTCAGGTAAGCCCGCACTTCCGGATAACGCGGATCGACAACTCCAGCTCCAACCCCATCGTCGTAATACAGCAGCTTGTCACCGAAGGTCTGCCAAACCTCACTGTGCTTACCGATGAATGGCACGGCATACCAGAGCAAATATTTCAGTCCCAGCTCATGGACCACGGCCACATGGGCCTTCATATCCGGTATTTTACCGGGACTGATCCGCCAGTCTCCGCAGTAGGCATAACCTCTTGCCTCATCCTCGGTCTGCCATCCATCGTCTACGATAACCGCCTTGCAGCCCAGCTCTGCCGCAATTCTACACTCGGCTTCTATCTCTTCTGCCGTCAGCTGCTGATGAAAGCTGTACCAGGTGGAGTACATTGGCTCCCTGGCAGCATCCGGCACCGCTGATGGCTTGTTTCCTTGAAGGCCAGCCCACCACTCTGCCACCATCGCCAGCGATTCATAATAGGGGATGTTGCGGGAATCCAGACGCAGGACAACCTCATAATCTGTAAACGGAGAGCATGGCTCCGTGAACAGCGTCACAGCGCAATGAAAGGTGGCCGTCTCCTCATGAAGACCTGCATGCAGCCGCAGCGGATGCAGGACATCTGAGCAGGCGAAGCTCAGGACATTGTTACCCGTGTTGCCGTACAGACATACAACTGGTGCAGAGGAGGTGGACCTCGAAGCGAAACCTTCGAACCAGTCGGGAATCAGTTCTCTGCTGCGTCCGGCTGCCGGATGCCATAAGCCTTGAACATCCAGCGCGGGGCAGCTCCAGCGCAGTGAAAGAGCAGCAGGAACTGCCTGAACGGGAGATTTAAGCGTTAGCCGGACATATTGCAAGCTGTCTTCCCCGCTCTCAAGAGCAAGCGAAGTATCGAATCCGTCAGCATGGCCTTCCAGTGTGATTTCATAACAATCCGTGGTTAAGGTCTTCAATGAAATCCGAACTCCTTTAAAGCGGATGAGGCCAGTAACGGGCTACATCCGGCAGGGGATGGTGATCTGTATACAGGTACCTATTCCGGATCGGCTGGCGATAGCTACGCCGTACCCGTTCCCTCCATGCAGTTTGATCCGGGAATCGACATTGCGGATGCCGTAGCCGATCCGGGGTCCTTCCGGTGCCAGAATCTGCTCTATGGTGTCAGCGTTCATGCCCACACCATTATCAATAATTTTGAATATAATGTCCGTTTCCCGCTTCTCCACGACAAGCCGGATTCCGATCGTACTTCCGAACCAGGCATGCTCTAGCGCATTCTCAAGCATCGGCTGCAAAATCAGCTTGACGGTCATATAATCAAGCGCCGCAGGATCAATATCATAATAGACGGACAGCCGGTTGCCATATTTGATGCACTGAATGGCAATATAGGCTTTGGCATGTTCAATTTCCTTGCCGACTGTAGTGAGAATTTCCCCGCGGTTCAAGGAGAGCCGGTAGAATTTCGCCAATTCCTGAACGAGAATGTGCAGCTTCTGAATATCTCCGAATTGTGCCAGACGGTTGATCGAGGACAGGGTATTATATAGAAAATGGGGATTGATCTGCGCCTGGAGCGATTCCAGCTCCGCTTCTTTTTTCTGGAGACCGGCAACATAGTTTTTGTGGATCAGCTCTTCGATATTGCTGCCCATCCGGTTAAACGCTGCAGCAATCTGTGCCAGTTCATCGTTTCCTTTATAGTGGATTCTTTTCTGGAAGTCGCCATCGCGAAAAGCATTCAGTGAACCAACAATTTTTTGGATTCGGCGGGAAAAATAACTGGAGACTCCAATACCCAGGAAAGCCAGCACAAAAGCGCTGATCAGGCAGACGATCAATGTCATCCTCCGCACGTTATTCGCACTTTCGTCGAACAGGCTGTTCGGAATGTAGGCCCGCAGCTCCCAGCCCAGGCCGTTCAGGGGTTCACTCAGCAGCAGCCGGTTTCCGGTCCGGGAACCCTTCAGTTCCTCCGCTACCGGGGCTGATTCCAGCACCACATTTCCGCTGCCGTCCAGCACTTCAAGAGTCGTGTGCTCTCCAATCTTGTGATAATCCACGGAGTCCAGCAGGTCGCTTATTTGGACAGTCACGCGAACCAGCCCGATGTTCTGCCCCCGATGGACATCGTACAACTGTTGCAGCAGCGAAATATTGCCGTAGCTCTCATCACGCAGAATCTGGCGCCAGAGTCTTTGGTCCGCCATGCTTCCTTGGAACTCCAATTCACGGTACCAGTCTGTCTCCTGTATCCGTTTCAGATGATAAATCTCATAACGTTTAATCGAAAGCAGCGGATTCTGATCAATATCTGTGTAGTATAATTCCGGAAGGGTATCGTTCTGGAGGTAAAGGGACAAGCCGATATTGCTGGCTGTGTAATTCAGAAGATTTTCAAGCGTCGGCATCAATGTCTTCGTCATCGTCTCATAGCTGTACCATCCCTGCTCGTAGCGGCGCAGAGCGCTCTGCAGACTGTAATTGTAATACAGCATTTTGGAAATCCGTTCAACATCATCCGTACGGTAACGAATGTTGTCCCGTATCTGCTGCAGCGTGCCTTGTATATTTTCCCGTGTCTTCTCTCTAAGTGAGTTCACGGAATGCGCATAGGCGAACATGCCGACGGTAAGGACGGCAACCAGCAGACAGAGTACATAAGGTACAATCAGCTTATATCCAAAAGGCACATTCAGCATGCGGCGCATGTTATAGATGCCTCCGGTAATCGCCCGGACTGACGCCATAATAATCCTTGAACTGCTTGCTGAAATGAGACAGATTCTTATATCCGACCTGGTGTGCAGCTTCATAGACCTTCAGCTTCGGATCTCCGAGCAGCAGCTTGACGCGTTCCAGCCGCCTTATGGAGACATAATCGGAGAAATAAATGCCTGTCTCATCGTAGAAGATTTGACCCAGGTGATTGGGGGAGAACGAGAAATGGATCGCCGCATCCCGCAGCATGACGTTATTTTCCAGCTCCACCTCAATGTAGGCTTTAATTTCTTCGATAAGCTTGTATTTCTTGCCCTGCCGTTTCCGCTGAAGCCGTTCAGAGAGCTCAAACATCCGGCGGCGGAGCCAGGATTTCATATCCTGGGTTGTCTCAAATTGATATAAAATACTGAGATGTTTTCTGTCCAGCCCCAGCAGAATATAAAAGTCTTCGTTAATCGTATGCAAAAAAGCATCCAGTTTGGAGACAATGTGCAGAAACAGCTGGTAGATTTCCAGCTTGGTTTCCATTTTGCCGACCCATACGAACAGTTCCTCATTGCAATCGTCGACAGCGACTAGGCGGTAAGAAGATACCGCCAGAAATAAAGACTGCAGAATATCATCCAGATCCTTCGCCGTGGCCGAGATCGGACCTTTGGCATCGGTATAGAGAATCAGCTTGCCCTTGCCCAGAAACAGCTTCAGTCCCAGCGCCTCTTTGGCCCGCCGGAAGGAGAGATGCAGCTTTGTAAGACTTGTCACAGGCGGACCAACCCCAATAGTCACCGTTAGCGGTGTCCCGCTGACCGCCATAGTAATCAGTCCCTGCAGCCGGCTGCTGTCCACCCGTTCTTCCACGATGAGGGCAAACCGGAACCGGTCCAGCCGGCAGAACTGAATCCGTTCCTGTGCACAAAATTGCCCGACTGCCGTCTCCAGTCTTCTCTCCATCTCGGCCTTGGCCTCTTCCACAAAGCCGTTCAGTTTCCAGGATAAATCATCCGGTTCCAGCAGCGCGGTGTACAGAGTGGTCCGGTGCCAGGTAATTCCAACCTGCTGCAGCAGAGGCAGCATCTTGTCTGCATCCGGCATGCCGTCGTCCAGCAGCTGCATGAACAGCTCCCGCTTCAACAGGGGTTCCGAATCCGAGAAGCAGCGTTGCAAATGGGAATGCGCCTGTTCCCGGTCTAGCATTCCCCGCACCTCTTCAAGCGTCCTGCGCATATCTGCATCATCTACTGGCTTCAGGACATAGCCGGAAGCACTCATCGAAATCGCTTGCTTGGCATACTGAAAATCCTCATGACCGCTAACAAAGATGATCTTCGGCTTTGGGTTAAGCTCCAAGGCAAGTGCTCTGCGAGCCAGCTCCATCCCCGACATAATCGGCATTCTGATATCGGTGACGATGATATCCACGGTTTGTGACCTCAGCACCTCCAGAGCTTCAAAGCCGCTGCTCGCGGCTGCGCAAACGTCCATGCCCAGGCTCTCCCAGTTCATGAAGCGCTGCAGTCCTTCCAAATCCAGCAGTTCATCGTCAACCAGCAGCACCTTGTACATATCATCCCATCCTTCAAATCTGTATAGATGAGCTTAACCCATACTCTGTCTCGCAGTTCCTCATACAACCTTACATTTTTTAGCAAAAGGGTATACTTGGTTACAGTATACCCCACAGGTACAGTAGACTCTAGCGTTATTTATTTCATCTTGCTGAGGTTGTTTTGCCATCTTTCCGTCTGGAATTTAAGCAGCTTGTCATAGCCGGCTCGTTTAGCATCCTCATTGGCTTTGCTTAAGAGGGAGCGCACTTCGTCATCGCTTTTGGCATACAGCGCTTTAGCAAAAACCTCCTGATAGATATCGTTGACAGCCGTCGCAATCGTTCCCTCTTCCGAATCCGGCAGCGGGTCCAGATTCGCAAACTCTGTAAAGTTCTTCGAAGTATTCCATGTGACTTTTTTCTGGGCCAATGTCGTCCAATTTTGTTTCTCTTCCGGCAGCTGCGCATCCATCAAAGCCTTGGTCTGATCAATGAAGGTGGTGTTGCCCACCCAATTGAAACGGCCGATTCTTTCCTTGTCTTTATCAGCCTGTGGCGTATTCAGCCCGGCCTCATTCTGAATCGGCACCCCATCTGCATCCGATTCATCCCAGTAAAGGCCCTGGCGTCCAAAATTCAGGATACGCTGTCCCTCTTCACCCGTTGCCCAGTCCAAATAGGAGAAAATCGCTTCAGGGTCCTTCGCTTTCTTCGTTATCACAAGCACATTCCAGCCGAGCGAGCTGTAATTGTTCGGAGTGATCTTCTTCGCGTCAAGCCCTGCCTTATGAATCGGCCAGATGATGTCGTACCCGGACTCCGGATCAAGGGTCCGCAGCGCGTTGTTCGCATCCCGGCCCGGATTGACCACATCACCCTCCACGAATACAGCAACCCTGCCCGTCACAAGCTTCTCTGTTACTTGATTGCCCGTTTGTGTGAACGCATCCTGGGTGATCAGCTTCTCACGGAACAGCTTGCTGGCGTACAGCATGTTCTCGGTGAATATCGGATCCTCAAAAATTGACTCCAGCGCATTTCCCACCGGATTCGCCTTGGGCAGATAAGGCTTATTCTCGGCAAAACCGCCATACATCGTATCAATGCCCCGGCCCTTAGCCCCAATCTCCAGCGGAATCACATCACTGTACTTTTCCTTGACCTGCTTCAGGTAGGTATACAGGTCATCATAGGTTTCCAGCTTCGGGGAACCCAGCTCTTTATAAATCTTCCGGTTGATAATCCACCCGCCATTGCCATTGGGACTTGAGGTGTACCAGTTCGGGAACTGGTACAGCTTGCCGTCGTCGGAGCGGAGCATGCCCAGCGTGGCTTCACCGGCATTATTTTTCAGATTCGGATATTGATCAAGGTATTCATCCAGCGCCACAAGCATTCCTGCCTGCCGCAAACGCTCCACATTGGCACCACGGTCCATCATAATAACATCCGGAAGACTGCCCGAGGCAATCATCGTGCTGAACTTGGTTTCTGCGGCACCGCTGGACTGGATGGGTGTCATATTTACCTTAAGGGTATCTCTAATCCAGGCGGTTGTGGAATCCTTGCCCCACGGCTCTGTAGTGTCCCAATCGTAATTGCTGTAGTAACTGAAAGTGACCGGCTTTACGGTGCTTCCTACCGCTATGGCAGGCGCAGTATCAGTAGCTTTGGCAGTTTCCGCAGCAACAGGTTCTTTTGTCGGTTCAGCGGTGCTTTGAACGGTTGCATTGTTCGCTCCGCCACAACCCGACATCAGCAGCACCGAACACAATACAGCCGTCATTACTGGCAAGCTCTTGTTACGCTTCAAATGAGTAACCCCTCTCTAATGCTTACTATACGCACGCAAACTCTGAATCATAAGCAAACCATTCACTTCAAGTGAAGCCGCCTATTCCTTTAATGAACCGATCAGCACACCTTTGACAAAATATTTCTGCAGGAACGGATAGACCATAATAATCGGCAAGGTAGCCACCATGGTTGTGGCCATGATCAGTGATTTGGATGTGACCGATTTCATCAGCGCCAGCCGGTCCTGAGCCGCCGCATTGGCACCGATGGACTGCAGCTGATCCGTTACGATATTGGAATTCAAAATCTGCTTCAGCAGAGTCTGGATCGGAATGAGATTCGGATTATTGATATAAATACTGGCCGAGAACCAGTCATTCCAGTGCCATACCGCAGTAAACAGTGACAGGGTCGCCACAACAGGTCCGGAAATCGGTAAAATAATCCGGATCAGTACACCGATGTGATTGCAGCCGTCAATCCGTGCCGACTCGGCCAGACCTGCGGGCAGCCCCAGAAAAAACGTCCGGAAAATAATCATGTTATATACGCTGATTAATCCGGGAATCACCAGCACCCAGAAGGTGTCCATCATGCCAAACTCGCGCAGCAGCAAGTAAGTTGGAATCAGTCCGCCGCTGAAATACATTGTAATGACGCAGAACACCATGAAAAATTTCCGGCCCATCAGCTCCTGTCTGGATAACCCATAAGCCAGAATGGCTGTGAACAGCACCGACAGAATCGTCCCGGCTATTGTCCGCAGAACGGAGACCAGGAACGCCTGACTGATCCGGCTGTCATGGAACACCACTTCATAATTGTCGAGCGTCGGGCTGCGTGGCCAGAATGTAATGCCGCCAAACGCCGTATCCGCGCCCGTATTGAAGGAGATCACCAGTGAATTCCAGAAGGGATACAGGGTGACGAAACCCAGCAGGATCAGCAGGAAATAGATGATCACTTGCAGTACTTTATCTCCCCGCGACAGCTTCATCATAACCTGTTCCCCGCTTTCCGATAGACTGTACCCACACTAGACCAAGTTTCCAAAAACCCATTCGACGTCCCTTTGCTTACCATAGGCTTGAGCCCATTTTCCTGGCCGCTTTGTTGGCGATAGCCAGCAAGCTGACGCTGACAACCGCTTTGAACAATCCTGCTGCCGCCGCATAAGAGAAACGGCTGTTCAGAATCCCCATGCGGTACACATAGGTGTCGATGACATCCGAGACGTCCCGCAGGATCGGATTGGTAGCCAGAATCAGAATGTCCTCAAAACCGGCATTCAGAATGTTGCCCACTGCCAGAATCATAAAGATGATAATAACCGGCCGGATACAGGGCAGCGTGATTAGCCCAATCTGCTGGAAGCGGCCCGCCCCGTCAATGGAAGCGGCTTCATACAAATGCGGGTCAATGCCGGCAATGGCTGCCAGATAGACAATCGCCGCAAAACCGATTTCTTTCCACACCCCCGTTCCAACGAGTATGCCCCAGAAGTATTCCGGCACTGACAGAAAGCTGATCGGCTCTGAGGTAAGATCCAGGCTCATCAGCAGCATGTTTACGCTTCCATTATCCGTCGAAAGCATCGACCCTACGAACCCGCCGACTATGACCCAGGAGAGAAAATGCGGCAAATAGCTGACAGTCTGAATGATCCGCTTGAACGCCATCCTCCGCACCTCATTCAGCATCAGTGCCAGCAGGATGGGTGCCGGGAATCCGAAGCATAGTTTCATCAGGCTGATGACAATCGTGTTGCGCATCACCGTCCAGAAGTCGGGCGAATTGAAGAATGCCTCAAAGTGCTTCAGCCCGACCCAAGGACTTTGAAAAAAACCGCCGAACAGCTGATAATCCTGAAAGGCCATCAGCACCCCATACATCGGCAGATAGCTGAATACGAAGATAAAGATCATTGCCGGTACAACCATCAGCTGAAGATCCCACTGCCTGATCCATCTGGACCAGGAAGAAACAGAATTCCCTTTCTTGTAAGATAAGGCCCTTGGTTCAATTTCCACATTTGTCATCCTTCCTGTGTCTTTGCTTTACACCTTAATCTTATGTCGCACAGGAAGGACGTACCAGTACCGTAGTCAACGAAAAATGTGGTCTGGCAATGATGACAATCAGCAGCTTGAATGCGGCCCAATTATCTATTCCTCTTCCTCCGGCAGCTTGATGGCCTTCACGTTGTCAATGTACAACGTACCACTGCCTTGGGTTCCGCTGCCTTGGGCCACATAGAAAGCAAATTCCTTGATAGAGCCCAGATCAATCACACCGTTGCCGCTGGTGGCCCACCCCGGTTTGGCAAAACCGGTAAATGGAAGAGTGACCAGCACTGGTGCAGTACCTTGGATCTTGAAGCCGGCTTCCCACACTTCACCGTTCGTCTCATGGAACTGGACAGCCAGCTGGCGGTTCGAGCCATCCGGCTGCAGCCAGAAGGATATCGCTTCCATCCCCGGCCATTCCTTGCCCATGCTGCGGTAGACCCCCGCGTAGCCGGGATTCCCGATCGTGTAATCCAGCTTCAGGCCGTAGGTGCCGCTGTTCGTATGGTAGGTGTCGAGTGTTACCGTCGCTGCGTTGCCTGAGATGTTGCGCTGCCATTTCGCACGCAGACTGCTGTTCGAACCGCCATACTCCTCAAAATCATCGATCATATAGCTGTCCACCGGCGGAGGGACAAACGGACCGTTTCCGGTTTCACCGTTGTTTAATGCGCGGGGATGGCTGTAAAGAGATTGAATGCCGCTGAGTGAATTTTTATCGGTCAAATATCCGGACCAGGTCATGAAATATACGTACCTCGGCTGTTTCTCCTGCAGCATCTCCATATCCGGCAGCTCCCCGTTCTCTCCGATCGCAATGGGTCTGCCGCCGCTCAGCTGCACCAGCTTGTTGTAATACGTATCACGGTAATCGTTGTTGTAAATATCCATCGCCAGCACATCCACCTCATCATGTCCAGGATAATAAGGGGCTGAATCATAGGCCCAGGAGCTTTCCGCATTCGGGCTCCACACCCAGATTAAATTGTCCAGCCCATGCAGGTTGGTGAAGCGGTCGTACATATTGTGCCACAGCTGCCGGAACAGCTCGGGACGCGCCCCCCACCAGAAGAATTCAGCGTTCATCTCGTGATAAGGCCGCCACAGCACCGGGATTCCTTCATCCCTTAGCTGCTGCAGATAACAGGCTACTTCGTCCATTTGTGCCGCCCACTGGTCATACAAGGCTGTACCGGGAGTTACGATATCCGTCATCTGGGCAACCGTAACATCGCCCGTGACACTTTCCCAGCCAGCCGTCGGCGCATCCATCGGCCTAGGCTCATGATAGGTCAGCGTCACCATGGCTCCCTCTTCGCTTTTCACAATGGCCTCGTCGATCATCGCCTGGCGCAATGCCCCGAAGTCCCCGCCGGTGTAATAGGCGAAATCCGAGCCCCACAATGCCGGGTAATACCCGGTCAGCTCTGCTGCCGTGTCATACCACAGGCTGGGTTGTTCGTAATAATTATGCTGCCCTGTATAAACGGCATTGCCCACCGTGGCATACAGTCGGTCCAGCAGCTCCACCGCCTCTTCTGAAGCATTCGGATTCACCGGATACATCTTCTCTGTGGTCACCTGGAGCGCACTCGCAGCTGACACCGCAGCGCCTTCGCTGACCGCCTTCACCTCGATGTCATACAAACCTTCCGGGGACAAGCCCTCCAGTTTGTACGCATACAGTGCTTGACCGGGAACATACGGCACCGTTACATGTTGCCACTCGGTATCGGCTGCTTTTTTATACGAAATCTGGTAAGACTTTACGCCAAAAGGACCTGTAGAAGCTTCCCATTCCAGATCGGCGGATACACCATCCTTACCCGTCACTGAGAATCCCTCGGGTGCCCCGGGTGCAAGCTCCAGCGGAAGCTGCGGAAGTTTGCCGACAACAACCTGATCAAGGAACAGCTCCGCACCCGTAGTGTTACTCACTGCAAGATGCATGGACTGGGCTGCTGCGCCGGTGAGTACCTGCTGCTCCAGCCGTTTCCAGCCTAAAGACGCCTCCGCTGGCAGCGGGTGCGTAATTATGTCGTTGTCCTGATAGACGGCAAGACTTACTGTAGCAGGCGGGACAGACGTGGCAGCTGAAGATCTGCTCCAGTACGAAACCAGATAAGAAGCATCACCTTCGGCGGCCATCTCAGAGGTCTTAATTCCTGATGGGTTCAGGAGCTTTAGCGCATACCCTCCCGAGTACGTGTCATAAGTTACTGTCTGCACGGTCCCCGTGGTTTCCCAAGGTTCTGTACTTCCGCTCTCGAAACCGCTATTAGAGACAAGGTTCGTCCCCGGAGTTGCTTCCAGTCCCATCACCGCATCTGAAATGTTACCTGACGCATCCTTGGAGCGCAGCATAATAGCGTACACTGAAAATGGATCCAGCTGACTTAGCGTATAAGTGTGCATTGTGACTGTCTCCTGATGGGGTATGGTCACTGTGCTCCAGTCCGGCGCGTCTGTTTTTTTGTACGACAGCTGGTAGGATGCTACGCCCATATCATCCGTTGATCCCGCCCAAGTCAGCTTTAACGCTTCCGGCTCATGCTCGGCCTGCCAGACACCGGGCGTTGTCGGCCGTTCGATATCCACATTTTCACGAATGACTGCATCGTCAATATAGTAATCCTTGCTGGTGCTGTTCCAGAACGATAGACGGACATGCTGATCCCCGGGAGCGGGGGTATACAGCAGCTGACGGTATTCCCAACTCGTCGAACCCGAGAACTGAAGACTTTGTTTGCCCTGCTGCGTGCCGAATGAATCCATATCAATTACAGCATGAGTCACTCCTGCTCCGGCGAATTTGACCCATAAACCGACACGATAGGTTTTGCCTTGCTGCACCGCCACAGACGCCGAGGCTCCCCCGGTATTCCGTTTCACCTGAAGACTTTTATCCCCTCCATGCTTTTCACTGGCAGTCACTACAGGGCTACCCCACTTCTCCCAGCCGACATCACCTGACTCAAAACCCGGATTACCGAGCAGATTCTCTCCTGCCGCACGCGATGGAGCAGGAAACACAGCGATCGATGCAATAAACAGAGCGACGGCCAGCCAACCATGGAACCATTTTTTGCCCGTTTGTGCAACCACTTTGTTCAGGCCTCCATTTGAAAAAGCCGGTTTATATTCGATATTGACATCGTCCGGCCCCTTCAATGTAAGCGTTACCATTTAACTGAACAAGAATCATTTGCAACGAAAAGTTTGTTTTAGCAACGACTAATTTGAAAAGGTCCCCCTTGCTGCTGTTTATCCCTGTCCGCAACTGCCGATGTACGAAAAGCTCCGTTGCCGCAGGAGACGGCGAGCACCTGTCCGCCTGCACAATCGACAGCAATCCCCTTCCAGCGGGGGGCGCCAAGAGATAGATTCTCCCACTCCTCCCAGGACAAACCTCCATCCCGGCTGCAGACGACCCGGGCCTCCGTTCCGGTACGAACCATCGGCTCACAGGCCAGAATCAGCAGGTCCTTGCCCGAGTTCCCCTTCCCCACAGCAAGCGCCGACACATTGAACCGTTCTCCCTCCCCGGCCGGGAACAGCTTGCTCCAGCTTTGCCCGTTATCCTCGCTGCGCCATAACCCTTCCGAGATAAATCCCGCATATAGGGTGCCTGCATGAGTGGGTGAAAATGCCACTGCATTTAATACAGAGGACGGGCTGCTGTACTGAAAAGGAAGTCCCGCACCGATGGATTGCCAAGTGTCCCCGCTATCCTTCGAGCTCCAGATCCCCTCCGTCCATTCCCCGAGCATAAGATGTCCTGCCTGATGGTAATCCGTGTCCAGCAGTTGATTGGCTCCACAGGCATTTTTGACCTGATAGACAACTACCGGCAGCAGCTCAGCTTCAATCCACTTTTTCTGATGCGGCAAAGTTGTTATATGCACCGGAGGACGGAATGCCGTCCGTTCCCAGGATTCTCCCCCATCTCTGGAGCGGTAGATTCCAGCTCCGGAGGCCATCTCACCGTCCACAAAAGCATAGAATGTCCCTGGCTTGCCCCTATCTTCACGCAGTGCCTGGACGAACAGACCCGGACCAAGGGAAAGTACGGCTGCCGCACTGCCGCCTCCGTCACGGCTCCGTGCAATGCAGGCCGTTCGCCCATGTCCGACAAGCCCGTACAGATAATGCTTGTCGTCTGTTCCGGACATGACGGCAGCAGTACTGCCTGAGTAGCCATCCAGACCCGGTAAATTGCGGAAGGTCTGCCCGCCATCCTCCGTGATCTTGGGCGGATGGTCTGCCATCGTGACGCAGAACTTCCCCGGCTGCACCGTGTCAGCGATCACCGCTTCCATGCAGGTCGTTTCCAGCCCCCGGAAATGATTCGCCCGCCAGCTCTTCCCCCCATCCTCGCTGATTGCAACTCCATACCAGTTGCATAGATAGAGGCGGTCCTTGCTGAAGCGGTCTACGATGATTTTGGAGATCGCCCAGCCTGTTGCCGCCGCCCGGGATCCTCCGCTGAAATGATCCATATACGCTGGAAAGCCGCTGAGGTCTTCATCGGAATAAGGATGGAGCAGTTGCCAATGTCCACCCCCGTCACAGGAAACATACAGTGGAATCGGCGGACACTCCTTCATATGCGGCCGCAGATCCGGGGCCGTGTACCATCTTTCCGTCCGATGGCAGTCCTGCACAACGGTCCCGTATCTCTGTCTGCCGGGCAGCAGACCTTCTTCCGTGGAAGACCAAGTCCTGCCGCCATCGGTGCTGCTCCGGATTCCACCCCAGATCGTAGCCGCCAGCAGATGCTGGTTATCAAGGCTGTCGAATGACAGCTCGGCAAAGCTGGGCCCTTCCTGCAGCAGCTCCCAGGATTCTCCCAGATCAGAGCTGACATACAGCTTGCCTGACCTGCCACGGGGCTGATCCTGAAGCAGACCCAATACACCGCCTTCGCCGACTTCTACATAATCCATGTTCAAATCGTCATCGCTTATTGTTCCGGCATACAAGACACCGGGAACAGAGGGGTGAAACGCAACGCAGCCAAACCGTTCCTCTGGAAGCCCCGTGCGTCTCCAGGTCTCGCCTTCATCCCGGCTGATCCAGAAGCCGCCGGTATACCCTCCGGCGGCCATTATGTCCGGGTGGTGAGGGTCTGCCGCGATCACCTCACCGTACATCCTGGTAGGACCATTGCCGTAGAATCCCATACCCGTGCAGACTTCCCGCCAGCTATGCCCGCCATCGGCGGATTTATGGACCGATCCGTAGAACTTCCGGCTCCTGACCTCCCCGGAGCAGCGAAACAGCACCTCCGGGTGATGCGGACTGATCGCAAAGCTCTGCACCTGATGGTGATACGCCTTCGTCAGCCCGCCATTCAGCGTTTCCCAGGTCTCCCCGCCATCGGAGCTGCGGAAGACACCCGCGACATCGCAGCGGGCGTACACAATCCCGCTTATGCCCGGGTGCTGAATAAGCCCCGTGATATACCCGCCTCCACCCAGTGTAGCCGGAGTCCAGACATGCGCGGTATTTTCGATATTATCCATAATGCTTAATACCTCCTCTACATCTCTTCAAGCTTACACCCGGGCTTCAGTTATGGGCATCCCTGCGAACAACGAATTGTGCCGCTGGGCAAGGAAGATATTTTCATCAAAAAGTTATAAAACTACCCATTCACACAAACAGAAATGGTAGTCATTGCATCTCTTATACTATCCAACCGGAAAGAGGTGTTAACTATGACAGAACGTGCAAGAATTCGCAGGGCCATTGCTGCACTGCGTGCGCAAAGAGCCATTCTGCGCGAACAGCTGGAAGAAATTAATGAGAATTTACGCAGAGTGCCTAATCCAAGCCGGGCCAGACGGGAACTTTTGGCAGCGAGGGTAGCTATCAGAGAAGCATTGCGTTTAAATGCCATCGCCATTCGGCTTTTGCGCAGTGTGCTGTAACCGGATTATGCTGAAGTTAGTGCAGTAGCAGGTATCCTGTGAAATAGTTTATCGGGCATCCTTTGGGATGCCCTTTTTTTGTAGGCTGATCCTTTATATCCGAAAAAAAAAGAGCACCGGGACTCTCCCCGAATGCTCTGTTCTCTGTTGCCAAGACGGCTTAAGCACGGCTTTCCTGCTCTTCCGGCTGTAGCCGGAGTGCCAGTTCTGGAAATCTATCTTCGCATGCTTTAATCTCTTGGATAATCCATTGCCATTATATCCATAAAAGGCACCTTGACCAGCTCTTCCTTACAGCTGAGATGCACCTTACCCGTGCGCGGGTCCATGCCGACAATCTGCCCCCGGACCTGATCTTCCTTGCCCCAAACCGTCAATAGCACTTCAGAGGCCTCCTGCATCGCTTCCGTCAGTTGATTGCCGATTTCCTCCAGCACAAATTCATCTCTTGTCGGCCGTTTGGCCACCTTTGCTTTTGCCACACTATTCCTCCGTTAAATTAAAACTGTTTCCACTCTACGTAGCTTAACATTTCCTGCAGGTCTGAACAAGGTAATCGTGATTTGCTCCTTCTGCTGTAGAGAGTAGTTCCACTCATGTCACGAATCTCAGAATCGACCTGGGAAGCTGATCGGTGCAACTCATCAGCTCCAGTTCGCGCTCAAATAAAAGGAGTCGCTGGCGCTTCCCTGCCAACAACTCCTTTTGTTAT
Source organism: Paenibacillus sp. EB106-06-01-XG199 (assembly GCF_058791575.1). Classification (NCBI taxonomy): domain Bacteria; kingdom Bacillati; phylum Bacillota; class Bacilli; order Caryophanales; family Paenibacillaceae; genus Paenibacillus; species Paenibacillus sp. EB106-06-01-XG199. The sequence goes on along the minus strand of NZ_JBYTDQ010000001.1, from coordinate 330,327 downwards.
TTTCTTTTATAGCTCTTAGCCCAACTTAATGTCATTTCTTGAAAACTCACCTGTCTGCGCCAAGTCCTATGAGTGGTTTCCCACTCGTTAACAGCTTGCTTATAAGGTGTGTAAAATCGCCAATCACTAATATCCCAGGAACAATAAACTTTTCGATAAAATTTTCCGAATGGAATGTCTTGAGAGTATCTTCGTACGGCCTTACTTGCCTGTCGTTTTATCCAACGACTTGCCTGGTCTTTACTTACGGGTGTTTTCTTAATGCTTCTACTCAAATCAACTCTAACCTCCTTCAGGGAAGCTAGAGTCCGTCTAGTAATTTCATTGATTCACCCCTTATTTTTCCATATCCAGATAATAAACCGATTAACTCACTGAAGCAACTATTCTTTTAGCATGTAATCCAGAAACTGCTCGATGAAATCAAAATCATTTACGGATCTTTAATTCGCTCTGATTCTGCATGCTGATTGCTCCAAAGAAAAAAGCCGCTGATTAATCAGCGACCTCCTCTCAAAACATTAAAATATATTTGTGGGGCTACAAGTGCTAAGAACCAAAATAAAATAAATATCGCACCAAGAATATTTCTAAGCCGACCCTTTTTCATACGGTTGATGAAATACCCAGGAATAATGAAGCTTGCCCCTAAAATTAGAAACGGCATGATCAGTAAACATAGTTCACGAATGGATAACATGCCAAAAACCCCTCCTGCTCAATAGTTCTGCAAAAGAGATTCCATACCTCGAAAGTATGAAGAACGGCTCCTCTGGCGAATGCGAAAACGTGTTGGACTCAATTCCGGAACTTGTCCACAAGCGCACTATACACCTCATATCTGTTCTCCCATACTATTTTGCGGTTACCGAATGGCTTACCGTCCAGCAGCGCTGCGATCACTTCCAGACAGACATGCCACCCGGAGAGGTCTTTGGCTGTATGGTCCGTAATTTTGCCCATGGTTTCGATTAATTGCAGGCGGCAGCCTTCCCGTTCGGGAAACAGTTCAAAACGAACCTTGTCCTCTCCCCAAATAAATTCCAATACGGAGTTCCGCTCAAAATCAGTAATCTCCAATTCCAAAAAGGTACCGTCCTGCATATCAAATTCGATGATCCCGCCAGTCCGTAAATCCTTTACCCTCAGCTCGGAGAACCATTCCTTCAGCAGTTCATTTTGAGTCAACATCGCCCAAACGCGATCCGCAGAATGCTTGTAATGGAATTCAAAGGTGGCTGTGAAGCCTTTCGGAACCGCTATAATCTCAGCAATCATTGATAGTCCCCCTTTTCTGTGAGTAATAGTATGCTTATCCTTTAAACTGTAAAGTGATCCGCAAGAAGAAGTGATGCCTAAAGTTCAATAAATATAATTTTGAAAAAACCCAGATATTTCTTTTTTTCTTGAATATCACCTATAAAATGAGTATTGTCTTTTACATCAGGAACGCTGTAGACGGAGAACAAGATAAAATTTTCTCTTACCGTCAGTGAATCCAGCAATGATTTTGCGATCAGGTTCGTAATTGCCCCTGACTCCCCGACTTTAAATATCTCATCTGGCCGATTCATTGCATAATCCACAAAATCAGCTCTAGTCGGATTTGAGACTGCCAGTAGGATCAGAATGATTATCAATCCGAGCACCATACCCGTCTTTTTCTTAGTGGATCTGCGAGTAGTTCTTACTGGGTTTACATCATAAGTCTGCTCCATTTCATCCCCTCCTGTGAAAACTTTAAACCATTTGGATCTTTATGTAAATTACAAACCCCTCCTTCAGTTTATGGTGCAGCGTACACGCAAACGGACAACCGCAAGGTTGCCCGTTCATTTAACCCGTATTTAGGATAGAAACTTATTAAACAACATAGTCTTCCAGTGAAATCCGGCTGCCGCCCAGACTGGCTTGAGGGCCCGCACCCACCCCAAGGGTCAGCTGTACCTGATCGCCGCTTAAAGTCCGGTATTGGACCGACAGGTCATCTCCGGTGCTAAACTCCGGCGCTTTATTCGTCATTGCCTCAGCAAAAGCAGGCAAGTCGCCAAATCCCAGCTCTGTTGCCTCTTTCACCGGAACAGCCTCCACGACGGCTCCTCCCGGCATTCCTGTAGCCGTAACCTCCAGGTAGTCCTGCCGTTCTTTCAACTCGTAGCCCTGGGACAAGTAGACAGCAAAGTAGACTTTGCCTGCCTTCCCGAACAGCGCCTCCTGCGACTTGATCCATTCCCCTTTGGGCAGAACCCCTACGATGGAGTCTTTCTCTCCTTCCGGAACGGGATATAAGGAAAGGACCGTACTCCTGTGAAACAGCACCTCCATATGCGGACTCTGATGGCGGGGATCGCCTTCCCGATAGCCTTGACCGGGATGGAAGAAATACAGCCGGTTGCTCCCTCCCTGTACGCCAATTGGCAGTGAGAAGGCCCAGCGCAGCTGTTCGTTGTCAAATTCCTCTACCCGCTCCCACATACCTCCAGCCGCATAATCCTCCGTGATATAAGCGTATGAATGCAGCAGCGGCTGAGGATCCGGGTCACTTGGCACAACCTTCCGGGTCAGCTTCTTGACTTCGGCAGGTACGCTCCGGTCCAAAGCAGCGGACCGTACCTGCTCCGGCGCTTCATAGAATAATAATCCGGCATATTCGGTTCGCGGCATCTCCGCAGGCAATTTGAAGTCTCCAAACTGCACATAATCATGCAGCACATTGCCGTCCGCCGGAACATCATGCGGCCACCCCCGGGAATGTGCGCCTACCCAGGCGCCCTGCAGGTAGAAGTGCCCCCGTTCCTTCCACAGATAATCCAGCATTTCTGCCAGAATGTCTTTGATTTTAGGGTCCTCTTCCAGCTCCCAGGCACAGGTAAATGCCTGCACCCAATGCCAGAACCACGGCAGGCTGCCATACTCCGGCATGCCATTCCCGCGGATATAGGCCAGTGTATTCTGCAGGCTGAGCAGTCCGTCTTCGCATAACTCCTCATCATCAAACAGCTTGCCGAAGATCAGCTTCGCTGCAGTATATTTAGCTTCATGATGCCCGAAGGTCACCACCGGTTTGCGGTAAAATCCGCTACGGTAGATATGGCCGATGGCCGTATGAAAAGCAATTCGGAGTCCTGCACTGAACTCGCTGGAATACCGCTTGCAGAACCAAGCCATCAGGCTGCCCATAATTTCCACCGGAAGCTCATGCGGCAAGGCCTCCCGCGGCACCGGGTTCAGGCCAAGCGGCCAGTGTCCGTATAGCGCAGTCCCGGGCTGTCTGTTCTGCAGCAGAACGGTTTCCAGCAGCACGGCTTCTGCTTTCTGCTTCGCTGCTACACGGTCAAAGGGCAGCTCGCGAGACGGGTCTGCGGCAGCTGCGAACAGGTAAGAGGCATAATAAAAATTATTACGCACATCATCGTGGAACCAAAGACCGCTCTCCAGCAGCGGACGGCTCTCCGCTTCCAGCGCTACATTATATATAATTTCATCCTGTCGAATTTTATAAGGACTCTGAGTATGATTGAAATCCACCATTACCGGCTTCACCCTCCATATTTTAAGTTTCTTTTTATCGATCCTTGCCCACTCTCAGGAATCACGACTTCAACAACATCCCCTTCACTCTCCCTGAACCTTGTATTTCAGTCTATTGTGCACGCTTTCGGTTCATATGGCAATCTCTAAAACGACAAACAAACTAAATTAAACGCACTAAAAAAGATTATCACTTGCCAAATGAACGTAAATGGATTAAATTGTACCTATACGAACGAAAATACGTTTTTGAAGGAGATTGAATATCCAATGGAAAGACGTTTCGCCTCACATCCCAACGAAGTTAAGCAGTTTGATACTGAGCGCCTGCGCAAAGAGTTCCACATTCCCGTTATTTTTGCTCCGAATGAACTGAAGCTCGTGCTTACCCATGAAGACCGCATGATCGTCGGCGGTGCCAATCCCGTAACCGAAGATGTTGTGCTTACCACGGATCTGAAGGAACTGGGAGTCACTTACTTCCTGGAACGCCGTGAACTGGGTATCATCAATGTCGGCGGCAAAGGTTCAGTTGTTGTAGACGGAACAGAATATGAAATAGATTTCAAAGAATGCCTGTATGTCGGCCAAGGTTCCAAAGATGTGGTGTTCAAAAGCGCAGACAGCGCCAAACCGGCGAAATTCTACCTGAACTCCGCTCCGGCTCACCAGTCCTATCCTACAACCAAAACTACACTCGCCGAATCCGAATCCGGAGCAATGGGTGGTTTGGAGAACTCCAACGAGCGTACGATTCACCGCTTCATTCATACCAATGGCGTACAAAGCGCACAACTCGTCATGGGTATGACGCAGCTCAAACCGGGCAGCATGTGGAATACAATGCCTTCGCATACTCATCCGCGCCGGATGGAAGCCTACTTCTATTTCGATCTTCCAGATGACTCTATCGTGTTCCACCTGATGGGCGAACCTACCGAAACCCGCCATATCGTGATGCACAATGAACAGGCCGTCATTTCCCCAAGCTGGTCAATCCACAGCGGTGTAGGCACACATAACTATACCTTCATCTGGAGCATGGCCGGGGACAACAAACGTTATGATGATATGGACCCCGTAGGTATGAAAGAATTACAATAGAAAGAAATCAACTACGGAAAGATGAGGCAGGCGGATGAACCCGATACGGAGACACGAGATGATTATGGAAGTTATGCTGAACCAGAAGGACGTAACGGTAAACGAATTGAGCGACAAGCTCCAGGTGACGGGAAAAACAATCCGCGAGGACTTAAGCAAGCTGGAGGAACAGGGATTGATCGTGCGTGTACACGGCGGTGCTGTATTGGCCCAAAGTGATCAGTTCGGCATTCTGCCTTCCAAGAACCCGCTGGATAAATATTCCGACGAGAAAACGGAGATTGCGCTGCGCGCGCTTGCCCATATCGAAGAGGATGACATCATTGCGCTGGACGGCGGGAGCACCACGCTTGAAATTGCCCGGCGGCTGGACAATATGCCTCTGACGGTCGTCACCAATGATGTGTACATCATCAGCGAACTGGTTCCCAAAGACAACATACGTCTGGTCGTTCCCGGAGGCTACCGCGTCCGCAACATGCTCGCAGGTCCCGAAGCTGTCTCATACGTGCAAAAGCTAAATATAGAAAAAGCATTTCTGTCGGCTACAGCCGTGCATATCGAGCATGGGCTGTCTATTTACACCGGTGATTTAATTGATTTCAAACAGGCCCTGGTCTCCACGGCCCGCAAAGTATTCGCCGCCTGCGATCATCATAAATTCGGGCATACCGCTTTGCGCACCTTCGCTTCACTGCAGGAAGTGGATGTGCTGCTTACGGACAGCGGCCTTGCACCCGAAACGGTGGAACAGTTCCGCAGTGCGGGCGTCAATATTGAATGCGGATAATAAATTGCACTTTATTTAAAAAACTTAAGTACAAATTCCACAATCCCCACTCAAAGGAGAGAATATTAATATGTCATCATTATTCAGTCTGGCTGGTAAAACAGCCATCGTAACGGGCGCTGCCCAAGGTCTTGGACAAGGTATTGCCCTTGCTTTTGCGGAAGCTGGCGCAGACGTTGTTTCTGCCTCCCTGAACACAAGTGCGGAAACCGTTGAAGCCGCCAAAGCTTTCGGCGTGAAAGCTCTCAGCATCGAAGCTGACCTGAGTGACCACACTACCCTGCAGGGCATGTTCGACAAAGCGCTAGAATTGACCGGCCACGTTGACATTCTGGTCAACTGTGCAGGCATGATCCGTCGTACTCCGGCCAAAGACCATAGCGAAAAAGACTGGTTCGATGTCATCAACCTGAACCAGAATACTGTATTCCTGCTGTCGCAAATTGCCGGCCGCCACTTCCTGGAAAGAGGGTCCGGTAAAATTATCAACATCTGCTCCATGCTTTCCTACCAGGGCGGGATCAATGTTCCGGGCTATACTGCAAGCAAACATGCTGTTGCCGGTTTGACCAAAGCCTTCGCCAACGAATGGGCCGGTTCCGGTCTGAACATCAACGCAATCGCACCAGGCTACATGGCTACAGAAAACACAGCTCCAATCCGTGCTGACCAGAACCGTTCCGACTCCATATTGGACCGCATTCCTGCTGGACGCTGGGGAACTGCTGAAGATGTTAAGGGACCTGCCGTATTCCTGGCTTCCGCTGCTTCCGACTACCTGAACGGTCATATCCTGAATGTAGACGGCGGATGGCTGGCCAGATAAGTATTTTACTGAACTCAATAATAGAAACAGCAGCAGTCAGGGATGAGAAAGTAAAGTCCCAGATTGCTGCTGTTTTTTTGACAATCGTTCTCCGACAACTTCATTCTGCCCCTTATTCACCATAGTTCAAGAATGGCTGTACTCCATCCGACTTCTATATAAATTCAAGATTCGGACCTGCTCCTCGCTTAGCTCTTTAGCATTCCAATACATATGCATTAAATTATATTCGAACAATTCTTTTAATTTCATGAACAGCGGTAGTTTCGTAAGCATCTCGGAAGAGAGCTCATTCTCCTCTTTATATCCATCTACTAACGCCCTGGTAATGGATCTTTCATAATCTCTAAGGTTCTCTCCCCCTGAGAAGGAGAACTCCAGTGCAGAATAGATAGGAACGGCTAAATCGTATACATAATAATGTTTTTCACAATCTTGAAAATCAATCATCGTTAGCTTGGAGTCACTGTCTACAAGGATATTTTCCAGCCACAGGTCTCCGTGTATTAAGCCATAATTTGAATACTCCTGCGGTAGTTCCTTAATTTTATTTACAACATCGAATGCAATTTCCCGTATGGTCTTCTCTTCTGTAGGAATGTACTTGAGAAAATCGTATTCTTTACACTCATGCCAATGATTGATATGTGCAGTAGTCTCAGAATTCATATATCCTTTACTGACTCGATGCATTCTGCCTATTTGTTGTCCAAGATCTCTAAATACTTTTTTGTTCCATTTTGAACGTGGCAGATGGATTCCTGATGCAGCCTGAAATACAACGACCCGCTTCTCTTCCTCTAACATTATTTTCCCAATGAATGAATTATTAATAGTGCCTATAACCTGGGGAACCCCTATGCCTTGGTTAAAAAGATAATTCGTCCAATTCACTTCATCTAATTGTTCTTGATAGGACTTATAATTCGTTATCCGAACAAAAAAAACACCTTTTTGAGATTGGCAACGGTACATTTCATTTGTTACGGCTTTAACATCATAAAAATTAATAGGATATGTATTATTTAGAAATCGCAAAATTCTTTCTTCCATTCGTTGTTTACCTCAACTTTCTAAATGCTGCTTCATCATTCAACAAGATTATAACAAGCAGACTCCCTCTATGGCAGGTAAAGTTTCTTTATAAATAATTGTGCGTTAATTTCAAGCTGAATCGTCAATCTAAGCACGTACGAAAAAACACCCCGGTATCACAGGCAAGTGAGTTTGCACAGGTTACCGGAGCGTGGAGATTGATGCAGTATGAATCTTATCACACTGCCGGCGTTACGATTGGTAAGGTGACAATGAATGTTGTTCCCCTGCCAGGTTCGCTTTCTAACCGGATGTCACCTTGATGAAGCGATACGATCTGTTTAACGATGGCAAGCCCCATACCGCTGCCCTCATACTTACGGCTGTGGGAACGATCTGCCTTAAAAAACCGCTCAAATATACGTTTCTGGTCCTCGGGGGAAATACCAATGCCAGTATCGGATATTGTAACTGTCACGTTAGTGTTATCCTGTGTAATGCTGACGGTAATAACGCCGCCATCTTTGGAAAATTTAATGCTATTGCCGAGAATGTTGGTCCATACCTGATTTAGCTGGTCATGATCTCCCGTTAGCATAACTGCCTTCAAATCGAGCTCGAAGGTGATGTTGCGAGCCGACCATTGCGGCTGAATCGCGACAATGACCCGCCTGATCTGTTCATCAAGACTGAGTGTTGACAGAGTCAATTGCTGTGACTGCGATTCAAGCAAACTCAGCTTAAGCAGGCTAGCGCTCATCTTGGACATCCGATCCGCTTCATTGATGATAATATCGAGATAACGTATTCGCTCATGAACCCCGATGTTTTCTTGTTTGAGCGCTATAGCATAACCGGATATCGAGGTGAGCGGTGATTGGATTTCGTGCGACACGTTCGATACGAATTCCCTGCGCAGCTGCTCCAGCTGCTGCAGGTCGTGCGTCATTTCTTCAAAGCTGCGAGCCAGAGTACCTAGCTCATCCTTTTGCTTAATATTCAGCTTCACACTGAAATCTCCATCAGCGATACGCCTAGTCGCTATGGTCAGCTTTTTGATCGGTCTGACTAAGAACATGGCTGCAACCAGAATCAATAGGCTACCTGCAATCAACGAATAAGTTATAAAATTCAAAATCCACTTTCGGGTGAAAGCGGCAGAAGGGGGGCCGATTGATTCTAAAAACATCGCTTTCGTACCCGTTTCAGTTGTCAAAGGCAGCCCTAAGAGAACAGTAGCATAACCACTAGGATTTACTTGAACTATCTCTCCATCTATTACTTTTTTCAGTTGTTCCATACTCACAGTGACAGGTTTGTCTCCGTTAAGCGATCCAAAAGACTTGAATTTACCCGTTTCTTCGTAAATTCGAACATAAAAAGATTTGAGCTGATACATTCCACTTACGAACTCGTCCGCTTCAGTCAATGGAAGGGTTTCGTAAAGCCGGGCGACATCCTGGCCAAAGTGAAGTAAAGGCATTAGCATGTTTTCGTTCAATTTATCTTTATATACCCAAACGGCCACATACAGGGCAAGGACTGTGCCCCCGATGACGGAGACTAGAAATGTCAGGACGATACGTGTATATAAGGATCTGATCATTCGTAAACCTCAAGCCGGTAGCCAAGCCCGCGCACCGTCTCGATGCGAAACTGTGGTGTAGTCGCGAACCGTTCGCGCAGCCGTTTAATATGTACGTCGACCGTTCGGTCATCTCCAGCGTAATCGATCCCCCAAATTTGATCAATCAGCTGCTCACGGGTATACACTTGCCCCGGTGTTCCAGCAAGCTTATACAACAGCTCGAATTCCTTGAGCGGCAACGTGAGCGACTCCGTCCCTCTCATCACCTTATAGGTTTGCCGGTCAAGGATGACGTTGCCGAACTGGATCGGTTGCGTAGAGCCAATCCGGTATCGTTTCAGCAATGCCCTGACACGAGCGGTCAACTCTAACGGATCGAATGGTTTCGTCAAATAATCGTCCGTCCCAAGTTCGAACCCTTTCACTTTCTCCCAGGTTTCACCTCTCGCAGTCAGCATAAGTAATGGAAGATCAGGATTGGCTCTTCTGAGCTCCTTGCATAACGTCCATCCATCCATAATTGGCATCATTATATCGAGCACGACAAGATCAACATGCGTTGCGGCGTAGACGTTCAGTGCTTCTTTGCCGTCCACAGCTTCAACTGTCTCAAATCCGTCGTTGCGCAGAAACAAGCAAACAAGTTCGCGAATGTTCGCATCGTCGTCAGCAACCAGTATAGTAGGCATTCGTTCCCTCTTTTCCTGTTGTAGATCCTAGCATTATACTTTGAATCAACCCAAAATAAACGTTCAACTAAAGGAACCGTCTGTTAAATGCAATAACACAAACTCCTCGGGACGGGAACGAATATATTTCGCAATAATGGAGTGGGTCATCGGGGCAACCTGCTCAAATCGGTCAAACAGGGATTTTATCATTTGCATCAGTTCGTCATCCCGCTCCAGATCCATAAGCGTTGCATCTCCCCAGTTGACCTTTAACCTGCTGTTTCTCGCTTCAAGCTGCCCCCTGGTTTCCTCCAACAGCGCTCCCATTCCCGGCTCGTCAAAAAACCGCACCCCCTCCATCATCCGGTCCCAATACCCCGGTATACTCAGCATGTAAGAGATCCAGGCATAATACTCGGCCGCCGATTTATAACTGTGACCATACATCACCCGGAACATGCAGAGTGCCTGTTGTCCCCTTGTCAGCTGCGAGATCACCTCTGCCTTAACCGCCGGCGATTTACCGCGTATCTGCATAAAAGTCGGCTCCATACACGCACTCCCAAGTTTTTCATCACCTAAGCTATAAAAGGATTCCCGATTCATCGTCACTAAACTCATTACATTCCCCTTTTCTCATTTAATAAAACCGAGAGCGAATAATTATCATACACTCCACAAGTCCGGCTGTTCACTATTTTATTTTACTGCCGATAGCTGCCAGTTCAACTTTGATTTTCTCTGCCGCTTCATTGTCCATTGCATTAAGGGGATTCAGCACAAGCTTATCCGAGATGATAATCAATCCCCGATGATAATACGTTTTCTTGCTAAACACATCCATTATCACTCTCAGGGGGACAAACGTCCGTCCGTTTTTTGTCACGATCATTGTGTTTTTTGCTGGGGAACGATCATTGACTGAAATGGTGGAATCCGCTTCATTGATTATGATCTTATGATTTCTGTATTGAATCGTGACCTCATACTTCTTGGAATCAAACTGTACTGCGGCACCGAACTGATCTGATATAAAACGCAGTGGAACCATTGTTGTCCCTTTCCGCAGATAAGGGGTGATCTTTGAATTCGTATCATCTATCATTGTCTGCTTTCCTTTGGCAAGCACGTTACCCTGGCCGATAGACAGAACGATGGCGTCTCTCTTAATATCATCCACCAAGGAATTGATTGCTGCCTGCTGCTGGCCACCGTTTTGACATCGTTCACCCTTATACAGTTCCATATACTTAACGATAATGTCGATAGCTTCTGGTCGAATATCCTGTTTCAGACTTTTATCGGCAAGGACCGCCTCCGTATTATTCCAGCTGCACATTAAGCTCTCTTGGGACACGGCAAGCGCATGGATCAGGGCTACCGTCATACTGTCCGGCGACGCCTTCTTGGCCTCAGTGATCCAATACAAATCAGGATCAAGATAATGATCCAGAACCTTCATATAGCCAAGGACAAAAATCTCCTGCGGTGTCAGCTTCGCTTTATCCAGCGAATCTGCTTTCTTTCCATAAACAGATAGTGAATACTCCTCTGTCAGATCTCTATCCTCCCATCCTTGAACTGAATACAGCGCATTTATTACTGCCGCTTTTTGATCCAGCGGTGTGGTTCCCGACGATAAAAAATCGTTAACTTTCACACCTAATCCGTTCTTCAAGGCCTCAGTAACCATATCTACATCAAGATAAGCTTCATAAATTGCCGTCGAGGTTATGGGCGAGTCTGCATGCACAGTCTCCTGTTTATTTCCAAAAAAACAACCAAAAAAAACTATTGAAGCTACCAGAAACAATTTGCCTAGCCTTGAATGTAACGAGTTGCTCATAAAAATTCCTCCTTGGGATGATGGGATATTCTTACTCGTTCATATCGGGATTCTATGTGGACAAGCCGTTGCCTGTGCGGCAAATGCTATGATATATTTAGCCGACGAAGCAGGATCGGCATCACCAGATGTTAACATTAATAAAGGAGCCTTCGCATGAATGACGAGCTACTGACCACTTTTGATGACAATGGCAATATTACCGGGACCGCACCCCGTGATGAAGTTCACCGTTTGGGACTCTGGCACGAAACCTTCCACTGCTGGTTCGTCAGCAAGGAACAGGACATGCTCCATATTTATCTTCAGCTGCGCAGCGAACTCAAAAAAGATTATGCCGGTCTGCTGGATATCACGGCCGCCGGACATTTATTATCTGATGAGGTTCCGGAGGATGGCGTCCGTGAGGTGCAGGAGGAGCTTGGAATCTGCGTTGCTTTTGAGCAGCTGATCCCCCTTGGGATCATCCCTTACAGCATGGACAAGGAGGGTTTTCTCGACAGAGAGCGGGCGCATGTCTTTTTGTACACAAACACCACCCCTTTAAGTGACTTTAAGCTGCAACAGGAAGAGGTTGCGGGAATTGTAACAGCCGATTTCACCGGCTTTCGAAGTTTGTGGCTGGGAGACAGCGCTACACTGCAAATCCAAGGATTTAGTGTGGAAAGCAGCGGTACGCGGATTCCAATCAGCCAGACTGTGGACAGGAGCCACTTTGTGCCGCATGAGATCAATTATTATCGGCGCATCATTGAGGGCATTGAGGCAGCCTTTGGCTGATTAGCCTTCTTCAATCATTACCTATTTTACCATTCCCTTATGGCATAGCAAGATTCTACCCTGCACCCGCAGGCTGCTTCCGTTTCCACAATGAAAAGGCAGGACCCTGATGACCGGGTCCTGCCTTTTGTAATTCTATCTATTTCTGTGCTACTTTCCGTTTCAGCATTACTAGCCCGTTCACAGGAAGTGCAACAACTCCCGGGGCTGGCTCGCCTGATTCCAGGTCTGTATAAACCAAACCATCCAGTGTCACTGACGCTTCAGTACCGCTAAAGTTCTGCAGGAAAATATAGTCATGTTCACCGTCTGTACGAAGCTGCGCCGTTACACCTGCTGGCAGTTCGCTTTCCAGCACGCGGCCAATTCCCGCCTTAGCGGTAATTGCAGCATACAGCTCTACGTAAAACGCCGCGTCTTTGACGCGGGTAGCCAAATGGTACGCTCTGCCTGCTCCGAGCTTGTTGAGTGTCAATGCCGGCTGCCCGGCGTAGAAATCGCTGCGGTAATGGCCTAGCGCCTCCGCCCCCTCCAGATGGATCAGCTCGGCAATTTCATGCGCATCGTAATCGCCCGAGAGCTTCAAGGCGTTGCCTGCCTGCAATACAAGACCGTTCACATCCCGGCTGTGCAAGCCTTCCGTCTCTTCAGCCCAAATGCCGAGCGTTCTGCGCAGCGGTCCCGGGAACCCGCCAAGGTGACACAAATCTGTTTCGCCTACTACTCCAGACCAGTAGGTTGCCAGGAAGGTTCCTCCCTGCTCCACATATTTCTCGATTCTTTGACCGTTCTCTTCACTGATCAGGTACAGCATCGGAGCGATGACCAGCTTGTAGCGTGTGAGGTCATCTCCTGAACCAATCACGTCAACTGGAATGCCCAGCTCCCAGAGGGCACGGTAATGCTGCAGCACGGTCTCTTCATATTTCAGTCCGGAATTACGGATCCCTTGGGCATCCTTGATTGCCCAGCGGTTATCCCAATCGAACAGGATCGCCGTCTCCGCCGGTGTGACGGTGCCCACTACTTCGGTTAATCCCGCCAGAGTTTTACCAACCTCGGCGACATCCCTGAATACACGGGTTTCTGCATGGCCGCTGTGATCGACCACAGCACCGTGGAACTTCTCGCTGGAGCCGCGGCTCTTGCGCCACTGGAAGTACTGCACAGAATCAGAGCCATGAGCGACCGCCTGCAGGGAAGACAGCTTATGCATGCCCGGCCGTTTCAGCTTGCTGACTGACTGCCAGTTCGTGAGCGAAGGCGTACTCTCCATCAGCAGGAACGGCTTTTGCTTGAAGCTGCGGAACATATCATGGTTCAGAGCTGTCCAAGCCGCCAGCCGGACATCATCATCGTCCTCGGTGTAATGCCATTCCGGGTATGCATCCCAGGAGACGACATCCAGAATTTTGGCCAGCTCACGGTAATCAATACCGTCGATCATATGCATGTTGGTGGTCACGGGCAGATCCGGGTTAAAATCTCGTACGGCTGCAATTTCATGCCGGCAGAAATCAATCGTCCGCTCACTGACAAACCGCCGCCAGTCCAGGTTCAGGCCATGGACCTGTGTCTCCCCATGCGGTGCCGGTGAATCAATCTGCTCCCACGAAGTGTAGGTATGGCTCCAAAAAGCGGCCCACCAGGCATGATTCAGTTCGTCGAGGCTGCCCTTATATTTGGCCTTCAGCCATTCCCGAAAGGCGGTCTGGCACAAATCACAATGGCACTCGCCGCCGAACTCATTCGAAATATGCCAGCCGATGACCGCCGGATGATGAGCATACCGTTCAGCCAGCTTGGCATTCAGCGTTGCCGTTTTGTCCCGGTAGACCGGGGAAGTGTAGCAATGGTTATGCCTGAATCCATGCAGATTTCGCACACGGTTTCGTTCCACGCGCAGCACCTCAGGGTAGTTCTCGGACATCCAGGCTGGCCGTGCTCCGCTTGGAGTAGCCAGGAAAGCATATATACCATTATCAGCAAAAGTGTTCAGCACATGATCCAGCCAATCGAATGTAAATACGCCCTCTTCAGGCTCCAGCGATACCCAGGAAAAAATCCCGACAGACATCGCATTGCAGCCCGCCAGCTTCATCAGGCGGATGTCCTCGCGGAGAACTTCAGGATATCTCAGCCATTGCTCGGGATTATAGTCGGCCCCATGAAGCATCACGGGAGCCTTGCTGCTGACCGCAGGGAGTTTTTTGCTCATCATTGTATATTCATCCTCTCATTTTTGATCCGTGTCAGAATGAGACTTTTCTCTGATTCAAGTCATTCTGTGTCTCTGTCTTTTTCACGGACAAACGTTTATACTATTTATAATATAGGATAACCGCAGATTCACAGTAGGATTATACTCGCGATTAGATAGCACAAAATGAATATGAGGTGAACAGCTTTGCTGCCCTTTTCTTTGGTTGAAATGCCGCGTAACCTGGAGGACTTTCCCCTGTACCCTTATTCTGTCGGCAGGCACATTCAGTACCATCATGTCCGCCCGGCTGGATTCCCTGTCCATCAGCTCTTCCTGATCCGCAGTGGAAAGGGAATATTCCGTGATCTCACGGACGGAACAGAAACGGTGCTGGCACCCGGAATGGCTTTCGTTTTCCCGCCTGACCGCGGACATGAATATTACCCGTTGTCTCATGAGCCGTGGCATGTAGCTTTTACCGGCATCTACGGCAGCCAGACAGGGCCAATGCTTCACAGCCTCGGCTTATTGCCGCCCTCCGCCTATCATCTTGCGCGCTTCGAGGAATGCTGGGAAGCCATCGGCGGAATCTGGCAGACCGTAAATGGAGGGAATGTCAGCCGCCAGGAGGAACAGGCCACGCAGGAACTGTCCGTCAGCCTCTACCGGCTGATCCTTATGATGCGCCGGGGCGATCCTTCTGCCGGTACAGCCAGCCGCCTGGAAAATGAGCATGTCCGCAACGAGGCACTGCAAAAAGCGGTGAGACTAATCAATGAGCATTTCACCGAACCGTTACTGGTCGCTAATCTGGCTGCCGCCGTCGGCTATTCCGTGCAGCATTTCCAGCGACTGTTCTTGCAGGAGTATGGCGTAACCCCGCATAAATACCTCCAGAACCTGAGGCTGGAGCGGGGGCTTCAAATGATGACTGAAAGTCCCGGCATCCCTGTGCAGGATATCGCTTTGAATCTCGGGATGGAAACAAACTATTTCATCCGGGTATTCCGCAAGACTTACGGCTGCACGCCGGGTGTAATGAGGGAACGGCTGCAGCGAAGCCAGAGTCAAGCAGCGAACCGGCAGAAGCAATAAGTGCTTTTGCTCCAGATACTAGGCTCTAGGGCTATTTTTAAAATAACAGGTAAGATAATATAAAAAAACTCGTTGGAGCTGCCCCCTTTTTTATGGTATATTTTCTAGATCCAAATTTTAGGATGTCGAAGTCAACTAAGGGGGATGCAATTTGTTTTACCACAATCTCAGAAGAATGGGTCTCATTTTTGGGGTTCTGATTCTCTTGTCAAGCTGTTCCGCAAAGGAACCATCGAACTTATCAAAGGAAGTAAATGGCAATAAGGGTGTAAGCCCGGCAAATCCGGTCAGGGAATACATCATAAAGGACAGTAACAAGGTATTGCTGAGTGCCGACAACGTTAGTAATATGGATAGTCATATCATGGAATTGGCGCGTAATGAGATTTATGCCCGGCATGGATATATATTCAAACGTAAGGATTTGACTGACTACTTTTCTTCAAAGAAATGGTACAGAAAGAACCAAAACTATAGGGAAACTTTCACGGACATAGAAAAGAAAAATATCGAATTATTACATACCTATGAAGCAAAGTACGCAGCTTATCAGTTAATCGCAACACATACGGATGATTATCGTGTCAAAAATTACGAGGGTTCCAATACCTTTAAACAGCAACATATGGTTATTGATCTTAATGGAGATGGAATTAGTGATAATGTTGAGCTAAAGATCCCTGCTGCGAAAGGCGATACAACATGGACGCTTAAAGTAAATGGAGCATCTCTTCAATTTGACGGTGAAGACATGTTTCCTTATTTTGAAATTGTCGATCTTAATATGAATGATCCTTACTTTGAAATCGCTTTTCAATTTGATAGTCAGTATGATTTTTTTAGAGAGACTTATTTTTATTACTATGACGGTCACAAAATCAGATCCGTTGGTACCGTTCCCGATTTCGCCGCACATTCTTCTATGATTGACGGGCTTGGCACTGTTAAAGGGATTGACCGAGCGAAGGAGCTGCAGACATGGTATCGTGAACTCGTATTCCGGTTAGATGCAGAGCATCAGCTTCGTGAAGAAGAACAAGATTTCTACTCTATGTCTCCCCCTACTGTGTTAACCGCCAAAAAAGAACTAAAATTGCAAAAACTAAGAAACTCAGATGAAGAATTTCTTCAAATCAACCCTGGTGATCAAGTGAGTTTCTTAGGAGAAGACAACCGGGGTTATATTAAGTTTGAGCTCTCCACAGGATTAACTGGTTGGTTTCAGGTAGGGGATAAGTATGATTTCACGGATTATTTCGAAGGGCTGATATTATATGATTGAAGCAGCTTAAACTAACGAAGAACTAACTCTCAATAAAACAGCGGCAGTCCAGGACGTTTCTTTACCGTCCATGAACTGCCGCTGTTTGTATATATGGGGTCAATAAAAGAGCGTAAGCTCTGCCAAAGTAGCAACTCCTCCTCCATAACCTGCCACGTTAAGCCGTTACACCACCGCAAACTGGCTGTTGTACAACCGGGCATAGTGACCCCCGCTGTCCAGGAGTCCCTCATGTGTGCCGCTCTCGACGATGTCTCCATCCTTCATGTAGAGAATGAGATCGGACTCGCGGATCGTGGACAGCCGGTGGGCAATGACGAAGCTGGTGCGCCCTGAGATCATGGCGAGAAAAGCCTTCTGAATCCGAATCTCCGTCAATGTATCAATGCTGCTGGTTGCTTCGTCCAAGATGAGCATCGGCGGATCCACGAGCATAACGCGGGCGATGGTAAGCAGCTGCTTCTGTCCCTGGGACAGATTGTCTCCAGAACCGCTGATCTTCGTAGCGTACCCTTCCGGCAGCCGTTTGATGAAGCTGTGCGCATTCGCTGCTTTGGCTGCTGCTATGACCTCTTCCTCTGTCGCATCCGGTTTGCCATAAGCAATATTATCGCGGATGGAGCCTCCGAACAGCCATGTATCCTGCAGCACCATTCCGAAATTCCGCCGCAGACTGTCCCTGGTGATCTTATTAATGTCTATTCCGTCAATTTGGATTGTCCCGCTGTCTACGTCATAGAAACGCATAAGCAGGTTGACCAGCGTCGTCTTCCCTGCCCCAGTCTGTCCTACAATCGCTATACGGGTACCCGGCTTCACTTCCAGGCTGAAATTCTTGATTAGCGGACGCCCGGGATCATATGCAAAACTTACTTTATCGAAGGTGATTGTGCCCTGGCTGGTGTCCATGACGTGAGCCCCTGCAGCATCCGGCGTCTCCGCCGGGAGGTCTAGAATGGCAAAGATCCGCTGTGCCGAAGCCGTCGCTGACTGCAGCTGGGTGATGACACCGGTAATCTCATTAAACGGCTTTGCGAACAGGTTCGAATAAATCAGGAAACTGGACAAATCCCCGACCGAAAAATGCCCACCAATTACAAGCGCGCTGCCGATCATCGCAATGACCGAGAAGGTAATATTATTGACCAGCCGTGTTGTCGGATTAGCCAATGAACCGTAAAACTGGGATTTGACGCCTGTCTGGTACAGTTCATTATTACGGTCCGAGAAACGGGCGAATGAACGGTCCTCGTAGTGGTAAGCCTGCACCACCTTTTGCCCGCCGATAATTTCTTCCACATATCCGTTTAATCCGCCGAGGATCTTTGCCTGCTCACGAAACAGCTTCTGGGAACGCGTAGTGATGAACCGGGCGACAAAATAGGTTGCCGGAGCCGACAGCAGCACGACTACCGTCATCACCGGACTAATGTACAGCATCAGCCCGATTGCACCGGCAATGGTCACAATACCGGTCAGCAGCGTGGAGAAACCCTGCAGCAGCCCGTCCGAAACAGCGTCCATATCATTAACAAAACGGCTGATGCTGTCGCCCTGCGGATGATTGTCATGGAATTTCAGCGGCAGCACATTTAGCTTGTCAAACAACTCACGGCGCATATCGTAGACCGTCTTATAAGCTATCCGATTGGTGTAATAAGTCAGTAGCCAGCCAAAAAAGCTGCCCACAATATATACTGCAGCCAGGATCAGCAGCAGCCGGAGGATTCCGGCGAAATCAACATCGCCCGGACCCGCCATATGATCGACAGCCCGGCCGATCAGCAGCGGCCCGATCAGACTGGCAATCACGCTGATGATGGCGCAGATTACCGCGGTTATGGTCATGCCTCTAAAATGACTTGTATAGCCAAACAATCTCTTCCAGGTATTATTGCCCCTCATTGTCCCGCCTCCTCGCTGGAAAGCTGGGACTGGCAGATTTCCTGATAAACCCCGCAGCTCTCCAGCAGTTCCTGATGACTGCCTTTCCCAACAATCCGTCCTTCGTCAAATACGATAATCTGATCCGCCTGCCGCACCGTGCTGACCCGCTGGGATACCAGCAGCACGGTCGTATCCCTGCTGCTCTCCTTCAGTGCCCTGCGCAGTGCCGCATCAGTCGCAAAGTCGAGCGCACTGGAGGAATCATCAAGGATAAGGATCGGAGGGGTACCCACGACAGCGCGGGCAATGGTAAGCCGTTGCTTTTGTCCGCCGGATAAGTTCAACCCTCCACGCGCGACTGGTGTATCCAGACCTTCCGGCAGCTTGCGGATGAATTCATCGGCCTGGGCTACAACGGCTGCCTGCATCATTTCCTCCTTCGTCGCATTCTGCTTGCCCCAGCGGAGGTTATCGGCAATCGTCCCGGTGAACAGGAGCGCCTTCTGCGGCACAATGCCGATCAGGCTCCGCAGCTGATCCAGCCGGTATTCTTTGACGTTGACGCCGCCTACTCTGACTTCCCCCTCCACCGCATCATAGAAACGCTGAATGAGATTCACGAAGGTGGACTTGCCGGAGCCGGTGCTACCGATAAGCCCCACCGTTTCTCCGCGGTTGATCACCACTGAGATATCCTGCAGTGCAAGCTCTCCAGTCTTGTTGTAACCGAAGGATACATGCTCGAAAGAAATAGCAGGAGCTGCCGCTTCCATCACTGGCAGGGCGCTGTTCCCTTCATCCGAGATTGAGGTTTCAGCCGCCAGCACTTCATTCACACGATTCGCAGAGGACGCAGCCTTGGTAAAGAGAATTACCAGATTCGATACAACAATCAGCGCCAGCAGAATCTGGGTTACATAGTTGATAAACGCAATGATTTCACCCTGTGATAAACGGCCGGCATCAATGTGTATGCCGCCAACCCACAGAATGGCAATAATCGCTGCGTTCACCACCAGAGTAGTCATCGGGCCAAGCCAGGCAGAGATGCGTCCAACCCGGATCGCCGTTGCCGTCAAATCATCCGAAGCTTCATTGAAGCGCTGCTTCTCCCGCCGTGCTTCGGCAAAGGCGCGGATGACGCGGATACCGGAAAGATTCTCGCTCAGCACCAGTGCCAGATGATCCAGCTTCTGCTGATATTTGCGGTAGAGCGGCGAGCTGCGGGTAATGATAAAGTACAGGATGACGCCAAAAACAGGTGTGGCCGCGAGCAGAATCAGCGATAGCCGGAAATCGAGAATCATCGACATTATGATGGCCCCGATACAGATAAACGGCGCACGGACTACGAGACGGATCAGCATGGCCACAGCAACCTGCAGCTGATTCACATCACTCGTGATCCGGTTGATTAGTGACGGTGTACCGAAGGTATCCAGCTCGGCATAGGACAAGGAAGAAATATGCTTGAACATCTTGTTGCGCAGCGAAGTGCCAAAGCCTTGGGATGCCCGGGCGGCATAATATTGGCAGACCATCGAGCAGCCGAAACCGAGAAGCGACATCAGCAGCATAAGCCCGCCCATCCGGTACACATAGGCACTATCCTGCCCGCCGATTCCGTTGTTCACGATCAGCGCAACGATGGTCGGCAGCAGCAGCTCCAGGATCGCCTCCAGCAGCTTAAAGATCGGCCCGAGTATAACTTCTTTTCTGTACGGTTTAAGAAAAACGGCAATTTTGAACACAGTAACCCTCACCTAACTTATGTAGTATGTAATCACTATGAAATAGCGTTAAGACCCGTTATGATTATGTCATACCTGTTTACATATTAATAATATTGGTTTCGTATCAATGCCATACTTAATTCATATGCCAAATCCGGAGGTTTAACAAATGGATATCCGACAGCTTAAATACTTCTTGGCGATTGCTGAGGAAGGACAGATTACTTCCGCTGCACGGAAGCTGCAAATGGCCCAGCCCCCGCTCAGTCAGCAGCTGAAGCTGCTGGAGGAGGAGCTTGGCGTAAAATTGGTGGAGCGCGGACCGCGCAGTATACAGCTGACCGATGCCGGAGTAATTCTGCGGGGCCGGGCACAGCAGATTCTGGAGCTGGCCGATGCCACCACGCGTGAGATTAGTGATTTTGCAAGCGGGCTGCGGGGAACGCTCTCCATTGGGACAGTATCCTCCTCCGCGGCAACTCTGCTGCAGGATCGGCTCTTTGATTTTCACAAAATCTATTCCGGCGTCAAATTCGAAATCCATGAAGGCAACACCTATAAGGTGATTGATCTGCTCAGCAAAGGAATCATCGAGGTCGGCATTGTTCGAACGCCCTTTAACAGCACAAGTCTCGAATGTGTATATGCCGGGGCTGAACCTATGATTGCCGTGATGACTCAGGGTTATGACTGGACGGGCGGAGAGTCCTCCATTGATATCGGGGAACTCAAGGATAGGCCGCTGATTATTTACCGCCGCTTCGAGCAGCTGATCCGTGAAACCTGCCTGGAGCACGGATTCAATCCGGATGTGTTCTGCATGAACGACGATGCCCGCACCACGCTGCTCTGGGCCAATGCCGGTCTCGGCATCGGCATTCTTCCAAAATCAGCCTTCGGCCTCATGAGAAGCGACAATCTGCGTTATAAAGAAATCCGTGGCGAATCGCTCCGCACCCGGGTCGCCGCTGTCTGGATGAAGGATAAATATTTGTCGTCGCTGGCCGAGAAATTCATTGAATGCTTCAGAGCGGAGTAGGCATGGGTATGGATACACAAAATGAAAAAAGCGCTGAACCGGCATTACCCGGAACAGCGCTGGCATTTCGCTTAAGCTTATTGGCTTGCCGGCCTATCAGCCAGATGAACCTCATCTCCAACGCAGACGCGCCCGGTTTGGATAACGGAAGCGTACACGCCGAAATGAAGCCCCAGCTCTTTGTTGACAATTTTCAGAAGCGAGGGGGTTTTCTCTGCAGTATCCGGGTCCATCGTCGTCATGACGCATCGCTCGCACAGCTCATTCACCTGCAGCTCTACCCCGCCAATCCGCAGCCTCCGCCCGGTCCAGTCTCCCTCAAACAGCGACTCATCGCTTAATGCAATCACAAAATTCCCGCGGAACCGGCGCTGATCGACCTCGCGTCCCCAGAGCGCCTCCAGTTTTCTCAGACTGCCATCGGTAACAAGCAGAATACTGGCCTCATCCACCGACAGCAAATGCGGATTCTCCGGGTGCGGTTGCTTCAGGCCGGACATGCTGACCGGGATTTTTGTCTGGCTTTGAATCTCCACAAGCAGCTGCTCGTCCCAGCGAAAGGTCCGCCCGTCCGCTGCAGTGACAGCCACCTCCCCCTCCCGGTAACGCGCTTGATAAGTGAGCATATCCGGTATATTGCGGGCCGTAACGAATCGCTTCCAGCCCTGCTTCCCTTCATCATAAAAAGAGCAAACCCGATCGCCTACGACGCCGTAGGATTCAATGTCGCAAGCCTCCAGCTGCTCTCCCGCGAACGATTTGACCGGATACCGGTTGATTTCACGGATCACACCAACAGTCAATGTCAAAGTCTGTTCCTCCATTTGTTCTAGAAATTACATAAGCTTATTGTACGCGATTTCGCTTTAAATTGTAGCTCTCTTGAAGCAGGCCCTCAGGCCCCCACAAAAAAAGGAAGCCTCATCTTTACGATGAGACGTCCTCTCTCCGGGCAGCCGTTGGGCGAAGCATTTTAGTGATGCTCCAGTTCGGCAAATGCCGCCATTCTATACCATGATTTTGCAAATATCATTAGTGAACTGTACAGGATCATTAACCTGCAACCCCTCGATCAGCAGCGCCTGATTGTAGAGCAGGTTCGTGTAAAGGCCCAGCTTCTCCTGATCCCCTTCGGCAGCAGCCTTCAAGGACTTGAAGACATCGTGGTTAATATTGATTTCCAGTACCTTATCCGCCTGCACCTCTTGTCCGTTCGGCATCGCTTTGAGGATTTTTTCCATCTCGATGGTCAGCTCGCCTTCCGTGGACAGGCAGACCGGATGACTTTTCAGCCGTTTGGAGGCTTTGACTGCCTTCACTTTGCCTGACAGAATACCCTGCATCGCGTCGAACAGCCCTTTGTTCTCGTTCTCCTCTTCTTCCGAAGGCTTGTCAGCGGCATCCGCTTCAATCCCCAGATCACCGCTGGATACATTTTTGAATTCTTTTTCCTTATAGTTCATGATCATCTTGATGGCGAACTCATCAATATCATCAGTGAAGTAGAGCATTTCATAACCCTTGTCCAATACCATTTCAGTCTGTGGCAGCTTCTCGATCCGCTCTACCGATTCCCCGGAAGCATAATAGATATACTTCTGGTCTTCCGGCATTCTTTCCACGTATTCAGCCAGCGTAACCAGCTTCTTCTCCTTGGAGGAGTGGAACATCAGCAGGTCCTGGAGGGTTTCCTTTTCCATGCCATAGTCATTGTAGACTCCGAATTTAAGCTGTCTGCCAAAAGACTTGTAGAATGTCTCATATTTCTCTCTTTCATCCTTCAGCAGGCTCAGGAGCTGGCTCTTAATCTTGCTCTTGATGTTCTTGGCAATCAGGGTCAGCTGGCGGTCATGCTGCAGCAGCTCTCTGGAGATATTGAGCGACAGATCCTCGGAATCGACCATCCCTTTGACAAAGCTGAAGTAATCCGGCAGCAGATCCCCGCATTTGTTCATAATCAGCACACCGTTGGAGTACAGCTCAAGACCTTTTTCATACTCCTTGGTGTAATAATCAAACGGTGTATTTTCCGGAATGAACAGGATCGCATTATAGACTACAGCACCATCGGCACTGATATGGATATGCTTCAGCGGTTTATCGAAGCCGTAGCGTTTCTCGGCATAGAAGTTGTCATAGTCCTCTGTGGTCAGCTCGTTTTTGTTCTTGCGCCAGATCGGCACCATGCTGTTCACAGTCTGCTCTTCTTTGGTTTCCTCGAACTCGCCTTCGCTGCCTTCCTTAGGCTGTCTGCCGGTAATATCCATCTTGATCGGGAAACGGATAAAGTCAGAATATTTCTTGATGATGGATTTCAGGCGGTATTCTTCCAGGAACTCATCGTAATTGTCTTCTTCACTGTTCTCTTTAATCTTCAAAATAATCTCGGTGCCGACGGCATCCTTCTCGTACGGTTCGATTGTATATCCATCCGCGCCCTGGGACTCCCATTTGTACGCCTGGTCGCTGCCCAGCGCCTTGCTGATTACAGTAACATCGTCCGCTACCATAAATGCAGAGTAGAACCCGACACCGAACTGGCCGATAATATTGTGGCCGTCCTTCGACTCGTTGTCCTTTTTGAATGCAAAAGAGCCGCTGTTCGCGATAATCCCCAGGTTGTTCTCCAATTCTTCCTGTGTCATCCCGATCCCTGTATCAGAGATGGTCAACGTGCGGCTGTCCTTGTCGGCAGTGACTTTAATGAAATAATCCTCTTTATTGAACACCAGCGCATCGTCTGCCAGCGCTTTGTAATAGATTTTATCAATGGCATCGCTTGCGTTGGAGATCAGCTCCCGCAGGAAAATTTCCCGCTGTGTATAAATGGAGTTAATCATCATCTCTAGTAGTCTCTTCGATTCGGCTTTAAACTCTTTTTTGGCCATGAATAAAATAATCTCCTTTCAAAAATAACTCTTCTGTTTGCTCTCTGGAAATTAGCACTCCACTCGAATGAGTGCTAACACTTCCTTTTATATACCATATTCTCGTTTTTGATGTCAATATCTTGCTGCATACTATTTAGATTGAACTTATATTCTTTTATTTTGGGATTGGCCGTGACTCCAGAGAATGTTTGGACTTCCGGCCGCTGTTAGGTTTGGATTTCTTGAATTAACCACGAATCGCAGTAGAAATCCAAACCTAAAGGCGGACGCTGTCGCTCCTCCAGTTCCAAAATTCCCCTCCGCCACTTTTCCCTACATGTAATTCTCAAGTTCAATCTATATAGCCCATTAAAAATCCACTTAACTGTCGTTCATCCGAGCATTTCACAGCGCCACCGTCTTCGCCTTTGCATCTGCCAGCAGCATCTGAATCAGCGATTGCAGCGGCAGTGATTTCCACTTCTTGGGATGGAGCAGCAGCTGCAGATCAAAATGAATTTCCGGATGGGCAAAAGACAGCTCCGCCAGGTTCCCCCGCTCGATCTCCTCCTCGGCGACGATTCTTGGCAGCAAGGCTATGCCCAGCCCGTTGCGTACGCAACGCTTGATCGCCTCCAGATTCGACAGCTCAAAGCCGATGCGGAAAATAATCCCGTGCTCCCGCAGCAGATTCTCGAACAGGCTGCGGTAAATGCAGCTCTCCTCGGAAACGATCAGCTCACAGTTGTTCAGATCCTGCAGTGTCACGTCCGCAAGTTGGGCCAGCGGATGGGTGGCAGGTGCAACCAGCACCAGGGGCTCATCTCTGATGATCGTCCGCTCAAGCACGGAGTCATTGGCATTCCGGTCCAGCATTAAGCCGATGTCCACTTCACCGTCCCGGATCTTCGCCACCAGATTGGCTTCCTGCTCGGTCTGCAGATGAATGTTCAGTCCGGGAAAAGTCGTGCGCAGCTGCTGCAGGAACGGCGGCAAATAAAACGCAGCCAAGGAATCAATGGTCCCGATCGTCAGCGTCCC
The DNA here is from genome assembly GCF_058791575.1 of Paenibacillus sp. EB106-06-01-XG199. Lineage (NCBI taxonomy): Bacteria > Bacillati > Bacillota > Bacilli > Caryophanales > Paenibacillaceae > Paenibacillus > Paenibacillus sp. EB106-06-01-XG199. Next base: position 305,006 of record NZ_JBYTDQ010000001.1, on the reverse strand, counting down.
GCCAATTTGCTGGGCGATCGTTTCCTTGGAACGGTCATACAAATCCAGAATCTCCACAAACAGCTTCAACAGCTCTTCTCCAGGTGGAGTCAGGCGCAACGCACGTCCATGCCGCTCTATCAGTGGAACCCCGTATTCCTTCTCAATCTTCTGAATCTGCATCGTCACACTGGACTGCGCATAGCCCAGCTCTTCAGCCGCGCGGGTAAAGCTCTGCCGTTTCGCGACTTCGCGGAAGGTCCGCATATATGTTAAATCCATAACCTCACCCTAACATCAATATTATTGATAACCCACATCATTTATTATAGCTAACGCCGATGGAATATTCCATGCTACAGTAAGATAAAAGGATTTCAACATTTTGGAGGACGATATTCATGTTAACAGAAGAACAGATTTATGGAATCTATGTTCCCGTGGTAACCCCGTTCAATACAGCTGGCGAGATTGATCTGGAATCATATCAGCGTTATGTGAACAACATCATCAAGAACAATATTCATGGTCTGGTCGTCAATGGAACCACTGGAGAATCGCCGACAGTCAACATACAGGAATTACAGACTCTCGTGGATGCATCACGGGAATTATTGAAATCGAGCCCGGTTCCGCTGGTGGTCGGCACAGGCACTAATGATACGGCCTCCACTATAGCCCGCACAGAGCTGGCTGCCGATTCAGGTGCTGATGCTGTACTCGTGGTTGTCCCTTATTACAGCCGCCCTTCCCAGCAAGGCATTATTGAGCATTTCCGCAAAGCCGCCGAAGTGGGCATTCCGGTCATCGCCTATGATATCCCGGGCCGCGCCGGAGTCGGCATGTCGGTTGATACCGCACGCACCATCCTTGAGATGAATAACGTAGTAGGTTTAAAAGACTGCTCCGGCTCTCCGCTGCTAGTCTCCGAGCTGTCCCGGCTGGGATCGAAGCCGGTGCTGTGCGGCGACGACCTGCAGTTCCTGCATATGCTGGGCTGCGGAGCCGCCGGGGGCATGCTGGCCTCGGCCAACGTGCATACCGCGAAGTTCCTCGGTATCTACGAGCAGTTCAAAGCCGGGCAGACCGCTGAAGCTACAGCAGCGTTCGACCAGCTGCTGCCGCTGATGAAGCTGCTCTTCAAGGAGTCCAATCCGGCTCCGATCAAATGGCTGCTTAGCGCCTACGGAGAGATTTCCTCTGATACGCTCCGCTTGCCGATGACCTCGATCAGCTCTGAGCTGCGTGAGGAACTGGGGGCTTATCTGGCCGGATAACACCTGAATCCATAACCGGATATTTACGCATAACAACAACCGCTACGGTGCAGTCACAGACTGTCCAAGGCGGTTGTTGTTATGACTACCATTTTCAGCGTAATCTAGGTATTATTGATTATCCGCTGCAACCGGATTCACCGCAAAAATAGAATGAATGTTGTCTTCCGGATCTGCGAAGAAGCCCGTGGTATGCCCCCAAGACATCGGCTTCGGTGCAGTGATCCCTGTAGCCCCTTTTGAAATAAGCTCCTCATACATCGTGTGAACAGCCTCCGGTGAATCACATTCGAAGTTAAGCTCGAAGGCTTGCCCTTTACGCTCTTCTATAAAGGAATAATGACCGTTTGTGTTATCCGCCATCAATGGTGTTGAACAAATCGCAAGGCGAATGCCGCCATTTACAAATTCAGCATAATGGTTTTCTTCAACAACGGTCTTAAATCCGAGTACATCACGATAAAAGCTAGTCAATCTAGGAACATCATGCGCCAAAACCGTAATTCCTTCTAATTTCAATCTCATACTCCCAATTCCACCTTTTCAGAGATATCAACTGTTTTATAATCTTTAACCATAATCTTCAATCAATGCTATTTTTCCATTTTTAATTTCAAATACCGACTTCCCTTTTAGTTGAAGTGTATCTCCAGTCTTTAATCCATTTGGTAAATCAACAGCCAGTATTGCTTCATAATCAACTTGTATTTCTATTCTGTCATCTACAGCGCTGTAATGGGTAATGGTCTGACGACGATTAGAGAAAACCTGTGAAGACTTTTCTGCCAGTTCTTTAAACTCTTGAATTCCCCTGGTCTCTGTCGTGATTTCACCATTGGAAACATCTTTAAACAAAATATCAGCATCTACAAGTCTAACCATGCCCTCGACATCAAACGCATTGTAGGCCTCAACATAATTATCAATGATTGCTTGGTTTTCTCCACTAATCATAGTCATACTCCTCTCTTAGATTGTACTCTAATCCATATTCTTCAGATTGGGTAGTTTTCCCTTTATTTGCTGTGTCGTGAAGCTTTCGAACCGGATAGCTAGCTGCCTGTACTCCTGCGATACCAATATAAAAGCTGTTCGGAGAAAATAAAGTATTAGACTGCCGCTGTTTTTGTGTAACTGACGAGACTCGCAAGCTTAGCAACAAATTTACTCAGCTTCACTTAGAACCATCTTTAAAATGAAAATGTTCATGGTGGATCCCGTCCATACCAACCAATTCACCACTCTTTTTATGATAGTATGCGAAGCTATTATTTATCGGCATTCGAAGTAATTGATAATTATCAGACGACGAAAATTCCCCAAACAAATTCATTTATCACATTGCTCACCTCATTACACTTGATACTACCCCTTACTTTTCTCTATATCAGGAGCTCCTCTTTTATTCCAGTTTAGCTTACAGCTTCGAAAAGCAGAACTCATAACGCACAAAAAACAGCCTCCCGCTCAGGGAAGGCTGCTGTCTAATCTATGAGCATCCGTTTATTGCGATCTGCCCGCTTTGGCTGCAGGTCTGCCGCCTGGGCGGTTGCTGTGGTTGTTACCGGGTCTGCCGCCTGGGCGGCTGCTAGCACTTGCTCCGCTGCCGTTCCCTCCGCTTACTCTGCCGCTAGAACCAGCTCCACTGGCCGAAGCGCTCCCGGGTCTTGCACCCGCTCCTGCTTGATGAGCCGTTTCTCCGTTCGGTCTGCCGCCCTGGCCGCTGTTCTTGCTTCCGCCGGAAGTGCTGCCTGAACGGTTGCCCTGTGTGAACCATTCCGACTTTGGCTTGCGTGCCGGATTGGTCTTCGCCTTGGCTGCCGGCTTCGCAGGAGCTTTTGCCGGGCGTTCATTCAGCAGAGCCTGTGCGCTCTTAGACATCGGATACGCATGGTCCTTAACTTCAGGGATCGTCTTGCCGATCAGCTTCTGAATATCCTTGAGGTACGGGATCTCTTCGGCCTCACAGAGAGAGATGGCGATTCCGCTCATACCGGCACGGCCCGTACGGCCGATCCGGTGGACATAAGTTTCCGGAATGTTCGGCAGATTGAAGTTGATGACATGCGACAGCTCGTCAATATCAATCCCCCGGGCTGCAATGTCTGTAGCAACAAGCACGCGGGTAGCTCCGCTTTTGAAGTTGCGCAGCGCATTTTGCCGGTCATTCTGGGATTTGTTGCCGTGAATCGCTTGAGCAGTTATATTAATCCGCGTCAAATCACGGGTAACCCGGTCAGCACCGCGTTTGGTGCGGGTAAAGACCAGTGCCGAGACAATCGATTTGTCCTGAAGAAGGCGGTTTAATTGATTCTGCTTGTTGCCGTTCTCCAGCAGATAGATCGACTGCTCAATTCTGTCCACGGTGGAGGAAACTGGCGTAATCTCGATTTTCACGGGGTTTACCAGCAGTGTTTTGATCAAATTCGAAATTTCTGTCGGCATCGTAGCCGAGAAAAATAATGTTTGTTTTTTGCTTGGCATTTTGGCGATAATCCGCTTCACATCATGAATGAAGCCCATGTCCAGCATGCGGTCCGCTTCATCTAGTACAAGAATCTGCACATACTGCAGATCAACATGCTTCTGGGTAATCAGGTCGATGAGCCGGCCTGGCGTGGCAATCAGGATATCCGCACCCTGGCTTAATGCCCGCTCCTGAGCTTTTTGCGATACACCGCCAACAATAGCTGTTGAACGGATAGTGGTGAATTTGCTGTAGGCCTGAATATTTTCCGAGATTTGCAGTGCAAGCTCTCTTGTCGGTGTGAGAATCAGCGAACGAATCCGGCGTCTGCCGCCGGTTGCAGAAGGCTGCTGGCTTAGCAGCTGAATAATCGGCAAGGAAAAAGCGGCTGTTTTGCCTGTTCCGGTCTGTGCGCAGCCGAGAACGTCTCTGCCGGCCAAAGCCGCGGGAATGGACTCCTCCTGGATAGGGGTGGGTGATGTATAATTTTCTTGGCTTAACGCCTTGAGGATCGCTGGGATCAAATTCAAATCATTAAAAGTCATGTTGTCTCCTTAATTTTAAATACATATATTATCAATCAGGTAACTGCTGTACCTTGTTTGCAGCGTCTCCACATAGCGCTCATCAAAGTCATAACACATAATGATAACACAAATTGAACAATAAGAGAAACATCATCGGAAATTTTTTACGTTAGTCCTAGTGTAACCGTCGTCCATTCCTTTCACGCCTCCTATTCCATCAGCAAAGCAGGGTTGTTCAGATTTGGTTTAGATTGCTGGTGTACAGTAATTATGCAAATCACAAATGACGCAAAGGAGCGCTTTGAATCATGGGTAAAAAAAGAACAGCAAATCCATCATTATGCACAATCCCCAACTGTTCAGCGAGACATTATGCCAAGGGCTATTGCAAGAAGCACTATAGCTATATGTGGTACAAAAACCGCGCCGCTGCCAAACTCAGCAAGACTTTGCTCGAAGAACGCAGCCCGTAGGAACCATCGTAAGCACTGCAGCTATATCAAAATAACCACTTTCTCATCTCACTACCCTCAACTCCAGGCATCATCCTAAACCCATAAGATAACAGAACATAAAAAAGCGGAGGATGGCTCCTCCGCGTCTTGACCTACTTATAAATAAATACTAATCTACAATTTCAGCTGTGTCGCCGTTGTTAGCACCTGCAGCATTGGCTTCGTCGGTGTCGATATGCATATCAAGCGCAAATTTGTCCGATACGCGGGCAAGAACATTTTCCAGTACCAGGCCGCGTTCGCCGCCCAAACGTACTTTTAGAAGCTGCTTGTCGGCGATGCCCCAAGCTTCTGCTTCAGAAGTGTGGAAGTGAATGTGACGTGCAGCAATAATTACGCCAGTCTCCAGTTCTACTTCACCGGCTGGTCCCTTAAGGGTAATGCCCGGTGTGCCTTCGATATGTCCGGATTCACGGACAGGTGCTTTCACGCCGAGGCTGAAAGAATCTGTGCGGGAAATCTCCAGCTGTGATGCCGGACGGACAGGTCCTAGAATTCTTACTTTGTCGAATTTACCTTTGGTGCCGATTACTGCTACTTGCTCGTTAGCTGCAAATTGTCCGTGTTGGGAGAGTGGTTTGAACTCAGTCAGTTGATAACCTGCGCCAAATAACGCTTCCACATGCTCTTGCGTAAGGTGAATATGTCTAGCCGACACACCTACGGGTACAGTCTTGCTCATTGTAAAGTCACTCCTTGTATTTTCTCTAGTATCTGTACAAGCCATTGAACATTATACCTCTTATTACCCAAAAATAAAAAGACCCTCTGCACAATGAGAGTCCCTTTTTCGACATTTTGAGCTTTCGAAGCTGGATTGTCACGATTTTGTCATGTTCTGCTACTTTATGGTATTTTATGGTCGTTTAGTTTTGGCGGCAAATGCAGGCTTAAAAAACTCCAAGCATTTTCGTACAGCCACCCCTTCACTTGATCCTCCGGATAGTAGCGGAGCAGCAGCTCAGCAAACTCGGCGTATTTCCCAGGATGCTCCAGTCCCTCTACCCAGACATCAATCCCGTCAAAATCGGAACCAAACATCAGCTGCCTTGTCCCCCCCAGGCTGCAGACATGATCGATATGCCTTAGAAGATCATCAGCTTTGGCGCCGCCTCCATTTTTAACAAACCATGGAACAAAGGTAAGTCCCATCCGGCCGTCCATGGCAATCAACGCTTTGATCTGTTCATCGCTCAGATTACGCGGATGGCCGCACACAGCTGCGGCGTTGGAGTGGGAGGCGATAAACGGACGCTTGCTCCGCTCAGCCAACTCCCAGAAGCCTGCCGGGGCCAAATGAGACACATCCAGCAGCATACCGCTGCTGTTACACCACTCGATCAGCTCCCGGCCTTTTTCGGTAAATCCTCCATTCCGCTGTTCCAGTACGCCATCCGCTGCCCAGTTCGCATAGTTCCAGGTGACTCCAAGGAAGCGCACACCGAGATCGAAACACAACTGAGCATAGAATAGATTCCCCTCCAGACCGTCTACGCCTTCCAGAGACAGCAGCCCCCATCTGGGGGGCACTCTAACCAGTTCCACTGCTTCCTCCTTCCAGCGCAGCCACTGTAGGCCTCCTGAGCCTAGTACTTTGCCCTGGAATAGCTCAATTTGTCCCAGCACACTTTCAAAACTAGGTCTCCCTCTAACCATAGACAGATAAATCGCAAAAACTTGCAGGCCGACGCCACCCGCTGCAAGCCGTTCTGCAGTTACATCAAGCCGGCTGTCCTTGTCGAAATTAAGATGGGGGGAAGCCTGCAGTTTGCTCAGAACATCACAATGAAAATCCGCCACCCGTAGTTGCTCCGCTCTTCCCATGAGATCGGCCTCACTTTCTTACTTGTCATCCAGTTGCCGCGCCACTTCGCATCCAGCGCTCCTGCTTATAGTTTATGCAGAGGATGACCCGCACTTCACCTGCACAGCAAAAAACCTGTTTACATAGGTAAACAGGTTCATCCCGTAAGTTCTGGCATTCATTAATTATCTAGGCTCTACAATGAGTTTAATCGCCGTCCGATCCTCTCCATCAATCACTATGTCAGTAAATGCTGGAATGCAGATCAAGTCGACACCGCTTGGCGCGACAAATCCCCGGGCGATGGCAACTGCTTTGACTGCTTGGTTCAGTGCTCCTGCTCCAATAGCTTGTAGCTCGGCCGATCCACGTTCACGAAGAACACCCGCTAGTGCGCCGGCAACGGAATTCGGATTGGATTTAGCTGATACTTTTAATACATCCATAGTAAGTACCTCCCCTGGGAAAATGATGGTGTTCTTCCACTACTGTAGATGTTATTCGCGAGAGAAGAAATAATTCCTTCTTTTTGCGGACTACTCCGGAGAAAATGGTACAAAAGATACTCTTTTCCGATATAAAAAATATCACACTTTACCCAAAATCAGCGATTATTCCCGAAAAGCCTAATTCCTTGATGCCCTCATTAACTCATTACCCATTCATCTTCACGCAGCCGAATCTTCTCCAGACGTGTTGCCTTGCCCGTAGCCTCGTCAATCTCTGCGAATAAACCGTGCAACTGCCATTTACCTTCGTCAACCACAAATCTGGCCGGAAGCTGGGTAGTAAACTTATAGAGGACCGCATCCTTTTCCATACCCAAAATCCCTTCTCTTGAACCAACCATGCCGGCATCCGTCAGATAAGCAGTGCCTCCCGGCAGGATAACATCGTCATTGCTCTGCACATGTGTATGGGTTCCTACAACAATGGAAGCATGCCCGTCCATAAAATAGCCCATGGCGATCTTCTCGGATGTAGCCTCAGCGTGAAAATCCACCAGAATACACTTGTGATTCCGGCGCAGCTCGTCCACAATCTCTTCGCCCACCCGAAACGGATCATCAATTGCCGGCAAAAAGGTCCGTCCTTGCAAATTGACAATCGCCAGCTCTTTGCCATTGCCTTTAATAATCGTATATCCTCTGCCAGGTGTTCCTGCAGGGAAATTAGCCGGGCGGATGATCCGGGGCTCGTCGTCGATAAATTCGAAGATGTCCTTGTTATCCCATGTATGATTGCCCATTGTAATGCCATGAACGCCCCAGTTGAAAAATTCATTGGCAATAGCGGATGTAATACCCCTTCCCGCTGCGGCATTTTCTCCGTTCGCAATGATTATATGCGGCTGGTATTTGTTCTTCAGCGAAGGCAGCATTTCGCGCAGCGCTTTTCTGCCAGTATTGCCTACAATATCACCTATAAATAAAACTTTAATGTTGTTCTCCTCCTAAAAGTTTTAATGGGTTAATCCGTGCTGAATGTTCTTCGTACACATCCGGCTTCGTAAGCATATATTCTGTATGAAAGAAAAAAGGCCCCGCAGGGGGGCCGATTTCCTTGCTTATTTAGCGTATTCAACAGCCCGTGTCTCGCGGATAACGGTAACCTTGATATGACCCGGATAATCCAGTTCACTCTCGATCATCTTCGTAATATCGCGGGCCAGACGGAATGCTTCCGCATCGTCGATCTTCTCAGGCTGCACCATCACACGAACCTCGCGGCCCGCTTGAATGGCGTAGGACTTCTCGACGCCGTCGAAGCTTTCGGAGATTTCCTCCAGCTTTTCCAGACGTTTGATATACGTTTCCAGTGTCTCACGGCGTGCGCCAGGGCGTGCAGCCGACAAGGCGTCAGCAGCTCCAACCAGCATGGCAATAACCGAAGTAGCTTCGCAGTCACCGTGATGAGACGCGATACTGTTGATAACAACCGGATGCTCCTTGTATTTCTTCGCCAGTTCGACGCCAATCTCGACGTGCGAACCTTCCACTTCATGATCCAGCGCTTTGCCGATATCATGCAGCAGACCAGCACGTTTAGCAAGCACGATGTCTTCCCCAAGCTCACCGGCCATAAGTCCAGTCAAATAAGCAACCTCCATGGAGTGCTTGAGTACATTTTGACCGTAGCTCGTACGGAATTTCAGACGGCCCAGAATTTTGATCAGATCCGGATGCAATCCGTGAACGCCAACCTCGAAGGTAGCCTGTTCACCGTATTCGCGAATCCGCTCATCCACTTCTTTGCGGGATTTCTCCACCATCTCTTCAATCCGTGCCGGATGGATACGTCCATCAGCGACCAGCTTCTCAAGTGCCGTACGGGCCACTTCGCGGCGAATTGGATCAAAGCCCGACAAAATAACAGCTTCCGGCGTATCATCAATAATGAGATCAATACCAGTTAGAGTTTCCAGTGCACGGATGTTGCGGCCTTCACGGCCGATAATCCGGCCCTTCATTTCTTCATTCGGCAATGTAACTACTGACACGGTTGTTTCCGCCACATGATCAGCTGCACAGCGCTGAATAGCCAGTGTAATGATTTCGCGGGCTTTCTTGTCCGCTTCCTCTTTGGCCTGCTGTTCAATTTCCTTAATCATCTGAGCGGTCTCGTGGCGAACTTCCTGTTCTACATTGCTAAGAATGATACTTCTGGCATCATCGATGCTCAAATTGGAAATGCGTTCCAGTTCAGTGACCTGGTTCTTGTAAATTACATCAATTTGCTGTTGTGTTTCGTCAATTCGTTTCTCTTTGTTAGCTACTTGTTCTTCTTTTCGTTCAAGCGATTCCATTTTTTTATCCAGTGATTCTTCCTTTTGCAGCAAACGTCTCTCTTGCCGTTGGATTTCATTCCGACGTTCACGAGTTTCTTTCTCAGCTTCAGTACGGATTCTGTGGACTTCGTCCTTAGCTTCGAGTACCGTTTCCTTCTTCAGCGCCTCCGCCTCTTTCTTCGCGTTCTCCACGATGACTACGGCTTCTTTCTCTGCGCTTGAAATCTTAGCTTCTGCAAGGGATTTACGAATAAAATAACCGAATCCAAAGAATAATGCAGCTACAACGAGAACGATTATGACCCAGATTGCAGTTACCATCTGTTCACCTCCTCGTTGGTTCCTCCAAGGGAAATGCCTTGGGAATTGTGCAGTTGTTAAACTATCCGTTCATCACCATACAAAAAACCGGTAATACACCGATTGCCATACTGCACATGCTGCACATGCACACTGCCCGCCTTATCCGGCGATTACATTTCATATGAGTTGTACGCGAACCGGTACATAAGAGTCTGCTTTTTGGGAAGGAAAAAGGATTCTTAGTTTATGCCGATTCATGTTATATTTTATTATTTATAAAAAGACCTTGTCAAGAGAGTCGATAACCGCATTTAAGTCAAGAGAATCAGTCAGGGAAGTAAATCTCCTCTTCTTCACCCTCAAAATCCTCTTCCTGGCGTAAAACATTCAGTACCTGCCGTACCATTTCACCGGAATATCCGCGCCGCATGAGGAAGGCTCCGGTCTTTCTGCGCTTGTCATTAACGTCTCCGCGAATCAGATTCCATTTCTTGCGCCCTGTCTGCAGAGCACTCTCCAGTTCCTGTTCCGGAGAGATATTCTCCAGCGCTTCCGAGATCAGCGACTTGTCGATTCCTTTCTCCCGCAGCTCCTGACGGATCCATAGCTTGCCCTTACGCTGGTTTGCAATGCGTTGTTCCGCCCACTGCTTGGCATACAAGGGATCATCAAGGAAACGCTCTTGCTGCAACCGCAGCAGCACCTCGGCAATAATAGTCTCTCCTATTTCTTTCTCACGTAAACGACGGGCCATTTCCTGAGACGTCCGAGGCTTTCGTTCCAAATACCGCAGTCCCTCTACATAAGCACGCTGCCGTTCATCCGCAACAACAATTTCCACCAGATCTTCCTTCATGAACGAACTGCCGGTGATCATCCGATATTTAATCATGACATCTTCATGAACAGTCATGTTATATGCGCCGAAATGAATAATGTAACGGTGATCGGACTTCTTCTGCCGCTCAACCCGTGTGATGACAAGCAGCTCGCCTTCAGGGAAATTGTCCAGCGGTTGTTCTTCCTGTTCTTCCGGTTCAGGGTTCAATTGTATTACCATGGCTGTCTGTCACCTCATAGCTATTGATTCTTATACTCTTCTGATCTTATGAAAAAGCACCCTGTTAAGATCATTCACAGGGCGCCTAATACCTTATATATTATTCACTTAAATTTATTCGATTTCGAGCAGCAAGTTTTCTTCTTCCTCTTGCTCTGCAGCAACCTCAGATTCACTCGGAGCCGCTACAATCGTCGACAAATTGCTGGCTTCACGAATCTTATTCTCGATCACCAGAGCAATGTCCTGATGCTCTTTCAGGAACTGCTTGGAATTCTCACGACCTTGGCCTAAACGTTCACCCTCGTAGGAATACCAGGCACCGCTCTTGTTAACGATATCCATTTCAGTACCGATATCAACAAGGCTTCCCTCTCTGGAAATACCCTCACCGTACATAATATCAACATCAGCCTGCTTGAACGGAGGTGCAACCTTGTTCTTCACGACCTTGATCTTCGTACGGTTACCGACAACATCATTTCCCATCTTAATGCTCTCTACGCGGCGCACATCAAGCCGAACGGAAGAGTAGAATTTCAATGCCCGGCCGCCTGGAGTTGTTTCCGGGTTACCGAACATAACGCCAATTTTCTCACGGAGCTGGTTAATGAAGATGGCAATTGTATTCGACTTGTTGATCGCTCCGGACAGCTTACGTAAAGCTTGAGACATCAGACGTGCCTGCAAGCCAACGTGGGAATCTCCCATATCGCCTTCAATTTCCGCTTTCGGCACCAGTGCCGCTACGGAGTCCACGACGATAATGTCTACTGCGCCACTGCGGACGAGCGCTTCGGCGATTTCCAGTGCCTGTTCGCCTGTATCCGGCTGGGAGAGCAGCAGCTCATCAATGTTTACGCCGAGAGCATTAGCATACTTAGGGTCAAGCGCATGCTCTGCATCGATGAAAGCAGCTTGTCCACCAAGCTTCTGAACTTCTGCAATCGCATGTAGAGCAACAGTCGTCTTACCGGAAGATTCCGGTCCGTATACTTCAATAATGCGTCCTTTAGGAAGTCCGCCAATACCTAAAGCAATATCAAGTGCTAAGGAGCCGCTAGGTACGACTTCGACTTTCATATGCGAGGATTCTCCCAGTTTCATGATCGAACCTTTACCGAATTGTTTTTCTATTTGACGAAGCGCCATATCAAGCGCTGCACGACGATCTGACAATCAGACCACTTCCTTCACTGTTTATAGTAATATAATAACGTGTTTTGGAGGTCTTGCCAAGCTTTTTTTCGAACATACATTCGTTTTTTTTGTCTTCCGGGAGAATACTCCCTTTTATTGTAAGCCTCCTTCCGGATGTTGAATTCAATACAAATCCTTCAGTCACCGGAAATCAACGGCCTATGCTCGCAGGAGCTCCGCTGTAGTCCACGGCGCCGCATAAAACAAAAAACCGCAGCAGAGAGTTCTCAGTGCTACGGTTCTTCCGTATATACAATTATATACCGTCTTAGCAGGTTATTGCAAGGCTGATCCATCCGGCGGAGTAGCCACCTTGCGCTCCTCGAGCCTGCGCCAGAGACGGTATAATAGCGCTTTGACTGAACGCAGCCGGATGTTCTCACGCGTCCCTTTGAGATTGAGCTCATACACCTCAGTCTTTTGCCCCCGTTCGGCTAAGCCGACATAGACAAGCCCTACCGGCTTGCGTTCGGAATAGCCGGGACCGGCAACGCCTGTAACTGATAACCCGAAATCACTGTCCCCTATCATTCTTACCTGTTCCGCCAGCACCTCAGCCACTTCGCGGCTGACCGCTCCGGCAGCATCAGGACCCTCAAGAAGAGCAGCAGGCACATTCAGCAGCTTCTTCTTCATGTCATTGGAATAGCAAATTATACCCCCATTGAACATGGTTGCGCTGCCCGGAATATTCGTGATGCTCTCCATCAGCAAACCGCCTGTACAGCTCTCTGCGGCGCTTAAGGTCAGTCCGGCATCTGCCATCCAATCGACAATAAGCTGTTCCAGCGGCACATCTATATTGGCATACATATGCTCCGGCAGAATATCCTTGATTGTCTTCTCCAACACATCCAGCTTCTCCATGGCACTGTGTTCAGAAGTCGCTTTGGTAGAGATGCGGACCGTCACTTCCCCTTCCTTGGCATAAGGAGCGATAGTTGGATCAGTCTGACTCCGGATCAAATCGATCAATTTGTCCTCCAGCAGCGACTCGCCGATGCCGGCAAATTTGAGCATTTTGGAGTAAATCGGCATTTCGTCTGTCAGTGCGTGCTGCAGCAGCCATGGTTTAGCCTTGTCCGTAAACATTGGCTTCATCTCACGCGGCGGGCCTGGAAGCACGATATAATACTTCTCTTCATGGGCGAACGCGATCCCGACAGCAAGGCCGATTTCATTGGAAAGCGGCGTAGTTCCTTCAATAATAAGTGCCTGCTTACGGTTGTTCTCTGTCATCACAATTTTTCGGTCATCAAAAAAACGCTGTACATGATCCATCGCAAGCGGGTCGATATAAAGCGAACGGCCCAGCGTTAACGCCAGTGCGTCTTTGGTCAGGTCATCTTCGGTCGGACCGATTCCACCAGTGAACAAAATGACATCTGCACGGCTCTTTGCAATCTCTGTTGCTTCCTGAATACGGCCGCTGTTATCCCCGACCACAGTTTGAAAATATACATCAATTCCCATCGCGGCCAGCTCTACAGATAAGAACTGGGCATTGCTGTTCACGATTTGTCCAAGTAAAAGCTCCGTCCCGACGGCAATTATTTCTGCTTTCATAGCTGGCTTTCTCCTCCTGGTTATAAAGTGGATGGGTGATTAAGTTCTAAGCATCATGAAGTTGGAGCAGATCCTTGTTCTTCACGAAATAATCAATCCCCGAATAAATAGTGATGAGCGCAGCGGCCCAAATGGCAATATCATCAAGAGGGATACTGACGAACTGGAAGGGAAAGTTGTTGAGCAGCAGAAGGGAAATGGCGACAATCTGCACGACTGTCTTTATCTTGCCCCATTTGCTGGCGGCAACCACTTTGCCTTCGAGCAGCGCTACCTGGCGCAGCCCGGTTACGGCGAACTCACGGCTGATAATCACAATGGCGATCCATGAATCGCATCTTCCCAGCTCAACCAGAGAAATCAGCACCGCAGAAACCAGCAGCTTGTCCGCCAGCGGGTCGAGCAGCTTGCCGAGATTAGTGACCATGTTATATTTCCGGGCTATATAGCCGTCTATACCGTCCGTGCTGGCCGCGAGCAGGAAGATTACAGCCGCGATCAGATGATTAATTGAAAGCTGGAACGAGCCCCAATGTAAAGGCTCCGGATAAAATCTGAAATCCACCAGCAAAAAAAACATCATAATCGGGATAAGGCAAATGCGGGCTAGCGTGATGCGGTTGGGCAAATTCACTGAAGTTCCTCCCCTGATCGTTACGAATCCGAAATTCCACTATTTTCTTCAAAACTGCTTAAGCAAGTATATTATAGCTATATGTACGTGTCAAAAAAACAGAAAGCACCCCGCAAAAACCGGTGCGTAAGCACTGCGGGGTACAAAAGCTTACTTTAAATTGTTAAACTGCAAATCCAGCGGCAAATCGGCTTTGCGCAAAATCTGAATAATTTGCTGCAAATCATCGCGGCTTTTGCCGGTAACGCGGATTTGATCTCCCTGAATCTGACTCTTCACCTTCAGCTTGGAATCCCGGATCAGAATATTGATTTTCTTGGCGTTCTCCTGATCGATTCCCTGCTTAAGGCCAAGACGCTGGCGCACTGTCCCAAGGGAAGCCGGTTCGACTTTTCCGAAATCCAGATTCTTGAGGGTAATCCCACGTTTGACCATCTTGGATTGCAAAATATCAATGACTGCGCCCAGCTTATACTCGTCCTCTGAGGCGATCATAAGCGCATCCTTTTCCAGCTTCAGGCTGCTTTTGCTGTTCTTGAAGTCAAACCGGTTATCAATCTCCTTCTCGGTCTGGTGAACAGCATTGGTCAATTCCTGCATATCCATTTTGGATACAATGTCAAATGAACTTTCTGAACTCATGAATCCACGTCCTTTGCTAACAATTATTCTGCTCCTATTATATGAGAAAGGGCTTCTTAAGTCTAATTATGGCAAGAATAAGGCACCCGCACCCCCGCATGCAAAACAGCCCCACAGATGTGGAGCCAAGTGCAAGCCTTTGATAATCAAAGGCTAAAAACACGCCCCCCGGCAATAACTACTGCCGGGAGACGTTCATACAGCGGCTTTATCTGCTGCGAGCGGGAGACCGAAACATATCCAGAATCCCCAGCACAATATGTGCCAGTCCGAAGCCAAGAATTCCATAGCCCCAGGCGCTCGGCGTCAAGTAATAACCGAGGAGACTGACGATAATGCCCAGCCCTGTTACAATCCAGCTAACGGTCATGAGAGTATACACCTCACTTTGGCGTAAGAACTGTAAATCACTCTTATATTCTCCAAAAAGCCAAAGTCTATACGTGGTTACCTTTATTGACCTGAATTGCTATTCTGGCTAGTAACGCTGTCCTGTGACTCATCTGTGTTTCCGGATTCACTGTCGGCTGAAGTGCCCTCATCCAGTTCAAGCAGAATGCGGGAGGAGGTTTTGCCGTCAGTGATCACTTGTCCGTTAACAGTAATATTTGTAGCTGGCGAGTAACCGGATTTAATATAGATCCCTTCACTGCCGAGTGTAAAGCTCTTATTCTCACCGGCAGCAGTGTTGCCAAAGCTGAGCTTCTCACCTTTGGAATTTTCACCCTTGTAAACTTCAAGCCAGCTTACACCGGTTGCTGCAATCTCAACCTGCACAGCGCTTCCGGAAGGAGCAGAAACTTTGTAAATCGTCGTTTTGCCCGATTTACGGTCCTGTGTGACCGTAACCGCCTGAGAGCTTGGTGAAGGAACTGGTGTAGCCGTCGGAGCCACAGTAGCCGTTGCAGTCGCTTCAGGGCTGCCTGCTGATTCCGAAGGAGACACCACTCCGCCCCCGACCGCTGTCGGGGAAGGCTGATTCTTAGAAGGATCCTTTTGTTCGTTGGTCAAATTCTCGGGAGCAGCATTTTCAGGATCAGCTTTGTTCATATTCGAAGAAGCGTACAAATAAATTACTACAATAATCAATATAGGGAAGGTCCACATCAGGACTGTCGGAAGCCACTTCGCATTCCGTTCCGTTTCAGGTCTGCGGCTGCGCTTCTGAATCACGGTCTCCATCGTTGTTGTTTCTACCGGGGCAGCCGGGACATTGCCATGCTCTTCCATGAGCTCGTCCGGGTTCACACCCACTGCCTCAGCGTAGGTTTTGATAAACGCCCGAACATAGAAGCTCCCGGGAAGCACTTTATAGTCACCCGCCTCGATGGCTTCTAAATATTTTTTTCGAATCTTTGTTACTTCCTGGACATCGTCAAGACTCATCCCTTTTTGCAGACGAGCCTCCTTCAAATGCCGGCCCAGTTCCGACATGCCATCACCTCCTAAAAGTTTTGTCAGCATTTGCTTTCTTGAAGAGCATCGTACAAAACCCGCTTCGAAAGCATCCGCTTTGTTTTATATTCTAAAGATCATCACTGTAGCTTGTCGTAAACGACTCGTACAATATCTCTTCGTTCGGCATATTGCGCAGCTCAATAATGATATCAAAATCATCAAAGGTATATTCGGATTCCCGCACAAAAATATCCGGATGCTCAATTACTTTTGTGCTGGGCATACTCATCACATTCTGAAGCAGATTATAATGCTTCTCATTGGAGCGGATCGTGCTTACAATCCCGTCAATAATAAAGACATTATGAGGGTTCATCTCATCCTCAGCCAGCTGGCTGCGGACCGTTTGCCGCAAAAGCGTCGAAGAAACAAATGTCCAGCGCTTCATGGCGCAGACACTACCGGCGATAATAGACTCCGTCTTGCCGACGCGGGGCATTCCCCGTAGTCCTATAACCTGATTCCCTTCCCTTTTAAACAGTTCGCCGAGGAAATCCACGAGCAGTCCCAGTTCATCCCGGGTAAAACGGAACGTCTTGCGGTCATCCGAATCGCGGTCAATATATCGTCCATGCCGGACAGCCAGCTTATCCACAAGCCGTGGAGAACGCAGCGCCGTAACCGTAATATTATCTACTTTTTTGAGCATTTCACCCATCAGCATAATCTTCTCGTCATCGTTTGTTTCCAGGAGCATTCCGCGCGTCTTGCCTTCCACACCGTTGATAGTCAGGATGTTGACTTCAAGCATTCCGAGCATAGAAGCGATATCTCCAAGCAGACCAGGTCTGTTCTTATGTATCTTGTACTCCATATACCATTGTTTATATTCCACTTGTTACACCTCATAGATTCCTTTTCCCTGCACTTTGCCATACATTAAAAAAACCTGCTTCGGCAAGCGTTCTGAAACACGGGTCATGTTAATGATATATAAAATGAAATTGAAAGGCAAGGACACTACTGTAATAATTGCAGAAAAGCTCCCGCGAGGGGAGCTTGTTCCGCATGCCTATGCGTTTTTCTTCGCCAGCTTGACCATGAGGGAAGCAATGGTATGCTTCTCATCGTCTGTACCGACATCCCACAGCTCTTTGATTGCCCGGTTGGAATAGTTTCCCGGATCGACTTTCTTATCAAGGAATTCCCCGATTTCGAAAGCCAGCTTGGAAATGGTATCTTCGCTCATCCCCATTTTTTCAGCCTGAATGACCCGTTCACCCAAAAAGCTTTTCCAGGTATCAAAGTTTTTCACTACGGTTTCTGTTGACATCTTAAATCCTCCTTCATGTTTACGGTCCGCCCGCCTTGTTCAGGTGACAGCCGCCTTACGTGAGATTTAAAAGCAACAGTTATAATATGTCTCGGGCGGTACGTTTTTATGCTGGAGCATTTCTCCAAGCCTCCACGCCAGTAACCGGATTCATCAGGTGATCCATCCGCCGTTCGGACTGATTACCTGGCCGGTAATGTACCCGGATTCAGGCAAGGCGAGAAAATAAACAAGCGAGGCGATTTCATGAGGGGAAGCCAGTCGTCCCGCAGGAATCTCTTCCTCAAGCATCCGCATCTCATCCTCCTGCAGATTGGCCAGCATGGCCGTATGGACAGCACCGGGAGCCACGGCATTCACCGTGACTCCTGAGGGTGCCAGCTCTTTGGATAATGCCTTAGTGAAGGCATTCACCCCACCCTTGCTGGCGGAGTAGGCAACCTCGCAGGAAGCGCCTGAGATGCCCCAAACGGAGGAGACATTAATAATCCGCCCATACCGCTGGCTGACCATATAAGGCATAAAAATCTGGCTGCACAAAAAAGTGCCTTTCAGATTCACCGCCATAATATCGTCCCACTCTTCCTCCGTCACATCAGCCAGCATGCCATAATGTGCTTTTCCGGCGTTATTAACCAGAATATCCGGCTGCATTCCGCTGCTTTCCAGCTTTTCTGCCATGCGGACAAGCTGGCTGCGGTCCTTCATATCAGCGGTCACAGTCAACACCTTGGACCCCAGCGCCATACAGCGCCGAGCCACATCATTCGCCGCTTCGTGCGAGTTCATATAATGAATAACAATGTTCATCCCCACGGAAGCAAAACGTTCGGCGATGGCCCCGCCAATTCCTCCGCTGCCTCCAGTGACAAGCACGGTCATTTCTCCTATAGGCTTGCTGCCCTCTCCCGATAACGCCATTAAGGACTCACCACAAGCGACACAGCGAGTTGTTCCCAGTCTACATGATCACGCAAGCGGGCATTGACCTCATCCAGCGTAATGGATTCATAAAGCGGCAGCACTTCAAACAAATCGCCGCCTCTAAACTGGTAGCGTGTGAATTCGTGAGCAATGCTCTCCGGCGAGTTCAGCATGCGCAGATAGCCGCCGATTTTCTTTTTGCGCGCCCGCTCGAAATCCTTCTCGGCGAAGCCAGTCTTCAGAATAACACTGATTTCTTCCTTCAACCTGCTGATGAGCCGATCCGGATCCTTCGTATCGCCGCCAATCGCCGAGAACGCGTACTGCGGTGAGCTGTTGAATTCATGTCCGAAGCTGTCGGAGATCAGTTCCTCGTCATAGAGCTTCTGGTACAGCGTCGTACTGCTGCCCAGCAACAGATCCAGCATTAGCTTAGTGGTCAGATCACGGCGGACTGCCGCTTCACCGGTGAGGCCTTCTACCTTCTCTTTAAAGCCGAAGAGACATTTCGGCATAGATACGGCGAGACGGCTTTCCTTATGTTTCTCTGCAACATGAACGGGCTCCTCTTCAAAAATACGCGAGATTTCACCCTGCTTTTCGTATGATTTACCGGCCTGGTTGCTGCGGATCAGCTCGAATACCTTCTCCGGTTCTACGCCGCCGACTACAAACAGCAGCATATTGCTGGGATGATAAAAGGAATTGTAGCAGGTGTACAGTGTTTCTTTGGTAATGGTGGCAATTGATTCGATCGTTCCGGCGATATCGATATGTACCGGATGTTTGGCGTACATGGCCTCAATCAAACCAAAATAGACGCGCCAATCCGGATTATCCGCGTACATATTGATTTCCTGGCCGATAATTCCTTTTTCCTTTTCGACATTCTCGTCGGTGAAATAAGGCCGCTGTACAAAATCAACGAGGGTACTGAGATTGGTCTCAATATTTTCTGTGGCCGAAAAAAGATACACTGTCTGGTCAAAGCTCGTGAAAGCATTTGCCGACGCACCGTTAGAAGCAAAGGTGGCAAAAATGTCACCTTCCGGCTCTTCGAACATTTTATGCTCCAGAAAGTGGGCAATACCGTCAGGGACAGTGGTTTCTTCACCGCCGGCAACTTTGAAGTGATTGTCCACAGAGCCATATTTAGTGGCGAAGGTGGCATAGGTTTTCTGGAAAGCGGGCTTAGGCAGCACATAGACCTGCAGACCGTTATCCATAACCTCGTGGTACAGTGTTTCTTGAAGTCTTTCGTAATGAATCTGTTTCACCGCTATTCCTCCTTCCCTGTCAGGAAATAAATCGTATCCAGCTGGAACGTGTCGGCAGCCGCCTTCACATCTTCCACTCCGGTGCCATCGACTTGAGCCAGCAGCTCCAGTGCGGAACGGTCTTTTCCGGACAACTGACGGTTGAAATCAAACGAGATCAGTTCAAACGCCGAATCTTGAATTTCGGAAAGCAGATTGCGGATCATTGCCTTGGTCTGGTTCAGCTCCAAGTCACTGATATTTCCAGCCTTCAATTCCTCCAGCTGTTTGCGGATAATATCGACGGCCTTGCCGTAATTTTGGGTTTCGATCCCCGATTGAATGGTTCCAATGCCTTTATGTCCGTCATAGCGGGAGGACGCATAATAGGCAAGGCTCTCCTTCTCACGAACGTTGACGAACAGCTTCGAGTGAGGATAACCGCCTAATATTCCGTTATACATCAGCGCGGAGGCGTATTTGTCATCCTTGTAAGTTATGGAAGTGCGGAGCCCCATGTTAAGCTTGCCCTGATTAACATCCAGCTTCTCTTCCACAGTCCGGACCTCTGTAACGGCTACCGGTGAAAAGTTGGAGGAATACGCTGTGGTCTCCTTGTGTGCACGGCCAAAATGGCGAACGACCAGCTTTTCAACTTCCTCAGGTGTAGTGTCACCAACGACGTAAAGATCGAGGATCGCTCCGTTCAACCAGGAATTGTAGGATTTATACAGGTTTTCTGGAGTAATGCTGTCAAGGTCGGCTCTTTGGCCAAGGGGATGCAGACGGTAAGGCTCCTTACGGCACATTTCTTCAATACAGCGTTCAGCCGCATAGCGGATCTTATCGTTAACAATCGCTTCCAGCTTTTTGCGTACCGTCTCACGTTCTGTTGCGACATACGATGCACGGAAGCTTCCGTCCTCCAGCAAAGGCCGGGTCAGTACTTCTCCTAGGAAAGCAAAAGACTCCCCGAGAAGGCTCTCTTTGCTCTGCACAAAGGAGTCGTTGATCGTATCCATCCGGAACTGGACAATCTGATAATCGCCTCTTTTGTAGATATCAAAACCAAATCCGGCACCATAAAGTTCCTCCAGACGTTCACGGAACTGGGTTGTTTCCGGATAGTTGGCTGTACCTCTGCGAAGCACAAAAGGAACCAGCGCTGTGGAAGTGACCGTACTTTCGTCCAGCGGAACCCCAGCATAAAGTGAAATGGCGAAGGTCTTGAACGCCTTGGTCGGCAATACATGAATGCGCATGCCTGCGGCGTTGCCATGTTGAAATCCATTATTTGTCAAGTCTAAAACTCCTTTACGGCGTGGATAGATGCTCTACAACAAGTTTATGAAGTATTATCCATTCTAAACCATTCCAAAGTAAGGAAGCAACCGGAAGAAAAGCTTACCGGTTGCTCTGGGTCGGTTTTATACAGGGGGTTAAATTGCGGCAAGTACAGGTCTGCTGCTACATGCAGAAAATATGCTCCCCGATTGTTTTCACCTGCGGACGGGTCCAAATCCATTTGGAAGTAGCCGTCTTCGGATTAAAATAATAAAGGCAGCCGCCTGAAGGATCCCAGCCATTAAGCGCCTGCTGAACAGCTTTGCGTGCCTGCTCATTGGGTTCTAGGTAGATCTGCCCGTCAGCTACGGCCGTAAACGCCCCTGGCTGAAAAATAACGCCGGAAGGTGTATTCGGAAAGCTTGGGGATTTCACACGGTTCAGAATAACCGCAGCAACGGCAACCTGTCCTTCAAACGGCTCACCCCGCGACTCCCCATAAACGGCATTGGCCATGATTTTCAAATCATTTTCGGTCAGGCCCATTGTATTCCCTGAGGACAGTTCCGCTGTATTCGACTTGCCGGAATCGGCAGTTTTACTTTTGTTTCCGGTATTTTTATTTGCTGTGCTGGTTGAAGGCTCTGTCGGCTTCCAAGCCTTGGTGGCATTGTACAGTTTCAACTTTGTTTTGGCACCGACGATACCGTCAGATTTTATGCCGAATTTCCACTGGAACCAGGTTACCGCATTTTTCGTTTTAGATCCAAATTGGCTGTCTATTTTGCCCGAGAAATACCCCAGATGCTTCAATCTTCCCTGCAGTTCGTAAACATCTTGTCCGGAAGAGCCGACCTTAAGCGGTGTTGTTCCAAAAGCAGGCAACGCCTCACCATCGGGAGCAGCAGTTTCCGACAGATCAGACGAAGCATGATACGGACTGGCGTAGACCGCACTCTGATCCTCAAAGAATAGACCTGCAAGCGGCAAGGTGGCCAGTGCAAGGGTTAAGCCGGCAAAAATCCATTGCTTATGTTTTTTCATTGGGTTCGCTCTACCTTTCTCTTGTAAGTTCAACATTGATGGCTAAAGTTATTATGACGACTGACAGGTGATCCTATGCATTGCAACCCGGAGAAGGCAAAAGATGAACCGACAGGAGTTGAGATACGGCCATGAATTTGCAAGATCATATTTTGCTGCGGAATAAAGCACTTATAAAAATTATAGAAATTATAGATATCCGGCAGAGTTCCTTCTGGATCATCCTATGACGGCATGGCTGATCTGACCGAAGATCCGCTGTGGAACAGCATTACCGCGGTAAAAGCGGGCCGCTTAATGGAAATAGACTTTGGACTGGCGTACTACAGCGACATCTTTTCGCTTAATGCTCAGCTCGAATACATCGTTGAACGTCTCCTTGCAGCGCCAAAAGCAAACTAAATATCACATGCAAAAAAGAGCTGATCCCGGGTAAGGGGACAGCTCTTTTGGCTATATTATGAGCTTATTCTGTTCTGTTGATATTGCTCCAGTGACATAAGTACTTCCCGCGGCTTGCTGCCTTCGTACGGCCCGATAACCGCTCTGGCTTCCATGGCATCTATCAGCCGCGCAGCACGGGTATAACCTACGCGCATCCGCCGCTGGAGCAGCGATACAGAGGCCTGCTTCGCTTCCAGTACAATTTGTACCGCCTGCTCATAGAGCTCGTCCTGCGGCTCCTGGTCCTCTGTGACCATGTCATCTACTTCAGGCACCAGGGTCTCGTCATAATTGGCTTCCCCTTGGCTGCTGACATACTGCACGATGGTCTCGACTTCCTGATCGCTCATGAATGCCCCCTGCACACGGATTGGCTTAGATGCGCCCATCGGCAGGAAGAGCATATCTCCGCGTCCAAGCAGCTTCTCGGCCCCCGGCATGTCCAGGATCGTCCGGGAATCCACATTTGACGACACACCGAATGCGATACGGGAGGGAATATTTGCCTTAATAAGTCCAGTAATAACATCCACCGATGGACGCTGGGTGGCAATAATCAAATGAATGCCTGCCGCCCGGGCCATCTGCGCCAGCCGGCAAATGGCATCCTCAACATCATTCGCTGCAACCATCATTAGGTCGGCAAGCTCGTCCACAATAACAACAATATAAGGCAGAACTGCAGCAGGATTATCCTTCATCAGTGTATTGTAGCCTTCCACATTGCGTGTGCCCGATTTGGAGAAGAGCTCATATCTCTTTTCCATTTCCACGACAATCTTTTTCAGCGCCAGACTTGCCCGTTTAGGATCCGTAACTACCGGGGCAAGTAAATGGGGAATCCCGTTATATACATTCAATTCAACCATCTTCGGGTCAACCATCAGAAATTTGACCTCATTTGGTTTCGCTTTGTAAAGGATACTTGTGATGATACCGTTGATACAGACAGATTTACCCGATCCGGTAGCACCGGCTACGAGCAGATGGGGCATCTTGGCTAAATTGCCGACAATCGTCTGGCCGGAGATATCACGTCCGAACGCGATCGACAACCGGGACTCGGCATCTTGGAACACCTGTGTTTCCATAACCTCCCGCATGGTTACGACGGATACCTCAGAATTAGGCACCTCAATCCCGATTGCTGATTTGCCCGGTATTGGCGCCTCCATACGGATATCCTTCGCTGCAAGCGCAAGCGCGATATCATCCGTAAGATTGACGATCCGGCTTACCTTCACACCGATATCCGGCTGAATTTCGTAACGGGTAACGGCCGGGCCTCTTACCACCTCAAGTACCTTCGCCCGGACACCAAAGCTCTCTAGTGTAGCTTCCAGCTTGCGGGCAGTCTGCATGTAATCATTCTGGTCTCCCGCCTTGGCTCCATTGTTAGGCTTGGCCAGAAGCCGGAAGGAAGGTAGCTTATACGGTTTGGGCGGCGGAGGAAGCGGGGCAGCAGGCACAGGGACTCCGTCTTCGCCAGCAGCCAGCAGCCCGTCCAGCTCCACAACCACAGGATCTTCCGGCGCATCCCCATCAGTAGCTTGGGTATCTGCCGGAACTCCGTCTAACACAGAACCTCTCAAGCCGTTCCCGCTTCGCGCCGCAGGAGAGAATTCGCTCCAGTCCTCACGGTCTTCTTCATTCAGTCCTTCTGAACGGATATGCTCGAAGAAATCGCGGATAATCGGTGTAACGGGCTCCAGCTCTTCTCCAGCGAAATCATCCTCCAGATTATCGAGGGAAGCACGCCCCCTCCCGGCATCGAGTCCGCTAATAATCGGGCTATTGGGCGGACCGTTAAGCAAATCTGCTGTGAGATCTTCCTCCCGGTCTTCTTCGCCTTGCCCTTCTGTCCGTGAAGTCCCGCTCAGCCAACCCCCAATCCGCCGGAAAAACAGCGGTTGACTTCGTCTTGGCAAAGCCTGCTCGTCCTCCTCCTCTTCATCCTCCTCAAGCTCTTGAACAGGATGTGGTGCTGGTGTTCTGCCTGTTCTGGAGGAACGGGCCGCAACGGGAACTGCAGCTGGACGGTTGGCCGCTTTCAGGCGAATCCCTTCCAGCAGCTTCCCAGCACGGACCCGCAGCAGCGAGAACAGCTCTACATATGACAGATTCGTGACCAGCATGAAGCTGATGGCCATCATTACAATCATTAGCAGCTTGGCACCAAGCGTGCCGAAAAGCCACAACAGGGCTGCGAACTCCAGCGCCCCGATATAGCCTCCGCTAATATCTTTGCCAAGCATATATACGCTGCTGTTGCTGGAACCGGGCGAAAGTGCACCGGAAAGATCAGTATGTATTTGCGCCATAACATTGCCAGGATGCAGCATCGACAATGGACCGAGCTTCTGCTCCATCGCTGAGATCGAACTCATCAGACACAAGGACAGCACAAGCAGCAGCACGCCGGAATGGCGGCTGTTCCAACTCGAAGGCCATCTTCTGTGAATCATCACCATCAGCCCGTAAAAAATACCGGCCAACGGCAGCACAAAATAAAAACGGCCTAATAAATAACCTGCCATACTCGAAAGAGAACGTCCAACCGCAGCCTCGCCGGACAATGCAATGACGGAAATCGTTATCAGCATAATGCCGTAAATTTCATATTTTAGAACACTGCCGAGCAGCGCTTTTTTCTTCTTCTTTTTTCGTTTAGCCACAACAGCCACCCCCGGAACAACATTATACCATATAATGCGTGGCGTACCTATGTTCTGTTTTGTCAGAAAATGCATCTTTATGTTCTCTGTTCGCATTTCCCTTAAGGATTCCGGGGGTAGTTGTCATCTATCGTAAAACACGACGGCTCCCGGAGCGAATGCCGGGTCCAAATATTTGTCCAGCGGGCATTGAAGCAGCCTTACAATCCGTGCTTGTCCCCCCTCCAGCGGTTCAACCTGCATCAACATTCCCTGAATGCTGACCTCCCGCAAGGGCTGTGAAAAGTGGATCGCCCCTTCAAAAACTTGTTCCATCGGAAGCACCGTATAGAAGGTCATTGAGTCAGCCCCCCCGGCAGCAACACATCTGTTCTTTGGAGATCATCCTTGGCAATCAGCCTATTCAGATGCGCCAGCGCTGCTCCGATACCTCCTACCTCATCCATCAGACCATATTTGACGGCATCAGAGCCGCCAACAGCTGTACCGATATCACGATTAAGCTCCCCTGTCTTAAACATTAAATCTTTAAATTGCTGTTCTGAAATATGTGAATGGGAAGTGACGAATCTGACCATCCTCTCCTGCATGCGCTCCATGTATTCAAAGGTCTGGGGCACACCTATAACAAGGCCGTTCATGCGGATTGGATGAATCGTCATAGTTGCGCTCTCCGCAATAATGGAATAGCTGGAAGACACGGCAATCGGAACTCCGATGCTGTGGCCCCCGCCAATGACTACGGTCACCGTCGGTTTCGACAAAGACGCGATCATTTCTGCAATCGCCAGCCCTGCCTCCACATCACCGCCGACCGTATTCAGAATTATCAGCAGCCCTTTTATATTTTTGTTCTGTTCGGCAGCCACCAGCTGCGGAATTATATGTTCATATTTAGTCGTTTTGTTGTGCGGAGGCAGTACGAAATGCCCCTCAATCTGCCCAATAATCGTTATACAGAAAATATCGGGTTCTCCCGTTGGAACTACCGTCTGCCCCAGC
Source organism: Paenibacillus sp. EB106-06-01-XG199 (assembly GCF_058791575.1). Classification (NCBI taxonomy): domain Bacteria; kingdom Bacillati; phylum Bacillota; class Bacilli; order Caryophanales; family Paenibacillaceae; genus Paenibacillus; species Paenibacillus sp. EB106-06-01-XG199. Next base: position 278,884 of record NZ_JBYTDQ010000001.1, on the reverse strand, counting down.
TCCTTCAGAACCCCCACAGTACCCGGTGGGATGGGTTCACTCGTTACGGGCTTTATTTCTCCCGGAAGGATCTCTTCATTCTTGCCAGTATCAGTATCTGCTGTAAAGTCCATTATGCACAGTTCACCCTTTCCGCTTACAGCGCTAATCTGCTGCAGCCGTACTATCTTTCAATAGTATGACATTCCAGGGGACTCCCTTATGCAATGAACTTCTACAAAAAATAGCTTGGTTCCTCCTATCTTAATAGTTATCCGCAACGGCTCCCAGCACAACACCGCGGATATAGGACTGCCCATTCAGGTTCTTCAGACCGGCTGCGGAGCCGGTGACCACGACACCCAGAATGCGGACATCTCCGGCTTCAGGTTCATTTTTGTCTTTTTTTAGGTATTGATGGATCCGCTTGTATTCACTGTGGTAATTGTCCTTTAGTTTAAGCCCGCTCTTGATGTGCTCAAGAAAATCATCCGGTGACGCCTCATCCCGGTTAGGCCCGATCCCAAAACCGTATACACCAGATGAAGATGCCATAGGCTCTGGGTCTATCATCCCGCCGTTCCCGTCTTCATGGGGTTCCAAATTGAACCGTGAGGTTTCATCATACGTATCGACCCAATACCATACAGGTCTCACTCCTTCAGGCAGCATCTTCTTCACTTCATCAAAGGAATAAGGCTTATCGAAAGATAAAGCCATCTCCATCAGTTCGTCAGGCTCCATCTTCGTAAGCAAGGAAAGGTCATTCAGGATTTTACCGTAATTCACTTCTGGAATATAATAAGCCATCTCCCTCTGTCCGTTGTAGGGATTGTACTGCCTGTTGTATTTATAGCCCTCCACTTTCATCTGCGGGTCAGTCCCACTAAGATGGGTTGTACCTCCATATGCACCGGTAGCAAACGGAAACCACCACTCGTTGTAATTGAACCATTTCTCATTCCACGGAACAGGTACACCTTCAATGATTTTGTACGTATTCACTTCCATGACACCCGACAGAAATCCACGGTTGTCTCTAAATCCGGACGGAAATTCATTGGGACTGCTGATCCTCATATACATCCATTCGCTGTAGCGGGACTCAGCCGATCTCCGCTCCACCAGCTGTGCAGCACCGAAGAAAATAGCTACCAGTGTAAGAATACTAACAAGCAGCGAAATGACAATGCTGCGGAACAGGCTTTTGCGTTTGGCTTGTTTCAGTGTATATACCAGATTCTGATCCTCTTGTTCTTCCCATGGAGCAGTCATTCAGCCTCACCTCCGTAAATTTGTTGAAACTGCTGTCTGGCGCGGTATAGTGAAGCCTTTACCGTCCCTTCCGTTATGCCTAGAAGCGCCGCGATTTGTTTATAGGAGAATTCCATCTCATATTTCAGCAATATCAGCTGGCGGTTCGCCGGATTCAGCTTTCCAAGAACCTTTTCGATAAGCACCTTTTGCTCCTGCTGCAGCAGCATTGATTCGGGCAGCTCATTTGCAGGTGCCTCAAGATCGATTTCTTCGGAATACTGGAACCGTGTTTGCCTTCGGCATAAATCATAGTAGCTGTTAATTGCCACCTTGTAGAGCCACGCGCTGATCTTATGTTCGTCAATCCCGTCAAGATACAGCAGTGCCTTGTACACAGTGTCCTGCACGATATCTTCCGCATCGGCGGTGCCAGCGCCCAAGCGGATTAAATACTTGCGGATTTCTGCCATTTTGGATTGAAGCTGCTGCTCCTTCAGTTTCGGGCCCATCTTGCACCTCCTTGGCTATATAACGATTGAAGGGCCTAAATGTTGTCCCTGCCAATAAATTATTTGGGCACATCGGCATCGGAGCCGGACCTGCCATTCAAATTTTGCATAGACACAGGGGATAATGCTGCACAACACAAAGACCCCTCCTCCCCAAGAAACCGTCCAATATTTCCGGGGAGAAGGGGCCTTTGGCCCTGCATATTTATATTATAAGAAGCTAGTTGCTTCTTACACTTCCATAATGATCGGGAGGATCATCGGTCTGCGGCGTGTTTGCTCATAGAGGAAACGGCCGAGTGAATCTTTGACGCTTGTTTTGAGCGAAGCCCATTCATTGACCTTCTCGCTCATCAGGCGCTGCAGCGTACTGGAGACAATCCGGTTCGCTTCATCCAGAAGTCCTTCGGACTCGCGCACGTAGACAAAGCCGCGGGAGATAATATCCGGTCCGGATACGATTGCTCCGTTCTGCTTGCTCAGTGTCACAACGACAACAAGGATACCATCCTGGGACAGCAGCTTGCGGTCTCGCAGTACAATATTGCCGACATCGCCAACGCCAAGACCGTCAATCAGCACGTTGCCTGCAGTAACCTTGCCGGCTTTGCGGGCTGATCCGCCCTGAATTTCAACAATTTCACCGATTTCGGTAATGAAAATGTTGCTTGGTTCCACTCCGACTGATTCTGCCAGAAGCGCATGTTTGCGCTGCATCCGGAATTCACCATGGATAGGAATAAAGTATTTAGGCTTCATCAGGTTGAGCATCAGCTTCAGCTCTTCCTGGCTGCCGTGACCGGAGACGTGAACGCCGGAATTGGAACCGCTGTAAATCACGTTAGCGCCAAGACGGAACAATTCATCAATCGTACGGCCTACATATTTCTCGTTACCCGGTACCGGCGTTGCCGCAATGATAACGGTGTCGCCCGGAAGAATATCCACTTTGCGGTGGCTGGAGCGCGCCATGCGTGTAAGAGCTGACATCGGTTCGCCCTGGCTGCCTGTGCACAGCACAACTACACGGTTGCCGGCCATTCTATTCATTTCCTCCGGTTCAATCAGCATGCCGTCCGGCACATGCAGATAACCCAGCTCGGAAGCGATGGATACCACATTCACCATACTGCGGCCAATAACCGTAATCTTGCGGCCAGTGGATTCAGCGGCGTTAACCACCTGCTGAATACGGTGCACGTTGGAAGCAAAGGTTGCCACAACAACACGCTGTTCAGCCTTGCGGAAGATATCTTCCAGTACGATGCCGACATTCTTCTCCGAAGGCGTGAAGCCTGGCTTCTCTGCGTTCGTGCTGTCAGACATAAGCGCCAGTACGCCTTTCTGGCCGATTTCAGCCATACGGTGGAGATTGGCAAATTGACCATTGACTGGGGTGTGGTCAAATTTGAAGTCACCTGTATGGACAACATTGCCTTCCGGTGTTTCGATGCATACTCCGACGGAGTCAGGAATACTGTGATTGGTTCTGAAGAAGGTTGCTTTCAATGAAGTTCCCAGTTCAATTTCCGAATCTTCGTTAATTAGAATCCGTTTCGTTTCTCCGAGCAGATTAGCTTCCTTAAGCTTGTTCTCCACAAGTCCAAGGGTAAGTCTTGTTCCATAAACCGGAACATTCAGGTTCTTAAGCACATAAGACAATCCGCCGATGTGATCCTCGTGTCCGTGGGTAAGCACAATACCTCTTACCTTGTCGCGGTTTTCTGTCAGGTACGAAATGTCAGGTATTACAATATCAATACCGAGCATATCTTCCTCCGGGAACTTCAGACCGGCATCCACGACTACAATGTCGTTTCCGTATTGAACGACATACATGTTTTTCCCGATTTCTCCGACTCCGCCCAATGCGAATATCAGCAATTTATCGTTGTTGTTTTTTTTGGACAAATGAATCTAACCCTCCTATGATGTTGGACGTCATACTTTTTATTTGTAAACAATGAGCTTCATTATTTCAGCGGCGCTGAACACATTCTTCAAATTGCCGATAGTTTCCACGATGAACAAGAAATTCCGTAAGTCTGCATAATTACGCAAAGCGAAAAACCCCCGAATTCGGGCAGTGAGCACCTTCTTGAAGCGGACAAACACCGTCAAACTTCACCGCCGCGCCCCTCGCGCGTAAATCTGGCAGCAATTGCACAGACTTATACAAGGACCTATCCTGTCACACAATGTAAAATTACATTGACGGAAGATTACCGCATATTTAATTTTTGCCGCACCCAGTCACTTAAGAACATTATACATGATTTTTTTGGCAAAAGACAAGTCATCGGCTTCGTAAGCCTATTCTTTCCTTAAAGAACCTGCATTATTTGAGGAAAAGACAAGCAGAAACTATGTTGCAATCCTTAACATTTGCGCTTATTTCACAACATTTCGACTGTTTGAGAATTAACCGTCAGCTTACAGTTTTAATACAAAAAGCAAGAAGCCGGTTCCCCACGCGGGAAGCCGGCTTCTTGCTGCAATGCTTATTCAAGAGATTTGACCTTCTAATTCAGCAGCGCTTTAATGAACTCGGCTTCATCATCGCTCGGTCCCACCAGTGGCAGACGCACGGATCCGACAGGAATACCCCGCAGTTCCAATGCATACTTAACAGCCGAAGGGTTCGGCAGCGGCTGCGGGCACTCAAACAACCCTTTGAACACAGGGAACAGTTGGCGGTGAAGCTCGCCGGCCCGGTGCACATTGCCGGAGATAAAGGCTTCGATCATTTCCGACATCTCAACTCCCACCACATGGCTGGCAACGCTAATAATACCGTGACCGCCGACGGCAAGTGTTGCCAGTCCCGCAGAATCATCCCCCGAATATACGTGGAAATCATCCGCACAAGCTGAAGCGATCAGAGTAATCTGATCGACTGAGGCACATTCCTTGGTCGCCACAATATTGGGAATTTCAGCAAGTCTTAATGTCGTCGCCACACTCATGCTTACGCTGGTACGGCTTGGAACATTGTAAAGAATACAGGGCAAGCTTGTTTCCGCAGCGATCGCCGAAAAGTGCCGGTATAGCCCCTCCTGGTTCGGCTTATTATAATAAGGAACGACGAGAAGAACACCATCTACTCCGATTTTCTCCGCTTCCTTCGTAAGATGAATCGAATTCTTCGTGCTGTTGCTACCCGTTCCGGCAATGATTTTACAGCGTCCGTCCGCTTTCTCCAGAACGTAGGAAAAAAGCCGGAGCTTCTCCTCTTCGCTTAGTGTGGGTGATTCTCCAGTGGTACCACAGACTACCAGCGCTTCGGATTTCTGTTCCTCAATCAAATAGTCAACAAGGCGTGAAGTTGCTTCCCAGTTGATTTCTCCATCCCCGTCAAAAGGGGTTACCATCGCGGTTATTAATCTTCCGAAATCCACTTTGAATTCCTCCTTGTCAGCGGTGCAATTCAAACTTGGCATGCAGTGCGCGCAGCGACTGTACCATATCTTCCTTCTTCACCAGTACCCAGATTGTTGTATTGGAATCGGCAGACTGTAAAATCTGAATGTTCTGCAAGGTTAACGCCTCGACAATGCGGGCCATAATCCCCGGAACGCCGTTAATGCCTCCGCCGATTACCGAGACCTTGGCACAGCCGGACAAGCTCTTGGGACGAAGCCCCAACTCTTGCAGCGCAGCGATAGCCTGCTCCGATTTGTCATCGTTCACAGTATACAGCGCCTCCGAAGGCGTTACATTGATAAAGTCCACACTGATTTCATTGTCGGCCATGCTTTTGAAGATTTGCAGCTGTACTCCGGTACCGTTGCCGTCCGGACATTCCACGGAGATCTGTGTAATGTTACTGACATAAGCAATCCCTGTCACATAACGGTCCACTACCCCATGTGAAACATCGCTGAACCCTTCAGGATGAGTGACAAGTGTACCTTCGGCTTCCGAGAACGTTGAACGCACACGTACAGGAATCTGGGCCTGCATGGCAATTTCCACCGCACGGGGATGTATAACTTTAGCCCCTTGATAGGCCATGTTGCAGATTTCTGTATAGCTGACATAGGTCAGTTGCTTCGCATCCTCGACAATCCGCGGATCGGCTGTAAGAATCCCGTCCACATCGGTGTAAATATCGACCATATCCGCACGGAGCGCTGCACCAAGCGCAGTTGCTGAGGTATCGCTTCCTCCGCGTCCAAGGGTCGTAAAATCACCGGCTTCGGTCTGACCCTGAAACCCGGTTACTATAACTACTTTATGCTCTCGCAATTCCCGTAGAATGCGTTCGGTCTGCACATCAAGAATTCTTGCGTTGCCGTAGTTGTTGTCGGTAAGGAAGCCAGCCTGTGCGCCTGTAAGCACAGTAGAGCGGATGCCCTCCTGCTCCAGCAGACCACACAGTGTAGTGGCGGAGATTATTTCTCCGCAGCACATCAAGAGATCTTTCTCCCGGTCCGGCAGGGAATTCCCGTTCTGCACTGCCCAGTCAAGCAGCGTATCGGTTGCGTAAGGCTCCCCTTTGCGTCCCATAGCGGAGACGACAATAACCAGATCAAAGCCGCTGGCCATCTCCCGTTTGACGTGGCGGATGACATGCTCCCTCGCTGCCGGTGTGGACAATGAGGTTCCGCCGAACTTTTGCACCAAAATACCCATTTATAATTCCTCCATTACTTCTCTAAGCAAGCATGCGTTATATGCACTGAAGAACTGTCTCTATCCAAGGAACGGCTCATGTGCGCAAGATCTTTACTTTGAAATGCTGAATAATAATATAACCTACTCATTTATAAGCCAATTCATTTATTGTCCGCTGTGCGCAATGTCTCGTCAGATATCGACTGCACCAACGCATTAGCCATAATCATCCCTGCGCTTTTTGGGGCAAACCTTCCAGGCAGACCTGGAGCCAGCAACGCCTTGATTCCATGCTTCTCCGCATAGCGGAAATCGCATCCGCCCGGGGCGGATGCCAGATCGATAATTACACAGTGCTTCTGAAGACGTGAAAGTACCTGCGCGGTTATAATCATGCCCGGTACGGTATTAAAGATGAGATCAGCCTCCGGCACATGCAGCAGCAGTTCTCCGGTCATAAATGGCTTCCAGCCCATCTCCTCCGCACGTGCGTAATGCTCTTGCCTCCTGACGCCTATCTTTACACTGGCACCGAGTCCCTGCAATACCTTCGCCATTGTAAATCCGGTTCTGCCCATGCCGAGCACCATCGAAGAGGAGCCGTGAATTGTAAAATCGGTATTCTGGATGGCCATAACCAGTGCACCCTCTGCTGTTGGAATGGAGTTGTAAATCGCCACATCGTCCCGGTTCAGCAGTTCCACGAGCTTAATCGAATGTCTGGCGCACAGGTTGCGCAAATAACTTTTGGCTACACCGGCATACACTGTGCAATTTGGCGGCAACGCCGCGATATGTTCGTCAAGCAACTGTAGGCGATCCGAGGAAAATACGGCATTAATATTTCCTTCCTCGTCACACCCCACCGTAGGCAGCACCAGCACATCCGCGCTGCTGAGCAGTCCGGCCGAAAGCTGACTCATGTTCACTTCCGGACTTGGAGTTTCCCACTTATCAAACCCGGCGGCGCTTACCGTCGCTTCCATCTCTACGCATTTACGAATAACCTCCAGCTGTCTTGCGTCCCCGCCCAGGAACACGATCCTGATGCCAGTAAACATAAGGATGACGCTCCTTTCTAATTACACGGGACCTGCCCAAATCAAGTAATGACAATAGACGCGGCCAGGTCCAACCTTTGAAAGCTAAAAAAGAGCTGAACCGCCCTCAGAATGAGGGCGGCAAAAGTGAAGCCTATGTTCGAGCATGATTAATGTATCGAAACATGCTAATTATGCTGAATGAAACCGTTCGATAATCATCGGCTGCAGCTGATTGCCCTGCAAAGCTGCGTAGCAGGCCTCGGGTATGAGATCCATACGTGCTACAAGCGAGTTGGGCTTGCCTACAGGATTATCCTGGCCGAACGGCACAAAATAAATATGTTTGGCTACCAAAAGCTTTGCAATATTCGCCGCATTCAGGCCAAGGCCGTCATTCGTGGAGATGGCCAGCACTAGCGGCCGACCGTTACGCATCTGGGACTTTGCTGCCATCAGTACAGGGCTGTCTGTCATGGCGTTCGCCAATTTGCTCGTCGTATTCCCCGTGCAAGGGGCGATCGTCAGAACGTCCAGCAGCTTGGAAGGACCCAGCGGTTCCGCTTCAACAATTGTAGAAATGATATCATTCCCTGTTATATCTTTCAACTGTTTTAACCAATTTTCCGATGTGCCGAAGCGGGTATCCGTGTTCAGCACCGATGCGGAAACAATCGGCACCACATTTGCACCGTCGTCCATAAAGCGCTGAATCTGCGGCATCACTTCGGCAAACGTGCAATGTGAACCGGTAATTGCATAACCTACTGTTTTACCATGCCAATCCATTTAATCGTCCCCCCTGATTGTAGTCTCGTCAGATATCGACTGTACCAGCGCACTACCCATAATAATTCCGGCGCTCTTGGGGGCAACGATCCCGGGCAATCCCGGAGCCAGCATCGCTTTAATCCCGCGCTTCTCCGCATAGCGGAAATCACATCCGCCCGGTGCGGAGGCCAAATCAATAATTACGCAGTGCCTCTGAAGGCGGGATAACACCTGCGCGGTAATAATCATGCTTGGGATGGTATTGAAGATTAGATCAACATCCGGCACATGAAGCAGCAGCTCACCTGTCATAAAAGGCTTCCAGCCCATCTCTTCCGCCCGCGCATAATGCTCCTGTCTTCTTACCCCCACCTTTACGCTGGAACCGAGCCCTTGAAGCGCCCGCGCCATCGTAAACCCGGTTCTTCCCATCCCGAGTACCATCGATGTGGAACCATGAATAGTAAAATCGGTATTCTGAATGGCCATAACCAGCGCGCCTTCTGCTGTAGGGATGGAGTTGTATATCGCCACATCGTCCCGGTTTAGCAGTTCCACCAGCTTTAGCGAATGTCTGGCGCACAGGCTGCGCAAGTAGCTTTTGGCCATACCGGTATACACCGTGGATCGGGACGGCATCGCAGCGATGTGCTCATCCAGCAGCTGCAGACGGTGAGAGGAGAACAGCGCATTAATATTCCCTTCATCATCACAACCAACGGTTGGCAGTACCAGCACATCCGCATTGCCTAAGAGCTCTGCCGACAGCTCTGCCAGGTTCACCCCCGGGCTAGGGGATTCCCACTTATCGAATCCGGCAGCACTTACCGTCGCATCCATTTCCACACATTTCCGAATCACTTCAATCTGTCTCGCGTCCCCGCCCAGGAACACGATCCTGATGCCAGTAAGCATAGGGATGACGCTCCTTTCCACATACACTATCGACTATAAATCATCTTATGCCGGGGGCCGCCCATGGGTGAAGAGCAGAGAAGAAATACAGGGGAAACTGATAAATGGATTGACTCAAATCAAGGTCAATTCAACAAAAAAAGCCTGCGAAGAAGGCCTTTACAGGCTACATCCGCAAGCTCCAGGTATGAATAAAACAAAAATTCCGTCTGCTATTTGCCCGTATGGCCAAAGCCTCCGGCGCCGCGTTGTGTCTCGGACAGCTCGTCCACCTCCACCATGTTCACGGACGGCACGGCCTGGAACACCATTTGGGCAATCCGCTCATTGCGTGCGATGGCAAAAGGCTCCTGACCCAGGTTAATCAGTAAAACTTTAATTTCACCACGGTAATCGGCATCAATCGTTCCCGGAGTATTCAGACAGGTAATGCCGTGCTTTAGAGCAAGGCCGCTGCGCGGACGGATCTGCGCCTCCAGCCCGTCCGGCATCGCCAGCGAAATTCCCGTAGGGATCAGGGCCCGCTCGCCCGGAGCAAGCACAACCTCACCGTCCACAGACGCATACAGATCATAGCCGGAAGCCTGTTCTGACATTTTGCGGGGCAGCAGCACATCTTCGTTGCCGGGCAGTTTGTTAATTTGAACGTAATAAGACAAGATCATCTCTCCTAACATTGGCAATAGCTTTATCAGAGGAGCCGACCATCGCTAATGCGAGGGGCTCAGCAAACATGTGGTCCAGTAATCGATTGATATCATCCATAGTGACGAGTCCGATTTTGGTGATCATATCGTCAAGTGTATCATGCCTTCCAAGCATCAGCTCATTTTTGCCAATCCGGTTCATCCGGCTGCTGGTGCTCTCCAGGCTGAGGATCAGGCTTCCCTTGAGCTGCTCTTTGCCTTTTCTCAGTTCATCTTCGCTAAGACCGTTAACGGCAAGATCATGCATCATTTCCTTGATCAGCTCCGTCACCTCTTTGGTCTGCTTCGGCGCAGTGCCGGCATAGACGGTAAACAGGCCGCTGTCTGCCTGGGAGCTGTGATAGGAGTATACGGAATAGGCTAAACCGCGTTTTTCGCGAATCTCTTGGAACATTCTGGAGCTCATCCCGCCGCCGATGGCATTATTCAGCAGCACCATGGCATATTGCAGCGGCCCGCCGCCCTCTACGCCCGGGAGGGAAAGGCAAATATGGTTTTGCTCCGTCTTTTTGCGGTGAAACAGCAGTTCGCCATGGAAATCAGGAGCTGTCAAAGGCGCGGATTCACCATGATTATCGAATGATCCGAAATGGGCCTCCAACAGTTCAACCAGTCCGTCATTGATATTGCCTGCTACGCTGATTACCGTATTCTCAATGGTATACTGCTGTTTAATATACGCGTGGAGATCATCGGCCGTCATGTCCGCCAGCCGTTCCTTCAGGCCCAGAATGGAATAAGCCAGCGGATGCTCGCCGTACGCCGCAGCGCACATCAGATCATGTACCAGATCATCCGGCGTATCCTCGCACATGGCGATTTCCTCCAGGATGACATTTTTCTCCTTGGCCAGCTCTTCGGCATCAATCCGCGAGCGGAAAAACATATCGGACAGCACATCCACGGCGATCGGCAGATGCTCATCCAATACTTTTGCATAATAACATGTATATTCCTTCGAGGTAAATGCGTTGACGTTGCCGCCAATCGCATCAAACTGCTCGGCAATATCCTTGGCACTGAACCGGTCGGTGCCTTTAAAAAGCATGTGTTCGATAAAATGTGAAATCCCGTTATTCAGCGGGTTCTCATTGCGGGAGCCATTCTTGACCCAGATTCCAAAGGAAACGGAGCGTCCGGTAGGAATTTTCTCCGTAACCACCCGCAGGCCGTTCGACAATACTATTTTTTCCACTTCTACGTCCTCCTGGCATAGCCCTGTATCTATCTTTGTATTTGTTACGCGCGACTCTTATCCTACCAGAAATTAACCGCTCACTCAACTTCTGAAGGGGCCAGCCGCTCCGCTGACAGTGTTTCACTGACCGTACCCAGCTGAAGACCTTTAGCTTTAATCCCCCGGATCATGCCTCTCAGCGCTTTGGAGGAGGAAGCTGTCGGATGCATCAATATCAATGTGCCCGGCTCGGACTGGCTGCTGATTTTAACGACAACGGATTCTGGAGAAGGGTTACGCCAATCGACGGTATCCAGTGTCCACAGCACCGTTTTCAGCCCCAATGAGGCGGCGATATCCACTGTTTCCTGATCAAAATCACCGGACGGAGGCGCAAACCAGGTATTGGTTACTCCAAGACTCTCTTTCAGCAGACTCTTTGTTTTCTCAATCTCGGCGGTCGCCCGGGCCCGGCTTAAAGTGCTCATATTGGGATGGGTATACGCATGATTCTCCATCTCATGCCCGCGTTTCAGCATCTCGGCCGCAAGCTCCCGGTTATGGCTAAGCCAGCTTCCATCCAGAAAAAAGGTCACCTTTACCTTTTCCTCATCCAAAATGTTAAGCATCGGTACAATGAATTGATTGCCCCATGCTACATTGATCATCAGCGAGACCATCGGCTTAGCCGGATTCCCCCGGTAAATCGGGTGAGCACCCAGATCATTCAGCGACACCTTTGGCGGGATTTGCCGGTACACCCATTTCAGACCCTCTCCCGCCCCCTGCAGCAGTGTACTGCGGTACGTGGCCTCTACATCCACTTCAAGGCCATTATAACCTGGAATTGCCTTCCACACCCGGTCTACAACAGCATCCACCGGTGCGGCATTCAGCTTGGCCGCTTTGCTTTCAATCAAAGAACGCAGCTCCTGATCACGCTCTTTCGGAATATTACTCCACACAGCCAGTCCATCCTGCGGCTTAAGCTCGGCCAGCATTTCCTTCACCGGTCCAAATGTACTGCCAAGGCCGATTACTACAGCAATACAGGCAAGCACAAGCGCAGCTTTTTCCGTCTTCATGACGTCTTTCCTCCCCGGCAGAAACGTCTCACGCTCGTCCCCGCACAGGGTGCAAGGACGCTTTGTCCCAGCCTATGTATGGTTGGAGAAGAATATGCATACAACCTGCGCCTTACGCAAATTAAAATAACCCCACAAAGTGGGGCCCGAGAAATATAAGGATAATTTATAGTGTGAAGCCTATAAATTCTTATATTTTTAAAAAAGAGCCAGAATGCATAAGCTTCTGTCTCTTCTCAATTATACAATTGACACTGTTTCCAAAAGGGAGAGGCCGGCTTACGCCTTTGCTCCGCTTTCCGAAGTCAATACCGCTTTGCGCGACAGATTCACACGGCCCTGCTGGTCAATTTCGGTAACTTTTACAGTGATAGTGTCGCCGATGGCAACAACATCTTCTACCTTAGCTACGCGCTCAGTGGAGAGCTGGGAAATATGCACCAATCCATCTTTACCCGGAATCAGTTCAACAAATGCGCCGAACTTCTCGATGCGTCTAACGGTACCCACATAAATTTCGCCGACCTGCACTTCACGCACAATGCCTTCGATAATGCCGCGGGCTTTCTGAATCATTTCTTCATCCGAAGATCCGATAAAGACACGGCCATCCTGTTCGATGTCGATCTTCACGCCGGTTTCTTCAATGATTTTATTGATAATCTTACCACCTGCACCGATAACATCACGGATCTTGTCCGGATTGATATTGATGATAATGATCTTAGGAGCGTATTTCGACAAGCTTGGTCTAGGCTCGGAGATAGCTTCCATCATTTTGCCCAAGATGAACATACGTCCTTCTTTAGCCTGCTGCAAAGCATCCTGCAGGATTTTACGGTCGATGCCGTCGATTTTGATATCCATCTGGATCGCCGTTACACCTTCAGCCGTACCTGCTACCTTGAAGTCCATATCGCCAAGATGATCTTCCATACCTTGAATATCTGTCAGGATTGACACATGCTCTCCATCCTTGATCAGACCCATCGCTACTCCCGCTACAGGGGCTTTGATCGGCACACCCGCATCCATCATTGCCAGAATGCTTGCGCAGATACTTGCCTGGGAAGTAGATCCGTTGGATTCAATCGCTTCAGATACCAAACGGATGGTGTACGGGAATTCGGTTTCACTAGGAATGACTTTGGACAACGCGCGTTCTCCAAGGGCTCCGTGGCCAATCTCGCGGCGTCCCGGTGCTCTAAGCGGACGTGCCTCCCCTACGCTGAACGGAGGGAAATTGTAGTGATGCATAAACCGTTTGGTTTCTGCCGGATCAATACCGTCAAGAATCTGTACATCACCCAGTGCACCCAGTGTACATACGCTAAGGATTTGTGTTTGTCCACGGGTGAACAGTCCGGAACCGTGCGTACGCGGAAGCAGGGAAGTATCACATTCAATCGGACGGATTTCATCCAGCTTACGGCCATCCGGGCGAATCTTATCATGTGTAATCAAACGTCTGACTTCATCCTTCACGATATCGTGCAGGACTTCCTTCACATCTTTAAGAAGTTCAGGTGTCTCTATGTATTTCTCAACGAAATACTCCACCGTTTCATTGTTGACCAAGTCGATGGCATCCTGACGGGCGTGCTTCTCGGCAATTTTCACGGCATCTACCAGACGGCTTTCAGCATAAGCGCGAACCTCTGTGTTGACATCAGCGTTAACCGCATGCAGCTTCACAGCCATCTTCTCTTTGCCGGCAACCGCTACCAGCTGCTCAATTGTTGCTACGATCTTACGGACTTCATCATGACCGAACATGATGGCTTCCAGCATTACATCTTCCGGCACTTCGTTGGCTTCCGCTTCCACCATCATGATGGCGTCTTTAGTTCCTGCTACCACCACGTAGATGTCACTTGCAGCCTGCTGTGCAACGTCAGGATTAATGATGAATTGACCGTCAATGCGGCCGACAGCCACACCGCCGATAGGACCATTGAAAGGAACATCGGAAATACTGAGTGCTGCGGAAGTACCGATCATAGCAGCAATATCCGGCGCACAATCCTGATCCACGCTCATAACCATATTCAATACTTGCACGTCATTGCGGAATCCTTCCGGAAACAGCGGACGAATCGGACGGTCAGTCAGACGGCTGGACAAAATAGCCTTCTCACTCGGTCTGCCTTCGCGTTTAATAAATCCGCCCGGGATTTTACCCACTGCGTATAATCTTTCTTCATAGTTAACCGTAAGCGGGAAAAAATCCAGATCTTTAGGTTCGTTAGACGCTGTAACCGTACACAATACAGCAGTATCTCCGTAACGAACCATTACGGCTGCGTTCGCTTGTTTGGCCAGTCGGCCTGTTTCCAGCACAAGGCGTCTTCCGCCAAGCTGCATTTCTACACGTTGTTCCATAAAATCCCTCCTTGAATGGTAGTAGACCCGCTGTACATTATCGCAGGTTCAGTGAATTGTCATTGTTGAAACGGATGTCTTGATCACTTTGGGGTCAAGGGCCGGTTCTCTATGTTTTATACAAGCAAAAACGGCTTGTCCTCCATAAGAGGTAAAATAGCCGTTTTTGCGAATAAGTTAAGCTTGCCTAATTGTAAAAGTTTTCCCTAAATTTTCAAAAAGCAACCCGGCTGTCCCGCTGTCGCTCCGAGAAGGACATACGGTATACAACCAGGCTGCTTTAAGGGTAATCTTATGGAAAATTAACGACGCAATCCCAGTTTTTCGATCAGGGCGCTGTAACGTCTGATGTCTTTGTTCTTCAAATACGCCAGCAGTTTACGACGTTGTCCAACCATCTTCAGCAATCCGCGACGGGAATGATGATCCTTCTTGTGCGTACGCAAGTGGTCAGTCAAATTAACGATGTTCTCCGTAAGGATAGCAACTTGCACCTCAGGGGATCCAGTATCGGATTCATGAGTTTTGTGCTCGTCGATCAATTGGTGTTTACGTTCTTGAGTCAATGCCATCCTGTTCACCTCCTTCATTATAATCGCCAGTAGCCTCGTCACCGTCGGTGAGAACGCGCAACCAAGCTATGGTTATGATGCTGTTTTTCCAGCAACGTTAATCAGTATAGCATTATCGGAAAGAAAAGTAAACGGCTTGTCCCGTGCAGATTAAGAATGATAGCCCAGCAGCTCTTTAGCCGTTTCGGCATCTGCAGCAATCTGTGAAATCAGGGCATCAATCGACTCAAATTTACGCTCAGGCCGGATAAAGGAGACCAGTTCTACCCTAAGTTCCTCTTCATAGATGTCTCCTGCAAAATCAAACAGATGCACCTCAAAGCTCGGGGCAATCATCCCCTCATGGAACGTTGGCTTCACGCCGACATTCATTACGCCGTACAGAACGTCTTCCTTATAAAAGACCCGCACTGCATACACCCCTTTAGCCGGGATGACATAAAGGTCTTCAAGCTGAAGATTTGCAGTCGGAAAACCAATCGTGCGGCCTCTCTTCTCGCCGTGCCCTACAACTCCGCGCAGATGATAGCAGCGCCCAAACCATGCGTTGGCCAGAGTTAGATCTCCGTTCTGAAGGCTCTTCCGAATGCCGGAGCTGCTTACCTTCTCTCCTTCAAGCAGAAAAGGAGGCACCGTCTCCACATTCATCACACCGTCCCCCAGCTCACGGAGCATATCGGCATCCCCTTCGCCCATGTAGCCAAAGCGGAAATCGAAGCCGATAACTGCAGTTACAATATGCAGCGGCAGCAGCATTACAGAGACAAAATCCTGCGGGCTAACCCGGGACAGCTGCTCATTAAATTCAATTACATACAAAATATCGACCCCCATGCCGGCAAGCAGTTCCTGCTTGTCCTTCGCTGGGGTCAAATATCCATCATAGTCACCTTTGCCCATTACATCCTTGGGATGAGGATGAAAGGTCATGACTGCTGCCGGTACGCCTTGTTTACGGGCCAGAGCTACAGCGGAAGTAATGACGCTGGCATGTCCGCGGTGCAGTCCGTCAAACTGGCCAAGGGCAGTCACTTGCGGCTGCGCCCACTGCGCTGCGGTCTCCGCTGGCATTGGATAACTTAAGGTTACGGTTCTCACGCTGTTTCTCACCTACAATTCACTAATAAAATTAATATTATGCTTGTGCGAATACCTTTACAGGGGCTATAGCTCCTGTGTCATCCAATTCATAAATGCCCAGGAACTCTCCCTGTAGATCATAAAGCCGAAAATGGCCGGCCTGCTTTACTTCAGGTGCTACGTAACGTGTTGAAAGGCGCTGCCCCTGCAGGGCGGCCTTCCTCTTCTCATCCATTACCGAATGCCGGGACAGATGGGAAATCGCTTCATCCGCCGCGATCAGATGTTCATCGAGTGTGCCTGCTTCTTTATGCTCGGCAATTTGCTCAAGAGTTAGACAGTGACTGGCAGATATCCCTGCGGACATCGTCCGTTCCAGCTTGACCATCACACCGGGCACTCCAAGCGCCCGGCCGATATCTACGCAAAGCGTACGGATGTATGTACCCTTGGAACACAGCACACGGAAGGTAATATCGGGATAATTGCCGCTGTACACCATATCCGTCATCTCAATTTCGTAAATCTCCACTTCACGGCTCTTTCGCTCTACAGTCTTGCCTTCTCTAGCCAGCTCATAGAGGCGTTTGCCTTCCACTTTCACCGCCGAGTACATCGGGGGAATCTGAGAGATTACTCCTTTAAAGGAGTTCAGTACCGCCAGAACTTCTTCCTCGGTAACTTTCACTTCATCCACACTTTCCGTAATGGTCCCGGTTAAGTCTTCGGTATCGCTTGCCATACCTAGTCTCAGTGTGGCTACATATTCCTTAGGCAGCTCCTGGATATACTCCACAACCCGGGTTGCCCTTCCAAGACAAAGCGGCAATACGCCTGTCACTTGAGGATCCAGAGTTCCGGTGTGTCCGATGCGCTTCATACCAAGAATCCGCCGGGCTTTGGCCACAACATCATGTGAAGTGTACCCTGCTGGCTTAAAAACAGCCAAAACACCTGTAAGCTCACTCATAAAAGACGTCTGACCTCCTCCAGCACCCGTGGTATTGCCTGCTCCAGCGTCCCCTCAACCCGGGCACCTGCTGCGCGGGTATGTCCTCCGCCTCCGAAGACTTGAGCCAGCGCCGCGACATCGACCTTGCCGGCCGAACGCAGGCTGACCTTCACAGCAGTCTCATCGATGACCTTGAACAGCATACCGACCTCTACACCGCGGATATTACGCGGATAATTAACAATGCCTTCAAGATCCTCATTGGCGGCATTACATTCGAGCATATCCTGTGGTGTTACATAAACCCAGGCAACATCGCCCTGCGGAGTTAATTGCAAAGTGTTCAGTGCCCGGTTCAGCACCTTCACCTGAGCTAATGTCATTTCCTCCAGCAACGTCTCCGCCAGCTCGGGACCGTTAACTCCCAGTGCCAGCAGCTCAGAGACAGCCGCCATCACTTTAGGTGAGGTATTGGTGTAGCGGAAGCCGCCGGTATCGGTCAGCAATCCTGTATAGATTGCTGTAGCAATATCTATATCCCATTCCACCTCAAACGTCTTCAGCAGGTCGAACAAAATTTCAGCAGTGGCAGCAGCATCCGGCTTAATCAGCGTAACGAATCCGTAACCGTTGTTGGTGGGATGATGATCAATGTTTGCGATAAGGGCATCCTGAGCAAAAAAGCGCTGGGTCAGCCCCACACGCTGAAAATCTGCACAATCGACGCAAATGACGTTACTGTACGTCCGGGGCAATTCACCGTCCGCCAGATTGACAATCTCATCGGCATGCCATAAGTATTCCATCCGTTTGGGAATCGGGCCTTCATTCAGCATAGTATATTTTTTGCCCAGACATGAGAGAAGCCAGCCCACCGCGAGGGTGGAGCTGACTGCATCTCCGTCCGGCTGAACATGCGACACTACAAGATAATCGTCGTGTTCCAGCAGAAACTTACGGGTCTGCTGGAGACTTTGTTCATAGCTCTGCATTCGCCGTCTCCTTTATTTTCCTAACTTTCTTGGTTCTTGCCGATCTCGCCGAGCAGCTTCTCAATATGGCTTCCGTAAGCAACGGATTCGTCCATCTTGAAGATCAGCTCAGGCGTGTGGCGCAGGCGGATTGCCTTGCCAAGCTCGGAGCGGAGAAAGCCATTGGCTTTCTCAATCGCTTTTAGCGAATCGCTCTTCTGCTCTTCGTCTCCGAACACGCTCAGGTATACCTTGGCCTGCGAGAGATCGTTCGTTACATCTACCCCTGTTACTGTTACGAACCCGATGCGCGGGTCCTTCAGTCCGCTTTGGATAAGCTGGCTCAGTTCTTTCTTGATCTGTTCGCCAACCCGTCCCGCTCTGATTTTAGACATCTATATTCACCTCTTCGCTTAGCGCTCTACCGTTTCCATAATGAACGCTTCGATAATGTCGCCCTCTTGGACGTCATTATAGCGTTCCAAAGTTATGCCGCATTCATAACCCTGCGCCACTTCTTTGGCATCATCTTTGAAACGTTTTAAGGTGTCGATCTTGCCTTGGAAGACAACGATACCGCTGCGGATCAAGCGCATTTCGGCATTGCGGGCAATTTTGCCGGAAGTAACCATACAACCTGCAATGGTACCCACTTTGCTGATTTTGAAGACGTTGCGCACTTCTGCATGACCGATAACGTTCTCTTTATAGATCGGATCAAGCATCCCTTTCATCGCACTTTCAATTTCCTCAATTACGTTGTAGATGATGTTGTGCAGACGAACATCCACTTTTTCTTGCTCGGCAGCCGCTTTCGTCTGGGCATCCGGACGAACATTGAAGCCGATAACAATAGCATTGGATGCAGCAGCGAGTGTAATATCAGATTCCGTAATGGCACCTGCACCGCTGTGAATGATCTTCACGCGTACACCTTCGACTTCGATCTTGGCCAAAGAGCCTTTCAGCGCTTCAACCGATCCCTGCACGTCCGCTTTAATGATTACGTTCAGGTCTTTGATCTCGCCATCCTTGATGTGCTTGAACAGGTCATCCAAGGTTACACGGGTATTCGTGTTCAGCTCGGACTGACGCTGGGTTGTAGAACGTCTGTCTGCGATAGCACGGGCTTTACGCTCATCTTCAAAGGCCATAAACGGATCGCCTGCCTGAGGCACCTCAGTCAAACCGGTAATTTCCACAGGTGTGGAAGGACCTGCTTCCTTGATCTTGCGTCCTTTGTCATTAACCATGGCGCGTACGCGTCCGAAGCAGTTACCTGCTACAAAAGCGTCCCCGACTTTCAACGTACCGTTCTGCACGAGAATACGGGCAACCGGTCCACGGTTCTTGTCAAGCTCAGCTTCGATTACAGTACCGCGTGCCCGTTTGTCCGGGTTAGCCTTGTACTCATTCACTTCAGCAACGAGCAGGATCATTTCCAGCAGTTCTTCCAGGTTGAAGCGCTGTTTGGCCGACAGGTTAACGAAGATGGTGTCTCCGCCCCACTCTTCCGGAACCAGCTCATAGCTTGTAAGCTCTTGCTTTACCTTATCAGGGTCTGCACCCGGCTTGTCGATTTTGTTGACTGCAACGATAATCGGAAGACCTGCAGCTTTTGCATGGTTGATGGCTTCAACCGTCTGAGGCATTACACCGTCATCGGCAGCTACTACGATAATCGTCATATCTGTTACTTGGGCACCACGAGCACGCATCGCGGTAAACGCTTCGTGACCCGGTGTATCCAGGAATGTGATTTTCTTGTGGTTGATTTCAACTTGATAAGCACCGATATGCTGAGTAATTCCGCCAGCTTCGCCGCCAGTTACGTTCGTGGAACGAATGGCATCAAGCAGTGTTGTTTTACCATGGTCAACGTGACCCATGATCGTTACTACCGGAGGACGAGCCTGAAGATCCTCTTCGGAGTCATTCTCTTCAACGGTCTCGAAGCTGTCTTCATCCACTGGAATCTTCACTTCTACTTCTACGCCGAACTCACCGGCCAGCAGCAGAATGGTGTCAATATCAAGTTCCTGGTTGATGGTTGCCATAACACCCATCGAGATCAGCTTCTTGATCACTTCAGAAGCATCCTTATGAAGCAGCTTGGCAGTTTCACCAACGGTCATGCTGCCGCGTACGATAATTTTCTTCGGTGTGTTGTCAATCTTTTCGCGGCGTTCCATTGACTGGTTTCTGCCACGGTTGTTCTTGCCGCCACGGCCGCGGTAGTTGCCGCCTTTGCCGTCTTCAAAGCGCTTTTGGCCGCTGTTGTTGTTCGGTCTGCCGCCTGTAGTGTTTCTCTTAGCGCCTCTGTCACCGCCACCGCCACGTGAGAAGTCTCCGCCGGTGCCGCCGCCTTGAGCTTGCGGACGGTTATCGCCAGTGCGTGGTGCGCCGCCTTGAGCTTGCGGACGGGTGCCAGTCGAGCCGCCTTGCGGACGGTTGCCGCCAGTCGAGCTGCCTTGCGGACGGCTGCCGCCAGTCGAGCTGCCCTGCGGGCGGCTGCCGCCAGTCGAGCTGCCCTGCGGACGGTTGCCGCCGGTCGAACTGCCTTGCGGACGGCTGCTGCTAGTGGAGCTGCCTTGCGGGCGGCTGCTGCTAGTCGAGCTGCCTTGCGGACGGCTGCCGCTAGTGGAGCTGCCTTGCGGACGGCTGCTGCTAGTGGAGCTGCCTTGCGGACGGCTGCCGCTAGTGGAGCTGCCCTGAGGGCGGGAATTTTGAGTGGAGCCTGTTGTTGTTCTGCGGGAATCTTGTCCGCTTTGGGGCCTTGGGGACGTCGTCGATTGGTTGTTGTTTTGGTTACTGTTCATACCTACCTGCTTTTCCGGTTGATTTTTGTTGGCATTCTGAGCACTTTGAGGTTCGGCTGTTACCGAGCCGGTAGTTACCGGCCGGCTGCTGGTGCCGGGATCCCGCTTGGCTGCAGCGTTTGACTTAATATCCTTGAAGAACTGTTCTACTTTGGTCACAGAGCCATTCTCCATGACACTCATATGATTATTCACAGGGACATCCAAACGCTTCAGAATTGTAATAATTTCTTTACTGCTCATGTTCAAAGATTTCGCGTATTCATAAACGCGCAGCTTATCTTTATTGTCTTCTTTAGTCAATAACTCCACCTCCGACAGTATCTCCGAGTTGCTTGGAGATCATTTCCGCGAATCCTTTATCCGTAACGGCCAGCACAACGCGCTGGTCTTTACCAATACTTGCACCGAGTTCATCCCGGTGAAATGCGATTACTAGTGGAATATCGTAGGTTCCGCATTTATCACGGAACTTTTTTTGGGTATTATCTGAAGCGTCACCCGCCAGAACGACCAGCTTCGCCTCTGAAGACCGTACCGCTTTAAGCACGGCCTCGTCGCCGGTGACAATCTTGCCTGCTCTCATCGCAAGCCCTAAATAAGAAAGTGCCTTACTCATCGTCCTCACTATCCTTTGCTGCCAAAAATTGCTCCTCCACGGATGCAAAATCCCGGGCAAGCTGGGCATAGATTTCAGGACTCACTTGACATTTTAACGCACGGTCAAGTGCTTTATTCTTTTGTGCCAGTTTAAAGCATTCAAGCTTGCCGCAGATATAAGCGCCCCGGCCTGACTTTTTGCCTGTCAGGTCGATCAGCACTTCGCCCTCGGGCGTTCTAACCACGCGAATCAGCTCTTTTTTGGGCATCATCTCCTGGCTTGCAACGCACTTGCGCAGCGGCACCTTTCTTTGCTTCATCATAAACGCCTCCCCTCTAGTGAGCAGGTTAATTAATCAATGGAGACGGAATCCTGATGCATTTCATCGCTTACCGTTCTAGGTCTGCCGTATTCCTGCTCTGCCTGGGTCTCGCTCTTGATATCAATTTTCCAGCCGGTCAGTTTGGCAGCAAGACGGGCATTCTGCCCCTTGATGCCGATCGCCAGTGACAATTGATAATCAGGCACGATGACACGGGCCATTTTTTCCGCTTCAAAGACTTGAACTTCAAGAACTTTGGACGGGCTGAGCGCGTTGGCCACATATTCCTGTACAGCCTCAGAATAACGGACAATGTCAATTTTCTCGCCTCGCAGCTCTGTGACGATGGTCTGCACGCGTGTGCCTCTTGGGCCTACGCAGGAGCCAACCGGATCCACTTCGGAATTACGCGAGAAGACGGCAATTTTCGAACGGAAGCCTGCTTCGCGGGCAACAGAACGAATTTCAACCACGCCGTCAAAAATTTCCGGAACCTCCAGCTCGAATAGACGCTTCAACAATCCGGGATGACTGCGGGACAACATAATCTGCGGCCCTTTGGTCGTATTCTCCACCTTGGTGATATAAGCCTTGATGCGCTCGCTTTGCTTGAACTTTTCTCCAGGCATCAGCTCGCTAAGCGGCAGAACCGCTTCGATTTTGCCAAGGTCAACATAGATGTTGCGCATATCCTGGCGCTGTACAAGCCCGGTAACGATATCATCTTCCTTGTCGATAAAAGCGTTATAGATAAGTCCGCGCTCCGCTTCACGAATACGCTGGGTGACTACCTGCTTGGCAGTCTGTGCAGCAATACGGCCGAAATCGCGCGGCGTTACTTCAAGCTCGGCGATATCCTCAAGCTGGAAGTGCGGGTTGATTTCCCGTGCAGCCGGCAGTGAGATTTCGGTCCGGGTATCCAGAACCTCTTCAACAATCAGCTTGCGGGCAAATACCTTGATTACGCCAGTGTTGCGGTTCATGTCCACACGCACGTTTTGCGCCGCATTAAAATTGCGTTTATAGCTGGAGATCAGCGCAGCTTCGATGGCTTCAAACAGCACATCCTTGCTGATGCCTTTCTCCCTCTCCAGTTCATTCATAGCTTCGATAAAATCCATACTCATGAAAATCCGGTCCCCCTTTCAAGACGTTAAAAAATAATGGCCAATCTCGCGCTGGCGACTTTGGCATACGGTACTACATGTTCTTTTTTGCCCGCGGAGATGAGCAGTTCCTCGTTCTCGAATGAGAGCAAACGACCTTCGAATTCTTTGAGTCCCTGAATCGGCTCATAAACTGTCACATACACGTCCTTGCCTACCGCTTTGGCAACATCCGCCGCTTTCTTAAGCGGGCGCTCAGCACCCGGCGAGGAAACCTCAAGAAAATAAGCCTCAGGTATAGGATCATTCTCGTCCAGCTTTGAGCTGAAATATTCGCTGATGGCACCGCAGTCGTCAATATCTATGCCGCCTTCTTTATCTACGAATATGCGCAAAAACCAGTTGGAGCCTTCCTTCACGTATTCAACGTCCACCAGTTCGAAACCATTGTCCTCGAGATAGGACCCGAGCATCTGCTCTACCGTTTGTTTAATTTTGGATTTGGGTGTGCTCAAAAGAAATTAACCTCCACGAACTTGTCTTTTGCTATATACCAAAGATAAAGAGTGGGTTTCCCCACTCTTTACACAACGGACTTATCTCATTATTACCAAAAAAATTATACCATAGTGCATCAGCACTGACAAGTGCTAGCCCTTGACTGCCACTTTTCAGGCATCCAATTTCACTTGTTTTTACCCATTAGCCCCGCAAAGCACTCGCAGCTTCCCCCCTACTAGGGGGTAGTTTAAAACAGGGATAGCTGGTTGCTTTCCGGCAGGCCGCGGAAGCAGCCCATCCCGGTCAGCAGCTCAATTACCGTCTTGCTCGCCTTGGATTTCTGCTGGAAATCCTCGATGGAGAGGAACTCTCCGGCATCCTTGGCGGCGGCAATGTTATAGGCGGCATTCTCACCGATTCCCGCAAGTGCTGAGAACGGTGGAATGAGGCTTTTGCCGTCAACGGTAAATTTGTTGGCATCGGAACGGTACAAATCAATATTTTTGAAAGTAAAACCTCGGGCTGTCATCTCAAGCGCCATTTCAAGAATCGGCAGCATCGCTTTTTCCTTTGGAAGCGCCTGGAAGCCCTTCTGTTCAATATCTACAATCTGGCGGGCGATGGCTTCATAACCCTGGCAGCAAAGTTCAATATCAAAATCAGCCGCCCGCACCGTGAAGTATGTCGCATAATATTCAATAGGATGATACAACTTGAAGTAGGCGGTACGAACCGCAGAAATAACATAGGCGGCGGCGTGCGCCTTCGGGAACATGTACTGGATTTTCAGGCAGGAATCAATGTACCACTGAGGAACCTTGCACTTTTTCATTTCCTCGATCCATTCAGCAGACAGCCCTTTCCCTTTACGCACGCTCTCGGTAATTTTGAAGGCCAGTCCCGCATCCATTCCAGCCTTGTAAATCAGGAACAGCATAATATCATCGCGGCAGCCGATAACTGTCTTGATGTTGCAGGTGTTGTTCTTGATCAGTTCCTGGGCATTGCCAAGCCAAACTCCCGTACCATGCGACAGCCCGGAGATTTGCAGTAAATCGGCAAAGCTGGAAGGCTTCGACTCTACCAGCATCTGGCGGACAAATTTTGTACCCATTTCCGGAACTCCGTAGGTAGCCACAGGGGTCCGGATCTGGTCAGGCCTTACTCCAAGTGCATCAGTAGAGTTGAACATGCTCATGACCTTCGGATCGTTCATCGGGATGGTTGTAGGGTCCACTCCTGTTAAATCCTGCAGCATCCGCATCATTGTCGGATCATCGTGGCCCAGAATATCGAGCTTTAGCAGGTTGGCATCAAAGGCGTGATAGTCAAAGTGGGTGGTCTTCCATTCCGCATTGACATCATCTGCCGGGAATTGCACCGGTGTAATATCCTCTATCTCCATATAATCCGGCAAAACGACAATACCGCCGGGATGCTGGCCAGTGCTTCGCTTGACCCCGGTGCAGCCTGCGGCCAGACGTCCCACTTCCGCTCCCCGCCAGCGCTTCTGATGATGTTCCTCATATTTCTTCGTGAATCCAAAGGCAGTTTTCTCCGCTACCGTACCGATGGTGCCGGCACGGAATACGTTGTCCGGACCAAACATTGTTTTGGTAAAGTTATGGGCGTTCGGCTGATATTCACCCGAAAAGTTAAGGTCGATATCGGGAACCTTATCACCCTTAAAGCCCAGAAACGTTTCAAAGGGGATATCCTGGCCTTCACCCTTGAGCTTGCCGCCACAGTCCGGGCATACCTTGTCCGGCAGGTCAAAGCCGCTTGGCACGCTGCCGTCGAGGAACCATTCACTATGCCGGCATTCCGGATTTACACATATATAATGAGCAGGCAGCGGATTTACCTCGGAGATTCCGAGGAAGGTGGCAACTACAGACGAACCTACCGAACCACGGGAACCCACGAGGTAGCCATCCTTGTTCGATTTTTTCACAAGACGCTCAGAAATCAGATAGTTGGCAGAGAACCCAAATTTGATAATCGGCGCCAGCTCTTTTTCCAGCCGGGCAACGACGACCTCAGGCAATTCCTCACCATAGATTGATTTTGCCGTCTCATAGCAGGTGTTGCGGATTTCGTCATCAGCGCCTTCGATAATCGGCGTAAACAGCTGGTCCGGAAACAGGTCATATTCCTCAAAGCGGTCAGCCAGCTCCACCGTATTGGTGACGACAACTTCCATTGCTTTTTCCGCGCCCAGGAATTCGAATTCGGCCAGCATTTCTTCCGTAGTGCGGAAATGGGCATCCGGCTTGCGCTGGTCTTTCAGCGGGCTGAATCCTGTAATCCCGTGAATCGTAATATCGCGGAACAGCTTGTCCCGCGGCTCCAGATAATGCACATTGCCTGTTGCAATAACAGGCTTGTTCAGCTGTTCGCCGATTTCACAAACCTTGCGCACTACGCCCCGCAAATCCTCTGCGCTGGCCACGAATCCCTTGTCTACCAAATGCATGTACATCGTCAGCGGCTGAATCTCCAGAATATCGTAGAACTGGGCAACCTCCATCGCTTCTTCAGTAGACTTATTGAGCACAGCCTCAAAGAACTCTCCCCGTTCGCAGCCGGAAATGACCAGCAGACCGTCCCTGTGCTCTTCGAGCTTGGACTTAGGAATGCAGGGAACGCGCTTGTAATACTCCGTATGCGACATGGATATCAGCTTGTAAAGGTTCTTCTTGCCAGTCGGGTTGAGTGCATAGATGCCGCAGTGAAACGGCCGGGTGTTCGACAGGTCATTGCCTACATAATCATTCAGCCGGTCAAGCCGGGTCATCCCCTTCATCTTCTCGGCATCAGCCAGCAGACCGTTCAGAATACCTCCCAGGGCAATGGTATCATCCACCGCACGGTGATGGCTTTCCAGCAGAACCTTATATTTGTCGGCGAGTGTATTCAGCCGGTGGTTCTTCATGCTCGGATACAACAGACGTGCCAGTTCCAGCGTATCCAGGGAAGGATTGGGCAGCACAGGCAGACCCAGTTTCACCAGGGAAGCCTGAATGAACCCCATATCAAATCTGGCATTATGGGCAACCAGGATACTGTCGCCTATGAACTCTACGAATTTCTTCAGCACCGGCTCCAAATCAGGAGCGTCCTTAACCATCTCATCAGTAATATTGGTCAGCTGCTGAATATGGTATGGAATTTTCTCATGCGGATTCACGAACGTTGAGTAGCGGTCTATCTCCTGGCCGCCGGTCATTTTAATCGCAGCAAGTTCGGTAATATTATTCCGGGTGATCGACAAACCGGTGGTTTCTATATCGAATACGACATAGGTGGCAGTCTTCAGGTCCAGCGGCTGAGCATTCTCCACAATATTTACCGAGTCATTTACCACATTGGCTTCGACGCCGTAGATCATTTTGATCTTATGCTTATGTGCAGCATGGTTGGCGTCCGGAAAGCTCTGCACAACCCCGTGGTCAGAGACGGCAATTGCCGGATGCCCCCACTTCGCTGCGGTCTTGACATACGCGTCAATTGGCGCCACTGCGTCCATCGTGCTCATAGTCGTGTGCAGATGGAATTCTACCCGCTTCTGCTTCGCATTATCCTTACGTGCCGGCGGTGCCGATACTTCGTTCAGATCCGATGGAATCATTACGAGCTCCGGAATCTGCATAAAGCGGTCATATTCAACCTTGCCGCGCGCTCTAACCCATTTGCCGTTGGCCAGCTGGCCCATAACCTTCAGATCTTCTTTGGTCTTCGCAAACATCTTCATTTGCAGAGAATCAGTAAAGTCTGTGATACAGAAGGTGAACAAGGTATTACCGTTCCGCAGCTCCTTGCTGTCCAGTCCGAAGATCGTACCCTGAATTGTGATTTTCTTCTCTTCATCCTGAATTTCCAGAATAGGTACAGCCTGCTCCTTGATTTCATATCCGACCTGAAGCTTAATGACTTCATTCGGATCTCCCTCATCAACCGGTTCATCCGGCTCGCTGGCCATCATCATCATTTCAACGAGTTCGCGCTGCTCCTGCTGAAGCTTCTGCTGGAACTCTTCATAAGCATCCGCTTTGCTGTTTTCGTTCTCGGCAATCTGCAGCTTCACTTTCAGGGGCAGGCCAAAATATTTATCGTAAAATTTAATTATGGCGCCTTCGATTCCCTTTTTACGGGCCAGCTCTAACGACATCGAATCATTTAGGCTGAGCAGAAGTGTACTGTCTTGAAGCTCCTGAGTGGAGCGGGTCAGCCAACCATTCACTGAAGGGATCTCGCGCTGCGCCCATTCCAGAAATAAACCCCAGTATTCCTGTACAAGCTCTGCTCTGCTTACTTTTTCATCATATAGAAACAAGAAGCTGACTTTGGCGATATGCTGTAGCTTCTCACGCATTCTCAAACAAAATGTCCGGTAGGTTTGTGCCGGAACAAGAGTATCTTTGGCAATGACGATGTGCCAGTCCCGGTTACCGCGGCTGATTTCCACACGTTCGATATGCCCGTCCAAAAAGTAGGGATCAATGAGTGCAGGCGGAATCTCTCCCTGCTTCATCAACAGCTCGAATCTTTTTCTTCTTTCCACGTTCTGTTCCATGCTTCCCCCACCTAACTTTTAAACAGATAATAAAATCTCCCCGCAAGTAGAAAGGGCTTCGCCGTCCTCAAAAGGACGGAAACCGTTTCAGCGAGAAATAGAAGGATAATTTATAGCGTGCAGCATATAAATTCATATATTTTGAAAAACCTAATTTCCAAAACCAAAGAAGACATAAGGAAGCCTTGAGTCCACTATTTTAAAAAGCTCCCGGGAGGTGAAAGCATTGGGTTCTTTCGGCCCGCCGACTCCTCTCCCAGAAGCTACATTCAGATACTGAAGAATTATATAGTATTGGGCAAAGAATTAATACGCCTTGGCAAAAACAACCGTATGCGCAGCGGGCTTCCCGCAGCAAATACAGGTATCCTTATTCACCGCAGGCTCAAACGGAATATTACGGCTGCCTGCACCCGTTTCTTCCTTGACTTTAGACTCGCATTCTTCGGAACCGCACCAGCCTGCCAATGCAAAACCACGCTGTTCTTCCATCGAATCCTTCATTTCTGCTAACGTATCCACTGAATAGAAATGGTCCTCACGGAATTTCAACGCGCGTTCAAACATTTCATTGTGTACTTGCTCCAGCATGGTATTAACCTCTGCGACAAGGTTCTCCTGCTGAATGATTTTCTTCTCGCCTGTAATACGCGATACCAGAACACAAACCCCGTTTTCCATATCACGAGGACCTAATTCAAGACGGACTGGCACTCCACGCATTTCGTATTCATTGAATTTCCAGCCTGGAGTAACATCAGCACGGTCGTCTACACGCACACGGATGCCTGCGTCTTTCAGATCCTTGAACAGCTCGTCCGTCCGTCCAATGACCGCTTCACGGGTCTTAGGAGGTCCGATTGGAATCATGATTACCTGTGTTGGAGCGACCTTAGGCGGCAAAGCCAAGCCGCGGTCATCCCCGTGCACCATAATAAGCGAGCCGATTAAGCGTGTTGTGGAGCCCCATGAGGTTGTATGAACATATTCCAGCACATTGTCACGGCTTAAATATTGAATATCAAATGCTGCAGCAAACTTGGTTCCCAGATAATGTGAGGTTGCCGCCTGTACAGCTCGTCCATCCTTCATCATGGCTTCTATAGAATACGTGTCAACCGCCCCGGCAAAACGCTCGGAAGGTGTCTTCTGTCCAGTGATGACTGGAATTGCCAAATAGGTCTCGACAAAATCACGGTAATTCTCAAGCATCCGCATCGTTTCCTCACGTGCCTCAGCTTCATTCTCATGCGCCGTATGGCCTTCCTGCCACAGGAACTCTGTGGTACGGATAAACGGCAGCGTACGCTTCTCCCAGCGGACTACGTTGGCCCATTGGTTGATCAATACCGGAAGATCGCGGTAGGATTGAATCCATTTGGAATACATATGCCCGAACATGGTTTCGGAGGTCGGGCGAATCGCCAGACGTTCTTCCAGCACATCACCGCCAGCTTCCGTAACCCAAGGCAGCTCAGGGTTAAAGCCCTCGATATGATCCTTCTCCTTCTGGAAGAAGCTTTCCGGAATAAAGACCGGGAAATAAGCATTACGGTGACCCGTTGCCTTAAGGCGGCGGTTCATTTCCTCCTGAATATGCTCCCAAATCTCGTATCCCTCCGGTTTGAAAACAATACAGCCGCGAACCGGAGAGTAATCCATCAGATCCGCTTTCTTAATTACATCAATATACCAGCGCGAGAAATCCTCGCTCTGTGGGGTGATTTCCGTAACAAACTGCTTATCTTTTGCCATATGATGGAACTCCTCCTAATGCCCTGCAAAGTGTGGCTTTGGTTTCACAACATCGTTCAAGTCCTTTGCGGGGACTGCCAAAGCTCATATTCATTCAAGTAAAAATCAACCGGTGATTAGCCGCAGGATATCATTATAGGTAACGGCGATCATAACCAGAAATAGCAAGGCAAATCCGACAAAATGAACCATCCCTTCACGGCTTGGATCTACCGGCTTGCCGCGAAGTGCTTCTACGCCCAGGAAGACGAGACGGCTTCCGTCAAGTGCAGGGATCGGCAGCAGGTTAAAAATACCCAGGTACAGACTTAGAATAGCCGCCCAATAGGTCAGGTATTGAATGCCTTGCTGAGCGATTTGCCCCGTCATCTTCGCTGTTCCGACCGGACCTGAAATATCATCCATATTAAAGTTATTAATCAGTGTTTTAAAACTTACAAAAATCGTTTTGGTCCAATCCACCATGGCAGTTCCTGATTTAGTAATGGTCTCGCCAAAACCTGGCTGCCTTGTAGGCAACTCAGGAGTGATCCCCACTTTGCCGCCTTCTTCACCCTCCATACTGCGGGGAATCATGGCCACATTTAAGGTTTCATCGCCACGCTGAAGTGTCCACTGCATCTCTTTACCTTTGGAAGCGGAAGTTAATGAGATCATCTTCTGGTAGTCTCCGCCAATCTGTTCTCCATTAATAGAGACGACAATGTCACCTTTTTGCACTCCGGCTTCCTGAGCAGGCATACCTTCGCTGAGATCTCCAATCTTCACAAAGGTTGGATTCTCAATGACGATACCGGCCATCTGCAGATGTACTGCAAATAGCACAAAAGCAAGCAGAAAGTTCATCACCGGCCCGGCAACGATGGCCAAAGCACGCTGACCTACAGTTTTACTGCCGAATTGACGGTCTTTGGGCGCAATCTGTGTCTGCTGACCCCGTTTGATCATCATTGCCTGTGGATGAACATCATAAGTGGTTACATCTCCATCGACATCAAGGCGGATCTTCAGCTCGTTCTCAAGGTCGGTATATTGCGCTTCCCCACGGATTACATTTCTGCGGGTATCGAGCGCGTCTAGAAAGATGCTTTTAACTTTGTTATCCTGCCCCAGTCTTACGGCAATCGTCTGCCCTGGACCGATCTCAATAATTTCGGGATCTTCACCGGCCATCCGTGCATAACCGCCAAAAGGCAGCAGGCGAAGCGTGAACTGGGTTTCATTGCGTTTATAAGAAAACAGTTTCGGACCGAAACCGATAGCAAATTCTCTTACAAGGATACCCGCGCGTTTGGCAAAGTAATAATGCCCCCATTCATGCACGGTCACCAAAACAAAGAACATGAACACCGTTAAAAAGACGACTCTTACCATTTCCATGCGTTACATTCCCCCTTAAGGTGTAAGACCGAAGTATGTCCTCTTAATTTATCATTATTCCAAGGCCTTGCACAAGAGAATCAACTGTCCCACCCAATTTTTCAGGGCAAAGCATATATTTCCATTTTTTAAGTACATAAAGTGATTTATTTAAAGTTTAGCTGCAAGCTCCCGGGTCATCTCATCGCAATGCTGAATCTGCTGTAAATCCGGTTGATTGACATTCACCAGGCGCTGGAGCACTTCTTCAATAATCTCTTCAATACGCAGGAAGGGAATCTCATGCCGGAGAAAACGGGCAACTGCAATTTCATTAGCCGCGTTGAAGGCTGTGGTTGCCGTCCCTCCCGCTTTCCCGCATTCAATCGCCAGCTTCAAGGCTGGAAACCGTACAAAATCCATTTCCCGGAAAGTCAGGCGTCCTATTGCGGCAAGAGACAGCCGCGCGGCAGGCGACTCCCAACGTTCCGGATAGGTCAGTGCATATTGGATCGGGACCCGCATATCCGGATTTCCGAGCTGGGCGACAATACTGCTGTCCCGGAATTCTACATAGGAGTGAATGATACTCTCCGGATGCAGCAGGACATTTATCTGCTCATAGGGCAGATCGAACAGCCAATGCGCTTCAATGACCTCAAGTCCTTTGTTAACCATGGTTGCCGAATCAATTGTTATTTTGGCTCCCATACTCCAGTTGGGGTGGCGAAGCGCATCCTCTACGGAAACCTTCTTCAGCTGCTCGCGGTTGTAATCACGGAAGGACCCTCCGGAGGCGGTGATGGTAATACTGGAAACATCCTCGCGGTTCTCACCGTTCAGACATTGAAAAATTGCAGAGTGTTCACTGTCGATGGGCAGCAGCCTAACACCTTTACGGTTGGCAAGCTCGGTAACCAAATGTCCTGCCGTGACAAGCGTTTCCTTATTGGCTAACCCAATATGCCGTCCGGCTTCGATCGCGGCAAGCGTTGACTGCAAGCCCACGCTGCCCACCACTGCCGTGACGACCGTATCAGCGTCCCCCCCTGCAGCAATTTCTACCAATCCCTCACTTCCGTAAAAAAGCTCAATACCGGAAGGCAGCTCCGGTCTGATCTGCTCAGCGAGTTCTTTCGTGGACACTGATACTCGGCGAGGCTGGAAGCGGCGGACCTGCTCCAGAAGCAGGGCGGTATTGCTACCTGCAGCCAAACCATCAACATCGAAAGAGTCAGGATGCATTGCAACTACATCCAGTGTTTGAGTGCCGATCGAGCCGGTAGATCCGAGAACACTTATTTTCTTCACATGTGAACCTTCTTTCCCGTCGTTTAATAGTAAGGCATAAGCATTACGATATGTACGAAAGGAAATACGATAATCCAGCTGTCGCAGCGGTCAAGAATTCCTCCATGACCTGGCAGCAGCGAGCCTGAATCCTTAATACCGTACACCCGTTTATAGGCAGATTGTACAAGATCTCCAAGCTGACCGAGCACAGCGCAGGACAAACCGATAAGCAGCGCGCGTCCGTAAGTCAGCAGATCAGGAACAAATATCGCGAAAATAATGGAAATTACGATAGAGATCAGTACCCCGCCAAGGGCTCCCTCTACCGTTTTATTGGGACTGATTGCCGGCCAGAGCTTATTTCTCCCAAAGCTTCTCCCTACAAAATAAGCACCTGCGTCACTGCCCCAAATGCAGCACAACAAAAGGAAGGTCCAGAAGAGCCCATGACCGTCGCCCGCAGCCCGGGCCGCAGCCATATAGGAAAAGCCCATTCCTATGTATACAATCCCTGTGAACAGGAGTGAAGTAATCTTAATATCCTGCTTATTCTTACTGAACACCGTCACCAGCAGGAACAGCAGCAACAGAAGCCATATGCCTTGTTCCCAGGACAGCCATGGATTCGCTCCGAGCAGGCTCCAAGGAATCATGTAGAAGGCTACAGCAGCATAACCAAGTATCGCAGTACCACCAAACCCCCGGACACCTGTCATTTTAACAAATTCATAAAACCCGATGAGCGCCATACCGGCAAGCAAAAGCTGATAAGCCCAGCCGCCTAAAAAACACAATCCCAAAAACACTGCTCCGGCAACAATTCCGGTGATCAATCGCTGCTTCAAAGATTCCCATCTCCCATCAGGCTACTTCAGTCCACCATAACGGCGTGTGCGTCTCTGGTACTCCGCCACAGCCTGCAGCAAATGCGTTTTATCAAACTCCGGCCAGAATACATCTGTAAACCAGAGCTCGCTGTAAGCGACCTGCCAGAGCATAAAGTTGCTGAGCCGCATCTCTCCACTGGTCCGGATCAGCAGATCCGGATCCGGCAGCCCGCCTGATAACAGTCGGCTGTCGATCAGCTCCGATGTAATCTCCTCCGGGGACAGCAGCCCTGCTTGGATATCCTGACCCAATCTGCGCATGCAATCCTCGATTTCTTTACGTCCTCCATAATTCAGGGCAAAATTTAATATAAGTCCAGTATTCCCTTGTGTCCGGGCAACGGCTTCTTCCATCGCCTTCCGGGTATGTGTAGGCAAAGCATCGGTATCACCCATCACGCGCACTTGTACGTTTTTCTCAATCAGCTCGTCCAGTTCAAGGGCCAGGAACTCCACAGGCAAACGCATCAGGAAATCAACTTCATCCTTAGGACGTTTCCAGTTCTCTGTAGAAAAAGCGTACATGGTCAAAAACTCAACGCCTAGGTCGTTCGCGGCAATCGTTGCACGTTTTACAGCTTTCATCCCATTCTGATGGCCGACAATGCGTGGCAAACCACGCCGTTTAGCCCAGCGTCCATTGCCGTCCATAATTACAGCCACATGCCGGGGAATGTTGTCCGGTGAAATCTCGACTGGCTGTGGCTCCTGCCTGTCTTTACGGCTCAGCCATGCTTGAATCCGTTTGATCATTTCCGTTTCCTCCAAGCTCTTATCAGAAAGAGACAAACCCCACCATAAACGGAGGGGCCCTGAAGTCTCTTGATTGTCATTATACTTCCATAATCTCTTTTTCTTTGGACAAGAGCACCTTATCAACTTCAGCTATGAACTTATCCGTTGATTTCTGAATATCTTCTTGGTGTCCGTGTGATTCATCTTCGGAGATGCCGTTCTTCTCCATTTTCTTGATATCATCGTTGGCATCGCGGCGGATATTGCGGATGGCTACCTTTGCTTCCTCACCGAACTTTTTGGTGAACTTCACAAGCTCAGTACGACGTTCCTCGGTTAGCGCAGGGATGGACAAACGGATGATTGTACCGTCGTTAGCCGGTGTAAGTCCCAGATCGGACTTCATAATTGCCCGTTCAATGTCGGAAAGCGATGATCTGTCCCAAGGCTGAATCAGCAGCGTCCGTGAATCCGGTGTACTGATGTTGGCCAGCTGGTTGACAGGGGTAGGTGCACCATAATATTCAACTTGAATGCGATCCAGCAGCGCTGTCGAAGCGCGTCCCGCCCGCAATGAGGCCAAATCACGTTTCAGCGATAAAATCGCTTTTTCCATACGCTCTTCGGCATTTTTCTTGACCGCTTGTGGCATTAATCTACACTCCCTTTAACAATCGTCCCGATCTTCTCACCGAGAACGACACGTTTGATATTGCCTTGCTCTGTAATAGCAAACACAATGAGCGGTATATTATTGTCCATGCACAGAGAGGATGCAGTGGAATCCATGACGCCAAGATTTTTGTTCAGCACGTCCATATAGGTCAGCTGCTCGTATTTCTCAGCAGTACTGTCTTTGAAAGGATCTGCTGAGTAGACACCGTCCACTTTATTCTTCGCCATCAGGATAACTTCCGCTTCAATCTCA
The DNA here is from genome assembly GCF_058791575.1 of Paenibacillus sp. EB106-06-01-XG199. Lineage (NCBI taxonomy): Bacteria > Bacillati > Bacillota > Bacilli > Caryophanales > Paenibacillaceae > Paenibacillus > Paenibacillus sp. EB106-06-01-XG199. The sequence continues at coordinate 243,988 of NZ_JBYTDQ010000001.1, read as the reverse complement.
GCTGCTCTGAGAGCTGCTGTCGTATCCGTCGAGAAGAAGGGGTTGCCCGTTCCTGCGGCAAAGATTACCACGCGGCCTTTCTCCAAATGGCGAATGGCGCGGCGGCGGATGTAAGGCTCAGCAATCTGCTGCATCGAAATGGAGGTCTGTACCCGGGTAGGAACATCGATTTGCTCCAATGCATCCTGCAGTGCAAGTGAGTTCATCACTGTTGCCAGCATCCCCATGTAGTCGGCTGTTGCACGGTCTATACCGCTTGCGCTTCCTGCGATTCCGCGCCAGATATTGCCTCCGCCGCAAACAATAGCGACTTGAACTCCAAGCTCAACAACTTCCTTGACCTGCTCTGCGATGGAAATAATCGTCTCGGCATCAATGCCATATCCGTTTTGTCCTGATAGTGACTCACCGCTTACCTTAAGGACTACTCTTTTAAATACCGGCTGTTCCAAATGTATACCCTCACTTTCTTACAAAAGACGGAACACGATTGTGCCTGTGTTCCGTTCATTTGATGCTTGCATTATTCAGTTCAATGAAGTTGTAATCAGTCTTGCTTCTTATTGATTAACTTGCGCCATTACTTCTTCAACAAAGTTGTCGACTTTCTTTTCCAGGCCTTCGCCCAGTTCAAAACGAACAAAACGACGGATGGAGATGTTTTCGCCAATGGTGCTGATTTTTTCGTTCAGCAGCTGGGAAATAGTTTTGTCCGGATCTTTAACGAAGGATTGCTCAAGCAAACAATATTCTTCGTAGAACTTGCTGATACGGCCTTCAACCATTTTTTCAACGATTTTCTCAGGCTTGCCTTCATTAAGTGCTTGTGCCTTCAGAATTTCTTTTTCTTTCTCTACAGCTTCTGCCGGAACTTCTTCACGACGAACATACAGCGGGTTAGCTGCAGCAATTTGCATTGCGATATCGCGTGCAAATTCTTTGAAGGAATCCGTTTTACCTACGAAGTCAGTTTCGCAGTTGATTTCTACAAGTACGCCAATACGTCCGCCAGCATGGATGTAAGATTCTACTGTACCTTCAGTAGCAATACGTCCAGCTTTGTTTGCTGCTGCGGAAAGACCTTTTTCGCGAAGCAATTCAGCGGCTTTGGTGATGTCATTATTAGCTTCTTCAAGCGCCTTTTTGCAATCCAGCATCCCTGCGCCTGTTCTTTCACGAAGTTCCTTTACTGCTTTTGCATCTACTGCCATTGTTATTCCCTCCAGATAATTGTCGTTTTATACCATTTTGGTCCATTATCCTAAAAAAAGGGCAGTGAGAGGTTATCCACCTGCCAACCACCCTTTTCATTTAAGTTCTTGTTTGATTCCGGCTGCTATTTAAGCAGTAGTTGTGTCTTCGCCCTGATGAGCTTCGACAACGGCATCAGCCATTTTACCAGTAAGCAATTTCACGGCGCGAATTGCGTCGTCGTTGCCCGGGATAACATAGTCGATTTCGTCCGGATCACAGTTAGTATCAACGATAGCCACGATAGGAATACCCAATTTGCGAGCTTCCGCAACAGCGATGCGCTCTTTACGCGGGTCGATGATGAACAGCGCGCTTGGCAGACCTTTCATGTTCTTGATGCCGCCCAGGAATTTTTCAAGACGATCTTTCTCTTTGCGGAGAAGGATTACTTCTTTCTTAGGCAGAACTGCGAAGGTACCGTCTTCTTCCCAAGCTTCCAGTTTCTTCAGGCGATCAATACGCTTCTGAATAGTTTGGAAGTTAGTCAGGGTACCACCCAGCCAACGTTGGTTAATGAAGAACATACCCGAACGTTCAGCTTCTTCTTTTACGGAATCTTGAGCTTGTTTCTTTGTTCCTACGAACAGGATTGTGCCGTTGTCGCCAGCGACGCTTTTCACAAAGTTGTAAGCTTCCTCTACCTTTTTAACCGTTTTTTGCAGGTCAATAATGTAAATTCCGTTTCTTTCAGTGAAGATATAACGATCCATCTTTGGATTCCAACGACGAGTCTGATGACCGAAGTGTACCCCAGCTTCGAGAAGCTGCTTCATGGAAATTACTGCCATCTTCACACACCTCCTAGTTTTGGTTTATTGTGTGTCTCCTCCGCCGTGCGTCATTTTTCTACAAGACTTTCTTCTGAAGAAAGCACCCCTTGTCGAAATCAACCGGCGTGTGTTTTAACACCGTCAATTACTATACCATAATAAAATAATGTATGCAACGATTCATGAAAAGTTTTGTGAATTCCAAAGTTCTAAGATAAATTATTTCACTGTAATCAGCTTATCAATGATAACATTATTACTCTCGCCTTTAGTAAAGCTGTACCGTCCATTTTGAATTTTTGTGTTGGCTTTACGGCTTACTGCCGTCTGAAGAAACTTGTTCTTATCCGTAATCACACCTGCTTTGACCAGCAAATCGGCAGTTTCCGTAAGTGTGCTGCCGGTAGGAATTGTAACAGATATCGAGCCGTTTACAGCAACCTCCGGAGTGGCTGGCGCAACTGGGGCACTTGATGGTTTCTTCTCGCTTGCAGGCTTTGACGGGGTAGCCGGCTTAGAAGGAGCAGCGGCAGCGCTTGGCTCCACCGCTGCTTGCGGCGTAGAAGCAGGCGAAGCTGGAGCGGCGGATTCAGTTGCTGACGGAACAACCGCAGCTGTCCCCTCTTTCCCTGATCCTTCTGTTCCCTCTCCTGTGTTACCTGTATTACTAGTGGCAGTAGGTGTTGCACTCGGATCGGTTACGGTAAGGTTCAGCTTCGCAGCTTCCTTGATTAGCTTCTCCTTGGACAAGGGAGCGGCTCCCCCGGTGATCATCACTTGCAGCAGTAATGCTCCGGCAATCAGGCCTGTACCTAGTCCGAACATGAAGGAACGATTCTTGATCATACCGTTTCCTCCTGCTTGGCCAGCTGCAGAATCAGTTGAACCTCTCCACGCTGAAGTCCTGCTGTCTTAGCGATAGCGTCAATAGACTTTCCTTGCTCATGCAGCTCGAACAATCGCGGATAACGCAATTTGATCGAGTTGACCGGCTTTGGTTTCGGCTCCGGCTGTTCTGCAGCGTGCTCTGTTGAAGGCGGTCTCACAGCTTCTGAAGCGCGGCTGGCTGAAGATTCCTTGGCAAATGAAGCTGTTAGCTGCAGCAGGCCCTTTTCTTCAGCCGTCAGACGCGTTTCAAGCAGCATTGAGTTCTTCTGCAGATCGGCAACTTGCTCCCGAAGTGAATTGATCTCCTCCTGCATTGCTGTTCTGTTGTTCTGGGATTGCTGTTTGATGCCGCTGACAAGCTGCAGCATTTTATCATTTTCCCGCTCGATGTCCGCCATATATAGTTCAAGCGCCGCTTCTGTTTCCTTTAGACTCTGCTTATCGGCTGAGTCTTCTTTTGCACGCGCCGGCAGTCTCAGGGCATAAACGATAGCGACAGCGCCTACCAGCACGATATATACCCATGGTTGCAAGTGCCCTATCTCCTTTTACATATCAAATTATATCCTCTCAGAGACTGAGATCGATCCGTCGGCCCTTATAGGGATGTTCAGCGTCGTGAGACGTCTGCTGTTTCTCTTGTTGATGGGAAGAGGACTGACTTCCCGCATGATTTCCCTGGCTATCATCATTGCGCAGCGCAGCTTCCGCAGATTCGTCAACCTCAGTGCTGCGATGGGCCAGCTCCGAGCTCTGCTTGACATTCTGTCCTGCGAGCTGCTGCTGATCCACAGCAGGACGATGCTGCAGCCCATGCTGGACTTTGCCCGCGTCAGTTGTCCGGGGCAGGGCAATCTGCAATTCCACCGGTTTCAGACTCATAGCAACCCTCTTCTCATAAATAGAAACGGACGGGCCGTCCCAAGATTCGCAAATCCTTCCGAAGCCTGCTGTACTTAGACATCAAGGATGGCCGGCCGCCTGTCGCTGCCCGCCTGATTAAACGTACGGCGCCAATGTGATATCGCCTTCACTATAAATAAATACAACCCGTTCCGTAGGATCCTTGACAAAACGTGTATATCTGCCAATTACGATTTTGGAACCTCCGTAAATGGTCTTAACTACTTCCACCCTTGCTCTAACCGTATCCTCGAGCATTCTTTCAATTTCTAGTACACGCTCTTTAATGCGCTTCTCCTCACGCATATGCGATTGCTTAGTGGCGTTCAGTTTAACGCGCAAAGCCACCTTATCAGGAGCAAGCTGACCATTGTTCGCCAATTGATTCAGCAGGTACAGCGCTTTGTTGGTTTTATCCTCATTTTCAAGCAGCTGCCGCAGCTCATGGCGCAGATCGTTAATCTCATTCCGGAGTTCTGGTACAACGCCAACCTCAATAGCCGTCGCCGTAGACATCGTATTTCCGATGGTTCTTGCTACAACTCTTTCACCGGCTTGTACAACTCCACCTACTATAAGTCCCTTTGATCCATTACAAAGCACATCCCGGCCTGCCCGGATATTAGAGTGCATAATACTTTGCGAAACGATAACATCCTCTCCGGCGACAACATTTCCATCCTGGATGAACGATACTTTTACATTTTTGCCTGCACTGACGAGTCCCTTGTTGTATCCGATAATTCCGCCGGCAATCTCGATCGATCCCCCGGAAATCAGTTCAGCACCTTCCACTCCGCCAACCACACGGATATCTCCGGCAGATTTAACCGTAAACCCGGTCAAGACATTGCCACGAATAACAACTGTCCCTACAAAATCAATATTTCCCGTACTGTAATCAACATCACCGTTGACTTCATAAACCGGGAAAACATTGACCTTTCCCTTCTCCGTCAGAGTAACGAGTCCGTCCATCGCGGCATACATCGAAGTTTCATCTTGATCGATCAGAACATTTTTGCCGACTTTAAAGTGTGCGTCTTTTCCCGCCCGATACGGAATTTCCTCACCGGTAACCGTATTGCCGCTTTTGCCGGGCATCGGCGGAATTTTTCTGGCAATCAACTGGCCTTTCTTAACATTGTGAAGCCGGACCAGGTCCTTATAATCGACCTTTCCATCAGCTTTTTCGAGCGGTTTGCGGTCCTCCTCCATATCAATAGTAAGGACCACCCGCCCATCAGTACCATTCTCCGCGGGATCACCAATCGCAATTGGTACCCTGTTGAAGAAATACTCTTCTGGATTACTGCTGATTCGCTGTACAATATCCCGCTGAATACCGTAACGAATATTGTGACTGTTTAGGAAGCTTTCGAGATCTTCACTCGAACAGGAGAAGTTTTCATCCCTTTTGGAAAATTGGAGGTACGCAATCCCTTTATCCTCCGAAAACGTGATACTCACGTACTGGTTCAAAGCATAATTACCGATCAATTTTGCTCCCCCTTGTCACCGTCGCCCGGTTAATCGTTTTGCATGAGAAGATCGCGATTTTTCTCAAGCGTTCCTCTCAGCCGCAAAATAGCTTTTGAATGAAGCTGCGAAATCCGTGAAGGCGACAGTGACATCACCTCGGCGATCTCGCTTAATGATAAATCTTCATAATATAAAAGGGACACAACGGTCCTTTCTTTCACCGTTAGTTTCTCGATGCCTTTAGTCAGCGTATCGCGCAAATAAAACTCATTTACTTTGCGATCCGGATTTTTGGCTTTGTCATCCACCAGGATGGACAAGCGTGTCTCTGATTCTTCCTCGCGAATAGGATCCTCTAGTGAGCAGAGCGACATTACTGCTACGTCCTGCAGCATATTCTGAAATTCCGTCTCCGAAACATTCAGATATTCGCTCATTTCCTCGTCACTGACTGATCTTAGGTATTTCTGCTCCAGCTGCTGGTAAGCATCTTCGATTTTTTTGGCTTTCTCCCTCACGGACCTGGGAACCCAGTCGCTCTGGCGCAATGAATCAAGAATCGCTCCACGCACACGCCAGGAAGCATAAGTCTGAAACTGGAGTCCCCGCTTATAGTCGAATTTCTCGATGGCATCAATCAAACCCATGACACCGTTGCTGGCCAAATCATCTTTAGATACATTTTTGGGTAATCCGACTGCTAAGCGGCTGGACACGTAATCTACAATATGGAGGTAATTCTCAATCAGCTTTTTTTTGGCTTCGGGATTACCTTGCTCTTTCCACTGTTCCCAGAGCCCGTCAGTTTCCGATTGAGAAGCTTTATGCTCGTTCAACGGCTTTCACCCTTCCCAAAGTTTAGTCAGCGGGCATAACACGGAACAGGTGAGCCACTTCCGCAATAGCACACGCTTATTCTTCTTTCAGGTGACGAACGGCCTTGGCCAATTCTTCAGGATCTTTCATAGAGACCAGCTTAGGCGGCTGCAGCGGTGTAAAACCTTCTGTGCTTCCGCTTTCTTCGGCCGGCTTCGGTTTCAGCAGGTTTATTAATTCTTCATCCTCATCCGGAGTAATGACATCGAAATTGCCACCCAGCGCCTCATTGCCCTCTAAGCTTGTCTCATCCTCTTCTGGCTGTACAGACTGTCCAGCAATAAAACCCAATACCCAACTTAAGAGGAATGCAAGCACAAACCAAATAATAAATCCAAAACTGGCCCGAATTAAACTTGTTCCAAGTAAATTATGCCCATAGTTCACAAAAAAGGTAAACAAAAATCCTATCGCTCCGACGATGGTGTTCACTACTATTTTTCTGCTCATGGTTATATTTCCCTAGTGCCTTTTTGCACGCTGCGGATATAGAGTATACCGGTACTGCAGGAAATTTCAATGGTGCGGCCAAAATTGCCGCCTGTGTCCTCGGCAATCAAAGGGATCTTTAGCGCCTCCAAAGCAAGCTTACAGGATTCCACATTACGAGGCCCGATCCTCATGGTGTCATTCCCCCCGGCAAAGGCAAACATTTGAGAGCCTCCGGCCATCTTGGCCACGATCCTGCTGCGCATTGCTCCAAGTGCAAGCAAGCGGTTCAGAAGCTCCGGCACTGCGGTATCTGCAAATTTGGCAATGTTCATTTGTCCCTCACGTGCGATATCCGACGAAGGCAGCATCACATGCGCCATCCCCGCCAGCTTCTTCCCAGGATCAAACAATGTAAGCCCCACGCAGGAACCAAGACCTGTTGTACGCACAAGGCTGTCTTGGCTTCCTACATTAAGATCTGCCATACCTACTTTAATAATGCTTTGTTCTTCAATCATTATCAAACGGTACTCCTAGTGATTTAAAGATCTTCGGGAATGATTCTGGATCGGGAATAAGAAAGAACTGTCCTTCAATTTCGTCCTTGCCTTCCAGGAAAGTTGTGTCGATCAGCAAAGCATCATCGCCCATCTGACCGAACTGCAGCAGACCGTATCCCAGAATGGCCCCGGCCATGTCCATGGCCAGTGCAGGCACTGTAGGGTACATGGAAAGCGATGTGAAGTCGGCAAGTGAAGAAAGGTAAGACCCGGCAAGAATGTTACCAATTTCATTCAAAGCCGAAAGCTCCATTTCACCCAGCTCCTGCTCGGGAGAAATCTCAATACCGGCAACCCGGTTAAGCAGGCTTATAGCCGCTTCCGGAGTAAGAATGAAAAAGAGATTGCCCGGTGCTTCACCTTCGACCCGCAGGAAAACCGCATATACCAGTTCTTCTGCTCCTCCGACCTTTTCAGTGATTTCTTCAAAGCTCAGCAGCTGCACTTTCGGAACAGCCATGTCGATCGGTTTGCCAAGAAGCTGAGATAACGCGGTGGCGGCGTTACCAGCTCCAATGTTGCCCACTTCCTTAAGGACATCCATTTTAAAATCCTTGAAGTTTTTGAAAAGCTCCATATGTTAGCCCTCTAGGCTTTCCAATTGCACGATTTCGCCCTTGTTCAGCACCTCGTTCAAATTGAGCATGATCAGCAAACGTTCTTCTCCAATTTTGGCCACCCCGTCCAGATACTTCGCTCTGATGCCCCCCACAACCTCCGGTGGTGTATCGATGGAATCGCGGTTCAAGTCAATAACATCATTGGCCGAGTCCACAATAAAGCCAACTTCCATTGCATTTACATTGACGATAATGATACGGGTCTGATCAGTATGATCAGCTTCCTCAATTCCGAAACGGCCCCGCAAATCAATTACCGGAATAACCACTCCGCGCAAATTGATAACTCCCTTAATAAAGGAGTAGGTCTTCGGCACACGGGTAATTGGCATCATGCGTTCAATCGTTTGGACTTTCTCCACTTCGATGCCGTACTCTTCAGCGCCTAGTTTAAATACGATTACTTTGATATCTTCAGCCATGGAATGAACCTCCCTGTTCTATCCTGATTATTTAATAAAAGCGTTCGGATCAATAATAAGTGCGACCTGACCGTCACCAAGTATGGTCGCCCCGGAGATGCCTTGAACCTCAGGCAGATACTTGCCAAGATTCTTGATGACGATTTCGTTCTGCCCAATAAAATCCTGAACGGCCAGGGCTACGAGGCGTTCCCCTTTGCGGACTACTACTATTTCCGTTTCCTCTTCAGTACTTTCATCAAAATCAGGTACCGAGAAGAATTTGCTCAGAGAAAGCAGAGGGATATGACCGTTACGGAATTCAATCATTTTGTTGCTATGAATCGTGCGGATCTGAGTTTTCTTCACAATTCCAGTCTCCACGATGGAAGAAAGCGGGATGGCATATTTCTCAGAACCAAGCCGCACCAGCATGGCCGCGATAATCGATAAGGTTAGTGGAAGCTGTACTGAAAAGTTAGTTCCTTTACCAAAGGTGGAATAAACAACCACGTTGCCGCCAAGAGAAGTAATCTTGGATTTCACGACATCGAGTCCGACTCCGCGCCCTGATACGTCAGAGATAACCTCTGCGGTACTGAAGCCCGGTGAGAACAAAAGTTGAATGGCTTCATCATCCGAATAGCCAGCAGCCTGATCCTGAGTAAGAATTCCCTTTTTAACGGCAGATTTCAGGATTTTCTGCGGATTTATTCCGGCTCCGTCCTCCTCAATTTCGATAAAGACGTGATTGCCGCTATGGAAAGCTCGCAGATTTATCGTACCCGTCTCCGGTTTGCCGGCAGCAATACGCTCCTGTACGCCTTCAACCCCATGGTCAACGGCATTACGGAGCAAATGCACCAGCGGATCACCGATCTCATCAATAACAGTACGGTCAAGCTCTGTTTCAGCACCCGTAACGATCAGATCGATTTTTTTGTCCAGAGATTTGGCAAGGTCACGAACCATGCGGGGGAATCGGTTAAATACCGTGTCGACCGGTACCATGCGCAGCTTCATGACAATGTTCTGCAAATCGCCGCTGACCCGTCCCATATGTTCAACAGTCTCAGTAAGGTCACTATTCTGCACTTCTGTAGCCAGCTGTTCCAGACGGACACGGTCGATCAGCAGTTCACTAAACAGGTTCATCAGCACATCCAGGCGTTCGATATCTACGCGGATCGTCCGGGAAGGCGCTGCAACTGTTTTGGCAGCTGCCGCTTTGATTGCTTCTTCTCTGACCGGTGCTGCAGCCGATGCCGCTACGGGAGCAGTTTCCTCTTGAACCGGTGCTTCCACAGTAGCGGCAGCCATATCCTGCACCATCTGTTCCAGTGTCTCTTGATCAAGGGCTAAAGCCGTAACCTTATCAATTTCCGATAAGTTTAGGATCATGGATTGAATTTCACTTGCGTCCTTTTGGGTTATGTAATAGAGGGAAAAGCCGTAATCGAATTTTTCCTGCTCTATATCCTGAACCGAAGGGAAGGATTTGACCACCTCTCCTGAACGTTCAAGGAGATCGAAAACCATATATGCCCGCACTGCTTTAAGCTGACAATCCTGACGGATCGCTACATCCACATACAGCACCTGATGGCCTTCCTGCAGCGACTGCTGCAGAACCGAGTATTGGAATTCATCTAAAAACACCGGAGCGTCTCCAGTCTTTTGAGCTGCAGCTGTAACCTCGGCAGCGGCACCGGCTGCAGTAGGAACTTCACCTCGAACAATGGCCTGAAGAGAAGTCACAATTGCCGAGACATCTGCCTTACCTTCGCCCCCAGCCGTAATATCCTCAACCATTGATTCCAGGGCATCCAGACTTTTGAACAGTGTGTCAAAAATGAAATCCTGCATCCGCAGCTTGTTATTGCGCACTAAATCCAGAACATTTTCCATCTGGTGGGTAAGAGAAGCCAAATCCTCAAAACCCATCGTAGCCGCCATACCTTTTAAGGTATGCGCAGAGCGGAATATTACCTGTACAATACTTAGATCATCAGGATTTGCTTCCAACCCCATCATACTTTCGTTCAATGACTGCAGATGATCATTTGACTCATCAATAAACATGGATAAATATTGGTTCATGTCCACTAACGAGCACCTCCCCTTCAAGTTCGCTTTTCCATTATTTAACGGCTTGCACCAGCCTTGGAGCAATTTCATGCAAAGGCAGGATATGTTTAACGCAATTCAATTCCACCGCAGATCGCGGCATTCCATATACAACGCAGGTTTCTTCACTTTCAGCGAAGGTTGAGGTTACACCCGAATCATATAGGGACTTCATCATCCTGGCACCATCGCTGCCCATGCCCGTCATAATCACCGCATGCCGTTCCAGCGTGGTAAGCGGCAATAGTGATTCGAACATCATGTCCACGGATGGACGATGCCCGTTGCGGGCATCCTCACTCGTAAGTTCAATCGCATATTGTCCGCCTGCTGCTGGAACAACCTTCAGATGATAACCTCCGGGAGCAATATAAGCCGCTCCTTGGCGAAGGATCATGCCATGCTCCGCTTCTGCAACCTCAAGCGGGCTGAAGGTATTAAGCCGCTGGGCCAATGATTTGGTGAAATTGGGCGGCATATGCTGGACAATGACTATCGGTGCCGGAAATTCAGCCGGGATATTCTCCAAAAACGCTTTGAGCGCACGTGGCCCGCCTGTAGAGCAGCCTACAGCAACGAGCTTACGCAGCCCTTTAATACTGCCGGACTTCCGGTCAGCCGAAGCTGCAGGAGGTTCGGCGAACGTACCGGGGACACCCTCCAGTTGCAGACGTACATCAGGTGTGACTGGAGTAGAGTTCGCTTTGGAGCGGTTTTTTGCTTTTTCAGAAGATGCCGGGCTTGCCGGAGCTGCAGCAGGATTGACAGGATTTCGCGGGGATCCGCTATTCCCTGGCTGCTTATCAAGCAAATTCTTGCCCGTTTCCTTAGGGGACGCGGTCTTTGCCTCCGGCTTCAACTTGTTTTGTGCTGGTGTGCCGGGAACTTCCGCAGCTTTTGCTTTCTTGGGAAGTTCCTGCTTGCGTACAGGAGGATCCGCCAGAGGTTTTGGAGTAACCGCAGCTGGCGGCTTGTCCTCACTCTTGGAGGCGGATGCCCGAGCTTCACGCTGCTCACGGGCCATCATCGCTTCTTTCATTTGCTCCCGGAGAGATTCTCCTACAGCAATAATATCCTGGGAGTTGGAAATGGATGGCTTACGTATGAAATCAAATGCTCCTGACTCCAGCGCCATAATCGTTTCCTTCATGCCCTGCTCATTGATTCCTGAAAGCATGATCACCGGCAGCGGACGCTGGGCCATTATTATTTTCAGCGCCTCCAGGCCGTTCATTTCCGGCATCTCCACATCCATCGTTACCAGATCCGGAGAAAGCTGATTCACTTTCTCAATAGCTTCACGGCCGTTTGAAGCCGTAGCGGTAACCTGGAAGTTCGCGTCATTTTCAATCAAATCGGAAATGATCTTGCGCATAAATGCAGAATCATCAACAACCAAAACTTTATATGGCTTCATATCATTTCCACCTCTGCTCCTCTAATTCAGAACAATTATTATTTACGCTTCAACCACCTGTTGATAAATCCCTTTATGCCCTCTACCTTGATTGGTTCCGCTGAATCCGCGGCCAAATAGTTTTGGGCAAGCCGCTGTACGTCCTTGGCTGCTGCACTGTTCGGAAAAGCCACTGAGAATGGAACTTGTTTCTTAACTGCCTGAACAACATGTGCATCACTACTCATATACCCGAGAAACGGAATATCTAATTGTAAAAAGCGGCTTGCCGCCATGCGGATTTTGTCGCTGGTTGCTTTCGCTTCCCTCTCGTCTCCTGCTTGGTTCACAATCAGTCTAAAAGAAGTTTCGGGAAAAGAATTGTGCACTACCTTCATCAATGCATATGCATCAGTTATAGCTGTAGGCTCAGGGGTTGTTACCACAAGGCAATCATCCGCCGAGCTAATAAATTTGAGCGTTTCTTTGGAAAGTCCTGCCCCCGTATCGAACAGGATAAAATCCATAGTATCAGCAATTTGCGCAATCTGTGTTGTAAAGTAATTCAAATCTGATTCCGAGAGAGAAAACAGCTCATCCATACCCGATCCGCCTGCAATGAATTGTAGACCTCCTGGGCCCGTCTGAATAATTTGTCCGATATCCGCCTCTCTTTTCAGCAGGTGGTACAAATTATATTTAGAAGAGACACCCATTAACACGTCTATATTGGCCATTCCGATATCGGCGTCGAACAATAGCACCTTACGGCCCATTGCCTTCAGCGCTAAAGCAAAGTTCAGCGTGAAATTCGACTTTCCGACACCGCCTTTTCCACTGCATACGGTGATGATTCTGGCGGATACCCCGTCTTTGGGCACGAGTTTGGTGTCCTTGTTGGACACCAGCTGTCTCAAGGACTGCGCCTGATCCATTACGCCCCTCCTGTTCCCAGCAACATCCCTGATAGCTGCTCTTTGGTAGCCATTAGCAGGTCATCTGGCACATTCTGGCCATTAGTTATATAAGACAGCATAAGAGGGAAGTCATTCAGAACATTAAATAACGGACCATAGCTTCCTGTCTCGTCCAGCTTTGTGAAGATAACCTTATCAAGCTGATAACGGCCGAAATGCTCGGCGATCGTCTTCATATCGCGGCTTTTGGAGGTCAGGCTGAGTACAAGGAAAGTTTCACTCTTAAGTTCCTTGGCCAGCAGGCTCTGAAGTTCAGCGACGAGCATCTCATTACGGTAATTCCGGCCTGCCGTATCCATCAAAACGAGGTCACAGCTCTCCAGGCGGAACAACGCTCTTTGCAAATCTCCCGGGGACTGAACAACCTCCAGCGGAATATTCAGTATCGATGCATACGTGCGCAGCTGCTCCACCGCGGAAATCCGGTAAGTATCGGAGGTAATGAGGCCTACCTTCCTGCCTTGTTTAAACAGCTGCTCTGCCGCCAGCTTGGCGATTGTTGTTGTTTTGCCCACTCCGGTTGGCCCGGCAATGTAAACAATCCGCGTATCCGCCGCAATTCCTTTTGCAATTCGGCCTGACAAAAATTCATCCACCTGAGCTTTCAGCATTTCACCGAATTGATCAGGAGCTCCGGTACGCCCCTCATCATTCCAGCGGGTAAACACATTGCTGATCCATTCCTCCACCAGCACCGGGTCAGTCTCCTGGTCCAGTAAACGGATCTTAAGCTGTTCCAGCTGTTCGGGCAATTCCACTCCGCTTGAAGAGTAGCGGGCGATACGTTCCATCCAGTGCTTCATGTCCCTGATTTCGCGAAGGACATCACTTTCAGCTACCGAGACTGCGGGAGGATTGGGTTCAGCACCAAAGTTCTCGTGAAGTGCCGCGACCGATCCAGGCTGTTCCTTCGGAGCAGAAACCTGCATTGCATATGCAAGCTCTCTATCCAATTCCTCTTTCTGTTCCTCAACAGCAGTTACGGTTGCGGTTGCAGTTGAAGGTAGAACGGCTACATTCCCTCCTGCCTCAGCAATCCCGGTGGCTTCCGATATGGCAGCGGCAATTTCAGCAAAGCTCCGGCCAGCCGCAGGCTCCTTCGTGAGCGATGCTGACGGCGATGATGCTGTGGCGGCTTTCTGATAGGCCTGCGGCACTGCACTACGCGGAATATTCAGCGATTGTACAGGGGCCTTATCAGGTACAGCCGGCTTCCGCACCTCTTCTACTGCGGCTACAACTTCAATTTTTTTCTTTTTAAACATGCCCATAAATCCGCCGACTTTAACTTCCTTGGTGCTTAGGATGACGGCATCGCTTCCTAGCTCGCTGCGGATGGAATGCATGGCGTCAGGCATCGTATCGACCACATAACGCTTCACTCTCATAAGTTCACCACTCCAACGCTTTGAATTTCGATATTAGGTTCCAGTTCGCTGTAGGACAACACTGGAATATCCTGCATCGTCCGCTCAATAACCTGCCGCAAATACATACGAATGGTCGGTGAAGTCAGTACGATAGGCTGCTGCCCGGACTGAAGCAGACGGTTGATCTGTTCTGTAAGCCGCTGATACACGGTTTGTGTCGAAACCGGATCCAGTGCCAGATAGCTGCCCTGTTCCGTTTGCTGCACACTTTCGGAAATTTTCTTCTCCAAATTAGGCCCGACAGTAATTACACGCAGCGTCTCTCCCACTTGGGAAAATTGCTGTGTAATCTGTCTCGACAACGACTGGCGGACATACTCGGTCAGGATATCAGGATCTTTGGTGTAAGTACCATAGTCCGCCAGCGTTTCGAAGATCGTCACCAAATCGCGGATCGAGATCTTTTCGCGCAGCAGCTTACCGAGCACCTTCTGAACATCACCAATTGCCAGTACCGAAGGAATAAGTTCATCAACCAGCACGGGGTAATTCTCCCGGAGATTGTCAACCAGCTGTTTGGTTTCCTGACGTCCTAGCAGCTCATGCCCATGACGTTTGATCAGCTCCGTCAAATGCGTAGCAACCACGGAAGGCGGATCAACTACGGTGTAGCCGGATAATTCCGCCCGTTCTTTCACCGATTCGTCAATCCAAAGTGCCGGAAGTCCAAAAGATGGTTCAACAGTCTCAATACCGTTTATAGATTCATCATCATAACCGGGACTCATGGCAAGATAGTGATTAAGTAATAATTCACCACCGCCGACATTATTCCCTTTAATTTTTATGACATATTCATTCGGTTTTAGCTGAATATTGTCGCGAATACGAATAACGGGCACCACAAGTCCCATTTCTAGGGCACATTGCCGTCTAATCATGATAATTCTGTCGAGTAAATCTCCACCCTGACCTGTATCGGCCAGAGGAATAAGTCCGTAACCGAACTCAAATTCAATGGGATCCACTGTAAGCAAGTTTATGACGCTCTCTGGACTCCGCACCTCTTCAATCTGCTTCTCCTCGACCAGTTGTTCCTCGGCCATTTGTTTTTGGTTTGCCTTCTGGCCCATGCTGTAAGCCGCATATCCCATGAGTGCTGCCAGGGGCAAGGTAGACATTATTGTAATCGGAGTGAAGAATCCAAGGAAGGCAATTGTCGCCGCAACGATATACAAGAGCTTCGGATAGGACAATAATTGGCCTGTCAAATCCTCTGCCAGGTTTCCTTCTGACGCCGCCCGTGTAACGATCAAACCGGAAGCGGTTGAAATGAGCAAAGCAGGAATTTGGCTGACCAGTCCATCACCAATTGTCAGTACGGAATATGTCGAAAGTGCCTCCTGAAACGACAGTCCATGAATAGTCATCCCGATGACGAAACCGCCGATCAGGTTGATCAGCAGGATGATGATACTGGCAATTGCGTCACCTTTGACGAATTTACTCGCACCATCCATTGCTCCGAAGAAGTCAGCTTCGCGTTCCACATTCCGGCGGCGTTCCCGTGCCTGCTGTTCATTAATCATCCCTGCATTCAAATCAGCATCAATACTCATTTGTTTACCGGGCATCGCGTCCAATGTAAACCGGGCGCCTACTTCAGCAACACGTTCCGAACCTTTGGTAATAACAATGAACTGCACAACAACCAGAATTAGAAAGACGATGAATCCGATAGCGATTTGTCCCCCGGCAATCCAGCTGCCGAACGTGGCAACAACTTCACCCGCATGACCATCCTTAAGGATCAGCTTAGTTGTGGAAATATTGAGTGCGAGACGGAATAAAGTTGTGATCAACAGCAAAGAAGGGAAAATCGAAAATTGCAGCGGATCCTTTGTATTCATTGCGACCAAAATAATGGTTAGTGCTATCGAAATATTGACAATCAGCAGTACATCCAGAAGCCAGACCGGGATGGGCAGAATCATCATAAGCACAATACCGATAACGCCCAGTAGAACTGTTAGATCTTTAGCTTTCAATGTCCTTTACCTCCCCCGGCTTATCTCCTCTTACCTTTAAGCTTGTATACATAGGCCAGCACTTCGGCAACCGCCTGGAACAGATCGGCAGGAACGACATCGCCAATTTCTGCTCTTTGGAATAATGCCCGTGCCAGCGGCTTGTTCTCCATAGTCACAACACCATGCTCCTTAGCCAGCTCTCGAATGCGGAGCGCCACATAATCCTGGCCTTTGGCTATAATCTGCGGAGCCTCCATTTTGGAACCGTCATATTTAAGGGCAACGGCAAAGTGCGTAGGATTCGTAATGATCACATCCGCCTTTGGCACTTCCTGCATCATCCGCTGCATTGCCATTCGGCGTTGGCGCTCCCTGATCTTTCCTTTAATTAAGGGATCGCCCTCCATCTTTTTGTATTCATCTTTAATGTCCTGCTTGGACATTTTCAGACTTTTTTCATGTTCGTACTTCTGGTACATATAATCAAGAACTGCCATAATAAACAATACAGCTGCTATTTTGATGCCAAGGTTCATGGTCATCTTTGCAGTGAAACGGTATACACCCTCCGCATTCACATGTGAAAGAGCAGCAAAACTCTCTTTCTCTCCCCAAAGCGTGCTGTAAACCAGATAGGCAATCAGCACCAGTTTAAAAACCGATTTCAGGAATTCCACAAACGAACGCATGGAAAATATATTTTTGAACCCCTTGATTGGATTAATCTTGCTGAACTTAGGCGTAATCCCCTCACCTGAGGCCATAAAGCCAACCTGTGCAAAATTTACGACTAGTGCGAGTAAGAAGGTAATCCCGAGCAGCGGGGCCAGCAGAATCAGTATCTGCAGACCATACTCGTTGAACATCTTGGACACATTTTCCGCTGTTACTTCCATCATCATGCGATTCTGAAAAACATCCATATACAAACTCATAAAACGTTCTTTCATGAAACTTCCGAACATCGTCAGACTAAGCAGCGCCGAAAATAATACAACCGCACCGGAAAGTTCGGCACTTTTGGCTACCTGACCCTTTTTACGGGCATCCTGACGTTTTTTCGGGGTGGCTTTCTCTGTCTTGTCCCCCCCAAAATGCTGAAGATCCAGTTTATATCGTTTCGGCTTCGGCATTACACTCTCTCCTTACAGTCACCTAAGGACTCTTCCCCATAAGCCCCAGCAAATTTTGCATGGACTCAAACATAATGTCGAAGAGATTCTGGAACAAGGCAGCCAGACTCGGCATCAGAATAAGAAGCAGCGCGAGACCTATAATAATTTTGAGCGGTACCCCGATGACGAATACATTATATTGCGGAGCGGTTCTTGCCAGAAAGGCTAAACCGATATCCGTAAGAAACAGCGCGGTAACCAAAGGTGCCGACATTTGAAAGGCCAGCATAAAAGATTGGGCAAAAGAGCGGACCAGAAATTCTGAAAGGCTGCCATTGATCATTTTGACAAACAAATCGTTGTCTAGAGGTACCCAGTTATAGCTGTATACGATCGCATTCAGCAAGTAATGATGTCCATTCATGCTCAGAAACAGCAGCAGGGCGATCATGTACTTAAAGTTACCTATGATTGGGGCCGATGCTCCAGTCATTGGGTCAATGACGTTGGCGATCCCAAATCCGATTTGAATATCAATGAAGGAGCCGGCCGTCTGAATCGTCATAAACATCAGATAGCCGATGAACCCGAGCAGCAAACCTATCAACGCTTCCCTGGCCACTAGCAGAATGTAGGTGAGGTCCTGCGGAACAACAATGCCGGTCCCCCTTGAGCTGAAGACAACTAAGGCGACAAAAAAGGACAATCCGATTTTGAAAGTTGCCGGCAGACTCTGAGAAGAAAACACTGGTATTACAACAAAAAAAGCGGAAATTCGACAAAAAATCAACAGAAAGACGGGAAAACTTTGCAGAAGGGTCTCCATATCCATAGTCTTAACCGATATACATGTAGAGACTGCCCAAAATTTGACTGGTGAAGTCTACCAGCTTCGTAATGATCCAAGGGCCGAACAGCAGTAATGCAAGCAGTACGGCGACGATTTTGGGAACGAACGCAAGCGTCTGCTCCTGAATCTGGGTTGTAGCTTGGAAAATACTGACTATCAGTCCTACCACCAGACCAAGAATCAGCATGGGAGCGCTTGTTTCCAGCACCAAATATACGGCTTGGCCGGCTAGACCGATAATAAACTCCGTATTCATCCCTTATGCCTCCTCTTATACGTCAGGTGTTAAAACTCATCAGCAGTGATTTTACAACTAAGTACCAGCCGTCTACCAGTACGAAGAGCATTATTTTGAACGGTAATGAAATCATGACCGGAGGCAACATCATCATCCCCATGGCCATCAGTGTACTCGAAACTACAATATCAATGATCAGAAAAGGTATAAAAATCATGAAGCCCATTGTAAACGCCTTTTTCATTTCACCAATGGCAAAAGCCGGCACCATCACTGTCAACGGAATATCATTGTACGTGGCGGGTTTGACCGTGGCATTGTTGCCCGTGTAATTCATAAACAAAAGCAGATCTTTGGTGTTCGTCTGTTTGAACATGAATTCCTTCATCGGTTCGGCTGCTTTATTAAGCGCTTCGGACTGAGTTAAGGTACCTTTCATGTACGGCTGCAGCGCCGTTTCATTCACCTGTGCAAGTGTAGGCGACATTATGAAGAGAGTAAGAAAAAGCGCCAATCCTACAAGCACTTGGTTCGGAGGCATCTGCTGTGTACCGAGTGAGGTTCTGACGAAACCCAATACGATGACGATCCGTGTGAAGCTGGTCATTAGAACAAGAAAAGCCGGGGCTACACTCAGAACTGTCACAAGTAGCAGAATAGAGATGGAACTGGTCCCCCCGCTGCTTGAGCCGTTACTGTCGCCTACTTGAATATTAATGTTCGGTATAGGATCTGCGTGTATCGGATGCAAAAGCAAAACACTGAACATACCGAGCAGCAGAAATGAAAGAATCAGCTTTTTTTTCATAAATCCCTCGACTCATCTTTAAGTGCATCATCCCGGAGAAGCTCTTCCATCTTTTCGTTGCGCTCAGGTGCAAGTGCAAGCTTGGATTGCAGGGTCTCATAAAAAGAGGATGTTTCACTAAGTTCGATTTCCTGAGATGGAACCTCACCGCGCACCTTGGCTTTGATTTTGGAAATGAGCGGCACCAGAAAGTTGTTCTGTCCTGACGACTCTTCTTCAAACGTAGAAATGATAAGTGCCACTTCCGCCGGGTCCGTGATTTTATCCAGCATGGATATATTCTCACCGACCCCAATCATGTAAAGGCTGCCGCCGATTTCAATAATCTGCACAGACTTATTGGGGCCCAGTCCGAGCGCACCCAGCGTTCGGATGGAGCGCCCGCTCATTAACGTCTGATTGCGGCGGCCAAGAAAACGGATCAGCAGCACTATTAGAATGACGATTGCCGCAAGGACAAAAATAACGTTGAGTAAACTCAGCAGGGGGTTACTGTTTCCCAGCGGTTCGCTGTTAGCCGGCATGTCTGATTCCTACACGCCCAGCGTTTTGTTGATCGCTTCAATAACACGGTCAGCCTGGAACGGTTTAACAATAAAGTCCTTGGCACCCGCTTGAATCGCGTCAATGACCATAGCCTGCTGACCCATGGCTGAACACATGATGACCTTGGCATTGGCATCTACTTTTTTAATTTCTTTAAGGGCGGCAATTCCGTCCATTTCAGGCATGGTAATATCCATCGTGATCAGATCCGGACGCAGTTCTTTAAACTTCTCAATAGCCTGCGAACCGTCCTGGGCTTCACCCACTACCTCAAATCCGTTCTTTGACAAAATATCCCGGATCATCATTCTCATAAATGCTGCATCGTCCACGATTAGAATTCGGTTAGCCATTTTTAAAAAATCCTCCCTAAGTATGCTTATTGTAATTTTTGAATTCGGTCCCACTGGCTGACGATATCCGTAACGCGAACTCCGAAGTTTTCGTCGATAACTACGACTTCACCCTTGGCAATGAGCTTGTTGTTCACCAGAATGTCAACAGGCTCACCAGCCAGCTTGTCCAGCTCGATAATCGAACCTTGCGACATTTCCAGAATATCTTTGATCTGCTTCTGGGTCCTTCCTAATTCTACGGTCACTCTCAGTGGTATGTCCATCAATAAATTTAAATTATTTTCATCAATATTACCAAAGGCTCCTGCGCTAAGATTAGCGAATTGAACAGGCTGTACATTTACATTGCGTCCAAGAGGCGGCGCCTGTGGTGGAACCTGTCCGTAAGGCATTCCCTGCGGCGGTACTCCATATGGCGGCACGCCCGGCGCTCCATAAGCGGGCATTCCTGCCGGTGGATAATAATAGCCTCCTTCAGGCATCCCCGGATAAGGCGGCATTCCCTGCGGCGGATATTGCGGCGGCACTTCGCCAGGTCCAGGCGGTGTCTGCTGCACTGGAGGTGCTGCAGGAGCCTGGGCAGGTGCAGATGCAGGCGCTGGTGCAGCAGACTTATCCGCTGTCGACACAGCCGCCTCCTGATCCGCCTGGCTGACATCACCGAGCAGCATGCTGACCATATCCTTGGCGAACTGAACCGGTAAAAGCTGCATAATCGTGGAGTCGATAAGATCCCCGATTTTCAGACGGAAGGAAATTTGAATCAAGGTTTCGTCATCCGGAAGACTGCCTACCCCTTCTCCACTCGACATATTCAGGATATCAATTCCCGGAGGCGAGATGTTGACGAACCGGTTGAAGATCGTTGACATGGAGGTAGCAGACGAGCCCATCATCTGGTTCATTGCTTCCTGCACGGCGCTGATATGAATTTCATTCAGCTCTTCATCCTTCGGTTCTCCTTCACCGCCAAGCATTAAGTCGGCAATGACTTGCGCATCCCTGATCTTAATTACCAATGAGTTAATGCCTTGAAAACCATCGACGTACTGTACATGTACGGCAACATGAGGCTTAGGAAAAGCTTCCTCAAACTGTCCGCGGGTAATGATGGACACTTGCGGAGTCGTAATATCTACCTTCTTACCCAGCAAAGTGGAAAGTGCAGTCGCTGCACTGCCAAAAGTAATATTACCGATTTCCCCCAGCGCATCCTGCTCAAATGGTGTCAGGTAATCATCAACTGTCTTTTCCTGTGGTTCCATTGAGCCTTCCGCGGACTGTCTGAGAAGAGCATCGATCTCTTCTTGGGATAAATAGTCTTTACTCGTCAAACTCTTCAGCTCCTTCACTGACAATCTCGTCTATTTGCACAGCTACACGCTCTTTAATCATCCCTGGACTTCCGATGAATTTCAGCTTGTCCCCTACTTTGATCGACAGCCCGGAATCCACGGTCTTATTGAGAGAGATTACGTCGCCGACGCTAAGCCCGAGAAATTCAGCTATGGATAACCTGGATTCACCCAGCTCTGCAACTATAGGCAGCTGCGCCCTGTGAACTCTCGAACGGATAGATTCAAGTTCAACCTCGTCCCGCACCTTCTTCTCAGAAACAAACCATTGGTGTACGGACAGCCTTGTCATAATCGGCTCCAGTACGACATGAGGGATACATAGATTGATCATCCCGGTAGTGTCGCCTATTTTGGTGCTTAACGAGATCAGCGCAATCGTTTCATTCGGTGATACAATCTGCATGAATTGCGGGTTCGTCTCCAGAGCTTCCATCCGTGGATTAATATCCAGAACCGTCTTCCAGGCTTCCTGTAGACTTTCAAAGCATCTGCTGAAAATTCTCTCCATGATGGTTGTTTCAATTTCGGTCAGTGCATTAATCTTGCTTGGTGCTGTTCCAAAACCGCCCAGCAGCCTATCGAGCATGGCGAAGGCAATATTCGGATGCACCTCCATGACCATTCGTCCCTCCAGCGGTTCCGCTTCGAAAATATTCAGAATCGTCATTTTTGGAATGGAACGGATGAACTCATCATAAGGGAGCTGCTCTACTTGTACGACACTGATCTGCACAAAGGTACGCAATTGGGCCGAAAAGTACGTCGTAAGATAGCGGGCAAAGTTATCATGAATCCGCGTAAGACTGCGGATATGATCTTTCGAGAAGCGCACGGCCCGTTTGAAATCGTAAGAGCGGATTTTTTTCTGGGTTTCTTCTTTTTTAAGTTCGTCGGCATCCATTTCACCGGATGAAAGTGCGGCAAGCAGAGCATCAATTTCATTTTGTGATAGTACATCAACCAATTCAATCACCCCCCATCAAACAATTAAACCCGCCAGCAGCTAAATAGAAGCCATAATGAATTTAGTGAATTCGATCTGGGTTATAGACCCTTCAGTCAAATTCTTGTTGATTATATTCACCAGCTTGCTGCTGATTTGATCTTTGCCGCTAGCACCATTCAGATCCTCTGGCTTGGTATCGGCAATCGCCTTAATAATTAGCGGCGTGATCTTAATAGCTTTTATCTTTTCGAATTCTTCCTTGGACTTCGCTGTATCCAATTGGAACGCGATGTCTACTGAAAGGATGTAATCGGGATCGGCAAGATTAGTTTTGATATCGGTGATTTGCGCCGTCAGTTCGACGATTTGATCAGCACTCATTCTGTTGGTTTCCACATTTTGAACTGCCGCTTTCACATCATTCGCATCGCTTGGGAAGATCTTATCCATTAGTAAAAATGCAGCTACTACGATGAGTGTTACCGCAAGTAAAATTGTAATGAGCCACGGCATCATCTTTTTCATGAGAGCTCCTCCATAGACTGGACTTTAATGGTGGCAGCATATGTGCCTATGTCCCTGTTATAATCTCGGATCTTACGTATGACCTCATCGGCTTTTTCAAGCACGATCAGTCTTTTTCCGGTTACCAGTGTAATGTAAGTATCCGGGCCTTCCTCTACCATTTCTACCAGCAAAGCATTTAAAAACATTGGCGTTCCATTCAATCTTGTTACCGAAATCATAACAGGCCTCCTAACAAAAATAGGGGGAGGAGTTCCTCCCCCAAGACTTCACAATACAGCAAGTTTATGATTATGGTTTAAAAATTAACGCTTGAGGTTAACAACTTCCTGAAGGACTTCATCAGAAGTTGTAATAATACGTGAGTTCGCCTGAAAGCCGCGCTGGGTTACGATCATTTCAGTAAACTCACCCGTCAGATCGACATTGGACATTTCCAGCTGACCGGAAACGATTTTCCCTGTACCTGCTTCCGCATCATTCGGAGTCGTTATCACAAGCTCGCCATCGGCATTCGCATTCAGCGTCATGCGGTACAGATTGCCGCCGATTTTCTCCAACCCTTGCGGATTGCTTACTTTAGCCATACCGATTCTAACGCCCGGCTCTGTTGTTCCGTCAGCCATCGTCTGTACGATAGTGCCGTCGCTGGAGATTGAAAACGCCGTTACCTCCGGAGCAAGTTGAATAGCCTCGCTATCGGAATTCAGAACATGCAGTCCATCGGAAGTGATCAGGTTGCGGGCTGCATCCATATGGAAATCACCGGCACGGGTCAGAAAAGGAGTCTCTTGATCATCCGAAAGTCTAACCACGAAGAAGCCGTCTCCGTCAATCCGCAGGTCGGTAGGATTGTTGGTAGTCATGGCACTGCCCGCCAGATGCATGGTGTCTACGGAACCGATGCTTACTCCAAGGCCAATCTGCTGCGCATTGACCCCGCCTTGACCGCCATCAACCGGAGCAGTAACGCCTGATACAGTTTGGCTCATGATGTCCTTGAACATTACACGGCCTGATTTGAAACCGAGTGTGTTCACATTGGCAATGTTGTTGCCGATGACATCCAGCTTGGTTTGAAATCCGCGCATACCTGAAACGCCTGAATACATAGATCTTAACATGATTAATATCCTCCCGGATTATAGAGTCAACGGACCCATAATTTATAAAGTAATTTATATTTGAGCTGTAGACACGTCAGTCGGTCGGCGTCCACTCCGGCTCTCCCGATAGGACCGGCCGGTTTATGAGATAATAACTGCACTATCAATTTGTGTGAACACATTGTCCTTCATAGAGCTTCCATCCATAGCTGTGACTACAGTACGGTTAGGCACACTGACAATTAGAGCCATATCCTTCATTAATATCAAGGATTCTTTGCTACCCTTGGCTGCAGCTTTATCCACTGCCGAAGAGATCTCATCCAATTGACGGGTTCCAAGTTCAATCCCCCGTTGCTCCAGTCGTTTCGCGGCATGATTGCTGAATTTCAGTAAATTCCGCTGAAGCACACTTTCAAATGAAGCTTCTGTTTTGACCGTATTCTTTGCTGCCTGCTGTCGCTGTAGAGCCTGAGGATGTACACTTGAGGGATACAGTTGTCCTATAGTCAACCTGTCGCTCATATTGTCCCCCCGCTCTCCCCGGCGCCGTCTTGAGTCTTATCGCTCACAGTTTCCACTTTAGATGCTGCATTCTGGATTTGTGTAATGTCAGTTAAGGCAATTCGCTCGGTGCCTACAACTGCATATTGCACACCCTTATTGACAACGATGGATTCCACATTTCCTGTCTTTGGAAGTTTGGTTTCCGTATCAGTCCAGGTGACATCCTTGCCGATCAATCCGGAGACCGAACCAAGCGACTGACTCATAGCCGTCATTTGGGTCGAAATATTCATAAGTTGCTCTACTGATGAGAATTGAGCCATCTGGGCGATAAATTCTTTATCCTCCATAGGCTGCGTGGGATCCTGATTCTGCAATTGAGTCATGAGGATTTTCAAGAACTGATCCTTGCCCAGGACGGAGCTCCCTGTTGTTTTCTTGCTGCTGTCAGGAACTACATAATTCCATTGATCTTTGGTAGTCGTTATCGGAGTCGTTGATTCCATTTCATTTCACCTCACTTTTTTCAAAATATTAAGCTTTGGCTGAAAAGCCTCCGCCTTCGTTACGGATATCCTCCTGGCCGTTTGCTACCCAATCCTTCCATTCCCCATTAAGCTCTGCAGCAAGCACCGCATCAGCAATTTCCTCATGACGTTCCTTGGAGCGACCATCCTGCTGTTGCCCTCCGGAAGCCGATTGACGTCCCTGCTGCCCGTTGAACTGGGAAAGAAGCGCTGAATTCTGCGAAACTTCCAATTTCTCGACCTGAAGTCCTTGAGACTGCAATGCGCTGCGCAATTGACTCATCTGCTGCTCAAGCATATCTTTGGCTCCGGAATGCTCAGTCAAGAACTGGGCAATCAAATTGCCGTTTTGCATCGTAATCTTAACATCTACTTGTCCCAAATTTTCCGGAAAAAGCGTAATTATAGCTTCAGCTACCCCGCCTTTTTTTAGAATTTCAAGTTTCCCCGTGATCATTTTGTCCATTTCTTGAGCAAATTGATGAACGGGCACTTGGACTGTCGCTGCCTTCAGCGGCGCTGTGATACCGCCTCTAAGCGACAATTGTCCTGCAGTCACGACATTGTTCTCATCTGCAGTCCCATTGATCTCGGGCAAAGCTTCTTCTAAGATTCCGGATGGTTTAATCTCCGCTCCAGTCTTGGAGGCCGGTGTTGTGATCACCTCTGCCGCAGCAGCACCCGTATTTGTTACAGGCGTAAGCGGCTCTGCGCTCTCAACGTTAGCGGCAGTTGTGGCGGCAGCAATGCCGACAGTTGGTACAGGTGCCTTAGCTTCAAAATGATATACAGGCTTGTTATTCTCAGCCATTGCCTGTTGTTTCAATGTCACAGCAGGAGTATTGCTAAGGATCGTTGCCTCTACCGTTTTGGCTTTATTGTCCTGTACAGAAGTTTCTGCCCGAGTTAACTCTATAGCACTACCGTTATTCTCTAGGGCTGATGACTCCGCATGGACAACTGGTTTTGAATTAAGTTTATTTTCTGGAACAGCAGCTTGGGCCATAATGACCGTGAACTCGTTCAACATCTCAATGCCCTCGGCCGCAATTTTTTCATTCCCGGTAACGGACGACTGCTGAATCAGATTTACTAGACTAGTAAGGTCATCCTGAACAACAAAACGAACAGTCTCTGAATTTTGGGCAAGCGGAGATAAGCCCGATGCGGGGTCAATATCCATGTTTGCTGCACCAGTCTGAGCAGGGTTGTTACTGCCGGACAGCAGTGCCGATACCTGAACCAGCCAGACCTGCAAGGCAGCGAGTAAAGCAGGGTCAGCGCTGATGTTGTCATCCAGCTTCTCAATATCCTGCAAAAGCCCCTCCAGCTGCTTAGAGCTCTCGGAACTTTCTGCATCCTTACCGCCCAGCGATTGACCAGCTTCTTCCCCTGTCGGGCTTGCACTATTCAGCAAACCCTGCAGCAATGAAGCCAGGTTGCCCAGTAAAGGCGTCTCTGTTTCCTTTGCAATTCCTCCAGTCATACTCTGAACTAGAGTCTGGGCAAAAGGCATTGCCGTTGTTGTTCCATTTGCAGCAGTTGCTCCACCAAGGGCTGAAGCTGCTCCGGCTGCAGCAGAAGAAGTTCCTGCCGATGTTGTCAGGTTACCGCCAGAAAGTGATGGAACGACTAAACTCATTATTTTTCACCTCCTTTCAAGTGTTATTTACCACCCATCAGCCGATTTACAATTTTGGCAGTTTGAGTGCTATTTTTCTTCGTCATCTCGCCTAAGATTGAGGATCTTACACTGTCACTCACCGTGTTCAATATCGTAATCACCTTATCAGGGCTAATACTGTACATGGAACCAAGCAAGGTTGCCGCTTCTGTCGCAGGCATGGATGTGAATGTCTGGCTGAGCTTGTCCTTATTGAGATTAGCGCTTGAAGTTGTTGTGGCCACACTAGCCTCATTCTGCTTCAACCTCGATTGAAGGGCTGCAATAGCCATATCGGTAGAATCCGTCGTTTCTTTTAGCTTAATCGAGACATCTGCAGCCTTTTTAGGATCCATTTTTTCCAGAATCGCTGTTTTGCTGGCTTTACTCATGGCGCTGAAAACTTGAACCATTTCTTCGGTAGTTAAATTTTCCATAATCGGAGCTGCCTTGGAGGCTTTCATGCCCGCATACAGCTTGGCTAATTCAGCAACCTTCACTTCATACGGATCTTCCGTCTCCTCAGGAGCAACCTCCGCAGCTGCAGCTTCTTCCTTCATACCGTCAATCTGCTTTTGGAGCGCCTGAACCTGTGTTTGCTGAGTCGTTTTTTCTTCGGTCACCTGCTGCAGCTGTTTGGACTGCTCAGCAACCTGGGCCTTAAGTTTTTTGATCGTTGTTTCCGAACTTGCCTCCTGCTCTTCGCTTTGCGCTTCAGGATCAGCTGCAGTCTCGCTCCCCGGTTCGGCGGGAGGATCAGGAATCACCTTTTCGATAAAAGGGATCTTGTTTCCGATTGCCAGCACGTTGTTGCGGATATCCATATTAAATAGAGTCAACAACACACCAAGCAGTACGAGAGTGAATATGATCGGAATCATTAAGAACAAAAACCGCTCGAATTTACCTGCTGACTCTTCATTTTCAAATTCCATATCATTGTTAGCCACTAGCGGAAACCTCCCGGGTTAGAGGGATTTCATCGCGAAGCGGACGGTAGCCATCTCATCCAGTTCGTTTTGTTCCCGTAAAATCATATTCTGCTGAAATATAGTTTGAGCCTTGTCTTTGGCTTTCAGCCAGACCTTCTCGTCAAGGACCTTGGTGCTGAGATGATCCTGCTTATGCTGCACCTCTACATGAGCCCGGCGGATATCCAAATGCTTGCGGGTGATACAGGTATCCAGATAATCCATGTAATCCTGCATCTCTCGAATCTTGGCCATCGGTGTCTTTTGTTCGGCTGCACTTTGCAGGGACAGCATCAGTGTGCTGCGCTGAGAGATTAATTCATCAAGACTTTTTTCCTGGGCTTGCAATTCTCCGAGCGCACTTGAAAGCATCCACTCTGCCTGTGTTTTTTCGTTGCCTTTCAAGTCCACAACTTTTTGAAAAGTATAATGGAACCTCACTGCTGATCAACTCCTCGAGAACTGTGAAATTAATGATTGTTGAACCTCGGCCAGCGTCACTTTTTCGTTAACTTTCTGTTTCGTGAAATCCCAGATGCTGTCTATATAATGCATCGACTCATCAATCTGGGCATTGGAGCCTCTCTGATAGGCACCGATATTGATCAAGTCCTCTGAATCCTTATATACCGCCATAAGTCGTTTTACATTCTCGGCCGCGTCAATTTGCTCCTCGGGAGCAATATCCTTCATTACACGACTGATGCTGGCCAGTACATCAATTGCAGGAAAGTGGCCTTTATTGGCGATATTCCGGTTGAGCACAATATGTCCGTCGAGTATACCCCGCACAGCATCGGCAATGGGTTCATTCATATCGTCACCGTCAACCAGCACTGTGTAAAAAGCGGTAATGGAACCCGTTGGCCCTGTTCCCGCCCGTTCCAGCAGCTTGGGCAGACTGGCAAATACGGAAGGGGTGTAACCTCTCATTGCAGGAGGTTCGCCTACCGCCAGCCCTACTTCGCGCTGTGCCATAGCGTAACGTGTTACCGAATCCATCATCAGCATCACATTCAGTCCCCGGTCGCGGAAATATTCAGCAATCGTTGTGGCGATCAGTGCACCTTTGATCCGGATGAGTGCCGGCTGGTCGGATGTGGCAACAATAACTACCGAGCGCTGCAGTCCTTCCGGCCCTAAATCACGTTCAATGAAATCCAGCACTTCCCTGCCCCGTTCACCGATAAGGGCAATCACATTCACGTCCGCCGAAGTATTGCGGGCGATCATGCCCATTAGAGTACTCTTACCGACGCCGGACCCTGCAAAAATCCCTACCCGCTGACCTTTGCCGATCGTAAGCAGACCGTCGATCGCCCGGACGCCAATACTGATAGGCTCATGTACCCGGGGACGATTCAGCGGATTGGACGGAATATTGAAGGTAGAGCTATGCGGCATCCGGGCCGGAATCAGTGAGCCGTCAAGCGGCTGGCCCAATCCATCGAGCACCTTGCCAAGCAGTTCGGAACCAACCTGAACGCTCAGCGGTTTGCCTGTACCTACAACATCACAACCGGGACCTATCGCCTGCAATTCTCCAAGAGGCATCAGCAGCACTTTATTATCGCGGAAGCCTACAACCTCAGCTTGCAGCGGCTTATTGCCTTTTGAAGGATAGATGTAACAGACATCACCGATGCTGGCATCCGGTCCTTCTGACTCAACCATCAGCCCGATCACCTGGGTAACCTTCCCGTTAATTCTTACAGGATCGAAATTACGCAGCTGTTCTTTATATCGCCCACTGTCAAGCATCGCCTTCCCCATTTCTGTGCTCCTCGGTGTCTAATGCGATTCGAACCAGCTCTTTCTTAATTTCTGCAAGCTGAGTGTCGATTCGTGCATCAATGCTGCCGAAGGAAGAGCGGATCACACAGCCAAGATCCTTAACTGTGGAATCAGGCAGGATTTGTAGTTCGGCCTGCGAATCCACCGCCAGTGCCAATTCTTCCCTGGCCGCATTGACGAAAGCGAACTGTGCAGGTGAAACGCAGAGGGAGATAAGTCCCTGCTCGCGTTTGCGGGCCAGATTCTTGCGGATCAGATCCAGTGCGAACTGCGGTTCAACCGTCAGCTGCTTGTCCACAATTTTCTCGGCGATACTGCAGCTAAGTTCCACCAGGAAAGGTTCAGCCTCCTGAATAATGACGTCTCTACCGCGGTATGCTTCTTGAAGAACATTACGTGCTTCCTCCATCATCTCCGCAAGCTTCTGCACCATATCCTGTTCAGCCTGTGTGACGCCTTCCTGATACCCTTGCTGAAACGCCTCGGCCTTGATAGCTTCTATAAGGTGCTCATCCTGCTCCCTGCGCTGTCTCCACCATTCCTCAGCTTCATTCCGTGCCGATTCCACAATATTCTCTGCTTCCTGCGATGCGTTCCGGACCTGTCCTTCAGCGAACTCCTGAGCGTCCTTCAGCATTTGCTTGCGTGCTTGCTCTGCCTCTTCACGGGCCGGGTCCTGATATTGAACCTCTCCTGCTGCTGCTGTTTCTTCGTGAGCCGGTTCTTCAACAAGCCCTGCATGCTGCCTGGCTTGTTCCAGCCGTTTAAGCACATCTACGGGAACATATTGAGAATGTTTAATCAGCTTAGACAATGATGTCATCTCCTCCACCACGGGCGATGATAATCTCACCTGACTCTTCGAGTCTGCGGATCGTGCCTACAATGCGGGTCTGTGCTTCCTCAACATCACGCAACCGCACCGGACCCATATATTCCATTTCCTCGCGGAAGCTTTCGGCCATCCGTTTGGACATGTTGCGGAAAATAACATCGCGCACTTCTTCGCTGGCCACTTTGAGTGCAAGCTGTAAATCCGTATTCTCGATATCTTTGATAATGCGCTGGAT
Organism: Paenibacillus sp. EB106-06-01-XG199; assembly: GCF_058791575.1. Lineage (NCBI taxonomy): Bacteria > Bacillati > Bacillota > Bacilli > Caryophanales > Paenibacillaceae > Paenibacillus > Paenibacillus sp. EB106-06-01-XG199. Next base: position 213,522 of record NZ_JBYTDQ010000001.1, on the reverse strand, counting down.
GGAACGATTGTCCACATTGACAATATCTTCGAACACGAACATCCGTTTTTTGATCTCTTCGGCCAGCTCCGGATCCTGTATTTCCAGGGAATCCAGAATCGTACGTTCTGTCCCCCGGTCAACACCGTTCAGGATCTGTACGATAGATTCGATACCGCCTGCATTCGTATAATCCTGCGTTACTGTTGCAGAAAGCTTCTGCTCCAGCACGCGTTCGATTTGCGTAACGACCTCTGGTGAAGTACTATCCATAATCGCGATTCTTCTCGCAACTTCAGCCTGCTTCTCTTGTGGCAACGAAGAAAGAATGGAAGCTGCCTGCTCAAACTGCAGATAAGATAATACAAGGGCAATGGTTTGTACATTTTCATTCTGGATAAAGTTTAATATTTGATGCGGATCAGCTTTGCGTGCAAAATCAAAAGGTCTGACTTGCAGCGTTGCCGTCAGGCGGTTAATGACCTCCATAGCCTTGGTTGAACCAAGCGCTTTCTCCAGAATCTCCTTGGCGTAGTTAATACCGCCTTGAGAAATATATTCCTGAGCGAGGCATATTTGGTGAAACTCGGACATGATTGACTCTTTCTCGCCGCTGTCTACCTTACGGACATTGGCTATCTCCAGAGTCAACTGTTCAATCTCCTCGTCTCTTAGATGTTTGAATATTTGTGCCGATACCTCAGGGCCTAGTGTGATAAGCAGGATCGCCGCTTTTTGACGGCCGCTGAGACCCTGCTGGCTAGCTTTTGCCATTAGTTCACCTCTGTTCGTCTGCAAGCCATGTACGCAACAAGTTTACGAATTCATCCGGCTTTTTCTTCGCCAGACTTTCCAACTGCTTGCGAACCTGACTTTCATTCGTCACGCTCTCCAAGTTAATAGAAGGAAACTCGGTAGGAACCTGCAGCGGAATGTCTTCTTCCACTTCTTCTTCTTCTGTCTTCTTGCGGCTGCGGTAAATGAAGTATCCCCCGCCTGCGCCGACCAGCAATGCTGCCGCGGCAATGGCCCAAATCATCCACGTAGCAAGTCCGCCCGACCCTGAATCAGCAGCTGTATCTCCAAATTGTTGCGAGAATACCGAAACTTTTTTGGTCAAATCTGCGTCTGTATAAGTGACTCCTGAATCTGCTAGAGTAGCTCTTACAATATTGGTCAGAATATTCTTAATTGCTGCTGAAGTAGTGTCATCCAAAATATTTTTTCCTGTAGGTGGTTCAACCGCAACATTTATGGTTAAATCTTTTACAGTATACGGGCTAGCGATAATATCCTTGGTGATCCGGTTCACTTCGAAGTTCCGGGTCTCTGATGATTCTTCAGATGTAGAAGTGCCTGTATTAGTTCCAGATGGATAACCTGAGACATCTTCTGAGCCCGTACCCGCAACGCCTCCGGTAGTATTTCCTTGCCCCGAATAGGAATTGCTGATAATCTGCGAACTGATTTCAATCCCTTTCATATTCTCTGTATCTACCGGAGTAACAAGATCTTCTTTCCGGTTCTCTTTGTCAAAATTCAACTTAGAGAAGACAAGGACATCGACTTTATCTGGTCCTGTGAGCGTAGTTAGGAACTGTTTCACATTTTTCTTAACTTCTTCTTCAAATTTCTTTTGAAGAGCAAAGTTTTCTTCAACTTGGTTGGTAACCCCTGCCTGTCCGCCTTTAGCTGTCGGCATCAACTCGATCTCGTTATTTGCAATCGTGATGTTGTCAATCGGCAAATTCGGCACAGCAGTTTTTACAAGGTTGAAATAACCGTCAATATTGTCCTGTGAGGGTCTAAATCCTGGATCAAAGGAAAGTACAACGGAAGCCGAAGCCTGCTCCTGACCCTCTTGAGCGGCAAAGACCGTCTCTTTGGGCAAATTAATCAGCACCTTAGCATCCTTGATTCCCTGCATCCGTCTCATCAGCTGTTCCACTTCACCATTTAAAGCATTGTTGTATTTAACATCAAACTCACTGTCCGTCGTACCGATCATCGACGAAGATTCGTCAAACACTTTATATCCGATGGAACCTCCCTGCACGATTCCCTGCGAGCCAATATCCACTTTAATGCGAGCGGCTTCTGTGCTTGGTACGGATATGCTGTGTCCATCTGGACTTAACCGGTATGAAACTCCTTTTGTATCCAGGTAAGTCATGACTCCAGCGGAGTCTGTGCTGTCCAGATCTCGAAATGCTACTTCATATTCCGTTTTCGAAAGCCTCATGGTCAAAACTACGATTATTAAAATAATAATAAACAATGTAGAAAAAAATAAAATCTTCTGTTTAGCGCTAAATCTGTTCCAATACTGGGTGATTTTCTCCCGGTACTGGGCCAATCGTTCATTCACAGTGTCACCCCATCCGAAACTAAGCTAAGGATTATTTAGATTTGAGTTCTCATAATTTCCTGATAGGCTTCGATCACTTTGTTCCGGACTTGTGTAGTCAGCTGCAAACTCAGCAATGCCTGCTGGGAAGAAATCAAAGCCTCATCAATGTTGACTTCTCCCAATACGAATTTATTATTCATTTCCTTGGAATATTGCTCTTGCTCTGCCACTTGATTAAGTGCATCCTGCAGATAAGAACCAAAGCTTTGTTTGGAACCGCTAACCGCTTCTGACTCTGTAGCTACTGGCTTCATAGCAAGCGGTTGAACAGCTTGGGTTCCGATAGTTAAATTCTGTATCAACTGTTTTCCTCCTAAGATGTCATTTCAAAATTACCGTCCAATTTCAAGCGCTTTGCTTACCATAGCCTTGGACGCGTTCAGCATCGTAACATTAGCTTCATAGGAACGGTAGGAAGACAGCATATCCACCATTTCCTTCGTGACATCTACGTTAGGCATATACACATAACCTTCGGCATTCGCATCAGGATGGCTGGGGTTATATACCGGCTTCATAGGTGAGGCATCATCAATAATCGACTGTACCTTAACCCCTTCGCTTTCACCATTCATCTTTGCATTCAATATGTTGGAAAAGCTTTTGTTCTCGGCTGTTTCCAGCACTACCAGCTTTCTCCGGTAAGGTACGGCTTTGCCGTCCACTACAGAGGCTCTGGTTGTTTCAGCGTTAGCAATATTAGAGGATATTACATCCATCCGCAACCGCTGAGCGGTTAAAGCTGAAGCGCTTATTCCAAAACTGCTACCAAAATTCACTATTTGCTACCTCCCCTCAACTGCTGTGCGCATTTTAGTAATATCACTGTTTAACAGATGTACATAAGAGTTGTACCGAAGCTGATTCTCGGCGCTTAACGCCATCTCGCGTTCCATATCCACATTATTATCATTGTTGTTCATCGAGGTGGTGTGGTCGGTAGTGACTACTGCTGACGGAACGGCTGTAGCCGATCCGAATTGGAAATGGCGGGAATCCGATATCTTCGCGTTAAGCGTTGACTTCAGCCCACTTTCCTGTTGCCTAAGCAAACTTTCAAAAGAAACGTCGGAGCGTTTGAAATTCGGTGTGTCGTTATTTGCCACATTGTTGGCCAAAACACTTTGTCGTTTATTGGCGGCATCAATGCCTGCCTGTAGTCTTTGAAAACTGACATTGTTTAGCAAACCCATGCAAATCCCCCCCTTCCAAAGCTATCATAATGAAAAGAATTCCACAACTTCTTCCGAAATCCTGCTACTTTCGACAAATAAAGCTAAATTTTTAACTTTTAATCCTAGCGCGCAGGTCGAAAGCTGTCGATGAAGATTTAAAATGTCAATCTCATATACATTGATTCTCTTAGAAATTGTATATTATTACAATAAGAAATAAGCCCTATCTTTTCTGAAAAGAGAGGGCTTAAAGCATGGTTTTTCAATTTTTTACCTTTTTCGTTCCAATATCTAACTTTATTTAGCATTTAGTGACATAAAAAGGTTGATTTTCACCGACTTTTGTCATGTCACTACTTCCATATACCTAATTTGAAGTAATTTCGAAGGCTGTCGGATTAGAGGATATACTGGCTTAAATCGCGGTCCTGTGCGATTTCCGACAGTTTTTCACGAACATATTCCGGAGTGATTACCATTGTTTCGAGAGTTAATTCAGGAGCTTCAAAAGATAGGTCTTCCAGCAGTTTCTCGAGAATGGTATGCAAACGACGCGCACCTATATTTTCCATGTTCTGGTTCACAGAGGCTGCAATTTTTGCGATTTCCTGGATCGCTTCCGGTTGGAACTGAATTTCAATATTTTCCGTCTTGAGCAAATTAACATATTGTTTGGTCAGCGCATTCTCCGGTTCAGTCAATATGGAGACGAAATCCTCCAGGGTAAGACTGCTCAGCTCCACACGGATCGGGAAACGCCCCTGAAGCTCAGGGATAAGGTCGGAAGGCTTCGCAATATGAAAAGCTCCCGCTGCCATAAACAGAACATAATCCGTCTTCACAGGTCCGTATTTAGTCATCACCGTAGATCCTTCGACGATAGGCAATATATCACGTTGCACCCCTTCACGGGAAACATCGGGTCCAGAACCTTTGCCCTGGCTGGCAACCTTATCAATTTCATCGATAAAAATAATGCCGGACTGCTCGGCACGGGACACGGATTCCTGAATGACGTCGTCCATGTCAATCAGCTTCGCTGCTTCATCCTGAATCAGCACTTTGCGTGCTTCCTTGATCGGCAGCTTGCGTTTTTTGGTCCGCTTGGGCAGTAGACTGCCGAACATTTCCTGCATGTTCATTCCCATCTGGTCATTGCCTTGCCCGGCAAACATGTCCAGCATCGTAGGAGCGGTATCCTCCACGTCGATTTCTATGATGTCATCTTCCAGCTGCCCTGCCAGCAGTTTGAATTTGACACCACGCCGGCGTTCGCTGAGTGAACCATCCTCGGGCTCTTCCTTTGTGTCTTCGGAGCTTGCGTTATTGCCGCCGAAAATCATTTCGAAGGGATTCCGCTGTGACTTGTTCTTGGAAGTAGAGGGTACAAGAATTGAGACAATCCGCTCATTTGCCAGCTCTTCAGCCCGGTCTTTCACCTTTTCTGTCCGCTCAAGCTTAACCATACGGATGGAGGTCTCCACCAAATCACGGACCATGGATTCCACATCGCGCCCCACATAACCAACCTCGGTAAACTTGGTAGCCTCTACTTTGATGAACGGGGCATTTACAAGCTTGGCGAGCCGGCGGGCGATCTCAGTCTTCCCTACCCCAGTAGGACCGATCATCAGAATGTTTTTTGGAACAACTTCATCCCGCAGCTCTTCAGCAAGCAAACTACGGCGGTAACGGTTACGCAGTGCAACTGCCACCGATTTTTTTGCCTGCTTCTGGCCAACGATATATTTATCGAGCTCTGCTACGATTTGACGCGGTGTAAGCGATTGATTACCCATTATGACTTCCTCCCTCTTTCTGCGGCGCCGTGCCTATAATTGTTCAACAATAATATTGGAATTCGTATATACACAAATCTCGGAAGCGATTTGCAGTGCTTCCCTGGCAATTTCGGCAGCTTCTAAATTTGGAGCATGGCGCTTCAACGCACGTCCTGACGCCAGTGCAAAGTTGCCTCCGGAGCCAATAGCCAACACATCATCATCCGGTTCAATGATTTCACCGTTACCGGAGATCAGCAGCATTCCCTCTTTATCCATCACAATCATTAAGGCTTCCAGCTTGCGCAGAATTCGGTCCTGGCGCCAATCCTTGGCCAGCTCCACAGCTGCCCGCTGCAGATTGCCGTGATGCTCCTCCAGCTTGCCTTCAAACTTCTCGAATAAAGTAATCGCATCGGCCACGGAACCCGCAAAGCCAGCGATTACTTGTCCTCTGTACAGGCGGCGGACTTTTTTAGCCGTCGTCTTCATGATGACACTTTCTCCAAAAGTAACCTGACCATCGCCGGCTATTGCCGAATGGCCATTATGTCTAACCGCACAAATTGTAGTCGCATGAAAGCTGGGTAACATGATTTTGCAACCTCCTAAAAGTTTTGTGAGATGCCATTGCAAAAGAACGGCTTAACACACCCTAGTTTATGACGGGTTTGGTTCAGTGATCTCCGGTTCTGTGTAGGGAAGTCCTGTACGTGCAGCGAAATCGGCAATACTGTCCAGTGCACGCTGAGCCAGAAATTCATTTTTTTCCTTCTTACTGCGGATTTTCTTCTCAAGCTTAGGAAGCAGGCCAAAGTTGGCATTCATTGGCTGGAAATGCTCTGGATCTGCAGAAGTAATGTAAGCAGGCATGCTGCCCAGTACACTGTCCTCCGGAAAGATCAGGCCTTCCTCGCCAAGCGCAGCTCTGGCCGCGTTGATTCCGGCGATCATTCCGGAAGCAGCCGATTCCACATAACCTTCGACACCCGTCATCTGTCCGGCAAAAAACAATCTTTCTTTGCCTTTCATCTGATATGTGGGATGCAGCAGTTTTGGAGAATTAATAAAAGTATTGCGGTGCATTACGCCATAACGAACATATTCTGCATTCTCAAGACCCGGGATCAGTGAGAAAACACGTTTCTGCTCCCCCCATTTAAGATGGGTCTGGAATCCAACCAGGTTGTACAGTGTACCGGCAGCATTATCCTGACGCAGCTGCACTACTGCATAAGGCAATTTCCCAGTGTGGGGATTCATGAGCCCTACCGGCTTCATTGGACCGAACAATGCCGTTTGCTTGCCACGCTTCATCATGATTTCAATCGGCATACAGCCTTCAAAGTAAATCTCTTTCTCAAAATCTTTAAGTGCTGCGGTCTCGGCCGAGATCAGCGCATCATAAAAAACATCAAATTCCTCTTCCGTCATCGGACAGTTTAGATAGGCTGCTTCCCCTTTGTCATAACGGGAGGCCAAATACACCTTGCTCATGTCGATGGTGTCTTTCTCCACAATCGGCGCTGCAGCGTCATAGAAGTAGAAATATTCTTCACCGAGCAGCGCTTTAATCTCAGCAGACAAAGCCGGAGAAGTCAGCGGACCGGTCGCGATGACAACAATCCCTTCCTCCGGTATATGCGTAAGTTCTTCATTTATGACTTCCACCAAAGGATGATTGTGCAGCGTCGAAGTAATCTCACCCGAAAATCCGTCCCGGTCTACGGCGAGCGCGCCGCCGGCAGGAACGGCATGCCGGTCTGCGGCACCCAGGACAAGTGAATTCAAGCGCCGCATTTCTTCCTTTAATACACCGACGGCATTACCAAGACCATTTGCACGCAGGGAGTTGCTGCATACCAGTTCAGCGAACTGATCCGTGTGATGCGCAGGCGTCTTTACAACAGGTCTCATTTCATATAGTCTGACCGGCACTCCGCTCGAAGCGATCTGCCATGCGGCCTCACTGCCGGCAAGACCGGCGCCTATTACTGTTACTTTAGCTGTTTCTGTCAATTTCCTTTCCTCCTGTAGCGACTATTATTCTGCTAATTCTTCGTTGTCCAACACGGCCTCTGTATGATCGCACGAGGTGCATTGCAGCTTGGTCCCTTGCTTGTTGCGCTTCTCAACCATCCAGGAGTTGCATACAGGGCATGGCTTAATGGAAGGTCTATCCCAGGAAACAAAATCACAGCCTGGATACTGATCGCAGCCGTAGAAGACGCGTCCCTTTTTACTGCGCCGCTCAACAACCTTGCCTTCATGACATTTCGGACAGTTTACTCCGATATCCTTCACGATCGGCTTGGTATTGCGGCAATCCGGAAATCCTGAGCATGCCAGAAATTTCCCGAAACGCCCCAGCTTGTAAACCATCGCTTTACCGCATTTCTCGCAGAGCTCGTCAGAGACCTCATCTTCAATCTCGATCTCTTTCATTTCTTCTTCCGCGAAGATTAGCCGCTTCTCGAAAGACTCGTAAAACTGGGCCAGTACCTTCACCCAATCCTCTGCGCCTTCTTCTACATGGTCAAGATCCCCCTCCATGTGTGCTGTAAATTCCACATCAAGAATTTCGGGGAAAAATTCCTCCATCTGCTCTATAATCAGCTCACCAAGCTCAGTAGGCATAAATTTCTTCTCTTCGATAGCCACATAACCACGCTTCTGGATCGTTTCCAGCGTTGGTGCATAGGTACTTGGACGCCCAATACCCAGCTCTTCCAGCGTCTTTACAAGACGTGCTTCTGTATAACGCGGTGGAGGCTGCGTGAAATGCTGTTTGGGCTCAATGTCCTGTTTAATCAGATCATCTCCGGCTTTGAGCGGAGGCAGAAACTTCTCTTCATCTGTTGTTCCATCATCATTACCTTCTACATAAACCTTCATAAAGCCCGGGAATGAAACCTTCGAGCCTACGGCTCTGAAGATTGCATCGCCTGCGGCGATATCCACGGAGAGCGTATCCAAGAGCGCCGAAGCCATTTGACTGGATACAAAACGCTCCCAGATCAGCTTATACAAGCGGAATTGATCGCGGCTCATATATTCTTTGACGGTTTCCGGCTCGCGAAATGCTGATGTAGGGCGGATCGCTTCATGCGCGTCCTGCGAACCTGCGGCTTTTTTGGAATACTGGCGAGGCGACTCCGGTATAAACTTCTCACCGTATTTTGTCCCAATCAGTTCCTTGGCTTCATCCTGTGCCGTTGTGGACAGCCGGGTGGAGTCAGTACGCATGTAGGTAATTAAACCGACGGTGCCTTCTTTGCCCAGCTCCACACCTTCATAGAGCTGCTGTGCCACAGACATAGTCTTGGCTGCACGAAAACCCAGTTTACGCGCAGCTTCCTGCTGCAGCGAACTTGTCGTAAACGGTGCAGAAGGGTGGCGCTGCCTCTCCTTCTCTTTCACTTCATTTACTTTGAAAGCGGCATTCTTGATAGCTTCCAGAACTTCCTGAACATCGCTTTCCTGGCCCAGCTCTTTTTTCACTCCGTTCAGCTTATGAAACTTCGCTTCAAAACTGGAGTCACGAATGCCGAGCTTTGCGGTGATGCTCCAATATTCAGTAGGGACGAAAGCGGAAATTTCATTCTCCCGGTCCATAATGATCTTGACTGCAACCGATTGAACCCGTCCGGCGGACAGGCCTTTTTTGACTTTCTTCCATAATAGCGGGCTAATCTTGTAACCGACAAGGCGGTCAAGAATCCGCCGGGCCTGCTGTGCATTCACAAGATCCATGTTGATTTTGCGGGGTGTCTTAAAAGCATCCTTGACTGCTTGTTTGGTGATTTCATTAAAAACAACACGGCACTCCTCGGTATTATCCAAATCCAGCGCATGCGCCAGATGCCAGGCAATGGCTTCACCTTCACGATCCGGGTCAGCCGCCAGATAGACTTTTTTCACTTTTTTGCTGGCGTCTTTGAGTTCCTTCAATATGGAACCCTTACCGCGGATCGTGATATATTTGGGACTGAAATCATTCTCTACTTCTACGCCAATCTGGCTCTTTGGCAAATCTCTGATATGTCCCATTGAGGCCTTTACGATATATTTACTGCCTAAATATTTGCCGATGGTCTTCGCTTTTGCAGGCGATTCGACGATAACTAATGCATCCGCCATAGGTTGTTCCTCCTAAAAGTTTTGTAAGCATAAGCTTCCTAGAACTGCTTCGGGCATATCTGAATCCGAAAGCATACGCTTAACACAATCTCTTCTATATTAAATTACCTTATAAATTGCACCCGGTAATTGTGTTACCGCTTTTTTTATGATTAAAGATAACAGAACTGAATGCAAATGTCCAAAATCCCATTTCGTTCTACCCAACAGCTCATCCAACGTAAATGGGCCTTGATGCAGTATATGGTATAGGTGAGACTCCTCACTTGTCAATTTCTTTTCTGCCTGCTTGTCTCCGTTTTCCGGGTTAAAGAGCTCTTTCTCTCTCTGTTCCACCGGCTTTACAGGCAGATAGGATATGTATTCCTCCACGATGTCGTGAGCGCCGGTCACTAATTTTGCCCCTTGTTTGATCAGGTCGTTCGCACCCCTGCTTTTGGGTGAAGTCACTGGACCCGGTACGGCAAAAACATCTCTACCAGCCTCAAGGGCTGCATCGGCAGTAATTAGTGAGCCACTGCGGCTGTCCGCCTCTACAACCACCGTCCCAAGGGCAAGGCCGGCAATAATCCGGTTGCGCTGTGGAAACAAGCCTGGGTGGCTTTTAGTGCCTATTGGATATTCGCTAATTACAAGTCCGTCCTGAGCGATTTGATGTTCCAGTTCCCGGTTTTCTAAGGGATAGACCTTATCCAGTCCTGTCGCGACCACCGCAATCGTACTCCCGCATCCACGCAGGGCCGCTTCATGGCATACACTGTCGATCCCCCGGGCCAGTCCGCTGACCACAGTAAGACCTGCCCCGCTCAGCTGCTCTGACAGCGTCTCCCCTACCTTACGGCCATAAGCCGTAGGCACACGGGTACCAACCATGGCAATCGCCGGGCGGGAGGCCAGGGGCAGGCTGCCTCGATAGTAGAGCACCCACGGCGGCTGCGGCGTCTCTTTCAGAAGCCCGGGATACTCCTCGTCGAGCAGAGTTACCATTTCTACTCCGCTTTCTTTCATTAGAATGTGACGACGGTGTATCCACTCGGAAGTATATACAGCTTCGAGACGCTGCGACATTTTCCCGCTGATTCCCACACGTTCCCAATCACCGGCACCACAGGTAAAAGCCACATCCGTTAACATACCCGCTCGACAAATTTTGTCGATACTCTTCCAGCCGATGCCTTCCACTTCATTTAATCCAAACAACAAATATCGCGAATCCATACGTACATCTCCCTCGTGAGGAAGGTCAGCCTTCCCTATTTTGTGATACCTGTGTCAGAAATGCAAGTTACAGTTCCTTAAACGTCTATACGGCAGCAGACTTGAACGCAAAAAAAGCAACCTTTTATCCCCATGAACAGGAACAAAAGGTTGCTTACCTTTGAACATATTATACACGATGCCCTGCTAAAGAACATACGTATGCTGATAAATATAATAGTAGAAACTTAGCTTCCAGTAAAGGCGCTCAGAATGCCGCGCTCTTCCAGCACACTTACAAGCGTAGAGCCCATTTCTGCCGGAGTAGGGGCCACCTTAATACCGCAGGATTCCAGCACGGCAATTTTTTCGCTGGCCGTCCCCTTGCCTCCGGAAATAATCGCACCTGCATGGCCCATTCGTTTGCCGGGAGGTGCGGTAACCCCGCCGATAAAACCAACTACCGGTTTGGTCATATTTTCCTTGATCCATACAGCAGCTTCTTCCTCTGCCGTACCGCCGATTTCTCCGATCATAATGACCGCCTTGGTTCCCGGATCCTCATTAAACAGCTTGAGAATATCAATAAACTCCGAGCCCTTAACCGGGTCTCCGCCAATCCCTACTGCCGAAGACTGGCCAATGCCGCGCTCAGTAAGCTGATGCACCGCCTCATAGGTCAAAGTTCCACTGCGTGAGACAACCCCTACGTACCCAGGAGTATGGATGTAGCCCGGCATAATGCCGATTTTACACTCTCCCGGTGTAATCACACCCGGACAGTTCGGACCAATCAGAACCGTAGAACGACCTTCCATGTAACGCGATACTTTCACCATATCCAGTACCGGGATGCCTTCAGTAATGCAAATGACCAGTTCCAGTCCTGCATCCACTGCTTCCATAATGGAATCGGCAGCAAACGCCGGTGGCACATAGATTACACTCGCAGTTGCCCCGGTCGCTGCCTTGGCTGCTATCACCGTATCAAATACCGGAAGGCTGACCTCACTGCCGTTCTCCAGCGTGATATTCACCGTCGTGCCGCCTTTGCCCGGTGTAACCCCGCCCACCATTTGCGTGCCGTAATCCAGCGCTCCCTTGGTATGGAACAAGCCCGTCGAACCTGTTATGCCCTGCGTGATGACTTTCGTATTTTTATCTACAAGAATGCTCATGTTTTAGGTCACATCCCTACTTAGTTTGTCGAATACGAGCACTGGTGCCCAAAGGCCCAGCTGCGATTACACAAGAGCAACAATCTTTCGGGCACCGTCCGCCATGGAGTCGGCAGCAACGATATTTAGTCCGGAACCGGCAAGAATCTGCTTGCCCAGTGCCACATTGGTTCCCTCAAGACGCACGACGAGCGGTTTGGTCAGACCAAGCTGCCGGGCCGCTTCCACCACACCCGTGGCGATAACATCGCAGCGCATAATTCCACCGAATATATTGACGAAGATCCCATTCACTTTATCATCGGACAAAATGATTTTAAAAGCTTCGGTAACCTTCTCGGTCGTCGCACCGCCCCCTACATCCAGGAAATTGGCCGGTTCGCCGCCGTAATATTTAATGATATCCATTGTAGCCATCGCAAGTCCCGCGCCGTTGACCATACAGCCGATGTTGCCGTCAAGGGCAATATAGCTGAGATCGTATTTCGAGGCTTCAATTTCCTTCTCGTCCTCTTCATCAAGGTCCCGCAGCTCCAGAATATCCTTATGCCGAAACAATGCGTTAGAGTCAAAATTAAGTTTGGCATCCAGAGCCATTACATTCCCGTCAGCTGTAACGACCAGCGGATTAATCTCCGCAATAGAGCAATCCTTATCCACAAAAGCCAAATATAGCGCTTGCATGAACTTGACAGCCTTATTCACCAGTTCTGTCGGAATAGCAATGCTGTACGCCAGTTTGCGGGCCTGGAAAGTCTGCAAGCCTACTGCAGGATCAATGATTTCCTTGAATATCTTTTCCGGATGAGTGGCCACTACCTCCTCAATTTCCGTGCCGCCTTCTTCAGAAGCCATCATGACCACCCGGCCGGAGCCACGGTCCACCACGATTCCAATGTAATATTCTTTCACAATCTGGCAGCCTTCTTCAATCAGCAGCCGCTTTACAACCTTGCCTTCAGGACCGGTTTGATGGGTCACCAGTGTCTTGCCAAGAATCTCTCCGGCATAAGACCGGACTTCTTCAAGCGACTTCGCTACCTTCACACCGCCGGCTTTTCCGCGTCCGCCTGCATGAATCTGCGCTTTTACCACCACTACCGGTGTACCCAGCGATACTGCAGCTTCTACTGCTTCCTCCACTGTATAAGCTACTTTTCCGTTCGGTACGGCTACGCCGTACTTCTTAAGTACTTCTTTTCCCTGATACTCGTGGATATTCATACCGGAAGCCTCCTAAAGTGTTGCGGTGGCTTAAACAGGCAGCCTGCAGCCATTCCGCTTTCCGTTTTGATTGTCCAAAGCCGGGTCCAGACCGGTTTATTGCTACATATTCCGGCACAAGCAGAAAACCTAACCGCATCTAATAGAAACGGCGTGGCTTCTGCCAGTGACACAAGCTTTGAAATACAGATTTTCATCTATATTTAGCTATATGTCAGAAAAGGAAACCCAGAATATTGTAACATGTTTTAAAAGCGCTTTCCTCAAAAACTTTCACTATTTGCACACACATTTTCGCTTGATTTCATGCCGGAATGCGAACGATTATATTGACACAGCTTTCAAGAGCTATTTAGAGGCATTAATGTTAGCTTCGTGTACACGAGCCAGAAGGTCTTTAAACTGGCCCAGCAGAGCAACAAATTCATCTGCCGAGAGCATCGTTCCTTCCGCCATTTTCCCCGGGATGCATGCCGCTTCACCCTGCAGCGCCCAGCCCTTTTCTGTCAGGGAAATCAGAACCTTCCGCTCATCCTGCAAGGAACGCTCACGCAGAATTAAGCCTGCTGCCTGCAGCCGTTTCAATAGCGGCGTTAAGGTACCGGAGTCCAAAAAGAGGGCTTCGCCCAGTTCTTTAACCGTACACTGCTGTCTTTCCCAAAGCACAATCATTACTAGATACTGGGAGTACGTTAAACCGATCTTGTCCAGGTGAGGCTGATACAGCTTCGTAAATTCGCGCGAGCAAGCATAGATGGTAAAACAAAGTTGATTATCAAGCATTAGCTCAGGAGTTGTCGTTGTCTTTTGCATTTCTTCTTCACCTGCCTTTATGACATTATTTTATCACAATTCATCCGTAATATCATGTTAATAGCGAAAAATAGATTGACTATTATTTTAATTGTGTTAAATTAAGTTGTGTACAATACATTATCGGATGAACGGGAGCGGATAATAATGATGACTATTCAACAAAAAATGTATGAAACTACAGTTAAAGCAGTAGGCGGAAGAAACGGAACTATTGAGTCGGAGAACCCTAAGCTGGCGCTTACGATCAGCACTCCCCGCGAAATGGGCGGCGCCGGCGGAGAAGGCACAAATCCTGAGCAGCTGTTCGCTGCCGGATATTCTGCTTGTTTTGACAGCGCGCTGAACATGGTGGCCCGGATGGGCAAAGTGAAGATTGAAGGCAGCGAAGTTACCGCTACTATAAGCTTCGGCAAAGTTGAAGACGGAGGTTTCGGCATCGCTGTGAAGCTTGATGTTCTTGTTAAAGGCGTTGACCATGAAACTGCAGCCCAGCTTGCAGAAGCCGCCCACGGCGCCTGCCCTTACTCCCGCGCTACCCGCGGCAACATTGAAGTGGAAATAAACGTACTGTAAAGAATCTGCGTCCTTCCAATCATTCTCAGAATGAGAACATTACAAGCCGTCCATTGGCTATGGGCGGCTTGTATGCCGTTAATATATCTCATTATTCGTAATAGTCTATATACTATAAATCGCTAGTCCTCTGTCATGATCTGCCTGTCGAGATTGCGGTACTGCACTGCCTCCGCCAGATGTGCAGAGACAATGTCTACAGATCCCTCCAGATCGGCAATCGTCCGGGCCAGCTTAATAATCCGGTCATGGGCCCGCATGCTTAAGCCGAGACTTTCCAGAATGGTGTGCAGCATCAATGTGCCTTCCCTGCCCAAGCTGGCATAACGGCGCAGTGCCGCACCGGATAGTTCGCTGTTCCAGGATATCGGCAGAGTCTTATATCTCTCTGTCTGAATAGCCTGGGCTTTCAGAACCTCTGCGCGCATCTCTGCCGAGGATAATGAAGGCCCCTCACCACCCCAATCCTTCGGACGGGGAACATCCACCTGCATATCAATCCGGTCCAGCAGCGGTCCGGAAATCTTAGAGCGGTATTGTGCAATCCTCGCAGGACTGCAGGTGCATCTCTGCTGCAGCTCTCCGCTTCCCAAATACCCGCAATGGCATCCGTGAAGAAAATACCTCTGGAATTTCTATATTGCAACGGAAACCAATGCAATTGACACAAATAGATAACGTGATACCAACTAAAGCCGGCAGTAGAATACGACAAGGTAGAATTAACAAAGATTTACTAATTGCCGAAGTGGCCAAAGAGATAGGAATATCCCCCACAGCTCACTCTTATATAGAAAGAAATATTCACGCTCCTTCCCTCCTTACCTTAAAAAAGCTATCTGCTCTTCTGGATCTCCCTGTCTCATTCCTGGGTTGTTTTGAAAACTTACCTGAAAGAACTTTGGGTGAACGGATCAGAAAGGCTCGTGTTTATAACGGCATGACAGTTAAGGGGCTCGCGATTTATTTTTGCGTAGATGCGAAAACTATAACAAACTGGGAAAATGATCGACATAAACCGTCTTGCATTAAAATGAAGGAAATAAATCAATACCTTTCGATATTACAAGGTTAATGCCTTGATATATCAATAGTCAGATTAATTATCTTTCATCTATGTCAATGTGGTACACAAATGTTATCAACACGCTGTGAATAAAAAGAGAGAGACCCCGCCAGTAAAATCACTGACGGGGCTTTGTTATTTAAGGTGATCTTTTAATGAGTCTCCGAGCTCTGCGGTATATTTGGTCAGCTGCAGACTGATTTCAGTACGCATTACATCGCGGGTAAGCCCGAAGCGCTCCTGGTAGCCACGGCAAAAGACTTTGTAATAAGAAATAAAATCGTCTTGCTCATCAGCAATAAACCGGACGTTCCGCTGCTTCAACTCTTTTTGCAGTCGATAGGTATCCTGCATAATCCTGCGCTGGATCGCTTCTCCGGCCAGCAGATACGCACGCTTCAGGATGCCGCTGGAGTGTTCGATCTCCTTCAGGCTCTTACTAACCATAGTATCTATGTAAGGGAGCAGTATGAGGTCCCGCACCATTGTCCGCTCATCGACGGTTATCATTTTTCTGACCTCATCAACTTGTTTTTGATCATGTTGATCTACATGTTCAGTCATTAACATTTTGGTTTTCCACCGCTCGTTACCGTCTAATTTGCTCACGATATGTACCCCCTCAATGATACAACCAGTAATCTATGTTAGGTCCACGCCGGGCGCTCTGTGAGCCTCCCTGCAGCTCTCTATCATACGGCACGTTACGTTCCCAGCCCTCAATTATTACAGCCGTCTCAATAGGTGCAGACGACTCCCATAGTATATATTGCTCCGCTGCCAGCGCTTTGAATCCCTTGATTATCTCCGCAGGCCGCCGCCCGCTCAATCGTCGCAGCTCCTTAATGTTGGGCATCCGTCTAAAATGATACCGGAACTGAAATATGATCCGAAGCAGCTTACGCGGGGTATCATCAAGCATAACGTTTTTCCGCGACAGGCTGCCAGGCGAGGATGTTCGCTGCCAAAAACACGCGCGGCGCGCCAGTGGTCAGGCAAGTAGCTCTTACACGTCCATCACGGACTCCCTTAACCTCAATCTTCCTCTGTGTAATCTTTCCGGCTTTGTCCAGGTATATGATTTCGATGGTTTGGCCGATGCTCATCTTCATGATTGATCGCCTCCGATAAAATAGGAACATTTGTTTGTATTATATACAACAAATGAGATTTTAATCAATGGAATTTAGAGGTATATGACTTGGAACCCAGAATAAGAACATTGAGTTAATCTTATTTAAAAGGAGTTATACAAATGGACACTGAAAAAAATGATGAATTGCTCACGATTGAGGAAGGTGAACTGCTCGCTGAAAAAGATCTTGAGGAAGAAATAGGACCTTATTTTATAGGTATTAATAAAACAATTAATGCTATATCTAATGCAGTTGGATTGATCCCTGAGATGGCTTTGAAAGATGTATCAATTTCATTGAAAGTCGTCAACTCATTATTAATGAAATCTATAAACGATCTACGTACAATGTTGATTTTAGCCAAAAAGGGTTATTCTGTTCAATGTGCTACTGTGGCATCATCTTTGTATGAATCAACATTTATGTTGGCCTATATTGGCAATAACGACGAGTTAGCTCACAAGTGGAATACACATGCCAACCCTAAAAACTCACCATTTGGTTCAGTTAAAACTGTAACTACCGAAGCTTTAAGAAAACAGTTTCCGATTGATTTTAAAGACATTGCGGATAAAGAGTATGAAAAATATACTCTTTTATGTATGGCCAAACATGGTAATCCCTTAAATCAAAAAAGCCATGTGTACAAATATGAAAATCATACAATCGTCGCAGACTCCGGTCCTGAAACTAGTGAGCATTCAAAGCGGTTAACATGTTATGCGATTTCAATGTCAATAGGTTTTGCTGGCTATGCAATAGTCTCCTATGTAAATGAACATGTTGTTGCAAACACTACACCTGAATGTATTGCGGAGTTCGAAGAACTTAAAAACTACAATCTTTCTTTAATTGATCAATATGAAACTAAATGGAATGAACAAACAATTTGAGTTTCTAATTAATTCACTACTGGAACTAATCCGCCATGCTGCGCAGACCGGTATTTACTGAATTTATAGTAAAAAAGAGCCGCCCAGGTTTAATCCTGTGGCGGCTCTTCTACGTGTTCTAATATCTCTCCTACACTAACATCAAGAAACGTACACAGCTTGTCCAGCGTGTCCAAGTCAACACGTTTGGAAGTATCGTGGTATAGCCCCGACACTGTATTTATAGCTAATCCCGTACCACGGACCACATCCCGAACTTTCAGCCGTTTCCGCCCCAATATCTCACTCAAGTTATTTTTGATCATGTATAATCCTCCTTAAAGTGAATATACACTAAATAACTTAAAGTATCAACAAGTTAATATTTTATGTTGACTTATGTATTAGGAAATGTTATATTTATATCAGGAAGTTAATACAAATCACTTCCGGAAAGGAGAAAGGTACATGAAAGATTGGGTAAGCTTAGTACACTCCTTCGTGAACTTGGTAACAGCGCTAATCCTACTAAAAAAAGCGACGAAGGAAACAAAAAAGAAAGGAACCAAAAAACGCCGCCGGCCAGGCAAACGTAAATAGGTTCCCGGAGGGTAGGGGTTAGGGCCCCTGCTCTCCACCCAATCTTAACATAAAGGATTTACCGATACAATTCGCCGGCGGGCATACGCGGGAGGGATAAGGGATGGACAAGAAAATAGCTCAGAAAATGATTGATTCATCATTATCACTAAAATCATCGTTTCCAGACGACAAGATCGAAAAGTTGATAGAAACCTACGAGGATACAATAGACGATCTACAAGAAAAAATAGATCGGCTGGAAAGCATGGACGCGTTGGGAGACATGCTGCAGGAACGTCTTGACACTTACAACCTTCGTATGGAGTCTTTGGAAAATTTGAAAGAGCAACTTGAAGCAATACAGGATGCATTTTCTAATTTTGAGGATGCCGTTATAGATTTGCAAACCACAATTTAACCGCTTAACGACTGCCGCAGAATCCGCAACTAAAGGAGGGAAAAGGTATGGAGATCGGCTACACGCGCCCCGATAAAACCCCGCAGCATTGGCGCAGGAATTACTGTTTGAAACCTAGGGCTAAAAAGCAGCTCGAGCAAATCGCGTCAGAACGCGAGAGGCTTCATCGGGAATTGGAGTCTCTGCCGGAGGATGTTTCGGATGAAGTGTATGATTTAGCGTGGCAGGAGATTAAGGCAAAATTGGACGCGTTAATTGAGCGCGAGGACGAGATTCGCCGCAAGAATCCTGCCTGATGATGGTTACAGCGGATAAGTTGAATAACACGGGGCTACGGCCCCTCTAAAGGAGGAAATGAACCATATGGATTTCACACTTTCCGAAGAGTTGGTGATTGAAAGAGCTCTCCTTGTTGCCATCCAACGGTTTGAAACAGATTTAGTAATATTTGAGGGCAAACCCATAGCGGAAAACAGCAGAACGGACTTGGTAGCCGCGCGGTCAGCACTGAAAAAGATCAAGGAGGGATAAAATATGTTGAGTGTAATCACTTGGGTTGTCATTGCTACTGGCCTGGTTGTCTCAATCGCCGCATTGATTAAAGCTCGCCGGCGTTGAAATACAGGAACACCCCCCCCCCCGCCTACCAGTAAGGTTGACGGGGGGGTTCGCCGATGCTTTCGGACTACTTGCCTAACATACACTCTTAAGGCAATCATACAATTATATAGATTGATCCTCATTGTCCAAGAGCATCCCCCATTTCTTTCATATAACATAATGGAGGAGGTGATACTTATGACAATTCAATTTGTAGATCTAAGAATTTCGAACTCGGCGAGTTCGGATGCAACACCAGTAATAATCCCTTTGGCAGCTACACCTTTTGTTTTTGGAGATATCGGCATTCAAACTGCAGGTATCCCAGTAGTGAACCAAAATAACGTGCGTGTCCTTTTAGCTGGATACGCAAAAACTGAAAACAATCCTCTCTTTAACACCAACACCATTAACGTCCGAAGAAATGGCATTATTATTTTCACAACAACATTTGGAGTTGCCATCAGTAGAGAAAATGAGGCTTTTGGTTTTACAGCAGTTGATAACCCGCCAGCGGTAGATGTAGCCGCAGGCCAAATTCGATATACTGCTGAAATCTTCACTAACGCAGCTGCCACAGATGTATTTAATAACATCCAAGCGAGAAACTTTAGCGGAGTAGCTGGAGCAGGTAATTTTACCGGATAAATGTTATAAGCCCGTCAACCATTAATGGTCGGCGGGTTATCTAATGTATGCTCTAAATTCAAATCGTTCCCGGACAAAATATCCACCGGCAATCTTAATTGTCTCTGGGGGAATACCCCTCCACCAACCCGCCATAATCCATTAGGTGACTGATTGGGTCTGGATCTTCCCGGTACCACACTGACACTTTGGATTGCGCAAGGGCAGCAGTCAGGAAGTCTGTATCGCTCTCCAGAACCTTGTATGTAGTGCTCAAAAAATCCCCCCTATGTCAAAATACCCCGCCAATGATGGCAGAGTGCGGTACTTTCGTTGCCTTTATATTACTGGATGCCTGTTTAATATGTAAACGACAAAAAACCCACCAGCCGGAGCCAGTGGGCAAAAATTTGTTCCTACTACAGTCCAATTGCTGTTGCAGAAAATGCTATTGGCCCCTTAACAAAAACTCCAGTCTCTGAAGTACTAACAGCAAGCTGGTAATTTTGCACTCCAAGGATAGCACCATCCACTGCCATGACATTAACAATCGCAGTTGTTGAAAGTGATGTTACATTAAATTCAATTTCTACTAAGCCGTTGTATACTTCAGCCCCATTTCTGAAAATGATTATGTTGACGTTAGGATGATTGCTAGCATTATCGGTGAAGAACCCGATACTCCCTTTAAGTTCTACTCTCGCATTGTAGGACGCTGGATTAGCAGGATCAATATAAACAGCTGCGGTTGCAATTTCTCTTCCTCCTGTTAGCAGTATTCCCGGTGCTGTATTTGCGCTGATATAAGTTGAACCGTAATCAATAATTGATGCCATCTCTCAACAACTCCTTTTCATAGTTATGAAGTATCATATGCAAAGGAATTGTTGAGCGTATAGATATTTTGTCCGGTAAATCAACACATTCTAAATAAATCCAGACTAGTCTATTTGTTTAAATCTAAGTTTTGAAAAAGGCCTGTCTTTTTTAACCAGTGGGCAAAATCCCAAACGCTTCGGAATTTACTTTTTAACCGTATAACCCTTGCCCGCCTCGGGATTGCTCACAATACCCAGCACAACCAGAATGCCCAGTACTGCATTCACTGCCGCTGTAACCTCGTCATACTTCTCCGGGGCCAACTGCACCCCGAATATCACCCCAACCGTTTGCACGCCCAGCAGCACGGCTGCCGTCAAAGATACCCACAATCCATAATTACGCCATTTGCTTTTCATTATTTATCCCCCTTGCTTGTGATTGTCATAGTCTTTGTCTTGGCGTCATAGTCCACTGTAGCCCCTAAAGCCTCTGCTACGGCCCGAGCTGGCGTATAGGTAACTCCTTCATCTGCTACACCGTCAGCCACCTTCTTACCGTTTACGATTACTGACACGATTACATCTTTCTTCACTTCTGAAGCCTCCCCCTTACATTTATTAATCTTGGCATATGCCGCTTTTACCTGTGCTGCCGTTGGCTCCTTGCCTGCACGTAACTGAGAGGTTGTAAGACCGAAGGTCATCTGCAGATGAGGATAGTCTTTAAAGGAAGTCCAATCGCCGCCCCAATCAAACCCCAGTTGTTTAGCTACCTCAGCCACTTCCTGCCAATCTGCGACCTTATCACCGTCTCCATCGCGTTTCAGGTCCCAGGATACCTGTTTCCCATCCGGCAGCAGTAGGGCAAAGTCGATAGCAAGTCCAAAGTTGTGGTAACTGGTACCGCCCTTGGCGTTCGTGACGATTTTCCCCGGCTTTGTACGCCCCTGAGCATAAAGCGCGTTCTGTTCTTCAATGGTCCGCAGCCCTTGGGTAATGACTATATTGACCCCTCGGGCGTAACATCTTTCAATGAGGGCCACCGTAGCCGCTGCAAGGACAGGATGCAGGCCGATTAGGCGTTTATGTGATTTAAGCTTTACCTTTTCAAACGTGAGCGCCATTACTCGTCACCGCTCTTTTGGGCCTGCTTGACCAATTGGTTTCCGTATACAGCCACAGCGCCGCATAAGATACCCTGCAAAAAGCTCTCAGCGGTAAAACCCTGCGTGAGCGATACAAGGATAATGGCCACAACCGTAACACCGTAAATAATCGTCCAGTCCGGCACCTTTGGCGTCTGCTTCAAAATATAGCCGACAACCCAACATACAGCGACAATAGCCAACAGCTCCGGCTTAATAAAATTTGCTACTGCATTCCATTCCATTAATCCCCTCTCCCTTATTCCTCGATTTTGTCTATCCGCTTGTGAGCCTGCTTGGTTGACTCTTCAACCCGCGTCACTCGCTCTGTCAGCGCATCAAATCTCCTTACTTGGTCCTTTAACTCAAACCGGACATCATCAACGCCATGTTTGATGTACTCAACGTCTGTGCGCAAGGCTGCTCCACTCCCGGCCTCTTGAGCCACATCCTTTTTAAACGCTGATGTCCTAGTCACCCACCCAAGCACAACTCCACTTACTGCTGCGACTATTGCTGTGATTGTTGTTATCTCCACTCCCGTTCCCCCGCTCTCTCCCTCAACGTAAAAACCCCCGGAGCAGCTCCGAGGGCAAAATAAAAGACATACCCAATTCAGGCATGCCTCAAAAATTATTCATAATCTTTTCTTTTGAACCGGCTTTCCTTCACTTATATCCTTTTTTGATCTATTAATATAACTAATAAGGTTATTGTAAAAAGACCCACCCATAAGCTGCTTCTTCCGCTCTAATTGCTCCGACTCTTTTAAGAAGGTGTATAGATCGTTTAATTTATCTTCAAAGTTAATTTCTTTGTTGCTCTGTAAGGAAAGAATGTGGTCATAAACTCTCTGGGCTGGTTCTCGGTCCCCATGACCTTTGCTGTAGCCGATAGTGTAACTGGGCAACAAAGGTGATTTCGCCCACCTTTTGCATAAATAAAATGCATTACGAAATTCCGTTTCCCTGTCTATCAACCGCCTCGCCCCTTCCCATTTATCAGGTGACTCCAATTCTACGCCAACAAACCAAAAGCGTAAACCTCCCGGTAACTCTCTGCGGAATTCGTGAAGCGTACATACACTGCGTCGGCTGCTGCAGGCATCTTTACGATTCCATCGACAACCACTGTCAGGCTTGAAGCTGCTGCCCCGACTTCGACCGTGATTCCCTCCTGGGCTTCCAGGTACAGCCGGATTGTGTTAGTAGACTTACCCAACGGCAGCTTAACCGTCCGACATTTTCCGCCCGGATGAATGGCCATTACGCCGTCGCCCATGTTTGCCGCATGCTCTGCCAAATCGTCAGAAAAATGATCCAGGCTAAAATCTTCGTCGTAGTACAGCAGCTGCTGGGGCTTGTACGCTTTTTCCAGGCTGGCCCGCTTGGCGGTACTTAGTTCGTCGAAGGTGAACAGGCTCGGCTGCTCCGCGAAACTCACCTGGTACAGCTCCACATTCGGTACCATAACCGGCTCCAGGTATTCCCATGCCGTAGCGACCTTGGCCGTTTTGCTTACCGGTGTCCGGCTGCCGTCCTCATTGATAAGGTTATATTCCTGAGTCTGTTCCTCCCAGGCTGTAGCAATCCTGGAAGTAGTGACTTCGTTCTCTGACTCCGTGCCGTCTTCCTCTGGGATCGGCTCGCCATAGTACAGCAGCTGGCCGTCTTCATTTTTCTTCTGCTTCTCTCCGTTGATCCGGGATACTTGTTTATTTGCTGTAATTGGATACGGAAGGGCCAGGCTATATTCCGCAGGACCAGCCGGGCGATTAAGCCCGGTAACAGTGTGATCTTGCCGATTAAAAGTGACGTTATCCATAGGTTCAATCCTCCTTAAAGTTTAATTAATGGGCGACCAGGTAAGCGAAAATATACATATGTCGCACCGCCGCCCAGCCCAGGTAATGCTTTTCGACTTCTGCGGTTCAACTGCAGCCGAATAAGCAGCTCACCATTATATGTCACTAATGATTGTGTGCAAAACAAGAATTCAGCTATTTGTTTGCACCATTCCGGCAGATCATCGGTGTACCATGCCGTAGATAATTTGGCGACGTTAGGGGAGTCTGCGTAAGTATAGCGCACCACGCTAGCGACGTAGTTATCTACATAATTACTAGTCTGCATAAGACTCTGCGGGTCCACTTTGTAATTAAGATCATCCCCTGGACCCATTAAACGGGCAATAGCATTACTGTAGCTGTTTAAATCACCGTAGGCCTTATTCGTTCCTGCTACTGAAACGATGCCCTGCATGCTTAGTAATACATCTGTGGTGTCAGATAAGGGGGCTGTGATTGTAGCCATATCTTGCATCGGCAGGTAATCCCCCAATACGAAAATTCCGTTATCTTCGTCATTACCTGGGAACAGGCTTTCGACTTCTCGGGTCGTTCTGCGGACATAGAGGATACTGCCCAGGCCAGCGTCACGCCGCGCATTTTCTGGAACCAGGGCATCGTATCCCATTTTTGCATTGAAATCTAAAGTGATATTAATGTTATCCACGTACAGGGTGGATGGTGTTACACCGTCCGAAGCGTCGGCACATACAAGTACGTGCAGCAAGCCGCCGGTGGTTATAAATTGATTTATATTAGACGATGCAGCAGCGTTCCAGATTCCCGCGACCGTTCCCGTAGTGTTGGTTATGACGCCGGTCCAGCCAGGTGTGGCAATGGAAGCATTCCAAACATAGATGGACACTTTACTCCCTGCAGGGCTGGTTCCGTTGCCCACGGCCCACCAGACTAATCTGCCAACATTAGCCACAATCCAAGCGACCTTTTCTGTCGTAGTATACGCGCCTGGAATTGCCCCAAATTTATCCTCTATCAGCCGGATAATATCAAAAGTAAAGAAGTTTTGTGCGATCCCACCGTTAACCGTTGTGGTCGTGGTCCGTAACGAACTGTCTTGAACTTTGATAGCATCATAATCCGCTTGTGAAAATTCTGTACCCGTAGCCGATGGAGAAGCATGCGCGGTAGCTATAGAGCTATAGGCCTTATGCGGATTAATACTGGTGTTGCCTGTAATTTTATCAGCAAAATCGTCCTTTACAGCAGTTGACCCTACAATCAGTTTTTTACCGTTTGCTTCACCGCCCCGCGTGGTCGTGTATACCTGGTACAGCCCACCCTGTCCCGCAGGCATATTAAGGCTGTATTCGATTATGATTTCCTGGGCAGCAAGACCTGCAGGCAATGACCCAAGGGTTACTTCGGCTTCGTTTGTTCCAAGGGCGGTCCAGGTTCCCGGTACGGTCGTCGAAGTGCCGGAAATGATAGTCCGCACAACAGGACTTGAAGTGCTAGCAGTCGTTTCCACTAAATAGTATTGATTCATGTTATTTAACTCTACTGAAGTACTCAGGGATACGGTTTTGGTTTGGGCGTCTATAGCTGTAATGCTAATGGGATTGCCTACTGCATTGACAGTTCCGTCCCATATTCGAATGGTATCATTTACTGCAATTTTACTCAGATCATCTACCTGCCAGATAAGGCCAATACCCCCGCCTGTACTATTTATTTTCGTCAGTGCCGTGTCTGCGTCAATTACCCCGCTGATAATCTCCCCAGCAAGGCCCATCACTTTGATTTTATCCCCAGCTTCCCATACTGCGGTATTAACGCCGCTTCCCTTTGTGACGGTGACCCCGCGCTCCTGGGTTTGATTCTTCACCTTTGCGACCGCATAGGATTTCTGGGCAGTCGGTGCGTCGCTATTGATCCGGCGCTGATAGTTTAGCGCCGGCATAACATCGGCATAACCGGCAATAAAATCAGACGGTAGGTTAGCAAAAGCCGCGCCCCGGTTTACTTTTGAAATGGATACGTCGCAGACAAGACCGTCCCACGCATACGTTTGGTTATTACGCTCGTGCATAAACAAATAGGCGTAGTTTAGGGCCGCCCCGCCTAAGTCCGGCATAACGATGGAATTGACCAGGCTGCCGTTAACGTATAGCGTCAGCGTCCGGGTTGTTAAATCCCAGGTAAGACGTACATGAGTCCAGCGAATATCCTTTGGTACGGTCTGGGCAATGGTCGTCAGTACGACTCCGGTTAGACCTGTGGTGCTAGCCATGATTAATTCCCGTTTTGAATGCCTCCACCATAAATCAAAGTACCGGTAATTCGCCCCACTGGTTGGGTGCGCATAATGCACCGAAAACAAGCACCGGGAATCTGTATTATATCCCCCATCGGTTAGGGACCAGCTATCAAACCAGGCATCGAATGTTCCCTGGTTCGCGATATATCCAATGGGCAACGAACCGCCGTCTGTTGGTTTATTAATACGGGCAGCGCCGCCCGTAACACCAGGAACTAACCCTCCGACAAGCCTCGCGCTATCAGCTACCGTGCCGACTTCCGGAACATTAGTACCGTCGAAGGAGGCATAAAATACATGATTTGCATCCAACGGCGTTTTTCTTACCCCTACATACGTTTTCCGCATCGCCGTCTTCCTCTCAACCTGGGAAGCACCACGAAGAATTTGGTCCGTGCCGTCGATCAGTAACTGCTCGTAACTCGGGGCTATCAAGTGTGTCTTGTGCCGCAGGTCAGTTACATCTCGGGTGGCGATAATATTCGCGTATAGACCGTCCGGGCGCTCAGATTCTAAATTAAAGGTGACGTTACTAGACCCGCCAGCGCCGGTTATGATCTCGCCATCCGTATTAAACACGGTGATCGTGTTAGCGTCCACTATGGACCTCACTCGGCATCTTGGGTTAAAAACGGCGCCCTGGCCGTTTGAAATGGTAACAAGGTCTCCTACTTGAATACCAGTTGGAAAGTTACCGGTAACTGTGACCCAGTTCTGGCCCGGGGTCCAGCTTTGTAACGCTTGAAAAGCGTAGTAATTCCGCGCCCCGTTTGGATTAGTAACGCTGTATCCCCCGGTGTTTCTCCGGCTAACTTTGGCTACAGGGATCGCATATACGTAGCCGTCATAGGTTTTAAGCAGGGCTTTACTCGACTCGTTTCCATTTCCTGCAACATATAACCCAAAATCACTGGGTCCACCTTGATTAGCAAATAACCCATTCCCAGGATGGGTCCGCTGTGCAGCACCTTGAAATATTGTAGCGAATCCTCCTACCGTATCCGCCGGAAGTATAACCGGCGCAGCGTTACCGCCTTGCGGCATTATGTTCCCGTTATTAGCGGGTCGGGGATTCTCATTTAAGGTCATATAGCCGGAGGACCCCGTCGCTTCCGTAGTAAGGAACCCATCAACGGGGTACTTTGCAAAATCGACTCCCGATACAACCCGGAAACGGTACTTCCAGGCCTGCGTCGCTTGATCTCTCCAGGCTTCCAAAAAGACAAGATCGTCGCGTGTGCCTTCTATAGGCGGCTCAGGCAATGCAATCCGGGTTAGCATACCATTCCAAGGGAACCCCGGGTCGGTACTTTTAACCGGTAATATATGCCCCATTATTAGGGCCTTGGACTCGCTCAAACCGATAGCGTTAATGCTCGCAGAATACCAGGACGATTGCGCTACCTGTATTTGACCTGGTTTTAAGGTAGGTAAGGAAGTATCATAAGCCGGATGAATCCCCACATGGTCAATAAATCCACTATGCGCCGCAGCTGCGCCAAGCTCCCCAGCTGTAAGCGCCATAGCATTCGCCAGGCCTTCTTCAATGTGCAGCAGGTTCTTCGCATTCAGCGGTGTACCCTGCTGGACGATGTTGCCCTGGCTATCCTTGATATGATCTTTCCAGGCTGTTTTTGTATATGGCATCATCTGGCCCCCTATACTCTTGTGAGTGTGTATTTAAATGTCACCAGCAGCCCATTAAGCGCTGGCTTTACAATGCTGTCTGGCTGGTCGTCCCAGACCCCGCCGTCTTTGTCGATCACCTGGAACTGTGTAATCGTACCGGCGACCGTTTCGGCCAGATAAAACTGCAGCGTGATTACGTCCCCGGTCAAAGTCAGCGAATGAATAGGCATTTGGGTAACCGTACTGCCTATCGTGTACGTTCCATATGCGATCATGTCCCGGAACCAGGATTTTGTCTTGTTATGGGCGCTTGTCGTTAGTGCCATTACGTTTCCTCCATTCCAGTATTAATTGTGCCGGTTAGCTTGTAGGTAGCCTGCTGCGTGGCGCTGTAAGTTGCGGTGATCTGTTCCCCGCCGGAATAGGTGACTGCCTGGTTAACCGGGATCACGGTCACCGGTGCGGCCAGTCCTCCAGCATATAGTGCGCCGGTGATCGGGAAGGCCGCCTGCAGGACCCGTTCAAAGGTCTGCGCGATCCGCTCCCCTCCGGAATAAACCGGTGGCGTAGGTAGTGTTATGACCTGCGGGCCGTCATATGGAACGCCGCAGTAAAGTGTCTCGCTGGCGAATGCCTGGAACGGGTAAGAAATAACCGAATACTGCTCAGCTATCGCTATACCACTATTCCAATCTGGCTCCTTGAGACTCACTACCATAGATCGAACATGAATGGGCCGAATATATTCAAAATTACGTTGTAAAGACTCCTGATCGATAGGGTTTTCCGTTGAAAACTGGAATTCGATCTCCTTGTTATTTAAATCTTCAATGATATCCACCAATTTGCCATATTGACTCCCCAGATCATGCAAGACAGAAATCCGGAATGGTCTGTCCCCCCAACGCTTCTGCCGAATGGCATCCCTTCGGAAGCTATCAGACCCATTCATTTTTCTTCTGAAATAGATCCATTCCCAAATCCATAAGGACCAAGTCGCCCGCGGTAGAAGAAACTGGTTGCTAAGATCATCAATGGTCCGCTCCCGGTTTATCATCTCCTGTTCCACAACAGAAAAGTGCCGGTCAGCGATATCGATCTCATACCAATATGGTGGCAACATACCCCGGTAGCGCTCTGGAATCACGTCAAAATCACCTCAATACGGGGAATGGAGGAAGGCGTCATCTCGACATCTTCCTCCATTCCGTTCAAGGTATAGTTTTCGTAATCCTCCACTCCATTAACAAGCAGCAACGAACCTACATAATTGTAAGCTAATTTTGTTCGCTCCTTTGCGTATGCCAAAATCCGTTGCTGAATTGTTGTGGCCATTTCATTCAGGTCTGCACCTTCAGAGGTTACTAAATGTGCCGCCACCACTACGACAAAGACCGGAGCAGGATGCACCCCCAAGTCATGGCCGGCGATCCGCCGTTCCTCCCACATCCACGACTTGACGGTGTCAGCAAATGCTTCGGTGATTGGCTGCCCTTCCAGGTCCGTAAGATAGAGATCAATAGAATTATCGTGCCGTTCTTTCTCACGGGCAATAGCCCCACCCACACCGGCCATTTCCAATGCCCAAGTTTCATAATCCTTCCGCCGTCCGCTGCCCACTTCCGTCACAGCGCGCTCCAACATCCGGAGGCGCAACGCGTCGTCGTCTTCCCCTTCTTTTCTCGTTACCCCCGCTGCCCAACCATGGCCGTCCAAAAATTCCCCATCTGCCCAAATCGGAAAGCCCTGAAGGAAACCATATGTCCAGAGAACCTGCTGCTCCGCAATCTCGATAGCCAACGGATACCACAGGTCGTAAAAATATTCGCCTTCTTCCGTAGGCGGCGGGGGCAAGCCACGTTCAAGGGCCAGAGCAATTGCCCGATTGACCCAGCGCCGGTATATATCCTCCGGGGTTTCTTCCAGGATCGGCATGCTAGGCATTGACGGAAGATCAGATAATTTGATAGTCATACACCAATAACCTCCTCTACTTCAGCATTTCCGGCCACACCTATTAAAGAAATGCTTAGGTGCATCTCACGACCAGCTCGTTCCATTGACTTCACTTCAGCACGCTGGATCTCGATGTGGGCCATCAATGCCTCTTCTATGTCCCTCTTAATCTCTACATCTTCCCAACCAGACCACTCGGACCTTTCAACACCGACCTCTTCCCCATACAAAACATACCGAAAACGCTCAGTGTTCAATATCTTCAAGGCTGTCTGTACCAAATACTCTTCATAGGTACTTGTCTTTTTAGGATAACCAGCATCATCAAGCACAGCGCTCCTATTACGATAATCAATAACATAGGTCCACTTGGTCTCTGAAGCCACGGACTCTGTCAGTTCAATACCATCAAGGTCCGTCAGGTCCAGTACAGGAAACAAGCTATCATCCGCCATTGCCGACCACATCCTTTCCGTGTACATAGTAACGCTGTCCGGTTAATCGGGAGACAATGAGCCGGTCACCCGCCTGCAGCGGACTGGGGAGAATCAGAATGCCTGTAAGCGTAGAGACCGCTGGCTGCTTGACCTCAAATACTGTATCGATGCGGCGCTCCAGCAGATACTCTGCAAAGACCAGCTTATCCGCCGGATACGGTTCAGGGTCCTCATCAACCTGAATCTTTGGATTGGCTGGCCAACTTAATAACGTAGCCCGTTCAGTGTCCCTGGCGTCAATGTGACCGGCGGTTTTTTCTCTCAACATTTTCAACGCATCATTAAGCACGGTTACACTCTCCTTTCTAGCTCCAGCTTAACGGTGTACATCCCGTTCTTAAAGCTGGATTCCGCACTCTCCACTATCCATTTCGAGGTGTGGTCCGTTTTGATCAGCACCATCCATCCAGCACGCAAGCGTGAAAGCGAATGATCTTCATGCCTCACAGTAATCTTTTTAATCTGCTTGGCCACCGATAAAGCTTTTAGACGCTGCGTTGCTACGGTTGCAGGGTCCTCATCTTCTTCCGCTTCCAGGATCTCTTCCATTCGGCCCAAGGTCTTCACCGCACCGGCTGCCGTCTTAGTGACGGAGGATGAAAGTTTGTCATCTTTGTACTTCTGTACGGTCACAACAGTATAGGTTTCTTCGATGCTGTAGCCGGCGGTACTTGACTCCATTTGCTCTGGGATAAATACAGGAACAAGAGTATTCGTCCCCTCTCTTACGACCTGTAAGTAAAAACTTTGATCCGTCCGGATTACATCGATATGGTAACGGTAGCCACTGCGCTCATATGCCTTTTGCAGCACATCTAGGATGATCTCAGAATGAAACATGGTGCCGTAGCGTTCATCCAGATTAAAGCCGAAGGCAGGACAGCGGAAATCAATCCCCGTGGATTTAACATATCGTTGCAGTTCTGCTCCTGCCTCCCCCTTTAGATAAGGACGAGCGCCTTTATTCTTAGCCAGATACCAGCTAATCTCCCGGGCATCGATCTCCCATTCATCCGTAAATTCATTTTGCTCAAATTTGAGAATCGGACCATGAAAAAACTGATTTTTACCGTGTAGCAATGCAACTCCCTTTATCTGCTGAGAAAAGCACATCAATGTCCCTGCAGCTTTCAGATCAGTGGCATCTCTCAAACGCACGGTCATACTGCGGGCGATCTCATCCCGCGAAGAAGACCAAGACAACTCTGTGATTGCATCAGTCAGCAAAAATCGACTGTTCTCCTTGCCATATAAAACGGCGAAATTGTCCAAGTTATTTCCCTCCCTTTACGCTGGAGGTCTTATCCAAAATACGCTCCTTTTGAGTCAGGTAATCGAAATTGCCTTTGGCATTGTCTGCCGCCGCTTTCTTCTCAGCCTTCTTCTGCTTCTCGCTCTTCTTTTTTTTATTCTTCTTGTCCGTCTTCCCGGTTGTGTTTGGGCGACTTTTGGATGATTTGGTGATGATCACGCCAGGCTTCAGGAGCTGCTTTGCGTTTGAGTATGATACGATTTTTACCGGATCGTACTCCACAAAATTAAAATTGATATGCAAATTAGCCTGGCCATCTTTATAAGTAGCCTCAAAACTCTCAAACCACATGGTTTGTGAAAATAGCGATTCAAAGTTAATGACCACCGGCTTCGATTTCCATTGCTCCATAAGCTTCCATGCCTGTTCCGGGGATTGGTAAGCCACCGTCTCTTTTCCAGTTTCCCAAATCTCTTTCCAAGCACGCGGGAAGATAACAGAAAAAGAGACCCGCTTCAGTTTAGAAGTGAGTCTCTTACTGGTTTTCTCTTCTCCGGTAATCACCGTGAAGGAATCTATTTCGTTGCTACTGGTGATCTGTATTTCTGTCGGCGTTATAGGGAAGGTGAACCTGTTCTTGTCTCGAATCATGGTCAGCATACTTATCCCCCACTTTCCAGAGCCTTGTACAGCTCCTCGCCAAATATCTTCCGGAACAACGCTCGCCCCTGCGGGCTGGTTAGCATCTTTGCAAATTCAGCAAAGTTGGTAATTCCCTTCGCGAGTTCCCCGAAATCGATGTTGATGTTCTCAATCACGACGTCACGCATCGCTGCGGGTGCCTGTGCCAGCGTCTTGGCCACCGGGATGTTGGACGATTTCATGCCCACCGCCCCACCATCTGCATAAGGACGAGCACCAAGCAATGCCCCAGCTTGTTTCCATAGATCAAGCCCGCGGCCTCGCTTCCCTGCAGATAGTGGAATAATCATTTCCGGACCGGCTTCGCCGACCAGTCCGAGATGAGGGTCATTGATTAGGCCCCCAAACGCATATTTCTTCTTTTTCCGCTTCTTTCTGCGGCCGAAGAAACCGGAAATCCCATCAAACAGTTTGGTTGCCAGCTTCTCGCCCCCAATCGTCCCCAACAGACCGCCAATCGCGCCACCAACAGCTGTACCGACACCAGGCATGAGGAATGTACCAAGCAATGCGCCAGTTGCAGCTCCGCCGGCGATCCCTCCTCCAATTCCCCCTGCCACTTTGGCTGCCTGCCGTCCACGTTTACCTTTGCCAGCAAAGAGGATATCCCATCCGTCCATAGCGTAACCAATCGGACGAACTACTTTGCCGAGAAGCTTTGTTCCTTTAGCGAAGTTCTTCATTTTGGTGGCTTGCCTACGCAGTTGATGACCGGTTGCCCGGATTTTATACGCATCTGTGAGACTGCTGGCTTTGCTCATAGCCTTTGTGTAACGCTTCAGGCCTTGCTTCTTCACCATTTCAAGTGATCCATGGATACCTTCAGCATAGCCGGCCCCGTAACCTATTTTGTCGTTGTTATCATCAATGTAGGCTTTAGCCTGTAATCCTGTAGTCCGGAGCTGTTGCGCTCCGACAATGCCACCATTGGCATAAGCGCGGACACCAAGCATTTTCCCTGCCCGTTCCCACAATTCCACGCCACGCTTGCGGCGACCGCCAGAGAGCGGAATGATAGCTTCCGGCCCCGCCTCACCGACCAACCCGATATGAGGCCGAGTAATAATATCGCCGTTAGCGTATGCTGTTCCGCCGGAGGAGGTATGGGGTTTGTTTCCGGATGTCGGCGCTGCTCCCGAGGTAATTAATTGTTTGAACGCTTTACCGATTTCAGATACCACGGCCGTCACCGCAGGGTATTTACTCCGCATTCCGGCAGCAATCCGCGTAACAAAATTGCTCCCCCAGCTCTCGGCCTGGCTCGTGACGGTCTGGATGGAAAGCAAGTGCTGCTTTGTCTCATCTGTAGCCGTTTTTACAGCGGACCCGACACCGAGCATACTTGCGCCCGCTGTGCCGGCACCCTGGACAATTCCGGCGGTGCTGGTCTTTGTGGTGACACCCAGCTGCTGAGTCTGTCCAGATGTTTTCTGTGCAGCTGTTCCAACAGCCTGCACATTATGCTGAGCCTTATCTGATTCCGTGCTTTTCCATGCACCAACAAATGTATTCTTAATCTTATCGACAGTACCTTTCACACCGCTCTCGTTAACGGCGCTGGTCAATGCAGTCTTTAATCCATCCTTGGCCACATTGGCTCGGAAAACGTTGAAGGTCTCCTGCAGCTGCTTTTCACGCTCGGGCGTTAAGTTGCCAAAGGTGACCTTGGATTCAGGCGGAGGTTTAACCTCAGGCTTTTTCTCTTCCTTTTTTCCGAAGCCGAACCAACCACCTATTGAAGCTGCCGCATCCTTAATGCCGCCAGCAGCCGAAACCACTCCATCAACAACGGACTTTGTAACCCCGCTCGAATCAGCTAGGGAACCCAATTTGTCGCCAACCCATCCGCCCGCTGTTGCTCCAAATGCGGTTCCAAGCGGACCGGCGATAGAGCCAACTATCCCCCCGACTACCCCTCCAGCCGTACCACCTAACATGGATCCGCCAGTCGAAGATATCCCTGCCCTTAAACCGTCTTCCTTTGAAGCTTGGTAGAGATCATATCCAGTAAGACCAACCCCAGCTACTGTTCCTAAAATACCGGCAGCTTTAAGAGCCTTCTTTCCACCTTTAAATAACCCCCTGATCCCCCTGCCGCCCGGGGCATCAGGAATAACATCCGGGATCGGTGAACGAGTTGGAAGTCTATTAGTGTTCCGGTAGGTTACACGGCCTGTGCGCCGTTGCCCAACATCTGGAGTATCAATATCAGGCATGTCCGGTGTACTCGTCCTACGACGTGCAGAGATAGAGCCATTCGAGTTACGGCCACGCTGTGTGTTTCGGGCATTTACGCCACCGCTCCCAGATCGTCCGCGTCGCCCCCGTCTCTGACCACCTCTGTTATTTCTTCCACCGCCATTTTGCCCACCAAGTCCTCCAGCCTCGTTGAGATAGACCACGCTAGCATTGATGGTCATAGAAGGAACTCTGCTCAAACCGCCAATTCCTCCGCTGCTGCCGCTACCTCTACGACCTCGATTAAGTGTGAAGCGGCGACTTGTAGGTCCGCCTACTTCTTCGGTAGGCAGAGGGGAATCAACGCCTGTGTTTCTCCTATTATTTATCCACTCTTTAACGCCATTGTAAGTATTTTTCGTCTTGGTATAGCCTTTAGTGAGAACTTGAGCTCCTTTGACCAATGCAAAGGCACCGACTAATCCAACAATACCATTATTGATTATTTTAAAATTATCACTGTACAGGCTAGTCACCTTGCTCACGACATCTACGATGTTGGATCCCAATGCCTGAATCCCGTCCTTGTTCGTTGTGAGAAGGTTATTAAATTCTTGCAGAGCAGGTAGAACTGCCGTCGAAAGGTTCGCCCCTAAATCCTGCATCTGTTGATCAATCTCAGCACGAGTTTGAATAATATCTTGCATCGGATTCGCAGCTTGTTGAGCTTGAACCATTCTTTCCGTTGTTCCTGCAATCCCAGAAGGTGCCGGCTGAAAAGGTACTTGGAAAGTCTTAAGCACAGCAAGCCCGTTGTCTTCGGCAGTAGCCGATCCAAGTGAGACAAGCGAAGCCTTCAATTGACTCTGCGTTTGACTGGCCAAATCAGCAACCAGGGCCATCAAAGCGCCCTTTGCACGCTGCTCATCACCAGAATTGATATCACCAGTGAATGCCGCCGCTTGCTTCGCTGCGTCGTTCTTACCAGCTCCGCGCAGAGTGAAATACTTCTCCATATCGCCCGAATCGAGCGCTTTGACACCAAAGGTCTCCTTAATGAAGTCCGCTGGCTTGTCAAAATTAAAGGCTCCTTCCTTCACACTCTGGGTCAAGAAGTTGGCCATCTGACCCGAATTTGCGCCAGTGTTCTTAAAATATCCGGAATACTCCCAAAATGTATCGAAGAGATCTTTCTGTGGATCACCTACTTTGCTATAGGCATACGCCATGCTGTCTGCAACTGAAGCATAGGATTCTTTGAAGGTATTCGCAGATTGCGAGAGCCCTCTCCCAATCTCCTCAATACTTGCATCTGGAATAAGAAATTGAAGTTGCACAGCAGATGAAAGCATATCTCCCGCCTTAGATTTATCCCGAACCATTGGGGATAAATCTCCCAGCATTCCAGCTGCTTGGGCTTGCGAAGCCACAAGGCCTTTGGCATGCAACTCATTACCTACTTGAAGAGCATTGAGCCGGTCCTTTTCAGGTAAGACCGTTGCACTGCGGGCAGCTTCGGAATAGTAGTCCATCACGTTTCCGAATAAGGCGTCTTTGATACCGCCGCCAATGAGAATCGCTCCAGCTGTTGCTGCCAAAGTTGTTAACTTTGAGGAAATCCCGTCTATAACCGGACTGACTCCATCTTGCGCTTGTATATGCACCCGAGAATCATTCAATCCGCGAATTTCTGAGTCTGCGCGAGATGCGGAACGGCGCAGTTCTTCCACGCCCGAACGTGCCCGTCGGAAGATATCATCTACATTGGATCGCCCCAGTCGACGCGTCTCGTCCGCAGCACCACCAATGCGACTACTTAAATCATCTGCTGCGTTCCGGGATCGTCGGAGATCAGATACAAGGTTATCCCCCATCTGCCCAGCGGCACGCCGGAAGTCGAGTAAATCATCGGTCGCCCCGCGGAGTGCTGTTCGCATATTCCGGACAGCACCGGAAATAAGGTCCTTCGCTTCGAACGGGACCGTCACTTTTGTTGTTGCTGCTATGGTTGTTCACCCCCATCCTGCCTATTTCTTGTTGGCCAGGCGCTTGGCTTCTTCTTCTGCTACCATGCCCGCGGCAAGACAGAAAAAATACTGCCGTTGCTTGTCTACCTCATACGGCAGTATTTCTGCTGGTAATCGCTTCTGATTAACCCAAAACGACGCTACCCAGCTTGCTTCTCCATCTTGCTTGATGAGTTTTTTGCTTCTTTCAACAACTCATCCTTGGTTTCCTGAAAATTGCGTACAGCCTTGCTGAGCTCCGAATAATCAGCAGGATTATCAAATAAGCGCGGCGGAAGCTCAAACTTACTGGCGCACTTATAGGTTTTCAGCAACTCTGTATTGTTCCAATCAAATTCATGTTCGGTCGCCTTTACGATCATCACATCGATCTCATTATAAGATTCCTTCGGATCGCCATTATCTTCATACGCCAACTCATAGGATCGACGTACCTCCATAGTAGTCAGACGGCGAACAGACCATTCTTCACCGTCCACCGGAACAGTGATGGTGTCGTCTTTACGGCCTTCTTTACCTTTAGCCAGGTACTTCTGCAATTTGTCGCTCATTGTTTAAACCTCCGCATATTTTAAATTTTGTTTATAAATGAAGAAAAGGACGGTTGCCCGTCCTTTAAACCATGTAATCCGGGAACTGCTCAATGAAATCAAAATCATTTGCTGTGCCAGACAGTGTAATGTCAATACCGTTGTTCTCGTCGATCTTGGCCACCAGAATGTCCATCTCATCGTGAATGTGGATACCGGAGATCATCACTCGCTCTGTATTCCCAGTCTGACGGTCCTCGAGGGATCCGGTGATCCGTTCAAGGTACATCGTTTTTCCCGCCTTGAAATCAGCAAGGAGCCGGTACCGAAGTCTGGATTCAAGCTTCGACATAACCATCTTTACTGTGATCTCATAACCCACAACCTGCTTTGTCTTGGACATCTTTCTCGCACGGATAATATCAAGAGTCTCCGGCTTCAGAATTACTTCTACCTCTTTGACCGTTTGAATCGGGTCCCCATTATCATCCTGAAGTGATAGATTACGGCCAATAAGTTCGCGTTCCATCATAGATTACGCCACCTCCCAATCAATATTAAAGATTTCAATTGCATCGAGCGGTTTTGCGGACAAAGAGAAGTAAGCATAATCCATATCACTTTTCTTTGTTGGATGCTCAGTAAATGTAAATTCTGAGCCGATCGCCTTTTGCTGCGCCCGCACTTTCAAATAGCTAATGACGGCTGCGATAAACAATCCGCGGCCCTCTGCGTCATTGTCCAACTTTGCCTTATTCGCCTTGCCTGCCGCGTAGATGTCGTTCAAGATTTGGTCGATTGTCATCGAAACCCGGATCTTCCCGAAATCCTCCCGCTCGCCGGTTCCAATTGTGGCCAGCGTGTTGACGGCAGACTCAATGATATAGTCGTAACCATCTCGTGTGACCATAAGCGTACCTTCAGCCAGACCTTTAAGAACCTCGTTGTGGCTCCAGTCAACCTTCGCCTCAGTCATTGGCACCTTTACACCAGTAAAAGACTTATTCGCCGGTGTGCCAGCTGCCAACCCCGCCACCCAAGCCGCCCACTGAAGAGAGTCATAGGTCTTACCATTGGTGTGTACGCCGGCTAAAGAGCAGTTAATGATATAACGGGCATTCGCCGCGCGGCTGCGCGTATTGTGAGCCTCAATTTCACCGTCTGTCGCGGCAGCTCCGGCGATAACCAACTGTGCCAGCTTGCGGGCCTTGGTCCGGCGATCCAGCAGCCACTGCTTGGCGGCTGCTTGCACGGCTGCTTCAGAGGAAGGGAGGTAGACCACATCAAACACCAGTCCGTCAATCCGGTTAAAGATGCCACTCCAATTAGCGGCAGTGATAGCTGCAGTGCCTGTAACGCCGCCAGCCAGCTTGGTATAGGCTACATCGGCCAGGGCCACAGCACCAGTATCCTTGAAGCGAACCATGTTGGACTTTTTGAGTGTTTCGACTGCACCGGCCTTATCGGCCACCAAGAACGTTTCCGTATCAAAAATGCCCTTACTATCCCGGATAACAATCTCCTTTTTGCTGGAGTCCACCAGAGCAGCGCGTACCATATACTCAAAATCATTGCCTCGTGTTCCTGGGTAACGGGCCTCGATGGTGTAGCTGTCCTCCACGGCGGCAACGGCCGCCTTTTCGCTCCCGTTTGTTACCCGGTACCCAATTACGGTAGCACCGCTCTCAGCCGCCAGTTCCAGCTCATCTACCAGCAGCCCGGATTCCTTGAAGCGTTCTGACTGATCCGTCATATCCACAGCTTTGTTCGGCAGGCCCCATTCGGCTTGATATGGCACCAGCACGCGGCCAGATACTGATAAGACACGCGACTTCGCGACCGCCTGCAGATCCACATACGAGCCAGCTCTACTCCGTTGTATCGACATTTACTGTTTCCTCCTTTGTTGTCAGACCCATATAGGCGTCTACTTTCTGAATAACTTCCTGCTTTGAGAGCAGGGCATCATCCACACAATCAAAAAGAGCGCCAGCAATCTCAAAGCGTTCCCGCTTCAAAACCACTGCGCTCTCAATCCATTCTTGCTTGCTTCGCTTGTTCACATCCTCTGTTGTCACCGGTAGGCTGGACGGCTGCGGACGTTGCAATCGCTTATTGCTCATGCTTGATGCTCCTCTCCTTCGTAATCATAATAAAAATCATTAATCTTTTCGACCGGGCTGCCGTCGCCATTTACAAGCAGCTTTTGAACGTGAATCAGGTACGAATACCTGAAGGTGACTTCCATCCGATCATTCAACGGTCGTGTGCGCGGGGCTTCAATTACCATCATGATGCCAAAGCGCTGAGAGGCCACGCAGAACCGCTGCTGCCGGAGGAAAAGGAAGAAGGGGGATAAGTCATAGGGGATCGGCTCCCCGGCTTCCTCTGCCTCGCTACGGTCCATGTCATAATGAAAGACAAGACCCACATCCTCAATGATCCGGTCTGCCCTCGGTGTGTGTGCTTTATCGGACACCAGGTCCGTCTCAATGAACACGCTCGGACGATCAAACTGCCCTGCCATCCAGCGAGAGCGATTCCGCAAAATCGGAAGATCCGGGTAGACCTGCTGCACGAGTTCTGCCCAAGCTTTTAATCCTACATCCATCATGACAGCATCCTCTCCAGTTCCTTCTCCAGCCGTTTCATAATCAAAGCATTCATACCGCCTTCCAGCTCCTTCACGGCAATGTCAAAGTAATGCCGACCGATAAAGGAACGGGGCTTGGCCATAAATCCCGTCCGAGAGTTCGGATCATATACAAACTTGCCGTTCGCTCTCCAAAATCCCGGCACAAAGTGAGCTTTGTGAATAGTGTATCCGTCATTGAGATGTCGCGCATAGGGAAGGTTGGATCCCACTTCAATAGAAATAGCATTGCGGTCCACATCCCACTCCCAGACGTTACCGTCTTCTCCGCGGGTAAAGGAATTCCACATTAAGCCGGTGTCGATGAGGTCCTGCTTATCGATTTCGTCGATGATAAGATTCAGCAGCGTCTCGCCAACAGCCTCCGCGATATTCCGTAGGATTTGATTCACACCATCGTCGCTCAGCTTCTTGAATTTTTTCGCCAGGCCGTCAAAGTCATGCATGTTCACTGCCCTTCACCTCGCAAGTCACCAATAACTCACGCCAGTAACGGCGCGGGTTAGAGTCAATCACCAGATACCGACGTCCGAACAGCAATACTTCGTCACTGATCCGGACGTCCGCTGTCTTCGGCACTCCGATTGTCTTTTTAACAATGTAAATAACAGGAGTAGATTCAGCTTTGGCATCGGTCTGAGTCTTAACAACGAAACACTTCAGATCCGCGACCTTTCCTGCCTTTCGATCGCTGAACAGGTTGTCCGCATCCTGCTGGCGGCCAACCCGGTAAACCGCCAGCGGGGTATTCATGCGGTGATTCATAGCAAATAAGCCGTGATGTTCCCGTCATCCGGCCCGGACTGCTGCTTTTTGACCCACAGGAAGAGAATAGAATCCACATCGGCATTTCCCGTAGTTTTCCCTTCTACTGCCTGCCGGGTGTAGGTCCAGGCGCCGTCACTCTCCGCTGAGTAGCCGCGGGCGACGGAAGCCAGGTATTCCTCACTGTCCTGCAATGCGAGCGACTCCGCCAGCTTCACCCAGGCCAGCATAAGCTGCTTATCTGCCACCGTCGGAAAAGGAACTGGCAAATACAGTTCAATTCGGGTCTGTGCATCATCGATGTACTGTTCAAGCTGATCGCCAGTAGCCTCCTGCACAGCACTGACACGGCTGCGGCTTTTAAGGAGTGTCGTTGTTAGCATCCGGCACACCGCCGCCTTCCAGCGCCTTTAGGGCGGCAATCAGCTCAGGCTTCTTCAGGTCCGCGAAGCCTTCAATGCCGGCTTTCTTCGCCTTGTCCTTCAGCTGAACAACGGTCAGGTCCTCCAGCGGAATCACCTTTTCCTCATTAACTTCAAAATCAGGATGATCACGCAGCTTTTCCAGCACCGTCTCGTCTTCCACAAGCACCGGCTTCGCCGGCTCAAAGCGGATACTGTACAGGCGCAGGGAGGCATTCTTGCCTCGGTAGGTTACGTATGGCATTAAAATTCCACCCCTTTCACATAGGCCAGAGCCTGCGGCTCTTCAAAAATGGAGTCAAAGTCGGAATGGATGGCGTAGAAACGCTTATCCGTCCAAATAGCTTCCTTACCCTCCGTCGTTTTACGGATCTGCATGTCGTAAGTGTGGACCATAGCAAAGTTCGGTTGATATGTGAAAAGAATATCTCCTTCCGGCATGCTCCAGACATCTTCCACATCGTAGGCATTGACCTTCTTGACGCCGCCAGTGATTTGCAACTGAATGGACGCGCTTGTGTCCTTCTCTGCGAGTTTCTGCAGCCGTTTGCTAAAAGTGTTCGGATGCATGAAATATTTAAACACGCCCCCTGCACGGTACCGGGTTGGAATTGCACGTTCCAGTTCGAATAGAACGCCCGTTTTTTCAGCAGTCGACAATGTTGTCCAGTCCAGATAATGCCCCGTGGTACGAGCCTTCTTCAGCCACCCATCATTGAGACTTAAAAACTCATAATCCGGGTCAGTATTAGGGGTTGCGGTGTCACCATTGAAACCAATATCCTGCATGTTTTCCCCGTAATTCTTGGCCATCGCACGCATAATAATTTCTTCAGCGTTTTGGCCACGGACCCGTTGCGTTTGACGAATGAATTCTTCCGTAATGTCGAACGGAACGATTACAGGCACAACCGCATATGGAATCTGCGGGAAGGTAAGCCCTGGTGTATTTGTCGCCATGATGTTCTCTTTTTTACCGCGCATATTCCGGCCACGGACACCGACTTTGTCGATAGTCCCTTTAGAACTCTTCCGGTTTTCATGACGAATCCCTGTAAGGAAGCTATTAGCCTCGTACGCCATGTCGGTGAAAGCTTCTACTTCCTCATAGTTCAAGGCGTTTTGGTCCATCGGTGTAACAATTGTCGATTTTTGAATACTGGTCCGGGCAATATTGCCGTTGGTTCTCATAAATTACATTCCTCCTTCTAATTACAGGAAGCGTCCGAAACTAACGGCGCTCTCTGATTTGCTGATTTCTTCTTGCTCATCGCCTTGGGCAGATGCACCACGGCTGTTTTTCACCAGTTGCACATCCGCTGCCAGTGTCTGCATTTGCTGACTCAGCGGTGCCAGAGCTTTGGCAATGGCATCGGTAATTACGGTTTCTTCTGCGGTAGCAGCTGGAGCAGCGCCGCCTGTATGTTGCTCACCATCGACACCTTCCTCTTTCTTCAACTCCGCAATCTCTGCCGTCAGGCCTTCCACCTGCTTAGCGATCGGAGCCAGTGCAGCCGTTACAGCCTTGGCAATATCTTCAGCTTTCAAATCGTCTTCCTCCTTCGGCTCCTCGTCTACGGGAGCTGTCTTATTTTTCAGTTCAGTCAGTGCTGCAATAGCATCGTCGACGTGTTTCAGGTTGCTAGTGGAAATCTTCTTGCCAGCCTTGGCAATCTGCTCAGGAGGTGTGCCGATGGCTTTCACGATGTCCTCCTTGGTCAGCACTTCCTCGGCGATATCCACAAAATCCTGTAACGCCTCCCGGATGGTCTCCGGATCGGTTTCCAGGCCACTTTGCCAAGTATCCCAATTAAAAAGAACCGAGTTGAGGGCATCCTGCGCCGCCCAAAATTCTCGGTTCTTCCGGTTCTTATGGTATTTGTCAGCGACCGCGCCTTTCTCGATCAGGCCCAGTGCTTTTGCTATTCGGCTCAAGAGTCCCTTGGATACCTCCTCTTCCTCCTCAATCTCTTCCCGCTTACCGACGCCCCACATAGAAAATCCGGTGATCTCGCCTTTCTTGATGGATTCCCAGGTATCATCGTCGGTTACTTTCACCCCGGCCACCCAGGAACCTTTGACAATCACCTGTTCACCAATTTCCATGTCACACGGTGCAATATAAGATTCAACAACATACCCCTTGTCAGCCTCCAGATCATGCTGCTTGTCGATGTTATAGGTGTGCTGCTTCTCCATAAAGAGATGCGCAGCCTTCTCGATTTCCTCAGCATCCATCTCATCTTCATGGGCATCTAACACATCCGGCTGATATACCACACCGATTACAACCCGTTTGGCAACATCGACCTTCGCGATCTGTACCTGTTTCTGGATGGCATTCTTCCCGGCAGCTTTGATGATAGCAAACGGTACACCGTTGGCCCCTTTGTCCACAAGGGAGATGTGCGTGATCTTAGCGTCTTTCAGTTTATAACTCATGTTCTGTTCTCACCTCCTTTCAATAAAAAAAGCCGCTATTCGCGACTCTTTGTAGAACTAGTTATATATTCATGTATATCGATTATGTCTTTGCAAAAATCATAAGGACCATCTTCATTATACCACTTATAATACAAACCACCATTTAATTGACGTTGTCTACAAATATCTCTTATTACAGCTGTATAGCGATGTCTTTCTCTAAAGGGGACGTTAAATAAAGCATTTACTTTCATCTGTGCTTCAGAGATAAGAACATGTTCTTCATCGGTATTAAATAAACTTTTTAAATTTCCAATTCCCGTTCCTGTGAAATTGTGTATTTTAGCAATTGATATAGTTTCATCATTGTAAGTTCTTACAGGACCATAAACATGGCTTACCTCTCTTCTTGAAAGCTGAGATACCTTCCCATTAGGAAGGAGAATATTGTATTTCCTCTCAGCGATTAATTGTTCGTGAATCTCCGATAAATAATTTTCAACCACTAGTTTATTCTCATCAAAATAATAAAAGTAACATGGAAATAATATAGGTCGAATATATCCATTAAAATTCATTTTTTTCTTTCCTAAATCAATTATTCGGTCTCTAATTTTGATTTGAAAGGCTTGCCCTGTATTCTGTATTTTGAAAATCAATTCTTTGTCCATAAAATCCCTCCTTAATTTGATAAAACTAAATTTACCAAAGAAGGTCTACTTTATGAAACTACTTTTCTTAT
This sequence comes from Paenibacillus sp. EB106-06-01-XG199, assembly GCF_058791575.1. NCBI lineage: Bacteria > Bacillati > Bacillota > Bacilli > Caryophanales > Paenibacillaceae > Paenibacillus > Paenibacillus sp. EB106-06-01-XG199. Next base: position 169,881 of record NZ_JBYTDQ010000001.1, on the reverse strand, counting down.
TGCAATATAGACTGCATGGTGCAGCGGCATTGAATAATTTCTTCCGCGCGTCCGCTTGGGTCACCGGGGAACATCAGCTTGCTCTTACCAACTTCAAAAGGCTTATCCAGCGGCTGCACCTGGCCGTTGGCTTTACGGTGTGTCTTCCGGGTGCGGTCCCCCTTGGAAGATCTCCACTTCTTCCCGGTTACCACCTCGGACTGCTTCCAGCCCTCCAGTTTACCTCCATTGGCCGCTGCCGTGCTCAGCGTACGGGAGACTTTAATAGCCCGTTCCATAGTAAATGGGCCGACTTCGGCTGAAGCAGCAGCCTCGCTGATTCCCCGTACCAGAAGCGCTCGCTCGGAAGGTGTCTTGCCCTCCTTGATGGCTTTCTGAAAGGCCCGGGTCATAACGTCCTTGCTGGTTCCGTTCATGTCCGGAACAAGCTGCTGCAGGTTCTTCGCAAAACGGGAAGCGGCCTTGTTCTTGATGGACCATGTTTTGTCAGGATCGAGCGCAATCAGCTCTGTTTCGCCAGCAAGATGATAAAGAGGTTGAAAAGCATCATATACCGCCTGTTCAAACTGAACTGTGAAGAGATCCCCGCTCTGGACTGAGAGCAGAACCTTGCCAAGCTCACCAATATCAATCAGCAGTTCCTCGCTGAGTTCCATAATCGCATCATGTAGTGCCTTCCCCTGAAGCTCAAGGATTTCGACAATCCGAATCTCTCCCTGCTTGTACAGCTCCTCCAGTACTTTACGCTCCGCATGGGTCAGTTCCAGGCTATCCAGGAACTCGGTATCGTCCGCTTTGGCGATCCGCTCCCAGCATTCCTTACACATGACCAGTTGCCTCCTCATGACTCTGCCGCAACAAGCGCTTGGCGATGGTGGATACCTGCTCCTGCAGATCATTCGCATCGGTGTCAGGTTCAGGAACGGTTAATGCCGGCTGGCTGTTTAAGAGCTGAGCAATTGGTGTATCCAGGTATTCTTCACTATACTTGGACTCATCAATGGTTGTATCTAGTACTTCCTCAGCGATAGGAATCAGATCACGAACCAGCATAATTCCCTTGTCTGCGATAAAGTCCAGCAGCGCCTTACGGTCTTCTGGATCGATAATCCGTGGCCCCCGCAGGGTAGCCCGCACCCGGAAGATGCCCATGGCCGGGAACAGCCGCTTATTAAAGATCTCATCCATAATCCACTTGCGGTACGGTTCGAAGACCTGCTCCTCTGCAAATCGAAGCGCGGCCTGTGCCGTGGCACGGTTGTAATCGGAGCTCTGGCCTACCAAGATTGGCGGCAGTCGGAACGCAGAAAGGATATCTGCCTTCTTCTCCTTACCGTATTCCAGGAATAAGGCATCCTGCTGCAGCAGATCGTTCAGCTTGTCCAGCTTGATAGATACCTTTTCGATCTTTTCATCTACCAACCCACCCGTTTCCTCACCTATCGCCTCCAGGTACAGAATTCCCCCTTGCGACTGCGAACCCTTTACTTTTTGCAGCAGTTCAATAGACTTCTTAGTCAGACGGCCATTGGTTACCGTCAGTAGCATTGAGAGCATGCGGCCATTGCTGAAATAGGAAACGTTCAGCTCCTCAGCCTCCCGGCTGCCTACCACGCCCGGCGCATTCCCAAACCAGCGTGGCTCTCCGTACGGGCCGTCATTCCCTATCTTTAGTGGAATAATCTGATTGCCTTGACCCTCGGTCCCAAACGGTCGGAACCATACCACAGACTGCCCGCGCTTCATAGCATACTTTCGCGCGTAAATGTCCTGGGAGAATTCCTCGACATTCTTTGATGATCGGATCAGTCGCTTCCGTTTAATCGTCACCTTATCGGTTTCCCGGGTACAACGAACAAACTTCGGATTGATGCGGTAGAGTGTCGGAAATTCGCTGCCGGCAGGCCAGGCGACCTCCACATTTGCATTCCCACTGCTCTCAATATCCTCAATCAGTGAACTGATAATTTCATCCGGCGTATCCTCCAGGTTACAGGTCTCCAGAAACTTATCAGCCCTGTTCCACTCCTCCAGCGCGGTCTGATCACTCTCTCCCGGAATGTACTCCAAAGCAATGCCATAACCGGCAATGTTCCTTTTATACGCCTCAATGCACTGCGGGATGATGTTGCTGTTCTTGACCAGCAGCTTGCAGGAGGCAGGGTCGTTGCCAGGAGGGAAAGGCAGCAGCCCGTGCTGATCGTAGAGGTTTTCAAAGCTATCCGGCAGCTGAGCGCTGGAAGGGATATGCCGGTCCTCTGCTTTTGATATTTGAAACCATTGCGCCTCACTAGTCATGATTACACCCACCCAACGCCATGATCATGTCGCTCCCCTCTCTCCTTCTTGCGCTGCTTCACTTCCTGCAGTAGATAATCAGTATGAATGCCATACCGGCGTGCGTCACAGGTATGGTCGTTTTGCTTAATGGGCTTGTCCTCGCCACGCTCGGCGGCTTTTTCATCCCATACGTAAGACACCAACTCCTGAAGGGAATTGGTGTTGTCAGCACAGATATACAACTCATTGTTTTGGAACCGGTTGGACACCGTCTGAATTCCATCTAGCACTGTATTCACAGCAGCTCGGATATTTTTGATACCGCGCTTCTTCAGCTCAATAATAAAAGCCTTTGCTGACGGGTCGATGAAGATTGAATACTCATCGCCATCAATAAAGGCTTCCAGGTCATCAGCATATTCGCCATTCGTTTTCTCACCTTTACGGCGGATGTTGTGATAATACTCATCGAGCTCATAATACACGTTCCCGCGAACCCCGTACTTTAGGAATGCCGTCGGGTTGTTGGCTCCATAGTCGATGCAAATGAACTTACGGTCAAACTTAGCCGGGAACCATTCCCGCGCCTTCTTATGAACTGCATCATCGAACTTGGAGAAGATGACTCCCTCGGCCATGACCCACAGCCCCAGAATGTACCGCTGGTAGAAGATTCCGCTATACATACGCCGGTACCGCTCACGCACCCGCTCGGAGAGAGATAAGTTATCCTCCATCGTGAAGTGCAAATGCAGCGCGTGCTTCTTCTGAAGCTGGTCTAACCACTCCACCTTGAACCAGTGATACGGCCCAGCAGGGTTGCAATTGAACCAGAGTTTGGCTCCATCTACGGAACAACGGGCGGTAGCCTGATCAACAAAGGACTTCGGCATCAAGGCAACTTCATCAAAGAACATGCCGGCCAACGTGATTCCGGCAATCAAATCCTGCGAGCTCTCGTCTCGGCCACCAAACAAGAAAAACCGGTTGCTAACCAGCCCCCGGGTTACGGTCAGGACATTTTCAGATCGATTGTCATGAACATGATACCCGCGGCTGGCCAGCATGCGCTTCAGCGGCCCGACTACGTTACGGCGTAGCGCGCCAATGGTCTTACCGGACATACCGAACTGCTCCCCACGGAAAGTGTCCATCCCCCAGGCAATATAGGAGAAAGACATGCAGACCGTCTTGCCGGCCCGAACCGATCCATCACAGATAATAGCGTCCTTGTCATGATGCGGGCTTTCCGGCGTCCACCAAGTAAGCACCTTTAGCTGCTTATTCGAAAAAGGGGACCACTTGAACGCCGGCGGCTTGAGTTTAAGTTTCGCCATCGTCGTTCCACACTCCCGCCGCCATTCCCTTCAGCGCATCGATAAAGCCATCATCCTCAAAGTCTTCCTTACCTCCACCACCGCGCAGCATCTGCAACTCATATTGCATCGTCTCGATGCGTATCTGCTTCTCTTCATCGGTCAGTCGGTTCTTCAATTCAATGGCCCGGATCTTCTTATCCTGGATGCGGGTCAGCGCTTCTTCTAGCTTCACAATGTCGTCCAACTTCCGGAAGCCCTTCTCCTCAATCTTGGACTCCATCATTTCATTACGGCTATGCGGAATCTTCTTCGTGATGCCGGTCTTCTCATCGTGAATTGTTGCGACTTCCTTGATAGCCTTCAGCTCATAAAAGATATTACGCTCCGTTTCAGTTAAACCATCCATCAGGGCTTTGATCCGCTGCATCATGCGACGTTCCCGGATCGTCAAGAGGTATAGAGATTCATTTGCCTGAATAATTGGATCAGTGTCCACCTGATCGATGAGCAACTGCTCGGTCTCGGTCAAGGTATCCAGCCAGATGGTTTCATGCTCACCGGTAGTGACTGCCTTCTTGTTGCCAGGCGGCCCACCAGCACCGCCGCTGTTACCTTTGGCGTTCTGATTCCCTGGGGGAGCGCCGCCGCGATTACCAGCAGCGTTTTTGTTCCCTTTGGGAGCGCCGCGATGTGGAACGCTCCCTTTCGTTTCATTTGGAACGTTCCCATTGAGATCCTCTGCCCAACGGTCAACTGACTTCCATTTGCGGACCTTATTTTCGCCAACAAAAAGAGCAGCGGCGATGTCTTTAAGCTTCATAGTCCCACTGCTCTCTAACCACATCTGTTTTGCCTTGTCCCGCTCGGGACTGCGTTCTCTGGCCATGCTACATTTCACCACCCCCAAAAAAAAAGACAAGCTTTCCGCTCGTCTTCACTAAAATAGATTTGTAATTAGATTCAACCTTGTGATATTGCATCGGCAGCTGCTTCAATAATTGAAATGTAATATTCCAGGACAGTTTGAGCTGGAGAAGTATGAGGCAAAACTGAAGTCAAGAAAGTAGATACTAAAGCATTCAAAATCATTCCAGGTCTTTCCAATTTTCTCGAAGCTAGTGAATCCAAGTTTTTTTGTGTAGTAGTTGAAATATGCGCAGCAGCATTTCTAATAGTTTTCATATCAAAAAGATCATTTTGTATTGAACTAATGACTGTTTGAAAGGGATCTCCGTCCAAAAAGTACAGATTAGCAATTTTCTTGATAATATCAGGATTGCTCCAGTCGACGTACTTCTGTGTTCCTATTAGAATCTTATGTGCATGTTCTTCATTAATCGGATTTGCATATCTAGTAAGTTGCGTCCCCAATATTGATTGATTACCCAATAGAAATGAAATATAGGAAGATTCCAAAAAACCTTCCCATGCAATAAAAAGCTTTAAAAATGAATTACTTACAATGAAATTTTGTAGAGACTCGTCACAAATGTCATCTCCGTTAGTGTCTTTAGAGTAAGCAAAATCAACAATCTTATTTACCTCAGCAATTTCCCAACGAAAAATATACAATGCTTCATTTATTTCCATTTTGATTCAAGTAACTTCAATAGATAAATTGTTCTGCGCTCTCTTACCGCTTTATCAGTTGTAGCTCTTCTTGAATCTAAAAGAAACTGAGCTTCATCTTTATCAAGTTCTCTAATATCATCTTCAACAAATATACCTTCAATTCCCTCTAAAATTATACTAACCTTAGAAATATCTTGATCCAAAATCTCATTTCTATAAGCGTTTAAATTCGGCAATCCATACTGCATGTGATATAAGGTTGTAAAGAGTGTATAAAAAAGATGAACTCGCTTAAATGTACTTACTGAAAGACCATTTGGAAAAATTTTATCAATTAAAATCATTATTTCTCCAAATCGCTCAGCCAAAACTATAGGATCATGCGAGAAACTTTTCTCATACTTTTCATAATATGAAGGTATTTTCTTTTTTGTTTGAATCCCTTCAAGCATAGCTATGAGAATGTCAGAAGTTAAATAAACATCTTCCATTCTAAGAATTTTTTGGTTAGTTAAAATAGTGTTGTTTATCCAAAAGTCGTGATACAGATGTGCTAGTTTTTCTGCAAGACTTTTAAAAGGGCCGAAGTGATTAGCATTGAGTTTTTCCTGTGTGTTTAATGTGACAGAGTAAGAATTAAGTCTACTAAAGACATCTAGAACTTCTACATCTGACATATTTACTAAAAGATCAGTAGAAATTTCGTAGTTCAGAATATTCGTTTGTACATCTTCATCCAGTTGACTGTAATAAAGACCTCCATAAACATCATTGTGCTTTTTATTAACTTGGAAACCGTCCTTGATAAAAGAAAGAATTGTTCGAAGTCTTTGTTGACCATCAACTACTTCTCTCATTGACTTTTTAGTTTTTGGATTTAGTTTTTGTCGAATAAACACCTTAGGAATTGGTTTACCTTGAAGTATTGTATCCATAAGATATGAACGAGCCGAGTCACTCCATACAGAACGTCTCTGAAATTTCGGTGAGAGTTCTAACTGCTTATTATTCTCCCACTCAATATAATCATTAATACTATAAGTTCTAGAGTCAAAATTTTTCATTTGTGCCCCCCAAATTAAAGATGAAATTAATAAATCATCTATCAATTTATCTTATATTTGTGTCCAATAATTAGCAAGTTAAACTTGTTCACATTTATATTCTCAAATTATTAGTTTTATTCCGTTAGATTTCTTCCCTCTGCAGCTCAATATCAATTTCAATCAGCTTCTTCAGATCGTCGACCGTCTTAATTTCAATGCGGCCAGCCTGAAAGTCCTTGACCCACTTGGCTATGCCGGCTTTAACAATTTTGCGGTACTGAGCCTTGCTTTCCAGGATACCGGCCATGACTTCGAGCTCATGCTGCAATAAAATTTCATCTTGTGTTCCCATTTACGTACCCCTCCGCTATCCGTTATGATGGAATGCGAGACAGCGGATGTCTGGAAATGCCACGCGTGGCGCGCCGCTGTCTCAGCCGGGGGATACCCTGGGTGATGGGGAGGACGTTCACGCGTCCTCCTTATATTTTGGATACGGCTTGTGCAGGTGTTGGATCTTCTTGCGAATCTTCTTATTTAACGGCATCAGGTATTTGTGCTTGCCAGCTGTACAATAAATCTCGGCATTCGAGTCAAGGTTATTCCTGATCCACTCAATCCTCTGACTGCCAGTACCGTACCGGGAATGCACGGACTTGGGATGCGTCTTCTTACCATTGATGATGAAATAATGTTCCCCGCCGGTCTTCCCTTCATAAATCCAGTTGGTGGCCTGATAAATTCCGCCGTAATGATTCTGTTCAACATCGGCATAGCTGACGATCAGTTCTACGTTCGGAGATTGCTCCTTCAGGAACCGTATGGCTTTGGCCAGGATCTCAGATACAAATGATTTATGCTTGGTTAATGCAACCCGCGTCAGCTCGCAGCATTCGCGCTGTGTCAACCCGTAAGGGGAACCAATATGATTCGTTGCGCCTCGGCTAAAAATGACTACCCCGATGAACTGGCCGTCCTCCCATGCCCCGACCTTGACTGATTTACCTGCTGGAAGGCTGTGGCTGTAATGAAAATTTTCACAGGAAAACTTAGCAGCCGCATGCGTCGCCCAGGCCACTTTAAGATCAATCATGTTCAAACACCTCTCCGCAATGAGGACAAGTGACTAATTTTGAACTCAATACCCCTAAATTTCCCTGATCTTCAGTCGTGCCTTCTTCAAAATTCGGGACTTCAATTTGTCCAAGCATTTGCTTTAAATCCACTTCATCAAAACCCGAAAGGGAAATATTTGCCCCATCCTGCTGTAAATCAACCAGCAGGTTCGAAAGGGCATCATCATCCCAACGGCCAGACACTTTGTTCAAGGCAATGTTCAGCAGGCGCTCGCGCTCCGGGTCCAGATTGACCACACTGACGGACAGCTCCGTGCAGCCCTGCTCATTTACCAGCACCTTATACCGCTGATGGCCACCGACCATGTTGCCGGTCTGCTCATTCCAAACAATCGGGTCGACATAGCCGAACTCGTCCAGGCTGCGGCGAAGCTTTTCATATTCAGTGTCGCCGGGCTTAAGGTCGACACGGGGATTATAGACAGCTGCGTTGAGCTGCTCAATTGGTATGATTCTGATGTCCATATGGACCCTCCTTGACAATTTTTACTTTGTGTCAATATTAGTAACACCCTATAATCTCTGCAGCAGTTGCTCATGCTAAAGTCGATCCCAAATCAGAAAGGATGAAATATATGTCCCATGACCACAACCATCAGCTAATTCCTATGCACATTGAAGAGTACCACGAAGCTCATTGTCACCCTGATCACTGTCATGTAGGATCTTTTGTAAATGCTCACATGGCCTTCGTAGACCCTCACAACTCTATTCCAACCACAAATCCTTCTGGACCAGCTCCGGATGGTTATCACTGGGCCTTTAATCCAAGACATTCTGATGATCCACATGGTCATCATTTCCATCAGGAGGAATGGGTATTACATCATAACGGACACTAATAGCCATAATGAACAAAGACATATACCAGTAATCTATGGTATATGTCTTTGTCTTCTTTGAGTTGAGTTGGTTTTTCATCTTGGGGTAGGCAGAAACTCAGCGAGAGACAAAGAGAATCGGCCCGTCCTGCTCTTTTCCACGCTTCACCACACAAACACACGTTCTTGCATTCAAAGCCTGAGAATGGCTCGCAGAAGGCTGTTTTTTGAGCATGAAAAAAGCACCCGAAGGTGCTCTTTGAAACGAAAAGGTACTAGTGTCTTGTTGGGATCACTGTAAAGTCACCTGTCATATTTGGTTGAGCTAGATTTATTGAAAACAATCCATGCCCAGTAGGTTCTCCATCAAACCGAATATGGACCTCAACACCTTGTTTGTCTGGCGTTCTGTCTTGTTTAAATGTGTGTTGTCTTGCATAAAAATCTTTTACCGAAGGATAATCTTGATTATGCGCCAATGTGACTACAGGAGGTTCTAATGAACCTGTTTCAATAAAAAATGCTGGGTCACTTACACGTGAAGAAGCAACATCAAGTTGAACTGTCTGACTTTCTGGCATTCTTACAACTCCTTTATTTTTATTTTCAAATGAATTATCCCCAACATCGCGTCAAATTATAGAGGAAATTTTTACCACTTATCTTTTTTGACACTTTACTCTGCCACAAAACTGAGCTGTTCCTTCCCAACGGCCCCATATGCAGCTCTTACACTTAGCCGGCTGCTGAGGTGGATCTTTTAAACGCCGCTGCTGTTGCTTCTTCTTCAAATTAATTCCCCCAATATAAAAAAGCCGCCCAATAATGAGCGACTTCGGCTTTGATATGTACGATTTTCATCGATAAAATTACGTTTTGAACAAAATTCACACGCTTTAAAGAACGGCGTCCGCTCTGCATCCGCAGCAAATGCGCTGCGCTCTTTGCTTAAAATCTATACGGACTTTGTAACAAAGGAGGACAAGACCATTTTACTAACCGCATGAAACGAGAGTCAAAAGGACCAGAAACGATTTCTGGCCATTCCTGGTGCGCGGACTCTCGAATCCATAAATTCTCTAACTCTTTCATATCCACATGTCGGTTAGTGGATTATACTGTAAAAAATGAGTATAAGGAGACGATGTATTGCGAGAACTTTTTAAAAAGGCAGTGATACGAATAGTAATCGTCCTTTCAATTGGATTGATCGGCGGTATGATCTTAGATCACTATTCGAAATAGAAAAAGCGAGAGGAGGTACGCCCCGGTTAATGCTGCATCGCTGCAGCCGTGCGTGTCACTCTCGCCTGATTTCCACGTTCTCATAGTATCACGGATAAACAGTCATATGGTGTTCAACTTACGGTCATGTTATGGTCAAATTCCAGTCATAATTAGTTGAAATCGTTACAGTACAGTATTAAGTACCAAATTGATCAAGGAGTGTATTAACATGACAAGCCCAGAAATTATTCAAGATCGTATTCTTACTGAAGTAAACATAGCGACAGTAAGATTTCTGCAAGCAAAATCTTTTATCATGAATTATAAATCGAATTTAAAGGATGATATAATCGATGTCCCCACTGCATTAAATGATTTTTTAGCATTACATGATGTTGTGAAACCATCAAAGTTTATTATTTATCCAGATATTGAGTTGAACGAATCTCAGATAAACTCAATAAAGTCCTATTTTGAATTCAGCATCCCGTTTTGTGAGGCTATTTTATCATTAGTTAATTCAACTGTTTTTTTGAAATTTGATGCTCCGTACGTATTAGATATTGGTTTGCCATATACAAACATATCAAATCAAGCAGGAGTAGATGGGTACTTTTCATTTAAGAAATTCATGATTCAGGTTCCATTGAGAATAAAAAAGGGCTTTTCAGCAAGTTCAAATAACTTTATTTTCTCCGATCCTGATATTTATATCTTGGAAACAAACATATCTAATGCCCATCAAGATGTTATAGAAGCATTGAAAGATAGCATACTTTGTTTTAAAAATGAGTTGTACAGGCCCGCGGTTACTATGCTTGGAAAAGCTGTAGAAGGTGCCTGGATTGAACTAGGATTATCAATGTTGAAATTAGTAGAGCATAAGAAGCCAGATTACCAGAAGGTTGTAGAGAAATTCAAAGGTAAAGATGATTTTGTTTGGAAGTTAGATCAGACTATTAAATTATACAATAGACAAGATTGGTTTGAAGATATTACCAAACAATCTGGAATTAAGCCTACTCATTTATCAGAAATTTTCTACTGGACTGAAGTAGTTAGGGATTCAAGAAATGCTATACATTTCGGAGTCGAACCAACAGTTCCAAACAGTTTTGATAAGGCGTCAATATTATTAATGCTAGCTGTTAAGTATTTAAGAACAATATACAAATTAAAACATGATATTGATCAACAAATAATTATTAGCTGGTTGTAGTACTCTAATCACTCTGAGTAATAAACAATACAAGATGAAGAAAATAGGGTTATTCAACGGTACATAAATTCCCCTTAGATTATGCTTTCTAAGGGGAATTACATTTTAAATCAACTTCAAAATTTCGCGTTATCATTTTCGAAGAACCCCATCAGCTTTAATGTATTTGCAACACTATTGGTTCCCTCACTGAGCTTCCTCCGAATAGTGCTATCACTCATGCCATGCCTAAAAAACATTACCGTCTCCTTAAATGAGTGACCCTCAATGTATCTGTGTTGGATCGCACGCTGTGCATCATTATCTTGAATTAATACCGCCGCCCTCCGAATAACGCCGGTATAGAGCCGGTACTGCTCGTATACCCACCGTTGCTTTTCTATCAAAATAACGGCATTAGCAGACTTGTCGGCGTGCAGTTCATCTTGATCAATACGTCGTGCGACCTCTCCATCAATAGCTACCTGTTGCATATCTCTCGTATATCCTTCGTAATCACTCATTAACAACAACATGCCTTTAAATTTACAGAGGAGAAACTTTGTCCGCTGGATCTCTGTCTCACTCGCTGTTGGAAAAAGCTCATCCTGCCCCCAAACCATAGCCATCCCCCTACTCCCCTTTATGCTATAATGTCAAGAGGATGGCTTAACTGAAGGACCCCCGCCCTGGCCAAGGATATGGGGGTCTTTACATATTATCGTTTTTCAAAGCCCGCAAGCTTTTTCCGCAGCTCCGCATTCTCCTGCAACAGCCGCGCGTTTTCATCACGCATGGCTTCATATGGCTTAAGTGCATTACTATCCTCCAGCCCTACAACCCGTAGTGTCCGGACCTCAAAATCTGTCTTCTCAAGATAACCCTTGTTCACTAATTGCTTAACCAGTGAATGCGCAGTAGAACGTGACTTTAATTTGAGCAGCTCTGCCACCTCCGTTACAGATGGAGCATAGCCCTTTTGATCAATAAAGCCTTTAATAAGTTCAAGTGTTTCTGCCTGGCGATTCGTTAATGGTCGAAATGTCATGGCTGCCCCCTTCCTCTACGGGAGTTCCGCAGTTCCCGCAAAATACATGTACCTTACCGTTCTCCATTCCATCTTCCTGATAATCCGTTATAAATTCGTCGTCGAATCCACAGCGTATCCAATACTTGCGCTTTACTTAGCTCATAATACTTATGCCTCCATATGGTATAATTTGACGAGGTGATTTAATGAATCGAAGAACAAAGGTACTTATCTGGCTTGGCATAGTAACGGCTGCTTTTTTAATTCTTTTTTTCATTGGTATCAACTATATGTTTTACCATTCAGGGAGGTAGAGGGTGGTTAATCCTCTGGATACATTTCAATTGACTCAAGGTGCTCAGTGCATTCCTCATCCGTCAGGCCGGACAGCACATGTTCTTGAAAGCCATAATCTTCACGTAGGATCTCGCGGCTACTCTTTTCAATCATCGTTTATCTCTCCTTATGTGCCTAGGCCAGTTATATAGTCCGGTTCACTTCAAACCAATTCCGACCTTCGTCAGTGTTCAAGAATGCTTCAGCCCTTTTAGACTGGTCAATCCTGCGGACAAGCCCTTTCTCCTTGAGAGCCGTAACAGAGCAGCAGCCCAGATACTTTCCATCTTCGTTATGCACCTCATATACTCCAGCGCCGAACGGCCCTCCAGTTGCGAAACATGATATTGTATATTTCAAGTTACTTTTCTCCGTTGAGGATTTAACCTGTCCCAGCAGCTCATTAGAGAGATTAAACATGAGATCAATCGCTTTACCCATACTCGTAGCTTCAAAACACGAAAATTCCTCGTGGATTTCCGCACGATTCCGTTTTCCGTTTTCTCTGAGGAATTCAATAAGGTTGCTCGTATGCCCCTCAGCGCAAAGACCGAACCACGTATCATCAATTTGTTCCAATCCTTGAACACTAGAAATATCAGAGAAGGCTGTAAGCTTATGCGTACATTCAATGCAGTTTTTCATGAGATTCCCTCCATTAATAGGTTTGTTATTCCTCAATCACATCTCCAACAACACATTTGTCAGGATTTTTCCGCTTGGCCAGCCTACGTTTAGCGGTGGGGGTTGTAAGCCAACGAATATACTCTGGATTCACTCCCATGACCCTTGCGCATTCATCAGCCGTACCCATTGCCAGCATTTCTTCCCCTTTATAGACCGCATATTCCTTCATGGCCAGACCTCCCTTATCCGGATGACGCATTTTTTTGATCCAGCTTCAATGCAATGGCCAGCTGACATACCCTCCATCGATCGCACCCGAGGGCTGCCGCAGCAGCTCCTCGCTTATGCTTCAGCTTGGGGTAATGTTCCATCATCCAATTACGCTCAAAATCTGAGATATGGATATCTGACTGGATGGAAAGCCGGTTGATTTCATGTTTCTCTGAAACTGCTGGCTCCGTAACATTCTCACGAAGCTTGTACGGGGAAAGGCTGCCTTTCTTCTCCAACACTCCAATACTCTTCAGCCGGCTTAAGGTCGAGGCTGTTGACGTATAGCTGGTTCCGGTTGCCTTTGCCGTTCTACTCAGGTCTTCGCACAGAAGATACGCGCGCACGACTTCCGCCTGATGTTCGGTGATCCGCCCCTCATGCAGGCACTCTTCAATTCGCGCATTCTCCGCGCTGCTGAGTTCAGTCATTTCACGACCTCCAGTAGTTTGCGGCGTTTGAAATCAAAGCCCATCCGCTCAAGCTTCCCGCGAACCCCCAGAGCACTCTTTCCGAGCTCCTGGGCAATCGTTTCATAGCTATAGCCTTCCTGGGCCATTCGCAACAGCGTCTCCACTTCCTCTGCCTTGTACTTGATGTGATTCTCAAGCCGGACCGGACGCACTTTGACACCGAGATCATGCAGCCGACGTCTCACTGCAGCCTCGGAACGATCAAACAACTTGGCGACTTCCGGATAGGTCATTCCCTTAGTCCGGAGTACTTGCACCAACCGCTGGTCTTCCTCAACCGTCCAGCCCACTGACTGATATGTCTTCTGCGACCGCATCTTGTCCGCTCTCCGCTTGACCTTCGCCCAAGCCGGCTCAGCTCCAAGAAGATTCGGCTCCATTTTGGCCAAGTTAATCATTTCTTTGTGCTGCTCCGCCCATTTCCAGAAATCCTCGTATCCTATGACCAATACCCGGGCGCTACTGGCAAATATCTTCCGTCTTGCCGGGAATCCATACTGTGGAATCCAATACCTAACAATTTGGTTATAGGATTTATCAAGTGCCAAGGACAACTGATTCACGGTAATGCCGTCAAAACTCATACGTGAATCCTTCAGCCCCATCCTCCCCGCCTTCAGCTTAATCGCTTCTATGCTGCGGCCAAGCCGAAGGGAAATAGATTTCAGGCTGCATGCCCCCCAGCGATCTTGAAGGTACTCAAGTTCTTCCTGTGTCCAATTTTTAGCTCGTCCCAATTTTAGCCCTCCTCAACAATTTCCACTTGGATGTAATGCACAGCAGCCGTCTCGTCATACTCCAAGGCATATCTTTTCCGTTCAATATGCTTTCCCTTCAACCATTCGCTTAGGCGCTTGCTGCTAGCTGCAGCAGCTCCCTTCGTATCTCCGTAACCCTTGGACAATTTGATGCCGGTTTCCGCTTTACGGATGACCAGGCGCATAAGTTCAGCGTTGTAACCAATTTGAATAAATTGCTTAAGTACGACGTCAAGTTGTTTTGCAGCTGCCGGGTTTAAATTAAGACCGGTTGAAGTGATACCAATGGTAGGTGTAATCGGTGAAGCAGTATCCGTGAACCATTCCACGTTGTCCAATACAGTCTTGACACCATGTTGTTTGGCTTCTTCTGAATTGATTTTCCTAGTTTTCATTGGACTTGCGGTAGCAGACGTACTCATGAAGCTCCCCTCGCTTTCTTCTATTCCCATGAACGATTTGAATTTCAATTTAATCTCTCTGACCTTTTCATGGGCTACCATTAGATGAAGACCATGCATCCTTGCCATAACTCTATGTCCGTGGTTCATTAGATCGATGAAAATTTGTTTTTCCTCATCCTGCAAGGTAGTGATAAACTCACGGAGCCAAAACAAAGAAAAATCATCTTCAACACCGTGAATATCGTAAAATGTATACGTCCCCTCCGAAAATATCTGGTCCATCGACTTTTGCCTAAAAGTCCGAATCGATTGAAGTCCAAATCTCGCTTGCACCACGCTGATCTCTAATACCTCAGCAATTTCAGATTCAGAGAGATGCTGTAATTCACCCTTCAGTATTCGATGCCCTACACGAAACGCCTTATCAGATGGACGGATGTTACCAGATTGATCTCGAAGATAGTCGAACATTCGCCCTTTGATGGAGTGATATGCAAATGTAGAAACCAGAACACCCCGATGTGGGTCAAATCGTTCGTAGGACTCCAGGAGTGCAATCGTACCTTCACTAATCAGATCCTCCAGGCAATCCTTATTTGGACTGTACTTACGAGCTAATGTGTGAACCCACGGAAGCCCCGACTGAATATAAGCTTCTTTGTCCTTACATGGTAGCGCCGCTTCCTGTATCGCCAAAGCCCCCAACAGATAAGCCCCCTTTCAACTCAGCCCCCTACTGATTTGAGCTCTGCTCCTTCTGTCTCATCCATTGTGATTGTCGCCATACCGTCCCAAGTCTCCCGGATCTCCTTGGCCTTTGCCGTCACTGCCGCAGCCTGCTTTGGCTGCAGGACGATCCCCATAGCTTCCTCATAGTGCTGCTGGGCCTTGGCATAGGCCCGGGAGTGGACGAAATTCATCCAGTTCCAAAATTTTATATTTGACATCGATTTCACCTTTTGAAAAATTCGCCGACGCTCCTGCTCATCCATCTGCTTTCCTCATTTCACGTATGATCACGTACTAATTTCTTTCCCTGAATCTGCAACAGACCACCCACCGGACACTCCCGGTTACAATAGCCATCTATTTTGGAAAAGATCGCCCCGTGTTCTCGCATCAGTTCTTCCCGCTGCGGGCAGGCTGCGCAGTATTTCAGCGCGTCATCAATCACTAACATTGCTTGCTGGGATTCCGTCATTTCTTCCCACCAGCCAGAACAAATTTTCGAAAGCCGGCGATAATCCGCCGGCATTGCTCTTCGTTGAACATTGCAATATGGGTATCCTTACGACTAGTTCCCATAAATTCGCTTAATCGCCGATATGCGGAATACCGCAGCATATGGCCATCTTTCCAGACGGGGTCGAAAACCGCATGGGCCTGCTTACGCAGTTTCCTTAGCTCCTTAGTGGCCAGAGTTCCAAGCGGTATCCGAGTACCCTTGTGCGTACCGACATATGCCTCGCATCCGGTGCATTTGTAAACGTGGGCGCCGTAGTCTCTACCGTAAAATTCAAGCGTGGACACGCAAATGACATCGGCATTACAGTAGCGACACCGGGTTATCGGCGGGATCACGTCAATATTATTGATTGTCCGCCACCATCTTTCCGGCCAGTTCAGCCACATAGAGCCGAAATGCAGCCTCATCCCCCTGATCCAGTGCCTGATCGATCAGGCGCCGCAACCGCTGCTCGATAGCATTCTCCAACACGACTTCGGCGTGAATGCTGAGCAGGGTCTCGTAATGCTCCCTAGTTAACTTGTTCAAGCCTGTTCGCATCGCCAACCCCTCCTTTGTAAGAGAAGAGCAGCTTACGCTGCTCCCCCGCCACCCTTCATATTTCTCTCAACCCGCTTCTTGTAGGCGCCCCACTTGGCCGATAACACGGATGGGCTAACCTCTTTCTCCTGGGCAATTTCCTTCCAAGTTTTTTTCAGATCTAACCGCTCCTGCAGCAGCTCGGGAAATAGAATAGGTGTGCCGTCAATTTCGATGTCGTCATAAACGGGCCGATTGGTCAGAATAAAGGCTTCCAGCGCTTCCTTACTCACTTCTTCCGGAGTACTTACACCTTCGGGGTTCTGCTCTTCTTCGGAACCCTCTTCTACAACTTCGTCAGACTGGCCGTCAGCCGCAGGCTCTCCCTGCTCTTCTACCGGCTCCCCGCCGGATTGCTCATCCAACCATTCCGGCTTCAATCCATCGTCAACAAGCTCTTCCTCGCTGCCTGGTTCTCCTTCTTGCTGCCCGTCACCCTCGGCCTGATCCGGCGAGCCTTCCCCTTCATCAGCATCAAGCCGTTCACTGTCCGAGCCTTCCTGCTGATCAAACAAATTGGCCTGGTTTGGATCGTCCCCTTCCCGCTTTTCAATGCTCGTAACCACGCCAGAAGCGTCAGTGGTTACGCGGCGGCCAGGGTTCGCTTGATACATATCGCCTTCTTCATCCCCAAAATCAAAGGAAGCCTGAGGGTCTCCCAGAAACACGTTTACTTCCTCCCCTTGGTTACTGCTCAAGAAGAGCAAATGTGGCAAAGCAGCTTTCAGCGGGATAAGCAGCTTCACTTCCACGCTTGACTCCCCGATTTTGATACCTTTCGCAAGTTCCCCTGTAAATTTCGCATGATCTTTCATCATGTTTCCTCATCCCCTCGGTTTTTTTAAATACATTTGGTGGTAAGCCCAGCAGAGTGCCAAAGCGTCAGAAGGGTCATACAGTCGTTCCTTGATGTCCTTCCGTTTGTACTTCCCTTTCGGGTCGTCACGGTCATAAAAAACCGGAACGGCCAGTTTGTCATAGTTCAGATCGAACAGCATTTGCATTTCGATGGCCACCGTCTCCTTGTCGGCGTTTCCCTTCCCCGTTTGCTTTTTTAGCTCGGAAGGTCGAATATGAGCAATCTCAACTCTCATATGCAAAGCTGCCAGTGTGACCATAGAATAGGCACCAACCAGTGCCAAAACAACTCCAGCCCCTCTAAAGTGGACCGGCCGCTCCAGAACAACAATGTTTGGACGTTCCTTTTCAAACATGTTGCAAGCATCTTGGTATATGAAGTCCAGTACCTTCGGCATTTTGACTTTGCTGTAATTCATCAAACCCAGCGCGAGGGGCTTACCGTTTTGCATGGTCGCCCAGCCGGCATAATTGGTTCCGTGGTCGATTCCCATGATTTTCACGCTTCCGCCGCCCCCTTCTCCGCATCCGAGGAAGCATTCCAGGATCGAGTACAAACACTGTCCCAGCCAGCTGACCACCGTCATCCCAAATAGAAAAGGAATGTCGCTGCTGAAAGAACGGATCAATGTGCTTAGTGCTTTTGGCCATCCGGTACCGCCTCCCGTTTCCGCTTGCCGATCGCAAGCTCAAATTCTGCAATGCCTTCGTCGATCTCCCCGGACTCCAGCTCCGCGAACTCTGCGAGAAGATCCACTCGTTCCGCTACTGCGCCCGTTGCGAGATAGTGCTGGCGCAGCCAGTTATAAACGTGCCAGTAATTACGCCTGCTCATTACACACCTTTTTTAATCGTCTTGGGCTTGCCCGTCTTACGACTAACCAAAACCAGTTCTTCAGGTGTGTCACGCTCTATCAGCCAGCTCCTTGGGTCTACCCGATCAAGACCCGCTAACATTATTTTCTGTTTCCTGGTCGGCCGTTTCCCCTGCTTCATTGCCCGTTTCCCCCTTATTCAGCTGCTTCCACTCTTCAGGCCATGTGTACAGGCCGTCAATCATCTGCACGACAGTAAAATCGCCGCCATCCGTCACCCTCACCTCGCGGAACATCCCTGTCTTACCATGGAGCTGCGTATAACGAAAAACTTCTTCCGGACTATTCAACGTCACTGCCGGAGTATGCCATCCATCCGGCTCCGGGAAGCAATAACCGTAAAATTGCTCGTCCATATCGACCTCCTTCATGCCCATTTGCGCTTATTCATGTCTTTCACATTCCCCGCAGGTGGCGGTGGCTGTTCCGAATGAGCGCGTTCATAATTAGTGAATTTGTTGAAAGCCTTTAAGAACACCAATTCCACTGTGCCCACCGGGCCGTTTCGTTGCTTAGAAATAATGATTTCGATAATGTTCTTCTTCTCGGCATCCTGGTTGTAGTAATCGTCACGGTACAAGAAGGCAACGATATCCGCATCCTGTTCGATGGAACCAGATTCCCTGAGGTCACTCATCATCGGGCGTTTGTCCTGACGTTGCTCGACGCCGCGGCTGAGCTGGGACAGGGCAATCACCGGAACCTCAAGTTCCCGCGCAAGCTGCTTCAGGGTACGGGAGATTTGTGAAACCTCTTCCTGACGGTTCACACCCCGCTGCCCTCTCCCCTGAATGAGCTGCAGGTAATCGATAACAATCATGCCAAGGTTCTTTTCCTTCTTCAGCCGCCGGCATTTGGAACGAATCTCGTTGACAGTAATACCAGGTGTATCGTCGATGTATATGTCAGCCTCAGATAATGACCCCATCGCAACGGCCATTTTCTCCCAATCATCTTCTTCGAAGTGTCCCGTTCGCATTCGGCTGGCGTCGATATTTCCTTCAGCGCAGACCATACGCTGGACCAGCTGAGGTGCCGACATTTCGAGGCTGAATACAGCGACCGTCTCCCCTGCTCTCACCGCAACATTCTGAGCAATGTTCAGAGCAAAAGCCGTCTTTCCTACAGATGGCCGGGCGGCAACGATAATCAAATCATTCTTCTGGAAGCCGGACGTCATCTTGTCGAGATCGTCAAACCCGGACCGGATGCCAGTAATCCCTCGTGTCGATTCCCGCGCATTGTACCGCTGCTCGGAATCTTCCCAAACCTGCATCAGCACATCCTTCATCGTCGCGAATTCCTTTGTTGGGGCTGACTGATCGGAGAGCTTCGAGACAGCGTGTTCCGCCATCGCAATAAATCCCTTCACGTCCTGCTCCTCGCCAGCATTACGCAGCAGGTCCATGGCCGTATCAATCGCCTGACGACGGAGGAACATATCCAGAACACGCTCGGCATAATAGCTGGCATTCGCAACGGTAGGCACAGCGCCGGCCATCCGTGATAGATAACTGACGCCTCCGACCTTTTCAAGCTCTTCGCTATCCTTGAGCTGAGAGGTCAAGCTGACCATATCGATCGGCAGCTCAGCATCATTCAACTTGCGCATTGCCCGGAAAATACGGGCGTGGCCTTTTTCGCTGAATTCCCCGCCTTGCAGGATGTCAGCTGCAGCATCGAAAGCTGTCTGATCCAGAAGAGCTGCTCCCAACACCGCCTGTTCTGCCTCTAGGTCAACTGGCGGCTGGATGCCCATCTGCTCAAGCATTTGTTCTTGGTTAAGCATCTGCTTCGCCTCGGATCTTCCGCTTCACTTTGTCCCAGTAGCCCGCTGGCGGCGGCTTAACTGCAGCGCTCCAAGCTTCAAGATTTCCAAAGTGCTGTTCGGTAGCTACCCTCATGCGATCTCGCTCAATCTGCTCACCAAGCCGGCCGCGGATCTGCGAAATTTTCGGTGGGAAATCACTGGTCATGATGTGCTGTCGAATATTTGATTGGGCTACCTCATAAGGGATGTCCTGCAGCATTTCATAGTCTTCTTCGACAGCTTGCGTGCTGGCGTCGAAGTTGGGATAACGTTTCTTGATGACCTTGTACAATTTAGCGATTTCGACTTTGTTCACGGCGCTCCTCCTCCTCGATAAATCGATCAAGTGCATCGAGTTCCCGCTGTTGTTTGGTCTGTAAAGGCGAAGCTCTGGTGCTCCCCGTTTGTTTTTTAGCGTCAAAGTTTGCATCCCAGGCAATCGCCTGTTCCAAGGCCTTGACCCCGGAATGAAAGTAATCGTCTAAGATTTTGGTGATAAGGTTAAAGCGATAACCAGTAGCCGCTAGAGCTGCTCTTTCAATAGCTCGGATGATGACCGCTTCGTCCAGACCATCCTGGTCGATGTACACTCCCAATTTGTTTGCTTGAAACGGGTTGCATTCAAATCCAAAGACACGTTTATGTGCTGCATAAAATGATTCGTATGATTCCGGTTCCTTGGCTGCTGCAGATGCAGAAGAAGAAGCAGAAGAAGAAAGATCTTTTAATACAGTGTCGGAGAAGTGGTCAATATTTTCGACAACTTTGCCTGAGTGGTCAAAATTCTTGACCACTTTGGGGGCTTCTTCGTCGATATTGCTGTCAAAGTGGTCAATATTTTCGACAACTTCACCGACAGCTAGTAGGTTAAAGTTAACCGAGTAGTCCCCTCTGGAACTTCCCCGAGGCGGTGGAACGTATCCGATCAGCCCCGCTTCAACCAACTTTTTACGGTACTTGTTGAGCGTATCTCGGTTGCTAATACCCGTCCGCTGCATCAAATCCGCGTTAGTCATTTTCCAAGCCCTTCGCCAGCCTAATTTGTTACTGCGCTGCCACAAGGCCACCATAATTGCAAACCCTTCTGGACCAAACTCCTCCGGGCCGCCAATGGTATCAAACTGTTCCAAAAGCCCGGAAAGGGTTGGTCTGGCTGTCTCGGTCATTGCGTCTCCCCCTCCCGTAGCAGCCGAAAAGTCATTATCTCTTGACGACTTTAATGAATGTCACATCGCTCTTTGATGCTTCTATGCCCGCTTGTACTCCTGATGTTAATGAATCCAAGAGCTGACCTATCATGGGACCGTACCCTGAAGGTTTCATGGATATTGGAATGAGCGATCCTAAAGTAAAGGCTATTGCAGTAAAGAAATGTTCGGCCTGGTCAGGCCCCGCATCGATTGCATCTTCAAATTTCTTTGTAAGCATTCTGATGATATCCTCTGACCGCTGTTCTGTTTCCTCTTTTGTCATTGTCATATGGCACGCTCCCTCTTTGTTTTTTCTTTCCACGCCTTGTCTCCTAGGCATTGTACCCAAGAGACTTCGTAATGCCGTCGCCCTCGTACAAATGAGACAAAAAATCCAGTGGCCCGTTCGTAGTACATTCCATTGAGTAAGGGCGATGCCAGCTTTGGAGCTTTTGGTTTCGGTGGATCAATAAGCGCAAATAGATCTAGCTGCTGCACCGCGTTCATCGTTCAGGCCTCCGTTCGTCTTGAATGTAAATATAGGGATAGGCTGCTTTGATCACCCGAAAGCCAGGATTGCCTCGAGCGTAATAATCTCGCACCTCTCTTTTGAATGCCTCTTCATCGACTGGGCGTAAGGCCCATAACCGCTCGCCTATCATGCTTTTCCAAATACGCTCTCCAAGTGGACCGTTCATCTGTTGGCCACCTGAACCACGGCGCCGGTGAGCTCCTTTATTTCCTTTTGGAAACGTTCAGCGTCGCTGTTTCCATCGGACAGGTGAAGCAGCCAAATCTCCTCAACATTTCGGGTATCATTGGCTTTCAGAAATTCCTTTACGTGCTCTAGGCTGAAATGTGAGCGCAGCAACCGCTTTTTCTGCGCGGGGTGAAGCTCTCCGTCCAGCACACGACGATTAACGATATCTATGGAATAATTGCACTCAATCATGATGTGTGTGAGTCCTTGGAACTTGTACCGGCAATAGTAGCTGTCGGTCAGAAAGACCAGCTTATCGCCGTCTTGGTTGGCAAGCAGGAAGCCCAGCGGCTCCGCTGCGTCGTGTTCGACGCCAAATGGCATAATCGTCCATGATCCGACGATGAAGCTTTTAAGCGCAGCCACAGGCCGCAGACGATGCCCCGAAAGGTTAAGGGCATCCGCTGTGCCTTGACTGGTGTACACCGGAATCCCGGTGCGCATTATGTCAGCTGCAGCACGACTGTGGTCGCCATGCTCATGAGTGATCAAGCACCCGGCAATGTCTGTCATGCGAAAATTAAGCGCCCGCTGAATCGACTTATAAGGAAACCCGGCTTCCAGTAGCAAGGCAGTCTTCCCATCCGTAATTCGGTAGGCGTTGCCGGCGCTACTGGAGCCGAGACATTGGATACTAATCATAGGCTAAAAGAGAAGGTCATCAGGATTTCCGCTAGACGACGAATCCATTGGTGGAACATCCCCTGAGAAATCCTCCGAATCATTGACTGCCCCTGAGTTATCTGCAGAAGGCTTATTCTTTACATCCGGCTGAGTGTCGGGCTTCTCCTGTGAAGGTAGCTCAGGTTCTTCTGCAGTAGGCTTCACGGGAGGGACATTGGGTATATCAATAGGTTCACTATTGGCATTCTCCGAAATCTCACGGTGGACCGCAGCAAAATCCGGGTCAGAAACTTCGTTGTGAAGCATCTCAACAAAGGCGCTGCCGAAATCCTTCGGAATTTTCTTCACGACATTGTTTCGCATCTTCCGGATCAGCATGGATTCACGGCTTTGATACTCACTCCAGGCAGGGCTGATATATTCTTGTAATTCAGGATCATCAAGGGATCCAAGACCCAACTCTTTCGCCCGTTTTAGGATTTCAGACTTTTTCGCCGAAATCTTCTTTTTCTGTTCAGGGGTCGCTTTGTAACGATCAGCACAAATCCCAAAGGTCATATTCATCATGCTGTTATTCATGTGGGCAATGAGGTTCTTCACTACATCCTCACGCTCAGAAATGTAAAAGTGAAGCGTCTTATCCGTGTGAAGGATGGGGTAAACAATGCGCACAACCTCTCCTTTCCCGGTTGGTGCCCACACCGGCGCTTCATAATTCACACCACGGAATTTTGGATATTCAAAGTGATCATCTTCCCTCACAAGCCAATATGGATAAACTTTCTCGACGTTCCGTCCGAAGTTGGACAGGATAGCATCATTGCCATCCCCTTCGATTCCCATTTCAATTTGCTTCTTCCAAATATCCTTTTTTTCTGGAGTGGTGATTTTTATGTTTCGAAGTTGGAAGTAGACTTCGCGCGGGCTTGCTGAAGCATTGAGCTTCAATGAAGCCACGTTCAATAGAATTTGAGTTACATTGTTCTTATCAAGGTCAGGGTTGTTCCAGTCGATCCCCTTGCTGTCCAATACCGTGTTAATGGCTGAAATAGCGTTAATAACGCACTGCTTGGAATATTGGTCCATATTGACGCCATTGCTCATAAGCTGGCTCTCAATCATAGGTGCAAATGTGTTTGTTATCTTTGCAAGGCCTGTTTCAAACGGCTTTGTGCTCAATTAAATCGCCTCCAGTGTATTAATCGCAGTAAGACCGGTTGCAATGAGGGCAACCCGTAACCAATTCAGTACCGGCTTTTTCGACTGTAATTCCGCTGGTATACGTACCACCATTCCAACCAGTTTTTTCGATTGGGGTATAGATGTTTCTGTGACAGCTCCAGCAATTTCCTGACTCTGGCGCAAAGTGTGGCGCTTCGTTTTCTTGACAATATTTTTTCTGTGCTGTGATGCTTTTCTGAGCGTCGTACAATTAAATCGCCTCCTTATTTCTTTTCAATTACTCTGATCACGTAACTTTCATAAGTGACGCTACCATCTTGGAGATAAATACGGCTTCCACTTACACCAGCGACTTTAGCGGTAAGAGTCCTCCCATCAGGAGTGCGATACTCTATTTCATCCCCCATCCATAAGAGCAATCAGATCGCCTCCTGCACAGCAGGAGTCTCAATGCGCAGCTTCTTATCTGCTTCACTTACAACCAGCCGGATCACTTGGGCATCCGTCCCGATCAACTTTGTCACGGCCTCAGCGTTATCGATAAAGATCGGGGCCGAAAAGCCGTAATGAGCTCCCAAGGTGTTGATGATGTCCAGGCCGACATTGATCCGAGCAGCATTATTCAGCCCGCCTTCGTACGGCACGCCCTTATAGAGTGTGTCGCAGACCTCTTCGAGTCCGCCGTTAACCTGTGTCTTAAAGAGACGAAATCGGGCAAGCTTGAACTTGCTGTTAATCTTGGCATCCAGTATAGAAACCTTCGTCTTGGTGAATTCTTCGCACAGATACAGCTCATGCTGCAGACGCTCATATTCCGCTGCCAAACTGCTCTCCTGCTGTTCCAATTCCGCAACACGTTGCTGCGCTCGTCGTATACCGTCAAACTTGGCCAGATCGCGCTCCATGTCCTCGACTTCCAGCCGCAGCCTGCCGATCTCTTCCCGGACACTTGCAGCCGCCGATTGACTAGATTGCCGTAAAGTTACGATTTCCTGCTTCAGCTGACTCGCCTCGGCAGCCTTGCTGGCATACTCAGGATCTGCTGCCGGGTCCTTGACGCCCGCCCGCAGATCAGTAAGCTCGGCTTCTGCCGTACTGATTTCTGCTTGTAGGATAGCCAGGGTATTGTTCAGTTCATCAATATCGCTCTGCAGCCGCTTAGCTTCCTGTTCAAACTTCTCAGCATCGGCAACAGCAGCCTTCCCATCTGCATTAATCCGGGCTTTTCGGTCTGCCAGCCGCAGATTAAAATCAGCCTCAGCCTTTTCATGTGCCGCCTTAATCTGCTCCTCCGGAAGATTCTGGCCGCAAGTCGGGCAGTTCGCATCATGATGATGTTCGAATACCTCTTCTTTCAAAGCGGTAAAATCTGCTCGGAGCCGGTTTGCTTCCTTACGACAACCAGCAGCCAAACGTTCATTCTGTTTAATCCGCTGCTGCTTATCTTCGATGTTTCGGCGGTACTGGTCGAGCTTCGTGTGCTTAAGGTTGACGGCGTTCCGCTTCTCGGTCACCTTATTCAGCACCGATGATTGCAGCCGGTTTTTGATATCGATCTGCTCTGCCTCAATCTCGCGCAGGCGCTTCTCCTTTACAGCAACCTCGCCGCCGGAGAGAATCCGGGAAACCTCTGCCTCCCGGGTCTCAATCCGGCTTCGCAAGAGCTCCACATCTTCCTTTAGGAGATCTTCGTCCAATTCAGCAACGTCAGGCATCTGTCTCTGAACCTCGCTGATCCGAACCGGTAGTTCCTTAATTTCCTTGTTAATAGCTGCACTTCGAGCGGTGATAACCTTTTTATGTGCTTCGATTTCACGGCCAGCCAAGATCGTAGGAAGCTCGGCCAGCTCCTTGTTACTATGAATGACCTCAGCATCCGTAAGATCGCCGGAAACCTCCAGCAGCACCTTGCGGCGTTCCTCCTTCTTCAACACTCCATTGAAATATGAAGGGCTGGTTAGCAGCCGGAATAAATCTTCCTTGATAATGGAGTCAGCCTCAACTTGAAACTCTCGCATGCTGAGTGGGACGCCATCAACGTAATAAGTGGTGGTGTGGCCCTCGAAACTTTCCACCGGCGCGCCACGTTTCTTCGTCCACTTCTCGGCGTACACCCTCCGGAATATCCGCCGGGTGCCATCCACCATGAGCGAGCCTTCAATTTCGTGTTCCAGTTTGTGCTGCTGAACCATGCCGACAATATTCAGCTCTTTGATCTCGAATTTCTGTTCTGTACGATTCTCACTGTCTTTGCCGAACAGGAGCCATAGGAAACCGTCGAATATCGTGGTCTTGCCTGTGGCGTTATCTCCAAAAATGTCAATATCCCGACCATTGGCCGGAACATCAAATTCCTTGATTCCTTTGAAATTACGGAGCGTCAAGCGCTCCAGAACGATACGTTTCAAGCGATTCCCTCCTTAGCTGCCGGAGTAACCGGCTGCGGGTATTTGATGCTATCCAGATAAGAGCGGATAGCATACTCCACTTCTGCAAGCTGATCAGGATCGGCATGCAGTTGGAATGTTCCGGATTGTTGCCGGATAGTAAGCACCGACGGAGAGTAATTAGTAGGAGGTTTAATTCCAACCTCGATGCGCTGACCACTGATGTCAGCAGAAAAGGCAGTTGACATTCCAAGCACTCCCTCTTGTTTAGTGCGCCCCCACCTGTTAAAATGGGGGCAAGTGAATTATTGAGTTTTCAAAGAACAGTGATAGCCCATGCCAGTGGGCTATTTTTCGTTGTCTTCATGCACAACGATCTGACGATATTCCACAATTACAGGAGCGTTTTCAATACTGACGATCAATTGACCATCTTCATCAAGAACCCAATACTCTGAATGCACATGATCGGGGTATGCCTCGCCAACTTGCTTTATTTCAATGATTGCTTTGTCGTTGTGTTCACCACCGACATTGAAAATAAATGCCGGTACCGAAGCTACTGTAATAGATTGAATGACTTGCATATGCTGCCGCCTCCTTTCATATGTACTTGATGCGTCAGCCGCATCTTGGAATACCGGAGGGAGGAAGGTTACTTCTAAGCTCCGATACTCCAAGACAGGGGCCGAAGCCCTTGCTTGTCCTACTTAATCCCAGCGGCTACCGCCATTTGCTGAATAATTGCCCGGCTGTATAACTTCCCTTCAAACGGAACCAAATCTTCTTGGCTTCCAGTGATCGCGCAGCCTGGCGCATACTTACGGAAGATAATTTTGTCGTCGTCCACAAAAATCTCCACAGGGTCCTTTATCTCCAAGTTCATGGTGCGACGTAATTCAATTGGTATAACGATCCGTCCAAGCTCGTCCAATTTGCGTACAATTCCAGTAGATTTCATATAATTAAGCCTCCGTAGAACTATTTATTTTTTGATAATGTTCTGAAAAAGCAGTTTGAATCTCAGAGGGGAGATTAGTGGTGACCTCGTCCCATGTTTCATAAGTAGCTTGGGCAATATCCCGTTTCCGCTCCAGCTCCAGAACCTCAAAGCGAGTTGATAATGGAGAATAAAGTGATTCGCGGAACAGTCTTTCTGCGGCAGCCTTTTCATCGCTTACCTGTTTAAAACGTTCAGCCAGCGCCTGACCAAAATTTCTAATCTGCTGCTCGGTCACGTCGCCCCCTCCTTGCGCTTTTCACGCTTCGGGGTTAAAATGGACATCAAGAGACTCTCTAACCGAGATTTCAAACCAAGTGACTGCCCTAGCCGGCGGTCATTTTTCATTTCTTCTCTTGCAAAACGAATCATGTTATTCAGATATTCCTCGGCGTTTTCAGCCTTCCCGGGCAACATCCTTTCCGGATTCTTCCGAATCATCTGCAGGTTATGAGCTGCATGCTGACCGGCTTCCCTTGCCTCAGTAACCAACTGCTCTCTTTCCAAAGCACTCCCTCATTTCAAATATTTTTTAACCTTCAGCTCAGCCCGGTGCTCCTTCCAAGTCCCCAACCAACTAAAGGAATACTCTTTACACAGCACGGCAGCCAAGTGGGTTAGTGCTGTGATTGCCTCTACCGTCTCCATGAGCAGTCGTTTAATCTGCTGACGTTCGGTATCATTAATCTGTTCATTCGTCTTGCTGATTGGAGCGTGTCCAGAAGCGTCCAGCACTTCCCTCATCTCCTCAAGCGTTTTGAATAACACGCTGGCTCGATGTAGGTCCACATTATCCAGCCAAGGAGCAGAAGCACCACCGGTGACTTCCGCCGCCGCAGCCAGGAAAAGTTGACTATCATCGTAATGTTCAACCGCTGCTCTCATGACCGGCTCGGAAGCTTTACGGGTTCCTTTAACAATTTTCCCGATCTGAGAGCCATCAACGTGAGCGGCTCGTCCAGCATTTGCTAATGTGTCTCCCCTGCGCTGCATGACATCCTTGAGCGCTTCAGGAAAATGTCCAATTGCCAATCTGGTTTCACCTCATTTGTCCAATTTAATGGGATGCTATCGGACAGAGGCCTGATGTATGATGTTGTTAAGCAAATCCCCTTGCCGTATCCCCCACCCGCCGTTGCCGGTACAGCTCGGCGGGTTTCTCTCATGCGGTATCCCGCTTGTCTTGCACTTCCTCTGAATGATTCGGAATCGGTGCCTCCTTAACGATCTGTAACGCTTTGACCATTTTGCTCATGTTCGGCTCATAGGTAGCTTTGTATTCGATACCTTTTGGATTCTCCACGCCAACATCCCCTTAGTTGAATTTAATGAGTACATACCGGGAATAGCCTTGACCATGCTCCCGATAATCCAGAACCCAGCCTTCACGGATCAGCCGGGTCGCTTCTTCGGCCTTCCGCGTTTCCTTCACTTCGCAGATGTCTTGGATTTCCAATCAAATCACCTCCTTCTCAGAATCTCCAGAAATACACTGAACTTGTACTTTTAAACCAGAAAAAAGAAAATTTATGTCTTCTTCAAGAATTTCAGATACCTTGAACGCATCCGAAAGTGACGGATTTGAATAACCATTCTCCCAGTTACTTACACTTGCCTTAGAATAACCAAGCAATTCTGCAAGTTGCTCCTGAGTGAAACCCTTCCTCTTTCGAGCCTGTGTCAAGGATTCATTTTTCATGTCGTTCACCTCATTTGTACACCATTCTTGTACTTATGGTGTTGATTATAAAGTACAGGATTAGTGTATGTCAACTCATAAATACAAGAATTGTGTACTTCATTTATTTTAGTTGTTTCTAAATGTACAATATACTTGTACTTTTAATTTATAGGAGGGCTAATATTGTTCCGAGGAGATCGACTTACTAAATGGAGGAAGATAAGAAAACTAACTCAAGAGGAACTTGCCTTAAAAATAAAAATGACAAAATCCGCAATAAGCAATTATGAAAATGGACACAGCACACCATCAGATGAAACTCTTGTCGCGTTAGCTGATTGCCTTGATGTAGACACCGATTATTTATTAGGAAGAAGGGATACACCGAACATCGAAACAAACATGTCCTTTTTTGGAGGTCCCGATAATTACACTCAAGATGAAATAGATGAGATGGAAGCTGCCCTCATACGCTATCGGGAAATGAAGAAGCGAGCTGCCGAACAAGCAAACAAATAGAACAAATGAGCAACTCCCCCAACCGATGGGGAATTAGAGTGAGGTAACGATTATTGTTCATACTTATAGTTTTTTTACTTCTTGGTGTTCTATTTAAGCGAGAGATAAAGACAATAATATCATTTCTATTCCTTGGTTTTGTTGTAATGTACTTCTGGGAAGATATAAAATTAATTGCACTGATACTATGCATACCTGGTTGTTTATTAACTCTGTATTTAGCCGTAGTCTCATTTTTCACAAAAGAAAAAGCTAAAGCATTAAAATACTTATTAATTTCATTGTTATGTTTTATTCTTCTGGCAGTATCTTTAGCTAATGACGATTCTAATAAGCAAACTATGAAAAATACAAATATAAATGGGATTTATTCCCTTAACACCTAAAAGAATGGTATTATTTCACTCACAAGCCAGCAATGGCTTTTATTTTCACCATCAAATAGAACATATGTGCGCATAAAGGGAGGAAGAAACATGGATTTTTACAAATACTTCAAAACCCCTCTGGAACAATGGATTGAGGAACAATATCTGTTAGGTGGTATCCTGACTCCACACGATCTTGATATAGACAAGATCGCTATGATCTTCGGAGTAGACATCGTTTATTACGACAATAGCCCATTTAGTGAGAATGAGGATAAAGTCATTTTTATTGACAGGAGAGATGACTACATAGAACAGCGAAAAACCTTTTTTCACGAGCTTTGCCATGTCATCCGTCACTCCGGTGATCAACGTTGGATGCCAGAATTATTTCGCGAAGCCCAAGAGAACGACGCAAACCGATTTGCGCTTTATGCAATGATACCGTTCTTTATGCTTGAACAGATGCAATTGCCAGTGAACCGAAGTGAAGTTATTAGCTTACTGGTCAGCGAATTCCACATTTATCTGGATTTTGCTAAACTACGCCTTAATCAAATTCAAGATCGAATAACCGAGTCAAAATTCATGTCTACCTTTACATATGCTGGCCACTCTCCATCAAGTCTCGATACAACCGTTTACGAATCCCCTGTGACAGGCCTCGACTACCTCCATCAGCCCCGTATTCGTTCATTGTATGGGTTAGGGGATCTCTCCCGCCCGCAAGCCTTGATCATCGAGCAACGTCAGGGATTCAAATGGGACGAGCCGTTGCTTCTCAACGTGGAACGAAATTACAAGCTACATAACTCTTCATTCTACCGATCCAGGCAGGATGCTACTGTCCTTCCCGGGGATATCTCCCTCCCTCCTCAAAGAGGGTACGTGAAGATTAACTTATCCCGTGTTGCCTGGCGGCACGGTCAGACAGCCACACGGCTGTATCTGCCTATGGAAGCCGTAGACGATGCCATCAATTTTTAATGTGGAGGAATTATAAATGCTTAATTTTACAAATGCATTGCATGAGAAAGATGTTGTTGTTTATGCACGTGTATCTTCAGATGATCAGCAGGAACGAGAAACCATTGAAAATCAAATAGAATTTGCTCAGAAATATTGTGAGTTACATAATTTGAATATTGTAGGCTGGTATAAAGATGATGGAGTTACCGGCACAATTGGCCTAGATCAGCGTGAGGACGGAAAACAGCTGCTGGATGATGCCAAGTCAGGCCGTTTCAAAACCGTGCTCATCTACAACATGAAGCGTCTTGGCCGAAAGGCACGCGTCACACTTGATGCCATTTACCAGCTCGAAGAACATGGTGTTAAAATCAAAAGTATGACTGAACCTTTTGATACTGGCGACCCAATGGGACGATTCATTATAACTGTTTTAGCCGGTCAAGCTGAGTTTGACCGTGACACTCTCCTCGACACATTATGGCATGGAGCAAATCGTCATGCTCGATTAGGGAAATGGCTTGGTGGAATTGTCCCCTTTGGGTACCGAGTCAATGAAGAAAGATTTCTTGAAGTAAATGAAGAACCTCTTCCTGGCAAACTAGATTTGTCTGAAGCAAGTATTATCAGACTGATGTACCATCTTGTAGCTAATGAAAAAATGTCAACAGTTAAAGTTGCAGATTATTTTAATTCGTTGCGAATCCCGCCCTCATATGTTGTTCATGGTAGGAAGGTAACAAAAGGTAAGCGCAAAGAAAACACTGCCGGAGTATGGAGCCCCTCACGAATCAGGAACATGATTGTTAATCCAACTTACAAAGGCATCCATGAATACGGAAAACGAGCGACTAGAGAAAGAGAACTAATCGTGCGTGAGGTGGCATCAATTGTATCTGTAGAAACCTGGGAACGGGCTCAACAAGCTTTAAGGAATAATCAAATTGAAGCTTTCCGAAATCAGACCAGATTCTACTTATTACGTGGGGTTATTAAGTGCGGATGCTGCGGCTTGACATATTATGGCGGCGCCTTTAATGGACCTAAAAGGAAACAAAAAGCTTATTATATGTGCGGCGGAAAGACCGCTTATAAGGGACCTCTTCAGGGCAAATGTTATTCCAAAAATATTCCTGCAGAATGGATAGAGGACTTGGCTTGGCAAGAATGCCTTCGTTTTATTAAGAATCCAGGGGAAGCTTTAAAAGAACTCGAAACAGGAATGTATACAAGAAAAACTTTTAGGACTAAATATATCGAGGAAAAAGCAATGATCCTAAAAAGAATAAAGGAAAAAGAACCGGAGAGACAAAGTATCCTTTCCCTTTATCGCCAGAAGATGATTAAAGCAATCGACGTTGAAAAGCAACTACAAGATATTTTGTCGGAAACCGTAGCATTAGAATACCGCGTTAAGGAACTTGATAAATTAATGGAAGCAGAGCAAGACCTGGCTTATCAATTTGATTCAGCTGAAGAGCTCCTATCCGAATTAAGAGCGAAAATAGAAAATGATATTACTTTTGAAACGAAACGTGAAATAGTGAAAACACTCGTTGAAGAAATCATCGTGGAGACGATTGAGCCATTAGAGGGAGGACGCAAAAAAGCGATTGTGAATATTCGTTATTCATTTAATAAATCCAGAGGTGTTCTACACACGGGCAAGGATTCATAGAGCAGGCCAGCAAAAATTGGGCAGGAAAGGTAAATGCAGCGCGGGCACGGCTGATCGTCACTACCCGGTCCTCCAAGGGCTGCCTCAGAACCTCTAGTACATTGCGCGAGAATTCCGGCAGCTCATCCAGAAAGAGAATACCGCGATGGGCTAAGCTGACCTCCCCCGGCTTGGGAATCCCTCCACCGCCAATAAGCCCTGCCGCAGAGATGGTATGATGGGGCGAACGGAACGGGCGCCCCCGCAGCAGCCCGCTGTGGGCATCCTTAAGCTTGCCCGCCGCGCTGAAAATTTTGGTCACCTCCAGAGATTCACTGTCATTCAGCGGTGGTAGAATACTAGGAAGCCGTTTGATGAGCATCGTTTTCCCCGTTCCCGGTGGCCCCATCAGGATAATATTGTGCATCCCCGCCGCCGCAATGGTTAAAGCCCGCTTCACATGATTTTGCCCTAGAACATCACTGTAATCCTCCAGCATACCGTTGTCTTCAGTTATGGCAGATCCTTCATATATCACTGCCGGTATATATTTCAGATGATCCAGCGTAAGCGCCATGACCGGAGGACGCTCGCTGTTCGCAAGACCGCTGCTGACAGAAACCGGAAACGGCAGCGAATTTTGCAGGACAGCCTCCTTTGTCACAGCTTCAGCTTCAGCAACAGCCAATCCTATGGGCAGAGAAGATTTAGTTTTGACTGAGCCACCCGATTCATCAACAGCCATTGTATTCACACTTACTATTTGCTCTACCTCGCTTCTCCTTGCGATGTCCGCCATGTTCATTACCGATTCGTGCTCAGGCTGCGGCAGCTGCCCCAAATGCTCTATCGCATACACTGTAATCCCGCTAATTAAAGCAGCTTCAGCAGCATTGCCCAATGGCACCAATACAGCACGGAATCCGGCGCGACGCGCTGCTTCTACCATCGGCAGCACACCTGTCACAGGGCGCAGGCTGCCGTCGAGCGCAAGTTCGCCGATCAGCAGCAGCTTTTCTGCCTCAGGCATCAACAGTTGGCCGCTTGTCGTCAGAATGCCCAGGGCAATAGCCAGATCGAATGCCGAACCTTCCTTACGCAGATCAGCGGGGGCTAAATTGACCGTAACACGCTGTTGAGGGTAACGATAACCGCAGTTTTTGACCGCCGCACGCACTCTTTCCACAGCTTCACGAATAGCAGAATCAGGCAATCCAATGATATTCGTCTGTGGTAAACCGTTGGCCAGATCAATTTCAACACCGATCATCACACCCTCAATCCCATACAGGCAGGCGCTGTGCATTTTTCCATACATAAAAAAACACCTCTTCTCCTGAAATACGCCAAAAATAAGCGTTGTCGTTTCAAGAAAAAGGGTGCTTCCTCATTTTCCGAGATTATATTATAACCAGTATACAAATGATCTGCAGCCGTGCGCAATAGCTGAACGGGAGATCATCCTCCAGTTATTTGCACAAATGTGAAAGAGCATTTAAAAAGGTGATGAATTAACCCTCTTCATTTACCACCACAGCATCCCTAATTTGCTCAAAAGAGAGCGGTTTGTAGCCCCAATGCTCCACACAAATATTAAAATGATTGTTTCCTTCATATTTCTGTCCATGAATATGACCATGCACATTCACGTAAGGCATATGTTTGTTCATATACATCGGTTCATGTGAAAGAAAGAAGAAATCCTTGTAGATCATCGGGTATTCACTAACCTCGTCGAAGCCCGAATCCAGCCACCATTTGCGGCTTCGCCCGCGGTCATGATTGCCGAGAATCAGTATCTTGTAGCCGTTCAGTGAAGATACTATTCCCGTCGTCGCTTCCAGGTTCATAAATGAGAAATCCCCAAGATGAAATACCGTATCCCCTTCCCCCACCACGGAATTCCAGTTCTCGATCATCGTCCGGTTCATCTCTTCCACACCACTGAAGGGACGGGACTCAAAATCAATAATCAGCTTATGCCCAAAATGGTGGTCTGAGGTAAAAAACACTTTAGACATTCGCGTACACCCAACTTTCACGGAAACTCCGTATATTCTGATTTCACAATTATGCTGAACTTAATTTTATTTACGCCATTCCCGTTTGTTGGAACGCTGGTTTGCATCCAGCTGAATCAATTCAGCGAGTGGCGGGACTTCTTCATGATCAATAAGCCATTTACGCATTTCTCTAATTGCCTCCACCTGTCCATTGCCCTTATCCCGCCAGGTTAGCAGCTCTATCACTTTAATAACCAGTGACAACAGGCTGTTGCTGTCGCTTTGGCTCTTTTCGGCCCGAATCTTTTGAATAAGCGCCTCATTCTCCCAATCAATCAATATCTCCTCGGCAATGGCTGGCCGCATAACGGTGAAGGTTTTGTTGCATTGGCTGCAGCAGACAACGGATAATGGCTCTCCGCCTAAATCTACAGCGATCTTCTGTTCACATTCTTGGCATGTAAAACTTACTTGTATATCAAATGGTTGATTCCTCATGCGGACAACCCTCCTCATGGCAGCATTAAAAGTTACAATAATGTTTACCCATTTCCCTTAAGAAATGACCCATGACACGGAAGTAATGTCAAGACATAAGCTCTAAAATGGACATTAAATCGACAAAAACCCGCTTAAAACGCCTCGCGAATATGCCTTAGAGCAGCAATACTCGTATCGTCATTCAGTAATACTGAAATCACATCAAAGGAGACCTGCCGTTCTTCCTGACCTGTGGCATGCAAATAGACCTCTGCCGTATTGCGCACCTGCCGTATTTTGCGGGTGTTCACAGATTCTTCGGGGGTCCCCTGCTGAGGGTTTCCGCTGCGGCTCCGTACTTCCACGAAGATCAGCCTGCCTTCAAGCTCAGCAATGATGTCAATCTCGCCGCTGCGGCAGCGCCAATTGCATTTAATAATATCGTAACCTTGGGAAGTCAAATACATTACAGCAGCTTGTTCAGCTGCTGTGCCTTTTTGTTTGCGGCTATACCGCCCGCCTGTGCCGTTTTCCCTCACTTGAGCCTCCGCTCTCCTGCAGAACGGTCACTCTGGTAGATATAGCTTAGAATCTCCGCCACCAAATGATACAGCTCAGGAGGAATCTGCTGATCGAGGTCCAACTTCGACAAGACCTCCACCAATGCTGCATCCTCCTGAACAGCAACCCCGTTCTCCTTGGCCCGCTGCAAAATCATATCCGCCACAGCACCTTGCCCTTTGGCCACAACTACCGGGGCTTCGCTTTGGCCTGGAGTATATTTCAGTGCAACAGCCTTCTTAAGGTTCTGTGAAACTTCATTTGGCTCACTCATATCCGGTAATCGACTCCTTTGTAGGAGTCAGGAACATAGTCTGCCAGCTTGGACACAGTCTTCATACCGGGTGCCGCAAGCGAGCTGGGCTCCGGCAAGGGCTCTGTGCGCAAGCTTAAAAGCTGGTAGCCTATTGACTCTACTGCGGATTGGACATCCTCCCGCCGATCCTCCAGCAGTTCAAGTACCCAAGGATCATTATTATGCACCTTGAGGCTTACGATCCGGTCGACCACTTGGACGTCAACCAGCGTCTGTCCCAGCTGCTTCATGTCCAAATCGAACCAAAGCCGGCAGTTCGCCGCATCCAGTTCACCCTTGCGGCCACGCCGCGACTGAATATGGACAGAAGCCGTTTCCTGTCCATCCCCGCCCCGCAGCGGCAGAAACAGCGTCACCTGTGCGAACGGTGCCGTACGGTCCGTGTTGAGCAGCAGCTGCTGTCCCGTCAGCTGCTGCACAAGCTGGCCTGCGGCTTCCTTCACCGCAGGCGGGGCATCGCTGCTCATCACCTGCAGCAGCACGCCCTTCAGCGTGTCGGCGGCGTCTTCACCCGCCGCCGCACCGCCCTGCAGCGCCGCCAGCGGCAGCGCTGCTTCACGCGTTCCCGCGGCCGCTGGCACAGGCCGCGCCTCTGCGGCTGCTGCGAAGCCGCCGCGCACCGCCTGCTGCTCGTGCTCCGCACCGAGCAGCTTCAGCACCCGCCCCACCCAGGACTCCGTGTCCTGGGTGGCAGCGGGCCCCGGCTGCGGCGCTGACGCAGCAGCCGGGCTCTCCCCGCGCGGCGCTGACGCCGCGGGAGCCTGGGTTTGCCCCGCCTGCGTCAGCGGGGCTGCATTGCCCTGCGGCGGCGCAGCCGCAGGCGCTGGCACTGCCGCCGTTGGCGCAGCCAATGGCGCTGGTGCTGGCGTAGACGCTGGCGCTGCTGCCGGTGTTGGCGCTGCCGCTGGCGTTGGCGCTGCCGCTGGCGTTGGTGCTGCCGCCGGCGTAGAAGCTGCCGTTGGGGCAGGGCTTCCGCCCGCAACGTTAGCGGGCGGCGAAGCGGCGAGCTGCGGCTGTGTGCCGCGCAGCTCGCTGAGCACGCCCTGCAGCTTCGTTAGCAGGGCCGTGCCGGACTGCTGCGCTGCCGGTGCACTGGCATTGCTTGCAGCAGCTTGCGCACGCTCCGGCTGAGCTGCGCTCCCCGGCTTTGCCGCATTCGCCGTAGGCTCCGCCTCTGATCCGGCAGATCCTGCACCGATTCGTACCACCGCAGGATCTGCTCCACTCTCTTTCAGCCGCGCGGCAGGATTCTGCGTGTCAGCTCCTTCAGCCGAACTCCCTGAAGCCGCATTTGCTGCCTTAGGAAGAACACCTGCGTCGGCAGATTCGTTGTCTGCCGGCACAGCCGCAGCAGTACCTGCCACGTTCTTGGCTGCGGCTTCAGGCTTAGCACCTTCGGCTTCGGGTGTGTTCGCGGCCATCGCTGCAGCCTGTTCACCCTTCCCTACACCAGCCTGCGCTGCCGTAGACTGCACAGCTGGTTTGGCCCCGTCAGCAGCTTCGTCCGGCATAGCAGAAGCCGCTAAGGCAGCTTTAGCCGCTGCCGGATCGACATCAACCTCTCCGCCTGCCACAGCGAGACCAGTACCAGTATTGCCGGTAGAAGAAGGGGCAGCCGATCCGGAAGGAGCCGTAAACTTCTCCGAACCACCTATGGCCTTTCCACCATCCCCTTCACTTTCCTGCTGTGCCCAGAGCGTAAGCTCCGTTTCAAGCTTGGTCAGCAATTCATGCAGTTTCGGACCAAACACAGCCTGCTGCAGCCCCTTCACGCTCTCCGCTGTCACAGGCAGTCCCCGTTTCACTGAGATCACTGCCGCTTCCAGCCACTCCGAAGTCGGCACGCCCTGCGGCTTGGCGTTCATCACCGCATCGAGCTTCGCCGCCGTCTCTTTGGTCAGGGGCAGGCCTCCTAATTGCATGGCCTGAATAATCTCCCGTCCTGCCTTGGAATCTGACAGCCCAAGTGATTCCAGTGCCTCCCCCATGCTCTGAGATGATGCAAGAGCTGATTCGCCAAGGGAGACCGGCTTCAATACGGGCAGCCCGCCCTCACCCGGAGGGGCAACCTGCAGATTTAAGGTTTGTCCAGGCTGCAGCGGAGTTTCCAGCTCCGCACGGACAGGTGTGCCTTGGATCTGAACGACCGCTTCTTTGCCGGATTCCGACACACTGAGGACTACACCACGAACGACCTGGCCTTCCTTAAGTTCCAAAGACTTGGCTTCTCCCGGTTTACTGTCTCCGAGCAATCCTCGAATCATAGATCCGATATTCATGCCTTTTCTCCTCCCTTCGTTTAATGTCTTCTTAGTATATCGACATTTAAGTTCTTTTTTTAAAATAACGTCTGCTGCTCCGCCAATATCCGGCTGATGAAGCTCCGCCGGTGCATAGGCGTTGGCCCCAAGGCTGCAATTTGCTCGCGGTGAAGCTTGGTCGCGTAGCCTTTATGTATTTTAATCCCATAGTCCGGGTATAATTCCTCCCATAAGCCTTCACAGAGCCGGTCACGGGTCACCTTCGCCACAATGGATGCCGCAGCTATGGATTGACTATTGGCATCTCCTTTAATAATTGAACGCTGAGGAAGCGGCAAATCCACTTTTTCCGCATCAATTAGCATGTAATCCGGCGTATGGCTCAAGCCCTCCACCGCCTTCTTCATTGCCAGCCGCGAAGCCTGTTTAATGTTAATTTCATCAATGACCGCAGAGTCAACGTGACCAACACCAACCGCCAGCGCTTGCTCCATAATGTGCTCAAACAAAACCTCTCTCTTCTTGGCGCTCAGCTTTTTTGAATCGTCAACCCCCTCTATAATAAGGCCTTCTGGCAATATCACCGCTGCGGCGACAACATCCCCGAACAGACAGCCTCTGCCCACCTCATCTACACCGGCAATCCGGCAAAATGATTGCTCCCAGCCTTCTTTTTCGTATAACAACATATCTATAGTACTCACTGTTCATCCACCGCCAGTTTCACTTATATTCAATACTACTGCTTTTTAGCTTATCATATGAAGCCGTCAGGAGGCATCCTTCTTTAAGTTAATAAATAAAATTCTGCATAGGACCCATTTCTATCATGCTTCAAAAACAAAGACAACAAAAAGAGCCACCCCAAAAAGTGGATGGCTTGTAATCCAATCATTATTTTACCGTGCTCAAGGCATCTCCAAGGTAAAGGTTCCAAGCTTTCCTGCCCGCAGTTCATGGAGTAACGTACGTGACGCCTTCTCCAGATCCACTCGCCCGCCACTGATGAGGCAGCCACGTTTACGCCCTATCGCTTCCAGAACGGCAACGATCTCATCGGGGTTCTCCAGATCCTCAGGAAGCTTATCAATCCCGAAGCGTTCCTTAAACCGGGAACCATAATCTGAGACCAGATATTTGACAGCATAAAAGGCGATATCCTCGACGTTCAGAATCTCCTCTTTAATAGCTCCGGTTACCGCAAGGCGGTAGCCTACATCCTGATCCTCGAACTTTGGCCACAGAATACCCGGGGTATCCAGAAGCTCCAGATTTCCGCCTGTTTTGATCCATTGCTGGCCCTTTGTGACCCCCGGGCGGTCACCGGTTGCAGCGATACTCTTGCCTGCCATCCGGTTAATGAGCGTCGATTTGCCCACATTGGGAATCCCCACGATCAGTGCGCGCATCGCCCGCGGATTCATCCCCTTGGCAATTTGCCGATCAATTTTCTCCTTCAGCAGCAGTTTAACCTGTTCAGGAATTTCCTTCACACCTGTTCCGGTAGACGCATCTACAGGATGGGCGACATGCCCCTGGGCTTTGAAGTACGCCAACCATTTGCGCGTCGCTTCTGGATCAGCCAAATCTGCTTTATTCAGAATAATCAATCTCGGCTTGTCCCGTAAAATATCGTCAATCATCGGATTGCGGCTGGAAAGCGGCAGACGGGAATCAAGCAGTTCTATTGCAACATCTATCAGCTTCAGCTTATCCTCAATTTGCCGTCTAGCCTTCGTCATATGACCCGGGAACCATTGAATGGCCATTGCCGTCACCTCCTTTGACTTCTGTCAGCTTAATGGTTAATTACTGAAATGTCTTTGACCGGCCAAAAAATCAGATCTGCACGGCCTACAATATCGCCAAGCGGCACATAACCGATCATCCGGCTATCCGTACTGTCTGAGCGGTTATCCCCCATTACGAATACATGTCCTTCCGGCACTGTGCCGTCAGTAAAATCTTCGTTTGGGAAATCTTTATTATTGTACAAAGCATTATTATTATGCGCTTCATCAATCGCGCCTTGAATGTAAGTTTCGTTCACAGGTTCTCCGTTAACTGTAACGACATCCCCTTCGACTTTCACCGTATCTCCTGCCACTCCAATTACGCGTTTGATGAAGTCCCTGCCCTCTGAAGGTACATGAAACACAATCACCTCGCCACGCTGCGGAGAGCGGATGTCATACAAGATTTCATTTACAATTACACGTTCACCGGTATGGAAATTAGGCTTCATAGAAGGTCCATCCACAATAAACGGCTTAAATAAAAGCCAGCGTATCAGAATTACCAGAACCAATGCAATTGCTATCGCTTTAATCCATTCCAACACTTCATTCTTCTGTTTCTTGGGATTCTGTCCGCCGGACTCCACGATCTCCCCTTGTCCCTGCTGCAAATCCTGCTGCATAATTCACCGTCCTCTCTTCATCCTATATTCACTATACAACACAAAAAAACTCCTGCCAAAAACTCCTCCACGATTACTCCTTCAGGAGGCCTTTTCGGAGAAGCTGATCCTAAGGCAACTATTTTAATGTCCATTATTGGGGTCGAGAAGAACCGGATATAGCAACAAGAATAAACGAAAGGGGCTTGAACTCAAGCCCCTTTCCTTTGTCACTATTCTAGCGACGGATTTCTTTAATTCTTGCAGCTTTACCGCGCAGTTCACGAAGATAGTAGAGCTTCGCACGACGAACTTTACCACGGCGAGCCACTTCGATTTTCTCGAGTTTAGGCGAGTTGATTGGGAAAGTTCTTTCCACACCAACACCGTAAGAAATTTTACGAACCGTAAAAGTCTCACCAATTCCACCGCCGCGACGTTTGATTACAACGCCTTCGAACAACTGGATCCGTTCACGAGTTCCTTCGATAACTTTTACGTGTACCTTCAAAGTGTCACCCGGGCGAAAACTCGGGATATCTTTGCGGATTTGTTCTTGCGTAATTGCTTGTAGGATATTCATTTAGGACTTCCTCCTTCCGTACAGGTGTTCATGCCTCTTCCGGAGAGACCATCGCTCTCCCTCATTATCCGCAGAGGACCACCGTATTCCACACAACAGAAATAATAATAACATAAAGAGTAGGCTAATACAACTATATTTTTAGAGCGGGAGCATATCCTTCTTTTGGGCTTTCGTTTTGCAATCCTTGCACAGTCCGACTACGCTTCCGTTATCCTGGGCATAAAAGATAAGTTTGCCGTTTCTCTTCTTGCATGAGGAACAGAGCTGCTCCGTGGAACTCTGCTTAGCTTTGCGGTGTCTGTCCATCGAGATCACATTGCTGGCCGTTGCAGTCTTTGGACTTCCGGCCCTCTTATGCCGTCTGTTAAACAGCCAGTAAACAACCACAACAAATAACAATACGATCAGGATTGCTGCATATCGCATCAGGCTCATCCGCTCCCTTGACTTTTTACAGTCAAAATAGTAATAGACCGCCCTTCATGGTGCCTGAGAGTCGGTCTGTTTTCTGCTGCCAAGCTCCGTTACACTTCTACACTTCGATTGCTCTGATTTCCAACCCGCCGTTTCAGCTTTACTGAACCTATCATCTACAGCTAATTTTAACACAATCGTTTATTGATTTGTAGTCGCGCCCATAGGTACTGGACTTTAGTCCAGCACAGCAACCGGTCTCTAGCCTGTTATTCAATTATTTACCATAATATATAATAACGATTATACATAAGCAATATACAGACTTTTAGGAGGGGCTCCATTTGAAAAAAAATTATAAACCAGCAAAGATTGCAGCACTGGCTGTTTTCTCCATTGTACTATTAGCCGGCTGCAGAGAACTGCCTGGCAAGGAAGCTGCTGATAATCAGCTTGAACAGCGCTTATCCGGCAACTCCCAACAGGAAGTTGCTGACAGTAATGGGGAGTTTGAAGAATTCTCTAGTGAACTCGGGCAGGAGATCAGTGAAGCAGCAGCAGATTTAGGACACGGGTTAAGTGAAGCAACAGCAAACCTTGGGCAGGGTATCGGAGAAGCAATGGAAAATGTACAGCAAACTGCTCAGAATACTGCGTCCGTTGTGGCAGAACAGATCACAGCCGACAGTGTCAGCAAAGAACTTGTTGCCACCTCAAAACCAGGGTCCTCCTCTACACTTACCCTGGACAATGCAGTGGGTGAGGTTGAGGTCATCTCCACTACAGGAAATACCGTTAACGTAACCGCTACTATCGTAGCCCATCATGCCTCCAGCAAATATGCTCCAGAGTTGTTTGATAATGCTGAAGTATCTGTAAAAATTAGCGGTGACGAGCTTAAAGTATCCACCTACGCCAAGGACAGTCCCAAAAAGGATTTATGGTCCTGGGCGCACAAAAAATACGGCTATTCAGACTTCAGCATCAACTACCTGATTGAGCTTCCAGCCAGTTTCGACACATTTGAAATCAATAATGATGTAGGTTCTATTGAGTTGAGCCAGTTGCAGGGCACCTTTGACATTTCGAGCGATGTTGGAGCCGTCACACTCCGGGATGTTGAAGTCACCGGCAAGTCTAAGGTAGAGACAGATACCGGAAGCATCGGGCTAAGTATCAATGAGATGAAAAACGGCAGCAGTCTCAAAGCTAAAAGTGACATAGGCAAAATATCCGCCTCTTTGGACAGCAGTCTCAAATGCACTGTGGAGGCCTCCAGCGAGCTTGGACATATTTCCGGTACAGGTTCCGGCAAACATGATTTAAACGGGGGTGGACCGCTGTTGTCCCTATCCACGGAAATCGGCTCCATCTCCATACAGAACTAAAATGAAAGATACCGAACCGAATATCGAAATTTACGTATATACGCAAAAAGTGGGCTTCCCAGATTAGGGAGGTCCACTTTTTTTGCCTTTTAGATCAGTGCGATTGCC
This sequence comes from Paenibacillus sp. EB106-06-01-XG199, assembly GCF_058791575.1. Lineage (NCBI taxonomy): Bacteria > Bacillati > Bacillota > Bacilli > Caryophanales > Paenibacillaceae > Paenibacillus > Paenibacillus sp. EB106-06-01-XG199. The sequence goes on along the minus strand of NZ_JBYTDQ010000001.1, from coordinate 127,164 downwards.
AGCAGTGTAAACAAGCTTAAAGTTAAAATTTCACTGCCGTACCCGTAAAAACCGCCGTAATAATTGCCTGGGTAAAATGCCGAGGTTTTCATTTTTCCGTTGCCCTTCGTTTTCAAATAGACATTGTTACGATCCACATCCACGATGATACCTTCATGCTGTTTTCCATCGGTTGTCATAATCCGTACCCTTTTGTTTTTGCATTGCAGACAATTATAATATGCTTCCACCGTAACTCCTCCTTTACTGTAGTGATTTATTTTATGACTGGAGGGATTAGCCGGTAACGGCTAAGTTACCATTGTGAAATAAATGTGAAATAAATAACTTGTGAACAATATGTGTCTTTTTCGTTGGAAAAGGTTTATAATAAGCTTACAAACAGTAAAGCGCTTACGGGCTTGTATATGCACTAATTCGAACTTAAGGAGGAAGAAATCATGAGTACAGCAGGGAGAAATTTTATTAACGAGGGAATACTGCGCATCGCCTTGTTCCTAATCTTCGCATCACTTACTTACACAGTAAGAAACTACGTCTGGGCCATTATCGTACTCACGGTTGTTGCATTATATGCATTGGTTACCGGGGTCATAAAGCTTACCCGCAGTGACAGTGAAGTACTAGAGCGACGATAACCAAGTGGAAACGGCTTTGCCGTCCTCAAAAGGACGTATCCGTTTCAGCGAGAAATAGAAGGATAGTTTATAGCGTGAAGCATATAAATTCTTATATTTGGACAAAAAAACCGCTTCATACGGAATCTTGAATCCGTATGAAGCGGTTTTTTTAGTGTCGTATCGGAGTAACAGGATTTGAACCTGCGACCTCACCCACCCCAAGGGTGCGCGCTACCAGGCTGCGCTATACCCCGACGGCTACTCCGTAACTTCCGCGCCATTATCACGTTCTGCCAACGATTGCCCATACGGTCGTCACAGCGTTTTACCAATCTCGCGTTTATTATAGCGTATGGCCGCGCACCCATGCAATAAAATAACGCGCACCTATACAAAATTGTTCATATGAGATATAATGCGAACATACATTCGCAATTGAACGGAGGCATGTTATGTCCGCAACACGCACATCACCCGCATCGATCCCCGCAGAAGTCCGCAACTTCATCCGCCCTTACGCGATCCTTCCGATGGTGAAAGCCGCATTCGAACGGGATTCCCAGATATTCCTCTCGATGCACACACTTGACCCGTACGTCGCGTGGCTGACGCAGGCCAGGGAAAGATTAACGCAAGAAGATCTCATGATAAAGGCGCAGGCACAACGGAGCGGAATTAGCATTATAGAAAAACAGCATATAGATGGCACGCTGCGGATTCGTTATCAATGCCAGGCTGGCATCGGTGACTTAGCGATCCCGGATGCCGAGGTTGCAGAGGAAGCTTCGGACCTTATGAGGCGGCTATTGACGTTTTAAAACGAAAATAAGCACAGATCTCCAGTTCTGATTAAAGCAATGCTTTCTTCTGTGAAAATAGGTTTTAATATATTCTTAAAATTTTATAGATTTTCAAATCACGTTATGCTATACTCTTGGCACAAGGAAAGGAGGTGCGTTCACATCAAGCATGACATGCTGAACGTATCCCTTACCCGGACCAACGGCTGATCAACTGGCTTTGGTGGCGCGGGATACGGATCAAGTAATAAAACAGCGCCTCGGGTAGAGAGACCGTCTTCGGACGGTCTTTTTCATGTCTTGATTAACAAAAACAGTAAAAACCATTAAAGCAGCGGGTCATTGATCCGTCTGTTCTAATGGTTTTTTGGGTTACTGCTGCTATTACTATAGCACTTCTCCTATTGGACCTGTTGCCAGGGTCTGTTCTCTACTCAGAAAAGGGGTTACGATTTACGATTCGTATAAAAATCGATAATATCGCTTACTGTACGGAGCGGCTCCGCTTCCTTGTGGACAGTGTCCACGTCCGGTTTGAATTCTTCACGCGTATTCGTAGTCACTTTCAGTTCATTCCTTTCAATTGTTAAGCTAACTGCATCTAAGTTGCATTTCTTATGGCGGCACCTCTATTTATTACCCTAAAAAAAGGATAACTACGCACATTTGCTCTTATTTTTTTTGTGAAGCCTATATGTCTGCTAAATTATTCACTACATAACAAAAAACGCCTCCTCAACGTAATATACGTTAAAAAGACGTGTGATATGCCTTGTGCCATTAATTATTTTGTTGAGGCTTGTTCTGCTGCTGGCGTAAACGCTCCAGCGTCTTCTTATCCTTCACCGTTAATTCGGCGGTATCCAGGAGATCCGGTCTGCGCTCCAGGGTTCGTTCCAGAGCCTGCTCACGCCGCCATATTTCGATATTGGCATGGTGACCGCTCAGGAGCATATCCGGCACCTTCCATCCGCGAAACTCAGCCGGACGCGTATAATGCGGATACTCCAGCAGGCCGGTGCTGAACGAATCTGTTATCGCTGAGGTTTCATTTCCAAGGGCCCCGGGCTGCAGCCGCACCACTGAATCAATGACCGTCAGGGCGGGCAGCTCACCACCAGTCAGCACGTAATCCCCAATGGACAGCTCATCCGTTACGAGATGCTCTCTGATCCGTTCATCATAACCTTCATAATGGCCACAGATAAAAATCAGATGCTGCTCCTGGGCTAATTCCTCGGCGATATGCTGGTTATATTGTTTTCCCTGCGGGCACATAAGGATAATACGCGGTTTCACAGGAGAAGCAGACGTACGTTCCGCTATTGCTCCAGTACCATGCTGGCGCTCATCTCCGTTTACATCGTCGCTTTCGGGAAAACTTCCCCCGGCGATCTCCTCAGCTTGCTCTCCGTCCTGCGAGATGCCCAGCACATGTTCCACGGCAGCAAAGATTGGGTCAGGCTTCAGCACCATCCCTCCGCCTCCGCCATAAGGCGTGTCATCCACACTGTTATGCTTATTGCCTGAGAAATCACGGAAATTGACTGCGTTTAGGGAGACGATCCCTTTTTCACGTGCTTTGCCAAGAATGCTTGTGCCAAATACGCCCTCACACATTTCCGGGAAGAGCGTCAGCACATCAATTCTCATCATGGTAATAGTCCTTCCATCAGGTGAACGGTGATTTTCCGGGCTGCAATATCCACGTCAAGCACTACATCATTGATGACCGGAATAAGAATATCCTGTCCTTTGGCCGGTTTCACAACCCAGACGTCGTTGGCTCCAGGCTGCAGGATGTCTGTAATCGTGCCCAGCGGCTCGCTTCCATCCTCATCAGTGTATACTTCGCAGCCAACGATGTGGTGGAAGTAATATTCATTTTCCGGAAGCTCGACCAGATCATCACTAGGAACCTTAAGCAGGCTGCCTTTATATTTCTCGATCTGATTGATGTTGGTATAGCCCTTCAGTTTGGCAATGAACATCCCTTTATGCTCTTTGGCAGATTCCACGATCACCTCGAATTTCGGACTTCCATCAGCGGGGATAAGCTGCAGCTTTTTGCCCGGCGCAAAGCGGACATCCGGAAAATCGGTATGCGACAAAATCTTGACCTCCCCGCGAATGCCGTGGGTATTGACCAGCCTGCCTACGGTTAACTCTTCGGTCATATAATCCTCTCCTTCAAATATTATCAGCGTTACTGCTGCAATAGGACTCGTACATAAATGGCACGGCAACGCCTATTTTGGTTCTTTATACATTAATCTATACTGCTATATTTGAACAAAAAGGAGCCGGGATATACTATCCCTAGCCCCTCATTGAACGCATCCATTAAGATAAAATATCCACGGTAACGCGTTTATCGCTCTTGACTGCTGCAGATGTGACTACTGTGCGAAGCGCTTTGGCGATCCGCCCCTGCTTGCCAATGACCTTGCCGACATCATCAGGATGTACAGAGAGCTCATATACAATCAGGTGATCCTTCTCCACAGTCCGCACGATCACATCTTCTGGATGATCCACTAAAGCCTTAGCAATAACACCAACTAATTCTTCCATAGAGGACCCTCGCAATCAGTCATTATTTCTGTTGCTTCAGCTCATGGAACTTCTTCATCACGCCTGCTTTGGAAAGCAAGTTGCGGACGGTATCAGATGCTTGTGCACCTGTTTGAAGCCATTTAAGAGCTTTTTCCTCATCGATCTTAACTACTGCCGGTTGTTCAATCGGATTATAATAACCGATTTCCTCGATGAAACGACCGTCACGAGGGGACCGGGAATCGGAAACCACTACACGATAGAAAGGCGCTTTATGTGCACCCATTCTTTTCAAACGAATACGTACTGCCACGAAATTCACCTCCTTAAAAGAATATCGAAAGATTGGAAAGAGTTTGCTGGAACCCTTTTTTTGATCCCTCCCAAACCCTCCCTTAGACAAGGGCTCTGCCCTCTGGACACCCGGCTAAGTGCAATAAGCGTGGGCATTCAGACTGGCGGGACCTGGAATAGTTCGGGCAGGAATTAAGATCAAAAGATTAAAACCTTCTTGATCATCTGATGTTGTACAATGTCTGATCTAGGGGTAAAGCTTAAACCTTAAACTTAAAGACTATTAACATTAACGGAATGGGAACTTCATACCCTTGCCGCCGCCAAGGCTCTTAAGCTGCTTCATGGCGTTTTTCTTACCGCCCTTACCACCGCCGCCGCCCATCATACCGGAGAACTGCTTCATCATCTTGCGCATTTCATCGAACTGCTTGATGAGACGGTTAACCTCGGCTACGTTGGTTCCGCTGCCTGCGGCGATGCGCTTACGGCGGTTATGATTGATGATCTCAGGCTGGGCTTTCTCAGCTTTGGTCATCGAATGAACAATCGCTTCGACGCGGCCCATCTGCTTGTCGTCAACCTTCAGGTCCTTCATGCCTTTGGCTTTGTTCATACCAGGCAGCATGTCGAGAATCTGGTCGATCGGGCCAAGCTTCTTGACCTGATCCATCTGCTCCAGGAAATCGTCGAACGTAAATTCCGCATTGCGCATCTTACGTTCCATTTCCTTCGCTTTTTCAGTATCTATGTTGGCCTGAGCCTTCTCGATCAAGGAGAGCATATCGCCCATGCCGAGAATCCGTGAAGCCATCCGTTCCGGATGGAACGGCTCCAGCGCATCGATCTTCTCGCCCAGTGCGGCGAATTTGATCGGAGTGCCGGTTACCGCTTTGACGGATAATGCTGCACCACCGCGACTGTCGCCGTCGAGCTTAGTCAGCACTACGCCGGTAAGCTCAAGCTGCTTATTGAAGCTTTCGGCTACATTCACGGCATCCTGACCTGTCATGGCATCCACTACAAGCAGCACCTCGTCAGGATTCACGACGTTATGGATCTGCTTCAGTTCTTCCATCAGTTCTTCATCAATATGCAGGCGGCCTGCAGTATCGATGATCACATAATCCAGTCCGTTGTCCTTCGCGTGCTGGACCGCTTGTCTGGCAATCTCCACCGGGCTCGTCTGATCTCCCAGGGAGAATACTGGAACCTTAATTTGTTCGCCCAGCACCTGCAGCTGTTTGATCGCAGCCGGCCGGTAAATATCGCCCGCAACAAGTAAAGGACGGTGATTGCCCTTCTGTAGCAGCTTGGCCAGCTTGCCCGAAGTGGTCGTCTTACCGGCCCCTTGCAGACCCGCCATCATAATGACTGTCGGCGGCTTATTGGACTTAGCCAGCTTCGCTTGACTTCCACCCATCAGGTCGGTTAATTCCTTGTTAACGATATCAATGATTACCATGCCGGGAGTAAAGCTGTCCATCACTTCCTTGCCGATCGACTTCTCCTTCACCTTGGACACGAAGTCCTTGACTACTTTGAAGTTAACATCGGCTTCCAGAAGCGCCAGCCGCACTTCACGCATTGCTTCGTTGACGTCATCTTCAGTTACTTTTCCTTTGCCGCGCAGCTTGCTGAACACATTCTGCAATCTTCCGGTTAAACCTTCAAACGCCATATGCGGCTGTCTCCCTTCATGCTACTCTAACCTCTGCAAACGATCCAGGATATCCGTGAACCGCTGTTTATATTGCTCAGGCAGCATCCCATTGTCCGGCAGTCTGCGCAGTTCTTCTAAATATCGGTTGCGGTCTTCATGCTTGGCAAGAAGCCCAAGCTTCTCTTCATAATTCTCCAGCACTTGCTCCGCACGTTTAATATGTTCATAAACGGCTTGGCGGCTGATTTCAAATTCCGCGGCGATCTCTCCGAGTGAGAAATCATCGTGGAAATAATATTTAAGAAACGTTTGCTGCTTGTCAGTAAGCAGGCGTTCATAGAAAGCAAATAACAAGTTAATCCGGTTAGTTTTCTCGAGCCTATTCTCCTGACTCATTAAGGGCACTCCCTTCGTCAAGGAAAAACACTTTACAGCTTCACAACGTCCCTTATGATACCGAAAACAAAGAAAGATGTCAAGCATTTTTGCTTGTCATCTTATTCTTTATGCCCAAACCATAATTCCTGTCTCGAAATGCTCTGAATTAACGGATGGGAAGCAGGTAAATCAGCACCGCGAAAAAGTGGGTCACACTGCCCGCCAGTACAAACACATGCCAGATGGCGTGGTGGAACGGGAAACCTCTCCATACATAAAAGATGGTCCCCAGCGTGTACAATATTCCCCCGGCCATCAGCAGCATCATGCCTTCTCCGGCCACTACAGCCGACAAAGGATTCCAGGCAATCACAATCAGCCAGCCCATCGCAATATAGAAGACAGTGGACATGAACAGAAACCTTTTAACGAAGTAGGCCTTGAACAATACTCCGAAGAATGCCACTCCCCAGATAATGCCGAACAGGCTCCATCCAAGCGTGCCACGAATGGCTACCAGCAAAAATGGTGTATAGGTACCGGCAATAAACAGGTAAATCGAGGAGTGGTCAAAGAATTCGAACAGATCCTTCGCTTTGCCCTCCCTGAGACTATGAACCAGTGTGGAATTCAGATACAGAAGCAGCATCGTCGTTCCATAAATGGAAAAGCTGACTACATGCCAAGCCGTCCCCTTTAGACTGGCAAAAACAACAAGCAGGACAAGTGCAGCTACACTCAGTACCGTACCTATACCATGAGTAATTGCATTGGCTACCTCTTCCCTGCGGCTGTAAGTATGCGTGTTTGCCATAATAAAATCCTTCCGTTTGCGGTTTTCTTCTATTATATCGTTTTCCCGGAACTCATTCCAGCCTATAGCCTCATTTGGGTGTTACAGCTTGTAAAGCTCCGTATATTTCGCCTCGAGATAATCAGCCAGATAATCCGGGTTCAGCGGTTCGCCGGTCACTTGCTCGATAATTTGTGAAGGCGTCAGCGCCGAGCCGTACCGGTAGACCTTGTCTGTGAGCCATTCCTTAATCGGCAGCAGATTGCCTTCGGCGATCAGAGCGTCAAATTCCGGCAGCTCTTTACGCAGAGTGTTCAATATTTGCGCAGCATACATATTACCAAGGGAGTATGAGGCAAAATAACCAAAGTCACCGCCGGACCAATGGACATCCTGCAGTACGCCAAGCGCATCGGTCGGCGGTGTAATTCCGAGGTATTCCTGGTATTTGGCATTCCATACTTTTGGCAGCTCCTTCACTTCCAACCCTTCGTTAAAGATCAGCTTCTCGATTTCATAACGGACGATAATATGCAGGTTATAAGTAAGCTCATCGGCTTCGATGCGGATGAAGGAATTCGCCACACTGTTGATCGCACGGTAGAAATCTTCTACTTCCACATTTGTCAGCTGTTCAGGGAAATGCTGCTGCAGATCGCCGTAATAACGCTGCCAGAAGGCCCGGCTACGGCCGATCATATTCTCCCACAGTCTCGACTGGGATTCATGGATACCCATAGATGCCCCTTGAGCCAGCGGTGTGCCGACCAGATCCTTGCTGATGTTTTGCTCATATAGAGCGTGTCCGCCCTCATGGAGCGAGCTGAAAATAGCACTAGTAACGTTGTCCAGCAAATAGTTGGTAGTGATGCGCACATCGCCCGGATTCAGCCCGGTTGCGAAAGGATGTACACTTTCATCCAGCCGGCCCGCTTCAAAATCATAGCCCATCTGCCCCAGAACAAAGAGGCCGAATTTCTCCTGTTGCTCTTTGGCGTAGATTTCGCTCAGGAATTTCGTGTCCGGCTTGTTAGGCGAAGCATTGATGGCTTCCACCAGCGGAACAAGGCGGCTGCGCAGACGATCGAAGATTTCATCGACTTTTTCGGTGGTCAGATCTGGTTCGTACATATCCAGCAGCGTATCGTATCGGGTGCCTTTGACACCCCAGTAATCAATGAACTCCTGCTTGAAGGCAACAATCTGGCTTAAGAACGGCTCAAAGGAGGTAAAATCATTGCTTTCCTTGGCTTCTTCCCACACGGTTTGCGAATGAGCCGACAGAACCGAATATTCCTCAAACCTTTTGGATGGAATGCTCTTGCTGCGCTCGAACTCCTTGCGGCAATCTTTCACGATTTTATTCTGGTTGTCGCTTAGCTGGCTGCTGACAGCCGGGCGGCTGAAGAACTCCGTAAACTCCCCCATTTCCGGCGAGGTCTGGAGTCTGAACAGTTCTCCGCTAAGCATACCAATCGTACCCGAACGGATCTCCACCCCTTTACGGGGTGCGCCTGTACGCAGATCCCAATGCAAAAGTCCGATTGTTTCAGAATACCCGCTGATTTTTAACAATAGCTCTTCAAATTTTTCCCACTCTTCTTTAACCGTCTGTTCCATATCCGAGCACCTGCTTTCTCTGTTTTAGCGTCTCCTCTTGATGATACTTTTTTAAATAAGTATAATCAACTTCAGAGCCTTACATCTCTAATTTGAAATACTTTATCATTAAGCCGATAGGAGTGTGAACAGAACATGAAGATTCAGATTACACCTCTGGCCGAGAGGAAGCTGAAGGAAAGGCTTGGGGATCAGCCGGGGCTTTTTAAACTCTTTTATGATACGGAGGGTTGCGGCTGCGACGGAATCAATGTTCTGCTGATCGTTAATGAAGCACAATCCGGCGATGTTTCCATTGATGCAGACGAGTTGTCTTTTATTATCAGCCGCCAGCAGGAGATCTTTTATGAAGAGCAAATGCGGCTTGATGCCGAGGAGCGTTTCTCTTCGTTCAAGCTGGACAGTCATTCACAGATTTATGGCAAGAATATTCTTGTAAGAGACTTGCGCAATACCGAAGCACCCCAGCCGGGTGCAGGAATTGCTTACGAAGTAACTCCCCGTTAACCCTTAAGCATCTATTCCTAAACCTAGGAAGCTATGCTCACAAAACACAGTGTATCCTTCCGAGGTAAGTTTTGCACGAAGTAAACCTAGGAAGCTATGCTCACAAAACTTTTAGGAGGAAGCATGGTCATGACTCAAATTACGAATATCCTGGAGTTCAACAAACAGTTTGTCGAGAAAAAAGAATACGAAGCCTATCTGACCAGCCGCTTCCCTGATAAAAAAATGCTGATCATCACTTGCATGGACACCCGGCTCGTAGAGCTGCTGCCCAAAGCAATGAATTTCAAAAACGGTGATGTCAAAATCATTAAAAATGCCGGTGCGATCATTTCCCAGCCCTTCGGCAGCGTAATGCGGAGCGTAATGGTCGCGTTATACGAGCTGGATGCGGACGAAGTTATTGTGGTCGGCCATTACGAATGCGGCATGGCTTCGCTGAATGCAGACAAGATGATCAACTCGATCAAAGAGCGCGGCGTTTCCGAACAGGTCCTTTCGACCCTGGAGAACTCAGGGATTAAATTAACCAAGTGGCTGCGCGGGTTTGACAATGTGGAGGAAGGGGTAATTCAAACTGTGGAGCTGATCAAGCGCCACCCCTTACTCCCCCCAAACGTGCCTGTGCACGGCATGATCATCGATCCGGCAACCGGAGCGCTTGAGCTTGTCTCGGACGGGTATGTGGAGAACAAGGCAACTCTCTGAAACTGCTGTTTGCGTGGATCCTGGATCCGCGCACTTTTTTTTGGCCATAATTTGTATTCCGGCATTTAATCTCTAAATTATTATATTAAAATTGAAACCTCCTAGGGCATACTACGTATTACCGGACAGACACTACAAATCCAAGACAACCTTTAGGAGGGTACTTGTACTCAATGAAACCCATGAAACGCGTAATGATGATTGTAATGGCCTTTACCCTGTTTTTTGCCGTAACCGCTCCTGACTTTGCGGATGCACGGCGTGGAGGCGGCTTTAAATCCGGATCCCGCGGATTTACCACCACTCCAAAGAAATCTACAACCAATAATGTGAAACAAAGCGATAGCACCAAAGGAACAACAGCCGGCACTGCAAAACGCGGATTCTTCAGCGGAGGCAGCTTGATGAAAGGCCTGATGATCGGCGGAATCGCCGGCTTCCTCTTCGGGGGCATGTTCGGCGGAATGGGCGCTTTCGGGAATATCCTTGGCCTATTGATTAATATGCTTGCCATCTATCTTGTAGTGGTACTGATCATGTCCTTCTTCCGCCGCAGAAAAGAAAGACGCAGGCTTGAGGAAAGGGATGGCCGTTACTAATGCCAACAACTGTTCTAAGCATGGATGAAATTATTAACGCCATCTGCCTGCATATGGCTGAACGCAAGGCAGTCCGTGTGGAAGATGTTCAGGTAGAGCTCAGCTGGGAGGAAGATACCGGGTACAGCGCAGAGGTGTGGATTCAAGGCCGAAGCCAATACCTGGTAGAGTCCAATATAACTGAAGCGATCCTCCGCTATATGCACAGTGAGTATGGCATCCGGGCTTACCGTGAAGATCTCAGACTGGAGCTGGATGAAGAAATAACAGCAATTGTCAACACCTGATTTTATTTTCGCAGTATTCCAAACAATAAAGGGACAGCCTACGGGCTGTCCCTTTATTGTTCTTCGGTTAATGTGAACTGCTAAATACTAAACGCATGATAAAGTAAGATGATCACTATACATAACGTGGAGAGGGCGGACAACCACGTAAAAAACAAACTCCAGTTATAGCTTTTCATTCGTCTTATACACAATCAGAATGGTGCTCCGTTGATGCTCCGCCCCGTCCCGCGAAGATTTGACTACGGAACCGTAGCACACCTTCACTACTTGTTCTTCCTGCAATCCCATCAGAAATTCATTTGCCTTATTTTCAGCATAGGAATTATCCGCATCTACAAACTCTTTTACTTGAATCATAATATTCTCCTTTAATAAATGTAATTATTTGATAGTTCAAATTCTATATAAGAAAACAATGAAGTGCTCATGGCGCATCACTCCTCTGGTAACATTTAATGTAAGAAACCTCTAAACATACAGCAAGGCACTTCGCAGTAAACTGCGAAATGCCTTAATATCAGTCAAGCTTAACATCCTATGGGAGAAGGGTCAAATGTTTTCACTCCATAATTATGAAAAAATCCATGGCAGCCCTGTGTAACAATCGTTTGGTTCTCTGCTGAGAAGCTGATATACTGTTGTGAAGGTCTCCATTTAAGGAGATCTCTATTTGCACACCCTTTTTTAAGGGCGGTACACCAAATTTTGAGGAGGCTGGACATGATTACGAATTACAAGATGGCAGCAGGGGATGTTTTTCTTAGAGGGGGTGAAATCTACTATGAACCATAGTCTTCTACTGCAAACCTCCCGGACTCAACTGGTAAAGCAGCTGTTATATTTTGATGAAGAGAGAAATGGATTTCTCAATCATTATTACCCTGGCAAACATCCTCAGAGAAAACAGGCGGAGGAACTGATTAACCGCTACTGCACTATTCTAGAGCAGCTTCTCTCGGACTATAGTGAAGAGAAATTATGCTCCAGTGTATTGATTGGAAGCCGGCTGGACCTCCGCTATTTGGAGGATGGTTATATAGACACCTACACCATTGTGTTCCCTGCATACACCGACCCGGCCGAAGGGAAGATTTCCTGGCTGTCGCCACTGGGTATGCAGCTGCTGATGGCCCAGCGCAATCATGAGTATGAGCTTGAAGTCCCTTCAGGGAAAATCTCTGTCATGATTGACAACATCAGCTTTGAGAATAGCGGCGAAGTGGATTCAGCAGTCTGAACAAAGAAAGGGGCAGCCGCCGGGCTGTCCCTTAATCATTTTCCGCTAATCCTTAAAATACTGGGTAATTGTCCCCGCACCGTTCTGCATCTTCACTTCCGCATACGCCCCGTTGATTAAAGTAAGCTGCGGCGGAACATGGCCGAAGTCAACATCATAGATTACCGGCAATTGAAGCTCCCCGGACAATTCTTTGTAACAATCCTCCACCGTATAGTTGTCCACCGGACGATTGGCACCGCTTCTCCCGAACATAATACCGGAGCAATGCTCGAACCAGCCAGCCAGTTTCATCTGTACCAAAGACCGGCGCAAGTCCACAGTATTCAATTCACAATTCTCCAAATACCACATGATCGGTTCGTTGTGAATCATGTTCTGCTGGAAATACTGCACATTTCCGAAAGGTGTCCCGATGATATGCCGGATCACATCTATGCAGCCGCCAAGCAAACGCCCGGACAACGTTACTTCACCAGCAGTCACCGATTTCCAAACCGTCGGCTCATCCAAATGAAAGATAAAGGGGGAATCAACGTCCACTCCCCCCTCCTGCTGATACTTTGCCGAAGAATTCTGCATAATCGAACCTCCACGGGGCGTGGACATTACCTTTTGCCACATGGCTGTAGTGTTATCGGTTTGCTTCCCCCGCAGATCTGCCAGGCTTGGACCGTGCGCTGTTGCCAGACCCGTCTGCAGCGTAACGGCAAGCAGCAGCAGACTGATATCGGAAAAACCCAATATCCATTTCTCCTGCACCAGGCTGAAATCTATATATTCCAGCATTTCAATCAATAATTCCCCGCCCCATGGCGGAATGATAAGGTCGATGGCATCCTCCTGCATCATGGCGTTAAATTCCTCGGCACGTGTTTTGCCTGAAGCTGATTTGGCTTTATTCTGTTTAAATACCGTCTCGCCGCAATACACCCGGTATCCTTTTTCTTTCATCCGCTCACAGGCTTGCTCGAACAGCTTACGGTCTAGTGGACTTACGCCATATGAAGAAGCTGTCACACCGATCGCCGCCCCGTCGTTTAATAAAGGGTATGTAATCATTTTCCACCTCCTGAAAAATCCCGCAATCCACCTTTGATTCTACATCGAATAGCAAGTCTTCGGAAGCCCGGATTGATCTTATACAGATACAAACGGCAAAAGACATGACCAGAACATACGGCAGAGCTGCCGATGATCCAGATCATGTCTTCTATTCCTGATAGGGCCGGGATTAGATCAAAGAGATGGCAAGCAGCTCGAATAGCACAAGCGGTAAGATCACATTATTGTTAATCGGCGCGGGATATGGATAGTAGCCCGGACCCGGCGGGAATGGTTTGTAGTACGGATTATAGTATCCGCGTACAGATTGTGTGGTAGCAGTTACTGTCAGATACAGATTTTTGCTGTCCATCCCCGCAATGATTCCCTCATGCATGAGTCCGTCAATCGTCTGTACTTTCACTTTATGGTTTAAGTAGGGCTTGCAGGAGTGATGCAGAGATTCACGGACTCCGTGCAGGTGCTGGACTACAGCAGGGTCGGCTTGATAGATAACCGTCGCTTGCTGGCTGGAATTATATGTCGACATGTTGGTTGACCTCCGTAATTGGTTTTGCTTCAGTCTATGCTGATGCCTATAGTAAGGTGTCTTCCCTCCCATATCTTATAGAATACCGCCCCAGACAGGTCTCCCGGAAAACAAAATAGCCGCACGCGGGGCTAGTTCCCATGTACGGCTTGTTTATCTTTTTTAGGGCTACATTCCCTTTAAAAAGCCACTCCGATTCCGCCTTCGCCGGCATAGGTGCCCATAACCGGTCCCATGCTGGAGAATACGACCTCTTTAAAGGGGTGTTTTTCGAGAATGCGTTCTTTAATCTCCAGGGCCAGCTTCTCGCAGTTGCTGTGCACAATGGCAATTACCGCCTTCTCGTAATCATGCTGCTTCTCCTCGAGCTTGGCCAGCAGATGGTTGAGCGCCTTGGGCAGCCCGCGGGTTTTCTCCACCACCTCAACTGTACCTTCCTCGCTGATTTTGAGCAGCAGTTTGATGTTCAGCACCGAAGCCACCGCGCCCGACAAACGGTTCAGCCGTCCGCCCTTGATTACATTTTCCAACGTATCCAGCGTGAAGAATGCTTCCACTTCCCGGGATTTGAGAAGAATCATTTCTTTCAATTCCGCAAGGCTTGAACAGGTCACCGACCATTTCGCCGCAAAGGCGACAATCAGGGATAGTCCACCGGAAAATCTCTTCGTATCTATAACTTCAATCGCATTCGGAAATCCTTCTTCTTCATACATTTCCTTGGCGATCATCGCGGCCTGATAGGTGCTGCTAATATTGGAGGACATGCAGACGACCATAATGTCAGTGCCTGCTTCCACTTCTTTGAACTTATCCAGGAAGACTTGCGGACTGGGACTTGCTGTGGTCGGCAGATCCTTCGATTCGCGCATTTTAGCATAAAAAGCCTTCGTGTCAGTATCTTCCGGCATCAGCTCATGTCCGAAATGAACCGGCAGCTGGACTACAGTAATATCATATTGGTTAACGTACTCAAGGGGGATGTCGGAACCGCTATCCGTAATTATCTTGATGGGCATCAGAGTGCTCTCCTTTCAATTCTATATTATTATAGTCACCAACAGCACGAATCAATAGTACATTTTATAACTTGTCAAAACATTTCTTTTATGCTTAGGGGTATATTAACTCACTTTCCGGACTATTTTTGCTGTATGAAGAATCCCGGTAACTGAAATAGCAGTCGCCAGTGTACTTTCTTACCTTTCCATGTTGTGATATGGTAAATAAATCAGCGTATAGAAATGGAGTGTAACCATGGGCAAGAACAGAGTGTGGAACAAAGGTAAGCATAACGGAGGCGGACTGGCGAAGAAAAATGTAACGGACAAAGAATCCGCAGAATCGGCAACCCCAGCCGAGAGCGCTCCTGAGATTCCGAATCCGCGGATTGATACAGTAAAACCGATGAACCGCAGCAATTGGGTCGTTCGTCCGGCTAGGGTAACGCCTAAAGAAACGAAAGAATAACAAGTTGCAACAAGCAAATACCCAGTCAGAACACGATAATTCAGTGTTGGACTGGGTATATTTTATAAACTTAGCATTTTGGGGATGTGAAAATAATCTATGCTCAGACCACTGTTTCCCCTTCCCCTGAAGGGGTCTCAAAACCGTTTAAAAACCGTGTGAGCGTGTCCTCGGTGATTGGAAACGCCGCATTGGCATCAAATCGTTCACTGCGGATTAGCAGCCTCTGCCGTAATTCCTCAGGCTCAACCTTCAAATGAATCAGTTCCCACACGCCGCCATACTGTTCAATCAGCTGCTTGTAATCGTTCCGTCTTTGACGCTGCCAAAAGCTGAAATCGATGACGACATGCTGCTTCGCCTGGATCAGGCGGACCAGCTCCCCGCGCAGCTTCATCTCGGATTGTTCTTTATACTGCTCATAATTCTCTTCAGGGTAATCCACTCCATAACGTCCGTGAGAAGCCCAAATGTCTTCATCTATTGAAAGACGGACGAATCCCTCTTTCTCCAGCTTTTGAGCAAAGGTTGTTTTACCCGACCCTGCCACACCACACATCATCACAACGACAGGAGCTGTGTTCATCGCCTTGTACTGCACCAGCTGTCCGATCACTGACTTTTCACTCCGCATAATATGTCATCTCCTTCCCGGTCAACCGAATGTGCAGATCGTTTCTATGTATTTCTCTGTCTGGCAAGCGAAATCCTGTTCGGTAGAAAACTGGACTAAGGTCGGTTGTTACGATAAGTATACACCTTGTGTAACGAGTTAACTTGACGTATACTCCCATTAAGGGGGAGATGGATATGAGAAGAATAGGGAAAATCACGATGTTCACAGGAATTGGATTGTTGAGCCTTATTTTGATTGCCGTTCTTGTGATCAGCACTTTTGTAATCAAGAGGCCGGCGACCACAGCCTCCGAACTGGCAGAAGTGAAGCCTTACAAGTGGAATAAAGTTAAGCTGGACGGAAATGTCATCTCTAGTGACGGATCAGAGTATTTTCTGTGGAATAAAAAAGGGGAAAACAATAACTGGATCATCTTCTTTTCCGGAGGCGGGGCCAGCTGGGATGCCAAAAGCGCCGAGCATCCGATCAAGATCATGAATTTCATTAAGGGCGGGGATACAGGCAATTATTTTGCCAACATCCCCTTCTATATGCTCACCTTGCTGAGAGGCATGATGGACACGGATAACCCTGACAACCCCTTCAACGGCTGGAATGTTGTATATCTGCCTTATTCGACCGGTGACTTCCACATCGGCAAGCATAATGCGGAATATAAGAAGGAAGACGGCACCCCCTTCACTATGCGCTATAACGGCAGCAATAACGTGCGGAGCAGCCTCGACTGGATTTATGCTAATGCGGATAAGCCCGACAAGCTGCTCATTGCTGGCGAAAGTGCCGGCGGGTTCGGCTCCGCCTTGTGGGCGGAGGAGATTGCCAGTCATTATAAGGACTCCGAAATTTATCAATATTCCGACAGCTCCTTCCTGAAATCGGACAAATGGCCGAAGGTTGTGGATCAGGAATGGCACGCTGATTTTACCAAGACATTTGGGTATCCCGCCGAAGCGGATATCATCGGTGCAGCCTTTAAGGCCAACGGGCATCTCCTGCCGCCCAATGCCGTACTATTACAATCCAACTCGTTATTTGACGAGATCCTGATTCACTTTCAGAACAACATCAACGATTATAAAGGGCCACAGGACCAGAAGATGATCAACGAATGGTCACAGCAATTGCGGGCATCCGTGCGTTCTTTGGACGCCGCGTTACCGAATTATTATTATTATCTGACTGACTATGGACTCGATGCTGAGAAGGGCACAACCCCGCATACATTTGCAACGCGAGAGACTTTTTTTCAGGCAGAGCAGGATGGGGTTACACTGCTGAAATGGCTGGGGGATGCGGTTAACCATCAGAAGCCCTATTCGGTGGGCAGCAAGTTCCTTGAGAAGTAAGAGTAAGCTCAGCCACAATTAAATTTAACGACCTTTAGCACAAGGAAAAATGGCAATAGGCAGGAGAGAAGCTACATGAAGCTGCGTGAAAAGCAGATGCAAATGACACGGGAGATGATTAAGGATACAGCGCTGAGCCTATTCTGTTCGCAAGGCATTGAGCGCACCGATATGGCTCAGATTGCAGAAGAAGCCGGCATCTCCCGGCGTACTTTGTATCATCATTTTAAGGATAAGGAAGAATTAGCCGCCCGGATCTATGTTGAGAATCTGGAGCGGATGTTCGGACAGCTGCTGTTTGACTTTAGTTTCGAGCAGCCCGAAGATTCCCTGGAGTTTATTCTGGACAAGTATTTGGCGCTAAGGGAGCATCAGGAGTCGTTGATCTATTACGATGCCATTTTTGGCGTCTACTATAGCACTCTATCCAAGAATCCCGCTGAACTGCCTGATTTCAAGCAAGCGATGCAGGGCTGGTACACGCGCCTAGTGCAATTGGACACCGTACCGGTAGCTCCAGAGGAAAAAACAAGATGGATGGACATTCTGCTGAAGTCCACCCACCTGTATTTCATGTATTTACAAAAAGCCGTTATTATTGCCCACCAACGCGGCGGAGAAGTTACAGAAGAAGACATGGCTAACGATCGCCAGTTCAAAGATTTCATCATGCAGAGCGTACGGCATACCAACCATCACAAAACCCCTTAAGTGTGCTTCATGAGTACTTAAGGGGCAATGCAATCCACAGAAGTCAGCTTACTTCCCTTTCACCAGGTCATCATCAGAGGGCTTATGGACCTTCCGCTGGCCCTAACAGATGGAGAGAAAGGAAGTCTGACGATAATCGTCGTGCCCTCTCCTACTGCACCATCCACCTCGATACTCCCCTGATGCAGAGAGACAATTTTCTTCACAATCGCCAGTCCAAGGCCGTTGCCGTTATTGTTCCCGTTCCGTGACTTGTCGACTTTATAGAACCTTTGGAATATCGCGCTGAACTCTTCCGGGGAAATACCGGTCCCGTTATCGCTAATGGTAACGGATACTTCTGCTGCTCCTACGTCTATCCCGATACGGATGTTCCCGCCCTGCGGTGTAAACTTGATGCTGTTGCTAAGCAGATTCATCCAGACTTGCTTAAGCTGATCTTCATCTCCCTTGATTTTGACAGCCACCGGCAGCTCAAGATCAATGACGATGCCTTTGGCCGACCACTGCGGCTCGCAGGTTACAACGACGGTTCGAATTTGCTCATCAAGATTAAAGTCGCCTGCTTCGAAGGGATGGTGCTCGGAATCCAGGGAAGCAAGCTTCAGCAGATTATCGCTGAGTCTGGACAGACGGTCACTCTCCGCAATAATGATATCTAGGTATTCGCCGCGTTCTTCCTCCACTACCAGATCATCACTCCGCAAAGCCTTGGCAAACCCGGAAATAGACGTCAGCGGTGTCTGAATTTCGTGAGAGACATTGGATACAAAATCCTGCCTCATCTGCTCCAGCTGCTTGAGCTCCCCGGCCATCTCCACATAGCTTTGCGTCAGATCCCCTATTTCGTCCACCCGGTTCACCTTTAACTCTACTTCGAAATCACCCTTTGCCAGCCTCTTCGTCGCATTTGTCAGTGCTTTGATTGGCTCCACCAGATACCTGGCGGCAATGAGAATACATATACTGCCGAGCAATAGCACAAGTAGAAGCACGAAGAGCATCATCCGGTTAACGATATTTTCGTTCTCGGCGGAATACTGCAGGAACATCGCATGCCACTCCCCTTTTAGCAGAAACGGCATTCCGACGAATGTATCCTTATCATCAGCGCTGGAACGATAGAACTTTCCTTGCAGCACTTGTTTGACAGCTTCGGGGGTGATGATGACAGCCGGATTATCTTTGAGCCCATAGAAGGTATGTTCCCCGGAAGGATTGTACAGGTGGATCGGGTATGCGGATACCTTAACCATACTGTTCAGGAACTCATCCTTATCCTTAGGTTTGGCGTCATCATAGCGATTAATGATTTCCTTGCCCACTGCGATCATTTCGTTCTGACCCTCATAGCTTATTTGCTTCTGAAAGACATATAGACCAATGAGAAAAGAGCATATTAGGCTAAAAATAATGATGCCGAGAAACGTGAGAATGACACGAACATACAAGGTCTTGATCATGACTCAGGAATCAGCCGGTAGCCCAGACCGCGTGCCGTTTCGATTTGAAATTGCCCGTCGTTGCCAGTGAACTTATCCCTCAGCCGGCTGATATGGACATCGACGGTCCGGCCATCCCCTTCATAGTTCAAACCCCAGATCTGCATAATCAGCTGCTCCCTGGTGAAGATTTGTCCGGGGTGGCTGGCCAGCAGAAACAGAAGCTCGAACTCCTTCAAAGGAATAGTGACCGGCTCATTTCCACGGGTGACCTGAAAGGTACGGCGATTGAGCTCAACATTACCCACCTGTACAGTCTGGGAAGAAACGACCAGCGAGCGTTTAAGCAGCGCTTTTACCCGCATCACCAGCTCAATGGGATCAAACGGCTTGGTCAGGTAATCATCCGTTCCCAGTCGGAATCCTTTCACCTTGTGTGCCGACTCTGCTTTGGCTGTTACCATCAGAAGGGCGAGGTTGGCATCCCAGCGCCTGATTTCTCTGCACAGATCCCAACCGTCCAATCCTGGCATCATAATATCGAGAATAACGAGATCCACCCGCGAGTTCTCCACGATGGACAGCGCTTTGACGCCATCGCTGGCCTCTTTGATTTCAAAGCCTTCTTTTCGCAGGTACAAAGACATCAGCTTTCGGATGTTCGCATCATCATCCGCGATAAGTATAATAGCCACGATCATCCTCCTCTCTTAGGCTTATATTATATATGATTTGTTCCTGGCAAGAAATGGCCTTAGCCGAACTGCCAGCCCAGCAGATTCCAATGGTAGAAGAACAGGCACAGTGCCACAGCGGAAAGTGCCACAAAAGTGTAATGCACGCGTGTGAAATCCGTCCAGTACTTGTTCTTCCAAGCCAGCACAGCCGAGACAAGCAAAGCCAGAGTCATTCCAACGAATATCACAGGCATGGCTAAAACGAGATAAAATGAGGTACTGACGCTGCTGAGTCTCTCCAGCGTGTCCAACGACATAAGCACTGCAAATGTTGTGATAAAGCTTATTAGTCCCCAACCCGCTGTCGCTGCGGAGAGTCGAATCGCCCATTTTTCAGGATTCGTCATTACCTTGAGCTTGCGTCTGGAGAACAGTAGTCCCAGCAGAGCAGTGAGGAAAATCAGGCCCGAGACGCCGAGCAGGACAAGCCAGAACTTGTTCTTATCTATGAGCGGTGTGCGTTCCAGCGGCATATCCGGAATAGCGCCCAAGAGCATATGTGTGACTTTCCCGGAGTCGTCGGTGCGGAATCCGATTTGTTCCGTGCCTCCCTCATGCTGGAACAGATTAGTGTCCACAGGGACATACAATTGTTGTTCACTGCCACTTCCCAAGGACAGTTTATTGTCTGAGACGGTTACATTAATCTGGGCGAAAAAACTGAAAAATTTATCAATGTCGCTGAAATTGCGGCGTGTAAATTGATAGGAGCCCGCATACTTTTCTAGAGATTCCGCAGAAGCGGAAATCACTGGCTGCTGAGGTACAGGAGCAGGATAATATTTGTTAAAAAAAGCTTGAACCAGACCTTCTGCGGACTCACTGCCCTGACCGCCATTGTAGGAGACGAAGATGCCGACATTCTTGGCAGGCACAAGATACAATTCCGTGTTGAACATCGGGTCCGCACCGCCATGGGCAATAACATTCAGGCCGTTATACCGTTTCTCGGCGAATCCAAGATCCACTCCAGGCATACGTTTGTCGAATTGAAATGCCGTCGAATGCATTAATTTTGCCGTACCCGCTCTCAGAATCTCCTTGTCACCATACTTCCCATTCTGCAGATGGGCGATCATGAAGTGAGCCATGTCTTCTGCAGATACTGTACCTGAGCCGGCGGGACGAAAGCCGCCTTCGAATGTAGGTGTACCGGGAACAAAACTGCCGTTCTTGCTTGTGTAACCCAGAACTTCGTATGGCTTAAACTGCTCCGGCAAAGGCTCCACTACGGTTGCATGTTCCATATCCAGCGGATCGAAAATGTACTTTTTAATGTAATCATTGTAAGGAATTCCGCTTACTTCCTCCACAATCAGGCCCGCGAGTGTGGCGCCATAGTTGGAATAGGAACTGAGCTCGCCTGGCGGTCTTACCCGTGCCGGCATATGCTTGTCGAGCGTTTCGGAGATCGACCCCGGCAGTTTGGCAGGGTCCGTAGTGATTTGATAGCCAACGCCACCTTCTTCGAACCCGGCTGTATGTGTCATCAAATGACGCATCGTGATAGGCTCAGGATAGGTAGCTGGTATCTTCACTGATTTCAGGTAGGTATTAATATCGGTATCCAGATCAATCTTGCCCTGCTCCATCAATTGCATCACCGCCGTCCAGGTGAACAGCTTAGTGGTTGAAGCGATCCGGAACATGCTGGTTGCGGGATCAACCGGTACAGCTTTTTCCAGGTTGGAACTGCCGTATCCCTTCGCCAGAATAATCTTTCCGTCTCTCACAATGGAGATGACCGCTCCCGGAATGTGCAGCCTGTTCATATCTTCTTCCATTATTCCATCCACGAAGGTAGTCAGACCCGCACTGTCATCAAGATTCCCTGGTGCTTCAATCTGATGCACCTCTGGCTTGGCTTGAGCCGTTTCAGCCGAGGCCAGTTTCCCGGATAACATCAGGGTTCCCCCTAACCCGGCACCTAGAACAGCCAAGAGGGCCAGACCAGCGATTAGCCTTTTTTTCATCATCATAAACATCATTTATCCTCCGTATCATCATTTATTGGGATTGGATAAGCATCCGCCCTAACACTTATAGAGATTATCAAAGTATTATGAATGGAACGTTAACAAGCTATAAAAAAACAAACAAGACTGCTTTGCCGCCGCCAAGAGCGACAGAAAGCAGTCTATTTACAGTTACCGGGATTCAATTTATATGGCTAGCTATTTCAATACCGATGCGCTAAACATCTGTTACGGCTCAATCTTTAAAGAATAACGGTAAATAGTCCTTGTTCTTGAGCAGCATTTCTTCAAGCATCTGCTCCGCTACATTGACGGAATCTACCAAGGGATGGTTCGCCAAAGCCTGCAGAGCCAGCCCTCTGTCTCCAGTAACAGCAGCTTCAATCGTAAGCTGCTCATAGGTTTTCACCGCATGAATCAGCCCTTTGGCAGCCACAGGCACCCGGGATACAGGCAGTGGAATAGGCCCTTGGCTAGTGACGACGCAGTTCACTTCAATAGATGCATCCGCCGGGAGGAAATCCAATACTCCCTGATTGCGCACGTTGAGGGTCTGAATATCGCGAGTATCATTGTAAATGGATTTCATCAATAGTACTGCGGCTTCAGAGTAGTAAGCCCCGCCCCTTTTCTCCAGCTGCTTAGGTTTCTCCGACAGATTGGGGTCCAGATATAGCTCGAACAATTCATCCTCCAGCCGCTTAACCACCTCGGCCCGGGTTCCTTCATGCTCCAGGGCATGCTGCTGCTCCTCCAGCAGTTCCCTGGTCAGATAGAAATATTTTAAGTAATAGGATGGAATGGCCCGGAGCGATGAGATAAAGCTGGCGTTCCATTGGAATTGAGGCACGTTCTTGGCTGAATAACCGTCACGGTTATCCAGTAGCTCCTGCAGCTTATCCTCTCCTTTAATGTGTACCTGAGTAATCCAGTGCAGGTGGTTGAGGCCTACAAATTCGCAGTAAATGTCTCTGGCTGGCGTCTCATACAACTGCGACAGCCACTTATAAGCAGCAATCGGTGAATTGCATAGCCCGATGGATTTGACCTTGGTATGCTTCAGAATGGCTTCGGTAACCATCCCTGCCGGATTCGTAAAATTCAACATCCAGGCCTCCGGGCAAATCTCCTCAATATCCCGGCAAATGTCCAGCAGCACCGGAATTGTCCGCAGCGCCTTCATCATGCCACCCGGTCCGGTTGTCTCCTGGCCGATGATCCCGTACTTCAGCGGGATGGTCTCATCCCAGATCCGTGCTTTGAGCAGACCTACCCGCATCTGGGTGGTCACAAAGTCCGCTCCCACCAAAGCTTCGCGTCTGTTCAGCGTCTGCTCCACCGTAATGGGCAGACCCGACTTCTCAATCATCCGCTTCGCCAGATTGCCAACGATTTTTAACTTCCCCTCTCCTTCGGGGATATCCACCAGCACAATTTCGCGGACAGGAAAGCTCTCAAAATTGAGAATAAACCCTTCGATAATCTCCGGCGTATAGGAAGAACCGCCGCCAATCACAACGACCTTTAAGCTTTTATCCATGCTGTATTCGCTCCTTCTATGGAAAGCTGCTGTTCAAGCGCTTCATATACTTTATCCGCTATGGTCAATCCCGATTTCTCCATCGCGCGCAGGATCGCACCGCCCACAGGCTCCATCCTTAATACACGTATCGTGCAGCCTTCTGTCAGCTGCCCCGTGATGGCCGGTGCCATGTATTTCCCGCCGTTGCGGGTCAGCACACTGCCGACCAATACTACATCAAGTGTAGCTTCCTCCATTCCAAGCTTCTCAATGACGGCTCTCGCCGAAAGACCCAACTCAAGCCCTTGCTGCTGAAGGATCCGAAGCGCCACGCGGTCACCTTGATCCGCCGCTGGAAAGAGAAGCTTGGTCAGATCCACAGGAATATGTCTGCCATGATCGAGATAATCATGAAAGAGGCTTTCTACAGAGTCATATCCGAGCGTACCCAGCACCGCTTCCGTCAGCAGTGTCCGTTCCTCTCTGCCTTCCCAGGAGCGGATCACTGAACGGAATACCTCGACAGCCAGCTCGCTTCCGCCGCCAAAATCTCCGAATGCATAACCAAAGCCACCGCACTGCAGTTCTTGTCCCTCAGGACTAATTCCGAGGCAGTTGGTTCCCGTTCCGCAGATCAACACCACACCATACGGCTGTCTTGTACCCGCCCGCAGGCCGATAACGGTATCGCAGACAATCTCATAATTGGTGAAGCCCAGCGCTTTAATCATCGGGCGCAAAATAACATAATCTGCTTCCCGGTCCGCTCCGGCCAGTCCAAATGACGCGAACGCAATATCGCTGCGGCTTAGCCGCGCGCCTTGCAGCGCCTGATCGACCGATTCGGTAATGCTGGTCCGGGCCAGCTCCACATTGACTTGATGATTACCGCATCCACTCATTCCACTGCTTACAATCGTTCCTGACTCATCTGTAATTACAGCAATGGTCTTGCTTCCACCTGCATCTATCCCCAGATAATAGTTCAATCCCTAGTCACCCCTGACTAATGTCGCCTTTATATTTTGATGTAGATTTCCTGTAAACCAGTTCAGGCTTTAGCTGCACCCTGGTATGGCTGACCTCGCTGCCATTGATCATGTCCAGCAGGATCTTCACTGCATGCTGTCCCATCAGATCCGCCGGTTGACGGATGGTCGTGAGTGCAGGATGAACTTCCTGGGCAAAAGACTGGTCGTCATACCCGATGACCGATACATCATCCGGCACGTTGTAGCCCGCTTCCTTCAATGCCCGGATGACGCCAAGTGCAATGACATCATCGGCGGCGAAAATGGCAGACGGGATGTTGCCGCGGGCAATCATGTCCTGCATGAGGCCATAGCCACAATTGGTGCCGAACCCCCCTTCAATAATCATGAACGGAGACAGTCCGGCTTCGTTCATTGCATCTATGAAGCCCTCTTTCCGCTGACGGGCGCTGAGGAACACGCTTTGTCCGGTAATATGGGCAATACGCGTATGTCCAAGCGCAATCAGATGTTTGGTCGCTTCATACCCGCCCAAATAGTTGTCAACGTTGATCGTCGTAACATTACTGTGCTCCCCATGACTGTCAATCATCACAAAGGGGATTCGCTTGCGCTCCAGCTCAGTGACATAGGCCTCTTCTTCTAATGAAGAAAGTACGATGATTCCGTCTACACGATCTTCCTGGAACAAGAAATTACTTGCTTCTGAGAAGCCATTCACAGGCTCGGAATCAATGGATAGCGCCAGAAAGTAGCCGCTTAGCTTGAGACTTTCAAAGACCGATTTCACGACACTGTCGAACACCGTATCATTCAGGGCCGTCAGCGTTAATCCGATCACCCCCGTCTTCCCTCTGACCAGGGTTCGCGCTGCTGAGTTCGGGCTATAGTTCAATTCTTTAATGGCTTCGAGCACCTTTT
Source organism: Paenibacillus sp. EB106-06-01-XG199 (assembly GCF_058791575.1). Taxonomy (NCBI): domain Bacteria; kingdom Bacillati; phylum Bacillota; class Bacilli; order Caryophanales; family Paenibacillaceae; genus Paenibacillus; species Paenibacillus sp. EB106-06-01-XG199. The sequence continues at coordinate 101,751 of NZ_JBYTDQ010000001.1, read as the reverse complement.
GTCTGTTTTTCTCCCGCACCGATGAGACATTGTTAAGCACACGGGAGACTGTCACGACAGACAATCCGGACTTTCTGGCTACATCGAATATATTAACTTTCATAGGTAAACTCCTAATCTGATTTGGTTCTTTTTAGTATATCATGAGTGTTGCCGGACTCGATGTAGGAGTTTGCTTGCATTATTTGTTCAAATTCTTCAGGTTTTCCTGCCATCTTTCTGTCTTGTACTTCAGCAGCTTGGCATATCCATTCTTCTGGGCATCCACTTCAGCCTGATCGAGAATTGCCAGCACTTCTTCATCATTCTTGGCACTCAGGATGGCTTTGGATTTGGCCTTGTCGAATACATCCTTCACACTCTGAGCAATGATTCCCTCTTCACTGTCGCCTGGCGGGTCCAGATTAACGAATTCCGTCGTATTAAACTGTGTCTTCCAGGTGATTTCGAGCTGCCAGCGTGTCTCCCAGCTACGTTTGTCCTCCGGTAGCGTCTGTTCAAATTTACTCTTCGACTTATCCACATAGACTGTGTTTCCTGTCCATTGGAAGTCCACGGTGGAGTTCATCAATTTGCTTAGGCCTTCAACATCACTTAAATATTTATCTGTGAAAATCGGAGAGTCCTCATCATCCGTTCCGTCCCAATACAAACCTTCCGGACCCCACATCGTTACACGCTGTCCTTCTGGTCCTGTCATCCAATCCAGGAAGGCAAAAACCGCCTCGGGATCTTTTGCAGCTTGTGTAATGACATTTACGTTCCAGCCCAGCTGATTGTAATCGCCCGGGAAGATTTTGTTACGATCCAGACCCGCTTTATGTATAGGCCAGACCATAATATACCCTGCCTTCGGATCTGCCGCCTTCAGCAGAGCATCCCCAGCAGCCCCGAATTCGGTTGGACTCGATGATGCGAACACGGCAATACGTCCGGTGGTCACCTTCTCCGATACCTGCTCCCGCTTCTGTGTGAACGCATCTTGCGTCATCAGCCTTTCACGCATTAATTTACTCGAATATTGCATGGATTCACGGTATACCGGATCTTTAAAGATGGACGTCAGCTCATTGCCTTGCGGTACGGCCATAATCGAATTAAAGCGATAAGGACGGTTCTCCGCAAATGCCGAGGTTAAAATCTCAATTCCATCCGCCTGCCCGACTTCCAGCGGGATGACGTTCGGATACTTTTCCTTCACTTGCTTCAAATATTGATATAGATCCTCGGTAGTCTCTAATGAAGGCGAGCCCAACTCCTCATAGATTTTCTTGTTGACCATATATCCGGCATTGCCGTTAGGCTGCGAGGTATACCAGTTCGGGAATTGATACAGCTTGCCATCCGAGGAGCGCAGCATATTGAGCGTCGATTCTCCGGCCCATTTTTTCAAGTTAGGGTATTTGTCCAGATAATCGTCCAAGGGCACCAGCAAGCCGTTCGCACGCAGCTTCTCAATATCGGAGCCTCGTTCCATCCACATCACATCCGGTAAATCGCCTGAGGCAATCATGGTGTTTAGCTTCTGCTTGGCATTCCCCCCGGAGTTGATAGGAACGACATTGACTTTCTTAGTATTCTTTATCCATTTCGTAGCCGGATCTTCTCCCCAGGCTGGCATGGAGTACCAATCGTAATGCCCATAGAATGAGAACTCCAGAGGCTTATCGCCAAGGGCAAATCCCCCTTCCTTGTTGTTCCCGGTTGACGTTTCTCCTGAAGGCTTGTGGGTTGAGTTCGTGTTGTTGCTGCTACAGGCGGCCAGCATCGGCATGACCATCAGTGCAGTGGTCAGAAGCATAAACATGGATCTCCTCAGTTTTACCATCTTAAAAACTCCCTTCAATATTCTATCTATTGGTCAAGCATGACGCTTTGAACCCGGAAGCAAAGACCAGAGGGCCACTGGGCAACAGACTACTCTTTTAACGAGCCTACCAGCACACCCTTCACAAAATACTTCTGAACGAAGGGATACACACACATGATCGGGACGGTTGCAACCATCATCGTCGCCATGGACAAGGATTTGCTCGTGACGGTCTTCATTTGTTCCATGTGGCTTTTGGCCGCTGAATCCATCTGGCTCATCTGCTCGCTCATAATATTGGAATTGAGGATTTGCTGGAGCTTGGTTTGAATCGGCAGCAAATCAACATTGTTAATATAAATGCTAGGCATGAACCAGTCATTCCAATGATAAATGGCTGTGAACAGTGACAATGTCGCGAGCACGGGACCGGATAACGGAAACACGATGCGGAACAATACTCCCCAGTTACTGCATCCGTCTATTTTCGCGGATTCTTCCAGGCCCCCGGGAAGCCCCAGGAAAAAGGTTCGGAAGATAATCATGTTCCACACGCTGATGATCCCGGGAATGACCAGAACCCAGAACGTATTCATTAGTCCCAGTTCCCGAACCAGCAGGAACGAAGGAATCAGACCGCCGCTGAAATACATCGTAACGATGCACATAATCATGTAATACTTGCGCCCTATCAACTCTTGCTTCGTCATGCCGTATGCCAGAATAGCCGTAGCCAGTATAGATAGCAACGTTCCGACTCCTGTCCGAAGCAGCGTGATCACAAAGCCGTTCACAAGCCTTGAATCCTCGAACACAATTTTATAATTGTCCAGTGTGAAGTCGCGGGGCCAGAAGGTAACCCCTCCCATAACCGTATCCATTCCGTTGTTAAATGAAATAACTGCCGCATTCCAGAAGGGATAAAGAGTCACAAACGCCAATACCGATAGCAGAAAATAGATACTCCAGCTCAATATCTTATCTCCAAAACTCATCCTGTGCATGATGCAGCCGCCTCCTTCAAGTCATATCCCCGGATTACCATAAGCTGTTTCCCGATCTTCGTGCGAAGAGATTGGCCATAGTCAGCATGCCTACGCTTATGATCGCCTTGAACAGTCCAGCCGCCGTCGCATAGGAGAATCTTGAATTCTCTATCCCTATCCGGTACACATACGTGTCCAGAACTTCGGAGACATCACGCAATACCGGGTTGGAGCCCAAGAGCAAAATGTCCTCAAATCCCGCACTTAGCAAGTTGCCGATAGCCAGGATCATAAATATGGTAATGACAGGTAGAATGGAAGGAATGGTAATGTGGAAAATCTGCTTAAATCTGCTAGCTCCGTCAATGGAGGCTGCCTCGTAGATATGAGGGTCCACACCCGCAATCGCAGCCAGATACACGATGGACGCAAAGCCGATTTCTTTCCAGACATCTGTCGTTACGAGAATCGTCCAGAAATATTCTGGTATTGATAGGAAGTTAATAGGCTCATCGATCAGATGCACACTTTGCAGAAGAATGTTAATGCTGCCGTTATCGGTCGACAGGAGGGAAATGACAAACCCCGAGACAATGACCCAGGACAGAAAATGCGGCAAATAACTGATTGTCTGAACGACCCGCTTGAATGCAGCCTTTTTGACTTCATTTAGCATGAGCGCCAGAAGGATCGGAGCCGGAAAACCAACGAAAAACTTGAGCAGGCTGATCACCAGCGTATTACGCATCACGGTCCAGAATTCAGGAGCATTGAAGAACATCTCAAAATGCTTGAATCCGACCCAGGGACTATGTAGAAAACCTTTATAAATGCTGTAATCCTGAAATGCCATCAGCACCCCATACATCGGAATGTAACTGAAAACAAAAACGAACAACAATGCGGGAATCACCATCAGTTGAATATCCCATTGCTTGAAAAACCTTCGTGCCAGTGAATCCTGCTTTATCTTATGTTCTTTAGTAACTGAGACTGGAATCATTAACATCCCTCGCTCCCATGTGCTGTAAAATTAAAACCTTTTAACTTTAGTCCTAAAAAAATATCCACATAATTAAAACCTTTTAACTTTTGTCCTAAAAATAAAAGCCTCCTTCCATGCCCGTGAACATTTCATACAGTGAGAGGACCTTTCCTTAAGGGGATTGTAAGCGCTTTTATCATGTGTGTCAATACCATAAATTTGTATCTGCTATAAATATTAAAACTTCCTCCCCTCTTTAATAATGTTAGTTTATATCACACAATAGACGACTTGTTAGTAGGATTATAAAACATTGATATGAGATTGTCGATACTTTTTGATGTTTTTAATTAAATTCTAGGAAAAAGTGAGTGTTAAACCAATGAAACCAGAACATTCGCCTAACTGACGTTATGTATTATTACATATAACTTATAACTGAGGAGTATAGCAAATATCCATTGACGTTTCGAATTTCCGCGTAGAGCTTTCTGCCGCTGTCATTGCAGGATATTGGTTAGATAATTGATATAATATTATATTTGTCCAAAATGCGTGTAATCAACCTTTGAACATGCCAAGCTTAAGATGATGAACGCATCCTAAGCTTGCTTCAGTTACCGGCAGCCCAGCACCTTCCCGGTGCGGGATCGTGCTGGGCTTCAGAGCATCGCACGCTAAGCCGAGTATTCCTCAGCCTCATCCCTGGACGGGGCTTCGCCCGACATTTGCTTCAGCAGCTTTTTCATCATGACCGAGGCCTTGACCTTGGTGTGCAGGCAGGGAGAAACTTCTATGGAATAATAGCCCTTGCGCACTGCTTCTCTCAATTCCTTCACCGTGGAGCAGGTGCACTCGAGCTTGTTCACTACGCTGCCATATTGCAGGCATTGATGGCTGTCGCTTCCGGCAATGACCGGAACACCCAGCTTGGCAGCAAAAGGAGTAATCAATGCACGGTATACCTCCGCTCCCTGCATGTAAATATCCTTGGCATTGAAATCAAAAGCATCCAGCCGGGCCAGCTGCTCCGGGTCCAGATGATGCAGCGGAGTGGAGCTCCGGAACGGGTGGCCTCCGATTTTCCACAAGTCCCGGGAATCAGCCAGATCCAGCAGCTGACGGAACGGTATGAAATGCCCCTCTTTGGTGTAGCCCTCAAGACTGAAACGGACATCCAGAATATGCTCCTTAAGCCCGATCAGCAGAATATGGCCCGTCTCGGCAATATCCACTTCCATTCCCGGGAAAATCTTTAGGCCGTCCGCCTCGTAATAATGGCCGTTATAAGGATACATACGGTCCAGCGTCTCATACATAGCGAAGAAATTCGAAGTGTTAAAATGTTCAGTCAGGGCGATGGCATCCAGACCGTTCGCTATAGCTTCCCTGACCATCTCCCGGAAGTAATCCGGGGAGAAGCTTGATTTCTTGGACAGCTTGCCATGGGTATGCAGATCTATATTCATAAATGGATTTCTCTCCTTTGTGCTTGAGGGTGAGATTAATAGAGCAAATTCGGATAGGCAGAACCCGCGAGAAACAGCAAACCTATATACACGGCAGAGCCTGCAAAAAAAGCCCAGTCGGTTCGTTTCATAGCCAGATATGATAGCTTCATCTTTCGCACCTGCGGATTCTTCACTGCATAAGTATACCCTCTGGTCTCCAGCGCTTCGACGGTTGTCCGGGAACGCTTAGCTGTATTCAGCATCAATGGATAGAAGACCAGCACGATAATCCGCAAATAATAAGCGGCAGTGTGCCAGTACAGGATTCCATGCTTCAGCGGCCTTTGGCCTCTTAATCTGAACGAGAGCAGGATCTGGTGAAACTCTTCCAGCAGTGTGGGCAGAATCCGGTAACCGTAAGACAAGCTGAAGGCAAAAGCATCCGGTACCCCTAGAGAGGACAGTCCGTCACTCAACCGCTCCGGGTCCAGACTGGAGAAGACAGTAATGCTCGCCAGTGAAATGACGGAGAGCTTGAGCGTCAGCGTCAGCATGGGCAGCAGCGATTCCGCCCCGCCCCCGAAAAACAGTGACACCAGGAACATCCAGCCGATCTGGCTGATCAGCCCCAGGCAGAGAATAAATATGATATAGGGACTCACCCGGGACAGGATCGTCGTGATGACCATCAGCACAAACATACCGAGCAAAATCGTCCGGTTGTACACAAACCAGGGCGCAATCGCGAAGAATACATACCAGATCAGCAGCGTGCGCGGGTCCAGCCTTCCGAGGAAAGTACTGCTGCTGTTGTAAGCATTGCCAAGCAGCTCCAGCTTGATCTGCTCGACTGAAATCCGGTTAAGTGCCCGTTTGACTGTTTCCACCATGCGTAACCGCCTCCTTTCTCCATTCCACATTCCGGGTAAATTCTTCCAGGCTGCAGCAGCTGCGGGGCAGCCCCAGGATCCGGCTCAGCTCCATGAGCTGGGTTTCAGCCAGCCCGGCGCGGCGCAGCAACGCGCCGTCGGAGAATATTTCATCCTTGCTGCCGTCGGCAATTATCATCCCGTCGTTCATTACGATCACCCGGCTGGCCCATTCCGCTACCAGCGCCATGTCATGGGTGGCGATGACCACAGTCTCCACGTGACTGCGCAGCGTCTCCAGCACCTCTACCATCTCCTGCTTCGTTGAAATATCCAGGTTGGCAGTAGGTTCATCCAGCAGCATCACTGCCGGACGGACAGCCGCGCCAATCGCCAGCGAAACCCGGCGCTGCTGCCCGCCGCTGAGCAGGCGGGCGTCACGCTCGGCCAGCTCCTGCAGACGGAAGGCCTCCATCATCGCTTCTACCGTTTCATCCGTATCCACGAGCCGTCTTGCCTTCAAGTAGTAGGCGATCTCTCCACGCACAGAGTCGTCGATGAACATATCCTCCGGGTTCTGGAACACATAGGAGGCAATACCGGAGAGGCGCTCCGGCGGCAAGCCGTTCACCTTCATTCCCTTGACATGAACGGTTCCTCCGGTTGGTGTGGTGATGCCGGCAATCAGCTTCATCAGCGAAGACTTCCCTGCGCCGTTGTTGCCGATCAGTGCAACCGATTCCCCGGAGCGCAGCTCCAGGTTAATTCCTTTCAGCACCGGATGAACCGTTTTGTGGATGGTCCGGTAGGAGAGCAGGACCTTATCCATCTTGACAATGGCCTCTCCCTTCCGCCCAACGGGTGCGGGAAGCTGCTCTGCGGCAATGGCGGACCATTCGCTGCCGCGGCGGCGCATGAAGCAGCCGCCGCTCTCCCCGGTGTTCAGCGGATAAAGCATTCCGCTCCGGGGTCCGGGCTGCAGCATCCAGGCTGCCCGGGTCACATCGGGCGGATAGATGCCCAGCGCCAGCAGTTCCTCCACCGAAGACAACGCTTCGCGCACCGGCTTGTGCCAGCGCAGCCTGCCGCCGTCCATCAGCACAACCGAATGGCAGTATTCCGCAATGAACTCGGCATGATGCTCGATAACGATGATGGTTTTGCCGTGCTGTTCATTCAGGCGGCGCAGGATGTCGTAGATTTGACGGGCATGCTGCGGATCAAGCTGAGCAACCGGCTCGTCAATGACCAGAATATCCGGGTCCATAGCCAGCGCTCCGGCCAGTGCAAGCAAATGCTTCTGCCCGCCGCTGAGCTGCCAGATGGATTCGCTGCCCATGCCGCTGAGTCCGGTCAGCGCAAGGGCCCGTTCTCCCCGCTCCCGGTAATCGGCCAGGCCGTAATTCAGCGGGGTGAAGCATACATCATCCAGCACAGTCGGACGGACCAGCTGATTCTCAAAATCCTGGTAGACATAGCCCATATGTCTGGAGAGCTGGCTTACGCTTTTCCCGGCTGCAGATTCTCCACGCAGCAGAACCTCACCTTCAAAATCACCAGTGTAATAATGCGGGATCAGACCGTTGAAGCATTTGCAGAGCGTTGATTTCCCCGAACCGTTGCTGCCCATCACCGCAATGAAGTCACCTTCCTCAAGCTTGAGCGATACCTCCTGCAGCACCGGCTGCTCGGCACCCGGATACGTAAACGTTACTTCCTTCAGTTCAAGTACCGGCTTACGCATCAAATTGGCCTCCCCCCTGCCGCCTGCGGGCAGCGCGGCGCAGCATCACAATAATCACAGCTGCAGCAACAACCGCAGCGGCCAGCATACTCAGCCAGATCAGACTTCCCTCATGAGATTCGGCCCCAGGCAGCTCGAACTCACCGATGCTCCAGCCGGATTCAGACAGCAGCTCCGCACCAAGCGCCAGCAGTGACAGGATAATTCCGCCAATGATGAGCTTCGGTGACAGCCAGGCACCGCTGGCGTATTTCATATTCCGTTCGCGGGGTTTCATTCCAAGCAAGGGTTCGATTTTTCCGTATAAACGCGGCACCAGGTATAACGTCGGCAGCAGCGCAAACAGGATGCCGGAGAACAGCACATCATTCAGAAAACCCACACCCTCAATGATTACAATACTTTCGGCCAGTCCTTTAACGGCTTCCAGCTCCTCGACCCCGACCCATACCTTGACGATGTCGATGACCGAGCTGAAGAACTGGTGGATGGCCACCCCGCTGATTGCCGCCACCCCAACCTGCCTGCGGTTCTTGGGATCGGAGACCATGCGGCCTGCCGTGTACATCGCCAGTGAGAAGGTAATGAATTTCTCCAGCTCTCCCAGCCCGCCGAATTGGCCGAGCATCAGTTCGCCGAAGATTACTTCACCAACAGCGGCACCCACGGCGGCATACAGCGGATGAAACAGCATGCAGAGCGTGAGCGGGATGAAGGCGAAATACTCGACAGACAGCTCAATCGGCCCAAGCTGCAGGCTTGGAATCAGCTCCGTGAACATGTTGGACAACCCGTACAAGGACATGGACAGCACAAAAATCATCATTTTTTGCGATTGGGTCAGCGTATAACGGTTTTTTAACGTACTCATGAACAATCGGCCCCCTCCAGGAAATTACCTTAAGTATAGAAAGTGCGTGTCAGCACAGCTTTTCCCGATTGTTAATGCAATGTAATGTTATTTTCAGTTTTTTTAACGGTGTAAAAATATTTACAACACACTGGGACCGTATAGTGGAAGCAGAATCTTCTAATCAGGAGGCCTTACCGCTATGTACAAAGACTGGAACCGCCGCCCCTTTTCACCGAATCAAAGGCTCCTTGCCGATTTCATCCCCAAAAATGAGCAGCGCGTCCTCTACATGACCGAGCAGGAGATCGCTAACGAGCTGGGCTTAAGCATCGCTTCGGTCTCCCGGTTCTGGAAAGCCGCCGGGTTCAAGCACGCCAAGGACTTCAAAAATCGGCTCCGTTTCCGTTTTGAATCCACTCCATCCGAGAAAATGCGCGATGTGATGCAGCGGACCGGAAGCGGCTCCCTCCCGCAAAAACTGCTGGAAATCAGCTCGCATCATCTCGAGGAGACCAGCCGGTATTTGAATGACGCGCTGCTGCAGCGTGCGGTAGAAGCCCTGTCTGCGGCAAGGCAGATCTATGTTTACAGCCCCGGTCCCTGTGCGGGCCTCGCTGAGTTGATGGCTTACCGTATGGCCCGCTTTGGAATTACGATCAAACGGATGGCCCCGAGCGGTCACGAGCTGCTGGAAACGCTGATGCATGCCGGCAAAAAGGATGTTGTGCTGGTGTTCGGATTTGTCCAGCTTTTGCCTGAAACGGAAGTGATTCTCGATTACGCGCGCGAAGCGGGGTATGTGGTCATCCTGATTACCGACAGACTGGTCTTCCCCCGTTCCTATGATGCCGATATCGTGCTGTACGCGGGACGCGGCGAAGTATGGGAGTTTCACTCCATGGTTGGCCCGACCTACATTATCGAGAATCTGATCCTCGGCGTGGGGCTACTGAGCAAGGAGCACAGTCTGCGCAAGCTGGATAAGCTTCAGCTGCTGCGTGCCCGGTACGGCAGTAAGCTTCCCCGGAGCTGAGCCGGTTGAGCCGGAACTGAGGGTTGATATACAAGTTAGGTTAGTCTCGTTAGTCTTGTTAGTAGTACTAGTCACGCCATCACGCTGGTATCGCCACATTAAGAAAGTCTAAAGTTACAAAAAACCGTCTAGTCAGAGGTGTGAAGTGCCCCATTAGAGTAGACATTGGAAATGACATTGAAATAGACATTGGTATAGACAGTGGAATAAACCTTGGTCTATCTGGTGCCTCTGCTTCGGTTTTTTCAAGGTACCGCATATAGATTGTCAGGTGTTTAGAGGGACCCAATAAATCCGCATTAAGAGTTCAGTAGTTGGAGTAGATGTTCAGTCCAGCCGCTGCCAGCGCACAAAAAAATCTTTGGCGCTTAATGTAGTAGGCCAAGCCGTTTCACGACAAAAGAGGAGCGCAGTTCTTCCTGCGCTCCTCTTGATTTACATAACGGGTTTATTGCAATTTCATTCTGCCTATTGCCGTGCCGCCAGCAGTTCCTTGACCGCCTCAGGATTATTAACCGGCTGGCGGCAGGCAAAGTTCCGGCATTCATACGCCGTCGCCTGTCCACCCACCGTCGGCTTGTCCGCCAGATGCGGCAGCAGCTTCCGCAGCGTATCCTCTCCGCTGCCTTCCCAGTTAACAATCAGTGCAGCATCCGGCAAGTAAGCTTGCTGCACCTGGGCGAGCATGCCTTGAAGCGCCGGGTCCTCCCGCTTGCCGGAGAGCACCCATTCCCTGCCGCCGGAAGCCATCGCCAGATGGGCCTGCAAATACATTGCATAACCCGGCGGGTACTCCGATGCAGCGGAAGACAACACCGCTGCGGTCCGCTCGGCAATTGCCTTCAGCTCCACATCCTGCGAGATTACTGACAGCTTCCATAGCAGCTTCGCCGCCACGGAATTCCCGGATGGTATCGCTCCGTCATACAATTCCTTGGAGCGGATCGGCAGCTCTTCACCATCGTGACCTGTGAAGAAGAACCCGCCTCCTGCCTCATCAATGAACAGCTCCAACAGTCCGTCCTTGAGCGTTAACGCACGCTCCAGGTAGAGAGCCTGGCCCGTAGCTTCATACAGCTCGGTCAGCCCCCAGAGCATAAAAGCATAATCATCCACATAGGCAGGGATTGCCGACTCCCCGTCACGGTAGCGGGCCAGCAGCCTGCCATCTTCACGCCACAGCTTCTTCCAGATGAAATCCGCCGCCGCTGCCGCGGCTTTGGCATACTCCGGCTTCTGCAGCGCCTTCGCTCCCTTCGCCAGCGCCGTGATCATCAGCCCGTTCCAGGAGGTGAGGACCTTGTCATCCTTGGACGGATGAATACGCTGCTCCCGGTACGCGAACAGCTTCTCGCGCCATTCGTCCGTGCGGGTCCGCAGTCCAAGCGGATTCATCCCCATCCGCTCAGCCATCTGATCCGGTAAGCCCTGCAGCAAATTCGGAATATTCGCACCTTCGAAATTCCCTTCGGGTGTAATCCCGTATACATGGCAATAGGAATGCATATCCTCAAGCCCTAGCGCTTCCTCAATCTGCTCACGGGTGAAGACATAGAACTTTCCTTCCACGCCTTCCGAATCCGCATCCTCCGCTGAGTAGAAGGCCCCTTCAGGCGAGGTCATATCACGCAGCACATACGTGAAGATCTGCTCCGCAATCTCCGCATACAGCGGCTTCTTCGTGATCTGGTACGCCTCCAGATAGGCAATGGCCAGCAGCGCATTGTCGTAGAGCATTTTCTCGAAATGCGGCACCAGCCATTCCCGGTCTGTAGAATAACGGGAGAACCCGAATCCCACATGGTCGTACATCCCGCCCCGGTACATGGCATCCAGTGTCTTCTCTACCATCCGTAGCGCTTCCGGCTGATCATAGTTCTGACTGTAGGCCAGCAAAAAAGATAAATTATGCGGCGAAGGAAACTTCGGCGCATTGCCGAACCCGCCGTATTCCTCATCGAATTGGCGGCGGTACAGTTCATAAGCTTCGTGCAGCAGTTCTTCGCCGGGAATTGCTCCTACGCTACCTTCGATGATACTTTGCGAGTTCTTCCGGTCCAGCGACTGAAGGTCCGCCAGCAGCTCATCTCCAAGCTTGTCCAGCGCTTCACCGTCCTGCTCCCATTTGCGGTGAATTTGCTCCAGCACATCCATCAGCCCAATACGCCCGAACATCTGCCGCTTCGGAAAATACGTCCCCGCATAAAACGGCTTCTTCTCCGGCGTCAGCAGCACCGTCAGCGGCCAACCCCCGCTCCCGGTCAGTGCCTGACACACCGACATATACAGTGCATCAATATCCGGCCGCTCCTCGCGGTCAACTTTGATGGCGACAAAATTGTTGTTAAGAAGCTGGGCGACTTCTTCGTCTTCGAAGGATTCGCGTTCCATTACATGGCACCAATGACAGGTACGTGTGAATCAACAACTAGCTATACCCAATAGATAAGAAGACAGGTTTGTTGTCGCGCTTGGCGATTTCAAAAGCCTCTTCCGACCAAGGGAACCAGTTCACCGGGTTATGGGCGTGTTGCAGCAAATACGGCGACTTTTCCTTGGCTAATCTATTGGGTACTTTGTGAGTTGTCATGGGGCATCACCTCTTTTCGTGTTGGATTTGGGTAAAGTATTGCTTAGGGTTAGTTTACCCAAAAAGGTGGGGGAGGGCGCAGGGGGATAAAAAACCAACTTAAAATTAATTAATTTATCTTTAATTTTGGATAACTTTCATCCCACTCCCTTTTAGAAAGGAAAGGATGTAGCTCTTTGCACCGTGCTAAAGCTCCTTCATCCACTGGCTCCAGTCAGACGCGGGTATTCAGAGAACATACACATGAAGAACTCAGCGCTCCACGTACCATGAATGGCTTCACTACTTCTCTTTGCCGCACTCTCTCTTGCCAGATATTCTATTGTCATTGTTCCTCATACGAATACCTCACTTTCTCTTTCACTTTAGCCATATTAGTTTCTAGCATCCCAGACTACAGCTATGGCCCTATGTAGACTCCTGACGATTCAGCTACAAACTCTCGACAGCAGTTACGATTTTCCCTTGTTTATTCAACAGGTCTCCTAAGAATAAGAACGTTCTCATTCCACCTTCGACCATAATTAAGAATATAAATTCCAATTACACCTTCTTTTCACATAATATTCAACACAGTTCTCTTCCCACCAAATGTACTGAATTTTGTCTATGAAAAATAACCTCTAAATTTCAGAAGAATTTCACATTTAACACTATAACTTCATGCACCTTTATAACACACCTTTAATCTAAACTAATCACTTCTCGCAATTAAAATAAAAGCAACCATATATTTAGCCATTCCAATAGTGTTGAGACATAAGGTAATATAGTACCTGTAAGTTATAAGATTATATAAATTGTAATTCGCTTGATTACCCATGCTTCTATATTGATATATCTAACAAGGAGAGACTTTTTTGAAAACACACGATAAGAATTCAATAATAAAGAAAATCATGGAAATAGAAGCCTCGAAAGGTGCAAAAAGTTGGGAATTCGAAAAAAAAATCAGTGAAATTCTAATACCGCTTTTAGAATATGAGGATTATAGAGCTGATTTTATACATGGTCCTAATGATAGGGGTACTGATATCATTGCTCTCAAAGAACTTAAGGAGCAGAATTCAACACTAAAACTAGGGGTCGTGTGCAAAACCACATTTGTAAGTGTAAAAGACATACATGCAACTTATGGTATGTCAATGTTGAATAATTTTGATAGGTTTATGATAATTACGAACAACAAAATCAGTAAAGATGCTCAAGCTACCATTCAACAGATTAAACCTTCCATCGAAATAATGGATCTAGAAAGACTTAAAGAATGGATAGGGAAAATTGAAACAGAAAGTGATATCAATAAACTTGAAATTCAAGACATTTTAAAAGCGGTTAGTAAGAGATTTGCTGCTATGGTGGCAGAAGATCCAACAAATCTTTATAAACTTGAGTGGAGAGATTTGGAAAGAATGATTGCCGAAATTTTCGATGGTATTGGTTTCAAGGTACAATTAACGCCATCCAGTAAAGATGGAGGCAAGGATATTATATTAGAATGTATTGTTGATGGAAAAGAATTCTCATATATCATTGAAATTAAACACTGGCGTTCTGGTCAGAAAGTAGGAAAGGATGCCATAAAAGATTTCCTCAACATTATAGTAACTGAGAAAAGAAAATCCGGACTATATTTATCAACTTTTGGATATTGTAATAATGCTTTTCAAAGTTTATCAGAGATAGAGAGGAAAAAAATAAAATTTGGAGATCAAGAAAAAATTGTATCCCTGTGCCAGACTTATTTAAAAATAACGTCTGGTATATGGTCCCCTCCAATTGCTTTGCCTGAAATTATTAATGAAAGAACAATTAATTAACTGTTAAAACAAACCAGGTCACCGAATTCCACATGTAGCAATAGATACGGTGATTTCCCCTTGGCTAATCTATCGGTTACTTTGTACGTTGTCAAAGGGGCATCACCTCGTTTCGTGTTGGATTTGGGTAAAGTGTTGCTTAGGGTTAGTTTACCCAAAATGGTGGGAAGGGGCTCAGAGAGTGAAAAAAAGGTAACTTCTTATTATTTAAAAGTCACCTTGTATTTGAAAATAATCCTTATTCTCTTTTAAAATTAACCAAAAAAATACTCAGGTAAAGATCCTCTACACGAAAGTCAGAATGTTTGTTTACCAGCATAGAAATTGCATCATCCCTTTTTAATACTTCCCCCACGCAACTAAATGACAACCTTTTATTGTTTTTTACAATATTACTCAATTCAACAAATCTATTGATAAAGTTAACTGGTGAAGATGTGAAGAAAAACTCCTCAAAGTAAATATCAGAATTCTTAGAACCATTGTAAGCATTAATAACCACCCGATTTGGGGCAACTTCAACAGAATTAATATATACATCTGATAAGGCTCGTGTAAAACCCACATCATCTTCATTTAAAAGTAACAAAGTTCTTCTTCTGACAGAGGGTGCCTTTGTTTTTGAATCGCCCTCTTTCATATCCGCCTCACCACCAGTAGTCGGATTAATATTTACAACTGAAGCTTCAGGAAGTTCAGAGTCTACACGTGGGTTCTTTTTCTCTCTTTTTGTTTTACCTGTTACGCCTGTCTTATTGCTATCAGTATTCTGTCGTTTTCTTTTGATATCATTAAGAATATCAGCTATATGCTTATCCGAGAGGGCCATAGTAGAGGTTGCTGAGTTTCTCGTACTTCTTGCAATTTTTTCTCTTTCAAAAAAGTCGGAACATTCAGTTGTATGGTCTTGTTTCGGCCAAGTTTTAAAATAAGCTTTTTTCTTGCCTTTTGGTACGTACTCCAACTTTGCAAAACATTCTTCATATGTGCAATATATATTATTTTTGACTTTATTAAACTCCGGATGATTTTCTATTGTACTAATTGAAATAGGCTCTTCAGTCTCTTCTCCATCTACTTTTATTCTATAAATAGCATCATATATTGGCATTATCAAAGCCTCCCTGTATAGTGACGTTTATAAATAATAATACAGCCAACAATTGAGTGAACTCATTCCCATTTTAATCATCAATAAGTATTTCATTAATTTTTAGATAAATGTTCCCAGTCTGTGCTGCATACTTACGTTTTCTAACTATCAAAGATACAAAATCAATTTGGTTTTCTAGCACAGCCATTAAATCTGTTCCGTCCATTAAGAGGATTGTACTTCTTCCTACTGAATGAATTCTTACTGCATCTTCAGAAAAGCCGTTTATTGACAAAAATAATCCTAGAGTGTTATCTAACTTTCTTTTAATTTTCCCTGTAAAGCTATCTAAATCAGATGCATCAGATAAATGAGTTCTCCATTTTGCTTCAAACAAATAATCAGTACCCTCAAGAGTAAAAGCACCGTCTATTTGTTCACCAGTGTTTCTAAAAGATGCTTTTGGATCTAAATCAAATAGCTCAAAAAGATCATACAGAACTTTTTCTAGTTCAAATCCCCGCTTTTGGTAGTCTTTTGAGGTAACTAAACTAAAATAGTTGCTTTTTATATCATCTAAGCGACTTAAAACAGCTTGGCTAGAACGGATTCGATGTAAGTTATCTAATCTCTTTTTCTTTATTTCCTCTTCTTCTTTAAACTTCTGTGCCTGATCTTCCACTACTCGTCTTAGATCAGAAACTGCTTGTTTTGCTCTTTCTACCTTTTTCTTACCATCTTCTAATTGTTCAAGATGGCGGAAACTTTCCATTCTTGTTACTTCAAATATTAGACGTCTTATATCACCTAGATATTTTTCCTGATTACTACATAAATCATCAACAATATCCGAAACTATTTGTCTTTTGTATCCATTCCAATCTGGCCTGTTAATTATAGAGTTATCATTAATGCAATTATTCAGAAAACTTTTGAGATTATTCTTGTACCAATATATGTTACATAACGCTTCTTTTAATAATTCAATAGCAACAGCCGATATTTTCTTTTCCATAATATCGTCTCTTTCTTCTTAGTAATTTTGGTTGACCTAGTTTCATGCTGCTTCCTATAAAATCAATTCCCTCATCACTGGAATATTTTATCACCTTAAAATGTGAGATTGGTTTATTTTGAGAAGTTCAGATTTCAAGTTTTGTCTAATTATTTAAAATTATGTTCTTTTTAATTCTTTCTAACAGATTTTCTACTTTATCCTCTTCGCTTTTTAAAGATTCCAACATAAAAATGATATCATTATCATCTAAAGGAATTATTAAACCATTATCGTTTTTATACGTATCAGAGCATCTTTGATATAAAAGTTCCTTATTATCAATATTTCTGCACATCAATATCCCAAATTTTCCTTTATTAAAAGAAAACCTTCCAGATAATTGATCGATTTCAGGGTTAGCAACATCTTTGCTATAATTTTTACATTCTATAAATATATAGCCACAGGGGATTTTGTTGATATTGTGTAGACGATGAAAAAAGCCACCTAGAGCGATATTACTCATGACAATATCTACTCTTTTCCTTCCTTGATGGATCTTCTCTTCTATTATGGGATTATTCAAATGAGGATAGAACAATATTTCGAGAATTGATTTTATGAACTTTTGATACTCAGAAGCATTTTTCGTACCAATAGGTATACTTTTCAAGCTAACTACTAATGCATCTACTAGTTTTTCAATAGATACTGATCCCGTATGTTCCATAAATTCATCGTTTGTTAATGATTTTACTTCTTTTGATTTCGAATTCCGAAATCGATCAAATATTTCAGGTTTTTTTTGAGTATATTGTCGCAAATAATCTTTTCTACTCTCAAAATCCCCATTACTAATTTGATTAGTAATTTGATTATTAACGTCTTTTTTTGGCAAATAATATACTCCTTTTCCATTCTTATATTTCTTAAATTTCACTAGAGACGACCTTCTCGCTAGTTGCTCGTCACGTTCATTGGTAACCACAAAATGCCATCCGTATTTCTGAGCATTATATTCTGATATATATGACACTATGGCTTTAGGAACCAAGAGTAACTCTCTTCCTTGATAAAATAACAAATCTTCTCTTGAAATTTCCCAATCTTCAGTATATCTATTCCAATATGGAAGTGAATCCTGATTAGTTAAAGGAATCCCCCAGATTTTACATTGCTCCTTGGTATAATCAATTAAATGCTTTCTTATTATATTTGTAGTCATATCAGATAATTTATCTTTGTCTATATCATCAACAAATACAACAATGTCTTCAATATTCTGTACAACTCCAGATTCTATCGCTTTGCTCTTAATTATTTCATTAATAATATCGGTAGCATTGCCTTGTCCCACTCCTCGGCCATTTTTTGTGCCCGTCTTACTAATCCCAAGACACGTTTCTTTAGGTTCAGACATAAACCGAAATAGTTCAATGGCCTTCGAATGTTCAGAATTTCTAATATACTCAACAACTTTGGAAAAAAAACTTTTTATCGTTCCATCTACTTCCACAGACCATGGATCACTTCTAGTGGAAATAAGATAAGGATCGATATATAATGGGTAGTCTCTATTTATTTCAATATTTACAAAATCCAGCTGAACTTGATCTGCTTTCAGGTCATATATATCACTAATTTTCAAGAACTCTACCCCCTTTATAATTGGGCATTCCTTCCTAGTAATGATAACATATATCCATTCATAAGTGGAATATATTGTACTTTATTGTCATCTTATGTTTTAGAGACTGTTTCAAAAGTCCTATTTTTTAAAAATACTGATTAGAAGTGGTCTAGACTACTATTAAAGTGAATATAGCAACTTCTTTTCTCTTCCTTATTAATTTCACTCATATTAGTCCAACTATTGCTAATCTAAACAACTTGGACATTGCAAATAGTTAACTTAGTAATAAGAGTGTTTCCAATGATCATTATATTGGCAATTTAGGTAATGCACCTCTGGAAAAAATACCAGAGGTGCATTAATTATTGTTGCATCTTGATTATTGTTGTGCCATGTAATTTCACCTATAACATACCGTCAACTCCACCCGATTCCCTTCCCGGTTATACACAATCCGCTCCACCAGCTTCTTCAACGCCCTATTCTTCTCTTCACTCGTAACCGCTACATCCCACAACTCCCTAAACTGCCCAATTCGCTCAACGATCTGCTCTACCGTAGGATAATTACTTTCATCTACTACCAGCTTTCGCAAATCCTCCAATTCTTTCTCCAAATGCTGAATCTGCCTTGTCCTAACAGCCTTTCGTTCTAAAAATACTTGCTTCGTAATAATATCCTCTTCATAAGATTCATGTAGCTTAACAAATGCCCGACTCTCTTTATGCAATTCCGCTTCTTTCATTTCAATTATAGCTTTCGTGTCGGAAAATCAATTATTATGCATTTCAATATCCCTAATAATGTTCGAGTCTAATTGAATTATTCGATCATACAATGCATTAAAGAATTCCTCATCCAATGCCTTTCCTTTCTGCTCGCACTTGCTCCCATCTTTATAATGGTGATAGCAAAGCGTATTCCAATATTGTCCTTTACTTTTGCTGTAAGCTACTCTGAACTGCATTTTACAACCGCATTTTTCACAATATAATAAACCTGACAAAGGAAATAGATTTCTGCGTCCATTTGGATTCATTAACCGGTTTTTGACCAACCGCTCTTTAATGGCATCATGCTCTTCTTGTGATTTTAGTTTTTCATGTACACCTATAGCTTTTATTTGTTCTTCTTCCGGTACAAATTCTACTTGTCCTCGCTTGGTTCGCGTCTTCCCATAGGTAATATAACCAAGATGAATTTCGCTTAGCAATAAACGCTGTACCGTCACGTTAGACCATCCCTTGTCTATACCATTTGGTTTTATATTATAAGGAGTCGGTATTCGGTTATCTGTCAACCAAATCGCAATTTGCCCCAGATTATTTCCATTTAAATATTTTTCTACAATGGTTCGATAAATTGGACGTTTAGCTTCATCCACAAGTACCGCTCTTGTATTCTTATCGTAATAATACGGAAACGGTGGTTTTCCATTCGTCCACATGCCTTTTTTAGCTCCTGCTTCTTTCCCCTGTTTCATTCTTCGCTTGATTGTCTTGTATTCCATCCTCGCAAAGATCGACATGAAATCAAATGAAACATCATCATTATCCACGTCTAAATCGTATACCTTATTGGGTGTAATAATTAATGTGTCTGAATTTAAAAACGTATCTTTAATCAGTGCCCAATCCTTGTTCTCCCCACGCCCTAATCTGTCAATATCCATGACCACTACGCCGTCATATAACTGTTCTTCCACATGTCTCAATAACCGCTGCATTTCCTTCCGTGATTCTATCTTTTCTCCAGAGGCCACTTCTTCATATAGTTTATAGGTCCAATTCTTATTCGATACCAAGGCCAGAAGGGTATCCCTATGCTTCGAAAGAACATCTTCAAATTCACCATCGTCTCTGGATTTCCTTAAATACACTGCTACATGTCTTATCATTTTATCTTTCATAAATCCCTTCTCCTAAAAGTTAATTTTGAGTTGCCTTTAGATTAGAATGTTGAACTTTTTTGATCGAGTTGATCAAAAAGAACAATTCAATTATTTGGAGGCAATGTAATGAAGAATAAATACACTTACGTAATAACTGAAAAGAATAATTGCTCTAAACAGGCTGCATATCAATTTCATAAGCATGTTGCAGAAATATTAAATCGTACGATCATAACTCCAATTGAATCCCCCTTACCTCATTTAAAAGTTCCCGATTCTACACAAGAAACATCTGAAAATTAACTAAATAAAACAAAAAAAATCCTGAGCGCTTGTACAAGCGCTCAGGATTTTTTCTACAAATTCGTTTGTATGAATTCTCGTTCCGCTTTCTTTAAATATCTACGCGAATTCTCAAATGTATGAAGATAGTTTTGTCGTAACAGCTTTAGTTTATCGAGAGAAGAATCCCCCGCTATAGCCTGTTTAATTGCTGGAATCATTTGGCTGTTCGTTACCCCGAATTTTCCCGGCTTAATTATATCCTCAATGTTTATTTGTTCTCCCTTTGTTTCTAGTGGTTCTATTTCCTTTTGAGTATCTGTCTCTTGAGCTACTAGCTCAATCTGAGTTGTTCCTTCTTGTAGCTTAACTTCTTCTGGAAATATTGATTGATTGTCTTACTGTCCCCTTCTATCGAATGATTTATATCAACGAGTACAGTAGTCCCCGTGAGACACGGCAGGGGGTGCAGCATTACATCCACTTGCACAATCATTACTTGCCTCATCAATCGCTGCAAAACTTCACGCCCGCAGCGGTGTATAACCGTCAGGCATTGCTCTTATCCATAAGCGAGTAATGGAAGGAACTTCGTTCCCCTCCCGCGCCTTCGCTTGGGCTTTGCCCTCCACCTGTTCCCCGGGTGGCGTAATAACTTTGTAATTATTTTCACAACTTGAAGATATCAAATTCTCTGTCTTGACATCGTGTAGCACCATAATGTTTCTGAAGCATCCTCATAAACATTTAGCTTACACATCATCATGATATTAGGCTTTATATAGCATTCTTGAATTACAATTAAGTTTCTAAAGCCATTAGGTTGATATCATTTAATCGGATATAAGGTTTATCATTCTTATTAAAAAATAACGTTCCTATGAAAATACAATAAATACCTTTATCCCATTGTGTCTTTTTCAATTTCGAATTATTAGAAACACTGTCACTTAATAAAATAGAAAATTCATATCCTTTCCCATCCCATACACCACAATTTAAAAATTGTTTATTAGATGAGATTGAGTTAACTTCACCCCAAAATATTTTTTTCTTTCCTCTGAGTGAATGATCTGCATTTCTGAAATGCACAATTAAATCAAAAGGATCTTTGTAGGTTTTACCTTCAAAAATGATCGGGATATCGATATCATCCAATAGATTATTAATCGCATATCTTAATAGTTTTTTTATTGTGATTTTGCAGGATTTATTACTTGAAGGATCAATTACATATGATCGAGATTTCTTTGTTTGCTCAACTTCAGTTAAAATTGAACCTTTATTTCTTTTTTCATGTAGCTCACCATTTTGTTCTAGGCTTAGTAACAATTCATTATATGTGACATTAATTTTGTTAACTTCTTCTTTAGTAGTATTATCGATATTGCTAGTATTACTCATTCCCTGGCCACAACCACCTATGTGTCTAGCAAAGAAGCATGATTGCTTACCATCTCTAGTTTTTCTTCTATAAAATGCTTGAACTCCGCACTCTACACATTTTAAATTACTCTTCGCAATCTCCTTTTCTATACTTGAGAGACTTTCAAATTTTAAAATAGATAATTTTTCTTTGCTAACTGAATTTATTACCAATTCCATCTTATATCACCTTGACCTTTTGCAATACTTTCCTCTAACGTTCTTGTTTTCACGACGTCCGACGAAGTCGGATGTGTCCGGCAGTTTCTACTTCCCTGAAATTCTTCTGCCGGACCGAGGGGATATGCCCGATGCGTGAATATTATGTTAGACGAAGTTATCTTTGTCTTTGGATATTATTCAATTCAAGGAATTTCTTAAGATTTTCAGGGAAGATAAGCTCTCCAAACTCAGATGTTTCTTTAATTATTCTCCAGATCTTCGCGCTATTTTTATCATTTGAGTCATACCCTAAAACAGACTCTAACTTAGGAATGTTAAAATGTATCTTCTCAAAAGAGGCTTCTTTAATCAGATTCCAATTTGTAGTTATCATCCCCTTTTTAGTTCTTTCACTCAATGGTTCACCTTTTGAATTAAAAACTTTAATATTTTCTAGTTCAGTATTATAGATATCACTTTCTTTAAGTTCTCCGATTGTTTCAAAAGAGAGCTTTGCCACAAAATTTTCTTCGAAGTCAAAATCATTGATAGCAAAATAATTTATGCCTAAGTGCTTACATAACTTAATTAAAATTAAAGCAGTTATTTTCCCATGATGAGGAACTATAGCGATGTTATTAAAATTCAAATAGGTTTCTGAGTATTTATTATCCTCAGTGAGTTCCAATACTTTTCTTCTGATAATTTCTTTGTAAGTCATCAGATCATTAGGGCCTTCTACAAGTAAAACTTTTTTGCTGAATAATATTTTATTTAGGTTTGGCTCAATTAGCTTGATGTAATTATTATAATCATCAATTTCAGAAAGCAACTCATCAAAAATTTCTTCGTTCTCTTCGACTTCGAGAAACTCACTATTATGTTTGTTGTATTTAAGTACTGTTTGCTTAGTATCTTCATCAAATTCAAAACGAATCAATCCTCTAGTATCAAAGACATCCAACATTTTGTCAGAATGAGTAGTATAAATTACTTGGTGTCCTTTCTCAGCTAAGCCACAAAGAACAGTTTTGTAGAAATATTCTTGATGGTTCTCATGTAAAAAGCTTTCAGGTTCTTCGAATAAGAAAAGACACTTATCTGTCTCATTGCTCTCTGCAATCGCTTGAATAATAGCCATGACAAACATAGAAATATAACCATCACCAAAATGGCTGATCGGTACAAGGTTTTCCATGTCACCATTAAGACCAACTTTGAACATCATCTCTAAGAATATATCCTCATACTCAGGCAATCCAAATTCAATATGACACTGATTTTGTCTCAGGTTAGTCGAATAATTAATTTGTATCCTATTTAAAAAATCATTCAAACTGGAGTCAGCCATTACCTTATCAGTAGAGGACTTTACCTCTGCTTTGAATTGATCTTTTTTATCTGCCATAATACCATCTCTATCAACTATACTTTTGATATGTTTTGCTAAAAATGAAGATAAATTCCCCCAACTTGTTTTCTTTGTTGATATTTCTTTTTTAATTTCATGAAAATTTATGTAGAATATTTTAAAGTATTTAGCTGCACCAAATGAGGTATAGAGTTGTCTCTCTCGCTTCCCATCTTCGTAAGAGTTGATTCTGGCACTTTCTATTTCAATTCCATCGAGTTCGATATCCAAATAATGATATCCAGTAAGATTTGCTATCTTACCTTCTACTTTATGTTCACTACTACTACTCATTTTTGTTGCAATTAGAGGTATATTATCATAGCTACGATTATGAAAGTCATTAATTGTAAAGCTATCTTTAGTAACATACTTTTCTGTTATTCCATATAAAATTGAATTCAAAAAATTCGTCTTTCCTGCGTTGTTGTACCCCACTATAGCTACTGGTTTTTTATAATCTTCTTTAGGAAAGTGAACTACAACTTTATCTCCAAAAGATCTATAATTTTTAATCATTATATCTTCTATACGAATATAACTCATATGACTACACTCCTTTAGTTCTTAAATAGATAATTTTGTCTAACATTATATTCACGAACTTTGTGAAACTACAAACTTTATCTCAATATTCAAATATTATCCGGTAGAAAGTCTCGATGAATTATAATCTTATTATACTTCAAAATGGAAAAATATGACGAACATTCCCCTTCCCCTGTATCCAATAGAAAAACTCCCACTAATACTATTAGCAGGAGTTTCTATGGAAATTGATTTTCACGAACATCCCACCAATGACAGGTCGAATAGCCGACGGATAAAAAGATCGGCTTATTTTCAGACTGTGCTTTAGCAAAAGCCTCGTCTCCCCAAGGATACCAATCCACGGGTTTGTGGGCGTGTTGTAGAAGATAGAGTGATTTTTCGTTTGCTAATCTATTGGGTACTTTTTGAGCTGTGATGTTTCAGGTTACTGTCCCACATACATACGAACTCTTGAGCTACCGGCAGGTAGAGTATTTTTTCCCGGTTAAGATTCGGGAGGGGTAGCGGATCTCAGTCTGGTACCCCTCCTCCGTCATGTAACAATAGTTTGAATACGCGCCTCAATTTTATTGCATAGTCTTATGTGATTCCGTATGCTGAAATTGCTTATAAAATAAATATAATTACCATCATCATATATGAATATCGGATATTCTTTTTTAACAATATGTATACAATGCCATATAGAATGGACATGAAGAAAGCATAAACACCTGTTAGACTTCCTTGGAGCAAAATGTGTATGAGTCCCCATGTGAGAGCAAGAAAAATCCCTCCATAAGGCAGACTGCCTCTTTTTATGAGCGTTTCACCGAATTTTTGTCCAAAAGCAATCGTTAGCAGAATCAAGGCAGCTTCAAACAAATAATAGATATTTTGAAAAATGAATTTAACGATACCATTGTATTCTTGAACTGGCTTAAAACCACCCCATACAAGAGTGGTAACTGTAATTGCTATAACAGAAATCACAACCGCAAGTAACCCTCCCTTGGAGTCGGGTGCTTCGTTTAACTTCATAATATCAAAGGAGTATTTTTTCTTTGAAAGCCTTATCAAAAATAGTGCCATACTCCCCCACAAAATGCATGTAAGCACCCAGTGTATACAATGATGGATGAGGGTATATTCAGAACCTCCAACACCGAATATAAAAGGCAATAGCATTGACAGTACAATTTCAAGACCGAATCCTGCAAAAGCATATAAACCTAATGCAAGATAATCGCTTGCTCCAATTTTGTTTTCTCCCATAACCTGAATCCTCCTGCTAACATAAATTTGCCACTTCGCAGAATACTCCAAGATAGTCGATAAAAGCATTTTTCTTCCGTTGTAGAAGTTTCGACACCAGATTTTTTCGATGCTGTTTTTATTATACAATGAAATGGAAGAATATTACGATTGCTAATTCTATACTTTCCGAACAAAAAAGCTCCCACCAATTCCATCAGCAGAAGCATCTATATTAATTGATTCACATGAACATCCCACTATTGACAAGTCGGTTAAAGCCACACTACGAATACCCAACAGATAAGAAGATAGGCTAGTTGTCGCGTTTAGCGATTTCAAAAGCTTCCTCCGACCAAGGCGTTTAGAGGGACCCAATTCTGCAGTTGGGGTAGTGGTTCACTCCAGCCGCTGTCAGCACGAAAAAATCTTTGGCTCTTAATAGAGTAGGGCCAAGCCGTTACACAACAAAAAGAGGCGCAGTTCTTCCTGCGCTCCTCTTGATGTACATAACGGTTTATTGCAATTTCATTCTGCCTATTGTCGTACTACCAGCAGCTCCTTGACCGCCTCAGGGTTAACCGGCTGGCGGCAGACAAAGTTCCGAGGTGTTTTTTTACGCTTGCAAGTGTTTTTTGAATTCCGCCTATTTTTATGCTTTAGCCAGCGTGAAGGTTGGCTTCGTAAAGCTAAGCTTCAAACGGTACAGCAGGTCTAGTGCTCCCCGATCCGAATACCGGATATCCCACTTTTGTTCGATCCATTTTCCGAATGTGTGGAGGTGAGCGACCCATGCTTCAACTGACTATTTTATACGAATAAAAAAGTTATATAATTGCAGGTCATACCTAGCAAACAATGTAACAACCAAGTCTTTGACTTTAACACAACACTTCTGTAAACCAGTCCGTTATCATTGTAATAACTTCAGTTGCATGGTTGGTTACGCAGTGGTTTCCATCATCCCATAGTTTAATTGTTTTATTCATAGAAAGAGACTCATCATAAATTCTTTGAATACCGGATGCTGAAAATAAGGGGTCAAGTTTTCCATGATTCAAAAAAAGCGGACATTTGATCTGGTTAGCATATCCTTCCATAGTCATGCCATTAATAAACCGTTCCAAGTCTTGATCCTTTTTATTAGTCAAAGCAGAGAATACATTTGTAAAGTGTGGCAAGAAGGACAGTATTTCTTTGGGAGAGTATGAGCCCCCATTAACAACACAAGCATCCAGCTTGTCACTAATTGCTGCCGTTCTGGCAACCAAGTAGCCTCCAAAACTGTAGCCAATCATCCCGATTTTCTCAAAACGTTGATCTTTGGATACATACTCAATTATTTCATTTAGAGCTTCTTCATTGTTCAATTCCATATACAGTTTATTGAATAATCTTGTTTCACCTTGGCCGGGCCCATCAATCATCAAATAGGCTATTCCTCTTTCGGAATAAAAATGGCTATAATTGTGATGCTCTTCACGCCATCCATCAGCACCACCGATAGAAATAACAACGGGTACCCGAACGTTTGCTTTTTCAGGCATTCTCAACCAACCTACCATTTGGCATCCCTTGTATGGAATTTTAACTATCTCGATTTGTGGAGTATATAATTTTGCCGCTTCGCTGTAGCAGGTGATTAATTTACGATACATATCCAGCTTTTTTTCCGTGTCATGAATTATTGTGTATTGTCCGACTCTATATGCTGCCGTTGCATTTAAGAAAAATGTTCTTGCAGTAAAAATACGGCCATCTTTTAAAGCCTTCTCCGCAAGCGATTGAGCAGTCTCTGCGATCTCTAAACATGTGTCAACATAGTCTCTACCCTTCCGGTGTTCTTCCATAAGCTTCAAATAATCAATTAAATCAAATCCATTGGGAATTGCCCTGTCTATGGGTACAGTTCGAATCGTGTCATGAAGCATCTGCTGATTTTTATCCATATCATTAACCACCTCTTCAATTGATTAGATATTCCCGATTCTATTTGTTCAGTTCATTGCAAGGTTGTGTTTAAGCCAGTCAATCATTTCCGGGAACACTTCATCCAAATAATTCATGGTGCAATGTTCCCCCTCTTCGTAATATTTAAGCTGCTTGTCTCCCTGTGCCCATTTCATTATCTTTTCTGAATGAATTTTTGGCGAGGGCATCACTTCATCCTTCCCTGCATGATAAAACAATAGAGGGACTTGCAGATTCGGAGCCATTTCAATGTCCCAATCAAATTGATGAACAGCTTCTTCCAGTGTCAAACATCCAGTCATATAAGTGACACCACGCTGCCAGATCGGATTTAATTGCTTTAAACCTTGGAGACCCCCGATATAAACCAGCCCGCTGTTACCTACCACGCATTTTACTCGTTTGTCATACGCAGCAGACACCGGAGCTAAATATCCTCCTAAGCTAAAGCCTGTCAAGGCGATTTTTTGAGTATCCATTTGATAGTCCTGTTGCTTCTCCACCCAGTCGATAATTGCTGAAACTGCTTTGTGATATTCTTTGACATCAAATTTCATGTCCTTCCACAGTTCTCCCTGCCCGGGGCCATCAAAAGTAATAAAATTGAATCCATGATGTTTATAAAGAGTGCCCTGGGAATGGCCTTCAGCTTCCTTAATGTTATCCATTCCATTCACAAAAATGACCAATGGTTTGTTCGGAATTCCTGAAAGCCGTAAATAAGCAGGAATTTTCACACCTTTAAACGGAATCTCAATCCGGATTGGTTTTTCTTTGTCTTCATATAAACTGATAGCCTGTTTGTAGCTTCTTCTTGCCTTCTCTTGAGATCCTTCTTTCTGGCTGCAATCAATAAAGAAGATGTGTTGACCAACATGATAGCAACCTACTGCCTCATGAAACAATGCTTTGGCCTTAGTACGATAACCTTCAGTTAGAGCCTGTTCTGCTTTTCTATGTAGTTCATCTCCTTCTTTCGTCCATTCTTCACACCACTGCATCCAATTTGGAATTCTAACGACGACTCTTTTCAATCTTCCGAAATCAATTCCGAAAGACAAGAATCTTCCGTACCATCTGTGATACACCTTCTTTTCATTAAAGATAAACTGAAATGCAAACTTCTCTTGCAGGGACAGCTTCACCATATAAATTCCTCCTCCAATATTTTATTAGCTTAATCTATTATAGCTATAGCAACTATTTAACAAAAAAATCATTCGGCATTACCGCTTATTTTATCAAGCACGTTCATAAACACTTCGAAATCTTCGTCTGATATGCCTTTTCGAAATTGTTCATTAATAGACTTCACACAAGGAATCAGATCGTGAAACATCTTTTTTCCTGCATCAGTCAAGTAAATTCGGGTGCTTCTTCTGTCTTTATCATGGGTCTCGCGTACAATATAACCTTTTTTAGAAAGAACATCCAGAATTCTGGTCAAATTTGTTTTGTCTTTGTAAGTTTTGATTGCAATTTCAGTTTGAATCAGACCCGATTCTGTATAAAGTACATTAAGAACTGTCCATTGCTCAAAAGTGATATCATATCCTTTATCTAAGAAGGCGCTTAGAAGCTTTCTCTTTATGAGAACTTCGCCCTTAATAATTTTGAATCCGATCAATTGTGTGTAGTCATATTGAATGCTCATTTGTATAACCCGCCTTATTTTCATTGTCATAACTATAGTAGCTTTAACAACTAATCTTGTCAAGATTTGTCTCTATCAAAAAATTCCTGCAACCCATCTGCAAGAACTTCTTTAAATAATGACTCACACGAACCTCCTATCAATGACAAGCCGGTTAAAGGCACACTACGAAATAGATAGGAAGACAGGTTTATTCACGACCACGGAACCAGTTCACCGGAATATGTTCATGCTGTAGCAGATACGGTGACTTTTCCTTGGCTAATCTATTGGGTACTTTTTGAGTTGTCATAGGCATCACCTCTTTTCGTGTGGACCCAAAATAGACGGGGAGAGCCGCAGAAGTGTAGAAGGAATACCAATACAATAATAGATTAAACTAATAACATGCTACATTCTTTTGTATATCTTTGCGGTATACGCATTGATTTTTTATTATTTTCGGATCGTGTATGTAAGACACTAGCAGGGGGCTAGTGCCTTTTATTTTATACCCTTATTTTTTAGCAGGCTTACAAATAAATGGACCAACCGGTTTGTTCGTCAATACTCTAGATGCTTCACGCACGTTCTTAGCAAAAACTAGCGGACGCTGAATTGCCTCCCAATGGATATACCATATATTTGGATTTGTGAATAACCAATGATTATGAAGAGCCGTTACTTTAATTCCTGATTTTCGAAGTCTAGAGATAAACGGATTTATTTCCTTAGTGAGTATCACTGACTCTCCAAGACATAACCCCCTGCCATCTGCACCCACACTCTCGAAGGAAATACCAAAAGGAAGTGTGAATAGGCCCTTAGAACGTCTGCCCAAAATTTTCACCTTAATATTTGTACGCAACTTAGTGGCTACACATACTCCGTTTATGACTTGTGCTTCACCGCCAAAAATCTCGGCAAACCTTTTACACTGTGGATTTATACTCATATCTTATCACTCCCCATCATTAGATAAGTTATAGTATTTTGAAGTGAAAACTTTTGTAACGGTGTTTATCATTTAGTAGTAAAAATTTAGTGGATTAACCAGTTGAATTCAGTTACTTTGATGTTGTATTAGTCAGGTCCATCACTGTAGATACATCGGATGCCTTGCTGTTAATCTGATACCAGCGGGCGAATCCACTCGCCTGTATGGTAGTTGACGGAATCTCAGCTTTAATTGTTTGTTGATCACTTGTGCAGTTGCAGCTTCTACGACTGAATAAATCCATTTTCTTTTGAAGCAGCGTTAACTTATTCTTTTGATCAGCTTCAGCATTACTTTAAATTCTTTGTATAGCCATACTAGTTGAGGTGAATGCAATAGTAATTACTAATGACCAACCAGGCTGGGTCTTATTTCTTTCCTGAAATTAATGTAACTTGGCTTAGACAAAAAAACCGAAACGAATCTATCTCGCCCCGGTTCTCTAAAAAAAGTATTCATCTCTAACTGTCACTTTGATTCATTACCTAAGCTCCGATAGCTTCCCAACTGCTCCCATAGCGATAGCTTCCTTAATTGCGGGTACCCAGCTCAGAGATTTGCTTGGAGTACAGTGCATATTTGGGATCGCTAGAATAGCTTCGTTCACTTGGGCTGATTTTTCCATAATACAAATCCTCCAATAGACTCACCTGCCTTCCCTTCCTTAATGTTCTTTTTAACCATATTAGCGGATTTATAATTGGAAATTTTCATGTTGTTTAATTATATCGAGATGCTCCCGTGCCTATGGTTACGAGAGTAGATTTCATCATTTAAAATAATAAAGGCGTACTATCCATTCCTAATAAATTTTAAAACTCCTTTGTGCAATTCCACCTCTGATTTCAAACAGCGCCTCATTAATTGCGCCGCCTGCAATTGGAATCATTGAAATACCCGCTTTTGTCAAACCTATCAAAGATTCATATACAATTTTATCCACACAATGCACTTTATTGCACTATACATTTTTCCCAAAAGTAATAATCCTTTATAGTCTACTTGAGGATGCTGCTATAAACAATTTATTCACACGAACATCTCATCAATGGAGGCTTCTTCACCCCACGGATACCAGTCACTGGATTATGGACGTGCTGTAGTAAGTATGGTGATTTTTCTTGTAGTAATCGGTTAGAATTTTCCCCTTCTCTGTTCTCCAATATATACCTCCTTTGACTCAAATGTATATAAATTTATATTGCTCAATGGGAATGAAAAAGACACTACAGTAGTGTTAGTGTCTTTTGGGGTGAAACAATATTAAGATAAATGGATACGAAATGCTTATCTCATATACGTTCGTGAATATAATGCTGAAGGTCAGGGCATAGAGGTCAAATCCCCCCTCTTTGCAACGACAGCTTGAGTCGATCTTATCACCATGCTCTACACTACAGGCTAAAAATGCTTGATATTATTGGGTAGTTTTACTTCGTACACTAGTTGGCTCTCTTGGACTGAAATTATTTTCCTACATACTCATCCATAAAGCGGTCTACTCTTTGGAAATATTCAGTCGGGTAGTGGTTGAGAGCATCGATATGTTCCGTATTTTGCGGGTACCATACTTCTGCACTTGGGTTATCTGTTAAGGACTCGTAGATAATTTCTGTATTTTTATAACTAATTTGCTGATCTCCAGTACCATGAATGAGCATAACTGGCTTGTCTTGCATCTTTTTCACCGCATCCATAGGAGATATGGAATCAAGATCAACCTTAAAGGCCCAATTTGCCATCCAAGTCGATGTATAACTGAAGGGAAACGCAGGTAAACCTGAAAAGAAGGGCAAACCCTCTCTCAGAAATAGACCGGCATTACGAAAAGGACTATCTGCAATTACGGCCTTGATATCATCACTCTCACTTGCGGCTAGCAAAGAAGTAGCAGCACCCATTGAAAAGCCGATCACTCCAATGTTATCACCTGTATGGTCTCTGGATTTTAAATAGCTCACCGCTCCCAGCAAATCGTACTTTTCATTGCGGCCCAGGGTAATCAAATCACCATCGGATTTACCTTGCGAGCTGAGGTCAAATGCCAATACATTGTAGCCTTTCGGGACGAAATGCTCTACTAACTTTCGAGTCCGTCCTTTGACTAAACGATTACTAGTGTATCCATGGACGACAATAATCGTCTGATCACTTGCTTTACCGGAAGGAAAAAAGGTCCCTCTAATCGTATTATCATTTTTCAGACTCTTGAACTCGACCTCTTCGTAGGGAGTTTTAGTGATATTCAATTCGTAGCTGACATTAGTGTCTTTAGGATGATGCAGCAAGGTGTCTACTACTTTATAAGATATATAAAACACAAGAGCTATCACAAGCAAAAGCACGATCCCCAGACTCCATAAAATTTTCTTCCGTCTTTTCACACGAACGTTAAATGTCAGATCGGGTTGTAATGATGTTTGACTCATTTAGACTCCCCCAGTTTTTCTTTAGATTGTATGGGTGCGAACAAATAAAAGGCATGCCCCTTCAGATTTTCCCACTCGGGATGATTAAGAATATTTTCTCCAAGAGTTAAAGCCACTCCATTTAAGAAAGAGATATAAGCACGGGAGATCATTGCCGGAGAAAAGCTTTTGTTGAATTCTCCCATGGACTGTCCCTTGGCATAAACAGATTCGATCTTATCTGTCATTACCTTTATACTTTCAAGGACCTTCTCTGTAAGTTCAGGGAATCTTATTCGTTGTCCTAAAACAGATTGAGTAAGCCGTAATTCATTTGTATAGAAGTAGATATGGTCAAATTGTTCTTTTACCATGTTCATGATCAATACCCCCGGCGTCCCCTCTTGTTGTAGACAAGCAAGTGATTTCACCTGAATATCAGCAAGCGGCTCCATGACAGCGGCGTAGAATAAAGCTTCTTTACTAGGGAAATATTGAAAAATGGTTCCGGGAGTCACTCCCACACTCTGGGCAATGCTAGCCGTTGTGGTATTTGAATATCCACTTTCTGCAAACAGGACTACAGCCTCTTTTAGGATACGTTTACGCCGCTCCTGTCTTTTTTCTTCATTAACGGGTCTGGCCAAATATATTCTCCTCTCTTTAAACAAAACCCCAATTAATTAAATGATCATTCATTTAATTAATAATATATCTTTAATTACAACTAATAGCAAGAGTGAATTTATCTTACTTACGAGCAGGATGAACCTCAACAAATAAAAACAAGCTGGAGTGCCGCCCAACATGCGCCTCCAGCTTGTTTACATTAGATTCCATCAGCAAATGCTGCAAAAGATTCAACAATAATTGATTCACACGAATATCTCGTCAATGACAGGTACGTGTGAATCAACAACTAGCTTATAAAGGAAGATGGGCTTGTAGTCGCGCTTGGCGATTTTAAAAGCCTCCTCCGACCAAGGGAACCAGCACCGGGTTATGCGCATGTTGCAGCAGATACGGTGACTTTTCCTTGGCTAATCTATTACTATCCCCATTAAACACTTCAACCATCATTAATGGCCCTATTTTATATCCTTGAATAAACGATTAAGATGATTGCAAGGAGTTGGAATCAATCAATAAATCGAACAGCGTTTCGACTTGCTTAAAATGAAAATCCTCTAAAATGATTCATTAGGCCTCCTTTCGCAGACTATCAATCTTTCTATGTATAAATTTTATGCGAAAACCGCATAAATATCAATATGCATTTTTCGCATAAAGTAAACTTGGCTTGGGTGATCACATTGTACAAAAGAATCCGCAACTTACGCGAAGACAAAGATCTAACACAGCAACAAATGGCTGAGCTATTACATATTACACAAGCCACTTATTCCCGCTATGAGAACGGAAATTTGGATGTCCCGAGTACCGTTTTAATTACTCTGGCCAATTTCCATAAAGTAAGCATCGACTATATTCTGGGTCAGACAGACAACCCCAAGCGTTATCCCGGCAAAATAGAATAGTCCGCAGCAAAAACAAGCTCCTGTGACGAACCACGGGAGCTTGTTTATCCGTTTACCAATAAGTATGTCAGCTTGATAGGACAATCCGAAAATGGTAATTAAATAGCCTATCCCACTGCTTCCTCCATCCTCCCCAGCATCCTCATGCCGATAAAAACAAACCATGCAGCGAAAGCCAACTGAGAAACAAATACCATAGTAGTTCCAACTATCCACGGATAGGCTCCGATAAGATCCAATACCCCTACCACAAATCCAAAATAAGCTGCAGACTTGCCGAGCACACTTTTTCTTATCACGAGACACAATATGATGGTTGCCATGCTCAGTATGATCGCTACAGAGTGCATACCTCCATAGTATATGCTGATTACCAGCTTGTAGATATCAGGTGAGAGTTCAATATTATAGACGGGATAGACCAAACGCCCCAAGATAATGACCAGTAAGATATTAACCGATATGATAACAGCCAAAAGACTGCATCCCAGCGATGTTTTAATCTTGTCTACCTTCACCAATATCTGGTACAATGCCACGATTGAGGGTATCAATAATAATGTAGCAAAGAACAAAAGTTCGTCTGCCATCGAGAGATTGAACCGCCATTCCTGCAGCCATGTCACCAGATCCGCATCCGAGAGCGGAGAACTGGGCATTGGTAACAAAAATAGATATTGTACAAAAAAGAGAATCCCCGAAAGGATCAATGTAATTCCACCAAACTTAATAAGGGCGAATTTGGGTTCCATCGTAATCCTCCTATTCTAATAATCTATCAACAGGATCATTACATGCTCAAAAGTTCGGTTTCATATTTTCTAAGCTTCTCCATTACACCTTCAACCCATACCCGATCATCCCATGATTTAGGATTATCAAGTTTTCTTCCCGCTGGGTGACCTGTTGCCAACGTATCTACAACCAACTTTGTTTCCAAAGTACACATTCGCTATTGTTAATGACTTGTTAACAGATTGAATTAACAGCTTGCAGCTCATCCCAGACCCCTGGTTTGAAAAGGGTAACTCTAAATAGTAACCGAATATTATACCATTACCACCCTTCAAATCCTGCAGTTGTTCTAACACCAACATTTTATTAGTGAACTGACGGAGATTTTCATTAGCGATGTAGTTTTCAAACGATACGGTTTCCTCCGAAACCCGCAAGGACCACCTCGTCGGTCCGCGAAGTTCAAGACCTTTACATTCCGGTTTGTCCGCCATCAAAGCATTCCTTAGGTCAGCGGGTTCTCTCCAAATCTATTCCATAACAATGGGTACATTTCTTCCAGGTCTTCTTCTTCCCAATCATTTTCAATCTCTATTACTTCAAAATTGTAGCCCCGAGCTTCTAACTCATTATAAAATTCAGTGTTTATGTCATCGTTATACTCAAACGTACCGGTTTTTAGATAAATGTACGCGTCTGAAGCAACTGATAGCATCTCTTCCAATTGGGGGGCAAAAACATCCTCTTGCAAATTTTCTTCAGATAAATATTCTGCCAGAAATTCAGGATTCTTTATTACCTGATGGAATACTTCTTCTCCTCGGGAGATTAACCAACCTCTAAAGTAATCAAATCCATCATCTGAACATCCTCCCATTACTACAAAAGCTGCCGCCCATAATGAAGATGTATAGGATTGTTCCATCTTATTCCTAAATTCTATTTCAAATTGAAGGATCTCTTCTTTACTAGACTTTGTTAATTCTTTGGTTAACCATTCAACTTGTTCTTCACCATACTTTTTTGAGTTGTTTATCATTTCCCAGAATAAATCAGTCGTCATTGCATAGAACCTCCGTTATTATGTTTTTTATTGGTATTACTTAATTTTAAATTCATTTGTTTTATTACTTTCATCTCTTAGGATACTGTAAACCATAGAATTCAGTGTCTCTTTACTTATCGGATCGATGTTAATTATATGTTTCTCTATATCCAATAAACTAAATACCTTCTCTTCAATATCAGCCCTTTTATAAAAGAACTCCATTAAATCTTCCCTATTTTGGACATTATTCTTCTCCCCATAGCTAGAATTCTTTACATATTCAATCATCCAATCAATCCAATCAGGATATAAATCATAATTATCTGACAACCGTTCAGATGCAACTTTATCTATAATCCCTTTAGTATTATCAGTGCGCAAATGAAACAATATGGGGTTCAGTGGTTTTAAAATATTTGTCAATTTCGTTATACATTCAGAAATATATGTTTCTGATAAGTTACTGAAACGCAATAATTCATTTATAATGTGTTGAAATAAAACACTTTCAAAAATATAAACAATATCATCCTGCACTGCGTTCTCAACAAAATCATTAAACTTCATAAACATTATTCTTACAAAAGTATCACTATTCAATCTTCCTTCATATGCCTGATAAGACTTTAGTTTGTCTAATAATTCATTACAATCATCACTAATGTCCGGATAATAAATTTGATAGTATTCATCATCAATTTTCTCAACTAAACTTTCAATTAAGCTGGATTGTTCAGGATACTGAATAGTCAGATTCTTATATTCTTCTTCATTTAATAAAGCTAAAAATCTAAGGTCACAGGGATTTCTTTGAGCATAGTCCATGTCCACTTCAAGATAGACTCTCGAGTTGAAGCCTTGCTCCCTCAATTTTTCATTTAGCTTCCATGCAGTTGTTGATTTCCCACAGCCATGTAATCCTTCAATGTTAATGAACTTTGTTTTCATTTCATACCTCTTTCGTTAAAAAATAGTCCCCAACTTCATACCAGTGGTTAACTCGCACAAAACCTGATTCATTGACATTGTGTGGAGCAGAAATTTAGCGTAGCCTCCATAACCTTGTGCCTTGGAAGTCCTCAATAGTTAAAGATTCAATAAACTTGTTTTAATTATACTATCAAATGGAAGAATATTACGATTTCAAAATACACTTAGAAGCTAAAAAGCTCCCACCCAACTCTGGAGGAAGCTTCCTAGAATAATTTAATCTTTCGAATTCCAGAACGGATTCGTTAAAATGAAATCAAATGAGTAATCGTTATGATGTCATTTCATCGTTTTTTGTTTATTGATAACACATTTACTGGCTGTTTAACTCTCCTGCCTCATCATGATGAATAAGACATGCTGCTAGCAACCCAATGCACAGAATACATGCCAATAGAAGAAACGTAATTAAATAACTTGCATTATTCATCAATTGAAGCGAGATAATCGGACCGAAGCTTGTGCCTGTAAACAATATAAAAGTATATACGGATACAGCTATCCCGCGCATCTTGCCGCCCACTTGCCCAACAAGCGAAACAAGTGAAGGAACGGCTAGTGCGATTCCCCCCACAAAAAGGATGCTCATCACAATAAGAAGTGGCAGATTAGAAATCATCCCCATAGACGCCAAACCAATGATCGCTAGCAACAATCCACCGCGAAGCGTTCTACCTAAGCCGACATGCTTAGATATTCTTCCCGCGAATGGAGAAACGAGCATGCCTACTATGCCGATAATACGGACAGAAAGAATTTCTTGCTTGCTTAGCTCATATGGAGCTGTACTTAGATAGTTACCCAGCACTGTATACATGCTTACAAAAGACATAAGCAGAACGAATGCCACTAGATAACATAACACCAATTGTTTTTGAACAAACACTTTGCCAATTTGCTTAATAGGCTCCCAGATATTAGCGTGTGCCTGCTGGATACCTCCTTTGGGAAGGAAGAAGAACACTAATATGGCGGTCACCGCATAAACAACGGCAAGACTATAAAAAACAGCGTTCCAGCCATAATGCTCACTGAGTATACTACTAACCACTTGACCAACAATACCAGCAATCAGAAATCCTGTACTGATAAAACCAATGGTAGTTACCCGTTTTTCCGCTGGATACATCTCAACCGCATAGGCAAGTGCTACTGGAGAGAAGGTTGCTGCTGCTGCTCCCTGTAGTCCTCTTAATCCCAAAATCAATGCAAAGCTGTGAACGGTTCCCAGAATTAATGATATCAATGTCAGGAAAAGGAGCCCTGCAAATATAACGGTCTTACGTCCGTATTTATCGGATAGCGCGCCATAGATTAAGCAACCAATGGCAAAGCCTATCGAAAAAGTACTTCCCGCAGCGGCAGCATTCGTCGTGGAAATTTCAAAAAGCTGTGCAAACAATGTAATTAGCGGAATCGTTGCGTATAGACTGGACATGACAACAAGGCCGGTCCAGCAAAGTATAATGGTCATAAGCGTATAATTTCTAGTTGCACCCGTAGCATTGATTGAATTGTTCATATTACACCTCAATTATAAAATTTGTTCGAAGTTAGATTTCGTTGCGAAATGGGAGTTACATGGAAGCCGCAATTGAAAGTTTCATCTCTTTAATGTAATTAGATTATCTAACTATATGACCAAAAAAATCATCTGCCTGATCCAAGTCGTTTTTCTAAGCTTGCATTTAGTTTAACCAACACTTTTTGGAACACCGCTTGCTCCTCTTTATCTAATTCATCAACTAGGGATGCGCAAGTAGACCAGAACGTAGGTAATATTTGATTCACAAGCGTACTGCCTTCAGCGCTAATACGAACGTGAGTCATGCGACCATCCTTGGCATACGGTTCACGAACAATCAAGTTTTTTTTCTCCAGCCATATTAACAAGGCCGTTACAGACGATCGGCGAATCCCCAACCGGTCTGCTATGGATGAAGGTGTCACCAACTCCTGATCTGCGTGAAGGGATAATAGGAGTAATAGATCCAGCTTGCTCTCCGTGATGTCAAAAGCAGCTAAATCAATATCCACCATGTCTAAAATGTTATCTCCCAGCCAGAGCATAATTAGTCCCAGATGCGCTGAATTTAGATTGGTATCGGATGAGGCTGTTCGCTCCATCAACTTCAAATAAGGTGATGTTCCAAGTCTCGGCAATTGTTGCTCAGTTGTATATTCCTTGGCAGGCTTTCTTTTCAATTTGTATACCTCCTTACTCCTATAGTTAGATTATCTAATTACTTTGAATATAACTGATTTCTTTTATTTTTGCAAACCAGATTAGAAACCAAAGGTAATCCTAAAGGCAGAGTTACCTAACATCATGTATTCGAGAGTTGTACAGAATTCCGAAAATTCGAAGCTTGCTCTTCAGCTCGTGCCCCTCTTCGACCTGTCAACTATGCGCAGGTAATGACAGGACAATATGAAAGAAAAACAATATCATAGTACTTATAAAATTTCCGAAAAAATCTGAAAGAAGGCGCATAACATGTCAAACCAGTTTGTTAGCTTTTCAAAATTCGTCTCAGAGGGCAGCCATTACGAGATTGGCACTAAGCTGGCTCATACAGTCAGAAACAACCCGGAGCTTAGGAGTATCAATATACAAGGTGATTGTATGGATAGTTTTTTATTAAGAAAGAAACAAACCCTTTTAGATGAATTTTGTCCCGGAGTAAACGAGGAAATCCTTGGACTTTCAGACAGCTTAAAGATCCCACTGGGAAAATTGGCTGTATTTGCGGATCATGTAATAGAAGCTGGAGCATGCAGTCAATTCTCAGCTTTGCCAAGTATTACATCTGATGGGCACACTTTAATTGGCAGAAGTTATGAATTTTCTACTGAAGATGAGATGTGAGGATGCCATATATCTTTTGAAGAATATGCCTATACGAAGCAATGTAAACCTGCTAATTGCTGATACTTACGGAAATGCCACAATAGCTGAAACTGCCTGTTTCGGAGACGATAGGAAAATATCTTTTAGAAACAGTGAAGATTTCCTTGTTGCAACAAATCATTATGAGAGCAACGAAATGTTGCCTTATGATAATAACCGGAGAAGGCATTCTGTTATTCGATATAACACTATAAAAGATTACTTCTCAAAAAAGAAAGGATCTATTTCTGTAGAATCAATAAAGACAATACTGGAGGAAAAAGTGCCAAAGGGCGTATGTTGCCCATTTTATGAAGATGGTTTAGGAACCTTGCATTCAATGGTTTTTGACACGACGGAGATTAGCGTACAGGTGTGTTTTGGGGCAGCATCCCCGCAAAAATGGGAAACAATTTCCTTTAATAGTCCATGTGAAAATTCTAAAATACAAGTCCCCATAAATAACGAGTTCCCCCAAAACCCAAAAACCTTTTGGGAGCACTTAAATCCTGGAAGTATGGAGCAAAATCGTCTTCATCGGTAATCGTAGCCGCATATCACTTTCATGCAACCTGATGCCCTTCTGGCCGTATGAACTACAGTAAACTTGGCACATACGATACTCTAAAGGAGTGAAGCAAATGAAGAAATATGGCTTAAGTCTGCTGCTACTCATCTTGCTGGTTGTACCGGGTTGCGGGATTGCGGAAAAGGTAGGAGACAGCGTCAACTTCACAGCCGAGACAGCTTCTTATATGCAAACTTTGACGGAGTTCGGACAAGAGATGGGGACCTGGGCAACGGATGCTGCCACCGACCCGCAGGCCAGGGATGAATTAAAGGATAGGCTGGTTGCCCTCAAGGAGCAGATCGTCCAATATGCCGGGCTTCAGGTTCCGGAATATGCGGCAGACCTGCATCAATCTATTGTCGGATACAATGAAACACTGCAGCAAGGACTGGATCAGGCCATAACTAACCTGGAAGAAGGAAAAGCCGCCTTCGAATCGACAGGTATTCCCGAGACTATAAATCAAGTCAACGAGCTATTGAACCAGATCACCCAGGTTATCCCGCAGTAACAGCCTAAATAAGCGCTCGAGGTATGGGAAAAGATACCTCGAGCGCTTTTTCTTTTGTCCGCCGCATCTAAGGATGCACGTGAAAAAGAAGTGGCAGGTTTCTCCACTTCTCTCAAATTTTCATTTATGATGCTATTTCTGCTTTTTGTACGCTAGTTACAATCTCTTGGCTGATAGGAATGACTGCCTTTTTATCTTCTTGCTCTTCAAAATTCCCATGTTTATCTAGCGTATAACAACTCTTTATCAGGTAACCCTGTTGACAATTGGGACAATGACCAAACTTAAATCCATATTTAACATTAGTATCTGAAGCCACATCCTCACAAAGCGTCTTTTGTTCTGTGATATAATTTGTTAATCCTTCACCGTTGTTATTTTGTATGTATTGATTGATTTCACTTAATACCGGTTCTATCATTTCATCATTTACGTCCAAAAGTTTATGTTCCTGTAGATACGCTTTGTTACATGAAGAACAATGTGTCTTACCACTTGTCACCAGTAATCCGGCACTTAGACCACCTATTAATAAACCAACACATTGTATGAGGAATTTGCTGATGTTCACCCACTTATTGGGTTCAATATCTATGGCATTGCTCACATGCCCTCTTGAAAATATGCTTAAACTGCTATTATTAAATTTATAATCATAATAATTCAATAGAGTTATAGGTTCATCTGATTCTCCAAACACAAAATTGCTTATATGCTCCCCCTCAAACTTATAATTAATTTCATTGGATGATGAGACATATGCCATTTGATATTCTCCATACATAAACCCGCTAAATGAAAGTAATATGAAAATAAGCGAAATTAAGTAGCTGTTTTTATTCGGCTTTAATCCCTGTCTCACAGTTTTAGAAAAATATCCGAAGGTGGCTATACCTCCGAGAATAATCCCCCCTACCGGAATAATGAATAACACAGAAAAGCTGAAAAAGTTAAAACCTAAGAGACTCAAGATAAGCAATTGCACAATTACTGATACTGCCGCTGTTATTACTCCCCAAACCCATTTCATAAATAGTACTTCCTCCTCTTTCTGAATAAGATATATTTTAACATCTGATGCAAAATGCCCCAATAATAAAAATTACATCATTTTTCGACAGTTCAATCTTGTATTCCTGCCTGTTCAGCTGGCTTGGGCTGCGAGAAGATTTTGAGAATACGGCTGCCAGTGCTAATCCGCTTTATCGGCAGGGAAATGGGGATAAACACATTCTCTCTGCAAAACGCAGATAGGGTTGTTACCGCGCTACGCGATAACAACCCATTTTCAAACCAAGGAAATCAGTTGATGCAGTTACTTTTAAACAAACACATATTCACCAGCACCAACTTGAATCGTCTTCCCTTTTAACCCGATGGAATCTGTTTCAAAAATGACCTGTTTGAATTGGTTCTCATCCCCTTGCATAAAAGCAAAAGAATTATCTCCAATCTTAAGGGTGAAGGTGTCATTAACCTCTGACTGTTCAATTGGCAGTCCAAATAACTCTCCCCAATGTTCAGCGGCGGCTGCAGGATCTGAGACACGGAATACCGCCCTCACGATTTCCGCATGTCCCGCAGGATGGGATTGAATGACTCCGGATGCCGTTAACCGTTCCAATCGCTCTTCATCCGTCCCGTTCCATTGAATGATAAACGGATAGACCAGTCCTTGAAAGTCTCCATCAATGGTCATCATCCGCCACTCTATTAATCTTCCTTCATTATCCAGACGTTTACCATCGATTATAGGAGATAATGATAAGCCTGCCGCCTTCAAGGAGGCAGCGATTTCTTCAATATCATTCGTCCGGATCACAACTCTGCTTAAGACTTCCTGCTCTGGAAGAAGGTTAACCGCATCCCTCACTACAACATTGTGTTCGGTTGCCTTTGCTAATTCCAGATTCTCAATGCCGAGAAACTCAAGATACGTTAGCCCAAAATAACTTAAGGCATTATAGGTTCCCCAATCCTTATGAGAACCTCCCTTGAAAGCAACCAAACCATAACCGCCGAAGATTTCAACCGGTTTATCCAGATCATTCACATAGTGTACTAAATGATCCCATTTCAAGGTTGCCATTATCCCTTCACTCCCAGCTCAGTAGTGCGCTTCACGGCTGCCAGAACACTTCTTTGCAGTCCGGCCGCGAAATCACTGTTGTTCAGCTCGTACAAGCCGTGAATACCAACACCGCCAGGCGAATTATTAATATCAAGCAATTGTCTTGGATGTAGACCTGTCTGCTGCAGCATCACAACCGCTCCCATAACATTCTCCAGCGCTACCTTCCAAGCTTGCTCCCGTGGCAGTCCGGCGAGGACACCCGCATCCGCAAGAGATTCAATGAAATAATAGATATAATTAGGTCCAGCCACACCGAACCCAGTGAAGATATCTATATATGACTCCTCCAGATATTGTACTTTGCCGAACCCGAGCAGGAACTTCTCAACTTGATCACGAGTGGCGTAGGCATTTAAGGCTACACCACTATATCCGTAACCCGTATCAGTCAACGTATTGGGAATGACCCGAATGATTGGGCGTTCAGCTCCAAAATATTGTCCTAACTGCACAATCGTTACCCCCGCCACAATCGATACGACTGCAGCAGCAGGTGAAGCGAATTGTTGCACAATTTGTCCGAGTGCAGTCAAATCATCCTGTGGGCGAACTGCAACTACAATCAA
Source organism: Paenibacillus sp. EB106-06-01-XG199 (assembly GCF_058791575.1). Classification (NCBI taxonomy): domain Bacteria; kingdom Bacillati; phylum Bacillota; class Bacilli; order Caryophanales; family Paenibacillaceae; genus Paenibacillus; species Paenibacillus sp. EB106-06-01-XG199. The sequence continues at coordinate 58,939 of NZ_JBYTDQ010000001.1, read as the reverse complement.
CTCTGCTGTTGAGAGGCCATGCTCCTGCGAACTATCCGTATTTACGCTGTATTTTGTATTCAACAACTGAAGACGGGCTTCATTAATATCGGATACACTGATTTGATCTGCAGACAGGCTATCATTGGCAATACTTGCGCGGATGATAGCTTCCGCCATCTGTCCTCCGCCAATAAAATGAATCTTTTGCTTGGTCACGTACGTTCACTCCTTACTTAATTATTTTTCCATGCTTCAGGCAAAATGAAACCATCATATTTCTCGATTCCAAGGATATATTCTTCAAACTCTTTGGATTCATAGGCAGCCTTCAAGTCCTTGGCCCACTGGGAATCTTCATCCTTTTTGTTAACCGATACGATGATTCTGTGCTGCATTGGCGTGTTTTCAATCTTGAGTGCATCCGTAATCTTTCTGTCAGGTGAATTCGCAATATAATTACCGTTCACAACACCATAATCCACATCTTGAAGGGAAACCAGAATTTGCGCCGGGTCCAAAATTTTAATATCAATATTATACTTATCCGGCTCCATGCTGTTAATGTTGAAGTCCGCTACACCTGCTCCTTCTTTAATTTTGATCCAGCCCAATTCCTCCAGAATACGAAGTGCACGCTCCTGGTTAACCGGATCGTTGGGAACCGCCACCGTTGTACCATCTTTAACATCGTCAAGAGTAGTATGATTTACGGAATAAAGACCTTGTGGAGCACCTGGTACATAAGCAATTCCTGTCATGTCTGCGTTAATTTCTTTATTAATGGCTTCCATGTAAGCTGTACTTTGGAATATGCTCGCGTCAATGGAGCCTTCCTTCATCGCCGGATTAACCTGCATGTTTTGCGAGAAGGTTTTAATGTCAACTTTATAGCCTTGTTTCTCCAGGATCGGCAGAATCGACTGACGGAATTGTTCCTCATAGGTTCCGACACCGAATCCAACGGTAAGCTTCTTCTTATCTCCAGAACTTTCTGCTTCCTTATTGCCGCAGGCCGTTAACACCGCCAGAACACCTATCAACATTACTAACATTAACTTTTTCATTACCTTCATCTCCTATTCAAATACTGAGTTTTTTAGTTGTTCTAACGCCTCATCTGTAACATTTAGCGGGATCGCACAATTTGGCGAGAGAATAAAAGGCTGGTTTTTCATTAACGTCAAAGCTTCCTTCGCCTGCTTTTGAATTTGATCTGTATTGTTTACTGCAAACAATCCATGATCAACGCCGCCTACTTTAGTAGCTTTAAGATTCGCTTCTAAACCTGGATTGCCTTCGGCTATAGTATCCCAGCTGATTCCATCAATACGATAATCATTGAATTTCTCCGGCTTTGCATGCGATCCACAGGTATGAAGGATGTTTTTGCCATAGCTTGCGGCCTCCAACACAATAGAATCATAGGGTCTGGAGAACTCATCGAACATCGCTTCATCAAATAATCCCGGATGTGCCGTTCCTGTCACTGCGTAGAACAAACCATCTGAACCTGCTTGCTGCAGCTCTTGCACATAATCAGCCAAGGTTAATGAAATCGCATGTAAAGCATGGTGTGCTGCCGCTCTATGCTCTTTAAACAACGATTCCAAAGTAACAGGCTGCTCAATGCCAAACACAGTTTTTGTTACATAAGCAGAACGCCCTACGATAAACAGCAACACCGTTAACGGCGAAAATATCGTTTGGATTAGCGGGGTGTCCGGTAACCCTTGACGAATTTTTCTGACCGCCTCTAAATGCTCGATCAGAGAAGCAGTCTGGGTTGCCTTTTTCACTTCGAGATCCCAAAGGTTATCGGCGGTAGTAATAGCAGTCGTCTTTTGTCTTGGAAAAACGGTCTGATAATCCGTAAAGTCATATTGATTTCCCCAAGCTTCAGCTAAATAAGTAGCTCTAGGATTAATTTTGACCCAGTCCCAATCATATTTTTGCGTAAAAGAAATCGTTGTTGCTGCTAAATCTTCTGCATTTTGTTCCTTGTCAATAAAATGACGCCATCCGCTGACAATGTGACGATCCGCCTGTTCTCCGGATAATATTGCCTTAAACCGGTCCTGCTTACTCCATTCACTCATCTGCCGATCCCTCCTTGTATCTGTAATAACTAATAGCGGCGAATTTTTCTTGCCAGCTTGTTACCTAAAGATTGAATGCCTTGCACCAAAATGATGAGAATAAGAACAGTGGCTACCACTACTACAGTGTCAAATCGCTGGTATCCATAGACTATGGCCAAGTCTCCAACTCCGCCGCCGCCTACCGTTCCGGCCATTGCAGTTGCGCCAATCAGCCCGATCGTTGCTGTTGTCAATGACAGGATTAAGGAACCGACCGCTTCCGGCAACAAAAAGTACCAGATGACTTGAAAAGGAGTAGCCCCCATCGCCTCTGCGGCTTCCAGAATTCCCGGGTTCACTTCAAGCAGCGAGTTCTCTACCAAACGTCCTATATAAGGTGCGATATAGATAATTAGAGGTACGATCGCTGCGCTTGTCCCAATCGAAGTATGCACAATGGCCCGTGTAAACGGAACAATCGCAACCAACAAAATAATAAAGGGTAGAGAGCGAATGATGTTGATCATCGGATTTATGATGGCGTAAAGGGCTTTGTTCTCCAATACACCGCCTGGACGAGTGATTACTAGCAATATCCCGATTGGAATCCCGAGCAGGGAACCAAGAAACAAGGAGAACCCTACCATTTGAATCGTTTCTATTATGGCCTGCATAAATTGTTCACTTGTTACTGTGGTCGAAAACATAAGATTCTACCTCCTCTACACCGACTCCGCTTCTTTTCAGGAAAGCTAAAGCATTGTTAATCTCTGATTGCTCTCCATTTAATTGAATGATCACTGTTCCGAGTGTCGTTTCTTGAATCTCCGTCATATTCGCAAATAAAATATTGACCTTTATCTCGGAAGAACGAATCATCTCATACAGAACGGGCTCAGATGCATTTTCACCAACAAAATTAAGTTTATAGAGCAGACTTCCATGTTCTGCTTTTATTGATTTTTGAACGCTGGACGTCATGCTGTTTTGAATAACGGTTTTCACAAAATTTTGCGTGGTCTCATGTTTGGGTTGACCAAATACATCCAGCACGCTTCCTTGCTCGATGATCCGCCCCTCTTCCATCACAGCCACCTTGTTGCAAATCTCTTGAATGACAGACATTTCATGCGTAATGATCATCACCGTAATGTTGTATTCCGCATTGATTTTTTTCAAAAGCTGTAAAATAGATCGTGTTGTCTGTGGATCTAAGGCAGAAGTCGCTTCGTCACACAGCAGGATAGACGGATTCGAGGCAAGCGCTCTGGCAATCCCGACCCGCTGCTTCTGTCCACCTGATAATTCACTCGGGTAGCTTCCAGCCTTGTCACTTAATCCGACAAACTCAAGCAGCTCCTGTACCCGCTTGCGGATTTCATCTTTATTCTTTTTCAGCAGAACGAGAGGAATCGCGACATTATCAAATACTTTTTTAGATTCTAACAGGTTAAAATGTTGAAAAATCATGCCGATATTTTTCTTGGCCGCCCTCAGCTCTTTGTCGTTGTAGGTTCCTAAATCACGCCCGGCTACTAGAACCTGGCCTTTTGTGGGTCTTTCCAAATAATTGACTAAACGGATTAATGTGCTTTTTCCCGCACCACTATAGCCGATAACCCCGAATATATCGCCTTTTTCAACCTTTAAATTGATCCCTTGCAGAGCATCAATCGTAATATCCTTGCGAGTGAATGTTTTGTACACATTCTTTAATTCAATCATGTTCATTCCCCTCAATCATATTGTAGATTTAAGATTTAGGATTAAGCCCTCTCTAGCAGCTTCTGAAGTGCTTGCTCTGACAATGAAGCAAAATATTTAGCGGCAGGCAGTATAGCTGCCTCATCCACATCGAAACGGGGGTGATGCAAAGCATAGGCCGGGCCTGTTCCGATATTTACAAATGCACCCGGTATCTGCTGTAAATAATATGAGAAATCTTCTCCCCCCATTTGCGGCGGGATATCATGCACATCATATCCGGCTCCTATGGCGACCTCTTTGGTGAAGTCAGCCCAGTCCCCATGATTAATAGTTGCTGGCGGGCCAGGATACCAGTGCAATTGCGCCTCAGCCCCGGCTCCTGCAGCAATCCCTTCGATAATTCGGGTCATTTGTATAGGAATCTGGCGGCGGATCTCTTCATTGTAAGTACGTACCGTACCTTCTAATTCAACTTTTTCCGGCAATACATTCCATGTGAAGCCCCCGTTAATTCTGGTAACACTTAACACAACCGGCTCTAAAGTATTATTTTGGCGGCTTACGACGGTTTGCAGCATTGTAACAATTTGCGCAGCGGTCACAATCGAATCCACACCTTTTTCCGGAGTAGCAGCATGAGCGCCAACGCCTTTTACAGTGATTTCAAACCGGTCAACACCTGCCGTTAAAGCTCCCGACCTCGTTCCAAAAGATCCTGTTGGCAAGTCTGGTGAGTTATGTAAACCGAATATAGCAGCTACATCCTTGAGGCCTCCTGATGCTAAGACACTTTCCGCCCCGTGTCCTGTTTCTTCTGCCGGCTGGAACAAGACTCTAACTCTTCCCGGCAATTCACTTTCACGCTCTTTCAGCAACAAGGCAGCGCCTAAGATGGTAGCGGTGTGAAAGTCATGGCCACATGCATGCATTTTTCCTGGAATCTCTGAGGCAAAAGGTAATTCCGTTTGTTCTTCTATCGGGAGTGCATCAATATCACAGCGAATGGCCACAACAGGCCCGTCACCTTGTCCAATCTCTGCGATAAGTCCCGTCTCTAAAGGGAGGTCTAAAATATGTATATTGGCAGTTGTCAGCCATTCCTGCAGTTTCTCTGTTGTTCTGAACTCTTCATATGCCAGCTCTGGTTCTCGATGCAGGTTTCTTCGAACCTCTATTAATTGACTAGCTAAAGCTTGATCAATCTTATGCAGTGGCTTCATAGGTGAAGTAATCCCCTTTCGTTATGGGCCGATATGGTCTATCTCGTTTTCTTCCATCCCTTTGATTCGCGCAAGCGCAGTAGATAAGCTGCTTAGAATATGATCCCGCATTGCTTTTTCTGCACCATCTTCATTTTTGTCAGCGATCATTTGCAGGATATAATTATGTTCTTCATCCGCCTGTGTGTTCCAATCTCCATGCATGGAGACATAGCGACAGTAGCGAAGCGAATGATCTCTTAATTGATTCAGAACTTTCTCAAACGTTCTAAGTTCACTGATTTCAGATAAATAATCATGGAACTCAAAACCATAGGATACAAAATCCTGTTTATCACCTAGCTGGAAGGAATGTTTGATTCGCTCCATCATCGTTGTTAAATGTAGAATATCTTTATCTGTAGCATGCTTAGCTGCACTTCTAGCAATATAGCCTTCAAGCATGCTGCGAATCAGAAAAACCTCTTCCACCTCTTTGATAGTTACGGAGGCTACCCGCAACCTGCCATTTGGCTGACGAACGAGAAAATCCTCATTCTCCAATCTCTGAATGGCCTCTCTTAAAGGAGTCCGGCTGACCCCGAGCAACGCCGCCAAATTTTCTTCATTTACCGCTTGATTCGGCTCTAACTCACTATCAATAATTTTTTGTTTTAATGCATAGTAGGTATTATCCTTAGACAACCTTCGTGATCGTATCACCATACCTATATTGCTCCTCATCGATAATTTGAGAATGGCTTTAAATTTATTTGTATAATTGTATACAATTATTAAATTAATAGATTAAATAGATGATTATTTCAAAACACGTCTTTGTTTTTCAAGCTTTTTTCATACTATAAACCTATTATTCCCCCTAGTCAAGTGGGTATTATGGGTGAATAAAAGCTTTTATTGTATAAGAGGAACAGAATTCCTATCAAACAACCCAGTACCGCACCGGCACTGGGTTTGTTGTATATTTGAAGGGACGTTATGGAACAGCCCTTTTACTATTTTAAGGCTCAATCCCCCATACTAAAGTATCGTTTTGGTATAGTGTAACTTTCTCCCAATCGATGAAGGCGTTTTGAGCTCCGCCAAACGAGTAGTCGTCCACTTCATTAAAGTTTGACCAGTCGCTTTTCGCAGCACGGAATTGAATGTCACCACTCTGTCCTCCTGCTGCGATGGAGCCTGCATTTGCGCTAAAGGACAACTCCAGGTAAGTGTCAGCACCGGTTTTCGCCTCACTTAAAGGTGTGAAGGTTCCGGTTACATTGCTGTTTCCAATCTGCGCCCAATCCGTCCAGAAGTTCATTGCTGCGCTTCCTTCTTTCGTGAAATAATAACGTATTTTGAGAGCATTCAAATCTACTGCAGCTGTTCCTGTACTTACAATATTGAATGAAGCACTGATCGAATTGTCTGTTGCACTACTGTTATTTACTTTGTATTGAACCTTGAGTGAGCCTGTAGCCGGAGCCTGTGGAATTACGCTAACTTCAGTAGAGTTAACGCTGGTTCCTACGCTGTTTACCGCATTCACCACATAAAAATATGCAGTACCATTCGTAACATTGTTGTCTGTGAAGCTTGTACCCGTTACATTTGTTGCCACAGTCTCATAAGGCCCGCCGCTAACTGCTGCACGTTGTACCGTATAACCAGCCGCACCACTGGATGCTTTCCAGCTAATTGTGGCTTGATTATCGCCTGCCTTTACCGCTACATTGCTAGGTGCCTCCGGTGCTTTATCGGGATTCGTCGGATTATTCTTCCAATCCGGTAATTCATCCAATGTCACCACGTATTCGTGATTATATAGCTTATTCAGATGAGCCAATGAATTTGTTATTCCGTCTTTTAAGTGCTCTCCTTCCCAAGTACAGAACCAACTCCAATCGGCATTATATAGTTGTAATAGCTCAGGATCTGGAATGGAACCGTTTTCACTTAACGCTACAAGTTTATGATCATTACCCAGTGCTACAAGTTGATCGAATTTTCCGATCTGTGGACTGTAATCCCCTTTGCTTGGATAGGAATCGTAACTTACAATATCTACAACGTCATCCCCCGGATACCACTCTTCGGCAACGGAGTTCCATACCCAAATTAGGTTATTCAAGTGGTGCATATTCGTTAAACGATCATACACAATACGGTATAATTCTTTAGCTGGCCCTGGACCTTTTGCTCCCCACCAGAACCATCCGCCTTCGGCTTCATGCAATGGACGGAACAATACTGGAACATCCGCATCCTGCAATCTTTTTAATTGGACAGCTATGGCATCAATATCTCTTAATAACAGCTGATAATCTTCAGAAGCTTTATGTTCAAGAGCATAACTTAGGTCGAATGTGGTTGAGTCTGTGTAGAAACCTCTCCACCATTCTTTTCCTGGCTGATCAATGAGGTCTTTGGGTGCGTTCCAATGCCAAGCAAAAGTCACAATCCCATTTTGGCCGTCCCATTGGATGGCTTGATCAATCTCGTTAGAGGTAGTCCCCCGCTCGACTCGTGATGGTGAATAATCCATCAGATCAAATCCGACAACTGCCGGTTTCTTTCCGGTATTGGCTTGCAACCAGCTCACATTGTCATATTCCTGCTGTCCTGAAAGAATGGCTTTGCCATAATTATCAACAAGATAGCCCATCAATGCTTTAGCTTCCGGTGTTGCAGCCGGATTGACTAAAGCGTCCGTCACTTGGTGAGGGGCAGGAGCAGCTGCAGGTTCTACTTTGACATAATCAATTAGATACCAGCCCCAGTGATTTTCAATTCGAATTGTATTCTCTCCTGCATTTAATAACGCTTTTGTCACTGGAATTTCAGTAAATTCAGTCGTTTCCGCAAAATCAGCCACTCCGGCGGGCACTCCGTTTATAGACAGATTAGCCTGTTTATAGCCGTAAATCGCATTGTACCTGATATAGATTTGATATAGCCCCGTCGTTTCCACCATTGTCGTAACGGTTACAGAATCGCCAGCGGTGTCAAACCCTGTAACATACCCTGTGCCGGAAAAGCCGGAAACTGCCGTGTCGACAGTAGTTCCACTTAATATACCATCCTCTGCTTCATAAATCTTAGTCTGGGTGTTTGCGGAAGCTACTGCCGGAATAACGGATAGAACCACAGATAGCAATATGAATATGATTCCAAGCCTTTTCATCATAATTCCCTTCCTCCCATTAATTTTTTTAAAAGTAAGCGCTTTCTATATTGATCTATCCCCTCCCTTCAAATGCTAGACTCCACTCTATTTTAAAACAAAACAAGAACATTATCATCATAATTTTGTATTTTAGGATATATTTGGTATGTAAAATATGGATTTGCCCATTAATCCGGGACTTCACTTCCTTCTCAGCCATTGGAACAGCTCCTGCCAATTCCGGAACCCTATATTTCTGCGATAGTTCTCCGAAGACCTGATCAGTAAAAGAAACTAAAAGACACTAACGCAGGTTAGTGTCTTTGTCTGTTCATAGCTTGCAATTTTATCATTACATAGAAATAGGACCCACTACCGGATGAGGAACATATGGCTCTTCCAGCGACGCAATTTCTTCAGCTGTTAACGTAATGGAAAGAGCGGCTACGGCATCTTCAAGGTGAGACATTTTCGTGGCACCGATAATCGGGGCTGTTACTGGTTCTTTCTGCAACACCCAGGCAAGGGCAATTTGAGCACGGGGTACACCACGTTGCTCTGCGATTGCTGCAACTTTCTCTACAATCAATCGGTCCGTATTTGCAGTCGCATCATATTTAGATTTCTGGACTTGGTCGGTTTCGGAGCGATGTGTGGTTTCCGACCAATCACGGGTCAATCTCCCTGAAGCAAGTGGGCTATATGGAATCACAGCGATTTTTTCTTCCTTACAAAGCGGCAGCATCTCTCTCTCCTCTTCACGGTATACGAGGTTGAAATGATTCTGCATGGATACAAACTTAGTCCACCCATTGTTCTCAGCTACATGTAATGCCTTTAGAAACTGCCAAGCATACATGGCAGAAGCACCGATATATCTTGCCTTCCCGGCCTTAACAACATCATGCAAGGCTTCCATCGTTTCTTCAATGGGAGTATTGAAATCCCAGCGGTGAATCTGGTACAGATCCACATAATCTGTTCCCAGTCTCTTAAGACTCTTATCTATTTCACTCATGATCGCCTTTCGGGACAGTCCAGCACCGTTTGGACCTTGATGCATCCGGAAATAAACTTTCGTCGCCAGGACAATTTCATCTCGATTGGCATAATCCTTTAAAGCCCGCCCAACGATTTCCTCGCTTGTTCCGTCTGAATATACATTCGCTGTATCAAAAAAATTGATCCCATTCTCCAGAGCTTGTTTAATAATGGGACGACTCCGCTCTTCATCAAGGACCCATGGATGGACCCATCGTTCTGCTTCACCAAAGCTCATACAACCCAGACATAGCCGAGAGACATCCAAACCAGTATTTCCGAGTTTCATATATTCCATTTGATTGTTCCCCATTTCCACATAGATTTTGTTTCCTTCAAATGTAGCTTACTCCTTGGAGTTAACTCCAAGGCAAGCGATTTTATTAAACGCTGCGAAAGAATAGATGTCTTCATTGACCATAGCCGCTAAGCATGGTAATCGTTACGCTCTTAATAGAACAAAAACAATATAGAGAGGATGAACCTGATGTTGGAACACCATAGACAGACAATGGAGAATTTCGTGAACAAGCTGAAGGTTGCCCCTTCATGTCTGGCGGTCATCACCTCTGGATCGGTTGCCCGGGACCGGGCGAAGGAAACTTCCGATGTGGATGTCCATCTGGTAGTCACAGATGAATCCTACGAGGTACATGCAAAAAATAACAACCTGTCTTATGTGGACCGGGAGGCCAGCACATATGAAGGCGGGTACGTAGATGTGAAGGTGACTAATCTCCGCTTTCTGGAGCTGGCCGCTGAGCGCGGTAACGAGGCGACACGGTATGCATTTACCGGTTCGCAAGTGCTTTTCTCAAGAATACCTGAACTGGAGCGTATTGTAGCTCGAATCCCCATTTATCCCGAAGAGAACCGTGAGTGCAATTTGCGGGACTTCAGCGCACAGATTCACCTGCATGCTTTTTATTTCGCTAAGGAAGCCGCCAAAAATAACGATGCCTATCTAATGGCGCATACAGTAAGCAATCTGGTATTTTACAGCGGACGGATGATCCTGGCTTATAACCGTATGCTCTTCCCCAGCCACAAGGCCTTGCTGGATACGGTCGAGACCGCGCCGCACAAACCGGAGGATTTCAAACAGCGGGCTACAGAGCTTCTACTCCATCCGAACGTCAATAAAAGCACACGCTTTGCAGCGATGATGCTCTCTTTCCACAACCCCGGGCTTTCCTCAGACCAAGCACTGGGGATCTATGTAAAGAACAATGAGCGCAACTGGATAGACCAGCCTCCTCCCTTGTCAGACCGTTAATCCGCACAACAAAAACAGTCTGATCCCTAGACCAGCAACTCTGGCCACCGGATGCAGACTGTTTTCTTATTTACCTATAGCTCCAGGCCTGTTGGGCCACAGCCATCATTCGCGCTTGAAGAGTTACCCGTTCCAAGGAACGTTCCAGTCCAGCTTCACGGGTCCCATCCATTATTTCAGCGAAAGCTCGAAGCTGGTTCACGTAATAATTCATTGGCTCAAAATTTTGAACTGTACTGCGGTCATCCGGCAGATCATGGCGTATTTTCATAGGATAGAATCCTTTGAGCGGCCGTAAAAAATCGGGTACCGTCAGCACCGTCTGATCAAAATAAAGGGTATGCGAGGCGCGGTAAGGCAGCTCAAAGGAGATCAGACATTCCGTATCCAGCCCGCTGTCATACTTAAGCGCAGCCTGAAAGGTCCAGTCGCAGCCGTCCGGACCGTCAAATTGCGACTGCCCGGAGATTTGCACATGTTGAAGCCCCTCTATGTTCGCCACGAACTGTAGCCAGTAACAGCCCAGGTCAGCAAAGGCACCGCCGCCTTTTGACTTGATGCTGCGGTAATTCCCGGAATGTTGGTCCTTGGCAGGAATGGTTATACGGGTCTTCAGACTGCGCAGCTGGCCGTATTGACCGGAATCAATGATGGATTTGAGCGCCTGCTGCCAAGGATGATGGGCCACCATCAGACCTTCGACTAGCTTCGGGGCTGCAGGCTGTGCCGCAGCCGTCCCCAATTGTTCCGCCTCTGTGGGAGTCAAGGCAATTGGCTTCTCGACCAGCACATGCTTGCCAGCCGCCAGTGCCTTGAGGGCCCACTCTGCATGCAGGTCATTGCTGAGAGCGATATATACCGCATCCAGCTCCTTCATTTCCAGCAACGCCTCAAGACTGCCTGCAACTTGGGGGATGTTGTATGCGTGAGCCAGTTCCATTGCCTTTTCTGGGGTGCGGTTGGCAATAGCGGATACGGTAATATCATCAACATAACGAGCCGGTTCCAGCAGGGCAGGCCTGACGATATTCGAAGCACCGAGAATGCCAAGCCTGTAAGAGTGTGCCCCGCCTTCAGTCCTCATACATGTGTCAGTGCCGAATAGGTATTCAGGTACAGCACATTGCACTTAGAGCAGGCCGGGGACAACCCTTCGTCCAGAGTCCTCCGCAGCCGGTCATAACGCTCGGAGTTCCAAATATCCGTTAGGGATTGTTCGTTTACATTGCCAATAGACAACTCGGAAAAGAACTTGCAGGCGCTTACATCGCCATTCGGGGCAATATCGACCCGGGTGCTAAGCGCCAGACATTTCGAGCTGCTGCGGGACGCCATCGGCTTGCCGGCCACGAAATCCTCGATCTCATCGAAGTCCAGTCCCGGCTGGTAACGGATGCGGGTATTTTTCCAGGTGTGGGCATTGATCCGTTTCAGGTCTTCCGTCAGCCTGACCACATTGTCAGGTTTGATATGATACTTGAAGGCATGCCAGCTGCTGCGGTGGTCCGGGCTCAGCTCGGCAAGCCACTGGAAGTGTTCGTCATAGAACCGGTCCATTTCCAGACTGGTCTCTGTGGATATATACCAGGGGAAGCACAGCAGCACCAGATCGACACCCTTTTGCTCGAAGAATTCCACCATTTCGTACAGCTTGCCGATCATATTGTCATTGATCACATTATGCACTGATATTCTGCCTCTGAACTTCCCTTGCTCCCGCAAGGCAAGCAGCCGGTCCACAGCCTCGACCACTTTTTGAAAAGAGCCTTTTCCCCGCAGCAGATCATGTTCTTCCTCGAAGCCCTCAATCGGGATCAGCAGTTCCAGATTGTCCGAGATCGCACACAGCTCCTCTTCATATTTAGAGAGAAGAAGGGCATTGGTGCAAATCGTCGTATCTCTGGGGTGCGCCTGGAGGAGCTCCAGAATTTGCTGTGTATCGCGGTGAAACAACGGCTCTCCGCCCCACAAGTACAGTCTGGACTGTGCTTCATCGGTCTCCTCCAGCAGTTCGCGGATCATATCCAGCCTCATATCGAGATTCTGTTCGGTCTTGTCCATATCATGGTGATAGCCGGATTCATTCCACTGATAACAATGCTTGCAACGAAGATTACAACGGTTGGTCAGCTTGAGCGACATAATTTCCGGCATCACTGTCTTGAAGCCGGGATCAAGCTTCCGCTCTCTATGCGGAACGACGACATTTTTGATGGTGCGTTTCAGCGCTTCAAAGGACTTGGCGTCCAGCGCGACTTTGCTGCTTGGTTGCATTAGCTTCTCCCTTCTGCTGCGTACAGACGTTCTGCATAGCTTTTGGCATAATCAGGATACTGTTCTCTGGATGTTAGGATGTTCTCCGATAACCCCCGCAGCAGTTCACGGTCAAAGCCAGCCTGCTTCCACTCTTCATAATGGATACCGAAGCCAAGCTCGACCCAGAGATCACTGTTAATTTGCTCATGGGGACCGAACGGGTCCAGCAGCACGAGCGGAGTCCCGGAAGACAGTGAATCGACCAAGGCACCACCACCCGGCTTACTGATGACTGCGGAGGCCTGGCGGATAACACCATACATGCCTTCTGGATAATTATGACAAGGGGGGAACCAGTTCTCCCCGCTGCCGCTCACCTTGGCAAAGGGAGGAAAGCAGTAGTGTCCGCTGCTGTCACGGAGCCATGTCCTCCACTGCGGGTCATTCATATAGTAGTGTCTTCCGTGGATTTCTTCGCCAATCTCCTCATTGCTGTAAGCAGCTATATCAAGCAGGTAGCCCGCTGCCTCCAGCTCAGAAAATTTCTCGCGGAATGTTCCGATTCCCCAACCTCCGCCATGCACAACCAATCTGCCATTCCTTGCTGGCATGGGCAGCGGCTCGATACCCGTGTCCATTCTGCACAGCACCTTCCGATTCACAAGGTCATACATGTTCACTTCATGGTAGCCCTGCGCATACCCGGGGTTCAGTTTGCGGAGGTTCTTCCAGGAAGGAGAGAGGTCCGCATCGATATAGAGCAAATCGGCCAAGACTTCATAAGCCGCCGTTTCCCGGTACATGTCCAGTACATGAACCCAGTGTCCGGAGAGTGTAATGAAATGCTGCCTTCCTTCCCCGCGCCAGCGTTCAAATAACGCTTTGACCACAGTGGGGTCAAGGCTGCTGCGGATATCCCCCGGTATTTTTTGCGAAGTCAGCGCCACGGCAAAATTCTCCCTGTAAGCTTTGCGGCTGTTATCTGTCGTCTTCTTCTTATCCTCAAACATTAAGGTTTCGAAGACCTCCACCTCCGCCTTGATTCCCAAAACCTTCAGCGCCCGTTCAATCAGCAGGCCAGGAACATAAAAGCCCAGCCCAAAGCCAGAACATAGTATCGTCACTGTATCCTTCATTGGCTGCTTCCCTTCATTTCCGCAAAATAGTATATCCGCTGCTTTGCAGCGCCTCGTCCAGCTTGACCGACAGCTCCTTCTTATGCGCAGTATCGCGGTAAGCGAGCGCCGCATACAGCTTGCCTTTGGTGCCTGCGGAGTGCTCCTTGCCCGGCGGATGAAGCGTACCTGAAGTTAAAGGAATTACGCCTTCCCCGTTTCCCGCGCCGAACAGAATATTCGCTTGCTCCAAATTCCGCAGCAGCACTTCATAAGAGGTTTGCCCCATAGAAACCAGCGGAACTTGAACCAGAACCGTATAGATGTCTTCCCGGTTCAGATACCGGTCTACGCTGTGCTTGATCAGACTCATCGATTTTCGTGCATTAATCTCGACCAGAGGCGCAATTGAGCCGTCGCGCAGCAGCATCGAATCCACACAGACGTCGCCATAATAGCCATCCTCGTAGAGTTTTCTCCCTATACTGTGCATGATTTCACAATAATTCTCCTGCTCCAGCCTATCCAGCAGCGGTTTGCCGGGAGACTGTGATTCTCCGAAGGCAAACCCATTGTTGACCAGTTGCTGCACAGACACAATGGAGATTGCACCTGCTTGATCAATATGAAATTGACAGGAGAAATCCATTTCACGGTCGAGCAGCCGCTCCAGCACAAAGCGGATTCGCTTCTCCTTATTCCTGCCGGATTCCAGATACCCGGCAATTCTGCGCAGGGTCCGCTCGGAATCTACCAGCTGGTTTCCTTTGCCGGAAACACCATACTCATCTTTGATCAGGAATGGGCCCTTCTCCAGCAGTTGCAGTCCGGTATGCAGTAATTCCTGGACGCTGTCAACCGCTAACCCTACGTTCGGCAACGACAGGCGGTCCCGCATCGCTATCGAGTAGGATTTGGTGTTCACGCTGCGTACCGTCTGCTCGTCCGGCAGTTCGGGCTGAAGGCGGTAGCGCCTTAGGGCATTCTGTGTTCCGGGAAGCACGGCAAAGGGGGAAAGAGACGCTCCCCCGGGTATCATCCTGGCTAATGGGCCTTCCGGGTCCAGTCTGTCCAGCAGCTCAAATATATTCAGACTCTCCTGAGCAGCACCTTCCTCTTGCAATGTCATCGGATACACATTTGTAGTGAATGCATAACCGAGGGAATGCAAATAATCGGCCTGCGCTTTGTCCATGCCGTAACGGGTCAGCAGCACATCGCCGCTGCCGCAGAATACAAACAGCATTTCATCCATAGCCTGCACAATAGACATCCCGCTCAGGTCGGGAATGGAAGGCAGCGCGGCGAGGTCTTTCTCCCGCCAGTACCGTTCCGACTCAAAGCTGCCGCAATGCACCGTAGTCTTCATTGTCCGGTAAGTCCGGCAACATAACCCGTGAAACGGTCTACCGATTTCAAATGCTCCAGATCAAAGGTATCGAAATCAACTTCGACATTGAACTCATCTTCGATCCTAAGAATAAAATTAATAATCTGGAGCGAATCCAGAGCAGCGTCAATCGTCAAATCGGAGCTGCCGTCAAGCGTTTGCAACAACGCCGGATCCTCCTTAATTTCCGCTATGATTTCAATAACTTTTTGCTGCATGTGTATACTCCTTTCTGTGTGATTACTTGGATGGAATGAAAAGAATATACCAAATTTAATACTGTTAATATATGGTTGAATGCGCCAAAATATTCAGTTATACTAGATGGATTCCAGACTACTAATCTTACTTATTCTTCTATTTCTAGCTGAAACGGAGGTTCGTCTATGGAGGTTTTTCCGGTAGTTGCTGGGGAATATCTATTTGACACAAATTCACCGGTTCAAGTGTTGCTGACCGAAGAATCACTCACATCTGTTCTCCACCAGCATGATTTCATGGAGATCGCATATGTGCTTGAGGGAGAGGGCATTCAGCTTATCGACGGGGACAAAATACAGGTTGCAAAGGGCGATCTGTTTGTCATCCCGCCTGGGGTATCCCATGTGTTCCAGCCCCGGGATCTGAGTGGAACACAGCCGCTGCGGATCCTGAACTGTATGCTGAGTCCTGAGGTGTTCAAGCTTCCTGCCGCTTTGCCGGCGCTCTTCACGGGGCCATTCGATGAAGAACAGCAACGCCGGTTGCGGTTGCTGGAAGAACAGAAGTCCTGGTTCGGTTACCACGAGCAGGGAATGGAACTGGAGGCCTTGTTCCGCCACATGCAGGACTTACATAACAACAGCCCGTCGGCAGATCCATTGAGGCTGTACCCCTTATTGTTTGAACTTCTAAGGATTGTCGAGCCTTGTGCGGGAGTTCCTTTCTCAGACCGTTTACAGCAGGCAGATGATCCGCTGCATGATGTAATTTTATATATGGTCAGTAATTTCAAACAGAGAATTTCATTGAAGGAGATCAGCCGCTATATTTCCATGAGCTCGCGCCAATTTCAAAGACTGTTCAAGCTGAAGACCGGCAAATCCTATATCCAGCTGTTTCAGGAAATTCGTATGAAATACAGCTGTGCAATGCTGATGTTCACAGACTTTGGCATTCAGAAGATTGCGCTTGAGGTCGGGATTGGAGATATGAAATACTTCTACCGTTTGTTCCGCGAATACAGCGGGATGACACCGGGGAATTACCGCAATTGGGGGCACAGCCATTTCTCAACTGGCAAGGAGATGATAAGTTATGCTGAACATCCTGCCCGTTAAAAGCACTCCCTACCCTACGCTTCGCAGCTGTATCGATGACTGTATCCAATCAGTGGCTGAATGGCAGGGTAAAGACAGCAAGTACATGTACGGCAATGCCTGGCAGTTCTCCTTCAAGCAACAACAGTCTTCAGAACAGTCCATCATCGACCGGGTATCTACTCCGCGAATCAGCAAGGAGTATCTGGCGGCTTATCATGGGATAAATTTTACATATGTGAACCGGGAAGAGCCGGCGATGGACAAGTCTTTTCTGCTTGATATGCTAGAGAAGCGGCTCGCTGGCGGCATGCCTGTTCTGGTAGGATTCGATTCCTATAGCTGCCCCTGGTGTCTGGCCTACCGTAAGCTGCATACTTCACACGCTTGTCTGGCTGTAGGCGTCGATCGTTCAAGCCGGAAGATTTATTTAACGGATGGCTACTACGGCCGCCCCCTGGAAGCGGTGGATTTGGATGAATGGGAGTCCGCCTGCCATTTCTTCGCAGAGTTCAGCCTGTGCGAACCATCACGCCCCCTTGGGCAATGGCGCCTTGCCCTTGAGCATACGCTGCTGAATCAAGAGCATGAAATCCAGCCGCTCCAGGTTGCGGAGCATCTAAGAGCCTATGCTGATGCCTACCTCGAGACAGGAATAATCGCAGAGAACCCCGGGGAATATAGTGCCTATTTCTTGCTGGCTGCCAATACCCTTCCGATCACCCGGATAAGGTACAGCCTCTTCTTGAGTGCCATTTCCGCTGATCAAGAAGTGTCTGAGCTTACCCGCATTGCCGAGGGCTACCGGATTGCCGGGGAGACGTGGAATATGGTGAATCAATTTATGATAAAGGTGATGTGTTCGGGTAACAAACCGGCACAACGCGGCAAAATTCATAAGAAAATGCTTGAAATCATTCACTCGGAAGAAGCATTGCTGCTTGAGCTGGTGCAATTAGTGAACCAACCCGCATTCAAGAGTTAAATTTCCATTTCCCATAGACACCACTACAAATAGACCGCTCCTTATCAGGAACGGTCTTCTCTTATTACGCTTAGATCAAATAGATCTAAAGAATTCGGTAACTTCTTGAGTTTTTTTATCTCTGTTCAAGCAACTACTTCTCTAATTGTTCCATGACCAGTGCAACGAACGACTGAACATAACTTTCCTGCTGTGCCTTGGGTCTGCTGGCCATCCATATGGAATGCTTGGTCACAGCGTCTCCTGTTTCAACCTTGGCTAACGTCCCCTGATCAAGATAAGGCTGTGCCAACAAGGAAGAAACAAAGGTAATTCCATAACCGGCTATCACGGCCAGAACCGTCTCGTTCACACCATTAAATTGCAGTTCGATCTTGGGTTGCGCTACTTTTCTGTCTTCACACAGCCGAAGCAGTCTCTCTCTGGCCGCACTACCCTCCTCTCTCATAATAAACGCCTCAGATACCACGTCCTCAAGGCAGATCTGCTGCTTGGCAAAAGGGTGCTCGGAAGAAACCACAAACACGTACTCATCCTTGTACAATTCGCGATACTCAAAGTTTCCCGTATTATGTGTAGGGAACTCCATATCACTGTAAATAGCCACGTCCGCTTCAAAGTTAATTAGTTTCCCCATAGTTTCGTAAGAATTGGCGGTTGAAATCTGAATTCCAAGGTCGTGAAACCGTTGTTTAAATAAGGATGCCCATCTAGGAATCAGCAGGCTTGTAGCAAGGTAATTGCCTGCGATACGGATATTCCCCATCGGAAATTTGTGATAATCTTCAATCATTTGCTCTATTTGTTCACCCATGGCAAACAGTTTCTCAAGTGGCTGGATCAGCCTGTGTCCAAGTGGTGTGAGCGCCATCCTCTTTCCTCTCACTTCTAATAATGTAATATTATTCTCCCGTTCAAACTTACGAATCTGTGCGGATATCGCGGGCTGGCTGATATGCAATCGCTCCGAAGCCTTGGTTACACTACCTGTTATCGCCACGTAATAAAACAATCTCAATACATGAAAGTTCATCTGAATACCTTCCTAACGATATGAATGGAACGCTGTATTTGTGCAAACAGGAATTCGCAACTATAAATATACATTATGAATATTAATTATTATATAATGTTTATTTATATTCTCTTATTTTATACTTACATCTATAAATAAGGGAGGCTTCGAACATGACAGAAACCGTATTATATTTAACCCGCCATGGGCAGACAGAATGGAATTTGCAGAAAAGAATGCAAGGGCATCAGAATTCAGCTCTTACTACCCTGGGAAAGCAGCAAGCTGAATGGTTGAAGGAACGTTTAGAGGGAGAGAACTTAGACGCGATCTATTCAAGTAGCAGTCTAAGAGCATTCCACACTGCGCAAATTCTGAGGGGAAATCGAACGCTGCCTATTCAACAGTTGGATGAGCTGATGGAAATCAATATGGGGATATGGGAAGGAATGAAAACCGAGCAAATAGAGCAAGATTATCCCTTGCAATATGCTCAATTTTTCACCAGTCCTGATCTATATGTTCCTATAGGCTTAGGAGAAACGTATGAACAGCTAGAACAAAGAGTGATTCCCGCTGTTAAGTGCATCCTTAACGATAACCCGGGACAGAAGCTGCTCATTGTTACACACCGAATGACCTTGAAAGTCATTATGGCTCATTTTCTCAATAAATCACTACGGGAAATCGGGGAAATGCCGGATATTTTCTCCACTGCATTATGTAAAGTACAAGTAATAGACGGAATACCACACATCGATTTGCTGGGTGATACTTCACATTATCGTGGAGCACAGAACCAGGAAAGCAGAACCGGTAATGCTACTTGATAGCAAATGGGTGACCGGTTCAGGCTTAGCTAGGACAAATTGCTCCTAAGGACTCCTAGCTTTTTCAAATTCAATATAATCGATAACATGCAGCTAAGTGAAACAAGCCCCATCCATAGGAATAGTGAATACGACATCCACACGCTAATCATGTAGTAATTATTGTTTAACAGATAAGGCCAGAACATAACCAATACCAGCAACATCGCTCTTAGGATAATAACAATAATTACTATAAGTCTCTTGTTCCTTGTCTTTTCAACCTTTTTATTTTGCTTGCTTCCTCCAGCTAGCTTAATCACCTTAAGACTTAAACTAATGGCTGTTAGTAAGGCCAGGAACGAAAAGATCAAATCAAGCAATATGTAACTGTCATCGTATGTAAATTTATTTATAGGATTACCATTCATATTCTCATGCAGGTTATGTGCAATCAGCGATGGTGCAGTTGAATTTAAATTAGTTAATACTAATACGGCCTCAAATTTCTCAATATCAATAATAAAATGTGAGGAATAATTAGGATTACTTCCACTGTGACTAATCACCCGTTCCTCTGGATCATTACTCCAACCGTATGAATAGTATTGGTTCTCCTCTTCATATCCAGCGGTTTGAAGGTCCACCTCATGAGATTGCTGAATAGCTCTCCTCAGACCATCCGGGATATCACCCATTCCTAATTGGGCATTCATCCAATGCTCCAAATCCTTTATATTCGTCACCAAATATCCAGCAGCAATATTCCCATAATATCTGGGGGCATCATATTGAAAGCTTTTGCCGAAAAACACCCGGTATCCTCTGGTAAGCTGATCCGGTTTCTGTTCCTGACCTGTTGAAAAATAACTGTCCGTCATTTTTAGCGGTACCAGTATATTCTGAGTTACATAATTCTGATAGCTTGTACCTGTAACTTCCTCAATAATCATCGCCAGAATATCATAATTTACAGTTGCATACTGATATTCTGTCCCCGGGTATGTATCCAATGAAATATCTGAAATCTTATTTATGGTTTCGTCAAGCAGATTCTCAGTAGTACCTTCAGGAATTAACTTTATACTCCAAGACGGAATCCCACTTGTATGAGCTAACAGCTGATCAATTGTAATATTCACATTCTCTCCTTGAAAGGCTGGGACAAAACGGGGAAGATACTCTGAGACAGAATCCGAATAAGCCAGTTTCCCCTCATCTTTCAACAGAATAATAGCCAGAGCTGTAAATGCCTTGGTCGTTGATCCCAATTCAAACAATGATTCTTCAGTGACCTTCTTGTCTAGGTCAACATCTGCGTATCCGTATACTTTATAATCTGTATTGCCCTGCTTGGATGAGACTATGGCTACTCCTGGAGTCGCTGTTTTGGCCATAAGGGTCTCTACCATATGCTCCTCAGTATCATATTTCCCTTCCGTAAACAACGTTCCAAACGCGCCCCTGTCAACAGCGGCAGTAATGATTATGATAAGCAAGATTACACTTGCTAGTGCTAAGCCTTTTCTCCTAAATAAGTTCTTCATTGTCTCTCCTCTTCTTGTTCGAATTATTCCATACTCCGCACAGCCCCAAGTCATTAGAAGCTGCTGCCTGGAGCAACGCTCTTTATTTATATCTTAACGTTCTTCATTTGGTTAGACGTTCTATTCCTCTACTTCTCTGCAACTAGTTGACAGAAAACCTCTCCACTAACCGTTTACACAAATTTAAGACAACCAAGTGGAAACGGCTTCGCCGTCCTCAAAAGGACGGTATCCGTTTCAGCGAGAAATAGAAGGATAATTTATAGCGTGAAGCCTATAAATTCTTATCTTTCAAAAAAGCTCCCGCCAAAACATCAGCAGAAGCTCCATTGAACTATTTTTAGACATTTCAGGTCAATTAGTATCTTCGTCACTTTTGTATTCTAAGATATCGCCAGGCTGACATTCTAAAGCCTTACAAATCGCCTCTAAAGTGGAAAAGCGAATTGCTTTTGCCTTTCCATTTTTTAATATAGACAGGTTAGCCATCGTGATTCCAACCCTCTCCGTAAGTTCGGTTACGCTCATTTTCCGCTTAGCCAACATCACATCAATATTGATTATAATCGCCATAGTTTTCACCTCAGACTGTCAAATCATTTTCAGATTTTAGTTCAATCGCCTCTGTTAAAAGGCTTTGGAGAACAGCAGCAAAAACGGCAATCACCATGGAGGCAAAGATAATAATCAATCCGATGACTATGATTCCAGGGGCATCATCCTTCTCCGCTATGAGATAGAAGAGTGGCATGCCTGCCACATACACGCTGCTGATTGTAATTGCACAGTATTTTATATTTTTTAATACTCGTACTGATAATTCTGAGAAAGCTTTGTTGTTGTCAATATAGCCCAGAAGTTTAAAAGCTTGATACAGAGCAATGTAGAAAGGAATCGCCGATGCATATAAATCGAGATAAACGAGAAATTGGATGTACGTCATCTCCGGATACAATTCTGCTGCAAAATTCGCGATCTCAGGTACCAGAAATATGCACAAAGCCAGAACCGGGATTCCAATCAGAATAACTGCTGCCTTTAAAAAGAGTGTTGTTCCTCGTTTCATAAAAAGCCCCTCACTTATGTTTAAATTTAATATGACTTTAGCACATAATTTATCGTTTTTCAATAAATAATTAGTGAATTTAAATATATTATTGTTGTTATAAGTAAAAGCCAATTAAGCTCCTGCAGCACTATGCGGCAGATAGTATCAATTTGTATACTGTAAAAAACACAAATGACCCGTAAGAGGGTCACTTGATGTTCAAAGTTTCCATCTTACGGGTCACCGTTCAGACCAGCTCTGTTGCCGGCTGTTTAAAACACTTTTGTCGTCCACGATTCGCAGTTCCATGTTTCTGTCACGATATCGCGGTAAAACTCGGGCTCATGGGAGATCAGCAAAATGCTGCCCTTGTACGCCTTGAGCGCACGCTGTAGCTCGTCCTTCGCATCTACGTCGAGATGGTTGGTTGGTTCGTCAAGTACGAGCAGATTTGTCTCACGGTTGATCAGCTTGCACAAACGGACCTTGGCTTTCTCGCCGCCGCTTAAGACCGTGATTTTGCTCTCGATATGTTTGGTCGTCAGGCCGCATTTAGCAAGAGCCGCCCGAATTTCAAACTGCGTATAGGACGGGAACTCGGTCCAAATTTCTTCAATACAGGTGTTGTAGTTCGCATCCTTCATTTCCTGCTCGAAATAGCCGATTTCCAGCAGGTCGCCGAGCTTGACCGAACCGGAGATCGCCGGAATCTGGCCGAGAATGCTGCGCAGCAGCGTCGTCTTCCCGATCCCGTTCGCACCGACGAGCGCTATTTTTTGTCCCCGCTCCATGCGCAGGTTCAGCGGTCTGGACAGCGGAGAATCGTAACCGATCACAAGTTCATTCGTTTCGAAAATCAGCTTGCCGGAAGTGCGCGCGTCCTTAAAGTTGAACTGCGGCTTCGGTTTTTCCCTCGCGAGCTCGATAACCTCCATCTTGTCCAGCTTCTTCTGCCGGGACATCGCCATATTCCGCGTAGCCACACTGGCCTTGTTCCGCGCAACAAAGTCCTTTAGATCTGCGATTTCCTGCTGCTGACGTTTGAATGCAGATTCAAGCTGCGATTTTTTCGCCTCGTACACCTGCTGGAAATAGTCATAATCCCCCACATAACGGGTCAGTGCCTGATTCTCCATATGGTAAATCAGGTTGATGACACTGTTCAGGAACGGTATGTCATGCGAGATCAGAATGAAGGCATTTTCGTATTCCTGCAAATACCGTTTCAGCCACACGATGTGCTGCTCGTCAAGATAGTTCGTAGGCTCGTCAAGCAGCAGAATGTCCGGCTTCTCCAGCAGCAGTTTAGCCAGCAGCACCTTAGTCCGCTGCCCCCCGCTGAGATCATGGACGTCCTTATCCAAGCCGATGTCTGTAAGTCCAAGTCCGCGGGCGGTTTCGTCGATTTTGGCGTCGATCATATAGAAATCCTGGCTCGTCAATGTGTCCTGAATGGTTCCAACATCCTCGAGCAGCTGCTCCAGCTCCTCCGGGGACACCTCACCCATTTTGCCGTACATGTCGTTCATCTCTTGTTCCATATCGAACAGATACTGGAACGCTCCGCGCAATACATCACGGATCGATTGTCCCTTGGTAAGCACCGCGTGCTGGTCCAGATATCCGGTCCGCACCCGTTTAGCCCATTCAACTTTACCTTCGTCCGGTTGAAGCTTGTCTGTGATGATGTTCATGAAGGTGGATTTACCTTCACCGTTGGCACCGATCAGACCGATATGTTCGCCCTTAAGCAGGCGGAAGGATACATCGGTGAAAATCGCGCGGTCTCCAAACCCGTGACTCAGCTTTTCTACGTTTAATATGCTCATGTATTTAACACCTTTTCCTTTATTCTTTATACTCGTCATATTATAAAGGCTAAAGCGCCACAACTCCATACGGTTTTAAAAAATCGTACATTTCTCTTAACCAAAAACAAGCCATCCCCTCATAAGATCTAAGGGGAAAGCTTGTTCAATTATACTTCATTGCACTCTGGCTGGGCTGTCCCCGGAAGTATCAGAGCGCCGCAATCCGCTGCTGGATGCGCGGAAACAAGCCAAAGGCATTCTCGTAAAACACCTTCTCGTGATGCTGCTCAGGTACAAGCCGGCGGACGAATTCCGCATACAGGTCAATTGGGGCAAGCGGCCAATCGGTGCCGAACAACATTTTCTCATAATGGTCGGAGTACACCAGTGCCCGGCGGAAATGGTCCATGAACAAGGGTTCGTTCATAAACCGTTCAAAATGGGGCCGGTCGCCGACGACAAGGCCGGACAAATCGGCATAGACGTTCGGATTCTTGGCCACCACTTCGGCAGCGTCCATCACCCAGGGATCACCCAGATGGCAGATCATAAAGTTCACGCCGCGCTGCTGGTAGGCTAGTTCATCTACGGTAAGAGGATGCGAATACTTAAGCAATCCATTCATCGAATACGTATCGCCGGTATGAATGACCACAGGCACGCCGTATTTGGCAGCCAGCTCATAGACCGGTGTATAGATTTTGTCATAAACGTAGTGATGGTAGTACCCGGCATACAGCTTAATTCCCGCTACCTCGGGAACTTGCAGCCGTGCTTCAATTCGGTCAAGCTCCTCTTGGACCTGGTCCCCTGCGAGCATGTTCGGGTTGATGCCAACGCATTCCATTAAGAACGGCGGAACACTGGCTTCCAAATCAAGGCCCATCGGATTGGGTGAAGCAGAGTCAGGAAAAGCACCCTTCGTCTGTTCCGTGACCCCCATACCAATGCCGAGAACTACACCGTTCTTGTCAAATTCCGCCTTGAGGCCAGCGGCTGTGTAATCGACCTTGGACAAATCCGCCGCTGTTTGATGAAAGCTGTCGATGTCAGACAGATGAATGTGTATGTCAATGATCGGCATTTATGCTCTCCTTTTCGTCAGTAGGACTGGTAAAGGCCAGCTTCAGAAGGCCCCGTACATCCTCTGGATTCAGAGGGATCTCCCCCATGATCAAGAAGGTTGGCTGTGTCCAAGCGGTTTCTCCGTTTAGAAGTGGAAGATGATGATCCACATCATGAGTGAACACCTTATTGTTCACATACAATGAAGCCCTCTGGTTGGGGTAATGATTCACAACATGCAGCATATCCTTACGTGAAACCGCACCGACCCGCAAGATCCCCTTGGAATCCAGCTGAGCTTCCACTTTCCCCAGAAGGAATTTGCCTTCCCCGGGGAATTCCATCCATCCTTCGGCAAAAACAGGTGAAGGCTTGAAGTAACTCTCCTCAGATAGCGAATACTGTGGCAGAACCACTCCACTTCCGTTGGTTACCGAATGCAGCATACAGAGCACCGGAACGCCGGGCAGCATAAGGTAATGCTGGTTGATTATGATCCCCCGGTTTGCTTCCTGCTTTTCGATAGAAGTGGTTAATCGCAGGCCTTTCCAGACATTTCCATAAACATCCTTCCGCTTCACCCACGCTGCGGTTCTCGGCTCCTGCTGCCGGCTGAATCCACCCATTCCGGAAATTCCTACGCCGAGACCACCGTACCAAGGATTCCACCAGGAACGCGGAATGGCTTCCGGGTAGGAGCTGTCCAGCCATTCTTCCCCTTGGTGCTTCAAGGAATGCACCACGCTTCCGAACTGAGGGGCAGCCGCTATCGAGAGTACTCCGTTACTCACCGTATAAATGGGACCCGCCGGACCTTCTTCGATCTCGCAAACAACTGTTGTTTCCGTCTGAGGGAACCAGAGACCCGACCGCTCCTGAATGCGATCCTCTCCGCGATAGACCACCCGGACCTTGTGACCAGATTCGCTGTGTCCCGGCGATCCCATTTCCTCAGGAGGGAGTTCAAAGCCCGCAGAGCGTATATCCTGCTCCCTTTGCAACTCGATACCAGCCGCTCTCTGCTCCGCTCTGCCATCGGTTTGCATAAACAGCTCAAGGCTTCCTGCAAGCGGGGTCATCTTTCGTTCGAGTAGTTCTGCCTGAAGCGCACCTGCCGCAAACGGATTTCCGCCGCCGAGTGTGAGTTCCAGATGATCGTCCAGCACCGGGATAACCGAATTCTTCTGCTTTCTGGCGAAGGCGCGGAATTCCGGCCACTTGGGAAAGGTGTTTAGTGCAAACACAGTTGCCTTTGTCCGCACGATCTCTCCAGCGGAAATCTGCCCAAGGTTATGCTCAAGCCCAAGCGTGTATTCCGGGCGAAGCAGCTTCAGCGAAGGGTCCCAGCAAATTCCGCAGGTGACGTTCTCTTCCTTGCAGAACATCCAGTTCTCCGTGACCTGGTCGCTGTCCCAAAGACCCGGATCACCGGCGTACGCATCGCCCATGTCCACGTAATGTCCCTGATACGGCAGGATCAGCCGCTTGCCAAAAAAGCCGAAATTCGTCAGTACATACATGTTATCATCTAATGCTTTGCTGCTGGTGTTGCAGATCTCATGATGAAACTCAGCGATTCCATTAGCGAATAGCTTAGCCACCGTTGTTATCTCCATACCCGGGAATTCATCCGACTCGTAGAGCGCTTCGAGAACCTGGCTCTCCCCTTCCGGGTAGATCTTCACGCTGACAGCCTGCTTCTTAGAAAATTCTTCTGCGAACGGCTTGCCTAGCTTCGGAAAGGTCCACCAGAAGTTATGGCTGGAGCCGGGATATTCAATCCACATTCCATTGTCGGACTTGTTCATATGGAGCGAGAAGGCACCGTTCACGGCGACCCACTGTTCACCCTCCTGCCCGCCGAAGCGGCCCTGCGTTCCCTTCATTAGAACGGATAGTTTGCTTGTGAAGGTGACCGCCTTTTGCCCAATTGGAACGGCCGTCACTTCAATATCTTGTGAGTAAAGCCCGTAGGACAACAGGGTGAAGGCTACCGGGATAGAGGCTTTGCTCTTAGCCGGAACCGTGAAGCGTATTGCACGTTCACCCCACTGCAGGAAATCCTTCTCCGGCAATTCAAAAGCGAACTCCGCTTCTGAGGCGAAGTTATTCTCCACGTTCAGATACAGCTCAGCCGGCAGGCCCGGATACAACTCCCGGGTTGGCAAAGCAATCTTCATCTTGACCGGAAATTTCGGAGCTACGCCAAGGCGGAACTCAGCCCGCTTGCCACCGATGATCCATTGGCTCGTCACAACCGGATGGGTCTTCTTATCATTCTGCTCCTCCCGAACCGGACCAAGCTCGAATTCACCCTCTACACTAACCGTTTCTCCCGCAGCAAGTGTATGTACAGCAGACAGGTCAAACCGGATGTTCTTATCATTCTGGCCCTTGATCTCAATCGCGAGTTCAGATGCAGAACGATTCTTGATCACATAACGAATCTTGTAAGCGGAGCCAAACACAAGATCATGATCGTCTATTTCAGTTGAGATCTCATAGTCAGGTGTATCAAGAGCGGTCAGCCCGCGACCGGACTTCTCGAATTCTGCCCGCAAGGAGAGTTCTCCCTTTTGCCAAGTATAATCAAAGAAATCAAACCCACGCTCCCGCCGGCCATCCGGCTGAATGGGAAGTTCGCGGGTGCTGTCTGCGTACCAATCCAGCTCCTCGAAATAGGGAGCAAGCGCTTCAGTCTGAAGAACGGTTGGAATGAAGTTCATCAGATGGACGTAATCTTCATTCTTTTCCCAGAAGAATCCGCATTTCTTATACATCGGCACAGCCTTGGTGTTGCCTGCCCAGGTAAACAGATCGAGACGCGGCCACCCCGCTTCGACGGTCTTGCGGACGGCGTTCAAAATCAGATTACGGCCTACCTTGTAACCGTGATAATCAGGTCGCACATTTAATAACGGTACGTACAATGCTCCCTCGTCTTGACGGTAATGTGCAAAACTGCAGAATCCGACCACCTCTTTGCCATCGACAGCGAGAAACACATGAAGATTGGCCGAAACCTCCATTTCCCTGCGCACACTGTCTTCTGTTCTGTGGTTGGTGCCGCCGCCCCAGCTTTCGTTACTGCGGTTCCACATCTCCGCGACCGCTCCAGCGTAAGAAGGATCGTATTCAATAATGCGGATTTGTTCCGTAGGGATAATTGCTGTCATGAACTCATCTCCTTATGTTTCAAATATGGATATGTAATCTACTTTAGCAGAGCAATAATAGCCCTATAAGTTCTCATTATACTATTATTTGGAAGACCATTACGAGGGCAAAAACTCTTATACTTAAAGAGTACATAGCTCAGTCTGACCCAATTATAGGAAACAGCGGCAGCCATGGACGACGAAATCATGTCCCGGACTGCCGCTGTTTTATTGGAGTATCGTCCTCTCCTAACCCTTCATGCTCAGCTTCTTAATATACGCGCTATCACGCTGACTAGTTTAATCTGCTCGTCTTGCGGCCATGACGTCCGCCTGACAAACCGGCATCCTATCCCCTTCCCGGCTCCGGCACTAGCATGAGAATGACAATACCTGCGATGAACAGGACGATAAGGCTGAAGACTCCCATGTTCGTGTGGCCGGTGAACTGTGCGGTGACTCCGATTAGAAGAGGTCCCAGAATCGATGCGAACTTGTCGAAAATATTATAAAACCCGAAAAACCGGTTAGCGTTCTCCTTCGGCACCATCCGTGCGAAGTAAGCCCGGCTCAACGCCTGAATGCCGCCTTGCGACGTGGCAACTAGCATCGCAAGCACCCAGAAGTCGAACACCGACTTCATGAAATACGCGTAGATACATACGATGATATAGACACAGATACCGACATATAGCATGGTTTTGCCCGAGAACCGATCCGCCAGACGCCCGTACAACATCGCAAATGGAGCAGCGACGACTTGCGTGACGAACAATATAATGAGCAAATCAGTCGATTCGATGCCCAGATCAGTCCCATAAGCGGTAGACATCGTAATGATCGTTCCAACGCCGTCGATATAGAAAAAATAAGCGAGCAAAAAAAGGAAAATCGCACGATGCTGCTTGATTTGCTTTAAGGTCTCGTAGAGGCGCTTGAAGCTGTTCGTGATGATTCGCGGCTCGCGGTTCAAGTAATGCTTCTGGTGTACGTTGCGGAGCATGGGTAAGGTGAAGATGCCCCACCAGAGGGCCGTAATGAAGAAAGCGATTTGGCTCGACACCGTGACGGAGATCGGCAGAATTTCTTGCTCAGCAAGAAGAATGATCGCAATGCTGATGATAAAAGGAATCGTACTGCCTATATACCCGATCGCAAATCCGCGGGCAGACACCTTATTCATCCGTTCGTTGTCGGTGACGTCTACTAGGAACGCGTCGTAGAACACATTGGAGCCTGCCGACCCGATCGCGATGAACATATAGCAGATGAGCAGCAGCTCCCAACTGTCGTTCGGAATAAACGTGAGCAGCGCGGTAGCGACTATACCGAGCAAGCTGAAGCAGGCGAAAAACGTTTTTTTGAACCCTTGGTAATCGGCAATTGTGCCCAAGATCGGGCCTAGCAGGGCAAGGATAAACGTCGAAACTGCAACAGCATATCCCAGATAAGCCGTAGAATCCGCGGCACTGATGCCAGCACCCTGAGCTGCTGCTTTGTAGAAGAGCGGGAAGACTGCCGTCGAAATGATGATGGAGTAGGCGGAATGACCCCAATCGTACCACATCCAGCTTTTTTCTTCCTTCGAATATGTACTCATAAACTGGACCTCCTGAATGAACCGAATGCTTTTATGTATAGGATATGTGAGTTTTGGACAGGGTGAGGTGACTCATAAAGGAAGTATAAGGCTTGAAATCGCAAAAATAACATGATTTTTGTAAAAATTGATGGATATAGGTTTAATAAAGAGCGATGAAAATCATTAAGAAAAAAAACACATTAGGCATTAGTCGTTACAGAGATAGGGACAGATACATATTATGGGTGTATAAGTTAAAGCAAAGGAGGAACAATAATGAGTGGTTGTGCAGGATTCGGAGGGTATACTTCTACTACTGTCATCTTGGTGCTTTACATTCTGTTGGTAATTGTTCTGAGAACGTTCTAAAATAATATTTAAAAAAACAAGAGCCTACGCTATGGAGGCTCTTTTCCCATTTATGTTATGTGTATAATAAAGTAATGACAAGCAGCTCGTACAGGACAAGAGTTAGAATCATCTCATCACTACTGTAAGAAGGACTTCCGAAAAAAGCACGCTGCCCTCCTTGCTTTGGAACTGCGAAATACAGTAAGCCTCTGTCACAATGCACAATTCTCCCGACGTAAACTTGACCGTCCAGGGTTTCAATTCTGACAATCTGATTACCATGTTGTTTGCATATATGCTGTAGGTGGCTCCTAATGTTTTTTAAGTTTTGAACAGATTGGCTGTCTGCTTGATACAAAACTTTTTGCTGATATCCTGCAGTTTGAAAACTCATAATTAACACTCCCTTCCTAATAAACTAATACATCATATGCCTAGTGCAATTACGTGGTTCGTTGCTTTAGAAAAAAGTTCTATGACCCTCCCCTCTTCCTTTTTATTTGAAATGAACCAGTTCTATTTGGTATAACTA
This sequence comes from Paenibacillus sp. EB106-06-01-XG199, assembly GCF_058791575.1. Taxonomy (NCBI): domain Bacteria; kingdom Bacillati; phylum Bacillota; class Bacilli; order Caryophanales; family Paenibacillaceae; genus Paenibacillus; species Paenibacillus sp. EB106-06-01-XG199. Next base: position 28,525 of record NZ_JBYTDQ010000001.1, on the reverse strand, counting down.
TAAGAAAACTGGTAAGGAGGTGAGCTCATTTGAACCATAAAGTGCTTAAAGTACTGAATAAGTTGTACAAGTATCCTAATTACAATTACGACAGAGAGAGGGAAGTAAGCCTCTACTTGGTGGATACCCTATCTCCTGCCGAACGGGAACTGCTGGAACAGCATCATTGGCAGGCTAATGATATCGGGCACATCACACATGATTCTGTGATTCACAGCCTGACCACGATGCAGGCGAATGCAAACCTTTCGTGGAAGGTAATTGCCGCCGCTTTTGTCACAGGTGTAGGAGGCAGCTTTCCACGTGGAATCTCCCCTTTGACCAGTTATCACCAAATGCTTCACACCCGCCCGCATCGTTATGAAGAAGCAGAACGTTTCCGCTTTTGTAAAGTGTGCGGGTTCAGCCACAACGATGAAGGCTGGACAAACGCATCCTATATTAGATATGCCATTCACTTAGGGAATACATATGGAAATAGTCCAATAGGCGCCTATGTGGACATAACCGAGTTTGCGCAAATCATAAAGAATGAGCCTATAATCCCGAGTAGTGAGGATATTGCCGTTTTTAACCGGCTGCTCCGCAATCTCGCTGAGGCGCCGGAGGATGAGACTCCAGGTAAATATGAGAAACGCCTAACCTCCATGAAGCTGGTTAAAGGAACGGCGGGTGTGCGCCGGGGTATCCTGCAATCACTGGCAACGGTCGGCATCCTGCCCAATCAAGTGCTGGAGCTTCAAGCTGATCGTTGGAGCAATAGGGAAGACATTGTAAACGGAGAACTGCAGTTGAACAATACGAGAGGCCGATCTGACATGGAAATGCCGTGGGCAGGATGGTACGGAGGCCTTGGGGTCGATTGGGACAAGGCGCAGCAGTTATTTGGCGAATGGATACAGCTTTAGTATTTAAGCCCTTGCCATTAACGGCAAGGGCTTATTCCCATTCATCTTATCAGTATTTGCAGCATCATAAATCCTACAAATTAATCTGCAAAAGCATCAACTAGAATATATCTTAGTGAATCTGCAAGAATTGTATTTGTTGTTTGAACGGAGAATGTGTCGCCAGGTTTGATTTGATTTTTATTGTATACATCAAAAGAACCGAAATTCGAATCTTGAACATAAAAGCGCAAATAGTTTCCAATACTTAATGACGATTCCCCCTCGTTGAGGGCCGTCACATTTACATTAATGACGGGTATTCCGGCTTTGTTGATTGTCGTTTGAATAGTGGAGTTTATAGGCCTAACCTTCGTATCGGATTTCCCGAGATGTCCCTCATCACTTACTACTCCCGAAGGCAAGTAGGCCGGATCGAGATTTAAACTTACAAGTCCTTTATTGTGATCCCAGGTAGTCTTAATATGGAGTGCTTTAGTGACTACGCTCAATGGAATGAACATACTTTCTTTGATTAAAGCTGGTACCGTATCCATCTCGGATTTCACATTATTTATTTCAATCTCTTTTGACCCAATTGTCATTTTTATAGTATAGTTCTTCTCTTCTTCCTTTAGATAGTTCTTTCTTGTGATCATAGCGTTTTTTGTCTTAGCATCATAATTCACGTCAGCAGCCAATAAATCAGATATGCTGCGCAATGGAACCATTAGGCGATTTTTGTTATCAACATATGGTGCGTGGGGAGCGGTGTATGCCACATAGAACTGGTTAATTTTCAACAATAATGGTGATTTAACCGGTGCAGATGAAGTGGATGCTGCATTTGCTACAGGGATCGATGAACAAGTTGTTATCAGAAGACAAAGCATTATTAACTTTCGTTTGATGAGCACATATATCAACCTTTCGAGATAAAGTAGTAAAGACACCTTATGTGATAACACCAGAGAATATTTCCACGGCATCATAAAAATAAGGTGTCTTTAAATTTATTTACACTGAACAGTAATAATTATTTTGAAACCTTTATTGTTACATTGTTGCTCGAAACGGTTACATTAGCAAAATCGGTACCGTTGGACACAGGAGTATATGCGCTACCGTCTATGAGAATATTACTCAATATACCTGTAACTTGTCCAGCAGCGTCCCCTTGAGGCACTTCATTAACTACTGTATCCGCAATAGTGGCCAAATATTTCCAACTACTGGTGCTACTAACATAAGTGTTTGCTATTTCTGTTACGGCTGTAAGATATGTGTTTGTTCCGTTCCCCTCATGGTCAGCATAAAGAGCATAACCTCTTGTGGATAATCTAGTATTATTACCAAGATTTCGATAAATAGTTACATCTACATCTTTACCTGGAACGTATCCATTTTTATACCAAATTTCATTATATGGACTTATTCGATTTCCTGGAACTGTATTTCCATCTCCTTTACTTCCCCAATAGTAATTAATAGTTGGTTGCCACTTATTAACACCATATGCACTTGAAAATACAAGTCCCATATCTGACTCAATTGTTCTGTTAGTTGTTCCTGACTTGTCCTTTCCTACACCAGAAAAACCGCCATAAATATAGGTTCGGGCTGTAGGTCCTGTTGTAGTAGCAGGAGTACGAATAACAAAGGTGTTGATGCTTCCATTTCTTTGAACTGTTGCTCGTCCCCCGATCCCACTTGGAATTGTGTCGGAGGCAGCAGCAGTTACTTCACTCTGATCAGATGTTATTTCGTTTTGTGCTAAATATTCTAGAGGGTAAGTTAATACGTATTCATCAGCACTTACCGAAGACCTCTCATAAAAATATCCTGTATCTCCCTCTACAAATGTATAGTTAAATGTTTCAGGAATTGAATTTAAATTATTGGTTTGTTGTTTGTTCGATGGTGAATATTCTTCAGATAAATTACGTGCTTTTGATATAAAAGAATCTAGCTTTTCTTGAGCCGGTTTAATTCCTTCGCTTTGAATTTCAATATTGCTTCCTTCAGTTTCTGCGCTTGCTATCGTTGGAACAAGAAGCATTGAACTTAAAACTACTAAACATATGCCTTTCTTCAAAATCATAATATTTCCTCTTTTCTATAAATTTTTCAATTTATATTTGAAAGCCGGCCAGCTATTCAAAACAAAATGACATGATTGATAGTATAGAGGATATGTATGACATCAATAGATATCCCTGACACAATATAACATTATATTCCATAGTAATCAATGGAATTTTTTCTATTAATTCTTTTTTACATTCACAGATTCAGTGACAGCTTCAGGATCATATTCTACCTAATAGTTTTTCGTTAACTAAAAGTCAGCAAAAAGCGGCACATTTAAGTGCCGCCTGCGAATTATGATCTATAAGAGTCATGTGTGGGACGAAACAAATCTTCCTCAGAATCTCTGACCATAGAAAAGTGCTCGACATTGTAGTGCCCATGTAACGTTTTATTGTGATGCCTGATGATCTGTTCTGCACTTAAAACATCAGTGTCCGTTGTAGAATGTCCATCCCCAACCAAGGTGACATCCATATTACTGACCGTAGCAGTCCGGACTGCAGTATCGATGCAGTGCTGAGTTTTACAACCCATAATGACCACATGCCCAATCTGCTGATCTTTCAGGTATGCAAGAAGTCCTGTCCCGTGAAAAGAATTGGTTGCCAGCTTATCGAAGACTTTGGCATCTGCAGACTTATTGATTTCATGGTGCACTTGAAAGCCTGCACCTTTTCCCTCCGCTACATCGAGGTCCCTTATAAACACAACTTCGACACCTGCTTCTTGGGCTCGTTCAATCACTTTATTAATATTCCGGATAAGCTGTTCTTTGTTAAATACCGCACTTTCCTGCTCATTTCCATCAATTAACTCTTGCTGCGCGTCGATAATTAATAATACCTGATTCAAATTGATTTTCCCCTTTCAGATGGCGGGGAACGTTAACGGACATGATTAGTTAGACGTTATCCCCATATTGTTTTTTTCACTGGCATTGTTTTTCATAATATCTAGCTCCCGAGAAAAAATAGTGTATCCACTTTAGAGTGAACATTTAGACTTTTTTAGTCAGGTACCGCAGAAAGTCCGGTAGGGTCTGGTGGATTCCTCTGGCAGTGAATTGTAGTCATCCTGATCTGATGAGTAGGCGTATGGGTTGGCAAGCACACCAAGGAGCCGCTCCAGCACACTAAAGTCCTCTTCTCTCACTGCTGCTTCGAGCGCTTCTTCTACCCGGTGGTTGCGTGGAATTACCGCTGGATTGCTGGCGCGCATTAGCTGCTGCGAAGCGTCTTGCGATTCCTGCTGCCTGCCCAGTCTCGCCTGCCAAAGTTCATACCACCCGGTAAATTCAGGTGTTCCATGCAAAACCGTTTCTTCCGGCTTATTTAAAGTTAAGGCCCGGAAAGTATGGGTATAGTCGGCACGATACTGTTGCATCATTTCAAGCAAGCCTTCGATAAGAGATTCATCCTGCGGTTCTTCATTAAAGATTCCCAGCTTCGCCCTCATTCCTGTGAGCCAATGGCTGAGGAAGATCTCTTGAAAATCTGCAATTGCATCCTCGGCAAGGCTGATCGCCTCGCCCTTGTCTTCATGCAGCAGCGGCAGCAGCGTTTCTGCAAATCTTGCGAGATTCCATGCAGCAATCCCCGGCTGATTGCCATAGGCATACCGGCCTTGAAGATCTATCGAGCTGAATACTGTCGCAGGATCATAGACATCCATGAAAGCACAAGGACCGTAGTCAATGGTTTCTCCACTTAGTGCCATGTTGTCGGTATTCATCACTCCATGAATAAACCCGACCAGTTGCCACTTAGCAATCAGCTCAGCCTGACGTTTGATCACTTCCCGAAGCAGCACAAGATAACGGTTCGGATCAGAATCAGAGCCAGCTTCCGGATAATGTCTTTGCAACGTGTAATCTGCCAGGGCCTGAAGATCCTTGTCAGTGCCCCATGCGGAGACGTATTGAAAGGTACCGACACGCAGATGACTGGCAGCTACACGAGTCAATATAGCACCCGGCTGCTCAGTCTCGCGGAATATCAGCTCCCCTGTAGTGACTACCGCCAAGCTGCGGGTGGTAGGAATACCAAGCGCATGCATGGCTTCACTGATAATATATTCGCGAAGCATTGGCCCGAGCGCTGCACGTCCATCGCCTCCGCGGGAGTATGGCGTTCTACCTGAGCCCTTAAGCTGAATATCAAACCTCTCGCCTTCTGGCGTAATCTGTTCACCAAGAAGCACAGCCCTCCCGTCACCTAACCTGTTAAAGTGTCCGAATTGATGTCCTGCATAAGCTTGGGCAAGTGAATCAGCACCTTCAGGAATTTCATTGCCTGCCAGCACTGCAGCTCCATTATCGCTACGCAACGCCTGAACCTTCAACCCAAGAGATGCTGCCAAGGTTTCATTGAAAATCACCAGCTTCGGCAGTCGTACGGAATCAGGTTTGAGCCTTGTATACAGCGATTCGGGAAGAGAAACATAACTGTTGTCGAAATTCCATCCTGCATCAATTTTCTCCGTCATAAAATCTCCTATCCGAAATTTATTATTTTTCACAAAGCATTTTCTCTGATCTCATTTAGTTCTGCTGGATTAAAAACACACCTGCATGATACAGATTGAAAAATTCCTCCGAAACACTTTGATCAAAAATAATCATGTCATCCGTATTTACGGTGACTCTAATCCCATTACGCTTTTAGCAGCAATCCTTTTTCTTCCACTTTTCTTTTTGAAGGAAGGAACAGCAAATTCAACATATCCAATGATTGGAAGTAATTCTGAGCGAAATATTGATCTAACTTTTCTTTTATCTCATCAATAGGAGTATAGGATAAGAATGCAATCTCCGGTACAAAAGTCATTTGAAGCAGCTGTACACCATCCAACTTTGCCTGCATAAATGCGGCTTCGATACGTTTTTCATACCCTAATCTTCCCTGAAATAATGGTTTTATGTATTGCGCATTCCATTGATTCATTTCGCTCAGGTCATTAAACTTCGGACAATCAGGTATTTTCACCCCGGCCCATTCTTCGATATACTTCTTATTACCGCCTCTTGGAAGATGGTTGTGCAAATCCCTTTTGGTATTTTTCTCATCTCAGCCAAATCATTACTTTCCAACGCTTTACAAAATCTTTCCTTCATCCAGCACCTCCTAAATACCGCTCCTCCAGTTCCAAATCCCCCTCCATTGCCCCTTTTCCTTATCTCAAGTATTTAAGTTCAATTTATAGTCGCTAAAATTCCTTGGATGTAACCGGTCAGCTCTTGTGCCGCTTGCTTATGGGCCAATACTCCCGGATGGCTTCTTGCACCTATAGTTTCATTCGTCATATTCGGAAGTTGAAATACAGAAACCTTCTTGTCGCCTGTTCTCTTGGCATAACGGTCTACACCACGATGAATCGCCGGCATCATTGGGATGCCCAGCATTCCATAGGCCCAGATGATGTGCGCAGTTTTATTATTAGTTCTGAGCTTCAGAAGAAACTTCTCAACAGCCAACTCGAATGCCGCCAAATCCCCTTCATTATAAGTCCCGTCCTCATTTAGCCGTTGATTATGAATCTTCCCGCTATCTTCATCGTGCCATCCCGGAGAATGAAAAGCACCGTCATCATTGGTTCCGAGATTAACCACCACCACATCCGGCTGCCAAGAATCAAAATCATTTGCTGAAAAAGCTCCTAACGCTGCATTTTTCGCACCGGCAAGCAGCCCGCACACCTGCTCGTAGGTTTCAGGAAGATTGGCATGCGGATTATTATCCCAGCTAGTAAGCACGCCCCATCCGCTTTGCGAAATAACCCGATATTCTGCGTTCAAAGCGTCAGCCGTCATTGCCGTATAATTATGTATTGCGCTGAACCACATCGGAATCCAGTCTTCTTCACTTTTGGCTCCGACGACGCCTTCCCCGGAAGTAATGCTGTCGCCAATAAACTCAAATTTATAGGGCTTAGCTTCAACAGGTACAAATCCCCCATCCGTCTTCACGGCGTGGATTTGCATGTAGCAGCCCGGATCTCCGCTCATAGCCTGCACATCTTTTACAACCCGGACATTCTTCACAGCATTCTCATTCATCCCTCTGAACACACAGACCCAGTACCTTCCCGCGGTTAACATTTGTCTGCTTACAGGTACAGAGTTGATGAGTATACTAATCCAAGGCTCGTACTGATCATATCCGGACTCCACTTCAATCCAGAGCTCCGAAGCCTTTACGTTGAATTCAACCGCACTTCCTGTCCAGAACAAGGTTACCGGGTCCAGGCAGCCTGTTGTTCTGCCATGAACCTTCAAATGTTCGATCCCGGAGCATGGATATGTCTGCAATGCTTCATTTTTGTGCATCAAATTCCCTCCAATTTATGGTTTTAACCCACAGGAGATCTGTAAACTTCTCTACATCCATTGATACATCATAACAATGGAGGAGATCAGGTTAGTCAGCCCATGCAGGACCCAACCTGGTATAATCGAGCCGGCAGATAACTTCTCGTCCAACAGTCCGATACTCCAGCCCACAAAGCCTGCAAGAATCATTACAACTACAGAATGAAATAATCCGGCACTACTGTATAACATAACAGCATGTACGGCGCCAAACAATAGAGCCTGGGCACTGTTCCCAATTGCAAATCCGAACTTCGAGTTTAGCCGTTTGCCAATGAATCCGCGGAACAGAATCTCTTCGGACAAACTCGTCTGCACCCATGAAAAGATCAACGCCGGAATCAGACCCTTAAGACCTGTACCGTAAAACTGCGAGCTGGCCAAAGTATCCTTATCCAGCATATAGATTGTAGTAAGCATTCCCAAGCTGGTGAATATAGTCACTGTAAGGATGAAGCATAGGATGAACTGCTTCCTGGAAACCACTTGAGGTTTCTTCCAGCCAATCCACTTTACAAACGAAGATGTCTTTCTGCTTGTAAAGAACCAGTATGCATAGGGAATAGAGGTGAACAAGATAAGCTGAAGGACTGCACTGATGAGCAATGACAATGTCAACGGAATAACCTCCTTTAAATAAAGAACAGCCTCACTTTATCATGGACTGCTTCTCTGAAACGGGAGGAGACCGTAACTTGCCCGGTTGATGGAGTAGTTGGCATCTGATAGCTACCCGGGCACTGGCAATACCGCCAGCATCATGAACTGCTGATCCTCATATCTGAAACTGACACTTCCTTGAAGCTGCTGAACGGCATACTCAATACTTTCGATTCCGAACCCTTTGCTGCCTAAGTTCCGCTTGCTGGATAAAAAGGAGCCATGTCCGTCCTCCGTAAGCAGAGATGCGGGATTCTTCAGGGAAATCACCAATAATCCGTCACTATAAATCACTTCCAGTTCAATTGAATACGGCCCTGGCTGGGGTAATCTCTGAATCCCTTCAATCGCATTGTCGAGGGCATTGCCAAGGATTATCGCAATATTCACCTCTTTGCCTGCAAGCGACAAGTCCTGAGGAATGCGAAAATGAGATTGCATTGCAACCTTATTCAGTTCAGCTATAGCGAACTTCTCGTTATAGATCGCATCAATAGCTATGTTTCCAGAAGAGATAAATTTTTCTCCCGGCCTATGCTTCAAAGCAACCTCCGCAACATAAGCGCTGGCTTCTTGTACAGCTCCTGCTTCCAGCAGAGAATGAATGAGGAGCAGAACATGATTCAGATCATGCCGCAAGCGCTTTGCTTCTTGATTCTCTTTCAGTTTACCTGTGTATTCCGTCACTTGCTGCTCCAGCACATGATTATGGAATTCTACCTGCATCCGTTTCATTAACTTATGGTACATAAACATTTCAGCAATGTTAATGACAAGAATACCTAACAGGATGATCACAAATTCAAGCGGGATATTGGAAGGCTTGAACCCATTCCCCCTTATATTGACAATAATAATGAGCAAAGAGCCGGCCGAAACCAGATTCAGCACAGCCCAATCCTGATTCGACAGTAACGTTGTGTTGTCAACTTGGAATAACCGTAACAATAGCAGGCATAACATGATGCTTAGCAAAATAAGAACGATGAAACTGAAAGACAGCCACAGGAAATTGGCATTATCCATTCTCTCGGGATTGAGCGGGATATGCTGAACCCCGTACCACACCAGCATTTCAATAACAACTGTAAATACCGTATAGAAACTGCTGAAGAACAGCTTTTGCAGCACACTGCCGCGAAAATAAACGGTCGTAATCAGACTATATACTAGGAGGTGAAGGACAACCGAAACAACCGGCGGCAAGCTGGCTGCGGTAAGTGATTTAACCATATAAACGAGAATAAGGCAGCCAACGAATGACTTCTTGCTCCTGTTCAGGATTAGAAATTTTTTTAGAAAAATATAGAATGCAAACCCCTGCGGAGCATAAATAAGGATGAGCATAAACACACCGAGCAAAAAGTAGGGACTATTCTCCTGAATGAAAGACATCTATCTAAGAAGCCTCTTTTCTATAAAGGCATGGTACGACCGTAAAGAATCAGAGCTTCTACTGCGGCTGACAGGAAGTTCCACTCCGTTCTTCAATTGAATAAGCTCTTTACTTAAAGAACGGACATAGAGCCAATTTACAAGGTATCCCGTATGTACGCGACAAAAATCATGCGGCCAGAGCCGTCCCTCCAACTCCCCCAATTTGCCGTAATATGAATAAGTAGCGTTTTCAGTACACAGGACCAATTTTTTCCCCCGTTCTACCGTGATATACATAATGTCATCTACTTTTAAATTATAGTCCATATGATGAATTGAGAATGACAGCACATTGCTTCTTTGCATGCATTGCTGGACGGCCTTGACTGTCGCGGCCTGCAGTTCATGTTCATCAATGGGTTTCAGCAAATAACGGAACGGATGAACCTCAAAGCTTCTTCTCATATAACTGGTGTGGCTGGTGACATAGATGATTAACACACCGGCATCTTCTAGCCGGATCTTCTCTGCGACTTCTATGCCGTTATACCCGGGCATCTCCATGTCCAGATAAACAATATCGTAAGCAGTAGAGCTCATGGCCGTAAGCAAGGATTCACCTGACTCAAAAATCTCAATGGTGCCAGTTATCCCCTGCAGGTTCATCAGCAGCTTCATTAGCAATTCTTCCAATCTTGAGGCCTCTGTCCTCTGATCGTCACAAATGGCAATGTGAAGATTCATAATATGTATCCCTCCAAGTGAAACGTATTCTATCATATTATCAAATGGAAAAATATGAAGATCAAGTGTGATAAAAAGCGCAGATAACATTCCTATATAGGAATATCCTGTACAGGAGGAAGGTGGTCCACACGAAAACATCAGGTGGTTTCTTAATCTCTCAGATCAAACAGCTCCAAGGCAGAGTTTTTGAAAAAATGTTAAAAGAAAGCGGTGTGGACGCGTTTAACGGGGCACAAGGAAGGATTTTGTATGTGCTGTGGGAACACGAGAGGCTTACGATTTCCGAGATTGGCCGGCTTACCTCGCTTGCAAATACTTCTTTGACCAGCATGCTTGACAGAATGGAAGAAGGGGGGCTTATTGTTCGAATTCCAGACAACCATAACCGCAGGCAAACTTTCATAACGATTACTGAACAGGCCAAAGCATACCGTGAGGCTTACGATCTCGTATCTGAACAAATGAATACTTTGTTCTATCAGGGATTCACAGAATCGGAGGTTACTGCATTCGAGAAAATGCTGAGCAGAATTGTTGATAATTTGAATTGATGAATTGGAGGAACCCGAAATGGAGCAGCAAACTAAAGACGCTATCCTCAAATTAATTGAAAATAGCCGTGATGCCATTGCATGTTCAATTGACAGTGACGGATTTCCAAACGCCAAAAATATGTTCAAGATCAAACATGAAGGCCTAAAGACCTTCTGGTTCTCGACAAACACGTCTGCAATCCGCACCAGCCAATGGATGAACAACTCCAAATCTTGCATTTATTTTCTCGACGCCGAGGACTTTCACGGATTGATGCTTACAGGGCATATGAAGGTATTCCTTGATGATGAAACGAAGCAGAACTTCTGGAAAGAAGGCGACGAACAATATTATCCGCTTGGTCCAACTGATCCGGATTATTGCATGCTGTGTTTTACGGCAGAGAAAGGGAACTATTATCATGGGCTGCAGAAGCATTTGTTCAGCGTAGAGGAATTGCAGGAATATTATCGTCATGCCTTATAAGCCGTGCCCGGTACGAAAGTTACGTAATTTTTCCGTATCGGGCAACTATATAGATTGAACTTATAATTCTTCTATTTCGGGATTGGCCGTGACTACAGAGAATATTTGGACTTCCGGCCGCTGTTAGGTTTGGATTTCCTGAATTTAACCGCGATTTGCGGTAGAAATCCAAACAGTTACGTACGACGCATATATGCACGCACGGTGATGGGAGCGAAGATCGCTACGATTACAGCCGCTCCGACAAGGGAGAAGACAAGATCTGTGCCCATCGTCCCCGAGTTGACCAGCTCCCGGACGGCTGTCACCAGATGCGAAATCGGGTTAATATTCACGAACCACTGGAGCCAGTCCGGCATGGTATTGACCGGCACAAAAGCATTGGAAAGAAAGGTGAGCGGGAACAGCACAATCATGGATATCCCCTGCACACTGGAAGCCGTGCGCGCTATTACGCCGAAGAAGGCAAAAATCCAGCTGATCGCCCAGGAACATCCGATCACGAGGAGCGCTGCGATGGCTACATGCCCGATCCCGCCTTCGGGACGAAAGCCCAGAAGATATCCCATGACAAAAGTAAGCACAGTCGCTATGGTGTACCGGACGGTGTCGGCAAGCAATGCTCCTGCGAGCGGGGCAATCCGCGAGATCGGCAGTGATTTGAACCGGTCAAACACACCCTTTTCCATATCCTCCCGAAGCTGAACGCCTGTAACTATGGAAGTCGTAATAACGGTCTGTACGAGAATACCGGGGATGATGACCGGCAAATAATTATGCACATCTCCGGAGATCGCACCACCAAAGATATAAGTAAACATCAGCGTGAAAATGATTGGCTGAAACGTGACATCAAACAACTGCTCGGGTGTGCGCTTGATTTTCAGCAACCCCCGATAGGCCATTGTGAGTGAATTGCGTACCGATTGGCTAAAGCTCGAATGATTTTTCAGCTGGCGTTCGGCACCCGGTTTAATGATTGTACTCATACTGTTGTTCCTCCACTTTGTTCAATTTGCCGGACGCCTGAACCGCGTCCTCCTGTACACCATGGCCCGTGAGCGTCAGAAATACCTCATCCAGCGTTGGTTTCTGCACACTTAATTCGGCTAGCGGGATACCTGCTTCGCGCAGCGCGATCAACAGATCGGTGACCCGGTCGGCGTTGCCCATAGGTGCAGTGATTTTCGCCACTTCCATCGAAAGACTGGACGGTACCTGAAGCACCTGTTGCACAAGCCGGCGGGCATTCGTGAGATCTTGCGGATTCTGAACCTTTAAATGCAGCGACGAACTTCCGACAGAGGATTTCAGTTCATCTACAGTGCCCTCGGCAACCACACGGCCATGATCGATAACCGCGATCCGGTCGGCCAGTTGATCAGCCTCTTCAAGGTATTGCGTGGTTAGCAATACAGTTGAACCCGACTTCACCAGCCGCCGGATCGTGTCCCACATTTGGTTGCGCGTACGCGGGTCCAAACCGGTCGTGGGTTCATCCAGGAAAATGAGCGGTGGCTGCGCAATCAGACTCGCGGCCAAATCCAGCCTCCGGCGCATCCCGCCGGAGAAATTTTTGAGCGGGCGTTTCGCCGCTTCGGTGAGTCCGAATTCCTCCAGCAACTCTGCTGCCTTATGACGCGCCTCGGCACGTCCCAGTCCGAGCAAGCGGGAGAATATCACCAAATTCTCTGTCGCACTGAGCGACTCATCGACTGAAGCGTACTGGCCGGTCACCCCGATCAGCTGACGCACAATCTGCGGTTCCTTTACAACATCATGTCCGAAGATCCGCGCCGAACCTGCATCCGGTCTTAGTAAGGTCGCCAGCATTCGGATGGCTGTGGTCTTCCCCGCTCCATTCGGACCCAGCACACCGTAGATCGAACCGGTCCCCACTTTCAGATCCACACCGTCCACCGCCCGGTTATCTCCAAAGACTTTGACAAGCCCCTGCGCTTCAATGGCCCAATCTCCGTGGTGTGGTGCTTTTTTCGTTAATTGATTCATTTGCAATTCCTCCTAAACAACTGAATATATAAGGATGGTAAGCTCCTTATTTAAACTGAATATAAACCTGCTATGTATTTCCTCGGTGCTGCTTTATTATAATCCCGCACCTGCTAGGATCTTAACGGTCTGTGAGATGATTTAAATCTCGGCCTCGGGATGGATAAACCAAAAAAGCCGATCCTCTCGGACCGGCCCATAATCACTTCTTTTTCAAGGAAGTTTCAACCCTAGTCAGTTTCATCCGAATCGCTGAACAGCTCACGCAGTACACTCTTTCTATTTTCGAGAAAGCGTCTTGTGATCATGTAATGCATCGTCTCTTCATAACGAATTTCCCCAACCGGATCTTCATCGAAATTCAATATCTGGGCATCCGGATAACCGAGAAGAATCGGCGAATGTGTAGCTATGATGAACTGGGCTTCATGTTCCAGATCCTTAATAATACGGAGTAAGGCCAATTGCCGTGCTGGCGAAAGAGCCGCCTCCGGTTCGTCGAGTAAATAGATCGCCTTTTTGCCGAAACGATGATTAAAGAGTGCCAGAAACGCCTCACCATGGGATTGCTCGTGCAAGGATCGCCCACCATAATACTGTAAGCTCTGAGGCATAGTATCCAGATGAGAGGCAAAGTGATAAAAGGTCTCTGCCCTAAGAAAAAAGCCGTTTGTAACTTTGGGCAGCCATGATAAGCGAATATGATCTCCCAGAGCAGAGTGGGAAGCATCCACCTCGTAAAGGTTGTTCTTGCTGCCTCCAGCCGTATTAAACCCGCATTGATAGGCCATGGCCTCCAGAAGGGTTGATTTGCCCGATCCGTTCTCTCCCACAAAGAAGGCAACGTTTGATTTGAATTCGATGGTGCTGAGGTTCTTTAAAGCTGTAATGGAAAACGGATAACGGCTATGGTCCATTTCATGTTTCCTCAGAATTTCAAGACTGCGCAAGAACAAGGTACCCTCTCCCCACCATTTTTCTGCAATTGTTCCATCGTTGTACTTACCATACACCTGCGGAGAATGTTTGATCTTCCGGCCGCTGTAGTCGTAAGAATTTCTTGACTTCGTTCCGCTGTTCGCGGCTAAACGTCTATTCAGTCTCTGTGCGCTGCCGGGACGCCAGCCGCCGAAACTGAATGAAGATAAACAGAGCAGTCAGCATCACAACGATTCCTGAACCGAGGAACCATAGCTGCACGCCGTATTCATCCACCACGGGTCCTGCCACCAGAAGTCCAATCGGTGAAGACAGCATCATAATACTGGTCACGAGTGAAATGACGCGTCCCAGCATCTCCGGCTCGAATGAACGCTGAATCATCGCCATGAAGGGACCATTGAAGAAGGGTGCGGCACTGCCCATGAAGAACGAGAGAACCGCAAAGATCACAAAAGCATCCGGACCAATCAAGCCGCTGATTACACAGGTCAGGCCGATGACCAGCAGACCCAGGCTCATATAGCTAATATCACTCCACTTGGATGAGAACACCGACAGAAGCAATCCTCCCAAAATCATCCCGATGCTGAACACCGCTTCCACCAGGCTGGCACTATAGCCCCCACGGCCAAAATGAGACAACGTCATATAAGGAAATAAAGTCGCCAGCGGCATAAACGCGATACTGAACACTGCTGTAGCCCCTGTAATCAACACAATAGGTTTTGCTTGAATGAGTGCGCTCCAGCCCAGCCGGAATTCATGGATAAAGGAGGGTGAAACTGTTATCTGCGCTTTGGGCTGATGAATCTTCACCAGGAACAGCATTAGATTCGCAATCAGCGCCCCGGCCACATCCAGGAGCAATACCGCCCCAAGCGAAGTCGCCGAATATACTGCTATCCCAAGCGCTGGACCCATTACATTCGAGAAAGAGAAGACCATCTGCTGCCAACCCGCGACTCTTGTCAGCTCCTCTTCCGGTGCAATCAACGGAACGGCCGCCTGGAACGCCGGGGCATGAAAGGCCGAAGCTGCCGAACGCAAGCTCAGAATGACATAGACGATTCCGAGTCCCGGCTCCCCCAAAATGAAATAGAACCCTAAGATCAGACTGAAGAGCGCAATTGCGCTATCCGCAATAATCATCGTTAATTTACGGTTCCAGCGGTCCAGCCAGACCCCTACGAAGGGACCCAGGACAGCTTGCGGCAAGAATGCAGCCAATCCGGCAATCATCAAAACTGCGGCTGAACCTGTCGATTCCGTCAAATGCCAGATCACTGCGAATTGAACCATCGAACTCGTGAGTATAGAGAATATCTGTCCACTAAAAATAAGCGCGAATGTTTTTTTCCATTGTTTTTGCATAAGGTCATCTCCTTTGATTGAAAACTCAAATAAACTCATTCCATTAGCATAGGTACACTGAAACAGGCGCATAACAAATAAACTCATTCCCTTGTCTCAAAAAATGGGCGAGTTCACCAGTCTTGCACCTCCAATTACCGTAAACGTATGGAATGGGTCATAAGGAGCACCTCCTGAAAAATTAGGTTTATTATAACATCGCCTATCCTCCATGAGCCAGTTTCAATTGTTCTTTTACGAAGAATTTGATCTATCCCCACCACCCAACACCTCAAGCATCATCAAGACACCCAGCCGGAAACCTTGCGTGTATGCCGCAGCAGCATAAATGGATGTAGTTTGACCCAGCAAATCTATTAATTCCTCCAAAGCATCGAATTCTTCCATCGTGAGTTTCTTTTGATAGGCTTCTATTGATGCAGTAATTTTCCGGTTCAAATCACGGTATTCAGGACTTGTTGGGTGTATACATTCGTCAGGTCGGATGTTTCCATAGAATAGACTTTCCAATACACTGCTCATGATTTTCCTCCTATGAATTGCAGATGAAAAAGCCGAGAATAAAAGTTCTCAGCTGTATAGTACTTCATCTGACCATTGCACAATGCATTTTAGCGGTATAATCACTAAGTTATGCTACCAAAAAGAAACGGATGTCGTAATTAACCAAAGACGAGATCCGTTTCCGCGAGAAATATAAGGTTGAAGTATAAATACTGTCCTTATAGGGCTACTCTCCGTTTCACCTGTTCCTCAACCCTTTCCCCAATCCTTAACCTCCACCCATCCCCCATCCTTACTCCCCCGTTCGAACGCCGTACCCACCTCGCGTTGAAATGGCTCGAGCAGACTAGAATCCAGATCCAGAATAGGGTACACACGCATGAGCTGTGCATTGTTGGGATTGTCAGATATTCGTTATCTTCATCTCCGGCAAAAAGCCGCCAGCCGCTGTCCTCTTCCCGGGTTGCAGGCGTCCGGTACATCCAGCGGACGAAGTTTCCGGGCTGCAGGCATTTTTTGGAGACAAAAGCTATCTTCTCACCCACCTCCACCCACAACGGGTCCCCTTTGCGGAGTACGGTCTGGGCAATATGTCTGGGTTCAAATTCCACGACATCACCCGCTTGACGCCCTTCTCTCTTGTTCCGGGGGAATAAAGAAGGATTCCGAGTATAATCGGCTCGTGTCTTCCACATCTTCTAGGGTCCATTCCATTCAGCATTCCTCCTGAGGTACAATTTTCAGGGTTGCCTTTGTCATATGGTATAATTAGCCAAATAAATGCTATTACGGAGGTAATGAATATGAAAAAAAACATTTCAGTTGCATTGATTCTCGCAATTTCACTTCTCTTTTTGTCAGCTTGTGCAAAAAATAGCCCCACTAAATATGTAGATGCAAATGGAAAAGAGTATACATATAGTCTTGAGTTAAGTGGCACAATGCCAAATGCTGAAAAGTCGAGTAAATGGGTTGTTTACACGAATGATGCTGATTTGACATTTGATGAGGCAGCAAAAAGTATATTGAGTTCTAATTCAAATGACTGGATTGATATGCATATTGTTTCAATGGAATAATATAGGCCTAAAAAAGCCCGGTGATGCAGGAGTTCCTGAATCACGCGGGCTTTGCATGGGTTGAGGCAGATCAAGCCTTGTCTTCTATTACTCTTTCACGACCAGCTTCAACGGTGCGGGAATCATCGGCTTTACAGTTTGCCCGTCCAGCACATCCTTTGCAGCTTGAACGGCCAACTGGCCGATTAATTCGGGCTGCTGGGCGATGGTTCCGGTCAGTTTGCCCGCCTCGATGGAATCAAGCGCGTCTTTGTTGCCGTCGAACCCGATTACGGGGATGTTTTTACCCGAGCTCTGGATTGCTTCAATCGCCCCTAGCGCCATCTCGTCATTGTGTGCGAAGACTGCCTGCACGCCAGGATTTCCTTCGATCAGGTTCTCCATGACCGTCAATCCTTTGGTGCGGTCGAAATCGGCGGTTTGCTTTGCCATGACCTCAAGCTGGGTATCCGCGATTTCATGGAATCCCTTACCCCGTTCACGTGTAGCTGATGCGCCCGGTGATCCTTCCAGCTCGATGACCTTCGCACCCTTACCCAGCTTCTGGACGATATATTCAGCCGCCATGGAACCGCCTTTGATGTTGTCCGAAGCGACCAGCGCTTTGACATCTCCTTTATCCGCCGAGCGGTCCAGTGTAATGACGGGGATATCCAGACTGTTCGCCGACTGGACCGCCGTCGAGATTGCCGATGAATCCACAGGGTTGATCAACAACGCGTCTACCCCTTTTTGTATCAGATCCTCCACATCATTGTTCTGCTTGGCAGAGTCATTCTGCGCGTCGATAACCAGGATCTCCACCCCTTGCTTATTCGCCTCCGCTGTCACGCCGTCTTTGAGGGCCACGAAGAAGGGATTGTTCAGGGTTGAGAGGGATAAGCCGATTTTCAAATTTTGCCCGTTGCCTTCATTATTGGGCTTGGCCCATTCCGGGGGCTCCAGGGAGCAGCCGGTCATTAGCAGCAGCAGTATGGACGTCAGGACTAAAGTGATTTTTTTCATAATAGAATCCCCCTTTTATGCGGCTTTCTTGCGGTCAATCAGTACGGCTATCGCAATGACAATCCCTTTGACCACCATTTGGTAGAAAGAAGAAACGCCCAGCAGATTCAGCCCGTTGTTCAGAATTCCGATAATGAGTGCACCGATTAAGGTACCCACAATACGTCCGCGGCCCCCGGTCAAGCTGGTGCCTCCCAGTACAACGGCCGCGATAGCATCCAGCTCATAGGAGGTTCCCGCCGTTGGCTGGGCCGAATTCAACCTGGAAGTCAGAATGGCCCCGGCCAATGCCGACAGCATACCTACCAGTGAATAAATCATAATTTTGATGCGGTCTACCTTAATCCCGGAAATTATTGAAGCTTTCTCATTGCCGCCGATGGCATAGGTCTTGCGGCCGAACGGCGTTTTGTGCAGTACAACCCACAGCAGAGCGAACACGATAATCATCGTCACAGCGGGAACGGGAATCCCTAAGAAGTACCCGCGGCCAAACAATTGGAACGTCATGCTGTCTCCAAGGCCCGTAATCGGGTTGCCGTCCGTATAGACTAGCGTTAATCCCCGGAAGATCGTCATAGTCGCCAAGGTAGCGATGAACGGTGCCATTTTACCCTTGGTAATCATTAGGCCGTTGACCATCCCGATCACTCCACCCAATACACAGCCGCCGATAATCGCCAGTATGGGATTCCAGCCCGCCAACAGCAAGTTGGCCATGAAGGCACTGGAGAGCGCGAGAACGGAACCCACCGATAAGTCAATTCCGCCTGTCAGAATGACAAAGGTCATGCCAAAGGCAATCAGCGCGTTGATCGCAACCTGCCGGAGCAAATTCAGAATATTAAGCGGCTCCAGAAAGCTTGGGTTCAGCATAGACACGATGAGAACAAGAATAAATAACCCCAACAGCGGACCCAACTTCTGTGTAATCTGCCCCACCCGCAAACTCTTCTTTTCTTTGCCATCCGTAATTGTTGTCATCTCATTGCCCCCCTGTGGCTAATGTCATAATACTTTCCTGCGTAGCTTCCTGCCGGGAGAGTTCTCCGCCGATCTTCCCTTCATGGACCACTATTATGCGGTCACTCATCCCCAGAATCTCTGGCAGTTCAGAGGAGACCATAAGGATCGCAACGCCGCGTTCGGTTAACTCGTTCATGAGCTGATAGATTTCGCGCTTCGCTCCCACGTCGACGCCGCGTGTGGGTTCATCCAGAATCAGCACGCTGAGGCCGATACCAATCCATTTGGCGATGACCACTTTCTGCTGATTGCCTCCTGAGAGCTGACGCGCCAGTGTAGATGAGGACTCTGTCTTGATCTGAAGACGCTGAATGAGCAGGTCCGCGAAATCTTTTTCCTTCTTGTCTATGATTACACCCTTAGGGGCGAAGCTGGATAAATTCGTTACTGCCATATTGTCCCGAATGGAAAAATCAAGAATCAAGCCCTCATCCTTCCGGTCCTCCGTAACGAAGCCGATACCCGCTTGCATCGCATCATGGGGATTGCGGATTGCCACTTGCTTTCCCCGAATCTTCACCTCACCGCTGTCTAGAGTGTCCAGTCCGAACAACGCTCTCATGATTTCCGTCCGGCCTGATCCCATCAATCCGGAGAATCCAATAATTTCACCGGCCCGCACCGAGAAGTTAACGTCTTTAAATTTCCCCGTTTTGCAAGCATTCTTCACTTCAAGCACCACTTCTCCCGGCTGGAAGACACGCTGAGGGAAACGGTCCGTTAATTGACGTCCGACCATTTTCCGAACTACATCGTCAAAATCCGTGTCTGGAATGGCTTGGGTATCTATGGTTTTCCCATCCCGCATGACGGTGATCCGGTCGCATATCGTAAAGATCTCCTCCATCCGGTGCGAAATATAGACGATGGAGACACCTTCTTTTTTGAGAGAGGCAATGACTTCGAATAATTTCTGAATTTCCCGTTCGGTCAGTGCAGCCGTGGGTTCGTCCATCACGATAACCTTGGCATGGGTCATGAGCGCCTTGGCAATCTCGATCATCTGTTTCTCCCCGACGGAACATTCCCCAGCCTCCTGGTTCAGTGGAATCGTCACGGAGAGCTTGCGGAACTGTTCATTTGCTAACGCTTTCATTTCTTTCATATTCAATAGTCCAAGTGAAGAGATTTTTTCCTTCCCGATAAACAGGTTTTCCAGAACCGTCATATCCGGCCATACATTCAGCTCCTGGTGGATAAAGGCGATCCCGCTTCGCTCTGCTTCTCTGGGGTTGGCAAAATAGGTTTCCCGCCCATCAATGTGAATCGTTCCCTGATCCCGCTGATGAAGACCAATCAGAATGTTCATCAGTGTGGATTTGCCGGCGCCATTCTCTCCCATCAGGGCATGAATCTCCCCATCCAGCAGCTCGAAATCTACCCCCGCAAGAACCGGGTTGGTGCCAAAGGACTTATAAATGTCTTTCATTGCAATGCGCATATCCCTCGAACCTCCTCCATATCAAAAATAGACGCCGGCTTGCAGGATGCAGTTCGCGTAAGGCTTCGCTTCGCCCGTGCGAACAATCACCTTGGCCTTCTGGGTCAACTGCTTGAATTGCTCATGGGTAAGCGCCTCTATCGGCGTTCCCCTGAATTTATCATTCACGTATTGCGAGGTTGCTTGATTATTCACGGCCAGTTCCTCGGCCACAATCACCTTTTCGATCACCATATCCTCCGCAATGACATCGACGACCTCTTGAAAGCCGGGGACGCCCAGTTTAAGCGCCAGGTCAATCTTGAGAACGCCCGCCGGAACCGGCAGTCCGATATCTGCAATGACAATCATGTCGGTATGGCCCAGGTCGGCCAGTATTTTGGAAATATGACTGTTCAATATTCCATGTTTCTTCATAATTAAAGACTCTCCTCGACTTCAGCTCTCATGGGCATGCCGCCTTGAGCGCCGAATTTTGTTACGGATAAAGACGCTGCACGATTCGCGAACTTCACGCTGTCCGGGATGGAGCTGCCTTCGGCCAGAGCCACGGCAAATGCGGCGTTGAACGTATCTCCTGCTCCAGTTGTATCTATAGCCTCCACTTGATAAGTGGGCACCAGCACCTCGCGCTCTCCATCGTAATACCGCACACCGCTGCTGCCCTCCGTTATGAACAGCTTGCCCGGAAACTTCCGTAAAGCTTCTGCTTTATCCACCCCGCTGAACAAAATGGAGCATTCATGTTCATTCGGCGTCAGAAAGGCAGCCTTTTCGATCACCGCTTCACTAAGCGGACGGGCAGGCGCTGGATTGAGCAGCAATGGCACATTGATTCTCTGGCAGAGGCTGCTAACATACGATACCGTTTCCTCCGGAATTTCCTGCTGCACTAGGACCATATCGGCGCTGCGGATGGCGTCCAGTGCCCGTTCGACCAGAGCAGGCGTGACGAAATCATTGGCGCCTTTGACCACGATAATGCTGTTGTCCCCCTCAGCTAAAACGATGTGGGCTGTTCCGCTCTCTGTATGTGTAACCGGTTCCACATTGGTGGTAATAACGCCATTTCTTTTAAAATTGTCCATGATCGCTTTGCCGTAAAAATCGTCCCCGATACAGCCGATCATCGTTACCTCAGCACCCAGCCGTGCGGCGGCAACCGCTTGGTTCGCACCCTTGCCTCCCGGAACGGTGGTGAAGCGGTCTCCTAGAACCGTTTCACCAACTTGAGGCCGTTTGGAAGCGGTTACCACCAAATCCATGGAACAGCTTCCAATTACACAAATCTTAGCCATATCTTTCACCCTTTCTTACTGGTTTCTATTCTGCTTCGGGTAGTTTCCCGCTCGATGAAGCTGACCGGCAACTGAATGTTCTTCTCTTCCACCTGATCCTGCTCAATGAGCTGAATCAATAATCGGGCGGCCTCGCTGCCCATGTCACGCGCAGGCTGGCGGATAGTTGATAAAGATGGCGACATCAGACTGCTGAGCGGAATATCGTCAAAGCCGATAATCTGAACATCCTCCGGCACGGTTTTGCCCAGCCGGTGGGCTTCATGAAGAACCGCCGTGGCCACAATATCATTACTGGCGATCACGCCGTCCGTATCCAAAAACCGCTCAAACAGCTCGGTCGCCCATTGCTCTGCTTCGGTATAGGAAAAGGATGATGTCCGGATCACATTGTAGCTGATCCCCATTTCTTCAAGCGCTTCGGCCGCGCCCTGAAACCGGTCCTGCGCCGGCTTGACATGGGCCGGTCCTTGGATAATGGTAATCCGGCTGCTGCCTCTTGCGACCATTTCCTGAGCGGCGAGACGTCCGCCCTTCCGGCCATCCGCGTAAACGGAAGGACTGTCATTGGAAGTACGGTCCAGGAAGACAACCGGAATATTCATTTCCAGATAAGCCCCGCTGTCGGGAAAATTCGTTGAAGATATCACACCTACGACATTATTCTGTACAAAAGTGCGGATATAATCCAGTTCCTTCTGTTCATTCTCGTCACTATTGCCAAAAATAATCCGGTACCCATTCTCTTGCATGTAATCTTCGATGCCCCGTGCCAGCTGTGGAAAAAAAGGGTTGGTAATATCCGGCAGCAGTAAACCGATTAACTTGGATTTGCGTTTGTATAAAGACCGGGCCACTTCATTGGGGGAATAATTGCTTTGCCGGATCGCCGCCTCTACCTTTTTGCGGGTATCGATGTTGACATAACCTGATTCATTGATTACCCGTGAAACCGTGGCCACCGAAACGCCGGCAATTTTGGCGACATCCTTAATTGTAATCATGGACTGCTCTCACTCCCTTGTGTGTAACCGGTTACATGTTTTACATTTACAGATTAGCATATCGCGATTTGATTTTCAAGTACCAAAAAAAGGAACTTGCACGAAGCAAGCCCCCTCATACTTAGTACCCCTGTGGAATACGGTCTGGGCGATAGGTCTGGGTTCAAATCCACAACATTACCCAGCCATGTTCGCAACGGCATACCGCAGCAGCTGCTCACGTGTATCTAGTGGAATATCCTGAGGCTCATCCACCAGAGCATGCGGGTTCACCTCTATCTCTTCTCCAGCTTCTGCCTTTAAACGGGCAATCTCTTTAATGGTATCTACAGGACTGGAGTGACTTCCCAGCAAATGAGAGGTTAACCGCTCCGTCAACTCTTGCGGATTCTCCATCTTAAAGCACAGCTTCCCTTCTGTCAGCCGGATCTGCGACTCATACTGATCTCTTTGATCGGTCACGGTCCATCCCGGCCAAGCTGTGCGAATCTGCTGCAACAGATTCCCCGCATCCGGGGCATACCAGATATCTATCGTTCGTGCCAGCAAATCCAGGTGAAAGCCTTGATCCGGTGTCTCTTTCGGCCATTCGTTTAAGTCCAATTCTGTGCTGCCTTCCGATTTATTAAGCAATTCTACCAGCGAAGGCCCCTGCAATAGATAATCCTCCAGCTCCGATTGTACTGGGTATAGTCGCAGTTCCCCATCCAGATAAACCACGCTTGCCACCGTTCGGACCCAGCCGTCCCTGGATTCAGGCACCAGCGATAATGGTGTAATGGTCCTACTCACTTCACTGATGAGTTCTTCCACCGGATAACCCACATAAGCTGCCATGTCCAATATCCCGGAAGAAGCCCATTCAATGGTCCATCCCGGCCATAAGGGCTGCATCATCTTCAATAGATGCCGGCGCAGCGGAATCTCATAATGCTCGTCCTCTCCGCCGTACCACAATAAATGCCGGTGATCCAAATCCACACATGCACAGCCTTCCGCCCATGCATTGTCCAGCCAACCCTCTGCAGGCTCCTGCTGTTCAATAAAAGCCACAGCCGCTTCCGGTCCCCAGAACAAATCACTTGGAAGAGTAATTGCGCACCAATGGCTGTAGTACAAAGAGTAATTACCTTCCCGAATAATCATTAGATTGGCCCGATGTCCCATACTCTACCTCCTAGTGAATTAATGCAGTTTCTCCGATCTCAACTGCCTCAGCGGTGTTAATTCTTTGTGCACTTTTTCGCTTGATATATTATTCGGCTTAACTACCTCTTTCCCCTCTGAGGTTAAACCGCCCTCCAGCTTAATGATCCTTGGCATAATTCAAACCTAAGCGGTAAGCATGGTTAAGCAGCATTTCGAAATGACCGGGATTTGAAGCCATGGTCTCATATAAGAATTCAACCTTGGAATTGGAAACACCGCAATAATCTGCAATTCCTACATTCAGCAGATGAGTAATCGTTTCATCATAGTTACGCTTTTTCATCTGTTCTTTCGAAACGCCAGCCAAACCTAGCCACAAGACATGCTGATGATGAAGGTGGTTCGAACCGTACGCAAACCCATTGTTCCATACACGGTCAATATACCCCTTTAGCATAGCCGGCAAATGCCACCACCAAAGAGGAAAAATAAATGCCAAAGCATCATGCTCCTTCATCCGTCTTATTTCCATTTCTACTTCAGGGGAAAAGGACTGTTCCGCAACTAACCAATCGGGTTCATCTGCTCCTTTTAAAACAGGGTCAAAACCAATCCCGTGCAAATCCAATATCTCGTAGTCGTGGCCAGCCTCGGCAAGACCTTGTACGAAACGACCAGCCACCTGAAAGGTCAAGGAATCTTTTCTCGGGTGTGAAACAACGATTAATACTTTCATGCTTGTATCTTCACTACCTTTCTTGAGCAGCTGACTTCTAGCCATGATCAATGGCTGATGCTATTATAAACAGTAGGAAAATAATCTGGAAGTACGCACTTTTAAGTTCTATAGGAAGATACAGGTGCCATAGGAACATGGAAGTACCTTAGGTGGATTCCCCAGAAACTGACCTGAGTAACGGGTTGAAGTGATTGGTTGTTCTCAGCAAACCTAGCCTTTTTAACGGAGGATTAAGAGATGACTGAACAGATGAAAAATAGCGTTCAAAAGAAGTATCAAGTTGGAGTGGAAGCGGCTTTAGAAGTAATGGGAGGAAAATGGAAGCCTTTAATTATCTACCATTTGATGACAGGACGGAAACGAACGTCTGAGCTTCGTCGGTTAATACCCGGCATTACTCAAAAAATGCTGACCACTCAGCTCAGAGGCCTGGAAAACGATAAGATCGTTACACGAAAGGTTTATAAGGAGATCCCCCCTAAAGTGGAGTATGAGTTAACGCACTACGGTTGGGGATTAAAACCCGCGCTAGACCATTTATGCTATTGGGGTGAGGATCACCTGGAAAAGATTCATGGAGACAAATCCAAGGTTTTGGAAGAATTCCAAGACTGCTGTATTGAGTGAATTCAAGTTACTACTTAGCCCCCAGTTCATGAGAAAAGAGTGACGTAGCCACTGCGGAGAGAGGAGGCCTCCGATCAATCTTTAATGTCGAACACTAACGTTTTTCCAGCCTCCCTCTCCCTCCGCCTCTGTTACGTTTGCCAGCCAACGTAAGTAGTAATGTTCATCCAGCTTATCGAGACATATTTTATTCCTACCCGCATTCTTCAGCAATTTGCGTAAAAAAGACCCTTTCCGGGAAGAGTCTCTGTCAGGTTGATTCATTAATCCCAATTATTAAAAACTATCTCTTTAAAGTACTTGTGGTTTCCAATATTTAATCTGCTTCAGTTCATCTTGGTTCAGGTTTTGAATCATCTCTTCATTAACTCTCATTTCAAGATCCTCAAGCCCTAATATGCGATAAATATCGCAGCGATCATTACTTTCAAATTGCTCTCTGCATCGAGAAAAGGTATTAATATAATATGTATTATCAATAAATTCAATATTTCCATTTCTATATTCGCTTGCAAATGCTACGAAAGGATATTGTTTGTTCATGATTATATACACCTTACCAGATGCCTTAGCCAGTTCTCCAATGTAGTAATTTGAAGTGTAAAAAATCTCTATAACATTAACTATATCCAACCCTAATTCTTCTGAAAATTGGTGACAGAAGACTTTAAATTCTTTCTCCGTAATTTTTGTTGTGGCTAAACTCTTGCCAAATCCCGTAATACCTTCCGGAAGGATCATACTTGATTCTCCAATTTGTCTTGTACTCGTTCAATAAAATTAAGCAACTCCGACTGCTCTCTTCGATCTGCTATCATCGAATCCATTACTTCTACCGTCACATCACGGCCTCCACTTAAATTCGTAAACAGCGAACCAATGGTATAAATCGGCCCCCACGGTATGCCCCACCATCCGAACAATACACTAATTAACGTGAATTTGAGCCCTGTGCCCACTGAACCCATTCTTGGTTCTATGTAATAGATTGACGAACTCTTCCGGAAGGTCATGAAGATGATGGATATACAATATGTATACACGACAAATTTCCCGCCTTGTCCAACCTCCTGCTCTAATGTATCCCAAGGGAGTCCCCCCAGGCCAATAATATTCATCTTACAATTCCCTCCATATGTATGTATAGTTGCAATATTCTTTTGCAGAGTGATTGTAGCATAGATTCCACAATTTGTAATCGAACAATGGTCATGTTCCTAACCAAAGAAATCCACGCCATTCCGGCATATTAACGGGATAACTAAACATGCCGATGAATACACGATCAGGTGATTTCTTCTATTACTTTTAAGCTTACGAAAAAGACCCTTCCGTTGAAGAGTCTAATTAGAATCGGATGTTCACAGTAAATTATCTTCATACACCATAATGTATAACATATTTCTGTTCAGCAATCGCCCTCCTTAATAATGTCATTAAATCTGTCAGTTCCATTGAGTGGAAGTAGGTTCTAATTAAAGTCAGGTCGCTCCACCAATCATTCAGGATATCATCATCAATTGCCACACAATGATATTTCATGGGTTCATAGCAGACAGCATAATCCTTATCTTTCTCAAAATCATCTATGATACCGAATTCCGCCACACAAGTCATAGGACTACCTCCTTTTCAAAGCTCCTTCATACTCAATTTCCGCCGTGTGCCACATTGGTTTAATTTGAAGAACCTGCCCGTCTGTATTCAATCCAATCCGAATGGGTTCCGTTGAATTTGTCAGCAAATCACTTGCTTTATAGTGGAAATCGTCAATCGATGCGAGTATTTTCTGCGCTTCCGGCAGTAGCTGTGAACCTTTTTCCGTAAGGACCATCCCTCTGGAGGTTCGGTAAAAAAGTACAAAACCCAGCTCGTTCTCCAATTGGACGGCGTGATTCGGATGAACTAAAAGTATTAGACTGGAGTCGTTGATTTAACGCGGTTTTTGAATTGAAGAATCGTCAGCTTTTGAAAAATAAGGTTTAGACTAATCCATTAAAAAAAGAAGCGACAGAACAAGACTTGAAAAATAAAGTCTTTGACTGCCGCTGTTGTCGTTCAACTAACGTTTCCCGTTAGCGTATTGCAAATCACTGGCAGTGAAACGCAGTTTAGTTCTTCAAACCTTCCTACTGGTTTGTGGCGATTGACCTCCGAACTCTTTTTTCTTCATTCTTATGCCCAATATGATGAAAGCGACATAGATTAGGATGGCAATAGAATCGATTAACGTATCCGTAAGTGCAGAAACATCATAAAATGCCGTTACGCCGAGAATAACCATCAGACGAACGAGCAGAAGTGACGCGATCGTCCATGCAGCAGGCCGGATCTTCGATCGCTCGCTTTGAAATGACAGGATAATAAATACAATACCAAAGACCAGATTCTCTGCGGTGATAATGTGCCAGACATACCTAAATATTATCCGTGTATCCATGGCTATATCATTCACAAAGAGCGTCGGCAGTACAGCGGATTGCCCGTTCCAAGCGTGCGTAACGGCAA
Source organism: Paenibacillus sp. EB106-06-01-XG199 (assembly GCF_058791575.1). Taxonomy (NCBI): domain Bacteria; kingdom Bacillati; phylum Bacillota; class Bacilli; order Caryophanales; family Paenibacillaceae; genus Paenibacillus; species Paenibacillus sp. EB106-06-01-XG199. Next base: position 674 of record NZ_JBYTDQ010000001.1, on the reverse strand, counting down.
ACAGTATCGCAAGAACGCCAGCAATCAGATAATAATAATTCTTAATTTTGATGTCCATCACAATCCTCCTTAGTTATTCCAGGATCCTTCTTGTGAAGATCCCGGTAAATCTCCCGAACGAACTCTGCTAGCCGCTGGTCACTTTCATGATTAAAGCCCCTTAGCGTTTCAACTGCTACGTCGAACAACTGACTGACCTTTTCAAGATGTGCAATTTTCTTGCGTGTTTCTGCTTTTTTGGCATCAAGGAATTCAGCGACCTCCTGGTAATAAGCAGAATCTACACTCTGCATTCTGTGGAACTGAAACTTCCCCTTGATTTCTTCTAGAGAAAAGTCCGCATACTGCATGATTTGAATATTCATCAAATCGACGAGGTCATCCTTCGAATACCTACGGTAAGAATTGTGTTCCCGGGACGGCGTTACGATTCCAATACGGTCATAGTACCGAAGCGTATCCTTCGGAATACCAAGTTTCCGTGAAACCTCTTTTATAGAATATTGTTTTTCCATACATTCACAATAACATTGGAGTGAACTCCAATGTCAATTCTGTTTTATTTTTTCTTTCACGCGGTATTCAAGCAATCCTTACAACTATCCTGCCCATCCCTCGGTTTTAAGGGTTTATCTCACATATACTCACTCATTCGTAGGATTTCGTCGCCTCGG